>NZ_JBALEJ010000025.1:0-257636 GCF_036917975.1 Nostoc sp.
TACTAAAAGAGGCGATAAGGAAGCTAAATGATATTCAACTTCTCTCCGCATAGATCGGCTTCACTATCAACTAGAGCAAGAATTTATGAATAATTAGAACTTAGAAAATTTTTTAGAACAATTTTCAAAATTAGTGTAAGATAAAACCTATTCCAAAAGACGACTATCATTCAGCTATTTCTCAAATTTAGGCTGTTATATACACTTGATATCCTGAAGCATAGCTAAATGCTTATTAACAGATGCAAGGGTATTAGCAGCAATCATCCCACTGGCGGCGACTGCTGGTAAACCAATACCGGGAAATGTCGAGTCTCCACAGCATATCAATCCTGCTAGAGGTGTGCCAGAGCCAGGAAACATACCAGAGCCAGTCGGAATTGCTGGGCCGTAGGAACCTTGATGACGGCGTAGAAAACGTTCGTGAGTTAGAGGTGTACCAATAAATGTGACTTCGCAACGAGAGCGAATATCTGGAATGATTCGCTGTAGCGCTTGCCACATTACTTCTGCACGCGATCGCTTTTGCTCGGCATATTCTTCCTTCCTTCTATCCATTCCCTGCCAGATAGCATACGGCTCATTACCAGGAGTATACACATGAATCACATGTTTACCTGGTGGTGCTAGGGATGGATCGAGAATTGAAGGAATTGATATGACTACAACATTCTGAGGTGCGCTTACGCCCAATTCCCAGTTATTAACGACGATGTAATGACACCGCAAATTTGACTGTAATCCTTGAGCATCAATGCCTAGATGTAGATGCATAAAGCTATCACACTCAGGCGTTGCCTGTCGTTTTGTGCGGTACTGTTTGGGTATTGCCTTTTCTGGTAATAGCTTCAGTGTGTCCCAAACCGAAGCATTAGAAATCACTGCCCTACTTGCCCGAATTTCTTGGCGATCGCGCAGACGCACACCTACGGCGCGATCGCCTTCTACTAGCACTTGCTCCACATGAGCGCCCAATATCAGCTTCCCTCCGTGACGCTCTAGCCCTTCTACAAGGGTGTCAACTAAAGCACCACTACCACCAATGGGATATTCCAGGACTGCATCTGGTCGATACCAATCAGCAAACATAAATGCTACCTCTGCGGCACTAGTACCATCTGCGGGCAGTCCAGAAAGCAGAAAACACAGCAAATTCAGCCAGTTTCGAGTAAATGGGTCTTTAACAACATCATTCATAATTCGGCTGAAGGGGCCTGTCAACTTGATGATATCTGTTAGATGTTTTACCAAAGATGGGGCAAAAGGAGCCACAGTTCTAGCTGCACCAAGATCAAAGCGTAATGCTGCTGGTGGTATGGAAATTGCTGCACTAGCGAATGGTTCCATAACGCGCTGGAGTTTCTGCCATTCAGTTACAGCATTATGACCACGGAATTTCATCAGTACTTCACAAAATTGTTCGGCACCAACTGATGTGTCAAAATCACCTTCTGGTAGACAACAACCCCAAGTATCGTAAGTTACACATGGTAGTTCAGAACCAATGGCATCTAGCACTTGTCGCAAAGGGTTGGCAGAGGGGCTGTAAGAAAGTCCAGAATAGAGGGAAGGGCCAGAGTCAAATTTGAAACCGTTGCGCTCAAAACTGTGGGCGGCACCACCAGGAATAGAGTGGCTTTCGCAGACTATTACATTAAAGCCATACCGTGCCAAAAGAGCAGCACAACTCAAACCGCCAATACCACTACCAATGACAATTATATCTGTGTTCTGCATCTCTCTATTTTATGTTTAATCAAGGCAATTTAAAGCTCGTTTGCGTTGTTGGGAAATGCTATAACTCACTACGAGCTTTGGTTTAAAGCCTTTCTACTTATCGAGACTCAGAAGGTTGTTGTAGGCGTAATAGGGTATTGTAAACTTGCCTCTTTAAAATATTATTATTTTGGAGTTCTATAGTAATTTTGTTGAACTGTTCAAATTTTAAACCATTATCTTCGACAATTTTTTGAGCGTGGGTACAGTAATTTACTGCTATATCTTGAGCCTTCTTTGGAAGACCATTGATGCTGTTAGGATCGTTACAAACAATTTTAGGAATTTCTCCATTGCCAATAAGTTTTTTAATTTCCCCAAAGGCATTTTGACGGGCTGGTTCCATTGCTAGCACGGCTTGAGCGTAGCTGTCAATTTCAGTATTATTAACGATTGGTTCTGGAGTTTGACCATAAGCTTTTGAACTGAATGAAAAAGCGTTAGAAATCACACCCACAGTAGCGATCGCACCGAAAAGGAATGATTGTGTAAGGATTCGCTTTCGGTTAGTTAGAGAAAATAAATCAGAAATTTTCTTCATATAGTTTGTGATCCAGAACTACATCAGGGATATTATAAGGACTTGGAATTATTTTCGGAGTTGGAAGTTCCGGCAACTGTTCAATACATCAAGTTTTTATATTTGATTGTCAATTTCCTCGGCATACTTGACAAAGTTCGATTATTTTAGTCTGGAGTGTTGATGTTTCTGATGCTCCTTGCTTGAGGTTCACTTCTAATTCTAGTAGTAAGGGCAAGCAAGAGATTAACTGTTGCACAGAAAGCAATCTGATTTCTTGCTGTAAGAAATAGAGCCGTTTGGGATTACCGATATCAGCAGCCTGAGCGATCGCTTGTTGATTGCGCTCACCACTTTCTATCATAATCTTCACCCATAGCCAGGTGCGAAATTGTCCAATCAGTGTGGCAACTATCCGTAATCCTGGCTCGGAAGCATTGCTTAAATCTGCTAAGGTTGTCAAAGCTTTAGCTGTATCTCCTGTTCTGATTGCTGCTGCTAATTGTAAGCTATTTTGAGTAGTATTTCTTACTAACTTTGTAATGGTATCTGTATCTAAAGGCTTATTACTACCTTGGGCATATAGCCGCAATTTCTCTAACTCATTGTAAAGAAGCCGTGTATCATTCCCTACGGATTCTGCCAACAGTTGGGCAGTATTGGCAGTTAGTTTAACACCCACAGTCTGGGCTGCTTGAGTAACAGATTGCACCAGTAATTCTGTTTTCCAAGGGGGAATCAGGGGAAATTCTCGAAATTCGGTCGCAAACTGTTTTAATAATTTCGTAGATTTGAGGCGTTCATCTGGCTTGTTGCGGCTGGTGAGCAATAAAAACGAGTTTTCGGGAATCACAGGTAGCGATCGCCCCAATTCTGCCAACACGTTCTCTGGACACTGCTGACACAAGGTTGTATTGATCAGCCATACCAAGCGCCCACCAGCCCCAAAAGTGGGCGTCATGACCTGATTTAGCCCCTGGATAGCAGCATCAGCTTGATCGGGGGAGAATGCAGTGTAATTAAAACTTGTCCATAGGGGATCGAGGACGCGATCGCGCAAAATAGCGATCGCCTTTTCCATCGCAAAATCATCTTCACCCCAGTAAACATACATTGGCATAGATCAACCTCTTACTAAATTGGGAATGGGGCACAAGAAGCAGAGGGGCGGGGTGCGGGGAGCAGAGGGGAAAACTCTTCTCCCTTGCTCTGTCCCCAATCCCCAGTCCCCAATCCCTAATACCCAATCCCCAGTCCCCAGTCCCCAATCCCCAATCCCCAAAACTAAATACTTTTAAAATCATTCTGTTAATTAAGGTAATTTTCCCTAAAATCTATCAAGTGAGAGCGTGAGGCAATGAAGATTGGACGACAACTATCAAACTTACTTAAATCGGTTAGCACGACTGACGCTGCCAGAAGCCTACAGATCCCAAGCCCAGCATATTCAGGAATCTTCTAAATTTCAGCCACATTCTGGGCTGAGACAAGCAGCGTCCTTTCCTGGCTATACCCTAATTACCCCGCCTGCGGCAGAAGAAGAATCACAAAACTCTGCTTTCTATGCCAAATTACAGACTTACCAACAGGAACTTTTACAGTTGCCTGTAAACCGTAATTTGATTGTACCTGTACCTGCTGCTAGCTTCCATCTGACTTTAGCGGATTTAATTTGGGACAATGCTTACCTTGACGCTTACGAAAAAAATCCCAAATTTGACGAGGAGTTACATTCTTGTTTGGCTGAAATTTTTCAGCAATATCAACAATTGATGACAAATAGGAGTCATCCAATTCAATGGCAAATGCTGGGACTGATACTGATGCCAAGAGCTATAGCCGTTTGTTTAGTACCTCAAGATGAACGCTGCTACGAGGAAATTATTAAATTTCGTCGAACAATTTATCAAAATCCCAAGTTAATCGCTTTGGGTATTGAGCAGCATTATCATTTTACAGCCCATGTTACATTAGCCTATTTTGGGGAGGTTTCATCTGACTTAGACCGTGCAAGCTTCAGCACAATGCTTTCTGAATTGAATGAACAATGGCTGTTTAATTTGCCAGAATTTTCGATCAATCGCGTCGAGTTGCGAAAGTTTGATAACATGACACGCTATTATCGTGAACCAGATTGGCCGATTTTAGATTTTTAAGTAATTAGTAGTCAGTAGTCAGTAGTTTCCACTCACTAACCACTGACTACTGATTATTAGTTATATTCATTATTTATATCTTCCTGAAAATGAAGCAATTGGGGTTAGCCGATTTAGAGTAAGCAGTTGTGAAGCGTTTTTGACCATAGTAAAGATTTGTAGCTAGACTTAAACTAATAAGATTAAATTAGAAAAACAACAGAGCTAGATAATGCAAATCACTGTTGAGGTATCTGAGGAGCTAGGACAGCAATTACAGCAGTTCCCAGACCGATTACAAGAGATAGTAGAACGCGGTCTCCAAGAGTTGTTAAGCGAACAGTCTGGCAATTTTCTCGATGAGAAGGAGATTATTGGGTTGTTGGCAAGTCAGCCTACACCAGAACAAATTTTGGCAATTCGACCCTCACCGGAATTCCAGACTCGTGTCAGTGATTTGCTAGCACAGAGTAAAGCAGGAGCACTTTTAGCGAAAGGTGAAGCTGAACTAGAACGCTATCTGACCATAGAACATCTTGTTCGTATGGCAAAAGCTCATGCATTTGAGCAATTACGCCAAAACCCATGACTTATGTATCAGCCCACTTGCGGAAACTCGTAATTGAACGAGCCAAGCAAAGGTGTGAGTACTGCTTATTTCCTCAGAGTGCTGCACTATTTAGCTTTGAGATGGAACATATTATTGCCGAAAAACATCGTGGCACTACTGAGGCAGACAATCTAGCTCTCGCCTGCCCATATTGTAATCGTGCAAAGGGTAATGATTTGGGGTCAATCGATCCTGAAACGGCGAAACTAACACCCTTTTTCAATCCAAGGACTCAAAAATGGACTGATCACTTTCAATTAAATGGGGCAGAAATCGCACCATTGACAGCAGTTGGGCGAGTAACTGTTGCAACTCTCCAATTTAATCAATCAGAGCGGTTAGAAGAACGGAAGAGGTTGGTTTCAGCAGGTCAGTATTCTTAGGATCACTAGCTATTTAATTGACTTGCGTAGACGCAAAGCGGCGAGTTAAAGTGCTAACTGGGTTAACAGCAGCGCAGAGAGCAACACTCTTGGCATTAAGGCATAGGAGGAGGTTAGGACTCTTCTCATTTAAATAAAAACTCCAGCCTAAAATTCTGGTTGTTGATAAAAGAGGTAAACAGCTTCTAAAAAAACATCAGGTGTAACAGTTTCTGGTAATTTTTCTAAATTAATAATAGCTACAACTTGCTCGGCTAACTTTAAAGATAATGAGGCTCTTGCTTTGAATGACATTGCATCACGTCGCTGCAAATACTCACGAATAACCGCAAAATCATCTGGCATCAATGGAGATAAATCGGCAATCTCTACTAACTGTTTATGGAGTGTCTTTGCCTGTTCTGAAATTGTCAATGTTGCAGATGCAGTGGGTGTTTGGGCTTGAATTACAATTGTGCCAGCAGCCAAATCACCTAAGCGCTTTTCGCGGCTACCCAACATAATTAAAAAAGCGCCAATAAATAAAGTTTCATCAAAGGGTCTTAGTAAGGCGCGTAGTGTTGCTTGTTGTAGCCCGATGAGTCTACCATCATCTCGAACTACGCGAATTTTAGCTACCCGTTTACCAGGAGTTTGCCCAAACCATAAGGTTTCAAAAAATACAAAGTAGCCGATGTAAATGGCAAAGGCAATCAAGCAGAAAATTGCGATTAACCAAATTCCTAAATTCTGAGCATTCGTAATTAAGCCTTCAAAAAAATTGTAGAGTTGCGTTGAAAAGACAGTCCAGGTAAGTAAAAATCCAAGCAAGGTTACAATCAAGATTGCATAATCAATCAGGAGTGCCAAAGCTCGATTACCGATTCCTGCTAAAGTAAATTCCAACTCTACACTTTCTGGAGTCTGGAATGTGATGCGATTAAAAAAGCGCATATTTTAACCAATTCAAAATTATATAGAGTTGGATTAAGATGTTGAGTTAACGAAAATCTTGCAAGGGAGGTTCTCGTAATTGCAAGCCTAGACCTTCACGCCGACTACGCAAGTCCAAGTATAAAACAGCTTTTAGTGATTGCCAGAATGGCATGACTAAAACTCCACCGATCAAGCTTCCAATCACAGAAATAAGATAGACAATCGAGTAAATAGCAGTACCACGCTCAAGCCTGATTAGGAATAAGCTAGGTATATAGTTTAATACAAACACCAACGGAAATGTCACGATAAAAGCAACTAAAACAACGCCCTGAATGCGAAATACTGAGGCTTTAGTTAAGTCCCAACTTCTGGCAACACTTTCGCCACCATTGATATTTTCCTCAACTGCTAAGGGCACTTCAGCTACTATCCAACGGGAGTAGAACCAGGTTAGTCCTAATAATATAATGCCTGCCGTTACAATTATTGCCAATGTGGTTATGACTATAACGCTTGAACTACCTAATATTCCTGCTAATACTACTCCGATCAAGCCAGCTACTACACCGCCCACGATCGCTAGTCCCAAATAAATTAGAGCCAAAGATACACCGACTTGGAAAGCAACTCTTAAAAATGACCAAAGACGTGGATTAATATGGCTGCTGGCAGTTTGGACACCTTCAGGTTGGTAAATCAATTCTCCAAAAGCCAAGCGTGAAATTAGTCCAGAAATGGCTGCATATTTTGCCCAACCATACACAGGAACTAAAACCCACAAGTGAGCGATCGCAGCCAGGTTAAGATAAGTCTTCAGATGAGAACGATACAACCGTACCGCAGCACTCACAACGTTACCGACACTCAGTGGTTGTATCTGGCCGGAAGATCCAAAGTTTTCAGACATAATGGTAAATTTCCCTTGAAACTACGGAGATGAATTTGAGGCTATCTTAAACTAAGTTAAATTCAGTGTTCCCAAAATTCATGAATATTCAACGTTGGATTGCACGACGAGAACCAAATTGGCAGCGTTTGGATGCGCTATTAAAGCAGATAGAAAAAAAAGGGTTAAAATCCTTACGAGCAGCAGAGATTAGAGAGTTAGCGAGTTTATATCGTTCAGTTGCGGCAGATTTGGCACGTGCCCGCACTCAGCAAATCGGCAATACTTTGATCCAAAGTTTACAATCTTTAACAACTCGTGCATATACGCAGATTTACCAAGGTTCCCGGCGACAGGAATGGCAGGCAATCCTAAAGTTTTACCGTTGGGGATTACCATCTGTAGTTCAGAAATCTTTTGTATACATTGCTGCGGCAACGGCGCTATTTTTACTAGGCGCACTAGTGGCTTGGTGGTATTCCTGGCAAAACCCCAGCTTTATGCCTTTGATTGTACCTGAAAGCTTGATTACCAAGGTGCGAGATGAGCATAAATTATGGATGGGTTCAATTGTTGGCGTTGAACCTCTGGCATCCAGTGGTATCATGATCAATAATCTGTCAGTGTCTTTTGGGGCTGTTGCTGGTGGCATGACGGCTGGAGCATACACAGCCTATTTGATGATATTTAATGGCTTATTAATTGGTGCTGTTGGTACTTTAGTTGGTCAAAATAATCTAGCTTATCCTTTTTGGGCTTTTGTGTTTCCGCATGGTTCCTTGGAATTACCCGCGATCTTTTTTGCTGGGGGTGCGGGATTTTTATTAGCAAGAGCAATTTTGTTTCCTGGTAAATATCGCCGTGGAGATGCACTGAAATTCTACGGTTCTCAGGCGGTGCAGCTAGTATTTGGGATTGTACCAATGTTGATTCTTGCTGGTGCGATCGAAGGCTTTTTTTCACCTAATCCCAGCATACCTGAGCCGATTAAATATCTGGCAGGAATAGGATTATTTATACTTTTAGTAATGTATTGTAGCCGCAAGCAAACATGAAATAATTTATAAGAATAATTCAGAACTCAGGAGTCAGAATTCAGAATTGAATTCTGTACGACTGGGTAATGAATATTGGTTTAAAACCTTGCCTGCAAGTGGCGCGAAAAAAATTAAAATATTCTTCCTAATCAAAACTCTATCCCTTTATGGGTAGAGTATTCACCAATTCAGAATTCAGAATTCAGAATTCTGACTCCTGTTTTATAGGATTACTATTTGATTTTTGAACAAAATGCAAAAAATTTGTAGGTTGGGTGGAGGCTTTGCTAAAGCCAACATCCTGATAAGCTAATGTACTTTTAATTTGCATAACTAGGGCGGGCAAGATGCCCACCCCACAAGAGTTTTAATTCCAGGTAATATGCAAGGTTATTTGTCCAACAGCTTATATGTTGGGTTGCGCTCCCCTCCACCCAACCTACGTCTTATGGACTTGGTAAACAGATAAATATCGGCATCGATGCTGGTAAACGACAATCTAAATCAGAATGATAATAGTTTTTTCTGAATTGCTGTCATACAAAGGGCAATGCGAGAATTGATATCTTTTTGCTCAACTTCATCGATACCCAATTTGACTTTGAGGTGTTGGATATGATTTTGAACAGCCCTGAGCGATATGTGAAGACGATGAGCGATCACTTGATATGTTAAGTATTCTTGACATAGGAGTTTGAGAATTTCCAACTCTTTCTCATTCAAGTTTAATTCTTGACGTAACTCTGTAGGTAGTTTCAATTCTCCATTCAGCGCACTTTCAACCCCCTCTAAAAAAGCTTTGCGCCGTTCCATTTTATTCACTATTACAAAACCGCCGTAGTGACGATTAATAGATTTAACAAGTTTGATCAGCCAACTGGGTTCACTGCTATAAATCAGGATATTTAGATTAGTCAATTCTGGAAAGTTAACTTTAACAGTGATTACAGAAATTCAGCCTCTACAAGAACCAGAATTAAACAGTGTTTGGATTGAACACCGAGAGGAAATTTACCGCTTTTTTCGCGAAGCACTAAATAATGTGATTCAACATGCCCAACCACCTCACGGTACTGCTACACAAGTGTGTATTAGTTTAGAGCAACAGGGAGTCAAATGTATTTTAGCGATCGCCAACAATGCCAACAATGCCTCAACTATCAAACCTACCGCCTGTGAGCGCCCAAAAGGTGGCTATGGCAGTAAGATGATGAGTGCGTAGACGCAAAGCGGCTTGTCGCAAGACATCGCCTCTGAACTTCCAGATGGTGCATGGGAAATGTCAGCTTTGCCTGATGGACAATTGCAAGTCACATTGAGTTGGCGTTTACCCTAAGTCGATCTGGCTAAATAAAAAAATAGTATGAGTTCGGCTAGTGTATGGTAAAACCAATAATCCAATCAGCAACTCAAATCTTATACGACGAAGATTATTATTTCTGGCTCAGGACAATTATCAATCAACTTCGTGCGGGGCAATTTTCTGCTGTAGATTTAGATAAGTTGTTAAAGTAGAAATTAATTGAAAGTAAGATTTAAACACATCTTAATTTTTTGTTTATCAATTTTTAAAGAAGCTTTAACCATAAAAAATGTAGCCTATTTAAGGCTGGAATTACAACAGGAAAAGATTCCTTGAATCAGAGGTAATATGATTTTTTCGACCGCTATCTTGAATCGTGTTGTTGCTACTTCAGTGGTGACAATTTCTATTGCAGTGAGTCCATTTTTTAGTGCGATCGCACAAGCTGAAACCTTAAACGGTGCAGGAGCAACTTTTCCGGCTCCTCTTTACGAACGTTATGCTCGTGAAGTCAAGAAGAAATATCCAGACTTAAAAATTAACTACCAAGCAATTGGTAGTGGCGGTGGTATTCGTCAAGTTATCGCTGGAACCGTTGACTTTGGTGCTAGTGATGCTGCAATGAAAGATGATGAAATCGCTCAAGTCAAGAATGGTGCAATCCTAGTACCTACAGCAGGCGGTGCTGTTTCTGTTGTTTACAATCTTCCAGGCGTTAATAGTCTCAAATTATCCCGCGCTACACTACCAGCAATTTATTCAGGTCAAATTACCAAATGGAATGATGCAAAAATTAAAGCTGATAATCCGGGTGTGAATCTACCAGATCAAACAATTAAATTTGCTGTTCGCGCTGATGGTAGCGGTACAACTTTTATTTTCACTAACCACTTGAGTGCAACCAGTGGTTATTTTAAAGGCAGAGTTGGAGCTAACACTGCTCCAAAATGGAATCTACCAAACGTTCTCAAAGGTAAAGGTAATCCAGGCGTAGCTGCTATAGTAGCTCGGACTCCTGGTTCTATTGGTTATGTAGAATATAGCTACGCTGTCCAAAATAATCTGAAATCAGCACTGATACAAAATAAAAAAGGAGAATTTGTTGCTCCTTCTTTAGAATCTGCAAATGCGGCTTTATCAACTGTGAATTTTCCAGATAATTACCGCGTTTTCGTAGGAGATCCAGGACAAGGTTATCCTATCGTAGGACTCACCTGGATTATTGTTTACAAACAGTATGCTAATGCTTCTAAAGCTGATGCTATTAAAAAATGGATTAATTGGGTATTGAAAGACGGTCAACAATATAACGATGACCTCAATTACACCAAAATTCCATCTGATGTGGTAAATCGGGTACTTCAGACAGTGAATAGCACTGTCAAATCTTAATTTTTAACCTTACTGCTTTACCTCACCAGCAGCAATCCTAAATTGTTTGTGAATATCTTCTATTTCTCTCTACAAGACGCTACGCGAATGCATACTTAGCAGTTTGTTTTCGTTATTTTTTGTTCACAACCTAGTGGCCTGTCCCATTAATTTTGCTGGGCTGCTAGATCCCCGACTTCTTTAAGAAGTCGGGGATCTGAACACCACTAACCTCTCAAAACTTTTAGGACAGACTACTAGTGAACTCCAAGAAATAAATTATCCAATATTGTGGGGTGGGCATCTTGCCCGCCCAGTCATAAGGCGGGCGAGACGCCCACCCCACAAGAGTTAATTGGATATTTTGTTATTTGGAAGTCCCCTATCTGGGATTGCTCTATTAGAGTGAGTTTTGAACTCACTCTAATAGTAAGAAAAAATCTATTTTATTCATTTGTAATGGCAAATTCATCAGAACCAGCCGACAGAAATTCATCAGATGATTCAAATCTAGATGATGAAAGTTTTAATCTCACAGCTATCGGCGGCACAAATTTCTGGTTTGACCAAAGTTTTACATGGCTAGTATACTTTTTTGCCGTGATTACCGTTGCAGTGCTATTTTTGATGAGTTGGGTAATTTTACATGAAGCTCTACCAGCTATTCAGCACTTTGGACTAGGGTTTTTGTGGGGGCAAGATTGGGATACAGGTAATAAGATTTTTGGGGCATTACCCTATATTTATGGAACTTTGGTAAGTAGTGCGATCGCAATTTTATTTGCTGTCCCAATTGGAATAGCAGTAGCCTTAGTCACGAGTGAAAATTTCTTACCTCAATCGCTCCGAACCACCCTAGCATTTGTTGTTGAATTAATTGCAGCAATTCCTAGTGTAATTATTGGTTTGTGGGCAATTTTTGTTTTTATTCCAGTTATTGAACCTCTCCAAAAATGGCTAGCTAGTACTTTTAAATGGATACCACTCTTTAACACCGAAGATCCTTCAGGGACTAATATGTTAACTGCTGGAATTATTCTGGCCATCATGATTTTGCCGACAATGGCAGCAATTACTCGTGATGTTTTAATGGCTATCCCTAAAGAATTACGTAGTGCATCTATGGCTTTAGGTGGCACTCGTTGGGAAACAATTTTTCGAGTCTTGCTACCAGCTGGATTTTCTGGAATGGTGAGTGCAGCCATGCTTGCCTTAGGACGTGCTTTGGGTGAAACAATGGCTGTCACTATGGTGATTGGCAACTCTGCTCAAATCAGTGCTTCTCTACTCAATCCAGCTTATACAATTCCCTCTGTATTAGCTAATGAATTTGCCGAAGCGGAACCAGGACTGCATATAGGCGCTTTAAGCTATTTAGCATTGATTTTGTTTGGGTTGACTCTAGCTGTAAATATTGGTGCTGTACTTTTAGTTAAGTGGGTTGGCAGGAAAAATAACTAATACTAGTTATTTTTAAGATTTCCACAAATATCAATGTAGCAAGACATTTATCAATCAGAAATTGAAAAAACATGAGTGGTTATATCCAGTCAGAAAATGATGAATCTTTAGCGAAAGAATTATGCAGCCCTCTGCCAACGGAACGAGTTATATTTACTTATGCAATGAATGCGATCGCCTTTGGTTTGACAGGTCTAGCACTCATTCCTTTATTATCAATTTTGTGGGAAATTCTCATCAGAGGAATATCTGGACTGAAATCAGATATGTTTGTCAAAGCAGTGATTGACAATGGCTTTGGTAATGCCATTCTGGGAACCATAATTATGGTAGTAATTGGTGCTATTTTAAGCATTCCCACAGGAATTATGACAGGAATTTTCTTGGCAGAATTTGGTCAAGGTAATCCCATCGCTGGATTTGTTCGTTTTATCACTAATATACTGACAGGTGTGCCTTCAATAGTTGTCGGCGTATTCGCTTATGGTGTAATAGTTTTAGTAACTAAAGGATTTAGTGCGATCGCAGGTGGTTTTGCTTTAGCCGTAATTATGCTACCTGTAATTATACTGACAACAGAAGAATCCTTAAAACTTATTCCCACATCTCAACGCCTCGCCTCCGCTGCTTTGGGCGGAACTCGCTTCCAAACTACTTTTCGCATCATTGTGACTGCTGCAATTCCCGGAATTACTACAGGTATTCTATTAGCTGTAGCTCGTGCTGCTGGGGAAACAGCGCCCTTAATTTTTACGGCTTTATTTAGTCTAGATTGGTCAGAAGGATTGTTAAGTCCAACAGCTTCTTTACCAGTATTGATTTTTAATCTCTACAACGACCCCGACCCGCAAAAAGGTCAATTAGTATGGACTACTTCTATAGTTCTACTCAGCTTAATTTTATGTGTAAGTATTCTTTCTCGCTTAGTTATTAGACAGAGAAGACTAAATTGAAGAAGAATTCAGAATTCAGAAGTCAGAATTCAGAATTCAGGAGTCAGAATAAATTTTTGTTTTTGTTTCGCACCTTGGGAAAGCATGAGTAACCTAATTCCAGCCATCAAAGTTAAAAATATTAGCTTTTACTATGGCACTATAAAAGCAATCGAAAAGGTATCAATAGATATTTATCAAAATCAAGTAACCGCAATTATTGGCCCTAGTGGTTGTGGTAAATCTACCTTCATCAAAATTCTTAATCGGATTAGCGAATTAGAAGGTCCCGTAAAAGTTGAAGGAAATGTAGAATTTTTTGGTCAGAATATTTATGCTCCTCGTGTCAACATCAATCGCTTACGCCGCCAAATTGGTATGGTGTTCCAAAAACCAAATCCTTTTCCGATAAGTATTTATGAAAATGTTGCCTACGGGATGAGAATAGCAGGTAGATATTCAAAATTAGAATTAGATGAAATTGTCGAATCTGCACTTCACAGTGCTGCTCTTTGGAATGAAGTCAAAGATAAGCTGGATAAATCAGCTTTAGGGCTTTCTGGTGGTCAACAACAAAGATTATGTATTGCCCGTGCTTTAGCAGTCAAACCGAAAGTTCTACTGATGGATGAGCCTTGTTCGGCTCTTGACCCCATTGCTACGATGAAAGTTGAAGAACTGCTCCATAGTTTACAATCTGAGTTGACAATTGCGATCGTTACCCATAATATGCAGCAAGCCGCCCGCGTCTCTGATTTTACGGCTTTCTTCAGCACCGATGAAAGTCGCATTGGTCAAATGGTTGAATTTGGCCCTACAGAGCAAATCTTTAACAACCCACTAGACCCCCGCACCCGCGACTATATTTCAGGGCGTTTCGGTTAAAATATGGCTTAACACGGTTAGAGAGACGCGATAAATCGCCGTCTCTACAAGAGACATCTCCGAAAATGAATGTAGAGACGTAGCAGTGCTACGTCTCTACAAGGGTTTTGGATAACGCATATTTAATTTCTGGAGACGTCTAAGGAATTCATCTATTAAATATAATGGGTGAACTCATTCTTAAATTTTCTTCCTTTGCGCTCTTCTCTGACGAGACGCTGCGCGTAGCTTGCGAGTATGCGTCCTACTCTACGGGAAGCCGCTCTGCGTCTATGCGGTTCGTTCTCTTAACCCTCAAAATTAATGGGACAGACCACTAGTGTATGGTAAAACCAATAATCCAATCAGCAACTCAAACCTTATACGACGAAGATTATTATCTCTGGCTCAGGACAACTATCAATCAACTTCGCGCGGGGCAATTTTCATCTGTAGATTTAGATAATTTGTTAGAAGAATTAGAAACTATGGGTAGAAGGGAGAAGCGAACAATTGAAAGTTTATTAATTAAGCTTCTTGAATATCTACTAAAACTCAAGTGTTGGGATAAAGAACGAGAACGCAATCAAGGACATTGGAAAGGAGAAGTCAGGACTTTTCGCAGAGAAATTAAAAAATCTCTTAAAGATAGTCCTAGCTTAAATAATTCGTAATTCGTAATTCGTAATTCGTAATTAAGTTTTGTGAAAGCGTTGCGGTAGCGAGTCTGCGATAGCGTAGCGTTAGCGAGTACTCGAGCGTCGCGTCCGGGGATTTAGACCCCGACCCAAAACTTGCCGGTTATTGAACCGGGGAATTTAAACCCACGGTACTCGGTTAAAACCTTACATTTTAGAAATATTTGATGCATGTTATCAAGATGCAAGGACAGAAGCTAGCGATGCCTACGGCGGTAAACTACGCTCTCAACTTACCATTGACATATTCCCCCTTATACCCATTGGCTCTTTAGAACAAATCTTAGATGAAAACTGGTTTCCTGAATATAACCACAATCATCACGGTAAACCCGATTAAAATGAACGCAACTGGGGTTTCCATAGGAGTATGCAGCCGTGCAGCCGGACTTAATAGGCTTGGAAATTAGCAAGGGGGAACTGAGACGTTTAACTGGGTTCGATCCAGAAGACGTTTTTCGCCCCTCGGTTCTGCGAGATAACAAGAAGCGATTAGGGTTTTTGATCAATGAAATCCTGGTGACGCTGGCGCTAACGCCAATAATTGTTGGGTTTATTTATGCGTTTATTATTCTGCCAACAATTGGTTCTTCAATTAAATTCGGAATTCTTTTACTAATTTTAGTGCCAATGCCGATATTAGTGGGGCGATGGCTGTGGCGACAATTAACCTGTCCTGAAGGACTGACAATACTTTTAGATGAAGTTGATAAATATCATGACCTGGTTACTGCCATCGATATTAATGACCAATTGGCAGCATCAGGAAACGCCGAAAGCAGTATCCATGACCGAGATAAAGTCACCGCCGCCTTGCAACTAATTAGAGAAGATTTAGTCCGCGCTCTGAAAACGGAACGAATTTTGCGAGATAATAAAAAATTGCTTGCTAATAACCAAGAGTTGTTTGTGAATAATTTAGCCAGTCTGCAAGCTTTGCAAGTTAGTAGTCAAGCAGGCGAATATGCTCAACTGCTAAATCAATCATTGCAAATTGCGATCGATGTGCAAGCAGAAATCAGAAAATTGCAGAAAGGCTAAGTAGAGATTACCTCTGTAGATGAATTTCCGAGAAAACGATCGCCCCATTGACTTAAATGAGCAACAAACCCAAAATCATTGTTCTGGATGATGACCCTACAGGTTCTCAAACAGTCCATAGCTGCTTGCTGCTAATGCACTGGGATGTGGACACTTTACGTAGCGGGTTACAGGATGATTCGCCGATTTTCTTTGTGCTGACAAATACTAGATCGCTAACGCCAGAGTCAGCTGCATCTGTCACCAAAGAAGTTTGCCAGAACCTAAAAATCGCTTTGAATGCTGAAGGAATTGACGATTTTCTCATTGTCAGCCGTTCTGATTCTACTTTGCGGGGACATTACCCGATTGAAACTGATGCGATCGCACAAGAACTCGGCCCTTTTGATGCTCATTTTCTCGTACCTGCATTTTTTGAGGGCGGACGTATCACTCGTGATAGTGTGCATTACTTGATTCTTGACGATGTAACCACCCCAGTCCATGAAACCGAATTTGCCCGTGATTCCGTCTTCAGCTACCATCACAGTTACTTACCCAAGTACGTTGAAGAAAAGACTCAAGGACGAATTAGTGCCGAAGCTGTAGAAAGGTTTCTCCTAGCTGATATTCGTGCTGGTAGTTTGGAACGATTGTTACAACTTCATGGTAATCAGTGCGCTGTTGTCGATGGTGAAACTCAAGCCGATCTCAACCACTTTGCAGTAGATATATTAGCAGCAGCTAGTCAAGGTAAACGCTTTTTATTTCGCAGTGCAGCCAGTATTTTAACGGCTTTAGCTGCTTTACCACCCCAACCGATTGCCGCCGAAAACATGGCGCAGTACGTGCGCCAAGGCAAACCAGGTGCGGTGATTGTTGGTTCCCATGTGAAAAAGACTACTCAGCAATTAGAGGCGCTGTTGCAATTAGAAGGAACGGTGGGAATCGAAGTCAATGTAGCGCGATTACTTAATGATGCCAATCAATCTGCGGCATTGCTAACTGAAATTCAAGAAAGTACACGGGTAGCACACGAAGCTGGCAAAACACCAGTGGTTTATACTAGCCGTCAGGAACTAAATTTTAAAGATGTCAAGACACGATTGGAGTTTGGAGAAAAAGTTTCAGGTCTATTGATGGATATTGTGCGTGGTTTACCATCTGATATAGGATTCTTAATCAGCAAGGGTGGCATTACTTCAAACGATGTCTTGAGTACTGGACTAGCTTTAACTTCAGCCCGTTTACTCGGTCAAATTTTAGCTGGTTGTTCAATGGTGTTAACGTCATCCGATCATCCCCAATTTCCTAATTTACCTGTGGTGCTGTTTCCAGGTAATGTCGGCGATGCTGAGGCGTTGGCGACAGTTTATCAGAGATTGACCTTGCCGATTTGAGATTTTAGATTAAATAATCTTTTGGTTCACACCAAACTAACATCTTGCTACGCAATAAAAATCCAAAATCCAAAATCTGTGTATACTTTGTCTTTTGGCTAGTACTCCATGACTTCTGATTCTGCCATTCCCAATCTCAAGTCAAATTCTGCACTTCCTAATGCAGAAGCAAACTCTATCCTTTCTGAGGCAGAGAGAAATCCTACTGTTTCTGATGTAGAGTCAGATTCTATCCTGCCGGATGCTGAGTTAAAATCTGTCCTCCTTTATTTAAAATCAAATACTGTACCTGAGGATGTAGAGTCAAATCCTTCTGAACCAGATGTAGAGTCAAATCCTTCTGAACCGGATGTAGAGTCAAATCCTGATGCGGCATCAGATTTTATCCTTACTGATTTAAATCCCAATGAGTTAGCATTACCAGGGCATCGCGTAAATGAGAATACTCAAGTCCAGTTAAAGAGTAAGGAGGGACGACTGTTATTAATTTTGCCCCCAGAATCTCAAGCATCTGCCTCAGAACTCACTTGGTCTGATATTTGGCAACAAATCAGGCAACGCCTGAGTGCAGGCGATCGCTTTCGTATATCTAATACACCTGTGCATTTAATGGCACAAGACCGCCTAGTAGATGCCAGACAACTCCAAGAACTTGCCGAAGCTTTGAGTGAAGTCCAACTGCGACTCATATCTGTCTCGACGAGTCGTCGGCAAACTGCGATCGCTGCCGTGACATCTGGGTATTCTGTAGAACAATTACAGCCCGTAACTTCCCTGAGTTCAGAACCAGTAGCTACAGCCATCCCCCAAGAAGATGCCCTTTATCTAGAAATGACAGTCCGCTCTGGAGTAGAAATTCGTCATCCTGGGACAGTAATTATCTTGGGAGATTTAAACCCAGGTGGTATTGTAATTGCAGATGGAGATATTATTATCTGGGGTCGCCTACGTGGAATTGCTCATGCTGGGGCTGGAGGCAATAGTGAGTGTCTGATTATGGCCTTGCAAATGGAACCAACCCAACTGCGGATTGCAGATGCCGTCGCAAGGGCACCAGAAAAACCGCCAATGCAGTTTTCTCCAGAGGTGGCACATATTACGCCCCAAGGAATTCGCATCGCTAGGGCTACTGATTTTTCTAGAAATCAATTCACCAAGAGCAATCAAGAACCATAAATATTTACTTAAAGAATGAAGTATATAAGTAAGGATGAAATAAAACAAATATTCATGCCTCACCCTCATCAGGGAGAACAGATATTTCTTCATACTTGATACGATACTTCATACTTTATACTGCAATTTACTGTTTTATATTTCCTGAACCCTCATTGACCGCATTTCTATCATGACTCGCATTATTGTGATTACCTCCGGCAAAGGAGGAGTGGGTAAAACCACAGTTTCAGCAAATTTGGGCATGGCTTTAGCCAAAATGGGGCGTCAAGTTGCCTTGGTTGATGCAGATTTTGGTCTGAGAAATTTGGATTTGCTGTTAGGGCTGGAAAACCGCATTGTTTATACTGCGGTGGAAGTCTTAGCCAGAGAGTGCCGCCTAGAACAAGCCTTGGTGAAAGATAAGCGCCAACCCAATCTTGTACTCTTGCCGGCAGCCCAAAATCGCTCCAAAGATGCAGTCACACCTGAACAGATGAAGTTATTGGTGAATGCACTAGCGCAAAAATATCAGTATGTAATTATTGATAGCCCTGCCGGCATTGAAAATGGGTTTAAAAATGCGATCGGCCCGGCAAAAGAAGCGCTAGTTGTCAGCACACCAGAAATTTCTTCAGTTCGTGATGCCGATCGGGTAGTGGGGTTACTAGAAGCACAAGGTATCAAGCGTGTTCATTTAATAATTAACCGCATCAGACCCGCAATGGTGCAGGCAAATGATATGATGTCAGTGCAAGATGTTCAGGAACTTCTCGCCATTCCCCTGATCGGGGTAATCCCTGACGACGAGCGTGTTATTGTATCTACCAATCGCGGCGAACCCTTAGTTTTAGCGGAAAATCCCTCTTTAGCTGCCACAGCCTTTGAGAACATTGCTCGTAGATTAGAGGGGGAAAGTGTCGAATTTCTGGAGATTGACCCATCCCAAGACAGCATCTTCGCCCGTCTACGAAGGTTGTTGTGGACAAAGATTGTTTAACTTACTTTTCTAGTCTCCGCCCCAGACCTATTCGTAATGATTGAACTTCTAGAAAAACTTTTTTCTCGTGGCGCTGATAGCAGTCGAACCCAAGTTAAACGTCGCCTGCAATTGGTGATTGCTCACGATCGCGCTGACTTAGATCCTCAAACGTTGGAAAAAATGCGAAAAGAAATCCTAGATGTCGTCTGTCGCTATGTCGAAATTGAGACAGAGGGCTTGGAGTTCTCCTTAGAAAGCAACCAACGAACCACAGCTTTAATTGCCAATTTACCCATCCGTCGGGTGAAAGGTGCCATACCTGAGTGGGAAAGAGGTGATAAGCCGTAGGGGTAATTCTTAACAATTCAAAATTCAAAATTCAAAATTAAAGACATTTCAGCCGGGGATTTAATTGAAATTGTATATCTAATAGGACTTACACAGTGATGATCGGTCATTGCGATCGAAACGCAGTGTAGAGAAGCAATCTCGTCTTTGCCCTTTTTTATTTGGAAGTCCCTTAGCTACACAATCAGTGGTGGGTTCCAAGAAAATCGGCGGAATTTCCGCCGATTTAGTCATTGGTCATTGATTCTTAGTCATTGGTACTAATAACTTCGATTTCCCTACGGCTTTTTATGAAACCGAGCAAACGCGCAGCATGTCGCCATACAGGCGATGTTTTTGTAGTTGTGGGATGAGTTCAGTCCCCAGTGATTGCTGTCTTATGCATGAAATACGAAATCGATTTCATGAATCGACTCCTAATGGATTGAGGTAATCTTTGCGGATACTTATAAAAATAGAAAATTCTTAATGTAATAAAAATCATGATTCGATTCAAATGTATTTCCCATTGCTCAATTAATGGGAGTGTTTTAGCATAATCCTTAAACAACTGTTGGATTCGCGTTTGACTTGTTCCATCTATAGAATCATCAAAAGTTTTCGTTCCTGGATAATATCTAAAATTCCCCCAAAGTTCATTAAAATATTTCACATGAGCTACTTTAACTGCTTTCAGTAAGAAATCTATATCCATTACATAATGCTCTTCAACTTTGTAAACTCCAATTTTTTGATGCAATGATTTGTGGTAGAAGTAAGCCGATGGATTAACCGGAAAAGTAACATCAATCATGCCATCATTATTAATTTGCTTTTCCATCAATAAATCAACTGGTCGTAGTCGCTTAGGCTTATTAATCTGAATTAAGTTGTTTCGATGATCCCACATATTACAATTACCAACAATCAAGCTAGGTTCTGGTAGATTTGTAAAGAGTTCTGAAATGCGGCTAAGAACATTTGGCTCATAGAAATCATCAACATTTAAAATGCCTATAATCGCTCCTTGCGCCATAGCAATTCCTTTATTCATCGCATCTGATTGTCCCTGGTCTTTTTCAGAAATCCAGCGAATGTGAGGATGTTGATTGGCGTAATATTTGATAATATCTATTGTTGTGTCAGTTGAGCCGCCATCAACAATGATATGCTCGACTTCCGCAAAATTTTGGTTAATGACAACTTGAAGGCAGGATTCTATAAATTTCTCACCGTTATAAACTGGTGTAATTATACTAATCATTAGTTATCAATGGGGAATGGGGACTGGGGACTGGGGACTGGGGACTGGGGACTGGGAAAGAGTTTTCCCAATTCCTTTGATGAACATAATTTACGGCAATACAGTTCAGTTAAGGGCTACTGGCAACAATTTTGGGTTTTCGAGACGCGATAAATCGCCGTCTCTATAAGTGTTTTGGTCTTATGTGAACTGTATTGTAATTTAGGGTTCCCACTTTTCCCCTAAAATAATTCAAAAACCCGATCTCTGTGAGAAAACGGGTTTTTGTATGTGATTTGTGAGGTTTAATTATCCAGTGAACACCTCAACTGGTAAACGGCTAAACGACAACCTTTCATTCTGCACATCTACAAAGATGGTGTTACCGTCGTTGAATTCGCCGCGCAATATGGATTTGGCAATTTGCGTTTCTAACTCTCGCTGAATCGCCCGCTTCAGTGGACGCGCCCCATATACTGGGTCATATCCTACTTCTGCTAAAAAGTCAAGTGCAGCATCCGAGAGTTTCAGGGATATTTTGCGATCGCCCAGTCTTTGGCGCAATCTTTCCACTTGCAATAGCACAATTTGTCGCAATTCCTTCTTATCTAAACCGTGGAAAATGATGATTTCGTCAATCCGGTTCAGGAACTCTGGACGGAAGCTATTTCGCATTGCTTCCATGACTCGACGCTGCATTTCGTCGTAGTGGGCGTTATCCCCGGCGACATCAAGAATGTACTGCGAACCGATGTTGCTGGTCATGATGATAATAGCGTTCTTAAAGTCCACCTTATGACCTTGGGCATCAGTAACGCGACCATCATCGAGAATTTGCAAGAAGATATTAAAGACATCCGGGTGTGCTTTCTCGATTTCGTCGAAAAGAATTACTGAGTAAGGACGGCGGCGAATTGCTTCCGTAAGTTGTCCGCCTTCTTCATAACCCACGTATCCTGGAGGCGCACCGATTAAGCGAGAAACGGCGTGTTTCTCCATGTACTCTGACATATCGATTCGCACCAACGCATCTTCACTATCGAACATATACGCCGCTAGCGCTTTCGCCAACTCAGTTTTACCCACACCCGTAGGCCCAAGGAAAATAAAGCTAGCGATGGGACGATTGGGATCGGCTAATCCAGCGCGCGATCGCTGAATTGCATCCGCGACAGCTGTGACTGCTTCTTCTTGGCCAATGACGCGGTGGTGCAGTTCATCTTCTAAGTTTAGCAATTTCTCTTTCTCAGATTCCACCAACTTGCTGATCGGAATCCCTGTCCATTTAGAAATAATTTCGGCAATATCTGCTTCGGTGACTTCTTCCCGTAATAGTGATTTACCACTTCTTTGAGTGCTTGCCAATTCCGCTTCTACTGCTTCTAATTGACGATGCAAACTGGTTAAATTGCCGTATTTCAACTCAGCAGCGCGGTTAAGGTCATAGTCGCGTTCTGCTTGCTGAATCTCTAAGTTGACTCGTTCAATCTCTTTTTTCACAGACTGAATTTTGTCAATAATATCTTTTTCAGATTGCCATTGAGTATTTAGGGTTCTTTGTTCTTCTTTGAGATCGGCAATTTCCTTTTCCAATTTTTCTAGACGTTCACGAGAAGCTGCATCACTTTCTTTTTTGAGTGATAACTTCTCCATTTCTAATTGCAGAATCTTACGATCAATTTCGTCGAGTTCTTCTGGTTTGGAGGTAATCTCCATTTTTAATCTCGCGGCGGCTTCATCTACCAAGTCGATGGCTTTATCAGGGAGGAAGCGATCGCTAATATATCGACTCGACAATACGGCGGCGGCAACTAAAGCACTGTCAGAAATCTTTACCCCGTGGTGGTTTTCATAACGTTCTCTCAACCCGCGCAGAATTGAAATACTATCTTCTACACTGGGCTGATCGACATAAACCTGTTGGAAGCGTCTTTCTAATGCCGCATCTTTTTCGATATGTTTGCGGTATTCATCCAGGGTTGTCGCCCCAATACAGCGCAATTCGCCCCGCGCCAACATTGGTTTTAATAAGTTACTAGCATCCATCGCGCCTTGGGTTGCACCAGCCCCAACAACGGTGTGAATTTCATCAATAAATAAAATAATCTTGCCGGCAGATTCAGTAACTTCTTTTAATACTGCTTTCAGACGTTCTTCAAACTCACCCCGGAATTTTGCCCCTGCAATCAAAGCACCCATATCTAAAGCAATTAACTTGCAGTCTTTGAGAGATTGAGGTACATCACCGGCGATAATCCTCTGTGCTAATCCTTCAGCGATCGCAGTTTTACCAACACCTGGTTCGCCAATTAGCACAGGATTATTCTTGGTGCGGCGAGAGAGAATTTGCACCGTCCGACGAATCTCATCATCTCGCCCAATCACTGGGTCAAGTTGACCTTTCCGGGCGGCTTCTGTGAGGTCACGTCCGTATTTTTCCAGTGCTTCGTACTTGCCTTCTGGATTTTGGTCGGTCACTTTTTGGCTCCCCCGAATTTGTTTAATAATATTTTTGAGCTTACCTTCGTCTAAACCGAATTCTTGGAATAAAGCTTTGCCAAAGCGGTCATCTTTAGGGTAAGCCAGCAATAAGTGTTCAATTGAAATATATTCATCTTGAAACTCTTTGCGATATCCATCGGCTCGATCTAGAAGTGTATCCAAACTGCGCCCTAAGTATACTGAGGTACTATTACCTGATACTTTTGGCTGACGTTGCAAAAATTGTTCAGTGCGATCGCGCAGTTTTTGAAGATTAACACCCGCCTTGGTGAGAATTCCAGTTGCTAGACCATCTTGTTCTAGCAACGCCTTCATCAGGTGTTCGCTTTCAATTTGCTGTTGTTGATATTGTTTAACAATATCGGGGGTATGGGCGATCGCTTCCCAGGCTTTTTCTGTAAATTGGTTAGGATTAGTAGGTTGCATAGGCTTTTTCAGGAACGTAGAGGCGCAGTAGCTTATCAGAGGCTACTACCAGAACACCAAGTCAAGAAAATCTCTGTTCTCACATAGATATTGTAAGAACAGGAGAGCGATCGCCTAGATCGGTGTTCACGTCTTGTAAAAGTCGTATTTTCCCCTAGTTCCCATTTCCTATGTGCAATTCTCAATTATTGTACTTAAACCTGCATCAAATCGAAATGATCGTTTAGGGGCTTGGCAGTATTCACAACGATGGTTGGCTCATTGTGCGAAATCGCCGCGTAATAGCGATTCACAAACTCTCTACAGTTACTTTAATATAGAATAGATTGAATCGATTGATAGCAATGGATTAGAGTGTTTAATCGGTAGTGTTTCCGTCTGACAAACAAGTTCACCACCGATACTACTTTTACAAATGGATAATTCTATTTTATCCAAAGACAACTCACGGGATTCGAGATAATATAAGATTGCTTCTCTGCATGAGTAAATATCTACGCAGATTCACAGAAAGCAGCTAACCTATTTTAAAAACAATGGGGAGCATCCACTTTTGGCGGATCGCCCTCAGACTAGAAGTCTGGGGCTATACAAACCGGCACCCGCCTGCGCGGGTTTCAGAGAGTCCGCGTAGGCGGACTTCATTTGTGTAGCCGCGATTTCCAATCGCCCGGTGTTTCTTCCAAAAGTAGATGCTCCCAAACAATGGAATATCCCCTTCATATCCTTCATCCCACCACTCCCAATTTTTAAATTATGAGTTTGAGTCTGTGCATGATTGTGAAAAACGAAGCAGCAACACTACCTAAATGCCTGAACAGTGTCAGAAAAGTAGTGGATGAAATGGTAGTATTGGATACA
This sequence comes from Nostoc sp., assembly GCF_036917975.1. Taxonomy (GTDB): domain Bacteria; phylum Cyanobacteriota; class Cyanobacteriia; order Cyanobacteriales; family Nostocaceae; genus Nostoc. The sequence continues at coordinate 24,811 of NZ_JBALEJ010000025.1, forward strand.
GGCTCAATTGATCGCACTCCCTATATTGCTCAACAACTCGGTGCAAAATTGCATCATTTTAAATGGTGTAATGACTTCAGTGCTGCCCGCAATGCCGCTTTAAAATATGTGAGTGGTGATTGGATTTTAGTATTAGATGCCGATGAAACTCTAACACCAGGAATTGTACCGCAGTTACAAGAGGCGATCGCTAGAGATGAATATCTGCTAATCAACCTCGTCCGCCAGGAAGTTGGTGCAGAACAATCTCCCTATTCTCTGGTTTCCAGGCTATTCCGCAATCATCCAGATATTCGTTTTGACCGTCCTTACCATGCCTTAGTGGATGATAGTGTGTCAGCAATTTTAACCAAAGAACCCCATTGGCAAGTAGGTTATTTACCAGGGGTGGCACTTTTACACACAGGATATCAAAAAAATGCGATCGCTCAAAATAACAAATATGCCAAAGCCGCGACGGCAATGGAAGGGTTTCTTGCGACTCATCCTGATGACCCTTATGTTTGCAGTAAATTAGGGGCATTGTATGTGGAAACTGGGAAAATTACCCAAGGTATGGATTTACTTCGGCGAGGAATCACCGTTGTTGAAGAAAACTACGATATTTTATATGAACTCCACTATCATTTAGGCATTGCCTACAGCCGATTACAAAAATTTCCACAAGCTATTTCTCATTATCAAGCTGCCATCAAATTGCCAATTTACCCCATGCTCAAATTAGGAGCATACAACAACTTGGGTAACTTACTCAAAGCAGCAGGAGATTTTAACGGTGCGAAAACTGCTTACGCCACAGCTTTGAAAATTGACCCGACTTTTGTTTTTGGGCATTATAATCTGGCGATGACATTTAAAGCTTTGGGTTTATTTATAGATGCGATCGCCTATTATCAAAATGCAATCGAGTTAAATCCTAACTATGCCGAAGCCTACCAAAATTTAGGAGTAGTATTGCTGAAAGTTGGCAATCATCAAGATAGTTTAACAGCTTTTAGAAAAGCGATCGCTCTTCATGAAAGGTATAATCCTGAAGAAGCTAAGAGGCTACGGCAAGGGTTACAGGAGATGGAATTGATGTAGATGTGAGTACACCCGTAGGGGCAGGGCAGTGCCCATTGGTGTCAACTTAAGCTGGAAATAGCTTATCTGTTGGCTTCCATGCCCGCCAGGGAATAATTGAAGAAGAATTCTGACTCCTGAATTCTGTTCGATAAATGAGTAATGAGTAATGAGTAATAACTAATACTCATTACTCATTATTTATTACTTATTACTTCAAAAATAAATTATCGGGCTTTTAGCTTAAGTCTACTAAAGTAGACTGGAGATTTTTGGCGATATTCAGTCATCTTCAGATGACTTTAGCTATGAGACGGGAATTTCAATTCCCGGCGGACAAGCGGTTTCACGTTAAGTTGACACCAATGCCAATTTGCTAGCGCATCATAAATTAAGCCCAATTGCGTACTACAACAATTTTGAACTGACGTTCTTGGGGCAAAATATAATCTAGTGAACCGTAGTGTTGCAAAGCCCACTCCCGCAAGTCTTGAACAGCACGAGTAAATATCTCATCAGGAATCGTCCAAGCTGCACTTTGGATTTTGTTTTCTTGGTTTTCTAGCAATTTGCCCACAGTATCTTCAACTCGCCATTGGGCAGCTATTTCGGTGGATAAAGTAGCACCTTGTGCTTGCAACTCTGTTAACACCTCTTCTTCCGTCGCACCGTAATGCGGTAAAGGATGACCATAGCCATCTAATATAGCTTTCCAACGCTCAGTAAATTCCCATCTCTGCGAATTGACATCTTCATCAGCCTTAACAGAGGCAGCCTGGCCGTGAGTGTAGAGCAAAATACCACCAGGTTTGAGAACGCGGCGGATTTCTGCTAAAGCTTGCTTCCAAGCAGCAATCAGGTGAAACACATGAACTGTTAAAGCTACATCAAAAAAATTATCATCAAATGGTAAAGCTGTAGCATCTCCTTTGATTGCTGTTAATAGGTGGGATATACCCTCTAATTTTTGGTGCAGTTCAGCCAACATCTTTTCGGAAACATCTACACCAGTGTATGAATAACCTCTTTTAGCAATTGGAACAGCAATTCTACCAGTACCGATACCCGTTTCATAGAATTTAGTCTCTGCTGTTGGTGAAACTAGATTGAGAATAAAGTCGGTGACTTGCTCAGAAATCCCTGGTGGAAGTCCCCTAGTTGCATCGTAAATATCAGACACTCGGTCAAAAGAAATTGTGTTAGTCATGTTGATCCTTAATGTGTGGGAAAATCATTCGTATTAGTACAACTAAACAAGAAAAGGTACATAATGATAATTATCAAAAAACCAAGGGTTTTTCCTAACTAAATTTCTGAAGAACTGGCTTGATTGAGAAGATCAACTGCATCTTTATCGAGGTTAAGATTGACAGCTTTAATGATATCGTTGAGTTGCTCAATTTTTGTTGCACTAACAATAGGAGCGGTAATGGTTGGATTAGCAATCAACCATGCTAAAGAAACTTGGGTGGGAGTGGAATTATAAGTCTTTGCCACTCGATCAATTGCCTCTAGAATTCGGAAACCGCGAGGATTTAAATATCTTTTTACGGAATTACCACGGAGACTAATAGACAAATCTTTTTCTGAGCGATATTTACCAGAGAGAAAGCCACTGCACAGAGAGGAATAGTTAATCACACCAATTTCCTGTTCTTGGGAAATTTTTTGTAAATCTTGTTCATAATCATCTCGGTCATACAAGTTATAACGAGGCTGAAGACTTTCGTAGCGAGGATAGCTATGCTGAAGGCTGATTTCTAATGCTTTTAAAAGACGTTCTGCACTATAATTTGAAGCACCAATTGCACGTACTTTTCCTTGACGAATCAATTCTCCGTAGGTTTCAAGAGTTTCTTCAAGTGGAGTAGTTTCATCGTCGATATGTGATTGATATAGATCAATATAATCAGTTTGTAACCTTTGCAATGAGTCTTCAACAGCTTGTTGGATATATTTACGAGAAAGCCCTTTGCCTTTAACACCCATATCGTTGCCAACCTTAGTAGCAATCACCACTTGATCGCGATTACTACGTTGCTTGAGCCATTTTCCTAAAATTGCCTCAGACTCTCCACCTTGATTTCCTGGAACCCACTTGGAATAGACATCGGCTGTGTCAATAAAATTACCTCCAGCCGCTATAAAGTGATCTAAAATTTCAAACGAAGTATTTTCATCAATTGTCCAACCAAACACATTGCCACCAAAAGATAATGGTGATACTTCTAGTCCTGAACGTCCGAGTTTACGTCTTTGTGTAATAACCATGAATTTTTTCTCAAGACAGTTTTAGAAATTACTTGTGCCAATTATGGCTAATTCAAATGAAAAATACAGTCCGCTATTAAAATTACGATAAGTCTATCGACAAACAGTAGTTAAAGAGATAAATGCAGAATATCATGGAAAATAATCCAAAATCAAGTCTTCTAATCTCTCCAATACTACTTTCGCTTTTAAGAAGCTTCGATGTTTGTAACCGGAACACTTTTCACAAAAACCTTGGATTCCCCAAGGACGATGGTGTGATTAAAACAAGTCGTAAGTCGCAAGTCACAAGTCGCAAGTAAGTTTTGTGAAAGCGACGCGCAAAGCGAGTCTGCGATAGCGCCGGCGGCAAGCGAGTACTCGAGCGTCGCGTCCGGGGATTTAGACCCCGACCCAAAACTTGCCGGTTATTGAACCGGGGGACTTAAACCCACGGAGTTTGTTAATCCCCCAACCCGTGCTAAACTACATTCGAGTCACTATTGTAAAATATATAGCAGTCCTAAATCATTCGTGAACAATAATAAGATCCCCGACAACTTTTACGAAGTCGGGGATCTTAGTCTCTCGATTTTCACAAATCATTGGGTAAAGACGCGATTCATCGCGTCTTTACAGCGCAAACAATTGTAAGTATTTTAAGTGGTGTATTCGGCGTTAATCTTCACGTAGTCATAACTCAAATCACAACCCCAAGCTTTACCTACACCATAACCATTGCCAACATTAACGGAGATTAACACCGTATCTTGTTGGAGATAAGCACTCGCTGCTGCGCGATCAAAAGTTAATGGTTGCCCATTTTCTAACATCAAGAAATCCCCTAGCTTAATTTGCAGGTTTTCTTGCTCAAATGGCACACCTGCACGTCCGGCGGCGGCGGCGATGCGTCCCCAATTGGGATCGCGTCCAAAGATTGCAGATTTAACTAAGGATGAACCAGCGATGGTTTTGGCAATTTGACGGGCTGAGAGTTCATCATGAGCGCCAGTCACTTCCACTTCAATGAGACAGGTTGCACCTTCACCATCACGAGCGATCGCTTTGGCTAAATGCTGGCAAACTGCTGTTAACATCGCCTCTAATTTCTCTGCTTCTGCGCCCCATTCTATAATTGCTGGGGTGCGAGATTGACCATTTGCCAAGGCGATTAAGCTGTCGTTGGTGCTGGTGTCACCATCCACAGTAATGGAATTAAAGCTTCTATCAGCTGCTCTGGCTAACATCTGTTGCCAAAGGTGAGGCGAAACCACAGCATCACAAGTCACAAATGCCAGCATAGTTGCCATGTTGGGGTGAATCATGCCGGAACCCTTAGCAATGCCGCCAATTCTTACCGAACGGTCGCCTATATTTGTCTCTAGGGCAATGGATTTTGTTACCAAATCTGTAGTGATAATCGCCCCAGCAGCGGCATCTGAGCCTGTGTCTGATAGTGCTGCTACTACCTTGGGAATCCCACTTCGCAAGGCATCCATCTTAATTCTTTGACCAATCACGCCAGTGGAAGCCAATAACACAGATTCAGATGAGATGTTCAGGGCTTGGGCTATTGCCAGCGCAGACTCTAAAGCATCAAACCAGCCTTGATTACCTGTAGCAGCATTTGCTTGTCCAGCATTACAGAGAATGGCACGAGCGCTCTGTTTAGCTTGCAAGCGTTGGCGACAATAGTCTACGCAGGCTGCTTTGACTTGGCTAGTGGTGAATACACCTGCTGCGATCGCTTCCACCTCTGAAAATATCAAAGCTAAATCTGGCAACCCCGAAGGTTTCAATCCTGCGGTAATTCCCGCCGCCTGATATCCTCTTGGTGCTGTGATGCCACCTGTTATTTCTTGCCAATCTGCCATTATTCTTCGTTGTACTTGATTCTAAACTTGATATAAGCTTATATTTATTGTCAGTCCTATGGTTGATTTAAAATCACAATCTCTCATTAATTCCCAAAAGTAGGGAATTCTAAAATTACTTAATATTAAAATCACTAAAAATAAATTTCTCAGCAGAATATTTAACCGAGTACCGTGGGTTTAAATCCCCCGGTTCAATAACCGACAAGTTTTGGGTCGGGGTCTAAATCCCCGGACGCGACGCTCGAGTACTCGCTTGCCGCCGGCGCTATCGCAGACTCGCTTTGCGCGTCGCTTTCACAAAACTTAATTACGAATTACGAATTACGAATTACAAATTATTTAAGAGCGATCGCTCTGGGTTTAAATAAAAAAATAAAACCCCTAGCAAACTACCAGGGGTAATGCAAGTCAGTACTTTTCGCATGGAATGTATCCTACCCCAATACCATAACAACCCTCTAATTTAGAGATATGCCATTTTGCCAAACAAAAAAAGCCCCCAGTTGTAAACTGAGGGTTAATCTTTTTCAGAATAGCGGTAATATACAAAGCTATTATTCCCAGAGAAGTAAGCAAACAACGAGTATTGGCTTTTAAATAAGCAAAACTAATAAGTTGCGTCAGGTTTACTAAAGTAACAAAAGTTGATTAAAAATTGTAAAGCAGTGTAAAGTAGTTTCACAGGCAAAGACAAAACCGCCTGATTCATAATTAAAAAACGCTTACTTTCCCCCACTGAATTAAAAATTAAGTGGTAAAAATCACAATAATCAGATCCCCGACTTCTTTGAGAAGTCGGGGATCTCGTTGTTCACGAATGATTTAGGATTGCTATAGTCGAGCGGTTGACATCCACTTTAATTTTTAACAAACTCCGTGGGTTTAAGTCCCCCGGTTCAATAACCGGCAAGTTTTGGGTCGGGGTCAAAATCCCCGGACGCGACGCTCGAGTACTCGCTTGCCGCCGGCGCTATCGCAGACTCGCTTTGCGCGTCGCTTTCACAAAACTTACTTGCGACTTGCGACTTGTTTTAATTTTTAATTTTTAATTCCACCTTGCGGCACTAGTCCCAATTAAAAGAATGCGAATTCGACCCAACACCTTAAGCTTCACTGTATTTTTAGGGGCACTCTCGGCTCTACCACCCCTATCAATCGATATGGGATTACCAGCTTTCCCGACAATTAGCGAAGCATTAAGGGCATCTTCTGGATCTGTAGGGTTAACGCTGAGTTTGTTCATGCTTGGCTTTGCTCTTGCCCAACTTGTCTTCGGCCCCCTTTCGGATCGTTTTGGACGCAAACCAGTTCTGCTATTTGGCTGTGGACTCTTCACCCTAGCAGGAGCAGCTTGTGCTGTTGCACCATCCATCGGTAGTCTCATCGCTTGGCGTTTGGTTCAAGGTGCTGGTGCTGGTGCTGGTATGGTAATGACATTGGCGATTGTCCGCGATTTATTTGAGGGTGCAACTGCACGGGCCCAACTCTCTTATGTCAACTTGGTGATGAGTGTAGCACCAATGATTGCACCGACAATCGGCGGTATAGTGCTGATGGTGGCTGGTTGGCGGGCTATTTATGGGACACTTGCGATCGCAGGTTTATTGCTGGTGTTATCTATTGTAGGACTAAGTGAATCTATAGGGCATCGTGATGTAAATGCTATCCAACCAGTTCGCTTAATTAAAAATTACGGGCGCATTCTCACCAACCCAATCTGTCTTGGTTACGCCCTTGTTAATGCTTTTAACTTTGGCTGTATGTTTGCTTATGTTGCTGGCTCTCCCTTAGTGATGCTCAAGGTTTTTGGTGTTTCCACCACAACTTACGGCTGGTTGTTCGCCTCCACCGCCTTTGGTATCATGACAGGCTCTTTCTTAAATGGACGCTTGAGTATTCGAGGTGTGTTACCTTCACGTTTGTTGACTGTGGGATTAGTAACTGCTACAGCATCAGCGATCGCGCTGGTAATTGTGTCAGTGAGTGGTGCTGCTCAAGTAATAACACTGATGCCATTATTAGTAGTTAATACCTTCTGTCGCGGGATTATTTCACCCAATGCGATGCACGGCGCAATTCAGCCAGTCCCAGAAAGTGCTGGGGTTGCTGCTGCTGTAATCGGATTTATGCAGATGTTGGCTGGTGCTGTCGCTAGTGGACTGGTAGCATTTCTTTTTGATGGTCATACAGCGATCGCCATGTCTAGTGTTATGGCCATATTTGCGATCGCTTCTTTCGCCGCCTATTTTGGATTGGTGCATCGCAGTCAAGTTGTGTGAGTGCGATCGCTTATGGTAATGCCCAGTGCTAGAAGCCTTTCTGTTTTCTGTGGCAATCGTTAGTTAAACAGCGATACATGACAGATATATAATTGGTATTTGTTTTTGAGTGAATAAATATGAGTTATTTTAACCATTATCAGCAACGAAAAGACTATATCATCCTCTTAATAATTTGGCTGATAGCATTAGCTATAGATAGAACTTGGTTTTTCTTAGATGAATCGATTCCCGCCTACGATCAAAGCGCACATTTAACGGTAGCATTGTATCATTATAAAGTTTTTCAAAACTTCAATATCTTCTCAGGAGATTGGTGGTTATCTCTGTGGCAATTAACTCCAAGTTATCGCGCTCCTTTTGTATATATTTGCACAGTACCATTTTTGATGTTGTTTGGACGGGGATCTGACCAAGCAAGTTTAGTCAATTTATTGTACACTGCGATGATTATACTTTCAGTGTATCATTTAGGGAATTTTTTATTTAAAAACAGAAAAACTAGCATAACCGCCAGCATATTTTGTCTGTTATTTCCTATTTTGGGAATTATCCGGACAGATTATTTAATAGATTATGGTTTGACAGCAATTGTTATCCTAACTTTCACAGTTCTGACGATTTGGAAAGATAGTTATATTCGGTTTTCATCATGGGGTTTAACTATCGTCTTGGGCATAGGAATAGGTTTAATCATGTTGGCTAAACCTACAGGGATTATTTTTATTTTAGTTCCTAGTATTTGGACATTAATTAGTTTTATTAGAAAACGTAAATTTATCAAGCTAATTCAAACTTGCTTATCTTTGATGATAGCTTGGTTAATTTGTCATTTTTGGTATGGCGTAAATTGGTTAACGATTATTACATCGGCATTAAACGCTAACCAAGTCGGAAAAGGGGAGGGTGATCCTTCTGCTACAACTATTGCTGGATGGCTATACTATCCACAGATGATCCCAGAAAGCGTTGGTTTACCAATATTGTCTGTGAGTATTGGTATTTTATTGGTTTATCTGGTTAAATATCGATTTAATACTAATTTAATTTCAGGAAATCTTCATAAATCGGCTCGAATTTGGTTATTAGTTACCTTAGTAAGTAGCTATATAATTTGTACTTTGGGCACAAATAAAGATATTAGATTTATTCTGCCATGCTTTCCGATAATTAGTTTAATATTAGCGGATTTTTTCAACTTAATTGAAAATATATATTTTGATAGGTTGAGATTAGCTACCCTTGTGTTAAGTTGTATATTTTTACTAAATAATTTGTTTCCATTACCCCTAATTCAAGCATGGGGTGATAAACATTTCCCTAATGATGATGCTAGGAAATATCCCCTGGATAAACTGATAAATAAAATCACCGAAACAGATGTATATTTAAGGTCAGATTTAGGGGTAATTCCCGTTTCAGCACCTCAGATAAATGAGTTTACTTTAGATTATTTTGGGACATTAGCAGACTTTCGCGTATATGGCAGAAAATTAACAACAAACTTATCTCGCATAGAGCAAGATTTAGAATATTTTTCTTGGTATGTCACCAGAGAGAATGAACCAAACGAACCGGGAGAAAGTGGAGAGACTAAACGTAAATTAAAATCTTTAGTGGAATCTTCTACTGATTTGAAATTACAGGGTGATTGGATATTACCTGGTAGAGATAAATTGCGATTATATCACCGCAAAAATCCTTATGTGGTTGTTCAAAAAATAAGTAATACCGAGTCTGGAATTAGTCTAGAAAAAGTTGCAATTTCTCAGCAACTAATTTTAGATAAAAATAACCCTGTAACCTATCAAATAACAGGTTCATGGGATGATTTGCAAAATGGGTTATTACTGTTAAAATGGCAAAATGGCCAATCATATTGGTATCACGATCATGCCATTGGCTTGGGTAATTTATACTGTGGACTCAAATGTCACCCAGAAGGAAGTTTCCGGATAAAAGAAGATTTAGCCACATTTATTCCCAAAACACTACCACTAGGAAAATATCAACTATCAGCACTCTATTTAGATAGGAGAAACAACAAAATCACATCTTTAAATATTCCAGATATTACTGTAAATGTGACAGATGTAGGAACAGTAGAAAAATCGCCACCTTTAGATTTAGTTACCCGAACTTCACAACTAGCACAAGAGTTACAACAGGGAAAATTAGATAATCTATTTGTACAGATAAGTAATTTCAATCAATACGATCCTACTCAAGATTATTTAAAACAAATTGAATTTGCAGGTAATTATCATCTGCAAAAAGAGCCAAATAACTTAAATTGGCGTTACACTCTAGTCTTATCGCAACTTTTACGGCGGCAAGTTCCAGAACTAATCCAAAATTTAAGAGAATTAACTAAATATGATGCTGAAAATCCTTACACATATCTTTATTTAGCTTTTGTTTATTTATATAATTTTCAACCTCTACAAGCTGAACCAAATTTAGCGATCGCAGAAAAATTAAAACCAGATATACCAGAATTAAAAACTTTAAAGAAAGTAACAAATATTATGAAATTTTTGCCTCTATAATGGTTTTCCACCAAGGAATAGGATAAACAGGAAGGGGAGCATCCCAATTTTGCAAATTGACTAAGATAACAGATTGTCATTGCGAATGAAGCGAAGCGGAATGAAGCAATCGCAAGGTCTAGGTGTCGCGATTGCTTCTCTTCGAGACGCTACGCGAACGCTCCATTTCATTACGCTCGCAATGACAAAATATGTTTTTACACATTTGGGATGCTCCCAACAGGAAGTTGCTGCTTGAGGCAAGCAACCTCGGTTCTAAAATTGCAAGTCTAGCTTCGATATCCGGGGTTGAGATATGATTTTTTGATCGTCTGTTGTTATTTATCTATACTAAAAACGGATGATTGCTAGACTTTTGCCCAGGCAAAAATCTTTGTATATCAATACTCTTGGCGATTTTAAAACTAAAGCTGCAACCCGTCTTTAGTATACCTTGCCATGTGTTTTAATCGAAATCTCAAGGATACAGGGCATTTTTGGGAGAAGCTATACCACAGCACGACTTTTGCCAATGCAGACAAACAGCGCGTAATATTAATATTAGTATCATCCATAACTAAAATAGCTTCATTCTCACCCAGTTATTAGTAGATAGTATGGCTAAAATTACTGTTTGCATTCCTACTTTTAATCGTGTTCATCTCCTTCCTTATGCTATTGACAGTGTACTCAATCAGTCTGAGCAAGACTTTGAGCTAATTGTTTGTGATGACGGTTCTAAGGATGGCACACCTGAGTTGATGTCACAATACACAGACGAGCGAATTAAATATATCCGTCATCTGCAAAATATTGGTAAAAGTAATAATATGCGCTCTGGCTTTGATGCAGCCAGTGGTGAGTATTTTATTAAATTTGATGATGACGATCGGCTAACACCCGATTTTCTCGCAAGTACCGCAGCTATTCTTGCTCAAGACTCTAGCATTGATTTCGTTGGTACAGACCATTGGATAATTGATATTAACAATGTACGAGATGAGGCAAAAACTCAAGAAAATTCTCATCGTTGGGGTAGGAATAATTTACCCGCAGGGATTGTAAATAATTTATTAGAAGTGGTATTTATTCAGCAAAGCTTTCAAGTTGGCGCAACATTATTTCGCCGTAAAACCTTGCAAGAATTAGGATATATGCAGGCAAATCTGCAAAATTGTGAGGATAATGATTTATTTGTGCGTCTGGCTTTGGCTGGAAAAAAGGGCTATTATTTACCAGAATTATTGATGGAATATCGCTACCATACAGAACAGCAAGGTATCAATCGAGCCATTCCTTATTTATTTGATAAAATCCGGTATTTAGAAAATTATAAGTTTGAGTCTGAAAAAATAGAGACAATCAGGAAAAATCGTCTAACTGAAACACAATTATTATTAGGTTTGCGTTTAATTGAAAAGGGTGAAACGCAAAAAGGCAGAGAGCTAGTTTTAGCAGGACAGTCTTTTTCGACTCCTAAAGCTTGGACTGGTTTAGGTTTATCGTTGTTACCTGTTGGGTTGCGAGGTAAGGCTTTTAATGCACTGCGACAGGTGCGGGGTTAGGAAATAGTTTTTGAAATGTTTGACGTAGAAGTACAGAGAAAATTATGTAGGGTTTTTACACTCTGGAGAACTTATCCTAATACGGTTCAGTTAGCCCTAAAAACTTTAAGCTACGTAGGTTGGGTTGAGGAATGAAACCCAACATTAAACCTTAATCGTTGGGTTTCACTTCGTTTAACCCAACCTACTAGCTAACTTCTTGACCACTCATCAATAATAGTCAAAATTGTTTTATCACCCAACTTTATTGTTTTATCACTCAAGCTTTTAACAGATTTTACTACATCACGGTAATCTTCAAACTTTTGCTTCGGTTTCTTACTTCGAGCATCAAATATGCCCTTTGCAAGTTTTTCAGCCCCAGGAATCCTAGAGCGTTGTAACTTTATAGATAACTCGTCTTTATCCAAAGAGTTCAATAAACTAAGTGGATTACTCTGTTCGCTCTTTTGAGGAATCAGGTTTTCAAGTTGCTTGAACTGACTATCTATTCTCTGTCTTTCTTGTAAAAATTCTGACTTAAACTCATTAAATTGCTTCTCAAGACGTAATTCTAAATTTGCCAGACGTGGTTCTAATTTTGTTGTTTCAGGCTGTGATGTTACTTGTTTAGTAGAAGAATCAATTCCTTTAAGAGATGCAACTTGCTTTACTACTAAATCCTCTAATTTTGGAGCAATGACAAAAGCATTAACCATTTCACCTTGTCGAGGATTTTTTTCTCTTGCCCTGACAGCAGCATAATATTCAAAATGTCCATCAACTACCGTATAGCTATCTACTCCTGTCACTTTCACAACCAATGGTCTGATAATTCCTCCAGTTTCTATAATTATATCTGCAAGGTTTTCTAAATCGGCTTCTGCAAAATTTGAACGAGGTTCATTAGAAGCAATACTTTTGACATCCACTAAAGAAAAATTAATCATTAATAAACCCCCATTTTTTGGATAACTTCATCTGCTAATACATTAAATTCTTCAGCAGAAATTTGAGCAGAAGTTTTTAACTCGGCAAATTTTATAATAGATTTAGGGTCAGGATATTCTAAATCTCCAACGGGGATAGTCTGGTTCATACATTCTGATAATGCTGTTCTATCATAAATTACAGTTTCCATAAGTGGCAGATGATAGCGCTCTGAAATTACTTCTCTCTGTTTAGGGAAATTGTATTGTAAAAATTTAGCATTTGTTGATATTTTAGAAGCAAGAACGCCCATTATACTAATAGGCGGTTTACCCATCATTTCTTTAGATTCATTAATTTGATTAACAAAATTTTTGACTGTTGGTAAACCTTGGTTAGCAAATGGTTTCAAGTCGGATGGAATTATCAGGTAATCACTAGCAATCAGTGCAACTTCAGCATACAAATCCCTAGAGGGAGGAGTATCAATGATTACAATATCATAGTTGTTTTCTACCCTTTTTAGTTTTGTTACTAGCCTGCTCCTACTAGCTAATATTTTATTTAGTTTATCCTGATATTCAATTAATGTAATATGCGAAGGAATAACATCAATTTCTGGATTGTTGAAATAATCAGACGTGCGTACTAATTCTGGAATAAAGTTAAAATCTCCTGATTCTAATAAATGATATACGTTTAACTCTCTTAAATTATCATCTTCTTCAAATTGAAATTTGATTAATCCTGTAGCAAAAGTAGTATTCGCCTGAGAATCTATATCAACTAAAAGTACATTTTTACCTTTTTTACGTAATGCTGCTGCCAGGTTTACTGCAACAGTAGTTTTACCCACGCCGCCTTTATTGTGGTAGATTGCAATCGTTTTCATTGAATGTTGCCTCTGTATTTCAAAATTGGAATTGTTTTCAGTTATTTGAACTTCTGGTTGATCTACCAACTGTCCCTCTTTTAAACTATCTCTATCAACTAAACGTTTAATAGTCTCTAATTTAGTCTCAATTTCTTTACCAGAACATTGAAATACTAGTTTGATATCAGTCTGTAATTTCTCATAAATTCTAATCTCTTTCCCATTAGTCAACAATCCATACCTGACATTCAAGCTGGTTAAATAATGCCTGAGTCGGGGGACATGGTTATTTAAGTTTTGTTTGGGATGTTTTGCCTCCATGACGACACTCAGGGGTGAGTTGGCATCTAAGACAAAGGGAATCACTTGCGCGGCAAATGCTAAAAAATCTAAGCGGATGCTACCAATGGCAACTTCTTGATGCCAGGTGTCAGGAGTATAACCTAGCTGCGGTAGCAAATATTGCACTATGAGTTTGCTTTCAACTTCGCTTTCGTTACGGCATAGCTCAGGATTAAAAGGCAATATTTTTCTACCTCTAAATAATGATTGGACTTGGGACAAAACTTTATATTTGTTAGATTATGCCATAACCTTAATGATTTTGAGTGATAGAAATCACTTAGAAAAATATAAAAATCATCATAAAATTAGTACTTTCGCTGATGAAATAACCACTTCTGAAAGCTATTCATATTCAAAATTAACAGGCTGTGTATGTATTTCACCATTCCCCCCGTAAATGGCTAGAATCAAGGTGTTTAGTTAACTTATTTGCGCTAAAGGTTTTGGCTACTGTATCTTGTCCCCACTGCCATCAACTCGTTGATAGACAAGCTATTAGTTGTCCCTATTGCCGGACAACACTCAAAGCTTACGGTCATCCCGGTATTCCATTGCACCGCGCTATTGGGGACGGGTATCTATGCGACACTTGCACTTATCACGCTGATGATACTTGCAATTTTCCCCAGCGTCCCTACGCCAAAGACTGTACCCTCTACCAAAATATTGAAGAGACAAAGTTAGAGGTAAAACAGCAGCGTTACACCAACAGTTTTGCAGTAACGGTGAAAATTTGGGTAAAACGCAACCAAGCTTTGCTTTTGCTATTAGGTCTATTATTGGTCTGTTTGTTCTTCAGTCTAGTAACTTAGATGATTAGAACTGATACAGCTTGAAAATACTAAGGGTGTGAAAGCGTTAAACCTAAAATATACGGATAAAGTATTAAATCTTTCCATCCCAGAGGTTGCAATTGCTCTTGATATGCTAGACGACTACGAGCAGCTGCTATATATTTTATAAATCGGATAGGATGCTTAACCTACAATATATAGTGCTATATCTTTGTAGTTAAAAATTTAAATAAACTACAAAGGCTTAAAAAAATCACAAAGCCGACTTTTGCAACACAACCGTATTTGATGGCTAATTCAATTGTTTCAACAAAACGGCTCGGCAACCAGTTAATCCAGTGGTTGCTTGAAGAAGACCGACGAAGAGAGAAGGAAGGGCCTTACCGCAAAGAAGAACCACATCGCCAGCATTCTTGGTGGCAGGTAATGTGCTTGACTGGTGTAGATTATTTCTCGACCCTTGGCTATCAACCTGGGATTGCAGCACTGGCGGCTGGCGCTCTTTCTCCTATAGCTACCCTAATTCTGGTTTTGCTGACGCTCTTTGGAGCATTGCCAATCTATCGGCGCATTGCTGCTGAAAGCCCTCATGGTGAAGGGTCGATCGCAATGTTAGAGCGTTTGCTCCCTTGGTGGCAAGGCAAATTACTTGTGCTGTGCTTACTTGGCTTCGTAGCAACTGACTTTATTATTACCATTACTTTGTCAGCTGCTGATGCTACTGCCCATATCATCGAAAATCCGCTGATACCAAATTGGTTTCACAGTCAGACGATCGCAGTTACTCTGATATTAGTTGCATTACTAGGTGCAGTTTTCTTGAGAGGTTTCCGAGAAGCCATTGGGATTGCAGTAGTTTTGGTGGGAGCTTATCTGCTGTTAAATTTCATTGTTGTTAGCGTCGGTCTGTATCAGATTTTTGCTCACCCAGAAGCGATCGCGAACTGGCAAACTGCACTTTTTTCACGCCATTCCAACCCTTTAATATTAATTGGTATCTCTCTGCTCATATTCCCCAAACTAGCACTGGGATTGTCAGGTTTTGAGACTGGTGTTACCGTTATGCCCCTAGTAAAAGGCAGCAATAACAGCACTCCGCAGCATCCCAAAGGGCGAATTCGGAATACACGCAAGCTGCTTACCACTGCTGCTTTGATTATGAGCTTCTTTTTGCTCACCACCAGCTTTATAACTACTTTACTGATTCCAACCGCAGAGTTTGCATCCGGAGGCAAAGCCAACGGACGGGCCCTTGCTTATTTAGCACATCTTCATTTAGGCAATGGCTTTGGCACTATTTACGATTTAAGTACTATTTCTATTTTGTGGTTTGCCGGCGCATCTGCAATGGCAGGGCTGTTGAATATTGTGCCTCGCTACCTACCACGCTATGGTATGGCTCCCAATTGGGCACGAGCAACGCGACCTTTGGTATTAGTCTACACAGCGATCGCTTTTGTTGTCACAATTATCTTTAGAGCAAGTGTAGAAGCTCAAGGTGGGGCTTATGCAACTGGTGTACTTGTGTTAATCACCTCAGCCGCCTTTGCCGTCACCCTATCAGCTCACCGTCATAGACAGAAGCGGGCCAAACTCGTTTTTGGAATCATTACACTGTTATTTTTATATACCACTGTTGTCAATATCATCGAAAGACCAGAAGGGATTAGGATAGCTGGGTTTTTCATCGGTGCGATCATTTTTACCTCGCTGGTTTCTCGTGTTTGGCGTTCAACGGAACTGCGAACAGAACGAATCGAAGTTGACGAACTTGCTGCCCAATTTCTTGCTGAAGAGAGCCAGGGAGCAATACGGTTAATTGCAAACCGGTTGAATACAGGCGATGTCCTAGAGTATTTTCTGAAAGAGAAAGAGGTGCGCGAGGACAACCATATTCCACCCAACGATCCAATTCTGTTTCTAGAGGTTCATGTATCAGATGCTTCGGAATTTGCGGATGCGATCCTAGTCAAAGGGGTGCAAGTTGGTGATTATCGCATTCTTCGGGCTGAAAGTGCAGCAGTACCAAATGCGATCGCAGCTTTACTACTCTATATTCGTGACCAAACAGGTAAGATTCCCCATGCTTACTTCGGTTGGGTTGAGGGAAATCCCATACAATACTTACTGCGTTTTATCTTGTTTGGTGAAGGTGACATTGCTGTAGTTACCCGTGAAGTCCTCCGCCGCGCTGAAAAGAATCCCCAAATGCGACCTGGTATTCACGTTGGGGGTTGATTTAGGAGTGCTGAGTGCTGAGTTCTGAGTTCTGAGTGCGATTATTACTTTTTTGACTCAGCAGTCGTTACTCAGCACGGGCTAAACCTTAGCTATCCGCTAACAGCACTGTTTCGGTAATAGAAGTAGCGATCGCAGCTTCAGCCTCAAAGCGGAAGAAATTGCCCTAAAATTTATGTAAGTATGAGCTGCTGAATCTTAGATTAACTTGAAATTTATTTAACTTTATACACTTTGGGATAGTCACCATCTGTTTCAACAAATTGCTGGCACTCTTCCGGGAATACTCTACATTTATGACCTAATTCGACTTCTTGAAGAAGTCGGGGATCTAACAGCCCAACAAAATTAATGGGACAGACTACTAGTAGTCTGTCAAGAACTAATTCACGGGTAAATAAATTTTTCAATTTTTCTTCTTTCTTTCTTTCCTTCCTTCTTCCTTAGCGCTCTTTGCGTCCTTCTCTAACGAGACGCTGCGCGAATGCGGTTCGTTTCTTTATCCGTCAAAATTTATTTGACAGACTACTAGAAAGTCATTTGACTTTGACATTTAATCTAATTCCCGCCGTCCTTCCAACGCCCTCGCCAAAGTGACTTCATCTGCATACTCCAAATCGCCACCCACAGGTAAACCAAAAGCAATTCGCGTCACCTTCGTAAATGGTTTAAGTAGCTGACCGATATACAGTGTTGTTGTCTCCCCTTCTACACTCGGACTAATTGCGAGAATTACTTCTTGAGGTTTTTGCTGACTCACCCGGCGCTGTAAAGCCAATATAGTTAATTGATCTGGGCCAATTCCATCAATTGGCGAAATCACCCCGCCCAAAACGTGATACTTGCCTTTGTATTCGCGGGTTTTTTCCAGCGCAATCACATCACGAGGATCGGCTACAACACAGATAGTATTATTGTCACGATTGGCATTACGGCAAATTTCACAAACAGGTTCAGCAGATAAGTGAAAACAAACAGAACACAAGCCAATCTGTTTTTTTGCCTCAATTAAAGCTTGCGCCAAAGCTTCTACTTCTGCTTCTGGTCGCTTCAAAATATGCAAAGCCAGTCTTTGGGCGGATTTTGGGCCAACTCCCGGTAAGCGTTGCAATTGTTCAATTAACCGTGCTAAAGGGCGTGCGTAAACCGTTGTCTTGTCTCCAGAATGTTTTTATCTTAACTATGATGACATTTTTACTGGATTTTGGATTGGTCATTTAATTTAGGACTTACGCATTGACAATAAACATCAAATATTATAGGTTCAAATAAAAAAGCGCCCCCTTTTACCGGAGGACGCTTTTTTGAATTGTAGAGACGCTATAAGTACCACCTCAAGATATCATTAACCGTTGATCGCAGGAGCGGTTAGAGCTACAGGCGCAGAATCGCCAGCAGCCAAATCTAGAGGGAAGTTGTGAGCGTTACGCTCGTGCATTACTTCCATACCCAGGTTAGCGCGGTTGATTACATCTGCCCAAGTTGCAATCACACGACCTTCAGAGTCAATGATTGATTGGTTGAAGTTGAAACCGTTCAAGTTGAACGCCATTGTGCTGACACCCAAGGCGGTGAACCAGATACCGATTACAGGCCATGCTGCTAAGAAGAAGTGCAGTGAACGGCTGTTGTTGAAAGAAGCGTATTGGAAGATTAACCGACCGAAGTAACCGTGGGCTGCAACGATGTTGTAGGTTTCTTCTTCTTGACCGAATTTGTAACCGTAGTTTTGTGATTCAGTCTCGGTTGTTTCACGAACCAAGGAACTTGTTACTAGTGAATCGTGCATTGCACTGAACAAACTTCCACCGAATACACCAGCTACACCTAAATTGGTGGAAGGGGTGCATCAAGATGTTGTGTTCTGCTTGGAACACGATCATGAAGTTGAAGGTTCCAGAAATACCCAAAGGCATACCATCAGAGAATGAACCTTGTCCGATGGGGTATACCAAGAAGACTGCGCTGGCTGCTGCGTTTTATGATTGCAGTTATTTATGAATTATGAGTTATTTGGTCAATTGTTCGGTAAAAAAATCTTATAGGATTCGCTGTCCATCAAAATTCTGAAACCCAGCCACATCAGCACAAAGGGGAAAATCTTGCTAGCATAACGGCTGAGTACCAAAGCGATACCAGGTAGGCGAGTCAGATTATAGGACATAAATAGCCAGCAAAAAACAATAAAATAGCAAACTGGTACGATCACACTGAGATTTTGGATTGAGCTAGTGGCAAACAGAGGGATATAGATACCAAGATTGTTGCCGCCGTTGGCAATTGTTACCGCCGAGACGCGATAGGTTTGGGGATCGCGAATTACGTCCCAGAGCGATCGCTTTCTGGAATCAAATCCTCGAAATTTAGAGTTGATTTTCAGATTGGCTGACTTATCTTCGGCTGAATCATCCTTATTCAGGTTGAGCAAATTGTTCAAGCCAATGAGTATCGGCAGAATCCCTAGTAGACCAGTCCAAGTTGACGGAATTACTAGACCTACTAAGAACCCAAGTAAACTTACTATTACTAATGCCGTGAATCCTAGAATTTCACCAACCACAACATGCTGAGGACGAAAAGTCCGATTAACCTCGCTAAAAAAAGCAGTCAGATAAATATTGTCATCAAACGTTGTTGCCACAGCCGCAGCTAGCCCAATCTTAATTGTTGCAATTAACCAATCCATCACCAATCCTCACTCAACACCTATCTGATAACCGAAACTAGCGATCGCTCAACCTTTGTAGAGAATTACCACAATATCGATATGATAATGTGAGTATCGCATATTGGGTGTAACGAGCGAGCAAATCTGGTAGCTTATACATATCAAGCGGTGCTTTGACCCTGCCAATTTTAGATTTTGGATTTTGGATTTTGGAATTGGTTTTTCGGTTCAAGCCCCGTCCCTTGTGGGCAGAACAAATCTAAAAGACGCTCTCTACGAGACGCTGCGCGTAGCTTGCTTCTCTGTAAGAGTATGCGGACTCCCTTGCCGCCGGCGCTATCGTTAATCTAAAATCCCTAAGCCCCGTACCCTTGTGGGCGGAACAAATCTAAAAGACGCTCTCTAGACGCTGCGCGTAGCTTGCTTCTCTGTAAGAGTACGCGGACTCGCTTGCCACCGGCACTATCGCAAATCTAAAATCTAAAATCTAAAATCTAAAATTGTTTGACTTTATCCCCCATCTCCAATTCATTCGGCGATTTCCATTACCTATATTTATCAAAGGAGTCATTATGATTAGCCGTTTGATTGACCTTCTGCCTAGATACACAGGTCAAAACATCTTACGGTTGCTCAGATCAGCCACTCATAGATCGGCTACCTACAGGTTTGCAGTTCGATTTTCCATCGGACTTATCTCGATTTTGGTCTTACCTCTAGTTTTTGACGGTCATGCTATTGCTGCTTCTGAATCTGGTAATCAGTTCCAACTATCCAAAAGCTCCACAATCCAGTTGCTGGAAACCGTGGGACTGTTTATGGGGGGGATAATTTTCTGTATAGTTTTGGATCGCTGGTTTTCTAACCGTTCTAATCAATCTAGCAACACGCCCTTAGCAGAGCAAGCGCGGCGACTCAAGCAACTCAAAATTGGATATCCAGAGGGGATGACAAATCTGGAAGTTCTCCGCGATCAAGGCTTGCTGGAAAATCGGTTGCGACCTTATGGGCTGAGTGTTACCTGGACAAGTTTTTTATCAGCCTCTTCTCTGATAGAAGCACTGAGCAATGGGACAATTGACTTCTGCGGCGGCGGCGGTACAGCCAGCATTTTCTCTCAAGCGGCAGATCATGTATTTGTGCGGGTAGCTAAAGAAAAATATACCGCTCCCAAAGGTCAAGCAATTTTAGTGCCGGAAGATTCACCAATTCAGACACTAGCAGACCTGAAGGGTAAAAAGATCGCTTTTGACAAAGGCTCAAGCGCACATTATATACTTGTGCGATCGCTGGCAAAAGTCGGCCTCGATTTTAACGACATCGAGCCAGTATATCTTACACAACCGGAGGCGCTGCCGCTATTCCGTCGGGGTGAACTCGATGCTTGGGTGATTTGGGTTCCCTACACAGCAACTCAAGCCCGGAGCGCTTACCCAGGGCGATCGATTACAGACCTAGAGAGCATATTTGGTGACAAAGCCTCCGTGGAAGTCCCCACTTATTACTATGCAATTCCCGAATTGGTACGCGACTATCCCGACTTACTCAAGGTGATTTTAGAAGAGGTCAACGAAGCTGGAACTTGGGCTAAGAGACAGGAATTAGAAGCTGTTCAACGATTGGCAAAACACCATGAAATCGATCCATCTATTGTAGAACTTTTACAGAAACATAGTGGTGAACGCGCTATCATCCCGATTGACGACCAATCGCTCAATGCTTTACAACATCAGGCAAATATATTTAGAGATTTAAATCTAATTCCTGAGCGGGTGAATGTGAAAGATGGAACCTATAGTTTGCAGACTAAGCAAAACTGGACTTATTAATCGGATTTTCGCATAAGCTGGGCGCTCATCTTGCCCACCCCACAAGAATTATTGTTTTTAGCTTATTAAATGCGAAGTAGTAAAAGACCACTTCTTAAAACTTCATTCCACAGAGACAATTTTTGAACTTCTAGCAAAGAAAGAGGCGGATTTACAGGGAAAGGTAGTTCTTGTTGTAGAGATAGTTGCCACAAGCCGACATCGTGCCACTGACTAAATTTATATCCAACTCTGCGAAATACACCTACAGGTGAAAAACCGACAGCTTCATGCACAGCGACACTTGCTAGATTAGGTAAAGCGATCGCAGCAAAAACGTTATAAAATCCTTGGAGTTGCAGCAACCCAAAAAGGGAAGTATATAAAGCTTTAGCAACTCCTTTTCTGCGATGTTCAGCATTTACGTACACGGATGATTCTACAGACCATTGATAGGCAGCACGAGTCCGGTAGGGAGTAGCATAGGCATAACCTAAAAGCTCACCGTTAATTTCACACACTAGCCAAGGCATCTGCTGTTGATAGTTATTAATGCGTCCTTCAAATTCCGTTTGGCTGGGAGGCTCTATTTCAAAAGAAATTGGAGTTTCCCGCACAACTGGCGCATAAATTGCCAGCATTTTTAAGGCATCACTTTCGTGAGCTAGTCTAATTACAGCCTTCACAGCAGATCCTTTTTGGGTTTTAATTATTATGGAATAGGGAATAGGGAATAGAAGAATTAGCCCCGGATATTAGTTTAAAGCCGTACTTCTCTACGAGACGCTACCGCGATCGCAGCATTGCAAACCAGCTGTGACGTTATTAATAATATATATGGTGAGCGATCGCTTCAGCTTGCCATTCAACTAGCAATACGGTTCGGTTAAAATCCCCCCGTCTACGGCGACCCCCTTAAAAAGGGGGTAAATAGGAGGAAAAGCCCCCCTTTTTTAAGGGGGGTTGGGGGGATCTCCGAGAGCCAAATATACTAACCGAACCGTATTGATTCAACTAGAGTCGTAAGGGCACAGTAATACTCATTGGTGTCAACTTAACATGAAACCGCTTGTCCGCCGGGAATTGAAATTCCCGTCTCATAGCTAAAGTCATCTGAAGATGACTAAATATCGCCAAAAATCTCCAGTCTACTTGAGTAGACTTAAGCCTACTAGCCCGGAAATTTATTTTTGAAGTAATAAGTAATGGGTATTACTTATTACTTATTACTTATTACTCATTAATTTATTTCCTGGGGGGCATGGAAGCCAACAGATCAGCTATTTCCAGCTTAAGTTGACACCAATGGGCACTGCCGTGCCCCTACGGGTGTACCTTACTAGCTCGGTAAATGCTATAACGCAACGCTTTCATAAAACTTAATTACGAATTACGAATTATTTAATCCACTATCTATTTTCCCTTAGGGAACTCCAAGAAATAAATTATCCAATATTGTGGAGCGGGCAAGATGCCCACCCCACAAGAATTAATTGAATATTTTTTTATTTGGAAGTCCCTTAACCGAGCAGTATTAGGGTATGTCCGATGCGATTCTTCTTTGGAGAGGCTACGCGATCGCCAGCTATTAAGAATTAGTCATGAAAAAATTTGAGCCATGCCTACGCCTACGCGTCGCTTGTGTGGTGACTGAAAACTGCCATGAGTGATACCTGCGGTAAGCTTTGCTAACGCCATACTAACCTATAATTAATGATAAAGCTTATCATTATCATTAACTATGACCATTATCCTAACGCCGGAACAGGAAGCAGAGCTTTGGGCTGAAGCTGAAATGAACAGCCAGCAAAACTCGTCAGAGCCATTTGAATACTATTGTCAAGTACCTAAGCAACTGGGCAAAGGATATACGCGAAGCATAGAAGTGCATCCCCAAGTGTGGCTGGGGATTGGTAACTACGAATTCTACGATGAAATACTGGAACTAGGCTGTGAATGCGTTCACCCTTTGCAATTTGATGTTCGCCTTTCAGGAAAAATTATAGATGAATTTGGAGGGCAAATAGGAGAAGGATACACGCTCATTTCAGGTGGCGGCATTCAACGAAAGATGACTTTTTTGGATTCTCAAGCGTACGTGGGTATTAGCTTCAGTATGCCTCCTGAGTTGTTGGCAACCTTTTTTCCTACA
Organism: Nostoc sp.; assembly: GCF_036917975.1. Lineage (GTDB taxonomy): Bacteria > Cyanobacteriota > Cyanobacteriia > Cyanobacteriales > Nostocaceae > Nostoc. The sequence goes on from NZ_JBALEJ010000025.1 coordinate 48,160, forward strand.
GGGGACGGAGAAATTCCACCGCAACTACGTTTTTTGGCAAAAGGTAACGAGTGGCAGACATTACTCTACCCAAAAACTACAACAGCAATACAGACAGTGGCAGAGCAAATAGTCAATTGTCCCTTCCACGGGATGACGAAGCGTTTGTATTTACATGGGAAGGTACTAGAGTTGATGGCGTTGCAACTTGCCCCCTTTTTGGCTGACGAAGGTGAACCGCAACCACAACCGCGATTTAGAGCCGGAACTGTGGAGCGGATATATCAAGCAAGAGAAATTTTACTCTCCCGTCTAGAAAATCCACCAACATTATTAGAATTAGCACAAATTGTAGGGGTGAGCGATCGCACCCTGCAACGTGGTTTTCAGCAAATCTTTGATACTACCGTATTTGGTTACTTGACAGACAAACGCATGGAGCGAGCAAAACGCTGGCTCAGAGAAGGAAATCTCACAGTGCTAGATGTGGCAATTATGACTGGTTACTCTAATCCCACACACTTTAGTGTTGCTTTTAAACGTAAGTTTGGGATCTCTCCGAGTCAGTGTCGGTTGGGAAAAAAGTCTGTTTGACCAAAAGGGTGTGGGGCGAAGAAGAGAAAACTTGGCATCTATGTACACCCCGTCGCGGAACGAATAGGGTACAGTTTCGATTCAGTTTTGATTGATTAATTGCAAATTATTTGAACTGAGTAGAGAGAGAATGCACTATCAGCACTCACAATTGCCACATCCTCCACCATTGCTTGAGCAATCAACAGTCGGTCAAATGGATCGCGGTGATGAAATGGCAGAGAAGTAACTACTTCCAAATGCTCCAACTTTATCGGTAGCAATTCCATGTTGTTAAGTCTCATCTGTTCTTCAATGAAACTTGCATAAGGAACGCCAAGATTGAGTTTGCCTGTACTTTGCTTGATCGCCATCTCCCAAATGCTGGCAGTGCTGAATAAAATATCGTTCTTGCCATCATTAATCAGATTCGCCACTGAACTATTCAACCTTTGGCTGTTCTGAACATACCAAATAAAAATATGGGTATCAATCAGAACTCTCATTCCATATATTCCTTGAATTCTTCTAGTGGTTCATCAAAATCATCCGATATTGAGATTAATCCTTTGGCACTACCAGGCTTTCGATTTTTTCTGACTGACTCTATAGGCATAAGTTTAATGGCAGGGCGATCGCCTTTGAGCAAAATTACTTCTTCACCATTGATAGCAGCTTCAACTAAATCACTCAGGTTAGCGGCAGCTTCGGCTAAAGAGACTTGCATAGTTTTGGCTCAGATCGAATTACACCCTAATTTTAGGCGATGGCGTACCTGCTGTCGGAAAACCAAAAACAACTAACACCTTACCAATTATTTTGGTCAGCGTTTGTTGGGAAAAAAGTCTGTTTGACGATGATTAGTTCTGTATTGGGGTAGACGCGACTCATCAAATTCCTCTAATCTCAATTTTAAGCTTATTCAGAAAGCTTCTCAACAAAGATGGTTTTGGTTACTGGAGTGTGGGGAATTATTGTGAGGATTCAAGAGTTGTCGTCTAATATTTGGCTGTGTTTGGTGATGAGTTTTATGCCATTGTTGATTGCACAATCTGTACGGGCAGAAGTGAAACAGAATGAGACCCCAATTACCCCCCTTAATCCCCCCGTTTATTGGGGGGAGACCGGAAAATCCAGTTCCCTCCCCTTTACAAGCGATGCCCTGAGCTTGTCGAAGGGGGGAGGGCTAGGGTGGGGTAAAACCGTAGCCCAAGGTGAGAAACAGGGGGGTGTTGTGCAAGTGACGGCAGTGAAGGCAAATCCTACCGCCAAAGGTGTGGAGGTAATTCTACAAACTACCAAAGGGCAACAATTACAAGTTAAGAATCGCAGTGCTGGTAATAGTTTTATTGCTGATATTCCCAATGCCCAGCTGCGTTTACCCAATGGTGATGGGTTTACATTCCGTTCGGAAAAACCACTTGCGGGAGTTACTGAAATAACAGTAACAAATATTGATGCTAACACCATCCGGGTGACAGCGATCGGTGAGGCAAGCTCACCAACAGTCGAGTTATTTGACAGTGATGAAGGTTTGATTTTCGGGTTGACAACTGCTGCATCTATTGCGCAGCAGCCACCCCAAACACAAACAACACCTCAAGTAGAGCAGCCAACAAACCCAACTCAGCCGAAGCAACCATCAGCGCCGGATGATCAGCCAATTGAGTTGGTGGTGACAGGAGAACAAGATGGATACAGTGTACCAGATGCGACCACTGCGACCAAAACCGGTACACCCTTGCGCGACATCCCACAATCAATTCAAGTTGTACCGCAACAGGTACTCCGCGACCAACAAGTCACCCGCTTGAACGATGCTTTGAGAAATGTTCCCGGTGTGATTTCATCATTTGGATCATCTGGCAATAGCGAAACAAGTCAATTTACCATTCGGGGCTTTGCTACTAGTGATACTCTGCTCAGGAATGGTCTGGCAGATCCTCTGGGCGCTCGCTCACTGGAACTCTCCAATATAGATCGAGTGGAAGTCCTCAAGGGTCCGGCTTCAGCTTTGTTTGGTAATGGTAGTCCTGGTGGCACAGTCAACTTGATTACCAAGCAGCCTCTCGACACTCCTTACTATGCGGTTGAAGCAACGGTTGGCAGTTACAGCTATTATCGGGGCGCTGTGGATCTGTCTGGGCCTTTAAACGATGACAAAACAGCGCTGTATCGACTGAATGTGTCTTATAAAGATGCAGGCAGTTTTATCGATTTTGCTCATGGTAAAAATCTACTCATTGCGCCAGTTTTGAGTTTTGCAATTGGTGAGCGAACAAAGCTAACTCTGGAAGGAGAGTATATAGATGCAGACACCAGTCGATTATCGCTACCAGCCGTCGGCACTGTACTACCGAACCCAAATGGGGAAATACCACGCAACCTGAACACTAGTGGACCTGACAGGAATGACAATTATGTTCATGAAGATATTGGTAGAATTGGATATAGCTTAGAACACAAATTCAGTGACAACTGGTCATTAAAAAACGCTTTTCGGGCAACATTTTATCATTTTGAAACCAGCGCGTTTCTCGCTACTAGTCTCGACCCTGATGACCGAACACTAAATCGAATATTTAATCAAGGACAGTTTAATGACGAGGCTTACAATCTGGCAACAGACATCATTGGCAAGTTCTCAACTGGCTCCATTCAGCATCAGTTGTTGTTTGGATTTGACCTGAGTAGATTTGATTATGCATATTTATATCCTAATAGTCGTGCTGCCGCACCCATTGACCTGTTTAACCCAGTGTATGACCAACCCCTTGGTGCAAGTTTGAGTCCTCAGAATGCTTCCTCTCTAATAGATGCATTGGGTATTTATATCCAAGATCAGATCGCGCTGAGTGAGAATCTGAAGTTGCTGTTGGGTGTCCGGTTTGATGCCTTTAAAGAGACCGATGGAGATTTGGTAGCAAACACCGAAAGCAGCCAGTCAGGAGATGCTTTTAGCCCTCGTTTCGGTATTGTTTACCAACCCTTACCGCCAATTTCACTCTATGCTAGCTACAGTCAGTCGTTTACCCCATCGATTGGAACCAGCTTTGATGGCAGCACCTTTGAGCCAGAACGTGGTACGCAGTATGAAGTCGGGGTTAAGGCAGATTTGAATGAGAGAATTTCTACAACACTTGCTTTCTATAATCTGACTCGCTCCAATGTCTTGACTCAAGACCCAAATAATCCAGATTTTTCGATTCAAACAGGTGAGCAGCGCAGCCGTGGTATCGAATTCAACATTGGGGGTGAAATCTTAAAAGGGCTGAATGTGATTGCAGGTTATGCTTACACGGATGCTATAATCACCAAAGATAATACTTACACACCAGGTAATCTCCTCAACAATGTCCCCAAAAATAGTTTCAATTTGTGGACGAAGTATGAAATTCAATCTGGTAGTCTCAAAGGACTCGGCTTTGGTTTGGGATTATTCTATGTGGGCGAACGGGAGGGAGATTTAGAGAATAGCTTTCAGTTGCCGAGTTATGTGCGTACTGATGCTGCCATTTTCTATAAACAAGGACAGCTCCGCGCCCAGCTTAATTTCAGAAATCTGTTTAATGTGGATTATTTTGAGTCTGCTGATAACATTTTGCGTGTTTATCCTGGCGAGCCGTTCACGGTGCAGGGCACGGTTTCGTGGGAGTTGTGATCGGGAGCATCCACTTTTGGAAGAAACACCGGGCGATTGGAAATCGCGGCTACACAAACGAAGTCCGCCTACGCGGACTCTCTGAAACCCGCGCAGGCGGGTGCCGGTTTGTATAGCCCCAGACTTCTAGTCTGAGGGCGATCCGCCAAAAGTGGATGCTCCCGTTGTGATCCCCCTAAATCCCCCTTAAAAAGGGGGACTTTGAAACCGCTCCGGTTCCCCACTTTTCAAGAGAGGTTAGGGCGTGTTTTCAAACCTTTCTTGAAGCACCTGAGTCTTTCGAGATGCATAGCACGAGAAATAATACGTCCGTGATTATTTCCCCTAAATTTATTTATGGGGATTATCTTTTTACTTTTTACTTCTTAAAGAGCAAGTGACATACTCCTACACTGATTGCAAGCAATACAGTATAGGCTTCTCAGCGACTCCCGGTATCCCGTCGGACATTGACTGAGCTTTGTTTAGACTGCACGAGATGCCCCTCCGCACAGTTGAACAATACAAAGCGAAAAGTGTGGTCTTGGGGGTTTCCCCCATGAACAACTTTTCAAGACAAATGTTCAATCCTTTGTACTGTCAGAGTTTTACCTACCCACAGAAAGCGACACAGAAGTGTCTGTTACTGGGTAGAACCCCATACTCTGAGTTGTCTTGGCGAAGCCTCTCCCTTTGGGAGAAGGTACAGCGTGCAGGAAGCCGTTAGCGATTAATTTGATTAAACCTGCACTATTTAACTATATCATAGTTACGGTGAATTGTCGTAATTATGTCTAGAATAAATAGAGTTGAAACAAGGCTTAACGATAGGGAGTTAGGACTTTTAAAGGAGTTTGCACAAAGTTTAGATATACCGATGTCTGAAGCGCTGAGAACCCTAGTTCAAAGCTTGGCGATTCGTCGCCCACCCCATCACTCATCTGATTGAAATCAAATATTGTTCAGGGGTGGGACTCCTCACCCATTGGTGTCAACTTAAGCTGAAACTCCTTTAAAACCTCGTTTCCAGCCTCCGGCTGGAAATGCAGCTCCTGGTGGCTCTGCCGCCAGCAAGCGAGGCGGAACCTCTAGGATGGCATTCCCAGTCGGAGACTGGGAACGAGACAATATCTAAAAGCTTTTACTACGCTAGTTTTCACGTTAAGTTAACACCAATGCTCCTCACCGCCCAAAAATTCATCTCATCGCCTCCCGTTCCGGGTAGGCGAGAGGCTTCTTTTTGATTTAGCTAAATTTATTTATGGGGATCAATAATGCAAGAATTTTTAATTCGGAGCGAGCCCTTTGGGGATCTTGCTACGCGCAGCGTCTCCAAGAGTTGCGATGTGACTCCTGAATTCTGAATTCTGAATTCTTCTTCAATATATTGAACTAGCAGTCTCCCTAGCAGCTTCTCGCAGCCGCTCCACATCGCGCATCGGTGGCGCACCAAAGAGGCGCTTATACTCCCGGTTGAAGTGCGAGGCATCGTCATACCCCACTCGGTAGGCAGCACTGGTAGCGTCAAGGTTTTCCCCCAGCATCAGACGGCGAGCCTCCTGGAGCCGCAATTGCTTTTGGAACTGCAAGGGACTCATGGCAGTGACAGACTTAAAGTGATGGTGAAAGCCCGATACACTCATTCCCATCTCTCGGGCGATGTTTTCAATCCGAAGCGGCTCGTTAAAATCTTTACGAAGTCGCTCGACGGCTCTGGCGATGTGGTAGGTATAGCCACCCAGAACAGCAATATGACGGAGCCGATTACCTTGCTCTCCCATCAGGAGTCGGTAAATAATTTCCCGCTTAATCAGTGGTGCGAGAACATGAGCTTCAGCAGGGGAATCTAAAAGCCTGACAAGCCGCACCACAGCGTCCAACAGATTTGCATTCAAGGGACTTACGTCAATCGCTTTCACACCAGTACTGCTACGCGATGAGGGATACCCAGCCTCGACCATCACTGAACCAACGAGGGTAGGGTCAAGATCGAGGCGCAGGCTCAGGTACGGTTGCGCCTTGGACGCTTCCAGAATTTGGCTGACAATCGGCAGTTCAACCGTAGCCAGCAGATAATGCATCGGGTCGTACTGATAGCGATCGCTGCCCAAAAGAATTTCTTTGCTGCCCTGAGCGATCGCACAAAAGGCAGGGATAGAGACACTATGAAGGCATTCCGAAGGCGAGGAGGCGCGGTTGAAGTGCAATCCTTTCAACGGCTCAATCGTCCCATCATGACCAATCGCCTGGGCAATCCGCTCAGTCAGTTCGTCTCTGTGGGCTTGCGCTCTGTCTGCCTCGCGCTTTGCCTGCGGGTTGTTCATTAAATTGATATTGGCAGCGTTCATTTCTAAGTTTGCAGGATTGTACAACAATCTTAGACGATCGTCCTATTGCTTGCTCTTCAAAATGCCTAAGATGAAGCTAAAGCAAGGAAAAATGATTTTGGCTTCTTGTAAAGATTCTGGATTTTTATTCAAGATAAAACTCAGTTTTGATTGGGCAAGAGACTTGCCTACTAGCTACCAAACTGACATTAACTAAAGGAATTAAGAAAATGGACATCAAAAGAAGTGGCTCACAGCCTTCCGCCAAAGGGCCGGCTGAGTATTTTACCGGCACTGTCCGCGTTGACCCCCTGTTCGAGGTACACGATCCAGCACGCACGTCTGGTGCTAGTGTCACATTTGAACCTGGTGCTAGGACAGCATGGCACACCCACCCCTTGGGACAAACCCTGATCGTCACAGCTGGCTCTGGCCTCGTACAACTCTGGGGCGGCGCGATCGAGGAAATTCGACCGGGAGACGCGATTTGGATCTCGCCGGGTGAGAAGCATTGGCACGGTGCTACAGCAACCACGTCCATGACGCACATCGCCATTCAGGAATGGCTCGACGGCAAGCCCGTGGACTGGCTGGAGCATGTCAGCGACGAGCAGTATGAAGGAATAAAGATTCCAGCCCTAGACTCGTAACTGACCAAGCCCCGTTGGGGCGGGAGTAGGGAGTAGGGAGTAGAGAGTAGGGGAAAAAGACGAAATTTAGGGGCTTCAAACCATTTTTCTTTTTTTGCCTTTTTACTTTTTACTTTTTACTTTTGCCTTGTTCGGTGACAAACAAAGGCAAGTATTAGTTTTTCACAAGGAGATTGTTCGATGAAAGCAACCGTTTACTATGCCCCTGGTGATATCCGGGTTGAGAATGTTCCCGATCCCACAATTCAACAGCCCACAGATGCCATTGTCCGAATTACTCACGCGTGTATTTGTGGATCTGACCTGTGGTTCTATCGGGGTGAGGAAAAGTGGCAACCAGGTTGGCGAACAGGACACGAATGGATGGGAATTGTGGAAGAGGTTGGTTCTGAGGTTCGCACTTTAAAAAAAGGCGATCGCGTCCTCGCTCCCTTTGCGTTTTCCGATGGCACCTGTGAATTCTGCCATAAAGGAATTCAACCCTCTTGCCTACATGGTGGTTTTTGGGGGGGAAGCACAAACGATGGTGGACAAGCCCAAGCCATCCGTTCACCCTTGGCCGATGGCACATTAGTCGTCATTCCCAAGGACGTTGAGAATGATGATGACCTCCTCACCGCCATTCTGCCGCTCACCGATGTGATGTCTACTGGACATCATGCTGCTGTCTCAGCAGGTGTCCGTACAGGTAGCACAGTTGCAGTCGTTGGTGATGGGGCTGTGGGTTTATGTGGCGTGCTTGCCGCCAAACGACTGGGTGCTGAACGCATCATTATTTTAGGGCGACACGCATCGCGGCTGGAGATTGCACGACAGTTTGGTGCAACGGATGTTGTCAGCAGTCGAGGGGAAGAAGCGATCGCCGCTCTGCAAGAGATAACCCAGGGCGGTGCAGACTCAGTACTGGAGTGTGTGGGCAGTGAGTCTTCAATGACAACAGCGATCGGCATTGCGCGTCCTGGTGGAGCGATCGGCTATGTGGGTGTGCCGCACGGCAGCGGCCACAATTTCAATCTGGGTCGTTTATTTAGACAAAACATCACCTTACGAGGCGGTGTTGCCCCTGCCCGTGCTTACATTCCAGAATTGCTAGCCGATACGGTGGCAGGCAAACTTAACGCCTCTGCTGTTCTCGATTTAACGGTTAATCTCGATGATGTTCCCAGAGGGTACGCCTCGATGGATAGTCGAGAAGCGATCAAAGTCATGGTACGACCTTAATTCTCAAAGACAGGAGTGCAAACATCGACGCGGCATTGGCGCAAATTACCGTGGAAGGCGATCGCTATCCAGAAGAGTTGGAAAAGCGAACGGGATTATAGACCAATACGGTTCAGTTAAGCATTTTTTTCTTCTCTCTGTTTCCTCTGCGCCTCTGCGGTTCGTTAAAAAAATTGAGTTTGACCAAGAGTTTTAACCTTAACTGAACCGTATTGGATTATAGACGGAATCGCCAACCATAGAACTTTAACCAAAATAAGGAGGTGCAGATGACAAATACACAGCACAAGGACTCTGTAAGGATAAGTGAAGCAGCACATAAAAACCATGAGGAACTGTTTCCAAACCACAAATCGACCCTGAAAGTAACCGACCCTGAACTGATCGAGGTCTTTGACAACTTCGCCTTCGACGAAGTAATTGCTGAGAGCAAGCTGGATTCAAAGACAAGAGTCGTGCTGATTCTGGCATCTATCATCGGCAGCCAGGCAGTAAGCGAATACAGGGTTATGGTGGGCGCTGCGCTCAATGTCGGAGTAACGCCGATTGAAATCAAGGAGATCCTGTATCAGTCAGTACCCTACGTGGGTATGGCGAAAGCATTTGATTTCGTCCATGCCACTAATGAAGTGATGACCAGCAGGGGCATTCAATTACCTTTGCAAGGGCAATCGACCACCAACCCAGAAACACGCTACGACAAAGGGCTGGCAATACAGAAAGCCGTATTCGGCGAGAGTATCGATCAAATGTATGAGCGATCGCCCAAAGACCAACTGCACATTCAAAGGTTTCTATCTGCCAATTGCTTTGGCGATTATTACACCCGCAATGGCGTAGACATCAAAGTTAGGGAGCTGATCACACTGTCTATTCTCATTGCTCTGGGCGGGGTTGAATCACAGATCAAGGGGCATATTCAAGGCAACCTGAATGTCGGAAACGGGAAAGACATACTGCTGGATCTGATTACACAATTGTTGCCCTGGGTGGGATATCCCCGAACACTGAATGCGTTAAAGTGCCTGAATGAAGTGGCGACGAAGTAATGGCGATGATAACGAGCAATGAACAAAACAGGGTTTGATTAAGTCCGAGTAAAAGGAAAATAATTATGAGCAAAGTCTGGTTGATCACAGGCGCCAGCAGCGGCATCGGAACCGGAATCGCCAAGGCGGCATTGCAGTCCGGCGATCGTGTAGTCGCGACTGGAAGAAACCTCGATAAAGTGCGTAATGCCTTGCGCGACGTTACTAGCGAGAATCTTGTATTTGTCCAGTTGGACATTGCGGACGAGGTACAGGCGAAAACAGCCGTCGATGAGGCGGTGAAGCAGTTCGGTCGCATCGACGTTTTGGTTAACAATGCGGGCTACAGTCTGCTTGGTAATTTTGAGGAGATGACCACGAACGACATCGAACATCAGTTCGCTACGAACTTCTATGGTGTGGTGTACGTTATGCGTGCCGTGCTGCCGGTTATGCGTCAGCAGCGGTCGGGCCACATCATCAACATCAGCTCTGTTGCTGGTGTGGTCGGACTGAAGCACTGCACCGCCTATGCTGCGACGAAGTTCGCGGTCGAAGGACTCTCGCTGTCGGTGGCAACCGAGGTCGAGCAGTTCGGTATCAAGATCACGGTGGTCGAGCCGGGCTTCTTCCGCACGAACCTTCTGGATGCCCGCAACACCAGGTGGGCAAGCAATGTCATAGAGGACTACGCGGCTGAGGGCAGCGCCCAAGAGATGTGGTCGCCTTACCACGGCACGCAACAGGGTGATCCGGCAAAGTTGGGCGATGCTCTGGTCAAAATCGCTGAGATGGCGAATCCGCCGAAGCTGTTCGTTGCCGGCAGCGACGCCCTCGCGGCGATCGCGCCGGCTGTCGAGGAACGGTTGCAGGCGACGCGCGCCCATGAAGAGCTATCGAAATCAACAGACGGTTCGTTCTAGCGATCGCGCAAGAAGCATCATCATCAAATCCACGGACATGATGCACATCGCCATTCAGCAACAGATCGACGGCAAGACTGTGGACTAAATGGAACAGGTCAGCGACGAACAATACCAGACCTGATCGTAGAGCAAGACAATTCCGATCTTTAATTCAAGAACAGGAGTTCAAAAAATGCAAAAGCGCAAACTTGGAAACAGTAATCTGGAAGTCTCGACTATCGGGCTTGGTTGTATGGGAATGAGCTTTTCTTATGGACCACCCAAAGACATACAGGAAATGACCGCCCTTCTGGGGGCTGCCGTCGATCGCGGAATAACATTCTTTGACACCGCCGAAGTCTACGGCCCGTTCACAAACGAAGAGCTTGTGGGCGAAGCCCTCGCTCCCTTCCGTGGGCAAGTGGTCATTGCTACCAAATTCGGGTTTGATATTAGTCCTAATTCCGATTCGCGCGGGACGCCAGGTTCACATGGACTGAATAGCCGACCGGAACACATCAAGCAGGCTGTAGAAGGCTCGCTCAAGCGCCTCAAGGTCGAGACAATCGACTTACTTTATCAGCACCGAGTTGACCCGAATGTGCCGATCGAAGACGTGGCAGGAGCGGTGAAGGAACTGATTCAGGAAGGGAAGGTTAAGCACTTTGGACTCTCGGAAGCAGGTGTGCAAACAATCCGTCGCGCCCACGCGGTTCAGCCTGTGACGGCACTCCAGAGCGAATACTCGCTGTGGTGGAGAAAGCCTGAAGCGGAAGTGATACCGACCCTTGAGGAACTCGGAATCGGCTTTGTCCCGTACAGCCCTCTGGGTAAGGGTTTTCTTACTGGCAAGATCGACGAAAACGCGACCTTCGACAGTTCCGATTTCCGCAGCACCTTGCCTCGCTTCACAACCGAGGCTCTCAAGGTGAATCAAACTCTGATTAATTTGCTCAGTAGCATTGCCGAACAGAAGCAGGCGACACCTGCTCAGATTGCGATCGCCTGGCTGCTAGCCCAGAAGCCGTGGATCGTGCCGATCCCAGGCACCACGAAGCTGCATCGCTTGGACGAAAACATCGGCGCAGTCTCAGTCGAACTCACGCCCGACGATCTGCGTGACATTGATAACGCAGCCTCCAAGATCGAGGTGCAAGGAGCTAGATACCCCGAAAAGCTGGAGCAATTGACCGGTCGTTGAGTGGTAAAAAATGTGTTCTATAGCTCAAGACAGTTCAGAATGAGCAACAAAACACTTGTAGAGACGGCGATTTATCGCGTCTCGAAAACCCAAAATTGTTGCCAGTAGCCCTTAACCCAAGCCTATTGTTCTTAGCTAAGAAACCTAGATTGACATCCTCCCCGCCGTAAATGGTCGGGGATTCCTAAGACTCACGACTTAGGTTTCTGTTTCTTTCCATTGCTGGTTTTTTGCAACTGCCTTTTAGAGATATTTCTATCGGGTCTTATGTTCGCTCCACAGACAAGCCAGCGCGGTCTTGGGGGTTTCCCCCATGAGTGACTGGCGCTGAAACTGCGAGTCCCGCAGCCAAAATGTTCTTAGCGGCATTGACATCTCTATCGTGATGTGTGCTGCATTTTGGGCAATCCCACTCTCTATATACTCACCATAAACTGAGTTGATTAGGGGGATGCTCAAGGTTATTCCAAGGTAGGGGTGGAACTGATGTTCCACTTTGTTCCAATAGCTGTTGGAAGTGACGGGCTGTGCTGGGCGATCGCGCTTCTATTGGACAATGGACAAAGAAATAAATTCGCACTCCCATCTCTAACCATTGCTGAATCTGTCTTACCCACTCTTCCATAAATGGCTGATTCACTGATAAATTCGGATGAGAAATAAACCGAATCAGAGTAAAAGGTGCTGTCACACTCAATTGCAACGGTAATTTGGGTTTACGTCGTTCCGATTGCAATTGTGGGTCATCATCTCCAGTATAAATGGGGCGCGAATCTAATAATACTCGTCCTACACTTAACTTTTCTAAAAGTGCCGTCAAATTACTAGCATGGGGTTCCCGGAACCAGTCGGGATGCCGAACTTCCAGCGCTAGGGGTGCTTCTGTATGCGGCCAAGCTTCCAGAAAGTTGGTCAAATCGTCAAGTAATGCAGGTGCATAACTAGGTGGTAACTGAGCAAAGATTGGGCCAAGATGCTTACCTAAAGGGCGCATCCCCTCCAGAAATTTTAAAGCAGCCGGAATATAAGGTTGTAGCAAACCTTGATGGGTAATATCTCGTGGTAATTTTAGACAAAATTCAAAACCTGCTGGTGTTTCGGCAGCCCAACGGGTTACAGTTTCTTGGTTAGGCACGGCATAAAAGGTGGTGTTACCTTCTACAGTGGTGAAGCGACGACTGTAGAGATGTAGAAAATCGGCAGTGCGAGTGCCTTGGGGATAGAGTTCGCCCACCCAACCTTTATATGCCCAAACAGCACAACCGATAAAAAAGTTCACAGTGCCTAAAAGCCTTGATGTATAATATTCAATTTTACAAGCAGGTTGTTACTCAAAATGCCGTTTGCTTGTTTTCTCATTTCGGTAGATTCAGCAAGCAAACGGCAGATTGCTTTCTCATGGACTCGGTGTCATAAAGCAACCTCAGTTATTGATAAATTGCACCATCAGGCATAATTGCCCCTGCTAAGTTAGTGCCAACTAGTTTAACCAGAAGGCGCTCACCAGAGCGAATCCGCGCTCCCGTCAAGTCGGCTCCTCGCAAGTCGGCCCCACTGAGATCCGCTCCAATCAAATTAGCAGCGCGTAAATTCGCCTCCCTGAGATCCGCTAAAAGTAGGTTTGCCCGAAATAAATTTGCTTCAGATAAATTCGCGCCTCTGAGGTTGACTTTGTGCATAAAAGTATCACTGAGATTAGCACCACTCAAATTGGCATAACTCAGATTTCTGCCAGATAAGTCTTTATTGCTCAAATTTGCTCGACTATAGTCTTTACCACTCAAGTCTGAGTTTTGCTTCGGTGGTTTTTGGGTTGTTGGGGATGGTTTTTCCTGTTGAGGTGGCGGTGAATTATGTGTGTTTTGATGTTTGGTTTTTAGAGAACGCAACTTTTCACGAGCTTCATTTATGGCTTTCAGCTTGTCTTGTGCTTTCTGCTGTAAACGGAGATTTTCTTTAGGAATGCGATCGGGATGCCAAACAAAGACTAAATCTTTGTAAGCCTGGTTCACTTCTTCAAGTGTTGCCCCAGGCTCTAATTCCAAGACTCTATAGTACCGCTCCAGATCGCTCATACGATATTTTGGTGGACAATCAACTTAATTATCAGTGATGGAGTCATCTATCCGCCGCATCTTTTGTTATTGTTTATGGGCATTGGGCATCGGGGACTGGGAAAGAGGAGGCAGAAGTTCTTTAATTTTGAATTTTGAATTTTGAATTTTGAATTTTGAATTTTGAATTGATTTCTCATCTCCCCATCTCCCCATTCCTCCATCGTGCGATCGCTCTCAAATATGCTGCAACTGGAATCTGATAGACTTCAATAAAAATCCAAACAATAATTGATAAATGTGATAGGAAAGTTAATATCGTCCAAATATATGGCATCCAGGTTATGGGTTCCTTGAGATTAGCAGGAAAATAGTAAGCGACTATACCAATTAGAGTCGTGGGCAGAATTACAAAAACTGCTGCTGCTAATCCATAACCCCAACCTAATTCCACACCTTCTAACTGGCCTTCTGTCCAACTTAACCCATTCCACCGCCAAGTTAAGGGTGGTTGCCTAGAAGGCATCTTGATTTGCTGTAATTCTAAGTTGACTGTAAAAATCTCTTGACAAAAGTCACAAGCCATAGTTTCCATCAATGGCATGTGAGAAATCTTACCTATCCGACAGACTGGGCAGGGGTAAGCTCCATAATAGTCGAAAGATTGGGCTAAGATTTTGGAACTAGGCATATCAAACTGATGATCCTAAAAATTTGATCTGGTCAATGAGGACTTTTGGTAAGAATAATGTATGGCGATTGTCAATTGTCTGCAATAAGCTTTCACAAGATAAGGTAATTAGTCAGGAGAATTATATATTTTAACTTTTCAATCCTGGCTCTGTTAACTTCTGGTGGTTCGGAAATTAGTACAGAGCGTGATTTGGAATTTTGCAAAGCTTTACTAGTAGTCTGTCAAGAACTAATTGACGGGTAAATAAATTTTTCAATTTTTCTTCTTTCTTTCCTTCTTCCTTAGCGCTCTTTGCGTCCTTCTCTAACGAGACGCTGCGCGAATGCGGTTCGTTTCTTTATCCGTCAAAATTTATTTGACAGACTACTAGTACAGCACGGCGGAAATAAACCACCCCTTCGGGTTCGGCAGTTCCTCATGGGGGAAACCCCCAAGACCGGACTGCCTCACCATTCCAAATCAATGAAACGCTTACGTAGTATTCATTTTTAATTTTTAATTTTTAATTCCGCCTTGCGCTACTAGTCTTGATCCCCACAGTTGTAATGAGTCTATCGCTTTTTTATAGTTTGTGGAGGTGTTGACACCGCTTATTCTTCCTGATAATGTTAAATTACATAGGTATAGTTTTTAGAATTTTCAGCAAAAGCCCCGCAAATGCTTAACACAAATTCCTATTTTTATTTTTGGTTTAGGGTGGTTCACCGGGAGTGAATTAAGTTTCCTAATGGAAACCCCCCGGTGAACCGCAGAGCGAACTCTGCGGTTTTTGTTTTTTTAAGGAGAATTTCATTGTCATGACTTATTTCAGTAGTTGGTTTTATGGCTTTTACTTTTGGCCCAAACTAAGTTCCGGGTAAATAGCGTCATGCCAATGAATCAGAACGCGCCCGGAACTCTTAAAGGTTTCGGGCTTTTTTGTTGTTATCGGGGACTGGGGACTGGGGACTGGGGACGGGGAAAAAGTTTTCCAAATACCCAATACCCAATACCCAATCCCCAATCCCTAATCCCCAATCCCCAATCCCTAATCCCCAATCCCTAACTTTTCAGGAGATAAAACCATGATTAATGCTAGACTTGCCGCACAATCTCATCCTAATCACCAGACGATCGTTAAAATTTCAGAAAAAGTCGCTTTCGGGGGTGAAAAACTCGTAATTATCGGTGGGCCCTGCACTGTTGAAAGTTTAGAGCAAATGGAGATCGTTGCCCAAAAGCTATCTACTGCATCAGTACAGGGGTTGCGTGGCGGTGTCTACAAACCCCGCACATCTCCCTACGCTTTCCAAGGTATGGGTGAAGCAGGATTAGAGATTTTGGCAAGGGTGCGATCGCATTACAATATGCCGGTTGTCACTGAGGTGATGTCAATTTCCCAAATTGAAGTAGTGGCCGCCCACGCTGATATGCTTCAGGTTGGTAGCCGTAATATGCAAAACTTTGACTTGCTCAAAGCTTTAGGACAAGCTGGTAAACCAATACTACTCAAACGTGGTTTAGCAGCAACTATTGAAGAATTCGTTATGGCTGCTGAATATATTCTCAGCCACGGCAATCCTGATGTGGTGTTGTGCGAAAGAGGTATCCGCAGTTTCGACGATTACACCCGTAATGTCCTAGATTTAGGGGCAGTGGCAGCACTCAAGCAAATCACTCATCTGCCTGTAATTGTAGATCCTTCCCATGCCGTCGGTAAACGAGAGTTAGTAGCACCTGTGTCTAGAGCTGCGATCGCTTGTGGTGCTGATGGATTAATTATTGAATGTCACCCGGAACCTGAAAAATCTGTTTCCGATGCCCGTCAAGCACTTTCTCTAGAAGATATGGTGCATTTAGTTAATAGCTTAAAGCCTGTGGCAACAGCCGTAGGACGCAGTATATCAGATGTCGGGGCAGGTTTGAAACCTGCCCCGATTTTTTGTGCGGCTTAAATTTCAGTTGGGGGCGATTGCTTGTATGTCTGAGTCCAAAGATTTGTTTTGGCTTAAAGACAAACAGCGATCGCTTTCGTAAAATGAAAAAGCAGGAGAGCAATACTGCGTAGGTTTTGGAATTTCTTGGTTGAGGCAAGCTGTTCTTGAGCAGGGGAAAAAATGGAGGCTGGCGTTGAGTTTTGCCTCCCCTGCCCCCTGCCCCCTGCCTCTTATCAATTTTTTAAAGCATTACCAAACTACCTTGTGCTTCTTCTTCAAGTTCATAACCATTAGCCAATTTTTCAATTGTTTGGTCAATCATTGCTAAACCCTGATCTACTTTTTCAACTAAACTTAGCTGTCCTCGAAGTTCGGCAGCACCAACGAAACCCTTAGCATACCAAGTCATGTGCTTACGGGCTTGACGTACACCGCGATCGCCTTTATATTCCCACAAGGCTTGTAAATGATCTCTTGCACATTCCAAACGCTGAATCGGGGTAGGTTTCGGTAACATTTCCCCAGTTTTCAGGAAGTGATCGATTTCTCCCACCAAAAATGGATAACCCAAAGTCCCACGGGAACACATAACGCCATCAGCGCCAGTCTGTTCTAAACATTTCACCGCCGCTTCAACAGAAAAAATATCTCCATTCCCAATCACTGGAATAGAAAGCACTTCTTTTACACGGGTAATCCATTCCCAACGGGCATTACCGTTGTACCCTTGGGCGCGAGTGCGTCCATGTACTGTAATCATTTTTGCCCCGGCATCTTCCATCCGCTTGGCAAAGTCGAGAATCGTAATTTCGTTATCATTCCAGCCAATACGGGTTTTTACTGTCACAGGGACATCAACAGCTTTTACCACTTCCCGCACAATTGCTTCTGCTACTTCTGGTTGCCGCAATAACGAAGAACCGCCACCATTTTTAGTGATTTTATTTACCGGACAACCCATATTAATATCAACAGTATCAGCACCTTCGGCAACTGCCTTGATTGCTGCTTCTGCTAAAAAATCTGGACGACAATCAAATAGTTGAACGCTAATTGGGCGTTCGTTGGGGTCTACCTCCATGATTTTGGGTAATTGCTTGACATAATGCAACCCCGTAGCATTTACCATTTCGGTATACATCATTGAATCTGGGGCATAGCGACGCACGATACGGCGAAACACCATATCTGTCACTCCAGATAAAGGCGACTGGAGAACCCGACTTTTTACCTCGAAGGAGCCAATTTTTAAGGGTTGGGAGAGTCTTGCTTGGAGAATGGGAGAGAGCGAAATCATACAAAAAATTAAAACTTACTTATGCGGATGGAAAATAGCAGCAATGTTTAGGGGTATTTGTAATCACTGCTAATTTTAGGTTACGTATCCTGACTTGGAAGCTGTTTTTGCAAATTAATCAACTACTAGGAAGCCATCCGCAAGAAATAATCAGTGCAGGTAAAGGGCATTATTGGGAATTGAAAAGAGACAGAGGGGAAAATTCTTCTCCCCTTCTCCCTTGCTTCTTCCCCAGTCTCTAGAACACCCGATGCTGTAAAGAGGGCATTTGACGGCGGACTTGTTCTAGCCTAGTAGGCTTGATTTCTGCGATCGCAATTCCCGGTTTTTCTCCAGCATCGGCTAAAATTACACCCCAAGGGTCAATAATGACGGCGTGGCCGTGGGTTAGACGACGGCTGTAGTTATTCCCCGTTTGGGCAGGAGCAATGACGTAGGTGGTATTTTCGATGGCTCTGGCTTGTAGTAGTACTTGCCAGTGGTCTTTGCCTGTAAAGGCGGTAAAGGCGGCGGGAATAAAGATCACATCGGCTCCCTTCTCTGCCAGATGACGATACAGTTCCGGGAAGCGGACATCATAACAAATAGAAAGCCCTAGATTACCGAGTTTTTCTGAAAAATAGACGGGGGGTAGTTGCGTACCAGCCACAACTGTGCTGGATTCGCGATAGGTGATGCCGTCGGGGACATCAACATCAAATAGGTGTACTTTGTAGTAGCGGGCAAGTTCTTCACCGCTGGGATCGATGAGTAGAGTAGTGTTATAAACTTTGCCTGTATTATCTACCGGAAGTGGAAAACTGCCGCCCAAGATCGTAATTTGAAAGCGTTGGGCCATTTTTTTGAGAAATTTTTCACTTTCAAGAGCGATCGCATCCCCTTGTGCGAGTTTATCTTTTTCTTCTCCCATATAGGAAAAGTTTTCTGGCAAACCCACCAATTCAGCACCTTGACGCACGGCAAGTTCTATTAATTCTTCTGCCTGTGCCAAATTTTTCTGTAAATCGGGCACACTGGTCAATTGAATAGCGGCGGCTAAATAAGACTTCATAGATTCAACAACGAACAGTTGATTTATGGGAGATAGATTATCAAAATATATCGCTACTTCAACATCTGTGGAACTTAATTAGAAATATATCAGTGTTGATTTTCTCTAACAGACTTGTTTTATTGCTGATTTTAATCTGTCTCTAGGTTCTAGCAAACTGAGCAAGATTGCAATTAGTTGTGATCAAACCCTGATAAAAGCTGTCTGGTGTGAATTCATCTGTTGCAATCATTTTTCAAATTAGTATAAATTTTTTATTTATGGGTTTATTTATGGGGATTGTTAATTTTGAATGATAAATTATCCAATATTGTGGGGTGAGCATCTTGCCATTGGTGTCAACTTAACGTGAAACCTAGCCTAAAATCAGCTTTTAGATATTTTCACGTTTGCCTCGTTCCCAGTCTCCGACTGGGAATGCCGTCCTAGAGGCTCCGCCTCCCTTGCTGGTGGCAGAGCCGCTTTTGAGTTGCATTTCCAGCCTCCGGCTGGAAACGAGGTTTTAAAGGAGTTTCAGCTTAAGTTGACTTCCGCCTTGCGGTAGGTACCAGCGTATAGAAATTGGTAGTGCAGAAATTAGGGAATTGTTTTTGAGGTAGAAAACTCCTAAAAACCTTCTGAAACTGCATATAAATATAAACAAGCCTGAGAGACGAGGAATTGGCGTCTCTCAAACTTGTTTATAAAAATTAACTTAAAGTCAGGAAAAAATGGATAACTCAAGAGGATTTTATTGCCGATTGAGTTTCAAAGATGCTTTTCGAGAGTGGAAGCCAATGTAGTTTTAGGCACGGCGCCGACCACCATATCGACTTTGTGTCCACCCTTAAAAATCATTAACGTGGGAATGCTGCGGATGCCGTACTGACTAGCAACATTAGGATTTTCATCTGTATTGACTTTTACGACCTTTATTTGACCTTTGTACTGTTCGGAAATTTCATCGACAACAGGAGCTACCATACGGCATGGTCCGCACCAGGGTGCCCAAAAGTCCACTAAAACAGGTACATCGCTTTCGAGTACTTCTTGCTTAAAACTAGAATCGGTAACTTGTGCGGCTGCTGACATGCCTAAAACCTTCGCCAATAATATCTGAGCTTGGTGAAAATTCTACCATAGCAAAAACCTCAGCTTGGGGGTAGAGGATGTACATTTGCAAAGAAAGAAGCTCTAGAATTTATTTACAAACATAAGGAACCGCCCGAACAGTAGTCCGGGCGGAGTGTGGTGTGAGGAGTGAACGGAAACATGCGTCTCCGCTATCTCCATTGTAGGTGACATATCGGATTTTTCCAGCAATTGTTTGGGGGCTGGAAAAATTTATTGAAGAATTGGGGGATTGGGGATTGGGGATTGGGGATTGGGGATTAATTATTTCTCCCCTATCTCCCCTATCTCCCTCATCTCCCCTATCTCCCCACTCCCCACTCCCCACTCCCTTTACTTACCCATACCTAATTGTTGAGCTTTTTGGTAAACTTTACCCTCGGTTAATAGGGAAGGCGCAATCACAACTTCGACTTGCTGCATTTCTTTAATATTTTTCGCTCCTAAGGTACCCATGCTCGTCTTTAAGGCTCCTACAAGGTTGTGAGTGCCATCATCTAGTCCTGCTGGGCCAAGGAGTATTTGCTCTAGGCTACCAGTGCTGCCAACGCGAATGCGTGTGCCACGGGGTAAGACGGGGCTGGGAGTCGCCATTCCCCAATGATACCCCCGTCCTGGGGCTTCTGTGGCTCTGGCAAAGGGGGAACCAATCATCACACCATCAGCACCACAGGCGATGCATTTGCAAATGTCGCCACCGGTGATTAAACCGCCATCAGCAATAATGGGGATATAGTTACCAGTTTCGTTGTAGTAATCATCTCGTGCTGCGGCACAATCAGCGATCGCAGTTGCTTGTGGTACACCCACACCTAATACCCCACGAGAAGTACAAGCCGCACCAGGGCCAATTCCCACTAGTACCCCAGCCGCCCCAGCTTTCAACAAATTCAAGGTAACTTCGTAAGTTACGCAATTCCCCAACACCACGGGGATGGGCATGGAACGGCAAAATTCTGCTAAATCAAGTGGTACTAAAGACTCTGGTGAAAGATGTGCAGTAGAAACGACTGTAGCTTGGACAAAAAATAAATCGGCCCCAGCTTTTGCCACCGCCTCACCGTATTTACTTGCACCGGCTGGAGTTGCACTTACTGCTGCAATGGCACCTTGTTGTTTAATTTCCTGAATACGTTGTTCAATTAATTCCGGCTTTATTGGTTCGGCATAGAGTTCTTGCATCAAGGCAACAAATTCATCTTTCCCTACAGAGGCAATTCGATCTAATATTGGCTCTGGGTCAGCATAGCGAGTTTGAATCCCCTCTAAATTGAGGACTCCTAATGCTCCTAACTGTGACAAACGTACAGCTACACGAACATCTACTACGCCATCCATTGCACTGGCAATTATCGGGATTTCTCGCTCAATATTACCAATACGCCACTTAGTATCTGCCAAACTAGGGTCTAGTGTTCTGTTACCAGGGGCTAGAGCAATTTCATCTATTCCGTAAGCTCTGCGAGCTGTTTTTCCCCGCCCAAGTTGAATTTCCACGCTTTAAATCTTCTCAAATCTGTTTAAGCTAGGGTATCAAATTGTGGGGGGAATTGGAGTGTTTTTTTCCTGAACTACACTAGACATCTCCAGAAATTAAATATGCGATATCAAGAACCCTTGTAGAGACGTAGCAGTGCTACGTCTCTACATTCATTTTCGGAGATGTCTACTAGACATTTCCGAACTGTCTAAGCTGCGGCTCAAAAATTTGGTGGATGCAAAATACACACCAAGAAAGCAAATGAGGAAAAGTTGTTTATTTGTTTGACTAAGTTGATGCTAATAATCTCGACATTATAGCAATCCTATCTGAATTTGTGAAAATTCGTGGTTTCCAGATCCCCGACTTCTTTAAAGAAGTCGGGGATCTAATTTTTCACGAATGATTTAGTAATGCTATATGTTCTCTTTCTTTGCTTGTCTTTACTTAGGTCAAAATCATCAAAATTTCCCTAAATGCCACCAAATTGGAATATTCTGCATCGTTTTAAAGCGATAAATCTTGAGATTCAGAAGATTTTTAAATCCAAAATCCAAAATCCAAAATCCAAAATTGATTTGATTTACCGTTTATTTTTAGCGGCATCCACGCCAGTGTAACCAGTTGCTAACCAAAGTATCGCTCTCGCCCCATCGCGAACAGATTTTTCGATAGATTCAGGAGGTTTTTCGGAAGGAACTGGCACCGGTTTTAAATAAATACCCCGACTACCCAAAATAATTTCGCCGATGACACAAGCCCGGCGCATGTGGAAGTCTGAAGTAATCAAATAAACACTCTTGATGCCACGACGTTGCAAATCATCCACCAACGTAGTAAAATTAGTAACTGTATCTACTGCTTCGTAATCCAAGTGTAAACGTTTAGGATCGACACCAGCTTTGGTAAACACTCGTTGGGTGAATGTACGTGGACTACCGCCTGTAATCCAAATTGGTATATTTGGATGCTCGCGAACGAATTTTGCTGTAAACTTCTCTCGCTCTAAATGTTTCGTTGAACCACCCAACACTACAACTGCTTGCGGCTGCACAAATTGGTTTTGTACTTCTTTGTATCCCCACCAGATGATTAGCGGTAGGGCAAAAGCCGTCAAACGAAAAGATTTACCTGTAAAGATTAGCTTATTCAAGGCTCAATAACTTTATTTACTCAGTCCAAAATTTCTCTGACTAGAAGAAAAACAATTGCTAGTAGAGTAGCAAACTTCCAAAGAATCTGCCCAAATATAAATTTGGTTGGTTCTTGTGTTGCAGCGCGGTTAAGCGTGCTTAAAGTTTTTCCTCTAATTGATGGATTATCCTAACCTGTCTCGGACGATTCATCAAAGGGTTGTAACCACTTTATATAGTGCTTCTCGTTTCGATGAGCCACAAGGTAGGGTAGCACAGTTACTTATAGCGGTTCTCGTTCACGTGAGGTACACCCGTAGGGGCAATACCCTGCGGAAAGCCGCTTTGCGTCTACATGAATTGCCCCTACTTGTGGTATAATTTTGTACTGCATCTGAGTGGGAACTGCTATATGGGGACTTCCAAATAAAAAAATATCCAATTAACTCTTGTGGGGTGGGCGTCTCGCCCGCCATATCAACTGGGCGGGCAAGATGCCCACCCCACAAAAGTGGATAATTTATTTCTTGGAGTTCCTTATGCTACCTTACGAATGTTATATAGCTATATATATATTAATAAATTAATAATCGCCTGAAGAAAACGGGACTGGTGCGACTTGAACGCACGACCTGACGCTTAGGAGGCGTCCGCTCTATCCAACTGAGCTACAACCCCAACTGCGAAGCATATATAATTATAACAGTAGTTTTAGCGAGATTGCCAACAATTATCCCAAGAGCCGCCGCCTACTTCTAAACCACACAGAAAACTTTCTGCTTTGAGAATTATTTTAGATTTTCTCCCATTTAGTTCTCGTAATTCTAAATTTAGTTTTCCTTGCATGGTGTCTCGGCAACAGTATTTTAAACCTTCTGCTGTGGGCGCACGCAGAGGTTTACCAGGTAAATGGGTGGTTCCTGTCAATTCAATTTCGTAGCTTGAGTTACTAGCTTTCATTTGCCATCTACCCCAGGGCTGAATTTCCCAATCTACTTGGGAATTCCAGGGAACGAATTCATAAAACTTGCCTTGATAGTGCAAGCCAATCATCGCTACAGATTCCATCCACCACAAGACACCCCGCCGTCCACCGCCAGCAGTTAATGCTAAATCGGGTTCGCCTGCAAAGCAATTGCAATTTATCCAAAACCATTTTTGCGGAAAAGCACCACCCCAATTTTTCTCGCCGTAGGCTGGGGCGTTGGTGAATTCGTAAATTTTACCATTCCAGTCAATTTTTCCGCTAGCTAAACCGTGAGCCATCAAAATTTGCCATCCTGGTTCAAAAATCTGCAAGAATGACAGCCAGCCTGCGGTTGATTGCTGAATGCTATTTTGATTTCCCCAACCGTATACTGGTTGAATTTCATACTGCCAACGGCAATAATTATTGGTGGCGCGATCGCGAATTATTCCCTGATTCAAGGTGGCTGTAGCTTGATAGCCTTCTTGAACATGATGCTCAAACTCTGCTGGTAGCAGGTATAGGGGAGAAACTTGCAAATCTGTTTTACCCCAATGACCTAAACCCAGAACATCCCGACTACCCCAAAATTTCTTGACATCAGGGAAAGTACGACATAAATATTCATCATCTGGGCCGAGAATTTGGGCTGCACCGCCACTGTGAGGTTTACCGCCGATGGGGTCTTCAATGGAGTACATAAAGGCGAATGTTTGTCCAATTTCCGGTAGCGTAACGCGGTAATACCAGCCTTCAAAGAAGCGGCGACTAGTGTCATCCCAGTGATAACCAGAATGGGGTGTTTGGAGAGAATTTAGGGGAATAGTTAACATAGATATAGTTGCCGATTTTTTCAGTATGCGCGATGTCTAACGACAAGCCGAAACGTCTACGCTTCGATATCAATGATGCTTATGAAATTCTTGGGCTAGAACCCGGTGCGTCTCAAGCACAGGTGAAGCGAAATTACCGTAAACTGGTAAAAATTTGGCATCCCGATCGCTTTGTTGACCAAAAGCAAAAACAGGAAGCTGAAGAAAAAATTAAATCAATCAATGCAGCTTACAACAAGCTCAAATCTGAAAGTCCATCTGAGCCTCCTATTCCTGAAAATCCCTCTTCATCTTCGCCTAAAAATCCCCCAAAAATATCTGTCAATCGTTGGGATGCAGAAACTTTCTATACTTTAGGGGTAGAGAATGCTACTAGAGGAAGATATGAAGATGCGATCGCAGATTTTACCCACGCCATTCGTCTCAATCCTCACTATGTTGAAGCATATAAGTATCGGGGGCTAGTTTGTTCTCAACTGGGATACGAATATAGAGCCGCTTCAGATTTAAATAAAGCTGCACAAATAGAAGAAGAGTTAAGAAATCCGGGTGCTGCGCGTATATCGCGATCGCCTAGATATGTATCAAAACCTAGACCTTTGGTAGAAAGATTTTGTCAGAGGATAAAAAGTTTCCTGCGATTAAATCGGCGCTTAAGATAGCAGCACTATACCTGGAGTTAGCTAATACTTATACCTGGGAATACTAAGTAGAGTTCTAACTGCTGCTGATTTCCTAGTATGAGCGATCGCTTTGACATCAATCATGTTTACAATATCCTGGGGTTGAAACCAGGTGCATCTGTTGATGAGGTTAAGCAAGCTTACCGCCAGATGGCTAAGACTTGGCATCCACATTGTTTTATTGAACCGCAGCAAAAGCTAGAAGCGGAAGAAAAAATCAAAGAAATCAATAGACATCTCCAAATGAATGTAGAGACGTAGCAGTGCTACGTCTCTACAAGGGTTTTGGATAACGCATATTTAATTTCTGGAGATGTCTAATGACAAATTAAAAAATTTGTTCTAAACGTTGAAAATCGCGCTGGACTTCATACCAGAGACTTTTATTATGGGGGTCTGTCTTCAGAGCTTTTTTGAGATAAATTCTGGCTTTAAGTAGTTGTTTTTCAGAAATTAACGCCCGTCCCCAAATTTGATAAGCGATCGCTAGCCATTGGCGAACTTCTGCATCTGTTGACAACCGATCTGCTAAAGCTTCCGCCAGGGCGATCGCTTGGGGGAATCGTCTTTCTTGCAAAAATCGCTGCAATTGCTCATAAGTCTTCCACTTCAGCCGTTCTTCTATTTCCAACAGATTAGGCGGCCTTGGTTTTCCTGATTCTTGGCTTGTCACCGTTGTTACTGGTGTTTTCTGCCGTTGCGTTACCTTGGCATCATCACGCCCAGATGTTGACACCTGACTTGAATGTGCAGCAGTTTCCTCTGGCAGTACTACTGTCAGCAGGAGTTTGTAAGCCTCTGTTAAGGCAATAAATTTATCTTTGGCTTTGTTGTCATCTGGGTTGATATCGGGATGATATTGCTGCGCCAGTCGTCGATAAGACGCTTTGATGTCAGCAAAAGAAGCTCCCGATCTTAAACCCAATAAACGGTAGCAATCTCCCAGATCCATCTTGAGCTATGAGCTATCGAATATCCAGCTATCGGCTATCAGCTATCAGCTTTATGCCTGAACTATCAATAATAAGGGCTAATTTACTTTTTTAAAGTTCAATGTTGACAGTTTGTTTAAAGAAGGGAGTGGGGAGTGGGGAGTGGGGATTTGGAAGTTAGGAGTTAGGCGTTAGGAGTTAGGAGTTAGGAGTTAAAATTCTTTGTCTACTCCCTTATCCCCCTCATCCCCCTATTGCCTACTCCCTATTCCCTACTCCCTATTCCCCAGTTATTACCGAGGTTCGTTCTTCAATCACACGGTCGATTAAACCGTATTCTTTAGCTTCTTCGGCAGACATGAAAAAGTCACGATCCATATCTTTTTCAATTTTTGCTATGGTCTGACCTGTTTTATCGGCATAAATGCCATTAAGCTGATGACGAATCCGTAGAATCTCTCTAGCTTCAATTTCGATATCGGTTGCTTGTCCACGGGTGCCACCTGAAGGCTGGTGAATCATAATCCGTGAGTGAGGCAATGCTAACCGTTTGCCTTTGGTGCCAGCTGCCAGCAGGAAAGAACCCATTGAAGCAGCTAAACCTACGCAAATAGTTACTACATCTGATTTGATATGCTGCATGGTGTCAAAAATCGCCATGCCAGATGTAACCATCCCACCGGGGGAATTGATGTATAAATAAATATCTTTACCTGGATCGTCTGAATCCAGATACAGCATTACAGCAATAATTTGATTGGCGATTTCATCATCAATATCTCGCCCCAAGAAAATAATCCGTTCCCGGTAAAGGCGATCGTAGATGCTAATCCAATCTGTATATTGTCCACCGGGCATCCGGTAAGGAACTTTAGGAACGCCTATAGGCATAACTTACTTACTCCGTTTTTAATAATTTGGGGCGGCAAGAGAGTTAGAAATAACTCATAACTCCTACACAGACGCGATTAATCGCGTCTCTCAGCACTCAGCACTCAGCACTCAGCACTAACTAAAGAACACTGGCAGGGAGTGGGGGATTTGCGAGTTCTTCTTTTTCAAAAACTCGGTCAATTAGTCCGTATTCCTTCGCTTCGTATGGTGTTAGATACAACAGCCGATCCATATCTTTAGTAATTTTTTCTGGAGCCTGTCCAGTGGTGCGATGTAGAATATCAACTAACGCCCCTTTATTTACCAAAACTTCTCTGGCGCGAATTTGAATATCCGTTGCTTGACCTTGGGCGTAGCTCTTGGGCTGATGCAGGATAATTGAGGAGTGAGGCAAACTAGCGCGGCAACCTTTTGTACCAGCACTGAGTAGCATTGCTGCCATACCCATCGCCGAACCGACGCAGATGGTGTGGATAGGAGGCTTGATATATTTCATGGTGTCATAAATGGCGAAGGCTTCGGTTTCAAAGCCAATAGGTTCGCCACTGTAACCCGAAGTGCCGGTGGAGTTGATATAGATTTTAATCGGTTTGTCGGGGTCGTCGGATTGCAAAAACAGCAATTCGGCCACGATTAATTCGGTGACAGCAGGCACCAGTGGCATCCCAATATAGACAATTCGCTCCTTCAATAACAGGGAAGGTAAATCTGGCGGCGGTGTCCGATAAAAGTTATCGCCGTAATATGGGGCTTGAACAGCCTTAATTGGGGAAATGTCCATAGCAACTGATCGCCTGAAACTATGCCGTTAACTGTAATACATCCTAGCGCGATGCCAGCCTTCCTCAAGGTGCGGATTTCTCCCTAATGCTGAAGGCGGCTTCGCATCTGCCAATGCTTGGCTTCTAAGATATTCTGATTATATTAGTGTATTTGTGTTAGATAGGTTTTCCGTAGAGTTAAAGTAGTGCTTTGAAGTTATTTTTTTATATGTATATCCTGAATAAGGACTTTGAATTATGAAGGTTAGCTTGCAGCCTGCCTTGAATGATGGTAATTTGGACGCGAATCAACTGAACAGTCAGCGTCAGTTAGGAGTTTCAATTTCGGCGATCGCAGAAAATCAAGACCGCCATGTACCCCTAAATTTATGCTTAATTCTCGATCATAGTGGTTCGATGAATGGGCGATCGCTAGAAACAGTCAAAAAAGCAGCGAATCGTCTGGTAGATAGACTCAATCCTGGCGATCGCCTCAGTGTTGTAGTTTTCGATCACCGTGCCAAAGTCTTAGTACCCAGTCAACTGATCGAAAATCCAGAGAAAATCAAACAGCAAATTGATCGCCTAGCTGCCGATGGTGGAACTGCGATTGATGAAGGGTTGCGTTTGGGGATTGAGGAGTTGGCCAAGGGTAAAAAAGATACTGTTTCCCAAGCTTTCCTCTTAACCGATGGCGAAAATGAACACGGTGATAACAATCGCTGTCTAAAATTTGCTCAATTGGCTGCTAGCTATAATTTGACTTTGAACACTTTGGGATTTGGTGACAATTGGAACCAAGATGTTTTAGAAAAAATTGCTGATGCTGGTTTAGGTACTTTATCTTATATTCAAAAACCCGAACAGGCAGTGGAAGAGTTTAATCGCTTGTTCAGCCGTATTCAAACAGTGGGATTGACTAACGCTTATCTGTTATTCTCTCTAATGCCCAATGTCCGGCTAGCGGAACTCAAACCAGTTGCTCAAGTTTCCCCAGACACAATTGAGTTACCACTGCAACAAGAAGCTGATGGACGTTTCGCTGTGCGGTTGGGAGATTTAATGAAAGATGCAGAACGGGTAATCTTAGCTAATATTTATTTGGGACAATTGCCAACAGGTGAACAAGCGATCGCTAATGTGCAAGTCCGCTACGATGACCCAGCCGCCAACAAAGTAGGTTTAGTTACACCAAATATCCCAGTTTATGCCCATGTAGTCAAAAATTACCAAGCAGACCTAAATCCGCAGGTGCAGCATTCTATTTTAGCATTAGCGAAGTATCGCCAAACCCAGCTAGCCGAGACGAAATTACAACAGGGCGATCGCTCTGGTGCGGCGACGATGTTACAAACAGCTGCAAAAACTGCCTTGCAAATGGGAGATACAGGGGCGGCGACGGTGTTGCAAACTTCTGCCACCCAACTGCAATCTGGTGGAGATTTATCTGAAAGCGATCGCAAGAAAACCAGAATTGTCTCCAAAACAATTTTGCAAGATACCCCTCCCCAATGAAAGTTAAATTGCTCTCGGCGTTAAATGACAATAATGTTGATGTGGCTCAAACAAGTAGCCAACGTCAACTAGCAATAACTATTTTTGCAATCGCTGATGAGTCCGATCAAAATCTCCCCCTTAACCTCTGCTTGATTCTGGATAAAAGTGGTTCCATGCATGGACACCCAATTAAAACGGTGATCCAGGCGGTGGAAGGATTAATCGATCGCTTGAAAGTAGGCGATCGCATCTCAGTTGTGGCTTTTTCCGGCACTGCGGAAGTCATTATCCCTAACCAAGCGATCGAAGACCCCGAAAGCATCAAATCTCAAATTAAAAGCAAACTGACTGCTAGCGGTGGCACTGCGATCGCTGAGGGTTTGGAACTGGGAATTACAGAATTGATGAAGGGCACAAGAGGCGCTGTTTCCCAGGCGTTTCTGCTGACGGATGGGCATGGTGAAAGCGGTTTGCGGATTTGGAAATGGGATATCGGGCGAGACGACAACAAGCGCTGTCTCAAACTGGCACAAAAGGCTGCCAAACTGAACCTAACTATCAACACTTTCGGATTTGGCAATAGCTGGAATCAAGATTTGCTAGAAAAAATTGCCGATGTCGGTGGTGGGACTTTAGCCCATATTGAACATCCTGAACAAGCTGTAGAGCAATTTAGCCGACTGTTTGGACGGATTCAATCGATTGGGCTAACTAATGCCTACTTGCTGTTATCTCTAGTGCCCAATGTCCGACTAGCAGAATTAAAACCCATTGCCCAAGTTGCCCCAGATACAATCGAGTTACCAGTGGAACCCGAAGCCGATGGTAGCTTTGCAGTACGTTTGGGAGATTTGATGCAGGATGTGGAAAGGGTAGTTTTGGCGAACATTTATCTGGGACAATTGCCAGAAGGTAAACAAGCGATCGCTCATTTGCAAATTCGTTATGATGACCCGTTGGTTAACGAAGAAGGTTTACTTTCGCCCTTGATGCCAGTGTATGCAGATGTAGTACGGGCGTATCAACCGGACTCCAATCCCCAGGTGCAGCAGTCTATTTTAGCCTTAGCCAAGTATCGTCAGACCCAGTTAGCCGAAGCGAAATTGCAACAAGGCGATCGCACTGGTGCAGCAACGATGTTGCAAACGGCTGCTAAAACTGCTTTACAAATCGGAGATAAAGGTGCAGCGACAGTGTTGCAAACTTCCGCCACTCGCTTGCAAGCTGGAGAAGAACTTTCTGAAGCAGACCTCAAGAAAACTAGAATTGTATCAAAAACTGTTTTACAAGAATAATAAAAATTCAGTTTTGCTGACTAACGGTGTGAAAGTTTCACGCCAAGGCAGAAAGCGAGAAAAAATATTTTATTCCTCAATTGAGCAACAAAGTAGTCGCATATTCTTAACTTATTGATTAACAACCACCGAAGAGTTTGACTTATGCTGATCGAAAAGATTGTCCAAGAATTGCAAGACATCCCTGAAGACAAACTAGCAGAAGTTTAGTCTTGAAAATCTATTCGACTAGGCGTGTTTCATTGTGCGCCTAGTCCATCGTTCAATCGTGCTCAACCGTGACTATCTCCTATAAACGATCGCCTTTTAACCTCATAAAAAGCTCGCAGATTAAGGTGTTCAAATTGTCTTAGGAGTAGCGTATTTTAGTGTAGCGTAACGCACAAAATTTGATTCTCTTGCAAATAATCAAAAGGTGCATTGCATTTCATTAATGCACCCTACAAGATCAGCGATCGCACTCACCATCGTTTTTTTAAAGTTATAATATTAACTGAACTAAACATCGTGTTTTAATGTATGACAGATCATCAACATTTCGTAACCCAGGCAGTACTCAGAAATTTTTCTTCATCAAGAAAGAAAAATAAAATATTTGTCATTCTTCACATCAAGAATCAACTTACAATAAAATCAAATCCCATAGCTAGAACGTTTGAACAAAATAAATATTTCACAACTAATGAAGAAAATTATGATTCATGGTTTAAAGAGATCGATGCTCAATCTCCATCTATAATAGCCTCAATTATTAAAAATGGTGTAGAAAAATTGAACCTTCAGGAACGAGAAAAAATCAATGAATTCATGGCGTTTCAATGGCTTAGATGTATCGGAATCAGAAATCAATCAATTTTGTATTCTGAAATCTTTGAAGTTTACAAAAAAGAGTATTTATAACTTAAACAAGAAATCCATGATCTTGATAAGCAAAAAAAAATCTCTCTAGATGACCTCAAAAATGACCCGCGTTGGTCGTATTTTAAATATTTAGATAAAATGTTAGGAGAGGATTGGATTAAAAATATTCATGCTAATCTGTTTACAGCTATTCAATTTTTAATCCAAAAACTCAATAATTTAACATTAAGTAGTATTAGTCCAAAGTCATTAAATAAAGAATATGAATACGTTATTAGTGGTTCCCCAGTTTTATATAATGTTTGGGAACCTGAATTCTATTTTCCTATAAGTCCAACTAATTGCTTAAGATTTCATTCTATTGACAGTAATTTATCTCCACTGGATTCTAGGTTTCTTAATGAACTACAATTCATTAATGGTGGAGGTTATAATGGTTGCCGTGTTGCTGCTGGACATCACGAAACTTTAGAATATCTTAAAAATACTCCATTACAATACTTTGAAATACAAAATTTAGAAGATTCTTTTTGGAAACACCTTTTTCTTGAAATGTATAAAAAAAATCAAGAAGCTAAAAAAGTTAGTGGTTAGTGCGATCACTGAATCTTGTAGGTTAAGTGCGATCGCCTAAAAATTGCGACTCACAGGAATAGCGATCGCCTAACTCCTCAAATCGCCAATATAAGCCCCAATTTGTTTAAGTCCCTGCAAAACTTGGATACGTTCTGATGTATTTTCAAGTAACCGATAAGTATGCGATCGAGTATATTGAGGGACATTTTGGTGGCGATCGCATTTCAAAAACAATACTTCTCTTCCGTTTGTAACCATTGCATAACAACTTGACTGTAAGTTGGGAGCGCTCAACAAATAAGTAAGTGCTTGGGGAATTCCCGCCGTAACGTCTAGTCTTGCAGGCTTTGACTCGATTACCAAAATCCAAAAACTATCTTGAATCACCAAAATATCAATCCTGCCTTGAACTGCAATAGCATTAGCTTCGTCTGCAACTTCGATATTGGTACTTACTTCTGCTTTTACCAAAAAAGGAAACTGATAGAAACCTGCTAAATCTAGCAATGGTGATATAACTACAAGCTTAACAATTTCTTCGAGAGGTGGTTCTTCTTGACTGAGATAGTTATAGTTTCGAGTGAGGCGATCTAGTCCTTGTAGTTCCGCTTCGGTTAGAGTCGGCGCATTATTTAACCATTCATCAAAAAAGCGATCGCTAGAGTCGAGTCTCAAGCCAAAAGTTTGACGGAGAGCACCAAGGGTAAGGCTACTAGCATTTGTAATCACGGTTAAATTCTTGTAGTAATTACATGAAGTTTAAAAGTCTAGACATTTGATCTAGGCTCCAATACATAATATACGATATATTAAGAGCAAAAGAGCGATCGCCTAAAAATCACGATTCACAGGAATAGCGATCGCCTTTAAAAGATAGATTGTTGAGGCGATCGCCTAGAAATCAAGACTTACAATACTAGCGATCGCCTTGAGGAGAAAGATTGTTAATGCGATCGCATACCGCAAAGCCTTTAGCAGATAGATAATTGAGGCGATCGCCTAGAAATCACGACTCACAGGAATAGCGATCACTTAAGTAAGACGATGCAAAAATTAAGGCTTGCTGAATATCTTCATCTTCTAATTCGGGAAACTCCTGAAGCAGTTCTTCTCGATTAGGGTAGGTAGCTAATAACTCAATCACCCGACGAAAGGTAAGGCGAAGATTACGAATAGAGGGTTGTCCATTCATGCGATTGGGATTGCTGGTAATGCGATCTAATTTCATGGAAGTAACTCTAGCTCCTTATGAAAATCCATGAGAGACGATTGTACTCCAAGCAAAATTTTATAGCAGGGAACAGGAAATAAGGCTTGTGCCACTAAAATAGAAAAATCATTCACGAGTGTTGTACTTATGGGTAATGAAGTTGAACTACTTGAACACTGGCGAGAACTCACACCCCAAAAGCAACAAAAAGTTTTAGAGTTTGTTGAACTACTTAAATCTGAGTCAGAAACAACACCCACCGAATCTGATTTTGTGCCACAAACACCCTTAGCCAAAAAATTATGGTCGATCCGACAAAGAGCGATCGCTGCTGGATTGCAACTTCTCAACGAAGACGAAATTGAACTTGAACTTGCTGCACGTCGCGGTGGATTCCGTGAGTCTTAAGAAAACTTACATAGACTCTGGTGTACTGATCAGCGCTTTCTGTGGCATTCAGTCAATCAGCATCAGAGCGAATCAAATTCTTAACGATGAAAATCTGGAGTTTGCCTCAAGTAGCTTCGTTCAGTTAGAAGTCTTGCCTAAAGCAACTTTTAACAAGCAACAAGACGAAGCAGAATTTTACGAAACATTTTTTAGTGCTGTCATCCACTGGCCAACTGACTTAGAGCAAATTTTACAGAATGCTGATCAAATTGCCTGTACTTACGGTTTAGCTGCGATGGATGCACTTCATGTGGCTGCTGCTGTGCAGATTAAAGCTGATCAACTGATCACCACTGAAAAGCCAACCAAACCAATGCACCGAGTAACGGAAATCCAGATTATTTCAATATAAAGCTTATTAAATATAAAGTTTTAAGAAAGCTATAAGCCTTTTTAATTGCCACGCCAATAGCTTGAGAATTACACATGAAAACCACTGGCATTCATCATGTAGCTATTATTTGTTCTGACTATAATCGCTCCAAAAAATTCTATGTTGAAATTTTAGGATTTTCGATTATTCAAGAGACTTTTCGCGCCGAGAGAAATTCTTATAAATTAGATTTACGAGTTGGAGAAAATGCTCAAATAGAGTTATTCTCTTTCCCAAATCCTCCACAAAGATTTAGTAGTCCAGAGGCTTGTGGTTTAAGACATCTTGCTTTTAAAGTTGATGATATCGAGGAAACTGTTTTTTACTTAAACTCGCTAGGTGTAGAAACAGAGAATATCAGAATTGACGAAATTACAGGTAAAAAATTTACTTTTTTTAAAGATCCAGATAATTTGCCGTTAGAGATTTATGAAAATTAGGCTTCAATATGTTAGTCAGAGGATATAGACTATCTGATACCAAGGCAATCATGAAACTGTTTTATGATACAATTCATGAAATCAATATTTGCGATTACACTCAAGAACAAGTCAATACTTGGGCACCCGAAAATATGGATTATGAAGTTTGGCACAAAAGATTACAAGCCAAGCTTCCCTATATTGCCGACAATAATGGTGAGATAGTTGGGTTTGCAGAATTAGAATCAGATGGTCACATTGATTGTTTTTATTGCCATAGCAAATACCAAAGAAAGGGTATTGGCTCAAAACTCTTAAGTCATATAGAAGATACTGCAAAATTCCAAGGAATTAAACGGCTATATACAGAAGCGAGTATTACTGCGAAGCCATTTTTTGAAAACAAAGGATTTAGCGTAGTCAGGGAACAGCAAGTAGAACTGCGGGGAGTTTGGTTTCAAAACTATGTAATGGAAAAATACCTGTGAATATTGAGCTAGCTCAACAGGGGAGCATCTCTTGTGCGTCAACGCCTGGAGCAGCTCGATGTTGGTTAAACAAAGCTAAAAACAGCTCGGTTTTTTTGCTGCACTCTATCGTTGGGACTTTTCAATTTACCGGAATGGAAAATTCGTGACGAATGGGTTCGTCAGCGATCGCCTTTTCGACAGCTAAGAATCTAATGAGAAAGTGCGTTAGCGTAGCGTATCTATCGCTAACGATCAAATCAATTACGACGGAAATTTCTTTTGCGTTGTTTGTGCCTTGCGACTTCTTTGCGCTTGTGTTTTTCCAAAGGCGTTTCAAAGTGACGATTCTTTCTCATGTCTGGAAAAATACCTGCTTTGGAAACTTCTCTCTTAAATCGACGCAAGGCTGACTCAATTCCTTCATTTTCACCCACAAATACTTGTGTCATTTTCATCTCCTACTTAATTGGTACTGGGCATAATAAGAAAGGCAGGAGGTCTTGAAAGTGCTGAGTGCTGAGTAAAAATACCAGTCCCCAGTCCTCAGTCCCCAGTTATTCTTTCATTCAAGGCTTTTGAAACTTGTTTCATAGGGACTGCCTCCATTGGTGTCAACTTAAGCTGGAAATAGCTTATCTGTTGGCTTCCATGCCCGCCAGGGAATAAATTCCCGGGCTTTTAGCTAAAGTCTACTGAAGTAGACTGGAGATTTTGGGCGATATTTTAGTCATCTTCAGATGACTTTAGCTATTATACGGGAATTTCAATTCCCGGCGGACAAGCGGTTTCACGTTAAGTTGACACCAATGGGCAAGATGCCCACCCCACAATATTGGATAATTTATTTCTTGGAGTTTCCTAAGTAGTTCGGCAGAATGAAACCAATTCGCAATTCGCTTTTTCGCCCATGACGCTCCTACGTCGCTAACGCAATTGAATCAAGACAGACACAACGGGAAGAGGGGTTTCAACAACCCTTGGGATACAAGGACTGTTTCGCGCCACTTGCGGGCGAAAGCGCGTAGCGGGACGTTCGCGGTAGCGTCTCGTAGAGAAGTACGGTTTTAAACCTTCACTTTTTTCATAAAACCAAACTATGTTAACAAAAATGAACGAGGCTGAAACTCAAGGAGTTTCTGAGGATGATTCTGAGCAATATTTTGTGGTAGCGTTTACTTGGTCTAAGGTATTCACTAATGAGTCATTCCGTTGCATGGGGTGTCTGCTTTGGGAATTTACAATATCATCAAAAACTTCCAAATCCTCAAGAACCTCTGATGCAGACTGATATCGCTGTTTGAAATCATCCAACACCATTTTACTGAGAATCTTAGCTAGGGAGTGGCTAACCTGAGTGCTATCGCTCCATTTTATCTCCCCATCAGCATCTCTACCTAACTCACGGGGGGCTACACCTGTCAAGGCTTTAATTCCAACCATACCGACTGCATAGATGTCACTACTGTAGTGTGGACGACCAAAACATTGTTCGTTTGGTGCGTAACCCTGAGTACCAATGCCAATGGTAAAAGGCGTTGACTCTTGATCGTCAAGCGGTTTGATAGTTACTTCTTTGACAGCACCAAAGTCAATTAATACTAATTTACCGTCTGAATGTCGCCGGATAATATTGCTGGGTTTGATATCCCGGTGAATCACTTTGTTTTCATGGACAAATCTTAATGTTTGCAATAAGTCCCTGACAATTTTGATCACTGCAACTTCTTCAATTACTCTACCTGCTAACAATTCCTGATTTAAAGGATGACCAATTATCTGTTCTTGGACTAAATAAAATTCTTCGTCTTCTTCAAAATACGCCAAAAGTTGAGGGATTTGTGGATGCGTTCCCAATTTTTCTAATGTTTGCGCCTCTGAGTTAAACAAACGTCTCGCAAGTTGCAACCCTTCTGATTTGGTGCTGGCTGGTTTTAGTTGTTTGACAACACATCGCGGATTCCCAGGACGTTGAGTATCTTCAGCAATGTAGGTTTCGCTAAATCCACCGGAACCGAGAACTTTGACAATTTTGTAGCGTTGAGCCAAGATTTTGCCGGATAAGGCTAAATCTC
The DNA here is from genome assembly GCF_036917975.1 of Nostoc sp. GTDB lineage: Bacteria > Cyanobacteriota > Cyanobacteriia > Cyanobacteriales > Nostocaceae > Nostoc. The sequence continues at coordinate 84,715 of NZ_JBALEJ010000025.1, forward strand.
GTTGCTGGATTAGGTATTGCAAGTCATATTGTTGGCTGATAATCTCTTGGACAACGGGGGAAGTTTTATACTTCTGAAAAATATCTACTAATTGGCGTTTTCTAATGCTTTCCCTCATTATTGATGTTCCCAAGTAGCAAAATCCAGTCATTGCGATCGCAATCATTGGTACAGTAGTGGGAAAAATTAACTGACCATAGACAAATAACCCATAGCTGATTCCTCCCCAAGTGCCAGATAGGGCAAGGCTATAGAGAAATCTATTGATACTACCCTTGCGTCTGCTAATCATCAAGGCTGTGCTGCCAACTAGCATTAGCACGAATAAACCTTGCAATGGTAAATTGTTAATTCCTGGGGCGATCGCTTTACCTGTCATCAAAGTTGCGATCGCATTGGCATGAATTTCCACGCCGGACATGGGTTCAGTACTTTTGCTCGCAGCGATGGGATAATAATCATTGTTTAATTTATCTGTCGCACCAATTAGCACGATCTTGTCTTTGAAGAACTTTCCCTGTTGTAAATAGGTGTTCCAGTTTTCTGGGTCTAATACGTGCCAAAAGGGTATTTGCTCAAATGTACCCGCAGGCCCCCAAAAATAAATGCGATCGCCCTTTGGTCGGGGATAATTTACTTGTGCTGCTTTGAGGGCTGCTTCATCAAAGGAAAGCGGCTTCTGAGTAAATAAATTATCTTCACCTAATAACTTGGGAAACTCACTCGCTAATCGATGAACTTTTCCATCTACTTCTAAGGGAAAATTAACTGAGCCAATGGACACTGATCCGGTGCGAAACATTTGGTGTGGGTCTGTTAGCTGCATAAAAGACCCTTGGTGCGTCTGGGAATTTTCGTAAACGGCTGCTAAGGTAACTTTACTGCCATATTTTTGCAATGCGGCTTGGAATTGGCGATCGTCCGTAACTCCATAGCTGCTAGTTGTATCAAAAACAATATCTAAGGCTACAGAGCGGGCACCTGCTTGGATTAATTTTGTGATTACCTGGGAATATGCAGCACGTTGATAAGGATAAGATTTCAGTGTTTCTAGGTAGGCATACTGTTTCGGATCTGTTTTATAGTACTGTTCGGGAACTGATATTGATTGATCGTCTATTGCTAAAATTACAATGTCTTCTGGAGGCACAATCGGCCCACGCAGTTGAAAAAAGCTAGAAAGCGCCTGATTATCCATCAATTGAACCAATTCCCACCCAGAAGCACTCAGCAGCCCTGCCCCGATTGCCCAACTGCCAGCGAGGAGATGACCTAAGCGAACCATCCATTTGGATTGCCGAGCCGATGCTGTCGAAGTTACTTTTGTCGGTTTACTTGACAGTCTATTGGCAGCAGAGACATAGTTTTTAGTTAAGGTAGATGTAGGTTCTTCTGCCATGTCGTGTTACTGATTGATTTAAGTCCAACACTTTTATTTATTCAGACCACGTTTTAGTGTAAGCACATTGAAATAAGACTTAAATGATAATCTTATACATTTGTAAAGTATCTTCTATTCATCAACAAACTTTTATTAGCAGAGCTAGCCCCCAAGAGATTCCTACTCAAGCACCACCTAATTTATTCTTTTTGGATTGAGTGAGTTACAAGTAGTAATTGTCTCACAGATCGGAGCCGGATATACTCTGCCTCTGCATTTAGTTGTGGCAAGATTTCACCATAACCTAACCAACAGCTACACTCTCAACTGGGCGCTCTACCCAAAGCTCTACCCAAGTCTGTCTTCTGTCTCTAACGCAATGTTGTTAATCTCCACAAAGCCTATCCTGATACTGACAGCTTTATCTACAGAGCGGCATTAATTTATATCCTGCCCTAAGCTTATGCTATACCTCTTTAGGAGTAAACTTTAATGTTATGCAGCGATGAATGCTGTTACTTAGTCAATTTTATTGGTAGATTTTGATCGCAGGGTAGCTCTTGTAGTGCTGGAGGTGAATAAGGTTAGCACCCAGGATCTCAACTCCAATGTTGCAAGGCGTTTTTATGCCTTGAAAGAGGTAGGATAAAAGCTATAGATAAACAGCTACTTTATAGATATTAGCAAACAAGGCATTTGAAAATTGCTATAATCTATTGTTCCATCTAAATTCATTTATATTATTAGGTGTAAATTTGTATGGGTTCTCCAATGAATCGTCTGTCTATTTTTGTAGACGGAAACAATATGTTCTATGCTCAACAAAAAAATGGCTGGTTTTTTGACCCACGGCGCGTCTTAGAATACTTTAAACATGAGCAATCAGAAACAACATTAATTAATGCATTCTGGTACACTGGCTTAAAAGACCCACAAGATCAACGAGGTTTCAGAGATGCTCTCATTAGTCTAGGATATACGGTCAGGACTAAAATTCTGAAAGAATATTATGATGATACGTCCGGTCGCTACTCGCAAAAAGCGAATTTAGATATTGAAATTGTTGTAGATATGTTTAATACAGTAGACCAGTATGACCGAGTAGTATTATTCAGTGGCGATGGAGATTTTGAAAGAGCAATCGAACTATTACGCTCAAAAAATACACATATTACGGTAGTATCAACTGAAGGAATGATCGCTAGAGAGCTGCGGAATGCTACTGATAGATATATAGATTTAAATGATATCAGAGATCAAATAGAAAAAACCGAAGGTTAGTATCCTTAGCAATTATTTACAAAAGTAAGAGTAAAAGAAAAACTAAGGTTGAAGATATATTAAGCCACAAGTAAACACTAAACAACAAACGACAAATGACCAACCAAACAGATCGAATCATCATTTTTGATACGACATTGCGAGATGGAGAACAGTGTCCGGGAGCGACTTTGAATATAGACGAGAAGCTAGTTATTGCCAAACAATTAGCGCGTCTGGGTGTAGATGTCATTGAGGCAGGGTTTGCCTTTGCGAGTCCTGGGGATTTTGAAGCAGTCAAGAAGATTTCTCAAATTGTCGGGACAGAAAATGGCCCAGTAATTTGTAGTTTGGCAAGAGCGATTAAAGCAGACATTGAAGCGGCAGCCGAAGCATTAAAGCCAGCAGTTAATGCCAGAATTCACACATTTATTTCGACTTCTGATATTCATTTAGAGTATCAATTGCGGAAGTCACGGGCAGAAGTGCTAGCGATCGCCGAAGAAATGGTAGCCTATGCTAAATCCTTCATGACAGATGTAGAATTTTCGCCGATGGATGCGGCCCGTACCGATCCAGAATTTCTATACCAAGTTTTAGAGCGGGCGATCGCAGCTGGTGCAACAACAGTTAATATTCCCGATACCGTCGGTTACACTACCCCTAGCGAATTTGGAGCCATCATTAAGGGCATTATCGAAAATGTTCCCAACATCGACCAAGCGATTATCTCCGTTCACGGTCATAATGATTTAGGCTTGGCAGTTGCTAACTTCTTAGAAGCCGTGAAAAATGGCGCACGGCAACTAGAATGTACCATCAATGGCATTGGCGAACGTGCCGGAAATGCGTCATTAGAAGAATTGGTAATGGCGCTGCATGTCCGACGACAATATTTTAACCCCTTCTTAGGAAGACCAGCAGATTCTCAAGAATCCCTGACAAATATCGACACCCGACAAATTTACAAAACCTCACGCTTAGTTTCTAATTTGACGGGAATGTTGGTACAACCAAATAAAGCAATTGTAGGGGCTAATGCCTTTGCCCATGAGTCTGGGATTCACCAAGATGGTGTGCTAAAAAACAAGCTAACCTACGAAATTATGGATGCCCAATTGATTGGCTTGTCAGACAATCAAATAGTTTTGGGCAAACATTCAGGTAGAAATGCTTTCCGCACGCGCTTAAAAGAATTGGGCTTTGAACTGTCGGATACTGAATTAAATAAAGCATTCGTCAGATTCAAAGAAGTGGCAGATAAAAAGAAAGAAATTTCTGATTGGGACTTGGAAGCGATCGTTAACGATGAAATCCAACAAGCGCCTGATTTATTCCGGGTAGAGTTGGTGCAAGTTTCCTGCGGTAGCAACGCTCGTCCTACAGCCACAGTTACTCTGCGTACCCCAGACGGTGAAGAATTAACCGATGCTGCGATCGGTACTGGGCCAGTGGATGCAGTTTACAAAGCCATCAACCGTGTGGTGAATGTGCCCAACGAGTTGATTGAGTTTTCTGTGCAGTCAGTAACAGCCGGTATTGATGCTATTGGAGAAGTGACGATTCGTTTACGTTATGAATCTAAAGTATTTTCTGGTCATGCAGCGAACACAGATATCATCGTGGCATCTGCTCAAGCTTATGTAAATGCGTTGAATAGGTTGTATGCATCTTTGCAAACTCAACAAAAGCCAGAGGAAGTAACTGCACAGAAAGTTTAACTCATCCCCCGGCTTGAAGCCGGGGGGAAATCGAAGTCATTAGTCATTGGTGCTAATAGACATCTCCGAAAAAGAATTGTTTTGACGTAGCACTGCTACGTCAAAACAAGGGTTATGGGTAACGCATATTTAATTTCTGGAGATGTCTAATTTGTGCGAAAAGTCAAGTTTATTGAGTTGATTATGAATATTGTTTACTTTTTTAGAATTTTTGATTGACTTATATTCATAAAACTTTATTCTGAGAGACGATGTTTATAGTCAGTGAGCTTGTATGAGTAGCGAGAAAACTACAGAACTGCCGCTCTGGGTACAAGATAGAGATATAGTCATTGCTCATGATCAAGAAGTACAGTGGCGAGAAGGAAAACGCCCGGATTATTCTTACACCAATGAATTTCTTCATCAAGAGAGTAAATTTCAACATCCTGAAGGTTCAATAGATGCGATCGCTCAAAATTTAGTCCGAAATTTTGAGATGGAAGCTTCTAATAAATCTAATCCTCAACAGTGGCTTTCGATTGTTACTGATAAGTTTAAGATGAGTACCAATGGGGGACAACAATTCACTGCTGAGGATGTTGCAACCGAAGGGACTTATAACCTGTTTTTAGGTAAAACTGAGCAATACAGTTCTGAAACAGAAACCTTTGAATCTTCATTTCAAGTTTTTCATACAGCCTTTCCTAATGGCTTCCTTTGGGAATTAACAGAAGTTCTTTCGGGGCCGCCTAATGTTACCTTTAAGTGGCGACATTGGGGAACATTTAATGGTTCCTATAAAGACTATGCACCCACAGGTGAAACAATAGAAATAGTAGGAATTAGTATTGCTCGCGTCACTGATGATTTGAAGATAGAGTCTTTAGAGCATTATTTTGATAATAATGTCTTTCTTCAGAAATTAACCAGTGGTGGTTGTCCTTTCCATTCCCAAAATCAGTAGATATATAGGAATCCGATGTGATTTCTGAAAAAATATTTATGCCTCGTACAAAGCGGACATCGCGGGTTCTAGAAAAAGCTGAACTGAGAACGTCTGGATTCAAAGCAGTTGATTCAAACATGGATTTTGGTAATAGTTGCGATTTGGAAAATCTGACTCAATCAATTGAAGAGTTTCGCACTATGCTTGATACTTATAACAACGCTTTAGCTGTGGTTGACTCTACTAAAACTAAAATCGATGAAATGGAAATAGCTAAAGTCATCTGAAGATGACTAAATATCGCCAAAAATCTCCAGTCTACTTCAGTAGACTTTAGCCTACTAGCCCGGAAATTTATTTCCGGGCGCTCTAATGCAACAAATTGCTAGCGGAGAACCAATATGATAGTTACCGTGCGTGACCCGAATATTCTCTCTAATTTAGATCCTGAGAAATTAACATCCTATCTACAAGCACAGGGGTGGTATCAAGAAAGTCAGGTTGGCAATAAAGAATCAGTTTGGATTAAAACAACTGATTTTGGTGAAGAATTTGATATTACCTTACCTCTCAATCCCGGAATCAGGTCTTATGCGCTGCGGATGGCTGAGATTTTGTCAATTCTAGAAAAAGTTGAAGTCCGCTCTCAGTTAGACATATTGAGCGATCTCATTACAATAATCCCGAATACTGAAATCCAGGGGATAGTGATTCCAATACTGTTCGGTTAAGGCAAGAGACGCGATGAATCGGCGTCTCTACAATAATCAGTCTTTTGTAGAGACGCCGATTTATCGCGTCTTTGAGATTTATAATTTTCATCAAAAAACCTTAACCGATCGGTATTGATAGTGATTCGACTAACAGAACGAAATCATCCAGGCAATGTTACAATTATTGGCTTTGTTGTGAGCAAGCCCCGCCAAATCCATCTTTTTTTAAGTGAATCTGAATACAATTTGGCTCTGACTGCTTATCATCAGAGGTTGCCAGTCGTTTGTACTGGGGATTTAATTAAGGAGAATGACACTTTTGTGCTGAAAAAAACTACTAGCTTTGCTTTATATGATACTTTGACCGAGCAAGCAGCAGTCTAAAAAATTACAGGCAGAATCACAAGCTGGCAATTAATCATGGTATTAATGTTTGTACAGTAGTAGCTGATGTATTAACAGAAGGTGTAAACCCAGCTAGTTTACCCAACTTCTGGGGTACAAAGTCCGTTTCTTTGCTACCTTGAACCTCAGATAAGTAACAATCTCGCACCGCCAATAACAAGCCTTTGATGGCATCTTGTCTGCCTGTTTTGACTAAATCATCTGCCTTTTTGAAAAAATGCGATCGCCATTTGCTATCGTTATTGCCATACAATTCGATTAAATACCAACCTGCAAGATACTCAGCTAAAGGGTCAAGACAGAAACGGATTCTATCTTTAGCAGAACCGATAGTTTGAATCAGGTGCAGACGCTTTTCTAAATAATCGAGGTCGGTTTCTGGGTCATCAATACCCAAATTTGCTAATGCAACAATAGCATCTCCACGCTTGGCGGTTCCTGGTTGATAACTTTGTTGCAAACATTCCCAGGCGATGGTTTTGGCAATTTGATGAACAGTGCGATCGTCAAATTGATTGTCTGTAACATCACGATTGAGTTCATTGATATAACCCAGCATCAAATTGGGAATATTCTCTGGCAACGCAGAAATATTAGATGCAACCTCTCTACTGGCGATTAACTGTTCAGCATAGAGTTTAGCCAGCAGAACAGTGATATTATTTTGACCGACCATCAGAGAAAGGCGGTTACAAGCGTCAAAAAATTCTTGGTCAGTAAAGCGATCGCGTTTACCTCGCTGCATCAGATAAGCTTCCATAAAGGACGATAGTTTATTCGCCTCAATCCGCAGAGGTTTAATTATCGTCTTATTAACCCGCCCCAGCTTTTCCTCAATTCGAGAAGTAATCACCAACGAATTCACCGGAAACTCTGGTGACTCCGGCTCAATTGCTTCTCGTGTAGTCGCATTCATTTCTGAGAACCGGTCTACAATTACTAGAATGCGTTTCTTTCTTAACAAACGTAACAGTAACTCTTGACAAATCGGCTCTGGTTCATCAATTAAAGCTTGCAACTGTCCTCTGATAGCTTCTAAAAGCGGCAACTTACCTTCAGTTACCCGAAATTCTTCTTCCAATAGCACAGGTAACATCAAATGTTTGCAGAGTTGTTGCTCTTCATCCTCAGCCATTGCCCATCCAGCGATTCGACACGCTAAACTGGTTTTACCTACGCCCCCTTCCCCACCAATTACTAGGCAGCTACGTTGTTTCTCAAAAGTTGAGCGCAAATTCTCATTCATTAGTTGGGGAACTGTTATACCATCCAGAACAACGGGAATGGGAATGTAACAGGCGCGACTGCTAACCGTATCCTTTTTGGGAAATTGTTCGCGGGCTGCTTTGATATATTTAGCTACCCACGCATCTAATACTCTGGGATGGTAATGAAACCAGCCAACGAATAGCACATATCGCAGAGGTACATTAACACTGATAAATGGTAGGGAAAAATCTGTGTAGGGTTTGAGGGCGTTGTTAATTTTCAACAACCATAAAGGGGCTAATCGCAAGAAAATTAACCACACGGAAGGTAATAAGATCAGGTAGGCGGCAATTCCCAAGAGTAATTTATGCCCAAATAGCCATTCTAGAACTCTATCAAAGAGGCGAGTTTCTTTTTCTGCTTTCAGGGCATTGAGAGGGCGACGTATCAGCCTACTGTCCGTCTCTGTAAATTTATCTTTGTGTTCTTGGATAGTTGTCAATACCTGCTCAAAGTCTGAGATGACTTTCTGCAACTTTGAGCTAGGTAAAGCATTTGCTTTGTCCTGAAAGCCTGCCGCTATTCCTCCTAAACCTTTGATAGCACCTAAACGCACGTAAAACTGGTTATCATTCAACAGGGCAATTAAATTAGGGACAGCCGATACTGCTTCTGTACCCATTGCACCCAAGGCGTAGGCCGAATTGTAACGTACAGCCGGGTTATTATCTTTTAGGGCAGCGGTTAATACTGGGACAGCTACTTTCGCTTCTACACCAATTTTCCTAAGTGCAGAAGGAACATAAATGCGAACGAATTGCTCCTTGTCTTGTAATGCCGCCATCAACGATGGAACTGCTGCTTTGGCTGCTGTACCAATATTTCCTAAAGCTAAGGTGGCGTACAGGCGGACTTGTCCATCCTCATCGTGCAATGCTGCACTTAAAGCTGGAACTGCTGGTGCTGCTTCTGCACCCAAATCTCCTAAAACCGAAGCGGCGTGCCAGCGAAGATTAATATCCTGATTTTTCAACGCCTCAATCAGAGACGGTACTGCTGGCGAACCGATATTAACTAAGGCATCTGCGGCAATGCTACTGATGTGGGCATCGTTATCTATCAGCTTCTGAATCAGGGGAGCAATTTTGCTGTCAGTAGTGATTTGCGCCCAGCTATTGCTTGTGCATAGTAGGAACAGCGTCAGGCATAAGACAACCACCTTGAGCGCACTAAGTAATACTTGTCTGGTGTGCTTTGTCATTGAATCGGATTGAATCACCCGATGAACAACTCCAGTCAGAGAAACTACACTTAGATTGTAATCTAACTGTGAATGCGGGTTAGCGATGTCTACGACGGGCTACGCCTACGCACTGGTTTGTCCCCGCTTTGCTCAAGCTTGATTAGCATTGGGATTTAAACGTATCATAATTTTCTCTGGTTATGTCAAATTTTTAAATCCATAACAGTGGTAAAGTCCATGAGCATCTTTTGTAGCTTGACAAAACACCTTGCTACGAGAAAGGTAAATATCGATGGTGATGGGTAGCGATTACAAAATACAATTGCGGTTTACCACATCGGTAGTCGTCGCTAAGAAGGGCTATTATGCCTGAATGCTTGCGGCATTTGTGGGATGCTTAGTTACCAATCAATAATTGCTTTCGATGTAGCAATGCTGTTAGAATTTAGATAAGAATATTAATTATATAAAGCTAAATATGTATTAGGTAATCATGAATACTATGGAAGTGCTTATCCAAGGCTTGTTGAGAAACTAAAAGATTATTCATTAGGAACTAATGTTCATGTTCTAGAAAATGATTTAGTTACCATTGAAGGTGTAAATTTTTTAGATTGTACTTTATGGACTGATTTTAAACTGTTTGGTGAGCCACGTATGGCAGGTGTAGAAGCTAGTCAAATCATGAACGATTACAAGAAAATTAGATTAAGTCCGCAATACTCAAAGTTAAGAAGTATTGACACAGCCCTAATTTGTAAAAAGTCAGTTAATTGGTTAAAAAATACATTATCTGGCTTGTCTGGTAGAAATGTAATTATCAGCCATCATGCTCCTAGTGCAAAGTCTATACCTTTTCAATATCAAGAAGATATTTTAAGTGCTGCTTATGCTTCAAATCTTGATACTTTAGTTGAGGAGTCTGGAGCATTATTATGGATTCATGGACACATTCACAATCAATTAGATTATCAAATCGGTTTGACTCGCGTTATTTGTAATCCGCGTGGTTATCCAGATGAACCAAATAATTACTTTAATCCAGGATTATCAGTGGAGATTTAATAAATATAGCAATCCGATTTGATTTTTGAAAAAATCTACGTGTAACCTCCAGATAACGCTGCAACTTCCCTAAGTCACTGTTACCAGTAATTATCCATAAAAGTAACTGAAGAGCCAAAAATAATAATAACTATACGTGAGTTCGACAGACCTCTCCTTGCCTTGAACTAAAGTTCAAGTCTGTCCCTCTCCGACTCGGAGAGGGACAGGTTTTGCGTAGTAAAACCAGGGAGAGGTCTTTTGGGTTGATATGAGATGACTAGTCGAACTCAAGTTAACTATAATTCATTCTTGCGGTCAGTGGGTTGCAACCTAAAATGATGAAATTACTGAACCATTAGCTGGATAAAAAAGGCTATATTTAGTATTCAAGGATATGGGTGCATCTACCATTGATTATGAATCAGCCTACAACAAAATCTTGGCAAGAAGTCCTCGCTGCTTTTAAAAAAATCTGGGGTTATGAAGATTTTCGTCCACCACAGGGAGAAATTGTCAGTAGTTTATTATCACAAAAAGATGCGCTGATTATTATGCCCACAGGTGGCGGGAAGTCGATTTGTTTTCAACTTCCCGCACTGCTACAAACAGGATTAACTTTGGTAGTTTCGCCCTTAGTGGCGTTGATGGAAAATCAAGTACAGGAACTACGAGAAAGCCACCAAAAAGCAGCACTTTTGCATAGCGAATTATCTTCATCTCAACGCCGTGCAACTCTGCAATCTTTGGAACGTCAACAGCTAAGATTACTGTATTTATCACCAGAAACTTTGCTAAGTGTGCCAGTGTGGGAAAGATTATGTCAGCCGCAATTGCAAATTAATGGTTTGATTTTAGATGAAGCTCATTGTTTGGTGCAATGGGGTGATACTTTTCGCCCAGCTTATCGCAGATTAGGGGCGGTGCGTCCGGCATTGCTAAAATCAAAACCACCAGGAACAAAAATTAGTATCGCTGCTTTTACTGCTACTGCTGACCCCTCAGCCCAAAAGACTATTCAAACAGTTTTACAATTACAGCACCCAGAGATTTTCCGCTTGAATCCCTACCGTCCGAATTTGCATCCCAGCGTTCGCATCGCTTGGACACCACGAGGTAGAAAACAACAATTATTAAAGTTTATTCAAAATAGACCGCAACAATCGGGATTAGTTTATGTTCGCACTCGGCGAGATAGCGAAGATTTAGCCCAATGGTTAGCAGAGATGGGTTACGCTACAACTAGCTATCATGCGGGATTAGGTGCAACAGAACGCCGTGAAGTAGAAGCAAGCTGGTTAAGTGGTAAAATGCCTTTTGTGGTTTGTACCTGTGCGTTTGGTATGGGGATAAATAAAAGTGATGTTCGCTGGGTAGCACATTTTCACGCGCCACATCTGCTATCTGAATATGTGCAAGAAATTGGCCGGGCTGGAAGGGATGGGAAACCAGCAGAAGCGTTAACGTTGGTAAGTGAACCTACGGGGTGGTTAGATGCAGGAGATAAGCAAAGACAGGAGTTTTTTCACGAACAAATGCGATCGCAACAACAAATAGCACAGCAACTTGTGAAAAAATTGCCAAAACAGGGAGAAGTGAATGCAGTAACTCGACAATTTCCTGAAGGTGCGACGGCACTAGCTTTACTCCACAGCAGTGGTCAGCTAAACTGGCTTGACCCTTTTCATTACACCATTGGGCAAAAAGCCGGAAATCAGCCACCGACGCAATTACACGCCGCCAAACAGATGCAGCAATATCTGACTACAAAGCAGTGTCGTTGGCAATTTTTGTTAAACGCCTTTGGTTTTGACAAAGAAGCAGCTAACTGGCGTTGCGGACATTGCGATAATTGCTGTTAACTAACAGTCCGTTTCATCGGAATTTCTATCCAGAACTCACAGCCCTTACCAGCTTCAGAAACACACTTGATATTACCACCATGTTTCTCTACAATAATTTGGTAGCTAATAGATAAGCCCAAGCCAGTACCTTGTCCAGGTTGTTTGGTGGTAAAGAAAGGTTCAAAAATGCGCGATCGCATCGTTTCTGGAATTCCACAACCATTGTCAGCAATCCAAATCAGAATCGTATTCTCTTCTATGACTTCTGTACGAATCCAAATTTTCGGATTGTCAATTATTTTTCCACTAGTTGCTGAGTTCTCCAGTGCATCGATCGCATTGTTGAGAATATTCATAAATACCTGATTCATCTGGGCTGCATAGCAAACTAATGGGGGTAATTCACCATATTGTTTAACTACCTCAATCACAAAAGAATTAGTTTCTGGTTGCAGTCGATGTTGTAAAATTAGCAAAGTACTGTCAATGCCTTCATGAATATCTACTGGCTTCATTCCTGTTTCGTCAAGTCGAGAGAAGCTTCGTAACGACAAGACTAATTGAGAGATTCGATCTGCCCCTATCTTCATTGAAGTTAGAATTTTAGGCAAGTCATCACTAATAAAATCTAAATCTAGTGCTGCTACTTGCTCTTGAATTTTTTCTGTTGTTTTAGGATACTCTTTTTGATAAAGGTGTAGTAATTTAAATAAATTTTCAGCATGTTCTGTAACATAAGTGATATTGCCATAAATAAAACTAATCGGGTTATTAATTTCATGTGCTACACCAGCAACTAACTGCCCTAAGCCTGCCATTTTCTCACTTTGAATTAACTGGCTTTGAGTGTGCTGTAATTCTTTAAGAGTCTGTGTGATTTCTTCTTTTTGACGTTGAGTCTGTTCGAGTAATTCCGCTTGCTGAAGTCCTACCCCTAACTGAGTACCAATTTGCATCAGCAGATCTACTTCATCTTCTTGCCAATCACGGGGTTTGATATTTTGATAAGCTGCTAGTAATCCCCAAAGTTTCTCACCCTGAAAAATCGGCACAATCATATATGCCCTAGCCTCCATTAGCTCGATTAGGGCAAGATAAGGAATAGAATCATCGGTACTGTAAATATCCTTAATAACAAGAGTTTTACTATTAGCAAAATCTCCGCCTTGGGTTTCTTGCAAGTAATTAGTGGCGTAGGCGTAGCCCGTCGTAGACATCGCAGGTACAATATCCTTGACTGCTGTCCAACCTTGGGCTAGTGACTCAGCAACAAATTCCCCACTCCAATCAGCCCCGAATCGATAGATTGTCACTCGATCGACTTCCAATAGCCGCCGGACTTCTTCTGTACTGGTAGCAAAGATGGTATCAATATCAAGAGACTGGCGAATTTTCTCCACCGTTGTGGCTAAAGCCTTTTCCCTTTGGGCTGCTTTCCGTTCTCGTTCGGCAGCTTTAGCCAGTTTTTGGGCTTGCACCTGCATGTGTTTCAATGACTCAGCTTGCTGTAATGCTACCCCCAATTGAACGCCAACTTGTGCTAGCAAATTGATTTCTTCATCTTGCCAATAACGGGGCTGAGAATTTTGATAAGCTACTAGCAATCCCCACAGCTTTTCGCCCTGAGAAATTGGGACAAAAACTTCATTACGTGCATACTTACCTGCTTTCGTTCCTTGGACAAGAACGCGTTCGGTTACAGGCTGCGGCTTAACCACTGGTGTCCAGCCATCAAGAATAGAATCAGCCACAAATTCGCCACTCCAATCAGGATAGAAGCGATAAATTGCGACTCTTTCCACTTCCAATAGCCGCCGGACTTCTTGAGTAGTGGTTTTAAAGATGGCTTTAATATCAAGAGACTGACGAATTTTTTCTACGGTGTTTGCCAGCGCCCTTTGCCTTTCAGCAGCTTTGCTGATCTCTGCTGCTTGAATCTGCATTTGTTGGATAAATTCTGCTTGCTGCAAAGCTACACCTAATTGAGTGCCTACTTGGGTAAGCAAGTAAACCTCATCTTTTTGCCAATCACGGGTTGTAGCATTCTGATACACTGCTAGCAGCCCCCAGAGCTTTTGACCGTGGTAAATGGCAATAATTACATAAGCTTTGGCTTGATATATCTCTAAGATTTTAATGTAGCAGTTGCTAAAGCCTGAATTGTAAATATCATTACAAACACGGTAAACTTCACATCTACTAAAGCTACCACCATCTGTATCTTGTAAGTAAGTATCAGCAACAGGGGGTTTAGCTAAATCTTTAGCGCTACATTCACTGACGTTTTCTTTCAATTCCGGGCGCTGCGATTGTTCATGGATGAGAGAAATCCAACCCTCTGCCACTGATTCAAACACAAATTCGCCACTCCAATCGGGATTAAAGCGGTAGATGGCGACGCGATCGGCATTTAGCAGTTGCCTAAGTTCTCCGGTGGTTGTGTGGAAAATGCTTTCTAAGTCTAGGAACTGACGAATTTTCTCAATGGTGATGGCTATGGTTTTCTGCCATTCGGCTGCTTTTTCTCTGGCTTTTGCTTGTGCTAATTGTGCCGATTGTAGTTTTACTTGTTCTAGGTAATCTGCTTGCTGCAAAGCAACTCCGAGATGTTCGGCGATTAATTGCACAAACTCAATTTCTGAGTCTTCCCATTGGCGAGGACTACTACACTGATGAATACACAACAAGCCCCATAAATCTTTACCTTTTATCAAGGGGGCAGTTATACTACCACGTACTTGGAATCTTTCTAGAATCTTGATGTAGCAATCACTGGCATTAACTTGATAAATATCAGCTATTGCTTTAATTCGACCTTGCTGATACAGTCCTGCGAATTCCTCACTAAAGCAGTGGTCACGGAGTTTGGCTGCTAGTGCCGAACCCCATTCTGTTCCCACATCTTCATAGATAAATTCCCCTTCCCATGCCAACTCAGGATAAAAACGAAACACGGCAACCCGATCGCTTTTCAAAAGCTGACGTACTTCGGTGACCGTAATTTTGAAGATAGTTTCTATGTCTAGAGATTCCCGAATATGGGCAATAACCCCAGACAAGGCTTTTTGTTGCTCATTCTGACGGAGAGAAAATATCACATCTGAATGAGATTCTTGTTGTTCTGAATTTGGTTTTATGGGTTGAGTCGTAGAGGAGTTTTCCATTCCCAGTGGGACTTTAAGTATTGAAAGTCTGCTATCTCATGATTCCCGTTGCGATCGCAAAGGTAACAGTTATTTGCTGTGAATGTCATAAAAAACAATATAGGGACACGATAGTATCAATTAGTGTCAACTTAACGTGAAACCGCTTGTCCGCCGGGAATTGAAATTCTCGTCTCATAGCTAAAGTCATCTAAAGATGACTAAAATATCGCCAAAAATCTCCAGTCTACTTCAGTAGACTTAAGCTATTAGCCCGAAAATTTATTTCCGGGCGGGCATGGAAGCCGACAGTTAAGCTATTTCCAGCTTAAGTTGACACCAATGAGCAATGCTGCACCCCTACCGCGTGGTCTATTTACCTGACAATAGCTGCAAAATACAAACGCTTTATCCTTACCCAACTTCTGCAAGAAGTCTATTCATAGCAAAGAATTCAAAAAGGTAATATTAAAAAAAATCGTTAAAAGGTAATCATGTCAGCTATCCAAACAACTGTGGTTCTTGCCATGACGGCCGATGGAAAAATTAGTGCCGTAGATCCGAAAGCGCCTCGTGAATCCGATATAGCCGATCAAGCACACTTGGAGTATCAAGTTTCTCTTGCCGATTTAGTCCTGGTAGGAGCAGGGACAATTCGCGCTGAGGGAGGAACTTTTTCAATTCGCAATCCTGAGTTGTTGGCAGCACGTGAGGTTCGGGGTCAATCTCCTCAGCCGATTACCTGTGTTGTCTCAGGCTCCCTAGACCTATCGCTGGACTTGCCTTTTTTGAGTCAGGACATTGAGCGATGGATATTCACCACACGGACTGGTTTAGAGCGCAATTCTGATGCAACAATCCTCCACAAACTGGCTGAATTAATTGATTTGGGAGATACAAACCTAGACTGGGATCGAGCCTATACCTTGATGGCAGAGCGGGGTATTCACAAAGTTGTTGCTTTGGGAGGCGGCTCTTTAACAGCTGCTCTATTGCAGGCAGGACGAATTGACGATTGGTGGTTAACCATTTGGCCAGTCATTTATGGAGGAAAGCACGCCCCTAGCCCAGTGGAAGGAGAGGGTTTTATTCCTAGTGCTGCTCCTCATCTTCAACTCGTTGAAACTCGTCAGGTTGGAAGTGAGTTGTTTTTACACTACCGCACACTTAAGTAATTTCTTTCACTGATGAATTGCGTCTCTAGACGCAATTCATTTGGTTTTATTAACCAGGGGGCCAATCTAACTGCCGTCCTCCTAAAATATGTAAATGTAAGTGATGGACTGTTTGACCACCGTCATCACCAGTATTGATGACAACTCGATAACCATTTTTCAGTCCCGCTTCTTCTGCAACACGTTTGACGGTTAACAAAAGATGACCCAATAGAGCATGATCCTCAGATTCAGCATTAGCTAGTGTGGCCAGGGGTTTTTTGGGAATGACCAAGATATGAGTCGGCGCTTGGGGATGGATGTCTTTGAATGCCAGGGCTAAATTATCCTCATAAACAATATCAGCCGGAATTTCCCGACTAATGATTTTGCTGAAAATCGTTTCTGTAGTTTCACTCATGCCAATTTACCTACTTATCTCTTAGAGATTTTATATTAGACAGATGAGCAAAAATAATGTAGGCAGAATTCATGAGTTCTGCCTACGAAGGATTTTGAGCAACGTCTAATTAATTTTTGAAGAAGGCTATTAAGTTTGTTAACAATAGTACTTACGCACGAGTTAGGGAATAACGTAGACGCAAAGCGGCTTGCCGCAGGCTACCGCAGAGGCACAGAGAACACGGAGAAATCAGAGTTTGAGAGATATTTTGCGTAAGTCCTAAACAAATTTTGAATAATCGCGCACATCCTAGTAAGGCACGGCATAAATAAACCACCCATTCAAAATCAATGAAACGCTTACACTGTATTAATTTTGAATTTTGAATTTTGAATTTCGCCTTGCGGTACTAGCTTCTCTTAAATAGAGAAGCTAGCTACTACTACGATTGATGAATAATTTTATTTTCTCCTTAATCTAGAGAATGTTCAGCTATTTTGGTTGACTAGGGCGATTTTCTTGGGGAGAAGTTACACCATCGCTAGGAGGATGAGGTGGAATACCTAGTGCATCGATCAACTGTTGTTCTGTAACTCCTAACTTTGTGGCTGCGGCTTTCAAATCAGATCTAGGTGGACGCTGATTGCGATCGCCTGGATTTGGAGAATTAGCAGGAACTCCCAACGCAGCTTTCAACTGTGCTTCTGTAACTCCTAACTTTGCGGCTGCGGCTGCAAAATCCGGTCTGGGTGGACGTTGATTACGATCGCCTGCATTCGGAGGATTGGCAGGAACTCCTAACGCAGTCTTTAACTGTGCTTCTGTAACTCCTAACTTTGCGGCTGCGGCGGCAAAATCCGGTCTGGGTGGACGCTGATTGCGATCGCCTGCATTCGGAGGATTGGCAGGAACTCCCAACGCAGTCTTTAACTGTGCTTCTGTAACTCCTAACTTTGTGGCTGCGGCGGCAAAATCCGGTCTAGGTGGACGCTGATTGCGATCGTCTGGATTTGGAGAATTAGCAGGAACTCCCAACGCAGCTTTCAACTGTGCTTCTGTAACTCCTAATTTAGTGGCTGCGGCGGCAAAATCCGGTCTAGGTGGACGTTGATTGCGATCGCCTGGATTCGGAGGATTGGCAGGAACTCCTAAAGCAGCCTTTAACTGTGCTTCTGTGACTCCTAACTTTGTGGCTGCGGCGGCAAAATCCGGTCTGGGTGGACGCGGCTGTTCATTTGATGGTTGGTTGGGTGGTTGTTGCGCCTGTGCTATTTGATCGAATTGATTAGCGGCATTTGCTTGATTGAGTGAAATAAAACCAAATGTGCCAACTAAAACAGGAATTGCTGTCACCACTAGAACTCGACGAATATTCATCATTAAATCTCCAAAAATTTATGTTTCTAATTAAGTCATCTCAAAATGACATCATGTTTATAATTGAGCCACCTCAAAATTACAGCTTGTCTATTTTATAAATTACAGTTTTGTAATTTAAACAGAAAATAATGAATTTAAAATGGAATAATATATGAATTCATAAATACTTGTGAATGTTCTATTTGTCGAAGATGAAGCAAAAATTGCTAACTTTGTCCGGGCTGGGCTGAAGGAGCAGGGATTTGTTGTAGATTACTGCGATAACGGTGATGAAGGATATCTGCGGGCATTAGATAATGAATATGATGTGATTTTACTCGACATTATGATGCCGGGAAAAGATGGATTATCGATTCTAAAACTATTGCGGCGGCAAGGTCGGAATACTCCAGTAATTCTGTTGACGGCTCGGAATGAACTAGACGATCGCTTGCAAGGACTAAATTTGGGAGCCGATGACTATATCGCTAAACCATTTTTTGTAGAAGAATTAGTGGCTAGAATTCATGCCGTTATGCGTCGGAGTGTGAGCGAACGCCAAAATGTACTTGGCGTTGGGCCGATTAAACTCGATCGCATCACCAGAGAAGTCACTTGCAATCACCAGGCCATAGAACTCACCAGCCGCGAATTTAATCTTCTAGAATATCTCATGCGCTCTCCCGGAAGGGTTTTCACTCGTACCCAAATTCTAGAACACGTTTGGGGTTACGACTTTAACCCCAATACCAACGTTGTAGATGTTTGTATCCAGCGAATTCGTAAAAAAATTGACCCCATTGATGAAGCAGTCTGGATTGAAAGCATTCGAGGGGTTGGATACCGATTTCGCAAGCCAGATTCTTCCTCATGAAACTTGATTCCTTTCGACTCCGCCTTGCTTTGTTGTCTGCGGCTCTAGCTGGAAGCACATTAGTCGGATTTGGTGCAATTTCCTGGTTGCAGATTTACAATGCTAAGATTAGCCGCCTGGATGCAGAACTATTAAATCAATTGCTGCGGGTAATTCCGAACTCACCTCAACGACAGGAACCTCCCGTTCCCGGAAGTTTTTTCCAATCAGGCAATGGCCCGCGATGGCAATCTTACGAAGATTCATTATCTTATACTTTTGGAACCAATACAAAAACCCCCGTCGCCGTTCTGGCGCTTGATTCAAACGGCAATATACTTTATCAATCAAACTCCTTACCTGCCGATCTTGAGGTGAATCGTCTGTTGCTGGCGCGTCTTCAGTTGACACCTTTACCACCACTCCCGAAGAGAGAACCACCGCCTTTATCCCCCAATACAAATCCACCCTTCGAGCCGCCGCCGCCGATTCGTCCACGTCCACCTCAATTTGTCACTGAACAGACGGCAAAAGCAGTCTGGCGGATTGGGGCAACTAAATTTCCCAATACTCAGATTGCCATTGCTGTTAGCTTACAAGCCGTCGATCAAGAGATGGCTACCATTCGCAATATTTTTATGGTTTCAATTCCGGGAGCGCTATTGCTAGTTGCAGTGGGAGCATGGTTAGTTTCTGGTGGTGCTTTGCGTCCTATCCGTCAATTAACGGGCGTAATACAACAGGTGACTGTCAAAGGGTTAGATCAACGGATTCCCATTGGAACAACTGATGTGGAATTTGTCGAACTGATTCAAGTGTTTAACTTGATGTTGGAACGCTTGGAACGCAGTTTTACTCAAGCTTCCCGCTTTAGTGGTGATGCGGCTCATGAACTGAAAACCCCACTAACTATTTTACAAGGCGAACTCGAACGAACACTACAGCAGGTTGATTCTGGTAGTGAAGTGCAACAGCGCTTAAGCAACCTGTTGGATGAGGTGCGCCGCCTGAGTGGAATTATGCGGAAACTCTTGTTGCTATCTCTGGCAGATGCGGGAAAAATGAGCTTGTATCTGGTTGAGGTGGATATGTCTGAGTTGCTCATGGAGATGCTAGAAGACTTGGAAATGTTAGCTCCCCAGTTGACTGTGCAAACTGACTTCACTAATGGACTGCGGATAAAAGGCGATCGCGATCTTTTAATTCAAGTTTTGCAAAACCTGTTCAGTAATGCCATCAAATACAATCTTCCTAACGGCTGGATAAAAATTCACACTCATCAAACTCCAGTAACCCTCAATGTAACGATTGTCAATGCATCCCAAGATATTCCAGCGAGCGATCGCCTACGCATTTTTGACCGCTTCTATCGCGGCGATCCCTCACGTAACCGCAAAATAGAAGGAATTGGACTAGGACTCAGCCTATCCCGCGAAATTGCCCGCGCCCATCGTGGCGATCTCACCCTTGACTCAACATCTTTGGGTCAAACAGCGTTCACCCTGACTTTACCGGTGAAGTTATAAAATTAAATATGTGGAATATGGCGACTCAGCCAATCAGCATTTTCACGTAGGATATGCAGAATACTTCCGTGAACGACCGTTTCCAAATGTAGCCGCTCCTTTAAAGGGGAAGAGTAGAAAACTTTAGGGTGTCTAGATGATTCCTCTACCTCCTCGACTACATAGCGATTAGGGACATGACTTAAAATGTGGGCAATTAGCTTTTGCCGCAATTCATGAATTGAAAAAGCTAATTGATAAGGATGTTCAGGATACTCATTCAAGACATGATCAATTTCTTGAATGACGATTGGCAATGTTAAATTGATTAATGTGTGCGACATTTTTTAGCAACCTAATTAAAAAGAAAAATTTTAGGGTTTACTTCTGATTTTCCTAGTACACCACGGCGTAAATAGACATACCATTCAAAATTTCTGAAAACCTTATGCTCTATTCATTTTGAATTTTGTTAGCGCAGCGTTAGCGAGTCCGCGAGCGTCATTTTGAATTTTGAATTCCGCCTTGCGGTACTAGTCTTGTTTATAAAACAGAATTCAGGAGTCAGAATTACAGCTACTTGCAAAGTGCTGTAATTTTGTAAGACTGGCGAATAAATGACTGGGTTTAATACCCCACAAAACAAGAAAATTTGGTGGTCTTAACTAGGTGAGTAACAAGCACGAATAATCAGTAGACATCTCCAGAAATTAAATATGCGTTACCCATAACCCTTGTAGAGACGTAGCAGTGCTACGTCAAAACAATTCTTTTTCGGAGATGTCTAGTGATAAGTCTGTCACTTACTTCCCGCAGCATATCTCCCACTGATAGCACAGTGGTAGGGAGTCCCTGAGCATCTTGATTCTGAATTCTTCTTCAAAAAACTGGCATCTCCTGACGGCAAAAGCTACAACGCCAATAAAGCCCTCCCATGCTGATGTGGCGCAGTAAAACGGTTGAACATCCAGGGCAAATATGCCTGCTATTCATTAAGTGCTTGATTGTTGTGATGAAAATAGGCTGTTGGGTGCGATCTGGTTTTAGATACGTTGATCGCAGCATTAAATTGCTTAATAAAGTATCCACTTCAAAACCTGGATTTATTTGATAAAGGTGTAACCTCTAGCCAAAAAGCTTTTACCGCTTTCTCTAATTGGTCTTATAAGTAACAGAATAACAAACAGATGTTTGAAATAGAGTATTTACAAGCGTTTGATTTATGGTTTATTTGTATTAATTAAACAAGAAGTTTAGCTTTTTCTTATTGATAGATAATACTGCGATTCAGTTCATCTATCTCAGGGCAGATTAGGCATAGATAGACTCAATTCTCAAGGAAATTAGCTTTGCTTTGTTCGGTGACAGCTAATATGTTAACAGTGACATCAATTAGAATATGACATCAATCTGTTAACAGTGACAAATAATTAGTTAAGGAAACTCCAAGAAATAAATTATCCAATATTGTGGGGTGGGCAACATGAGCGCCCAGTCCATAGGGCGGGCGAGACGCCCACCCCACAAGAGTTAATTGAATATTTTTTTATTTGGAAGTCCCTAATGTACAATAAACGAGCGCGGAGGGATTTGAACCCCCGACCCACAGAACCGGAATCTGGTTAAGAACGATATAACTAGCATTTTCTCAGTTTTCTCTGACTTCACTAGGCAAGTTGAGAGAAAGATGAGAGAAAATCATAAGCAAGTCACACCAAGCGATATAGCCAATCATCTTATAGGTTATGAACGTTTGCTAGACTTCTTTAAGGAAGCGCAAAACCAAACACCTAAAGGAATAGGACTCAAAAAAGACAGTAAAGCTAGTGGTACTTATATCCTCCTACAATTCAAACTCGGTGATAAGCGTGTAGCTAAAGCGTGTAACTGTGCTTTTACGATGGATGGGATAGCTAACGCACTCAGAAAAGCTAAACAAGTTAGTGAAGCATTAGGGAAGTTTAGCAGTGAGACAGAGTTTTTAGCTTGGTATGATGAACACATTTTAGAAAAAAACCAAGTCAAGAATGACTTGATTATATTCAATGAAGCTATCAAGCTAGTAGAAGATAATTACTGGAATAGCTACACCAAGAAACGTCAACCACGAGATAGAAACAACCCTAGCCATCAATCATGCTGGTATGAAGTGTACTATTGTTTCTACAAAGAACTCCCGTTAAATAATAGCATCAACCTTACCGATATGATGGATGTTATTAATAGCAAAATCAAGGGTAGTAAACGTTTTAAAGATTGTGTTTCAGCAATGAAAAAACTTTGTGAGGTAACAGATAATAGCAAGCTACGGGATGAGTTAGGCAAATTAGACATAGCACAAACTAAGTTTAAAGAAAATCTCCAAAGCATCTCATTAGAAGATTTTTTTGAATTAAGAGAAGAAATTGTAAATATTCCTGAGAATGATGCAAGGAGTAATATTGATACACGGAAATCATGGCTATTTGTGTTTTCAATGCAGGTAGTATATGGATTGAGAATTAGTGAGGTTTTTGCAATTCAGAACATTGACAAAGCTTTTAGAACAAAAGACGGTGTAATAATCCCAGCATTACAAAATGCTAACAATAAAGAGATGATTGCAGTTGTAGGAAGTGAGACAATATTAGGCACTACTACTAAAACTGGTTATCGTTTAGCTGTTCCGTTAGTTCCACCAACCTATCCTAATTTGATTGAGAAGTTAGAGATTAAATCAGGTGAGTTGCCAGTGTTTCATTTAAACTCACTGAATCCAAACTCAATTAGAGCATACATCAGTCAAAGAGCTTACAGAGTATTAACCAGATGGGCTAAAAACTCTAAATTTACTCAAACCCATGCCTTACGTCACCTAGCTAATCTTAACGGAATGATGGCAGGAATACCGTTAGAAAAAAGAGCAATGTCACTAGGACATTCACCCGCTATGAATGATACTGTGTACAAAAGGAGACAAACAACTAAAACTACACTGGATTTACTCACACAGTCTACTAACCAAGCTATTCCGCTACAGTCAGCAGTTGCTATAGCTGAAAAATTAGGATGCACTGATGAGAAGTCAATCAAATTACTGGCAGCTATCTATAACGTGCATGAGGATGAAATTAGAGTGAAATAACCATTACACGCACTATTTATTGAATACCTGCAAAGTGTTAAAGTTCACCTATATGAATTTTGATACAGGTGAAATTTTATTTAAATCAAGATTTCCTCATCATCTCGGATAATGATTACTTCTCTAGGTATAGAATCATCCTCTATTCCTAACCTAGCTAATCTTTCTAGGTGTAGCAAAGACCAGAAATAGAAGGGTAGTTCATTTTGTAGGCTTGGTAGCGCTACTAGTGAAGCTCATAAGATTCTAAGGTTTTTTGTCAGGGATTAACAATACTGACAGGAAGTTGATGCTAAGTACTACTTAGCTAAAATATTTACTAAGTAAATTCTAATTTTCTGTGCAGGTGTGCAGTACAAAATTATCATTTCATGATTCTTGCACAGTAGGTATTTCAGCCTCTTTCACCTGAGATGGTGAAACGGTTAAAACGAAAACTGTTCGACCTGGGCTGTTCCTACCTTGGCTAGCCGTTCTAGGTGAGGTATTCTTTCGTCATCAGTGAGTAAAGTATTTTTTACAGGGAAATTGGTAAACAACTTCACCACAACATCTTCTCTTAGATGTCTTGCTCTACCTATCGCTTGCTCTATCTGCTCCTCTATGAAATGAAACTGTATCTTTTGCAAACTGTCACTTTGGAATGTGTTGAATAAACACACAATGCCGTTGTGTTCAACTATTCGATTAGTAAGTTTAAAGTCTGATGTCCTAATATCAATACCTAAAGCAGCGCCATACAGCAAGTAGTCGGTTAGTCTTAAATGTGGTGTACCTACTACTGCGATATCCTTGCCCTTTAGCTCATCAAATCCCTCGCATTTCCAGTAATAAATATCTTCTAATGCGTTTGTTATCTTGTGTCTGAATTTCTTAAATGTGATAGTCGGTAAGTCTTTAATTTGTTCGTTCACATAATCAGTGTGTTCTTGTAAACTGCGTTGACCGTAGCTATATTTACGATTTTGGTCGATTAATCCAATGGCATCGACATTATCAATATCATAAAACTTGACTCTATCACCATATAATGCTCTGTAAATATATTCCGAAACGGTAGCAGATATTATAATTATTTTTCTGTTACTTAGGAATTCAGAGTTTAAACTGTTGTGCTTAATAAATTCGATGGATTTAACATCGGTATCATCTTCACTATCAGGTAAATGTTTTGCATAGTGGTCACTATCTAAAAACCTAAGTACTGCTGTGGATAGCTTACCCGTGTCATTTAGAATTACTTCAGCTTCGATATTACTCATGTCGCTTAATCCTAAAGCCTTAGTCTTGTGTATGCAATTAGGAATATTATTTATGATGGATTCACAAAAGCTAGTAAGTACTGACCTATCATTTCTATTTTTTACTACAGTTAGTAACTCTTGTAAATCTGTTAAAGTAACGCTACCTTTCTCTAATATCTGTCTTAGTGGGTCTTCATCGAAAATATAAGTTGTATGCTTATCAAAGTTGACATACATTGTCTGGGTATGAGTAGTGAGTACAGTGTTATCAGATTTGTAACTGTTTAACTTATTTATCCAGTAATTACGAAGTGCTGGGTATTTACTGGCTTCCCTACTTATCAAGTCATTAGCAGCAGTGTAAGAACCAATTTGATAATAATATTCTAACTTTTCCTTGAGCTTTTGCGGAATATTGCCGGGTAAGTTTGGCGTTACATTACATTTACTATACTCAGAAAATAACTCTATCTTCTCTCGCTTTAAAGCATGATTGGGAAACGCTACAACAGCTTTTATACTTAAATCACCTAGCAGCTTTGCTAGTAGTGTAGTCCCACCTAAACCAGTAGCTTTTTTGATGATGTGTACATCAGTGTCATCACTTTTAAGTATTGTAGTTAAAGTAGAATAAAGCTTTTCTTCGGCAGTGGCTAACGACATAAGTACCCCTTGTGTTTTTCTATAAAAATGTGTGCGATTAATCCTAGCAACTTCATATATATTGCTATACTCCCAATCTTCAGGATATTCACTGAAGTTATGTAGAGACATTGCATGATAGTCATACTTTCTGCACTCTTTAACTAAGAATTTCTTCTCATTGGCGTACAAAGGATTACTAGAGACAGTCTCTATAAAAAACTTATCACCACCTTCGATAAAGCGCAGGGATGATGCAATACCTCGTAACTGTACATGATTCAGCTTGATATCGGGATTACAGAAATCTTGGAATATTTTAACCTGATTACCTAGCTGCTCAAAATCTACTCCGCGTAGTATTTCATAGTTTGCCGTTCTCAAGGATACAGGGTTAATACTATTACTAATTACTTTTTTACTTTCTATAAAAGTAGCGTTTTTTGGATTAAGTACCGCAATTCCCTTTATATTATATAAAGGGTTTTGCGCTAATTCATCCACTTTTAACGACTTATCTAATCTGTCCAAGTTACGAGAGAGATTATTAGAAGTATTTAACCCTGTATTTACTAAAGAACGGGTTGCTGCTAGTAGATTATTAACATTTAGATACTTATCGTAAGCTGGAAAGAATACTGTGTACTCTCTACTACCTAAAAATCTCCTAGTAGGATTCTTACAAGCCTTATCTTGTTCTGGAAATAATATAAAAAGCATATCTACAATAGCTTTTCTCTGGTTTATATCTGTAATTGGTTCAAGTAATTGGAATACTACTCTAAACTTATGGTGTTGATGCGTATGTCTTAGTGTAGTATAAGCAAAACAATGTTGTATTTGATATTCATCTAACCTCGCAAATGTTTGTTGAATAGTAAGGGTATCGTCCATATCGATACAGAATATGGATTGACTCTCCCAGTTTTTATCTACGAGTCTTTTTTTTACATCGATATAACCTGGTATAAATAAGTTACCATCTTGTACTCTTTGTGCTAATTCAAAAGCTGTAGCTTCAGTAGTAAATTCTCTTTTACGTTCGTATATAGTAGCTAAAGCTTCTTCACCTTCAGGTTTATTATTAACTTTTTTAGTGTCAATAATGAGTTGGTGCTTCACCGTATCTAAATGCTTCCTAAGTACAAGTTTCTTATAAGTTTTTCGATGCTCTATAATTTTCTGTCTGTATGCTTCGTGTGTAGATGAATTTTGAGCTATATTTTGTCTAAAGACACTGAGAAATTCGTTATAATTAGTAATAGTTGAATTGTTCATAGTAAGTAATTCCATTTGGTTCGTTTTCCATCGTTAGTAGTCGATTATTGCCTTTAGTTGTGGTAGCTGAAGGCTATTTCAATTTGTGTAGAATCTGGTGTAAGGAATGTCATTCGCTCGATTAGAGAGCCATTCGTATTTATTCTGAGACGCAGTAAGAATATTAAGTACTGCATTCTTTGCATGAAACTGTTTCCAGTCTTCTAGTACTTGGTTTAGCTCATAATCTTGCAGAAATTCGATAGAGTCTAAGTCAATTCCTCTACTTTTGATAAAGTCGTAAGCTAGTTGACGAAATGTTCTAGGATGTACGTGATTAACCTGGACATTTTTGGATTTTGTGATTTTATAACCCGTTATATCTGAGTAGTAATATCCATCACTATGAACTTTACTACTTTTGAAATGGGCTATCTGTTGCTTTATAGCAATACGGAATTTTTGTAATAAATCATCTAACTTAGCCTTATCTGGATGTTTCTTTCTCTTAGTTGCTGTTGATGTCGTCACTGTCTTCGATGTTGTCGATAATAAATTGTGAGTAGTTCATAAATTTACTGGGATATCGCTCTAACTTTGTGGACATTTTATTTAGGTAATCCATATATAAATCTCTCGGTAAGAAATGCTTTAGATAATTCTCAAAGTCCATGAACAGAGTGAAATCTTTATTGCAGGATAAAAAGATTTTCTTAGCCATGTGGATAGTTTTTAAAATTCTGGATTCTATGCCATATTATCTTACTAATTTTCTAGTCATCAACATACTCTACCCAAATATCAGCCTCATCTATTTCGTGTTCCAAACTGAAATAAGCGACATACTTTTGTAGTAGCTCATCGTTACTTTTTTCTAGTTTGATACGTGCTTTACGGTACTCTGTCATTTGCTCCTCAGTTAGTAAATCAAGAATTACAGCCGTAAATTCGTCATAAGTATAAAAATCACCGTTTAAATAGAACGGTTTTGCAAAGTTAATTAAGTTGGTTACTGTATCCATTATTTTACTTGTGTTTGGTATGGTAGGGTTTTTTTAGCAAGCGATTAATTCTTTAGCATCGACTAGCTTCTGTAAATCATCATTTTTAATAGACCTTAGTCCTATTCTTATCAAATCATTCTGGCTTACTCCTAACCTCCGACTTTCTACTTTTAATAATTGGTTATTGTACAGAGAATCCAAACTTTCCTTTACTGCAATTTAGCCAAAGCTTATCAATTGTATTTAAATCTATAGCTGGTATTTTAACAATTCGTTCGTTATTCAACTCTGTATATGCTCTAGCATCCTTCACGATTATATTAAGTCTTTTATCATGATTAGTAACTGCCAAACACATGAGTTTTGCTGTTTCTATATCAGCTTCTTTCCATTTATTTTCTGCTAATAGTTTCTTCAAATTACTATAATCTACACCCACAGATGATTCCATCAATGCTATAAATCTTTCATCATTTTTTAGGTTCTCAAAGCTCGGACTAACTTTTATTATTTCTTGGGACTTTTCTGGATTTAATGTTATGGCTTCTTTTAGATTTTCTAGAGCAAGTTCTGAATCTTCCATCCATATCATACAGACAGCTTTCTGTATAAAAAACTGATATATTTCAAGACTAGAAGAATAGATTGATATAGCTATATCACAAATTTCAATTGCTTCTTGGTATCTTTCTAATTTATAAAGAGAAAAGCTTTTTGCAGACAAGATATTAAAAGTGTTATAACCTTTAGAAATAGCATTATCACATAGTAAAATTACAGTTTCATATTGTTCTAGATAAGCTTCTAAAACCCTTATTTTACTTTCCAGAGGAAGAATAAATTTACTATTAATTTTAAGAGATTCATCATAGGCATCAATTGCTTCTTCGTACTTACCTAATGACTCTAAAGCGAAACCTTTATTAAACAACGCTACGTAATGATGTGGATTCAAGTTGATGGCTGCATCGTAAAAATTAATAGCTTCTATAAGATTTTTTTTATTATTTTTAGTCTCTACACCTTGTCTATTAAGTTCTTCCGATTGTAGAAAATATTGATATTGAATAAGATTTATTCTATATAAACTATTAATCAAATTAGAAATATCCTCATAACAATTTTGGAATAGAACTTTGAATTCCTCATCTACTTTCTTTTTGGCTATATCATATTGATTAATAATCTCTTCCATTCTCTTTTGTTCCTTATTACCAGCAAACCACCCTCCAACTGCACCACCAATTACACCCCCTAATCCTGGTATAATAAGATTACCAATTACACCCCCTACAATTACTTCTGTAAATTTAATTCTTCCTGTAAGACCATCTACGGCTCCTTCTACGGCTCCTTTAAAGAAGGCTTTTAACTCGTTTGTTTCTTCAGGAAAATTAAAATTTAAAACTTCCTGTATAGCTTTTTCCATCTGTTTAATTGCATTTTTTAGATTAGAAAACCTATAATTTAAAATATCATAAAATATTCTTTCTACTTGGTTTATATCTAAAGTGATATAGAACTTATCTTCTAATGTTCTTACAATTTGCTTTTCTATTTGCTTTATGGACAGCTTTATATCTTCTTCTAGAGTAGAAATATTAAACGCATTCACTATACCATGAATTTTATTTTCATCTTCTTCAGCTTTGAACCTAACTGATAGAGGTTCATATATTCTATTTTGTAGAAATTCATAATATAGATAGTTTGATAACTTGACAGAATCTATATTTTCAATTTGACTGAGGCTTACATTTATGATATCTTTAACTTCAGTCTCGCTAATTGAGACTAAAGCTAAAGATTCTACTGTTTTTCCTGAGTTATTAGTTAGTAAATTATAGTTAATTTCTTGATGCCATCCTGGAAAGTCTTCATTAGTTTGTTTGCCATATACTATTAATTTATCGATAGATTCGATGCTTAATTTCTCAAATTCATTAATTAGTATTGGGACTATTAATTGTTGATTTATAGCTTCTTGTGCTTCTAGCATTACTCGCAAGCAACTATCTTTTAAATTTACTTTGGCTATAATACCTTGATTTTTTAAACACTGATTTATCACAATAGTTATTGATTGAATATCACCAGATTTAGCCATTTTCAATAGTTCTTGCCCTGGTGGTTCTACCAAATCAAATAATTCATGCCAATCAAAAAATACTTCTCCCGGTCGTTTTCCATAAACTTTAATAGTTTTGATTGCAGTAGCACCTAAGTTTGTGAAAGACTTACGGAAGTATTCAACTATAATCTGTTGTGGCGGCAATTGAATTGCTTCTATAAGAATTTGTAAGCAGTTATCTTTTAAATCAACTTGAGCAACGATACCTTTAGGCTCTAGTTGTCTGTTTATTAAAGCCGCAATAGCTTTTGGGTTTCCTTGTTTAGCAAGTTGCAGTATATTTGGTTGTGGTTGTGACATAAATACCTTCTTTCTAGGTAGCAGATTTTGCCTTACATCTTATCTTTCCCAATTGCAGTCGTTAAATAACGCATGGAAAGTAGAAATTAGACATTTTCTAACAGTTATGTCTTCTTATTAATTAGGAGTCCCGTTTCCTTTGGATTCCCTAGCAAGCATAAAAAGTTGGATGAAAATATACTGAAGTATGTAAAGTATGCAACTTTTTGCACACTAAAGTACATACCTATATATATAGGTGATAGCACTCTAATGCAGAGGCAGCACCACTATAAAATCAACCTTATGCACAAAATTTTAAAAAAGTCAAGTTTAGTATAAATTATATTAAAAATTTTCTAGCAAATTCTTAGGAATTATCAGAGACAGGTTTTATAAATGAATTATAAGCAAAAATTATATTACCTAGTCTAAGCTATAAATTTTATGTATTCCAGCTATCCGTTGCAATTCCGTCTCATAGGGTAAATTGGTTTTATCCCGTGAGAGAAAACTGAGAGAAAATGACCTCTCGATTTTGTGGTTAGTCTTGTAAAGGTAACGAGCGCGGAGGGATTTGAACCCCCGACCCACAGAACCGGAATCTGTTGCTCTATCCACTGAGCTACGCGCCCTCATTATTGGCAATGATAGCACGTCTGTGATCAAGTTTGCGGTCGAATTGGCAATGAGTTAAAGATAATCAGTGGGGTTGACTGGTGTACCATTGCGACGAACTTCAAAGTGGAGGTGTGGGCCAGTTGAGAAACCCGTGGAACCGACAGCACCGATCGCTTGTCCGCGTTCAACTGCTTGTCCTTCGGTGACATACAACTCGCTGGTATGACCGTAGAGTGTCGTCAGACCATTGCCGTGGTCGATAATTACTGCTCTGCCATAGCCACCATACCACCCAGCAAAAATTACTTTTCCTGAATCGGCTGCCCGAATTTTACTGCCATAACTGGCGGCAAAGTCTAAGCCGGCGTGAAAGCGACGATAGCCAAGAATAGGGTGTATCCGCCAGCCAAAGGGACTGCTAGTAGGAGCATCGCTGGGATATGTCATGACACCAGTTCCCCGAATGATGATATTTGTACGGCTGTTGGTTTTTGTTTGGGCTTCTTCTGACGATCTGGCTTCTGCTACCTTTTGTTGAATCAAGACTTCCAGATTTTTCGATTCCCTTTCTAACTGATTTTGCGCTGCTTCCAAGGCCAGGCGATCGCTATTTAGGCGTTGAATCAATTCTGATTGCGATTGTGCCTGAGTTTGATAATCGGATTTTTGTGCTAGCAGTTGCTCACGAATCAAGGCAATTTCATTTTTTTGCTGTTCTACTTCCGTTTTCTGTTTATCGATCAGCTTTGCTTGGGTGTTGAGTTTTAGCAAAATTTTCTCGTCTGCCTGATAGACTAACTTCAACTGATGACGACGGCTGAAAAAGTCGCTGATATTTTCACTTTCAAGCAAAACTGCCCATCCAAAAGAAGCAGGCGATCGCTGGAGATAACGCAATCGTGCTACTGTTGCGACTTGACGCTCCTGATATGAACGTTCTGCCACATCTAAGTCAGCTTCTAACTTCTGGAGACTTTGGGCGGCGAGTTGTAATCGTGATTCGCTCTCTTGAATGTAGCTATCTGTAGTTTGCACATTTTGCTTTAAGCCAGTGAGGTTTTTTTGAGCCTCTCCTTGGAGATTTGTTAAGCGATCGCGATCTTGAGCCACACTCTGATGCTGCTGGTTCATCTGTTGTTGCTGTTGTCGCAAATTATCGATAGATCCTGTGGATATTGCGTAGGCTGGAATTAATGCCAAACAAATGCACAAGATGCAGCAAAATGCAATTGAGAAACAGCAATAAATCTGCTTTTTTTGTAGAAATCGCGCTCTCATAGTGCGAAGCCCCACCCCAGCTATGCTTTCAAACACTATGAGGATTATTCCCAAAATCTGATTCACCTACTCCAACGCATTATTAAATTGGTATGCCAAGTTGTAACACAAGGATTCCAGCTATGTCAGCATTTAGCAGATATATTAGCAGGTGGTATATATGAGTACACGGATAGCAATTCTCTTAATTACTTTGGTGTGTCCAGGTTTAGCGTGCGTTACCCAGAACCTTTGTAGAGACGTAGCAGTGCTACGTCAAAACAATTCTTTTTCACCAGATGTCTATTAATTACGATTAACTTTCCAAGTTGCCAAATCAGTTAAAGAGCGATCGCGGTAACGTCCATAACGCTCTGGTTTACTTTTGATTTTCACTCCTAAATCGGGAAAAATCCCAAAGTTGGGCGGCATTGGTTGGAAATGCTTGGGCGAAGCGGAACTAATAAATTCCAATAACGCACCCATCATTGTTGTTGGTGGTAAAACCAAAGCTTCTTTACCCAAAGCTAACCGCGCTGCATTAATTCCCGCCAAGCAGCCACCGGCAGCCGCAGCAGTGTAGCCTTCAGTACCAATCAATTGTCCAGCAGCTAACAATGTTGGACGCCCTTTAAATTGCAAGGTAGGATGCATTAACTGGGGAGCATTAATAAAAGTGTTGCGGTGCATCACTCCCAACCTCACAAACTCTGCTTTTTCCAAACTGGGAATTAGCTGAAATATGCGCTTTTGCTCACCCCAACGCAGATTAGTTTGAAATCCTACCATATTCCACAGTTGACCGGCTTTATCTTCTTGTCGCAACTGCACCACAGCATAAGGACGTTCCCCTGTGCGAGTATCTGACAATCCCACTGGCTTTAGGGGGCCGTAACGCATGGTATCTTCCCCCCGATGTGCTAATTCTTCTATGGGTAAACAAGCTTCAAAAAATTTTGCTGTTTCCCGTTCAAAACCCTTGAGTTCTATTTGTTCAGCTTTACAAAGTTCTTCTCGAAAATGCAAGTACTGCTCTTTATTCATTGGGCAGTTGAGATAAGCAGCTTCGCCTTTGTCATAACGTGATGCCATAAAAGCAATGTCACGGTTAATCGATTCTCCGACGATAATCGGACTCGCTGCATCGAAAAAGCTCAGGTATTCCATACCCGTAAAGCGGAGCAAATCTTCTGCTAAGTCGGGACTAGTTAAAGGCCCAGTTGCTAAAACCACAATTCCTTCTGGAATCGCAGACACTTCACCCCGACGGAATTCAATTAAAGGATGATGTGCTAAAGTTTCAGTCAAGTCTTGGCCAAATTGTCCCCGATCCACAGCTAGCGCCCCACCAGCCGGGACGGCGTGTTCATCAGCTTTGGAGATGACGATAGAACCTAGTTGGCGTAACTCTTCGTGCAATAATCCTGCTGCGCGATCGCTTGCCATTGCCCCAAAGGAATTACTACACACTAGTTCTGCTAAATGTTCTGTATGATGAGCAGGACTAAATCGCTTTGGACGCATTTCATGTAGAATTACTGGTACTCCAGCCTGAGCTATTTGCCACGCTGCTTCCGTTCCAGCTAGTCCACCTCCAATTACTTGTATCGGCTGTTTTTCCATAGTTAAATTTTTAACAGAGTACGGTGGGTTTAAGTCCCCCGGTTCAATAACCGGTAAGTTTTGGGTCGGGGTCTGTCTTGCAAAGTTGCTCCTCTTGGGGAGACCCCAAGACCGCAATGCAGCGCTAAATCCCCGGACGCGACTCGAAAATACTCGCTTGCCGCCGGCGCTATCGCAGACTCGCTTTGCGCGTCGCTTTAACAAAACTTACTTGCGACTTGCGACTTGCGACTTGCGACTTGCGACTTGTTTTAACTTCTAAGTTGCACCGGCATAGCTAAATAAGTCATTTTCAAACCACCCAATGGTGTAAAAATTACTGGCGTTAGGCTTTGATTTAAATGCATTTGAATTTCGGAAGACGGTAACTCTTTTAAGCCTTCCATCAAATATTTAATGTTAAAGGCAATCTCAATATTTTCACCAGAAATCTGTGCCGGCATTGACTCTCTACCACTGCCTACATCTTGAGCTTCACAAGATAAGGTAATTTCTTGGGCTTCGCTATCAATACTCAGTTTGACAATGTTATTTTTTTGATCGGCTAGCACCGCAATCCGTTCTAAAGTGCTGACGAATTGTCGCCGTTCAATGGTCAATTGTCGCTCAAATTGACGGGGGATTAGTTGTCGATAAGCAGGATATTGCCCTTCTAATGTGCGACTAGTCAAGCGTTGATTTTGCCATGCAAACACAACTTGACCTTGATCGAAATATAAAGCTACAGGTTCATCTGATGAGGCGCTATGAGCTAGCATTCGTTGGAGTTCGCGTAATGCTCTAGCTGGTACTGTTACTTCTAGTTGAGTCGTTCCACCTAAAGGACGCTCGTTGCTAGTTTCTACTACTGCGAGGCGATGTCCGTCGGTAGCAGCAAATTCTAGGGTATCTTGTTTAACTGTTAAATGCACACCAGTGAGTACTTGCTTGGTTTCATCAGCACTGGTAGCAAATAATGAACCGCGTAATCCCTCAATTAATGCGGTGGTGGTGAGATGGATTACTTCTGTATTTTCAATTACAGGTAGTTCGGGAAATTCTTCTGGCCCCATTGCTCGGACTTGG
This sequence comes from Nostoc sp., assembly GCF_036917975.1. Lineage (GTDB taxonomy): Bacteria > Cyanobacteriota > Cyanobacteriia > Cyanobacteriales > Nostocaceae > Nostoc. Next base: position 119,127 of record NZ_JBALEJ010000025.1, read on the forward strand.
TAATGTCCACTCTTGGGTGTGAGTGTAACAATTAAGCCTTCTCCACCGGATGTTGCACCTGTAAGGGCTGATTCATCATCTAGAGTGATTTCGCCTTCTGGAAGACGAGAAGTGATGTCTACAAGTAATTTAGCAGGAAGTGCGATCGCGCCACTTTGCCATACCTCAGCATTAAAGCTGGTGCGGATTCCCAAGCTGAGATCAAAGGCTGTTAAGCTTACTTGGTTAGTTTCAGCATCCGCTTGTAGCAGCACATTGGCAAGTACCGGATGAGTCGGTCGTGAAGGTACTGCACGACTGACGAGTGAGAGGTTTGTACTGAGATCGCTTTGGGAGCAAACTAATTTCATAAGTCAGATTCAGCTGGTGAAAGATATCCTAACACCGCTCGTAGGAATCTGGACAAAGCTACTCAAAAGTAGATAAATCTAGACAAATACGTTTGTAATCTTAGTCCAAAGTCTTAAAACTACAGGCACAAACAGCAGTGCCTCTATTCCCTCAAAAACATTGGGAATTACAATTCTTTGCTTGCCTACTTCAATCCCCGATCGCTTCTCCCCATTCTTTAATTACAGAAAATAGTGATGAGTAATCATCATCGGCAAATGACATTTTTACGGCTGTTTGCAAAATTTGCCGCACTCCTTTAATACTACTGAGATCCAAACTCTGAGATTTCGCTTCCGAGATAAACAATTCTGTATCTTTCAGCAAGTGTTTTGTAGGGAAATTTGGATCGGTATAGTTGCCATCCAACATCCGTTGTAGCTTTTTATCAAAGGTAGGTGCGTAGAGTGGACTATCGCGCAATATTTGCATAAACACATCTACATCCACACCCTGACGCTGGACAAAAGCCAGACTCAGGGCAAAGCTAGTTGTTAGGGAAGCTATTAGTTGATTGAGTGCCAATTTCAGCGCCGCCGCAGATCCCACTGGCCCTATAAGTAAAGGTTCAGTCCCAAAATTTTGGAGTAATTTTAAGTGGCGTTGATATTGTTCTGGCTCAGATCCTACCATAACACTCAACTTACCAGCTTTTGCTTCTGGGATACTCCCTAATACAGGTGCTTCTAAATACTCACCACCACCTGCAACAACTGCATCTCTAATTTCCTGGCTTTCCGTGGGAGTAATTGTTCCCATTTGAATGATTGTGCGTCCTTCTAAGGTTTGCCAAGCTGTATCTGAAAGCAACACATTATAAATAGCCGAGGCATTAGTAAGCATGAGAATTACGCACTCAGCAGCGCGAATGGCGTGGCGGGGATGTGTGACAATTTCAGCCCCAGCAGCTTGTAGTGGTGCTAATTTTTCTGGGGTGCGATTGTAGACAACTAGCTGTATATCTGCGGCTAATAACCTTTGAGCCATTGGTAGTCCCATCAGTCCAGTTCCCAGAAATGCCACCTTCATTTTTTAAGTTCCTTTAATGACGTGTTAGCGAGTCAGACGCTCGTGCTGTTGAGCGTCACGAGTGTTACAGCCCATCGTGGACATCGCGTTTGTATTGTTTGATTCAAATTAATGGGGAAGTAGTGGTTTGTCCCATTGATTTTGAGGGGCTGCTAGATCCCCGACTTCTTAAAGAAGTCGGGGATCTGAACACCACTAACCTCTCAAATCCCAGTTTTACTACTTCCCAGTCCCTAGTCTCTAACTCTGGCAATCAACCACCAGCCGCAAAAGTCACCATAATTATCACTGAAAGTAAAATACCGGGGGTAAGTAGTGTTGCTAGCATTAACAGGTCGTGGGTAGTCATAATTATTACTTTGGTAGTGTGTTTAACTTTACAGTAATCACTGTTATGCTAGTCTAAATAAGACTGATACGGCATTCTTAAATAGAGTTTTAACTTTTCAAATTTACATTTACTCTGGCAAGGTCAGTCCTTTTAGTGGTTGAGAAATTTCTGTATTCTCCAAACCTTTGCTCTGAATTAGGACTCCAAAACCGCCTAAGCCTGTGGGATCTATAAGTTGGTGTAGTGCGTCCCGCCGCTTTAGTAACTGTGAGAGGGGTTGCTTTTGATCGGAAAGGGCCGCAATACGTTCGCCTAACCCCAACGCCATTAAAAATAATCCCTGCTGGATAAAACCAATATTCTCTAAATTACACTTCTCACCCCAGCGTTCCAAGGCCGTAAAGTCAACATGGGCAGTAATATCTTGCCTACCAATATTAATATAGGGGTTGTCATGGAAACGATGATGGTAATAACACTGTAGTGTTCCTTGCGATCGCCTGGGATTATAGTAACGACTGGCGGGGTAGCCATAATCAATTGTTAGCACATAGCCGCGCTGTAAGCGGTCTGCTACTATACTCAACCAGTTTAAAGCAGCTAAATTAATTTCACTACGGTAGGCATCTGGATAGGCACTTTGGGTTAAGTCGATTTCCAGTAAATCTAAATATTCAGTTAGTTGGGGCGTTGAAGGTCCCCCTGTGACTTCTACAAATGATGGGTATGGGGGATTGGTTTCTTTCTCATTAGGATCTGTGGTTACATAAATTTCTCGGAGTTCGCCCGATTCTAGAATAAATTGATGTACTGGAAATGCATCTACTAACTCGTTAGAAAAAAAGCAGCCTGCGATCGCATTGGATGGTATTTCCTCTAAACTACACCAACGCACGGGTAAATCTTGCAAGCGTTGCTGCTGTTCTTCTCTTAAAGTTGGTGACTTTTCAACAATGATGTACTCCAGCGCGGTAAAAAAATCTGGGTAGTGCAGCTGATGATATTTCAGGATATGCAATGCTAGCAATCCTTGACCTGCTCCCATTTCTACCAGAGAAAAGGGTACAGGTCGCCCTAAAATCTCCCACATTTGCAAAAATTGTTCTGCTAATAACTCGCCAAAGTCAGCACAGAGGTTAGGAGAGGTAAAAAAATCACCACCCTGAAAGCCAATTTTGACAGCATCGCTAGAATAGTAGCCATGTTCAGGGTGGTATAGTGCCATATCCATAAATTCAGCAAAAGTAATTCGCTGCTGCGGACTGGTGGTAATGTGATGAGCGATCGCAGCACACAATGCTGGATTTGAATCCATAAAATTTCCGGTTTGAGATTTGGAGAGTAGAGAAAATTTTACTTTTGCCTTCTTGTACTAGTACAGCACGGCGTAAATAGATATACCATTCTAAATCCCTGAAAACCTTACGCTGTATTCATTTTGAATTTTGAATTTTGTTAGCGCAGCGTTAGCGAGTCTACGTTCGCGCAGCGTCTCGTAGAGAGCGTCATTTTGAATTCCGCCTTGCGGTACTAGCTATCTCCCATAACTGATTTCAGTTCTTGAGACAGCGAATGTGTGTCTCTGAATGTAGAGGCAGGCAAGTACACTGTAAATTGAGTACCTCTGCCTACTTGACTATAAACATTGACAAAACCACCGTGATTTTTAATAATACCCAATGCCGTAGAAAGTCCTAAACCTGTACCTTTGCCTATCTCTTTGGTGGTGAAAAATGGTTCAAAAATCCGTTGCTGGACTTCTGACGACATCCCCATACCAGTATCCGTCACCACGATCGCAATATAAGAACCTACTTTCGCATCGATGTTTATCTGGGCAGAATGTTCGCCAATCACCAGATTTTCCGCCGCAATCCTTAAAATACCGCCATTGGGCATAGCATCGCGGGCGTTGATTACCAAGTTTATTAGCACCTGATGCAGTTGAGTTATATCTCCACGAACGTACCAGAGATTTTTCGGCATATCTATCTGGCAAATAATGGATTGGGGGAATGTTTGAGCGATAATTTGCTCAATTTCTGCCATCAAAGGCTGAATTTGCACAATTATCCGTTTATCTTCAATACCCCGTGCAAAAGATAAGACTTGTTTGAGCAAATTAGCACCGCGTTTCACATTATTTTCTAAAGTTTGCAGTATTTGTTGACTCTGCGAATCGGGCAATTTCTTCTGCAACAGTTGAACTGACATTAAAATTGGAGATAGTATATTGTTGAGGTCATGGGCAATACCGCCAGCTAGAGTACCAATACTCTCTAAACGTTGCGATCGCAGAAGTTGAGCTTCTAGTTGTTTTTGCTGCGTGATTTCGGTGTTCACGCTCAAAATGGATTTGGGTTGGCCATTATGATGTCGGATCAGTGTCCACCGACTTTCAACGATAATTATTTTGCCTTCCCTGGTTAGTTGATGCAACTCACCCCGCCACTCACCTGTATTTATCACCCTCAAGTAAGCGTCTTCTAACTGTGGTGAAATCTCTTTATACAAAACTTGCAAAACATTTTTCGCCATAACTTCCTCAGCCTTCCAGCCATATAGACGTTCAGCACCTTGATTCCAAAATAAAATTTGGTTGTGGATATTTCGCACCAGAATCGCGTCAGTTGATACATCCAGCAGCGCTGCTTGTTCGCGGATTTTCTGTTCTGCCTGTTTTTGCTGGGTTATATCTCGCGTCAGTGCCAAATGAATGAACGTACCATCAGATTCGTTACGCACTGGTACAGCATGAGTTTCCATGTAGCGATGAGTGCCTTGAAATCCCACCATTTCAAACTCCAAAGTCCCCTTATTACCTTGGCAGACACTTTTATGCAGGTCGGCAAAGGCGGCTCTATACTCTGGTAAAATTACAGCATCAATTGGTTTACCAATTAATACATCAGCACTTTCTACTTCCATTATTGCCAACCCTTCTGCATTAATTTCTAAAAGGGTGCCATCCCTGGCAATTAACTGGATGCATTCTGGTTCTGCATCTATCATGGCTCGTAAACGATTTTCGCTTTGGCGTAGGGCCAGTTCCGTTTGCTGAAGTTGCCTGATATAACGCCACAACAAATCATATAGCAGCGCCACCAGCACCAAATCCACAATCGCAGCGATAAAAAATGTCACTATTGCCTTTTGGGAACTTACTTGTGACTGCTGCATCCCCTGGTGTAACAAATTTTGCTCTGCCTTTAAAGAGTCGTGAATCAGTTGTTGGATTTCTTTACCGATTTGCTTATCTCGATCGGATAAGATTAATTGCCGAACTGCTTCTAATCCCTGGTTTTGTCTGAGGTAAATTTCTTGTTGGAGAATTTTCAGCCTGGTGGTAATTTTTGGTTCCAGCAAAGAAATCCACTGCTGCTTTTGATGATTTTTAGCAGTTAGCTTAGTGAGAATCTGAATATTGCTATTAGTTTGTTGATTAGCTGCAAGATAGGTTTTTAGATCATCTGCATCTGCTGTAATTAGATAATTACGTTGTGCAGTTTCAGTATCTTTAAGTGCAAATTCGATACTTTCAATTTGGGTAATAACTTGATATGAGTCTGTTACCCATTGCTGGTTGTGAATCAGCTTCATAGTGTTGCTATATGAGACTACAGCATTAGTAAATACAACTGCCAATGCTAGGACGAATATAGCTTTTAGCTTTTGGACTCGATACCATTTTTTGCTCATGCGATCGCCCCTTGTGTCGCAGATTACCTCCATTAATTAAGATTAAAGATTAAAAACAAATACTGAGAATATTTTAAGGATTTTAATAACACTGGTAGCAAAATACAATCTATTAGAGTTGTAAATATCTGGATTTTTTGGGATGATGATTTATACATAATATTCACAAATAAATCCGCTAATTTTTAATATAAATTCATTGAAAGCTACGGGAAACTCCATCCCGCAAGTGGCGTGGAGAGGGATAGTCGCCCCGTCGCTTGGGGCATTGGGCATTGGTAACTTCCATTGGTGTCAACTTAAGCTAAAAATGGCTTATCTGTTAGCTTCCTTACCCGCGTTGAATTGAAAGAGGCAGGAGGCAGGAGGCACAATTTGGATGGGGATTCAAACCCCAACCAAATTGTAAGCACCGTGTAGACGGTGGGGTTTAAAACCCTTGTTCCCAACTCTTGGAGACGCTGCGCGAACGGTCGCAGGAGGCACCAGCGCTGTTTTCCTCCAGCAAGAACTGCCCTCTGCCTCCTGCCTTCCTTGATAAATTTCTTTGGCTTTTAGCTAAAGTCTACTTCAGTAGACTGGAGATTTTTGGCGATATTTAGTCATCTTCAGATGACTTTAGCTATTATACGGGAATTTCAATTCCCGGCGGACAAGCGGTTTCACGTTAAGTTGACACTAATGGGCACTGCCGTGCCCCTGCACCTTGCGGTATAATTAGGTATTTTTTTTAACAACTAGTCCTAAGAAGTTTAACCGACTGCGGAGTATTAACTAGATAATTGAGCGATATACAAAGCGAATACGCTGGACGTTTAATCCTGATTACGAGTAAAATACGGTAAGTGCATCGCCTTACGTGCTTTTACATGTAAAACCGCAGAAAAACCTAGTTAGAAGTTGAGTTTAGCAGAGCAACTGACTCATAAGCAGTTATCAAAGTCTGTTTGAGCTAAATGCCAATTGTCATGCTTGCAAAAACTTCCAGACAGGTTTGAAGTTATCCAGGAATTCTCTGCCCTAACTTTTAGCTGGATAAGATTTGTGTCACTCATCTCTTGAGAAAGACAATAACTCACCATAACTAGCTCTGTCTACCACTGGGCTATAGTTTGGCTGACTTGCTGCTTTCTAGCAGTGAAGCTAAAGCTGAATTTCAATTCTAGCTGCTCGTAGTTAAGTCAGTGAACAGTTATCAAGGCTTCGTTTGGGGATTTAAACCCTAACTGAGGCTGCTCACTTCTAGAAGTGGGAGACTCAACAAGATTTTGATAACTGATAACTAATTGTTGAAACCCCCGAAGAGTATGCACTATCTATTACTACCGTTCTTAAGCTTTTTTGTTGGCATCATCGTTGGTTTGACGGGAATTGGTGGAGCCTCTCTCATCACGCCAATGTTGATTTTTGTTTTTCAGGTTCCGCCTTCTATCGCTGTGAGTTCTGATGTTGTGGCCGCTACGTTGATGAAAGTTGTTGGTAGCGTTAAGCATTGGGAACAGAAAACCCTTGACACAGAAGTTGTCAAATGGCTGGCCTTCGGGAGTGTTCCAGGCTCACTGTTGGGGGTGGGGATTTTGCACTTCATTAAACGTACAGGTGAGTACAACCTAGATAACATCTTGTTCCGTTTGCTTGGCGGAATGATTTTGCTAGTCACAGTATTAGCACTAGTGCAATTGTTGTTATTGACTTTTTTCCCCAAATTTAATTTACCCGAACTGCCAAAGTTAGACTTAGAAACTAACTTTGGTCGATTTGTAACAATTACTTTGGGAGCAATTTTAGGCTGTTTAGTTGGTCTAACCAGCGTCTCCTCAGGTTCAATGTTTGCCCTAGTGCTGATTGGGTTTTTCCGCCTTGATGCCCGGAAGTTAGTGGGTACAGATATTTCACACGCAGCAATTTTACTGCTGTTTACAGCCCTTGGTCATCTCAGCCTGGGAACAGTTGATTGGAGTTTGGTACTGCCTATATGGCTAGGCTCTGTGCCTGGGGTGTTACTAGGTGCTAAAGTCTGCGAGGTAGCCCCGCAACGTCCGTTACGATTTATCATTTATGCAATTTTGATGATGGTGAGTTGGAAATTAGTTCATCAGGTGTAACTAATTTGAGATTTTCAATTCCCAATCCAGCATTCAACATCCAGCATCCACCATTAATTAACTTCTCACCCAAGGTAGTAGAGTGAATGTACCTCGCTCATACATAATCAACAGACCCAAGCCAATTAACACAAAAGGTACAACAGCTTGGCCGTAGCGATTGAAAAGATCGGCAATGGTAGGTTGACGGCTTAAAGAATAAGCGATCGCACACCAAATCCCTACCATGATAAAAAATACACTTATAATTACTCCCAAGCTGGCAAGATTGTGACCAGCGAATAAAGGAACATATACACTAATATTGTCACCACCATTAGCGATCGTGACTGCTGCCACTTTATAAGTTTGGCGGTGTAAAACACTCAAAATAAAAGACAATACCGGGTTAGTAGATGTTGGCTGGTTAAAATCACTACTGACTGTCTGAACTGTGATAGTATCTTCTTCTTTATATACTAAGTGGTGAATACCAATACCAATTGGTAGCAATCCTAGCAATCCTATCCATTCCCGCTGTATAACCAATCCACCAAAAAATCCTGGTAAGCTAGCGATGATAATGGCTGTAAAACCCAGATATTGACCGAGTAAGATATGCCGCCGCCGAAAATTACCATCTACCTGTGAAAAAAATATTAACAAGATAATCATGTCATCTATGTTAGTGGCGATGAAGGCAATTATCCCTTCACTGAAAGCTGTCCCTAGCTTACTCATGCTGGATTTTTAGAATCTACGATTTATAACCATACCAAATTAACCTTCTGGCACAACTAAGCTTTAATATAGAGAAAGTGATTATTCAATGAATTTCACCGATTTACGAGATTTATTGCAAAAATTCAGATTTAGGGGAGCATCCCAATGCAAGCAAATTTATCAAGATGATAGATTGTCATTGCGTACTCCTTGGAAGAACCCGTTGGCGCAGCCTCTCGTGGATAAGGGTATGAAGCAAAGCGGAATAAAGCGATCGCAACTCTTGAAGACGCTACGAGAACACTCCATTTTATTACGTACTGGCATGGCAAGCAAAAAAATTGTGCATTAGACGTAGGTTGGGTGGAGCGGAGCGCAACCCAACATATATCAGGATGTTGGCTTTGGCAAAGCCTCCACCCAACCTACAATTTTTTTTGGAACATTTTAGCCTTGACACGCCAGTACCCTGTGGGCGTGTATTTGTTGTTTTTGAATTTCTTTGTATTCTTCTCCTTGGAATATTTCTCTACGAGAGGCTTTGCGTAGCCTGCTTCCAGATAAAAGTATGTCTATATTTCTCTTAAAATATGAACGAGTTACTTACTGCAATTACTACAGGGGCGATCGCGTTCATTGCCACTAATATTGATGATATTGTCATTCTATTGTTGTTTTTTTCCCAGATAAATCCTAATTTTCGACCACGGCATATAGTTGCTGGTCAATTTCTAGGTTTTATAGTTCTGTTGATTTTGAGTCTTCCTGGTTTATTTGGTGGGTTAGTATTCTCAAAAAGCTGGATTGGATTACTTGGTTTACTGCCAATGTCTATAGGTATCAGTAGCTTAGTTAATTGGGAAGAAGATTCAGCAAAAGAAGTTGTAGATACAACAGAAGCAGATGAAGCGTCAACAATTACTAGTTTTTTTTCTCCCCAAGTTTATAGTGTGGCAGCCGTGACAATTGCCAATGGTAGCGATAATATTAGCGTCTACATTCCTTTATTTGCTAGCTGCAACTTCGAGAGTTTTTTGGTAATTATCGGATTATTTTTTCTATTGTTAGGAGTTTGGTGCTACGCTGCATACAAATTAACTAACAACAGAGTCATAGCTGAGATATTGACTCGTTACGTTAATAATATTGTGCCTTTTGTTCTTATCGGATTAGGCACTTTTATTGTATTAAAAAGTGAAGCTTTAAGTCCAATAAAGCTAGCTGCTAGTAGTGTCTGTTTGATGATTTTAGTGAAAAATCATGAAAGTGTCGATGAAATTAGCGAAAATTCTAGTAGTTGACCAAGCCAGTTTTAGATTTTGACTTAGATTAAAAATCCTCAGATCTCGCACCTAGCCCTAGCTATTAGGGAACTCCAAGAAATGAATAAAAATCCAAAATCCAAAATCTAAAATCTAAAATTTGGTATGGAGAATTAAACTTTACTCAACCACTCATTCTCTTCTGGGTCTTTGAACAATGAGGTACTGAGGTAGCGTTCGCCGAAGCTAGGTTGGATCATCACAATTAGGCGACCTGCATTTTCTGGTCGTTGTGCCACCTGAATAGCTGCATATAAAGCAGCGCCAGTAGAAATCCCCGATAGCAATCCTTCTTCTTTGGCGAGGCGACGGCTGTAAGCGATCGCTTGCTCATCCGCTACTTGAATCACTTCATTTACCAGTTCTGGACGGTAAATTGCTGGGACAAATCCCGCGCCGATACCCTGAATTTTGTGAGGCCCTGATTTACCACCTGTTAATACCGGGCTGCTACTTGGTTCAACTGCGATCGCTTGAAAACTCGGCTTCCGTCCTTTAATAACTTCTGAAACTCCTGTAATCGTCCCACCAGTACCCACTCCCGCCACGAGAATATCTACTTCTCCATCGGTGTCATTCCAAATTTCTTCGGCTGTAGTTTCGGCGTGAACTTTCGGGTTAGCTGGGTTACGAAACTGCTGTAACATATAAGCATTGGGTGTTTGAGCTAAAATCTGCTCTGCACGACCGATCGCTCCTCGCATCCCTTCTACCCCTGGCGTTAACTCTAATTGAGCGCCATAAGCTTTCAGCATAGAGCGTCTTTCCTGGCTCATTGTGTCAGGCATCGTTAGAATAAGATGATAACCCTTAGCGGCTGCCACCATCGCCAGCGCAATTCCTGTATTTCCAGAAGTCGGCTCTACTAAAACAGTTTTCCCTGGGTGAATCAAGCCTGCTTCTTCCGCCGCTTCCACCATACTCGCGCCAATCCGGTCTTTCACAGAAGATGCTGGGTTCATGCTTTCTAGCTTCACCACAATCCGAGCAACCGCTCCTGAAGCTTGGGGAATCTTGTTTAATTGAACTAAAGGAGTTCGGCCGATTAACTCTGTGATATCTTTCGCTATCCGCATGGGGGTACTCCGTCGTGTCTAAATATAATACATTGGACTCTGTTGGGCGCGAGTTTCTCTTTCGTCGCACAAGTTTTGGAGTGTATAACGACCCAAAACTTCTATTGAGGCAGCATTAGCTTGCTCCCAAACTTCATAAATCAGAGTCTTTTCCAGAGTCGGAGAGTCAGAGGTATCTTTCTCTTTCCGCTCACCTTCTACCAAAGTGACAATTTCAAGTATTGTAATCTGCCAAGGTTCACGAACTAAAACGAAACCTCCTTTAGAGCCGCGTTGACTCTGCACTACACCAGCACGCCGGAGGTTGGTCAAAATTTGTTCCAGATAGCGCTCAGGTATAGGTTGTTTGGCAGTGATCTCGCTCATGGTTAAAGGAAGTTTTTTTCCGTGGTGGCTTGCCAGTTCTAAGAGTGCCAGCAGTGCGTATTCCACTTTGGAAGACAGATCCAAGAGAGCGTAGTTTTGGCTATTCAAGACTGTACTCAATATACTACGGTGATTTGAGGGACTTATCGCAGTTTATGCGAAATTAATTTTTTTCAACTGTGGAATGTGATAGCATCCCACTTATTACCCACAAAAACACTATACTCTATCGACTTACCGTAGATTATGATCTGAAAAAATTCCCATAAATTATTTGAATTTTTTTGTGGGAATCATCCTGAGTTTCTGTTTTCAGAACCTCACCTACCAACAAAAATCTCAACAGAGTATGCTACTAACTGATTTGCAAACCATTTTTGAGCGTGACCCAGCAGCCCGGAACTGGCTAGAAGTATTGTTCTGTTACCCTGGACTCCAAGCCTTAATATGCCATCGATTGGCACACTGGCTATATAAAATTGGCATTCCCTTTATACCAAGGTTCATCTCTCATATTAGTAGGTTTTTAACCGGAATTGAAATCCATCCTGGGGCATTAATTGGCCAGGGAGTGTTTATTGATCACGGCATGGGAGTAGTGATTGGTGAGACTGCGATCGTGGGTGACTATGCTCTGATTTATCAAGGTGTCACCCTTGGCGGCACTGGGAAAGAAAGCGGCAAACGCCATCCGACTTTAGGCTCTCATGTGGTTGTAGGAGCAGGTGCAAAGGTATTGGGAAATATTCAAATTGGCGATCGCGTCCGTATTGGAGCCGGTTCAGTGGTGCTACGAGATGTCCCCAGTAATACTACTGTAGTTGGGATTCCAGGGCGCGTGACTCGTCAGAACAACTTAAATACCAATGTTCTGGATCATGATAAAGTACGTGACGTAGAAGCTGAAGTCATCCGCGCTTTATTTGAACGTGTCAAGTCTTTAGAGAAACAGTTCGAGCAATTGTCAGATCAATCAAGTTTATCCCCAACTGAACTTGCTGACGAAGCAACCAACAAGTCTAAGAGCAAAAATTCTGATGGGATGATTGAAGATTTTCTGGATGGTGCGGGAATTTAATTTTGGGAATTGGGCATTGGGCATTGGGCATGGGGCAAATAACTCCTAACCCCTAACTCCCAACTCCCAACTCCCAACTCCCCACTCCCAACTCCCTTCTTTTAAATACCCATAGGTTCTTATAACCTGATATAAATGTAATACTACGGTTAGTTTATCGGGGAAGAGTGTTTATAATATGGTGTCTTTGTACACAAGCTTATCTAGTCTAAGCAGTAATAATACTAAGCAAATTTTTGCCCGTAGGTCATTTCTGCCAGAGCATAAAAACGGACTTTGGAAGATTGAAACGGGTTTCGTTAGGACTTTTACCTATTTGGAAGATGGTACAACCGTCGCTCTGGGATTGTGGGGCCCTGGGGACGTTGTTGGTAGAACTTTGTCAAAATTAGAACCTTATCAGATGGAATGCTTAACTAAAGTAGAGGCAACAGTCTTACCTTTAGAAGAGTGGAGTGAACTAACAGAAACTCTACTTGCCCATATCCAACAGGCTCAAGAATTGATGATCATTCGTAGCCATAAAAAAGTGGATACTATGCTCATCAAGCTGTTGGCATGGCTATCTAAAAAGTTTGGTTCGGAAGTTGAGAAGGGACGTTTAATAGATATGCGTCTGACTCATGAAGACCTGGCGGAAATGCTCGGTTCGACTCGTGTTACCATTACTCGTGTTCTTGGACAGTTTGAGCAAGAGGGCTTGATTGATCGTCTCTCCCTGCATCGAATTGTCCTAAAAGAAGAAGAAATTTGGTACTACGAAATTTAGATTATTTCAGTAAAACCAGCTATCGCCGTCAGCATTGGGCTTGCCGATAATTCTAAGGTTTAGAGATTCCAGGTAAGCTAAACCGTTAGAAATTTGTGCCACTGTTCCCCGCAGTTCAATGTCAAAGCATCCTTCGCCATCTGTATTTGGTTGTAGCATAGCCTTGGTAATATTAACTACTAACCCGTAAGCAGAAATTAACTGCGAAATTACGGGCGCTTGTAGATAGCTTTTGGGAATATGTATTCGCAGACGAATCTGAGTGACTTGGCTTTTTTCATAAGCTGAAGAAACCATTGATAATCTGGTGTGAGAGTTGGTTTTTTGGTTATTTCGTGCTGCCATTGGATAGTGATAATTTTTTTAATTAGCGTAGGCGTAGCCCGTCGTAGACATCACTACCGAGACAAATTCAGCTAAATTGTCCTTCAATTACGAATTACGAATTACGAATTATTAACTTAGCGATCGCTATAAACACTAGACAAATCCAACCAAATTGGTAGTCCCAGTTTTTCTAAATAACTCAGGCTAGAGTAAAGTTGCTTTGTTCTCCCCCACAAATCCAAGTCAAACCAGCCGTCATCTTGGGTATCGGGTTGAAGTATGGCACTGGTAATATTAACTGTTAGCCCATAACGAGAAACTAACTCAGAAATCACTGGTTCTTCGTAATAAGATTTTAAGACGCACAGTTGCAAACGCAATCGATTGGTTTGACCTAGAGAAATCCATTGCTGGAATTGCTCTTGCCATTGGTTTGTCAGCCATGTAGAATCTTTGAAACTCAGTTTGTTAGCTGGATTTGGGAAAGGTAAAGAGTGCTGATTGGGTTGAATTTGGTTAGCGATCGCTAGTTGCAGCAAATTCACTCCCAATCCTTGCAAGTAAGATAGGCTATTTGTCAGTTTTTGAGGATTTCCTGAAAGTTCTAAATCAAACCAGCCATCGCTGTCACTGTCGGATGTCAGCGATGCAGCTTTGATATTGACAGTTAAACCATAACGAGACACCAGTCGAGAAATTACAGGTTGCCTGTGATACCGTTGAGGCACAAGGATTCGACTGTGGACTGAAGCGGGTTCTAAAGATTTACTTTCAGACATCAGATTAATTCCCAATCGCGATACCTACAGTGGGCTACGCCTACGCAATTTTTGGGTTCGGCAGAAAATCTTGCTGATGCTGTACCTGGTTGAATCTCAGTCTCATCAAGATTTTCATATTTCTGGCTTTGATAAAATACGGTAAATCTATCGGCTTATCGCATTTAATTGTTATGTAAAGGAGAGTCTCACAAAGACCGCAAAAAAACAATGGGTAAATTCACGTAAATTATGATCGAGTTAGGGACTTCCCAATAAAAAAATACTCAACTACTTCTTGTGGGGCGACTTAAGTAGAAATTATTACTTCTGGGCACCATCAGCAGTAGTAATACCAGCCGCCACTGCTTGTTTCTCGATAATGGGTCGCCACCACCCATCGCCATCTAAAGCACAGACATATTTATCAACCTGGTTTGTAACCGCCTCCGTGCCAACAGGTTCCGCTGATGGAGGATTAGTTTTATTCTGTTCCCATACCGCCTTCATGGCAATACCAATTCCTTTCACTGCCTCTACAGCCAGCGAGGCAGAAGCATCAAAGAGCGGATGGTCGGGAGCATCTTTGGCAAGCTCTGAGTGAGTGGGGCCAGTCAACCCTTTGGCTTTCGCCTCCTTGGCAGAGTCTGCCACTTTCTTCTCGGCAGCTGCATCTAATAGTTTTTGTCCTAATTTACTCTTCGCTATAGCGACAATTGTGGTCAGAGCAAGTGCAATTTTTGGGAAGGCTGCAAGCAATGCATCCACAGTCGCGGCTGTAATTACGACCATACCGCCTTTAATCGTAAAGCCAGCTGCCTTAATAATGGCTTCGGCATCCTGTTCACCCATTTCTTCACCCGCCGCTTCGCCTGTTCTCGCACCGGATACACCACCGGATACACCGCCAACTACGCCACCCACAGCTTCGCCAATTTCTTCACCCACAGCTTCGCCAAGGCTACCTAAAAACCCGCCTAGTCTACGACCTGCTGCCCCGCCAGTCCTCGCGCCGCTAGCTGCACCCTTAACCGTTCCTTCGACACCACCCACTACTGCACCAATTCCACCTTCGACAGTACGGAGAATCGGTTTGATTCCCATCTTCTCACCGAGCTTGTTGGCAAGAACATCGGCTGTAATTCCTGCCTTCATCATCAAGCCTTTTACCAAGGCTACAGTCAAAGCCCCACTCTCTAGTTCCGTTTTGAGTAATTCAATTTGGCTGACCATATTATTAGCACCTGGGGCATAAGTGCCGCTAACAATTTGGGGTAGTCCTTTTTTGTCTAATCCACCTACCGTTGCTGTACCTATACCTAAGGTTGTTTCGGACATTTTAGCCATCAGGGGCTTATATTTAGCTGGGTTTTCCTTTGCCAGTACCCAGATGGCTGCCTCAGTAAAGTTGGTGTGGGAAAAATAATCTTCGATGGCGTGTAAAGCGCTGCTCATTTCCTCGCGCCCTTCTGGAGTCTCACCTTTTTTGATTGCTTCTACCAACTTTTTCTTAGCCAGAAACTTGCCGCGCTCGATATAAGCTGGCAGATGATTCTTGGCAGCAGCTGCTTTGATGTCGGCATAGGCTGCATCAGCTGCTTCTTGGTCTTTCTTTTGGGAGTCGGACAACTGCTTTTTATTTTCATTACGAGCATCAACATCCTTTGTGCTGGTTGCTGTAGTCGGGTCTTCGACGGTATTACCTCCGTCGGGATTATCCATGTGTTCTGAAGGAACATAAGTCCCCAATTTACTCTGGTCGATTGGCTTGCCAAATTCACCCATTCCCAGCAGTTCGACCAGGGGAAACATATCTGGGCCGAGTTGTGATAAATCGCGCATCCAGTTCCCCAAATAAGCGTCTGCGGCTTCATCGGCGGTGAAACCAGCTAATATCAAGCCTTTTTTCTCAATCGAGCCATGTCCTGATTCACCGGCCTGATAACGCTGAATGACCTTGGGGTTTGCTAGAGCATCTCCCATTTGCTGTACCAAAGGAGTCAATGCATCTTTTGCAGGTTCGTACTGGTCTAGTTGTGCTTGTGGACGACGCAAGGATATGCGGCTAATGTCGTGACTAAGGGGCTTTTCTTTGAGCGCTTCTGGTTGCGATAGTTGCTCATCAGCAGACTGAGCCTCTTGAAGGTCTGAAGTTAGCTTAGTTGCTATTTGGGACGGGGCAGTATTGACTTCTGAACCAAAGCCGCGGATTGGGTTCGCTAGTTTTGCAATACTTAGCGAGGCAAGGGATGGATTTGTAAAACTTGATGCAGCTGATTTGTTGCGTCCAATTCGCTGGCTCATCTCACCTTCACCTCAGGCAGATTCTTGAGACTAATTATACAGTTTGTTGAGTGGCGTAGTTTACCGCCGCAGGCATCGCTATCGACTTAAGTGTAAATTATCTTACCCATACTCATTACTCAGCATTCAGAACTGAGTCTGGTAAATGAGCAGCACTTTGGATATTTTCTAATATTAAATCAGGGCTATTACGTTTAATCAAGCCAGTTAAGACTTTACCAGGGCCAATTTCCACTACTCGCTGGATGCCGTTAGCTGGGAGTTGTAGAGAAATTTCTCGCCATCTTACAGAACCAGTCATTTGTTGGTTGAGGCGTTCCTTTAAAATCTCGGCATCAATAGACGGAATTGGTTCTACATTAGACAACACTGGCACAATCGCTGGCTGAAATTCCACAGATCCTAGAATATCTTGGAATTCTGCTGCTGCTGGTGCGATTAAATGTGAATGAAATGCTCCAGAAACTTTTAGCGGAATCGCACGCTTTGCTTTAACTTGAGTCATCACTGCTTGTACAGCCTCAGTCGTGCCTGAAATTACTACCTGACCTGAACTATTATCATTTGCCAGCACTACATCAGGTGTTTGGGAAATTACTTTTTCTAACTGTTCGGGGTCAAAGTTGATCAAAGCTGCCATCATCCCACCAGAGGCGCTATCCATGAGTTCTGCACGACGCTTTACTAGATATAAACCAGCTGACCACTCAAAGACACCCGCAATGTAAAGGGCAGTATATTCTCCCAAACTATGACCAGCAACTAAATCTGGCTGGTGTCCTTGTTTGCGGAGAAGATCGGCAAGAATGCTTTCTACCACATAAAGAATTGGCTGGGTGTATAGTGTCTGTGATAACTTTTCTTCTTCGTTTTGACAAATTTCGATTACAGACCAGCCCAAAATCTCTTCGGCTTGGGCAAATTTGTCTTTAGCGGCAGGTATATCTAATAAGTCCATTCCCATTCCCAGGGTTTGAGAACCTTGTCCGGGAAACACCCATGCAGTTTTAGTCATTGGTCATTAGTCATTAGTCATTGGTCATTGGAGACTGGGGACTGGGGACTGGGGAGATGAGGGAGTGTGGGGAGTGTGGGGAGATGAGGGAGATGAGAATTTTGCTTCCCTCTCCTCCCACACCCCCCACACCTCCCAATCCCCAATACCCAATACCCAGTCCCCAATCCCTATCTTCCCCATTGAAAAATTGCTGCACCCCAGGTAAGACCAGCGCCAAAGCCTGATGCAGCAACGATGTCATTGGGTTTAATTTTACCTTGGCGTACCGCTTCATCTAAAGCTAAGGGGATGGAAGCTGCTGAGGTGTTGCCGTACTGGGCGAGATTACTGATAACCTTATGTTCTGGGACATTCAGGCGTTGGGCAACGGCATCGATAATCCGCTGATTGGCTTGATGCAACAGCAGCCAATCTATTTGATCAATGCTAAGGTTGGCTTGAAATAAGGCTTTATCTATGATTTCTGGCACTTTTTGGACAGCAAAGCGGTAAACTTCTTTGCCGTTCATCGTAATCGGTTGGTAAGTGCCTTTGGTGATATTTACATTAGGGAGCAGTTCTTGGGAACCGCCTGCATAAGCAAGATTGAGGTGATGGTTTTGAGTACCATCACTTTTAAGTGCAAATCCTAATAAGCGATCGCTTTTGGCAGCCTGTAACACCACTGCCCCTGCACCATCACCAAACAATACACAAGTGCGCCGGTCTTGCCAATCTACCCAGCGAGAGAGGATATCTGCCCCGATCAAAAGTACATTTTTGTACGTACCAGTTCTAATGTATTGGGCTGCTGTCACCAGCCCAAATACAAAGCCGGAGCAGGCAGCTGTCAAGTCAAAGGCTACTGCGTTGGTGGCTCCTAATAGAGCCTGGACTTGACAAGCACTACCAAACAAATCATCAGGGGTGGAAGTTGCCAGTAGAATCAGGTCTATGTCTTCTGGTTTAATGCCCGCAGATGCGATCGCCTGACTGCTTGCGGCAGTAGCGAGTACACTCAAGGACTCAGATGGCAATGCTAATCGCCGTTGACGAATTCCCGTTCTTGTGGTAATCCACTCGTCTGATGTTTCAACTACTTCACTCAATGTCTGGTTGTGTAAGGAAGTTGCTGGTACTGCCGAGCCGCTTCCGGTAATTGCTACGCCTAAGTTTTGCACTCCTAATCCCCCAAACTATCAGCCTTTTTGTCCTTTGTCTTTTGTCCTTTGTCCTTTATCCTTTGTCATTAGTCATTTGTCCTTTACAAATGACCAATGACTAATGACTAATGACTAATGACCAATGACTAACCGCTCTCGCGCTCTAGGATATATTGGGACTGAATTCGTTGTATCACCTGGTTATCAACAGCTTCTTTAGCCATGCGAATTGCATTAAAAATTGAAGGAGCTTGTGAGCTACCGTGACCGATAAAACAGACTCCTGCCACGCCTAACAGCAATGCACCACCATGTTCTGCGTGATCCATTCGCTGCTTAATTCGCTTCAGGTTTGGTTTTAAGAGTGCTGAACCGATTTGACCGTGCAATCCTTGGGGTAATTCTTCCCGCAGAATTTGCAGAATCACTTCTCCGACGGCTTCGGCAAATTTTAATAATACATTGCCGACAAAGCCATCGCAGACAATGACATCAAAGCGACCGGAAAGCACATCACGCCCTTCGGCATTGCCAATAAAATTAATTTGAGAATTTTCGCGTAGCAGTTGGTGGGCGCGGACGGCTGCATCATTGCCTTTAGAGTCTTCTTCACCGATATTTAGCAAACCCACCTTCGGTTCAGTTGTACCCAAGACATACTGACTGTAAGCCGATCCCATAACGCCAAACTGCTCTAAAAACTTGGGACGGCAATCTACATTTGCGCCGACATCAAGTACTAGCACTGGCTTACCAGCAATAATCGTGGGAAAAACAGTCCCGATGGCTGGGCGCTCAATTCCCGGCAATCGTCCTAAGCGGAGCAAAGCTGATGCCATCGCTGCCCCAGAGTGACCCGCAGAAAATACGGCATCTGCCTTTTGCTGCTTAACTAAATCCATCGCCACATTGATCGAAGCCTTGCGTTTGCGTCTAACTGCGTTTATTGGCTCCTCATCCATAGCGATCGCTTCTTCAGCAGTCACGATCTCCACCTGCCCTAAACTTGTTTTTGATGGCAAGGCAGCTTCTATTTGTTGGGGATCACCAACCAACAATATATCTACACCCAATTCTTCCCTTGCTCGCAATGCGCCAGCAACGATTTCACCAGGTGCGTGATCCCCTCCCATTGCGTCAATTGCGATCCGTATGCGAGTCGATCCCATTGCTCACAGCTTCTAGAAACCTTACAAATTTTACCAGATGGCTTTGCCGAAAAAGCTTAACTTTCTGACCGCCAAATTACTTCTGTTACGATTGCAACAATTTTTGCTGGCTAGCTCAAGATAGCACGAATTGTTTGGTATTGGGCATTGGGCATGGGGCATGGGGCAATTCAATTTTGGATTTTGGATTTTAGATTTTGGATTAAATTTCAATCTAAAATCCAAAATCTAAAATCTAAAATTCTTACTCCCCACTACCCAGCACCCAATCAACTAGCGTCCGAACGCCGTAGCCAGTTGCCCCGGCGCTGTTGTAGCCATTTTCTTTATCTGTCCACACTGGGCCAGCAATATCTATGTGTGCCCAAGGGGTTTGTTTGACGAATTGTTTGAGGAAAAGGGCAGCGGTAATTGCACCACCTGGACGTGGCCCTGTATTTTTCATGTCCGCTATACCAGACTTTAGTCCTTCAAAGTATTTTTCTTCCATTGGCATCCGCCAAATCTTTTCTCCTGAAGTTTCCGCAGCTTTTTCGATTTGGGAAGCGACACCTTCATCGGGAGTGTACAAACCAGCAATATCCTCACCCAAGGCAACGACGTTGGCACCAGTTAGGGTTGCTAAATCAACGATCGCATCTAAGCCCAATTTGTCGGCATACACCAAGGCATCTGCTAAGGTCAAACGTCCTTCAGCGTCCGTGTTGTTCACTTCGATGGTTTTGCCGTTTGATGCTGTAAGAACGTCTCCAGGGTGCATGGCGTGACCGCTAATCATGTTTTCGGTCGCCGCCGAGATAAAGTGAACTTCTGAGTCTGGCTTAATTTGAGCAATTGCTTTTGCTGCGCCCAAGGTTGCAGCTGCACCGCCCATATCAATTTTCATGGTTTCGATGCCGCTACCAGCACCTTTAATGTTGAGTCCACCGGAGTCGAAGGTTAAACCTTTGCCAATAATTGCTAATTTCTTTTTAGGTGTACCCTCTGGCTTGTAAGTTAGGTGAATGAATTTCGGTGGCAAATCGGAAGCTTGGGCGACTCCTAAAAAAGCACCCATACCCAACTTTTCGCAGTCTTCCCGTTCTAGAATTTGCAGTTGTAAACCGTACTCGCTGGCGATCGCTTGAGCAGTTTCCGCTAAAGTAATTGGTGTTACCGCGTTGGCTGGCGCTGCTACTAACTGCCGTGCCAAATTTACCCCAGAAACGATTTGATTAGCGCGAGTGATGGCTGCTTCTTGTCCACCAAAACCTAGTAAATCTACGGTTTCTATTTGTGAACCTTTATCTTCTGGTTCGGATTTAAAGCGAATATCTTGGTAAAGTGCCAATTCTACACCTTCGGCGATCGCTTGGGCACTGGCTGCTGGATCGTTGTTCCATAATGGAAAACTAAATCCCAAAATTTTGCTTTTTTGCTTTTTTCCTACTCTGGCTACAGCAGCAGCAGCGCGGCGCAGAGTATCTAGTTTTAGTACATCTGGTTTGCCTAAACCGACCAAAATCAATTTCCGCACTGGGCTACCAGCATTCACACGGGTGAAAATAGTACTGTTGGCTTTACCTTTAAATTCTTCTTCAGCAATTAGTTCTTTTAAAACCCCAGAAAACTTTTGATCTAAAGTAGCTAGTTCTCCGGTTAACTCTACTGCATCTTCAAATAATCCAATTGCCAAACTATCGCCTGCCCACTCTAGCAAAGGCTTATCACTAGGTTGAATTGTCATTTTGGGATTTTGTGTAAATATTCCTTCCTGTACCAGTATTGCTCAAAATTCTGGTTTCATGGGGAGTGTGGGGAGATGAGGGAGTGTGGGGAGATGAGGGAGATGAGAATTTTGCTTCCCTCTCCTCCCACACCCCCCACACCTCCCAATCCCCAATGCCCTATGCCCCAATTGAATTTGTGTCAATGTCAAATTTGTTGGCGATCGCTTCGATTATTTTTTGCTCAACTGGTGTAATCTGATTGTGAAGCTGGGCAATTTTGTAACACTGAGCCAATAAGGGTATGGCAAAATCACGATTCAGTTGATTGAGCAATATATCTAAAGGCTGAGGTGATTTGATATTTTGGGCAATGGTATCCAACGAGGTAGGAGTTAGGTTTAGAGCTTTTAATTCTGGTAAAATTTCTTTCCAAGTCTTTTCTGGATGACTAGCTAGGATCATATGAACTAAGATTTGATCCGTGATGGCTTGTTGAGAGATCGCACTTTCTAGATATTTTTCACTCTCAGCTTTTAATGTTGCCAATGTCTGAGGCGATGCCAGAGATGTTGATTCATCCAGCTTGGTTTCGTAAAATCGACAAGCAGCATAACCCAATGAATAGATCATCGTTGCATTTGAACTAGCTCCAATTACCGCACCCGCTAAGGGCACATTTCGCAGCAAGCCTAACCCCGCAGCTTTCAACAGACGCTCTCCACCCAAGGCCAATCCAAAAATTGCCAAAATCTCACCTTTACGAGCAGGATCTTTTAAATCTAGCCCGTAGACAGATGCAATTTGATAAAGCATTTCTGACTGCAATTTTGTTGTGGCTGTTAAATCAATTGCTAACAATGCCACTGCTATACCTGGCAAAAAACTAGTAGCTAGTCCAACCGTGGCTGCTTTGGTTGCTTTTTCCACCATGATTCGGTGAGCAAGCTGGCTGGGTGATTCATTTGGATACTGTTTCTTCAGCTTGTTTACCGCCGCTTCTACTTGTTCTAAATCAACTAGGTTAGTATCACTAATTAGCCAATTGAGATTTAATACTCCAGATAGTTTTCTAATTAGCCAATTTTCGCTGAGGCGATTCAAAAACTGACCACTGGTTTGAGTTGTTTGCTCAATAAACTTGTGTGTTTCTTTTGCCGTTGCTTCTCCCACTCCTACTGCTGTGTCTAAAATTGCTTGGCCAGTGTGAGCAATAGTTTTAATTAAATACTCTAATCCAGATGGTTCATTTTCTACTGATGATTGAGCCTGGGTTCCTACTTCTAAAGTTTCTCTGGGTAAATTAACTAATTTATTCACTTCTACTTCTTGGGGTTTGTCTGCCATTGCTTGACACCATCTTCATAAAGCCTCTCTCTTTAAACTTGTAGCGAAAGTATGAGTGGCTTGACATCTCCCAAAAAGTACAATTCGTCATAATAATTGATTACTATGAGTTTGCTTTGATTTTAAAATGCTGCACCTTCCTTTACTTTTTAACTCTACCTATATCAGCTTTCCTTTCTAAAAATTCGTTATTATTAAGAATTTCGTAGAGATTAGTATCTTTTTCTAGCAAGCAGGCGTGTCCACAATTTGGCAATATTACAACCTTGTTATTTGGTAAAATATTTGCTATCCGCTTCACTTCAGTTACAGAAGGCAAAAGGCGATCGCTACCACCGGCAATTAACAAAACTGGTTGAGTTAAATTACTTAAGTGTTCCTCATCAATACGAAACTCTCGTAGCAAAGACAACCGCCAAAGAACCGTTTCAGCTGGGACAGAACGCATAGTTTTCAGCAAATCGTGGCGATCGCTGCGAGAAATGCGTGACAAAGATGCTAAAAATGGTAATAATCCCAGTGCGCCAACATCATACAATCCTGATGGCACTAAGTAAGTTAGCTGGGATGCCCAACTTAACCAAGGGCGGAGATGAAAGGATGAAGCTGGGTTGATTAAAATGATTCGCTTAAATAAATGGGGTGCTTGGATTGCTACTTTCATTGCCAAGCAACCACCAAAGGACTCACCACACAGGTAAACTGGCCTCTGAGAGCTTTTTTCTAATTCGGCGTCGATCAAGTCCAATACACTCTTCGTTAGCATATCCCAAGTGTTAAGGTCTTTCCGGGGTAGCGCCAAAGAGCGCACATCAAAGCCAGTTTCTAATCCAGCTGTTTGCGATCGCAATAGTTGACCAGTTCCATCCATTCCTGGTAAATATACCAATAACGGATACTCTGGCTGTACTCGTTCAGGAGTCAGAAAACAAGGCTTTAGCTCAACTTCAGAAATAGTCATTGGTCATTAGTCATTAGTCATTGGTCAATGGTATAAAACTTTTGGACTGTTGATTGTTGCTTTTGAGTGAAGTTCGGTGTTTTTGACCAAAAGTAGATAATCTGTTGAGAGCAAGAGACTGAAAGTCATGGGCACAATCCAAAATCCAAAATCCAAAATCCAAAATCGAATGGCTCTAATAGCAACCTTGACGCAGTAAATTGCTAATTTCACCATGACAGTGTTCTGTCAGTTCAGCCACAACAGTTCTAGCTTGTTTACCATGATATTTTTGATGATATTGGGGCGTAATCCAATAAGGACGACCGATTAACACCGCAACCCGACGATAAATTACCAAAGGATGCCAACCACCTTGCTTAAATAAGGGTTCGGAAGGGTCAAATACACTCAAAAGCTTTAAGGGGAAGCCGGAAGTGTTGACTTCTTCTAAAGAGGCGATCGCGATCGGTAAAATAGCTAAATCCTGTACATCAGCTCGTAATGCCAAATGAGCAAATCCCCGTTGAAACTCACCCAGATGATTTGGTTGAGTAAATTTCACCATTGGTTCTGTCCCTTCTGGGAATACTCCCACCATCTGCTTGGACTGCAATAGCACCTGTGACTGTGAAAAAAAGCTTTGCTGGCGGTTTTGAGTCTCCTCCAAGGGAAAACACCCCAATTGACCGGTGACAATCTCCCGCATGATTGGCACTTGTCCCATATAGTGATGGCAAGCAAAGCGAATCGGACTCGATAACGCTGCCATTAAAATCAGTGCATCCATAAAGCTGCGGTGATTGCTGACTACCAACACGCTAGCATCCTGGGGAATGCGATCCTCATAATAGCGAAACATTTGCGTTGAAAGTGCCGCCACCAAAGCGCGAGAAATCTCTAGGGGGCTATTTCGATTCATATCTAATCAATATATTTTCCCGTAAATATGGATGGCGATTTATCTGAATTTAATTTTTACATTTCTTTACTATTGCCATGACCGTCTTAAGATAGAAATATCTAATCGACAAAAGCAATGAGATTTTCTGCGTTCTCAATTTTGTATTCTTGATCACAAGAATATCTAATATGAACTATTCATAAAATTTATGATTAGTTAATCTCCATTTTTTAGGTAAAAATGAATTTAATTGATGGCGATTACAAAACAATTCTTGACCTGATAAATTTGCTACTATAAAGATGTTATTGGAAAAAGTAGGAATAATATTGTATAATTGCGTGGTTTTGCCACCAAAAGCTAAAATGTAAAACCTTTTAATAAGTAATTTTTATTTTGTATGAATCTAGTGAATAAAACAACAAACACATTTGCGCTGACCACACCTCTATATTATGTAAATGATGTACCCCATATAGGTAGTGCTTACACTACGATCGCAGCCGATGTAGTGGCGCGATTTCAGAGACTACTGGGAAATCAGGTATTACTAATTACAGGTACAGATGAGCATGGGCAAAAAATTCAGCGATCGGCAGAAAGTTTAGGCAAAGCACCACAAGAGTTTTGTGATGAAATTGTTCCTAGCTTCGTGAGTTTATGGCAGTTACTAGACATTCAATACGATCGCTTTAGTCGGACTACTGCACCTCGTCATGAAGCGATCGTGAAAGAATTCTTTGAGCGAGTCTGGGAATCTGGTGATATTTACCAGGGACAACAACAAGGCTGGTACTGCGTATCCTGCGAAGAATTCAAAGAAGAACGGGATCTGTTAGAAGGACACCGTTGCCCAATTCATACTAACAAAGAAGTGGAGTGGCGAGACGAGCAAAACTATTTTTTCCGCTTATCCAAATATCAAAATAAGCTGACAGAATTTTATCAATCTACACCGGATTTTATTCAACCAGAAAGTCGGCGTAACGAAGTCCTCAGCTTTGTAAATCAAGGGCTACAAGACTTTTCAATTTCGCGGGTAAATCTAGATTGGGGTTTTCCCGTACCAGTTGATCCCAAGCACACCCTTTATGTCTGGTTTGACGCGCTGCTAGGTTATGTCACAGCATTACTAGAACCAGACGCAGAACCGACTTTAGAAAATGCTTTAAAAACATGGTGGCCGATTAATTTGCACCTAATTGGTAAAGATATTCTCCGCTTCCATGCAGTTTACTGGCCAGCAATGCTGTTGTCGGCTGGCTTACCCTTACCAGGGCGAGTATTTGGACATGGCTTTTTGACCAAAGATGGTCTAAAGATGGGCAAAAGTCTGGGTAACACCCTTGATCCTGTTGCGTTAGTTAAACGCTATGGTAGTGATGCCGTTCGTTATTACTTCCTTAAGGAAATCGAATTTGGCAAGGATGGAGATTTTAATGAAGTTAGGTTCATTAATGTTCTGAATGCAGATTTGGCAAATGATTTAGGTAATTTGCTCAATCGCACCTTGAGCATGGTGAAGAAATACTGTGCTGAGAATAATGTCCCATCAATTGGTAATGAAGCGATTCCTGACGAAAATCCTTTGAAAGCAATTGGTTTACGTCTAGGGGAACAGGTGAAACAAGCATACCAGGAGCTAGCTTTCAGTCAAGCTTGTGAGGCTATCCTTTCCCTGGCGCAAGCCAGTAATAAGTTTATTGATGAACAAGCTCCTTGGTCATTATATAAACAGGGACAGCAGGAATCGGTGGAAAAGGTTCTCTACGCAGTTCTAGAATCAGTTAGACTAGCAGCTTATCTGCTATCCCCAATTATTCCTAACATTAGTAGCGATATTTATCAGCAGCTAGGTTTTGGAATAAATTTTAACGATCAAAAACAAAGTTCAGTTACCGCTCCTTTTACCATTCATGCGAGATGGGGAATACTATCTAGCAAACAACCTTTGGGTAGACACCAACCGGTTTTTCAGCGAATAGAAACCCCGAAAAACGATTAGTCCTTATCAAACTCTGATTTTGTTCAATTTCTTATTTTCTCACAAAATTTATCGTGGCTGAATTTAAATCAGCTGCGGAACATTATCATAAGCCTCTGTGACTAGCATCTAAAAGTTGGTAATTTGTATCAAAAATAACAGGGATAAAAATTGAGGTATCACAACGATGTTGAATAATTTAGAAAACGATTCAATCTTTACGCCAGAACAGGTTTTAGAGAATCGGGGTAGAGTTGCCATATTTATTGATGGCTCAAATTTATTTTACGCTGCACTGCAACTAGGGATTGAAATCGACTACACCAAGCTATTATGTCGATTAACGGGAGGTTCTAGACTACTGCGTTCTTTTTTCTACACAGGCGTAGACCGGACAAACGAGAAGCAACAGGGGTTTCTGCTGTGGATGCGTCGCAATGGCTATCGAGTCATTGCTAAAGATTTAGTCCAGCTACCAGATGGCTCTAAAAAAGCTAACCTGGATGTAGAAATAGCGGTAGATATGATGGCACTAGTAGATTCTTATGATACCGCAGTTTTAGTTAGCGGTGATGGGGATTTAGCTTATGCGGTTAATTCAGTCAGCTATCGTGGCGTGCGGGTAGAAGTCGTGAGCTTGCGTTCCATGACCAGCGACAGCTTAATTAATGTTAGCGATCGCTACATTGATTTGGAAGCCATCAAAGAGGATATTCAAAAAACCCCTCGCCAAAGCTATCCATACCGACCCTTATCGGGGATCGGTTTTTTGGAAGACACTAGAACTAGTGATGGACATTTAGAAATCCAAGAATAATGGCGTATAAGTTTCATAAAAGGGGGAGAAAGGAAGAGAGAAAAAATCAAAATTTCTCCTCCGCTCCCTCGTTTCTTGTTTTACCTTTGACTTTTTTCTTGGTATTTGGTTTAGTTGCTTGTGGGAGCAAATCTCCCCCAGCTTCTCAACAAAATACCGGGGGATCATCTAATTCAGATAGCGATTTAACTTTCTTTGGTGTCACCCTAGAACAAGCAGATGAAGTCGGACGACCGATTTGGAAAGTCAGGGCTACACGGGCAAAATATACCAAAGAAAAAGAAATTGGTCAGGCGGAAAGTCCTTATGGTGAACTATACCAAGATGGCAAAGTAGTTTACAAAATCAAGGCAGATGTAGCAGATATTGTACAAGATGGGAAGCAGTTGTTTCTTAAGGGTAAGATATTTGCCACAGATCCTAATAATGGGATTGTGTTGCAAGGCAATGAATTAGAATGGCGTCCTCAAGAAGATTTGTTGATTGTGCGTAACCAGATTAATGGTACTCATAAACAACTACAAGCAGTAGCACAGGAAGCGCGAGTTAAAACCCGCGAACAGCGCATGGAATTTTCTGGAGGGGTAATAGCCAATTCCACCGATCCCCAAATGCAGGTTAGAACCGAACATTTAATTTGGAATATTAAAGAAGAAAAACTGATTAGCGATCGCCCCGTCCAAATTGACCGCTACAAAGATAATAAAATTAGCGATCGTGGCAAGGGAAATTCTGCCGAAGTCAACTTAAAAACCAAAATTGCCACTATCAAACAAAATGCTCAACTAGATTTACTAGACCCACCACTGCAAATAGCTAGTAACTCTATGATCTGGAATATGAATGCCGAAACTGTCACCACAAACTCGCCCACGCGAATGTTCCAGCGTGCCGAAAATGTCACAGTGACAGCTAATCAAGGTGAAATGAAAATACCGCAAAAAACCGTTTATTTAACAGGAAACGTCAACGCCGTTGGTCAACGTCGCCAGTCTTTGAAATCCAATACATTAACTTGGTATTTAGACAATAAGTTAGTTGAAGCTCAAGGAAATGTGACTTATCGACAAGTTGACCCACCGTTAAATTTTGTCGGTGAAACAGCCCTTGGTAATCTGCAAACAGAAAATATTGTTGTCAAAGGCGGCAGTTCTGGCGATAGGGTAGTCACGGAGATTATTCCCCAAGAAAGAGCCAATCGTCGTTGAGGAGGCAGGGGAAGCAGGGGAAGCAAAACTCAACGCCAGCCTCCATTTCGCTCCCTGCTCAAGAAAGCTTGTCTCAACCAATAAATTCCAAAACCTACGCAGTATTGACTCCTAACTCCTATACTAAAAACGGATGATTGCTAGACTTTTGCCCAGGCAAAAATCTTTGTATATCAATACTCTTGGCGATTTTAAAACTAAAGCTGCAACCCGTCTTTAGTATAACTCCTAACCCCTAACCCCTAACTCCCAACTCCCAACTCCTAACTCCTAACTCCTAACTCAGTACTCAGCACTCAGCACTCAGCACTTTCAAGCCACTAATGAACAGATTTAGATCGACAATAGCAATATAAGCAGTCTAACCAAAGCAGGTATGGGGCAATGGTGCGATTAAAACCGTGGCAGTGGGTTGTATTAGCAATCCCGATCGCGTTTATCATCATTTTTTTACTGGTATCCGCCGGTTCGCAAATTCATGCGTGGGGCATTAATTGGATTTGGGGTGTGTTTACCCTTTTATTCGTGGGTTGGCGTTGGCTGCTAGTCAAATGGACTCAACCAGCTGTTAACCAAATAGAAGCTGTATTAACTCAAGTCCGTGAAGAACTGGAATCGACGGCAGAAGATACAGTACAGCCAGTGGGAAGTGATACTACAAAGCTTGCAGAAACCGCACTCCAAGAAATTCTCCAAGCAGCACAAAGCGATCGCCCCATTTGGGAAGACTGGCAAACTTTTTGGACGCGCTGCCAAGATTTAGTCGTGGCGATCGCTCATATTTACAATCCTCAAATTCAATACCCTCTACTGAATATTTACGTCCCCCAAGCTTACGGGCTGATTCGCGGAACGGTAGATGATATGGATCAGTGGATGCAAAAGTTATCCCCTATCCTCAATCAGGTAACGGTGGGGCAAGCATACCAAGGATACGAAGTCTACCGAAAGTTGGAACCATCGGCTCGGAAATTCTGGCGTGTTTGGAATTGGGCACAGTGGGTTTTAAATCCGGTGGCGGCAGTGGCAAAACAAGCTACCCAGGGTTCCAGTAACCAAGCAACTCAGCAATTGCTGGGAAATTTGAGCCAGTTATTCCGGGAAGCTGCCCTGAGAAACTTATGTCGGCAGGCGATCGCACTTTACGGACGCAGCCCAGTTTCAGCAACCGTAGTTTCCACACCAATTTTACCCCAGGCAAAAACCCAAACACTCCGAGAAATCTTAACTCAAGCTCAACCAGCCGAGGTAGTTGGGCAAAAGCCCGTTAATATTCTGTTGGTAGGGCGCACAGGATCGGGAAAAAGCAGCCTGATTAACACGCTATTTCAGGCGGATCTCGCAGCCGTTGATGTTTTACCGAGTACCGATCGCATTCAAAATTATCAATGGCAGGCTCAAGGTGGGGAAACCCTAACACTTTTGGATACACCTGGTTATGAACAAGTCAACCGTGCCAGACTCAGAAATTTGGTGCTTGATTATGCCATCAACGCAGATTTGCTGCTATTAGCTACCCCTGCCCTCGATCCTGCCCTGCAAATGGATGTGGACTTTTTGCAAGACATCAAAGCAGAAGTTGCAGATTTACCTGCGATCGCGATCGTCACTCAGGTAGACCGGCTACGTCCCATCCGCGAATGGCAACCGCCTTATGATTGGGAATGGGGCGCTCGCGCCAAAGAAATTGCCATTCGCGAAGCCACTGAGTATCGTGCCAAACTGCTGGGAAACTTCTGTAATCTAGTTTTACCCGTGGTTACAGGTGACAGCAAAACGAATCGAGTTTCTTGGGGAGTAGAGGCGCTATCGTTGGGATTAGTGGATGCGATCGCGCCAAGCAAGCAACTCCGTCTCGCCCGCTTTTTGCGTAACTTAGAAGCCCGTATCGTCGCTGCTGCCAAAATCATCGACCACTACACCTTCCAAATGACGACAACACAGGGATTAACGGCTTTGCTCAAAAGTCCCGTCCTCCAGTTTGTTTCTACGCTCTCAACCGGATCTCCAGCTTTAGCATATATGTTGGCAGAGCAAATTCCTGTGGAACAGTTGCCGATTGTAATTGGCAAACTTCAAATGGGATATGACCTTTTCTCGCTCTTGAATACAGGCAACTCCAACTCGCTCAACTTTGAATTGCTATCCCTTTGGCCGCTACTGCTAGAAAACTCCGCTGCACCCGATCGCAACGCCTGGGCATTTGGTCACGCCCTAGTAGAGTACTGGACTCAAAATTTAACGGTAGAACAACTCCGGGAGCGATTTGAGTATTATTTGGCGATCGCTAAATAAGGGAACTCCAAGAAATAAATTATCCAATATTGTGGGGTGGGCAACATGAGCGCCCAGTCCATAGGGCGGGCAAGATGCCCACCCCACAAGAGTTAATTGAATTTCATTCTGTCTCTAGCTTCCCTCTCCTTTATAAGGCAATACGGTTCAGTTAAGCATTTCTGTCTTCTCTTTGCGTCCTTTGCGGTTCGTTAAAAAAATTGACTTTGGCAAAGAGTTTTAGCCTTAACTGAACTGTATTGCTTTATAAGGAGAGGGATTTAGGGTGAGGTAAACCAGGGACATAAATTGTATTTTATTTAATTCTTATTCCTAACTACGTAACCGCAGTACATCAAATATCAGAGATTGCATTATAACGCACAACCCTTCCGCGAATATTCACTGATTCAGTTAAAAATATTTATACTACAATAGGAGAAAAATGCGTTAAAAGATTGTACTCTCAATATCTAAAGTTAAAATTACGATTAAGAGTAAGTATCTGCTGAAACCTACCCGCTTTACCTGAGTTTTTATACAGACATCCCTTCTGTTTGAAGTCTTTTATGAAAAATATATTACAAACCTCCATCTCTCAAGAACAGAATTCACCTCAAAGCTATAACATTTCGTCTTACAACAGGCTACTTTCGGTCGTGAAGGATTTGGCTTGTGTGCGGACTATAGAAGAAATTATTGAGATTGTGCGTTTAGCAGCTCGCGATCTCACAAATGCGGATGGAGTCACTTTTGTATTGCGGGATGGTGAATGTTGCCACTATGTCGATGAAAACGCCATTGGGCCGCTTTGGAAAGGTATGCGTTTTCCCCTCAAGTCTTGCATCTCCGGTTGGGCAATGCTCAATAAACAAGCAGCCGTAATTGAGGACATTTACCAAGATACACGAATTCCTCTTGATGCGTACAAAGTGACTTTTGTCAAGAGTTTAGTGATGGTTCCGATCAGGGTTTCTGAACCATTGGGTGCAATTGGAGCCTACTGGAGTACACGACACCTAGCCACACCCGAAGAAATCGGACTCCTTGAGATTTTGACAGATACTACAGCAGTTGCGATCGCCAACGTGCAACTTTTCCAGAAACTTACGAACCAAAACGCCCTAAAAGACAAATTTATTGCGATGCTGGCTCACGAGTTGAGGAATCCTGTTGCTCCTATTTCCAACGGCGTTCAGCTACTTAAGTTAAAGCTGGGTGAGACTGGTGCAGTCGGGGAAACAGTTTTAATGATGCAGCACCAGATTAAGCACCTCTCGAAATTGATCGATGAGTTACTTGACGTTTCGTCTATCACTTATGGGAAAATTTCATTAAACCTAGAGAAAGTTAATCTGGTGGAATTGGTTCGCCAGAGTCTCAATGACCATGCACAAGCAATCAAGAGATGGAATCTTAACGTAGTACAAGACTTGCCAAATACGCCCGTGTGGGCTTATGTTGACTCCACTCGCTTCTTCCAAATCTTTGGGAACCTTATTGATAACGCCTTAAAGTTTTCCCAGCCAGATGGGACAATCTGGGTGGATTTCTCAGTTATTTCAAGTGAGAATGGCTCAGGTAGTGTGGCGGTCTTATCCGTAAGAGATACAGGTATAGGGATAGACCCGACAATATTACCAGAACTTTTCGAGCCATTTACCCAGAGCGATCGCAGCTTAGACCGTTCAAGAGGCGGGCTAGGTTTGGGACTCTCGGTAGTAAAAAGTCTTGTGGAACTTCATGGTGGTAATGTTCAAGCCTCAAGTAGAGGGATTAATCTGGGAGCAGAATTCAAAGTTACTCTCCCTGTATGCGAAGAGATTACAGCCTTGGACAACAACCTGGAGATTACAGAGGCGGCTAAAAAATCATTGAAGATTTTAGTCATCGAAGATAACGAGGATTCAGCCATATCATTACAAGCAGTACTTGAGTATTTTGGGCATGAAGTTTCCATTGCCAAAAATGGAATTTTAGGGGTAGAAATTGCCAGGAAGCTTGAGCCTCATGTGATTATTTGTGACATCGGACTTCCTGAAATGGATGGATTCGCCGTTGCACAGGAACTAAGTAAAGACTCCAAATTTAATCGCTCAATTCTGATTGCACTCACCGGCTACGGTGGCCAGGAGGATCGGCAACTTGCGCTTCAGGCTGGTTTCAAATGCCACTTGACCAAGCCTGTGGACTTTGAAATACTTACAGCAGAAATTGATCGATACTTTGATGGAGTATTATCAAGTTGACAAATTTTGCTACTTGTGAATTTGGACTGAGGAGTGTCACGTCGCTTCGCTCCGAATTCAAAATTCAAAATGACGCTCGCAGACTCGCTAACGCTGCGCTAACAAAATTCAAAATTAATGATCCCCATAAATAAATTTAGGGGCTTGTATCATGAGTCGTTTTCGGTCAATTCATTAAATCATCTGTGGTAGACTCACCGGGATAAAAGCGATCGCTCAAAATTTCCTCAAAAAGATATAAACATTGCAGGGGAAAAGTTGAGAGTGGCAAATTTGTTTCTCCTGATGCTAAATCCCTACCATTTTCATAAGATTCCTGGAGTGCTTCTTCAAGATAAGGCTTCAGGCTAGGATTCTCGCTCAACAAATTGATAATTTCCCGTCGTTGTACTCTAATTGTTGCTAACCAACTACGACTGCGTTGATTTGGTTGATATTCCCATTTGAGCAAATGTCCAATTAACACACTAAGACGATTTCTCAATTCTTGGCGTTCCTTTCTTCCCAAAGATTCAATTTCCTCAATTAAATTGGGTAGGTCAAGCTGGTTCCATTGATGATGACGCAGAAGGTTAGCCTGTTCTTGAGTCCAAATGTAGAAGTCTGTTTCATAGAAATTTGGCATCAGTTTTTTTGCCTTTTTTCAGATTTGTAATGTCTACATATAGCGGTTCCCACTCAAATGCGGTACAAAATTATATCGCAAGGTGTAGGGGCAATTCATGAATTGCCCCTACGGTTGTACCTCATGTGAATGAGAACCGCTATAATTTAAAAACTCATAATTCATAATTATGTTTCAGATAGAGATTTAAACCTTATTTGAAACAGGACTATCTGCGTAAGCATCAGTCAAAAATTACGAATTACGTAGCTTGCTTCTCGCCGGAGGCGAGTATTACGAATTACAAATTAAAAAGTTACCACACTGCGAATTGATTCACCTTTGTGCATCAATTCAAAAGCATCATTAATTTGCTCAATGGGCATTACAT
This sequence comes from Nostoc sp., assembly GCF_036917975.1. Classification (GTDB taxonomy): domain Bacteria; phylum Cyanobacteriota; class Cyanobacteriia; order Cyanobacteriales; family Nostocaceae; genus Nostoc. The sequence goes on from NZ_JBALEJ010000025.1 coordinate 153,136, forward strand.
GGGTAATCAAATCATCAATATTTATCTTACCTTCCATATACCAATCAACAATTTTTGGCACATCTGTACGGCCTCTAGCGCCACCGAAAGCTGAACCTTTCCAAACGCGCCCAGTTACTAGCTGAAAAGGACGAGTACTGATTTCCTGTCCAGCACCAGCAACACCGATAATCACGCTCACACCCCAACCTTTATGACAGCATTCTAATGCTTGACGCATCAATTTGACATTACCAATACATTCAAAGCTGTAATCAGCACCGCCTTTTGTTAAATCAACCAGATAGGGAACTAAATCACCCTCTACTTCTTGAGGATTGACAAAGTGCGTCATACCAAATTTTTCCGCCAAGGCGCGTTTGTTGGGATTAATATCTACCCCGACAATCATATTTGCCCCTACCATCCGCGCCCCTTGGATGACATTTAAACCTATACCACCCAAACCGAAAACCACGACATTTGCCCCAGGTTCCACCTTGGCAGTATTGATGACTGCACCAATACCAGTAGTCACACCGCAGCCAATGTAACAAACCTTATCAAATGGGGCATCTTCGCGAATTTTTGCTAAGGCGATTTCCGGCAGCACCGTATAGTTAGCAAAAGTGGATGTACCCATATAATGATGAATCATCTGCCCATCCACACTAAAGCGACTGGTGCCATCGGGCATCACACCGCGTCCTTGAGTTAGGCGAATGGCTTGACAGAGATTAGTTTTGAAACTCAGACAATATTCACATTGACGGCATTCGGGAGTGTAGAGAGGAATCACATGATCCCCTGGTTTGAGACTAGTGACACCAGCGCCTACTTCCACAACCACACCAGCACCTTCATGTCCCAAAATAGCCGGAAACAAACCTTCGGGATCGTCACCAGATAAGGTAAAAGCGTCGGTATGACAAACCCCGCTTGCTTTCACTTCAACTAACACTTCGCCGGCTTGTGGCCCCGATAGTTGAACGGTTTCAATCGTCAACGGCTTACCTGCACTGTAAGCTACTGCTGCTTTAACTTGCAATGTCAGCGCTCCTGTATAGTTTTTTCATTAGGCATGGGGCATTGGGAGGTGTGGGGGGTGTGGGGGGTGTGGGGGGTGTGGGAGGAGAGGGAAGCAAAATTCTCATCTCCCTCATCTCCCCACACTCCCTCATCTCCCCATTCCCCAGTCCCCAATCTCCAGTCCCCAGTATCCAGTCCCCTCATAAATATTAAACACATGATAAACTTTTGTATTACTTCATTGGATTTACTCAGCACGATCGCCACTAGAACGATAAATATTATTACCTTTGTTAAAATATCATTCTCTAGCTAGATTGGTTAAAGGTGGTAACAGCTGCTTTAACAACGATGTAAACTGGATGTCAGCAGCAAACCCCAAATAATTTGTCCACCCCTCAATTAATATATTTTATTACAGCTTATGAACCCTGCCCTAACTCAAATCGGCGCTCAAATGTCCAACCTGACTGGCGTCAGAGCAATCATGAAGGATATTATCGAAACATTACGAGCGGGTGCAGGGCAGCAGTTTATTAATTTGAGTGCTGGTAATCCGTTGATTTTGCCAGAGGTAGAGCAATTATGGCGGGATTGTACTGCACAACTTCTTGCTAGTTCAGAATATGGTGAGGTAGTTTGCCGCTACGGCTCAAGTCAGGGTTATGCACCATTGATTGAAGCGATCGCTAACGATTTTAACAAACGCTACGGGTTAAACTTGAGCGATCGCAATATCCTGATTACCCCCGGCAGTCAAACCCTCTACTTCTACGCTGCCAATACCTTCGGTGGCTACACCCCCAGTGGCGAGTTAAAACAAATCGTTTTGCCCCTCAGCCCTGACTACACAGGTTACGGTGGTATCTGCTTAGTTCCAAAAGCCTTAACTGCCTACAAACCAACTCTCGATATTGATGCAGCTGCCCACCGATTTAAATATCGCCCCGACTTCAGCAAACTTACGATTACAGAAAATACTGGTTGTGTCCTTTTCTCTCGCCCCTGTAATCCTACTGGTAACGTCCTCACTGATGATGAGGTGAAAAAGATTGCCGCCCTGGCTGCACCTTACAATTTACCCGTGTTAATTGACTCCGCTTATGCGCCTCCCTTCCCCGCATTAAACTTTACCGAAATGACACCAGTGTTTGGTGAGAATATCCTCCACTGCCTGAGTTTATCGAAAGCCGGATTACCAGGAGAAAGAATTGGTATTGCCATTGGGGATGAAAAGTGGATTGAAGTGCTGGAGTGTTTTCAGGCAAATATGAGTCTCCATTCTTCACGTTACGGCCAAGCGATCGCAGCTTATGCAATCAATTCTGGCCGCTTAGTTGAAATTTCTCATACTGTCATCCGTCCCTTTTACCAAAATAAATTTACCGTTTTAGAAACCAGCTTAGAAGAAGCGATGCCCAAGGATTTACCTTGGTTCCTCCATCGCGGTGAAGGAGCAATTTTTGCTTGGTTGTGGTTAGAGGATTTACCCATCGCTGACTGGGAATTCTACCAACAATTAAAGCAAGTAGGTGTGATTATTGTCCCTGGAAGTACCTTCTTCCCCGGTTTAGAAGAAGAATGGGCACACAAGCACCAATGCTTCCGCATCAGCCTCACCGGCAGTGATGAGGAAATTGCCACTGCCATGCAACGTTTAGCCAAGGTGGCTGAAGAAGCTTATAAGCGTGCGGCTGTGACTGCCTAGTGTTGAGTGCTGAGTGCTGAGTGCTGAGTGAGACAAGGGAAAAATAAGCAATAAAAAATGACAAATGACAAATGACAAATGACAAATCAGATAATTGGCTAGAAATTGGTAAAATTGTTGCCCCTCAAGGATTGTCTGGAGAATTGCGGGTTTATCCTGTATCAGACTTTCCCGAAAGATTTGAGGTGCCGGGAAAACGTTGGTTGTTGCGTTCAGGTGACACAGAACCACAACCAATCGAATTATTGACAGGACGTTATATCAGTAACAAAAACTTGTATGTGATCAAATTAGCTGGTGTAGAAAATTGCGACCAGGCGGAGGCGTTGCGCGGTTGTACATTAATGGTGCCAGCTAGCGATCGCCCCCAATTAGGCGAAGATGAATATCATGTCCTCGATTTGATTGGTTTGGAAGTCTTCATGCAGGTATCTGGCGAACTCGTTGGTACAGTGGTAGATATTATCCCGGCTGGTAATGATTTGTTAGAAGTAAAGTTCCATGAATCATTTGCTGGCGACAAAAAGCAAAAGACTGTTTTGATTCCTTTTGTGGAAGCGATCGCACCAATAGTAGACTTGAAATCTAATCGTATTGAAATCACACCACCGCCTGGGTTATTGGAAATTAATAATTAGGTTATTCCTTGATCTGCTTCTGTATGAAGATGCGCTAAACCATATTTAAGTACAAGGAAGAAAACGAACCGCAAAGGACGCATTCGCGCAGCGTCTCGTCAGAGAAGGACACAAAGAAAGAAAGAAGTTAAAAGGGTTTGGCACACCCTCATAAGGAAATAGTATAAGTTTTAACTTGTGCAAGCCAGTGCATCTCGAAATAAATGTTTTTATTTCATTCCATAAATAAATTTAGTTGCTCTCAAACCATTTTTCTTTTTCTTTCTTTTGCCTTTTTACTTTTTACTTTTACCTTGTTTAGTCAAGAAGGGTGGAAAAAATCATCATGGGTAGATGGCCATCATCTGGAAAAAAAGTATAATCACTTACTGATGAGTTCGCCAAAATCCTTTTTGTAATGGAGTGTCGATAATGACATTAGCAACGACTCCACAAACAAAGCCTTTAACAGATGAAGAATTACAAAAGATAAACGCCTACTGGCGTGCAGCTAACTATCTTTCCGTTGGGCAAATATATCTACTGGACAATCCGCTACTAAGAGAACCCCTAAAGCTGGAACACGTCAAACCCAGACTTTTAGGGCACTGGGGAACAACGCCAGGGCTGAACTTTATCTATGTTCACCTGAATCGGCTCATTAAGAAATATGACCTAAACACAATCTACATTGCTGGCCCCGGTCATGGAGGCCCTGGACTGGTTGCCAACACCTACTTAGAAGGCACTTATACCGAGTATTACCACAACATTTCCCAGGATGCTGAAGGAATCAAGAAACTTTTTAAACAGTTCTCTTTTCCCGGTGGTATTCCTAGTCACGTTGCACCGGAAACTCCTGGTTCGATCCACGAAGGCGGGGAACTAGGTTATGCCCTTGTCCACGCTTTCGGTGCTGCCTTTGATAACCCTGATTTAATTGTTGCTGCTGTTGTCGGTGACGGCGAAGCTGAAACAGGTGCTTTAGCCACTAGCTGGCATTCCAACAAGTTTCTTAATCCTATACGTGATGGTGCTGTATTGCCGATTCTGCACCTGAATGGGTATAAAATTGCTAACCCAACGACACTCGCACGAATTAGCCGTGAGGAGTTGGAGAGTTTATTTGTAGGTTACGGCTACAAACCATACTTTGTTGAAGGTGACGATCCCGCAGATGTTCACCAGCAGATGGCGGCGACTCTAGAAACAGCGATCGCTGAAATTCAAAGTATTCAAAGAGAAGCCCGCGTACATGGTTTCACTGAACGTCCCCAGTGGCCGATGATTGTCATGCGAACCCCCAAAGGTTGGACAGGGCCTAAAGAAGTGGATGGCAAAAAAACTGAAGGTTCTTGGCGATCGCACCAAGTCCCCTTAAGCAACATAGCAAAACAGCCAGAACACCTAAGACTTCTAGAAGATTGGATGAAGAGTTACAAACCAGAAGAACTCTTCGACGCTAACGGCACACTGATTCCCGAACTAGCAGAACTAGCCCCCAAAAAGCATCGACGTATGGGTGATAATCCCCACGCCAACGGCGGTATTTTGCTGCATGACCTCAATATCCCGGACTTTCAAGACTATGCTGTAGATGTTGCTGAACCAGGGAAGGCGATCGCCGAAGCTACCAAAGTGACCGGCAAATTCCTGCGGGATATCATGCGACTTAACCAAGAAAGTCGCAATTTCCGCATCTTTGCGCCCGACGAATTAGCATCGAATCGTCTAGACCCTGTGTTAGAAGTTACAGATCGGGTTTGGGAAGCCGAAATTTACCCCGAAGATGACCACCTTTCCCCCGACGGTCGGGTGATGGAAGTTCTCAGCGAAACTTCTTGCCAAGGATGGTTAGAAGGCTACCTCCTCACCGGGCGTCACGGATTTTTCACTTGCTACGAGGCATTCATCCACATCATTGATTCCATGTTCAACCAACACGCCAAATGGTTGAAAACCACCAAACATATTCCCTGGCGTAGACCGATCGCTTCTCTCAATTACCTACTCACCTCTCACGTTTGGCGACAAGACCATAACGGCTTCTCCCACCAAGACCCTGGTTTTATCGACCATGTACTCAACAAAAAAGCCGAGATTGTTCGCGTCTATTTGCCCCCCGATGCCAACACTCTGCTGTCGGTAACTGACCATTGTCTTAAAAGCCGCAACTACGTTAACGTCATCATTGCTGGAAAACAGCCAGCATTGCAATATCTCAACATAGATGCAGCCATCAAGCACTGCACCAAAGGCATCGGCATTTGGGAATGGGCAAGCAACGACGAAGGCGGCGATCCAGATGTAGTGCTAGCTTGTGCTGGGGATGTTCCCACCTTAGAAACCTTGGCGACTGTAGACATCTTGCGTCAGAATTTCGCAGATTTAAAAGTGCGGGTAGTGAACGTAGTCGATTTGATGACACTCCAGCCAAAAAGCGAACATCCCCACGGTTTGAGTGAAAAAGACTTTGACACAATTTTCACCACCGACAAACCCGTTATCTTTGCCTTTCATGGCTATCCCTGGCTGATTCATCGCTTAACCTACCGCCACACTAATCATAAAAACATCCATGTGCGTGGCTACAAGGAAGAGGGAACTACCACTACTCCTTTTGATATGGTTGTTCTCAACGATTTAGATCGCTTCCATTTAGTAATTGATGTAATCGATCGCGTCCCCAAACTAGGATCTAAGGCAGCTTATGTGAAACAGCAGATGCAGGATAAGCTGATTGAACACAAGCACTATATTGAGAAGTACGGCGATGATGTGCCGGAAATCCGCGATTGGAAGTGGCCTTATTAAAAGGAGATAGAGGGGAAAGAGGCAGAGGGGAAACTTTTCTCCCTGCTTCTCCCTTTTTTTTATAACTTACGCAGAAGAGATTCTCTAAGTTCCTCAAATGCCACGTACTACAAGTCAGGAAACCACAAGGGAACAGGGGAAAGAGGCAATATTAAAATAATCTCAGAAAATAAGCTTGAAGAAGAATTCTGACTCCTGAATTCAGAAGTCAGAATTCAGGAGCGGAGCCGGAGATGCTCCGCCTCCGGTCAGAATCAAGACGCTCGTTCGCTCTTAGCGTCTCCCCTTGGGAGAAGACTCGCTTGCCGCCGGCGCTATCCGCCAGTCGCACAGAATTCAATTCTGTTAGCGGTAGCGGGGCGTTTAGCCCATTCTGGCTCCTGACTCCTGAATTCTGTTTGATAATTCCCTTATATAGCAAGACTTCTGAGATTTTTAACTGGAACTTTAGGATAAAAGGTACTGAAGAACCCAAAATATAAATACTATGTAGGTCTTTGGCTCTTGTTAATGACCAAATTCTGTAACAATGATTAACAACTAGCCAGAATACAGTATTTAAGCTACTCATGAGCCAGAGTTCTCAAAACAGCCCTTTATCAGGCAAACCCGTTCAATCATATTTCCAGTGGTTATACGCTTTCTGGAAATTCTCTCGCCCGCACACAATTATTGGTACAAGTCTGAGTGTTTTAGGTTTATATTTAATTGCCGTTGCCATTAGTACAGGTGCGATAAATACAGACGCGATGAATCGCGTCTCTACAACAACGTATTCCCTACTACCTTTGTTGGGCGCATGGATTGCTTGTCTGTGTGGCAATGTCTACATTGTGGGGCTGAATCAATTAGAAGATGTGGAAATTGACAAGATTAATAAGCCTCATTTACCCCTAGCATCTGGTGAGTTTTCTCAGCAAACTGGGCAATTGATTGTTGCTTCTAGTGGGATTTTGGCGCTAGTTGTGGCGTGGCTAACTGGCCCGTTCTTATTGGGGATGGTGGCGATTAGTTTGGCCATTGGTACTGCTTATTCTTTACCGCCAATTCGCTTGAAACAGTTTCCCGTTTGGGCGGCGCTGTGTATTTTTTCGGTGCGCGGTACGATTGTGAATTTAGGGTTATATCTGCATTACAGTTGGGCGTTGCACCAAAGCCAAACAATTCCGCCTGTGGTATGGGTGCTGACGTTATTTATTTTGGTGTTTACCTTTGCGATCGCGATCTTTAAAGATATCCCCGATATGGAAGGCGATCGCCTCTACAATATTACTACTTTCACCATCAAACTCGGCTCGCAAGCTGTGTTTAATCTGTCTCTTTGGGTAATAACTGCCTGCTATTTGGGAATTATTCTGGTTGGGGTGCTACGTGTCGCCTCAGTTAACCCCATATTCTTGATAGTTACTCATTTGGGGCTGTTGGCTTGGCTGTGGTTGCGGAGTTTGACGGTAGACTTACAAGATAAAAGTGCGATCGCTCAATTCTACCAATTTATCTGGAAACTCTTTTTTATGGAATATCTGATTTTTCCTATCGCCTGTCTTTTGGCTTAGACAATGCTAGAAACCTTTCCCACTAGTTCGATTATCGCTGCTATTGTAGTTGTTCTCAGTCTGTCAATCCTTGGTTATTTCGCTTGGAAAACTTTGATAACCTCAGACTTATTTCAAAAAGGCATCAATCTTGCTCAAGCAAAAGATTACCAAGGTGCAGAAGCAGCCTTTCGCAAAGTGATTTCCATCAACTCTACAAATGATGTGGTGCGCTTGTTTTTGGGAGATGTTTTAAACCAGCAAGGACAAGTAGAAGAAGCAACAGAATTATTCCAAGAAGTAATTCGCCGCAGTCCAAAAAATCCTGATGCTTACTTGCGTCTGGCAAACATTCTCATGCAGCAAAAGCGAGAAGAAGAAGCGAAAACTAACCTGATACAAGCTAAAGATTTATTACAAAAACAGCGACAAGCTGAAAAAGCTCAAAAAATCACTAAACTGTTAGATAAAATGAGTGTTAAGTCAAGTGAATCTTAAGTTGAATGAGAATTGCGAAGATTAAATTTTCCTGTTCTTGTCTCCTAATTTTTTGCCATTCTCATCATTATGGTGAGAATGGTTTTTATTTGGGAATTTCCTATAGGACTACTATTTGATTTTTGAACAGATACGTAGGGTTCGTTAGCGACAGCGTAGTGTAACGCACCAAATCCTTAAGAATGGTGCGTTACTCGGCTGGTTAATTTTTATGGAGAGCATCCGGTTTTGGCAGATAGTCTTTTTTAGACAACCCATGTAGTTGGTTTTCTCGCACTAAATAATTATGTTTATTCCAAAAGTGGATGCATCTATTTGATGTAATGAAACTCAACACTCCGTAACACACACTAACATGCAAGTGGCATAACATCTAGAAAATTGCTAAAATCTGAAGATGGTGGTAGTAAAAATGCAGGATGAGCAAATGAATATATCACTGCATTAAACTCCAAGATAAATATTAACTTTCGTAGGTAATCGAAAAGAGCGATCGCCTTACGCTACGCCATAATCTGTATACTGACGCTTGTATGGAGCTTGCAAACCCAAGACAATATCCTCTCGTGGTACTCCCATCATCACTAATTCCTCTGCTGGATTGCGATCGGTTAAATTCTGTTGCAGCCAGATTTTGCCATCTTTAATATCAAAATGCATTACGCATCGATAAATACGATTAAATCCTTGCCAACCGACATTCATCCATTGATAATGATTGCGTTCTGTGTCTAAAATGAGTTGAACTTCGACATCATTATCTGAGACATCATCACTGGCATAGTTAGTCAACAATGTTTTCACCAATTCTTGATATTTCGCTAGTTTATCCACTGTACAATCACCTCATTTTCCGGCTCATAAACAATTAACAACACCTGATACTGTTTTATCGCAGTTTTAGTAAATTCAAGTTGAAAAAATATTTTGTAAGTATCCAATGGAACTGCTAAGTATAATACTCGCTCTGGTTCATATCCTGCTAATGCTAGACAGTAACTAAGGAATTGTCCCAAAGCGGAGTAAAAATCTGTTATTGCCGAGGGGTTAAAAAAGCTTTTGATTTCAATTGCTATTTTTTCATTTCCTTTTTCTGCGGCAATTATTTTCTCTGCGCCTAAATCAATTTGGAAGTTGACTTCCCCAAATTTAAATTTTAATGGATCGCTCGTAACGATCCATTGTTCTTTTTGCAAAGCTTTTTTAACTGATTCATGAAAAATATCTTTTGCAGACACAGTTAGATTAATATTCGCCATTAATGAGAAACAGCTTTTTTCAGGATGCTAGGAATTGCCTCAAGTATTCGCTTGGCAACATCTTCAGGTGTATCTCCCTCTCGCTCGATGATGTGCAAATCGGCTTGAGAATAAAGTGGTGTTCGTTGTTCGAGGAGCGATCGCAATTTACCTTGAGGATCAACATCTTGTAGCAATGGTCTTGTGGTATCCTCAGCTAAACGGTTGTAAATTATCTCAACTGGCGTATCTAGCCACACTATCAAACCGTGGTGCAAGTAACCCCAATTTTCTCGCCGCAGAACAATTCCCCCACCAGTTGCTATAGTCAACTTTGTAAAAGCACAAACTTTTGAAAGTACGTCGCTTTCTAACTGGCGAAACTCCGCTTCACCAGCTTGTGCAAATAACTGATTGATAGATTTACCTGTCGCTTGGGCAATGACATCATCGGTATCCACAAATCCATAACCCAATTCCTTTGCTAGTAAGCGCCCTACCGTCGTCTTACCAACGCCCATAATCCCAATTAAGTACAGGTTGACTCCTTGTAATAAGCTGCTCACCAGTTGCTTCGCTCCAATTATGAGTTTTGAGTCACAGTTTCAAATTATAAACTTAACGACTCATAGGTGCGTATTCAAGCAATACCTGAGTTAAGCTGCGACAGATGGAAATAGCTTATCTGTTGGCTTCCATGCCCACTACTGAAGTAGACTAGAGATTTTTGGCGATATTTAGTCATCTTCAGATGACTTTAGCTATTATACGGGAATTTCAATTCCCGGCGGACAAGCGGTTTCACGTTAAGCTGACACCAATGGGCACTGCCGTACCCCTACGGGTGTACCTTACTAAGTCGGGAAATGCTATAGTGATAGTTTATCAATTTTTTCAGATACTTTTAATAAAACAGGAGTCAGAATTCAGAATTCAGAATACTCTACCCATAAAGGAATAGAATTTTAAGGCGAGAATATTTTAATTTTTTTCGCCCACCAGGGGCATTAGCGCGTAGCGGGACGTTCGCGGTAGCGTCTCGTAGAGAAGTACGGTTTTAACCAATATTCAGACGCGACGCTCGATAGCGCAGCGTTAGCGACGCAGGAGCGTCTTTGATTTCTGAATCACTCGTAGAGGTAAGGGACTGGGGAATGGGGACTGGGGACTGGGAAGAAGGAATAAAGGTGTACTGAGTTTTTTCAAAAATCAAATATGAGTCCTATCGTGGGAAATATTTTGTAAAAACTCTCTGACTTCTGTTGGTTTGCGGAGAATAATAACTTGCTGGTTTGGTGTTACTTGACTAAGTTTTTCTAGAATTCCAGGAAGACGGATAATTGGGTATGACCAGATATATTTGAGAAATTCCCAATTCAATCTTTCAGGACAATGTGACGCCATATCAGGCCTGGATTGTCCAGCATAGATGAAGCGGCGTTTAATCACTCGCGACAAACATAAAATTCGGGGAAAATCCAAAAAAATTACCGTATCTGCAACCGACAAACGAAGGTCGAGAGTACCGCCATAGTTACCATCCATAATCCAAGATTCTCGTCGGGTTAGGTCTTGGATAATACTTTGCCATTCAGTTTTTGGAGTCTCAACCCAACCAGGATTCCAGTACCAAGCATCCAAGTGAATCACTTCTAAACCTAAAATGCTTCCCAGTGCGCGGGCTAGGGTAGATTTACCAGCACCCCCAGAACCAATAATCAAGATTTTCTTCACTTTAGGTTCGCACCTTCTTTTTCAAGCTCAACACGGTAAGCATTGCTCACCCAAATAACCGTCTTCAGGGCAACTCAATACGCCGCTACAATAGTACCACTAGAAGGATTATGCCCAAATTATTGATATTATGACGACTGCTACGACTGTAAAAACTGAGTATGAAGCGATTATTGGTTTAGAAACCCATTGTCAGCTAAGTACCAACACCAAGATTTTCTCTAATAGCTCTACGGCATTCGGTGCTGACCCCAATACTAACATTGACCCGATTTGTATGGGTTTACCTGGGGTTTTACCTGTACTCAATGAAAAAGTATTAGAATACGCTGTCAAGGCTGGTTTGGCACTAAATTGTCAAATCGCTAAATATAGTAAATTTGACCGCAAACAGTATTTTTATCCAGATTTACCCAAAAATTACCAAATTTCTCAATACGATCTACCGATCGCAGAACATGGTTGGTTAGAAATTGAGTTGGTAGATGCTGAGGGTAATCCGATTCGCAAACGCATTGGTATCACGCGTCTGCACATGGAAGAAGATGCGGGAAAATTGGTACACGCAGGCAGCGATCGCCTCTCCGGTTCTTCCTATTCTTTGGTAGACTACAATCGCGCAGGTATACCCTTAGTAGAAATTGTCTCGGAACCCGATCTGCGTTCTGGGCTAGAAGCTGCTGAATATGCTGAAGAATTACGCCGGATTGTGCGGTATCTCGGCGTGAGTGACGGGAATATGCAGGAGGGATCTCTGCGCTGCGATGTCAACATTTCCGTGCGTCCAGTGGGACGAAAGGAATTTGGCACCAAGGTAGAAATTAAAAACATGAACTCCTTCAGCGCTATTCAACGGGCAATTGACTACGAAATTGAGCGCCAAATCGCCGCCATCGAAGCAGGCGCGAGGATTATCCAAGAAACTCGTCTCTGGGAAGAAGGCGCTCAACGCACAAGTAGTATGCGGGTGAAAGAAGGTTCCAGCGATTATCGCTACTTCCCCGAACCAGATTTAGCACCAATTGAGGTGTCAAATGCACAATTAGAGCAATGGCGGAGCGAACTACCAGAATTACCAGCCCAAAAACGCCATCATTATGAAAGTGAGTTGGGGCTTTCCCCTTACGATGCGAGAGTGTTGACAGAAGATCGTTCAATAGCCGAATATTTTGAAACTGCGATCGCATCTGGAGCAAATCCCAAAGCCGCTGCTAACTGGATTACTCAAGATATCGCCGCCCACCTCAATAAGCAAAAACTCAGTATTACTGAAATCGCCCTGACTCCCACCAATTTAGCAGATATCATCACTCGCATTGAAACGGGCAAAATTAGCAATGCTCAAGCTAAAGAAAAGCTCCCAGATTTGCTAAGTGGTATTTCTCCTGAGAAAGCCTTTGCAGGTCAAGAGTTAATCACCGATCCTAGTGTACTGGAACCTATCGTTGATGAAGTAATAGCCGCTAATCCCAAAGAACTAGAAAAGTATCGCAACGGTAACACCAACCTCAAAGGCTTCTTTGTCGGACAAGTTCTGAAAAAGACAGGCAAACGTGCCGATCCTAAGCTGACTAACGAATTGGTCGAGAAAAAACTGAATGCTTAAGTAGTGGCATGGCAAGCTTAAAATAGTTCATTGGACGTAGGTTGGGTGGAGGCTTTGCGTAACCCAACATCCTTATATATGTTGGGTTGCGCTCCGCTCCACCCAACCTACAATTTTTTTACAACTGAATGCTTAAGTAGTTAGGCGTAAATAATTATTGTTGGCATAAGGCAGGGAGCAGGGAAGAAGCAAGGGAGAAGAGTTTTCCCCTCCGCACCCCTCTGCCTCTTTTCAATGCCCAATACCCCATGCCCCATGACCAATTTAAGTATTTTCCCGGTCTTCCTTCACAAAATCTTCATATAAAAGCTGGTGACAACCCTCATACCTAAAATGATATGCTGTGGTAAGTAGATGCACCCTGATGATCTGGAGAGCTGCTTAAGTAGCTCTCTTTTTTATTTTATTTTTGTGGTATTTACGGATAGAATTGAATACGGCAAATATACTTAGCGATTAGAAATCGCGGCTACACAAACTTTCGTCCGCCTGCGCGGACTCAAGAAATTGGAAACCCACGGGGGTGGGGTCTCACTTGCTCATAAATAAGGGCGGACAAGATGTCCACCCCACAAGAAAAGTTAGATATTTTTTTATTTGGAAGTCGCTGATATTTTATACACTCCCCTTAAAAGAAATCAGCCACCCAAGGCGATGCACCTGCAAATATTTGTGTAGCTGCTGATATAGCTGTTTCTGTCCCATGTAGTTTTCCGGCTATTTGTAAATGGTAGGGAGTGAACAAACTTGTATACAGTGGTGCTAGTTCTCTGATATCTAGCTGTAATTCACCCTTTCCACCTTTTGTAACTTCACCGCGTCCATTGGCAACGGAAAGGATGAATTTATCATTGTTTGCATCTAGCAAATTATCTTGAATATCTAAGTGCAATTCAGCTTGAATTCCCGATGGATAACCACGCATTTCCAATGCCTTGACTACATCTACTACCCGCAGTAGCCAACGCATCGTCTGTTTGAGTTTGGCAGTTTGTTCTGGTAGCAGCAATGTCAAGGAATCGCTCACAGAACTTCTCCATCGCACCTGCTCAATTTGAGAGCGATGACTGGCCAGAAAAGACCAGAATGATTGTGCAGCCGCAACTGTGAGAATTACCCAATCCTTGACCCGCAGGATTGTGCTATCTTCTGTTGAATGTTGACTGAAGAGGATATATCCTTGGGGTTTCTCTTTAGTACCGATAAAATATGCGTAAAATGTTTCTTTATCATCTGGCTGGATTAAGCGCTCCCAGATTGCTGGATGTCGGTCTAAATATCCATGCGTTAGTCTCGCCTGCTGCTGATATAGTTGGTGAAAGACTTGATGATTTAGCGGAAATATTGGTTGCAAAGTTAGGGGTTGCTCTCGCAATTGGATACTTTTAGTCGGAACTTCCCAATTACACCAGCTACCCCCCTGTTCATACCCGACTTTTCGGTACAAGCCTTGAACTGCTGGATAAAGAGCAGAGAGCGGTATACCCCTAGCATAAAGTTCTTTGAGGGTCTGTTCCATAAGAGCGATCGCAGCTCCCGAACCACGATACTCTGGAGCAATGCCCACTACTGCAATTCCTGTCATTGGTACACGCAAACCACCCCACCACTGGCCCATATCCAAAGTTGCCAATCCACCAATTAATTGCTCTGACTCACGAATAATACGGAAATTTTCTACGCCAATTAGATTGATATAAGCTTCCTCACCTCCCAGTGCGCTGATAAAACACTGCTCAAATATATGCCCAAGGTGCTGGATATCTTGTGAATCGGCAAGAGTGCTGTATTCAAATTGAGCCGTCATCTCTCATACCATTAGTAGAACAAAATCACAATCATACTACAGCAGGCGTTGCCTCAATGCTTTACGGAATTTTAGATTTTAAATTTTGGATTTTGGAATTGAAGATTCAAAATTAAAGAGTTGCCTCCCAATTTAACACCAGAATAAATCTAAAATCCAACAATTAATTGATGAGCCTCTGACTTGATTGCTGGGGTCAATAGACTTATACTTAATTAAATGTATTTGTTAATGGGTGGCTTCAGTACTGTTTTTTACATTGATAGGGTGTGGTGCATCGCCCATCAGTTGCTCTTAACAAACCACTTACAAAAAATATGTTCCTAAGCTGGATTTACCTCATCATCGCAATCCTCTTTGAGGTTTCAGGCACAACCTGCATGAAGTTATCGGAGGGATTTACGAAAATAGTTCCTTCAGTATTAATATTTGTCTGCTATGGATTTTGTTTTACTTTTTTGACCATTGCTCTCAAGAGACTTGAAGTAAGTGTGGCTTATTCCGTCTGGGCTGGATTGGGAACTATTCTAATTGCTATTATTGGGATTATCTGGTTTCGTGAATCTGCCACATTCATTAAACTTTTGTCGATTGCCTTAATAATCATAGGGGTAATTGGCATAAATGCAAATCAATAAAAAATATAGCAATCCGATTTGATTTCTGAATCACTCGTAGAGGTAAGGGACTGGGGACTGGGGACTGGGGACTAGTGACTGGGAAGAAGGAATAAAGGTGTACTGAGTTTTGTTCAAAAATCAAATATGAGTCCTATACTTCGTAAATATTATAAAACGAGGTAAATAAACTAAAACCGCTCATTCTGCTTGTTGCTGTTGTAATGAATAAGTAAGTCGGCGCGAAAAAACCAAACTATATTCAATACAGTTCAGATAAACCCAAAACACTTGTAGAGACGGCGATTTATCGCGTCTTTAAAACCTAAAATTGTTGCCAGTAGCCCTTAAACCAAGCATATTGAACTATATTTTACGAAAAGAATTAAGGATTTTTAGAATAGTGGGATAGGTTCTTAGAAGAAGCAAAAACAAAAGTTTTGAATCATGCTAAAAATGAAAGGGTCAGCTATACAAACGACAATGGAAAAATAAGTGCAAGATGTAAATCTACCCAAGAATTCGGCACTCTAATTTCTCTATATACGTAAGTATCCTTGCCTATCGGCAAACTATCATCTAGAAAAATCTGGAAGACCGCTCTTATGGGTTCCTATCAATGATAATTTTAAGCATTGGGAACCCCTAAAAATCAAAGTTTATGAACGCAGCCGACGATAAAACGATTGTTCGCGAGTATTTCAATTCCACAGGGTTTGACCGTTGGAAGCGAATCTACGGCGATGGCGAAGTCAACAAAGTCCAACTAGACATCCGCAATGGACACCAGCAAACCGTGGATACAGTTCTCGGTTGGCTGAAGGCTGATAACAATTTACCAGAGCTATCAATCTGTGATGCTGGGTGTGGTGTCGGTAGTCTCAGCATTCCCCTGGCGGTAGATGGTGCTAAAGTCTATGCCACCGATATTTCTGAAAAAATGGTGGAAGAAGGCAGGGATAGAGCCAAGCAAACCTTGGGAAATGATGAAAATCCCACTTTTGCTGTGCAGGATTTGGAATCGCTGAGTGGTAGCTACCATACTGTTATTTGTCTAGATGTTCTTATTCATTACCCTCAAGAAAAAGCCGATGAGATGATATCTCACCTCTGTTCTTTGGCACAGTCGCGGATAATTCTCAGTTTTGCGCCAAAGACCTGCACCCTGAGTATACTCAAGAAAATTGGCAGTTTCTTTCCTGGGCCAAGTAAAGCCACTCGTGCATATTTGCACCGTGAGGCTGATGTGGTAAGAATCTTGGAAAGTAATGGCTTTTCTTTGGAAAGACGGGCAATGACGAAGACTCGCTTCTATTTTTCTCGCCTACTGGAAGCTACACGCAAGTAAAGTTAAAATCGCAGCAAAGGATATGATAGACCTTTGCTGCGATTTGACAATCTCAAACCTGAGATATGGTAGATATTGCCGTTGGCATCAAGCTTTGTTTTTTCTCTAAATGACTGTTGTTCGGCTTTGCAGAATTATACATGATTACAAAGGTAGCGATCGCAGCTGCTCCTAAGAAAATAATTCCAGTAAGTAACCAGATTTCTCCTCTATTCTGATGAACTTTATCCTTAGAAGCTTTAACAGAGGATACATCTTGTTCAGACTTCTGAGGATGTTGACTCAAAGCACCGCTTTGAGTCATATTACTTTGCTTTTGATTTTGGCTAGTTTCAGGTATTTGATTCAGAGTTTCGTAGGTATATTTAACTTCTTGTTTATCTAGTTTTTCTAATTCCCTAATCTCATGCCATAACGGGTGACGTTGTATTAACCAACGCCGGACTAATTCGATTTTAACTTTACTGCCTTGCTCATTTAAAAACCCCTTTGATGCTAGTTCTTTAGTTAATTTTTTCTGCAAATCTCTTGACAAGACATCATTATGACTTTGAAGTAACATCAACGGGTTTTTCTCTAGCTGTTGGTCTTTTTTTTCTATAGCTATTTTTTGCGCCTCAGCCACCGCCGAAAAAACTACTTTCTCTGGTACAGATAAAGCCTCCCAATACCATGCAAAACCCGCTTCGGCAAGCTCAACCGCCCTATCTATAATCATTTCTACATCTTCTTCAGAAACTTCCCATTTTTCTAGTTCCCTAGCTCGACTGAAAATTGCAAAACATAAAATTTGAATAAAATAGGGATGTCCTGCTGATAAATCGGTAATTGCTTCTATGGCCTTTGGTTCGTATTTCAAAGAATCCGCAACAGGTTGGATAATTAACTGCTCAATACTTTCCTTATCTAGCAACCCAACTTCTGCAATCAGTACTTTGGGAAATATTTTTAGTAAATTTGATATGTCTGCCGGTTTTCTTCCAGCAAATATAATTACAAATAATCTTTGATTTTTATAAACAATATTTTTTAACTGTTTGAATAGTGACTCAAGCCCTACACCTATATGTTTATTATTTAAAGCATCAAATTCATCTAATAGTAATACCAAATTAGTCTCTTTTAGATGTTCGTGGATTTGGGGTAAAAAGTTAGTGCAAAAGATATCTTTTTGTTCTTCTATCTCTTTGGCTTTTGGTATTACTACTTTGTCTGGATCTATTTTTAATTGTTCGACAATAGTTTCTGCTAAACTTTCTAAGAGATTTTCTAACTTTTCTTGGCTATGATATTCTAAATCAAAACTAACAAAAGCAGACTTATCTACTTTGACAATCTTAGGAATATTTTGAAGTAGAGATGACTTGCCTATACGTCGTTGACCGTGTAGTAATATGAATTTCTCGCCTCGGCTCAGATTTTCTTCAATAAACGCTAATTGCTCCTGTCTCCCAAAAAATATTTCCGGTTCACTAATGGGACGACCGATAATATAAGGGTTTCTCTGAGATTTTAGTTGTATCATGATAATATCTGCGATAGGTCTACTGAACAGCCTGGGATTATTTAGCTAGATACCCATAAGCTATTGCAGTACAACAAAATAAGGAAAATATTTTACTTGTCGTTGTTACCCACAAATTATATTATACTCATTCCGCTTCACTAAATTGTCTAAAAAACGTAAAAATCCTGAAGTTTGTTCTGTATCGTTTTGAGTTACAACATCAAACTCATCTAACAACAATATCAGCTTTCTATTTTCTAGTGCGTTATAAACTATCGGCAGTAGTTTATTGTTGATAATTCTGCGAATATCTACATCTATACTTAATAGTATATCTAGGTTACTTGTATCTAAATTAATAACTTTAAAAATCTCACGAAAGATCGCATACAAAATTTCGCCTAAACTTGCATGACTATGAGCTTGTAAATCGCAATGCACAAACAACAACTCATCTTTAGAGACGACAAGAGGAATATTTTTTAAAACAGAAGATTTGCCTATACGTCGCTGACCATTTAGTAAGATAACTTGTGCATCTTGTTGCAAACTATCTTTTATGTCTTCAAATATAGTTTCTCGCCCAAAAAGTTTTTCTGGGATTTCAATTGGAGTACCAATAATATAAGGGTTTCTTTTGCTATCATTTACCATATTATTTTCACATAGTACTTTTACTAAACTACAAAAAACTTGATTAGTTTTTAAACTATAGGATAAATAAATTTTAGAGATGAGATAACATCATTCTTGTGATTTCCTACCCAGACAATGGCGTTTTTCATATTCTCAGCTTGTTGATGACTCATGAGATTGAGGAATTCTTTCTGTCTTTTCGTTAATAAATCATCATCAGAATTCCAAATTTCCTGAATTACCCACTTTTCCATCAATGATGAAGTAAATAAATAAATAAATAAATAAATAAGCAATATTCCCGTTGTTAGGTGTCCGTTTAATGACACCCTGCTCTTCTAGTTTGGTCAAATTTCGTTCATTTTGGGTAAAAATCAGGTCAACATCTTTTAAGTCATATCGTCTTCTTTCCAGACGACCTCTCAATTTTGCCAAAGCCATCAACATCAATAAATTTTGGTCTTGAATATTACACCTTTGCCAAGTATTATCAAAAAAATATCGAGTACTGCTTTCAAATTCCCTAACAAATTCTTCTACCTGGGGTGATGTAGTATTGCGTAACTCTTGATATAGCAAAAAGCTAGCAATTTGTAATAGAGATGGGTGTCCCCCAGCAATTTCTCCTATTGCTTGCTGTAATTCTGTTGTGATTGGTTTATTAAATGGTTGTAGGAATGGTTGCAGGAATTGTTCAATTTCCGTGTTATCAAATGGTTTAATTTGTCGAAATAAATAATGGTTATACCACGGGGAAGCATTAGGATTAAGACGTGGACCAAGATCGTTGAGGCGTTTTTTAGAAGTGACAATGATTGAGATATTCCGTTTTGGTTCTAAGTGAACAGCCAAGTTACGGCATTCACTCAAGAATTGCTGCATATTCTCTTCTGAGTATTCTTGGCTTTGAATAAGAGCCACATCGTAGTCATCTACTAGCAGTACTAAGAATTTTCCTCTTTGAGCAAGTTCTACTAATAGCTGACGCAGACTATCTCTAGATGCCCGACTCTCTGCTAGAACAGTATTAATGCTAGCTTGCAATTCCGGTTCAGTATCTAGATTATCCTTCAGTAAACTGAGTAATTTTTTCCAAAAACCGAAGGGAGTAAAAGGCTCAATTTCCTCGCAACTAAAGCGCACTATTACTGCTATCTATGAATTTAATCCATAGTGTTTCCAAGTATCAGGAGAAGCCAATTTCATCAAAAACGAAGTTTTTCCTGTTCCCAATCCGCCCCATACCGCCAAGTGACTGCGATTATTTATTTTATCGAAAGCTGCTGCTATGAGAGACTTTCTCCCTACGAATCTTTCTGGGACAATGGGAGTTCCAACAACGAAAGGATTTTGTAAATTTGGATACATTCCGATTTCCTTGGTTGTAAGTTATACAATATTTGACGTTGATTTTTTAGTCTTGTATATTTGCAGGATGGTGATATTGATGGTTTTGTAAAATTTGCGTTTACCCATCTTTATAATTATTGGGCACATAGAACTACCGCCCCACAACCACCCTAAAATTGTGTAACGCCGAATTTTTATAGGAAAGTAAGTATATTAAAATATTACATGATTGCTGGGTATCTTGTATGCGCTTAACAACCTTGCTTTTTTAACCAATAGTAGGTAAACAAGTCTGGCGCAAAAACTAAAAAACTATCGCTAGGAGTAGATTGATTACTGGAACCTTTATAAAAGTCAGGTTAAAATCACTAGCAAAGTGTAAATCTGAAGTGAAACTATGAAAACTGCTGAAAAATTAGCTGCCGGCTGGCTACTGACAATGGGATTCATGTTTGTAATACTATCAGCAGCATCGGTATTTAATAAAATGACTATGGAAAAATCAATTACGCTACCCTTAGCTTGGGATGGCTCGATTGAGTTCTCAGCAGCAACAAATACCCCTGTAATTGATAATACTGCGGTAGAACATCTAATTTTTGGTGTCCCTACCCTAACACTGGGCACGTGGTTAGCATTGGGATTATACCGTCAAAGTCGGCAGGAGAAAAAGGCGCTTAATCAACAAGTTAGCGATCGCCTGCAATCGATTTTTTATGAGATGCTACAAGAAAATCAGGGGCGTGTAACTGTTTTAGGCTTTGCGATGCAGTCACAATTACCCGCAGCCCACGCCAGACAATATTTAGATGAAAAAGCTAAAGAATTCAATGCAAACTTTAAGGTGAATGAAGAAGGGGCTGTATCATATCATTTTGATGTCTAATTGTCATTTGTCATTGATTATTTGTCCTTTGTTATTAACTAATGACTAATGACCAATGACTCATGACTAATAATCAACTTACGGCTAAGTCTAATGACGCAGATTTTTTTGAGCGTAGCTGCCATTTTAGGCGGTTTGTCGGTTGCTGCTGGTGCTTTTGCTTCCCATGCCTTGCGAGAAAAAATTAGTGAGCAATCGCTAGAAATTTTTGAAACTGGCGCTCGTTACCAAATGTATCATGCTTTAGCACTTTTTCTAGTAGCCATCTTAATTAGTCGTACCGAGTCCCCTCAACCCACTCTAATCGCCAGTGGATGGCTGTTTCTCATTGGCATTGCTATTTTCTCAGGAAGCTTGTATGCCCTTAGTTTAACCGGTATTAAATCCTTAGGAGCGATCACACCACTAGGCGGTGCAGCTTTTCTTGCAGGTTGGGGCACTTTAGCTTTTGCTGCCTGGAATTTGAAGTTGTAAAAAATTAGTTAGAGTTAGGAATTAAAAACTCTTCTTTATGAGGTGTAGCGGCTTCCCGCATAATACGAGAGCCGCTATAGATGGATGACATTTGTCCTAACCCAACAAAAGAGAAAAATTAAAAATCTCTCACTAGGGTAGTATTTTCACCACGTAATATTGTATATCATGTATAAATTTAGATACCTGTTAGTCCAACAAGTAAACTCAATATTTAGCTGCTAATTATTGCTGCATCGAAGGTGTGGGAAAAATTCTGCTGGAGATAGGAACCCGTAGCTTAGGCTTATTTTCTGTTATATTGGCATTAGCGGCAGAAGAGTTACTAGATGATGCTTCAGAGACAATAGATGATTTGCTATTAGTAGAATTGGCAAGATCACTCAATTGGATAGTAGAAGGTGAATTTGAAGATGTGGAAGTAATCTTATCAATATTTTGACTGTTGGGTTTTGCCGGAGTTTGAGCTTGACACGGAGTAATGATGAAAGTTGAACTTGTTCCTAGTACTAGTAGGAGTAAATGAGAAATATATTGTTGCATGGAAATTGGTAAAATGGGTTGATAAATATTCAAAGCTGAAAGAAGTTGTGTTTGTTATTAATTGGAAAAAAACCGCAATTTTCCAACACAAATCATGACGCTGTTGTTTAAGAAAACCTAATTACAGCGATTTCTAAATGAATAGACTTACTAGTTCTTAGTACGTTAATCCGCTACCTTTTATATCAGGCAAGGTGAAAATAAACTTCTCCTTCGTAAAAAGAGAGCGCCTATTTTAGTACTAATGAATCGGTCTGATAGAGAGTTGACAAATAGATAAACCTGGAATAATTGAAGTTTTTTATCAACTAAGCCAGCACAACTATTAATATTTTAGTTAGATTTAACTTGTTCCTAAAAGAGGAATGTTACTGAACTTTTTTAAAATGTTGATTTATCTAAAATCAACTCTTAATTCGCATATTTAACTAACTCAAACAAAAAGTATATGAATTTTTAACACAACCTGAGTTTGATTAGTTAGCTTTCGTCAATAAATACGTGTATATGTTCAGCAATAGATACAAAGCTGACTATAGCAATCCGATTGGATTTTTGAACTTATTTGCTGGTGCGGCGCTATAGGTAGGGTGTAGGCTTATGCTGTGAGCCGACTGAGGCTTCGCCGAACTTCCTCAGCTTTTTTGCGTTGTACTGAGCTTTTTTAATTAAATAGGAGTTCTATAATGTCAGGTGAATGCTAATACCAATTTTTTATGAAGCTGTGTTAAAGATAAGGTGACAAAGGTGGTGCGATCGCAAAACGTTTGAGGCAGTATAACTCGTTTGTTAATCAAATATCTGGATACAGATACTTTCAACAATTCTAATAAAAACCCATAGATGGGTAGTAGTTAGTAGTCTGTCCCAAAAGTTTTGAGAAGTTAGTGGTGTTCAGATCCCCGACTTCTTGAAGAAGTCGGGGATCTAGCAGCCCAACAAAATTAATGACATAGACCACTAGTTGTAGACAAAACTCTTTTAGACAAAAAATCTATTAGTCTAAAAGCTTACTTCAAAGTTCCCAAAATGGGCGCTACCTCAACCTCTGAAATTTGCGGAACCAATAATCTATTAGCATAAATCTGGGGATTTGTTTGCGAGACTATGGCATAAGACTGGCGAAGATTAGCATTTACTGCAACTGTCTTCACGTCGTACATCTGCATCGCCATTTTGGGATAGAAACCAATACCAATAATCATTAGCAGAAAACAGGCAGCGATGAAGACCTCACGGGGTCTAGCATCCTCGTAGACTGCATCTTCTGGCACTAAGCAGTCTGTACCAAAACAAACTGTTCCGTCATCTTCTTGATTTTCCAAGCCTGCATTATTGATGTCGCATAGAAGTGCTGCACCTTTACCATAAAATACCTCTCGCAGCATAGAAAGTAGATAGATTGGTGTGAGGATGACTCCAACGGCGGCTAGAAAAACTGTGACGGTGCAGAAAGTTGAACTATAAACATCGCTGCTTGTGATCCCAACAAATACCGATAGTTCGCCAGCAAAGCCACTCATGCCGGGAAGTGCTAGGGATGCCATCGTTCCGATTGTGAACAAGGCAAAGACTTTGGGCATGGCTTGACCAATACCGCCCATATCTTTCATTACCATTGTGTGGGTGCGATCGTAAGTAACGCCTGCCAAGAAGAACAGCACTGATGCAATCAAACCATGCGAAATCATCTGCAACATCGCGCCGTTGATTCCCAAATCGGTGAAGGAGGCAATTCCAAGCAGTACAAACCCCATGTGAGAAATCGACGAATAAGCCAAACGCCGCTTCATATTGGTTTGAGCAAAGGAGTTCAATGCACCATAGATAATATTGACAACACCCAAAATAGCTAGAACTGGCGCAAAGTAAATATGTGCATCGGGAAGTAACTCAAGATTCAGGCGAATCAATCCATATCCGCCCATTTTGAGCAACACACCAGCCAAAATCATCGACACAGGAGAGGATGCTTCGCCGTGGGCATCAGGCAACCAGGTATGCATGGGGAAAACGGCAAGCTTGACACCAAATGCAATCAACAATCCTGCATAAAGTAGCAGTTGTAGACTAAGGGGATATTCCTTGCTGGCGAGGGCGGTGATGTCAAATGTCATATTCCCGCCGCCATATAACCCCATTGCCAGGGCTGCAACTAAAATGAATATAGAAGCAGCTGCGGTATACAACAAAAATTTCGTAGCGGCATAACGACGCCTTTGCCCACCCCAAATGCAGACTAGTAGGTAGACGGGAATCAGTTCTACTTCCCACATAATGAAAAATAGCAGCAAGTCTTTGGCAACGAACACCCCTACCTGTGCTGAATACAGCACCAGCATCAAAAAATAGAAGAGGCGGGGTCGATGATCAACTTGCCATGCCGAAAAAATCGAGAGTGTGGTGACAAATCCTGCTAGAAGCACAAGTGGCGCTGAAAGTCCATCCACCGATACCGCCCAGTTAAAACCTAACTGAGGCACCCAGGCATAATTTTCCACAAGTTGAAAACTAGCACTACTGGCATCGTAATGCTTCCAAAAGGCGTAACACATTAAGGCAAAGTCTACAATACCTACACCCAGGGCATACCACCGCACGCGCTTGCCATCTTTATCAGGCAGTACAGGGATGAGCAAGGAAGCAACGAGTGGCAGCAAGACAATTGCGGTAAGCCAAGGAAATTGATCCGCTATCATGTATATGAGGAAAAATACTTATTTGTCAATTATGTCATTGTACTAAACTTTGTAACAATTTCTTAATAAATCTTTGTCCCGGATAACGGGGAATGGGGATTGGGGACTGGGGATTGGGATTGGGGAATTACGTTATTTATTTATTTATTTATTTATTTATTTATTTGTTAACCGAGTACCGTGGGTTTAAATCCCCCGGTTCAATAACCGGCAAGTTTTGGGTCGGGGTCTAAATCCCCGGACGCTACGCTCGAGTACTCGCTTGCCGCCGGCGCTATCGCAGACTCGCTTTGCGCGTCGCTTTCACAAAACTTAATTACGAATTACGAATTACGAATTACGAATTATTTAAGTGTTCTTGTGTACGCAGTTGATGATTACGACATTATTGCTCAAGGTACTAATCCAGCACGCAAAGCACGGACAGCAGCTTGTGTCCGGTCAGCAACACAGAGTTTATTGAGAATACCTCGAACATGAGTTTTGACAGTACCGACTGTTAGATAGAGTCTTTTGGCAATTTCTGCATTGTCACACCCAGCGACAATCAATTCTAAAACATCCATTTCCCGATGAGTTAAAGGATAGCTGACTATACTTTTCTCAACATCTGGGTCAATGCCTTCAATCAAGACTCTTTTTCCAGATGCTCCTCTACTACCGTCGGGGAAATCTTGGCGTATTTGTTGTAGTACAAGGTCTGCGATCGCTGGATCGATCCATGAGCTACCTGCATGAGTTGTTTGCACAGCCTCTACTAGTTTCTCAGTTTCGATATCCTTCATGCAATAAGAATCTGCACCTGCTGCAAATGCGGCTAAAACTGCCTGTTCACTATTCTGCATCGTTAAAATTAGCAGCTTTGTTGTATAATCTTCGCTTTCTGATTGATATTGCCTAAATGTGCGTGTTAGATCAATACCATCCATGTCAGGCAAACCAATGTCAATAGTTGCAACATCAGGCTTGAGACTTTTCAGGAGCTTAATACCGTCGGCTGCATTGGCTGCTTCACCAACAATCTTGAACTCTGGCTGAGTTTGTAAGGCAGACCTTAAGCCGATTCTTGTCAGGTTGTGATCTTCAATCAAAAGGATCTTGATTTCACTCATAGTTGCTTAATTTTACTGTTATTTGTCTAAAGTACAGATTAAAATAATCTCGTTCTTCTATTCGGGATCTTATACAAAAAGCAATGCAGTTGCTATTGTTCCCTAAACTTCATCTCCCATGAGACATAAATAACCTTATCTCGTAAGCCTTTCTAAGGCAAGAGTTTTGGTGTCCGCAACTCAGATATAAAGACACTGGGGTTCTAGACTAAAATAGATAAAGTTATATCTAATACACTATATCTAATTTTTTCGTATAAATACTGAGAAAATAGAAGATTTAGATCAGAAAACATATTTATTTTTTTATTTGGAAGTCCCTTAATAATGTCAGCGCTTGTAAAGTAAGCTATTACTAGATTTGCGAGGAATAGCCAAGCACTTCTTTTTTTTATTTAGCCTTATGTCTTTAACTAAAACTGTCAAAAAAGATAAAATTCTCGTTGTCGATGATGTTTTTGACAATCTACTGGTCTTAGAAGCAGTCCTAGAAGATGAGGACTATGAAATTACCTTGGTGGAAAATAGCAAAATAGCTCTGGCTATGGTTGAGGAGTCACCACCAGACATAATTCTCTTAGATGTGATGATGCCGGAGCTTGATGGCTATGAATTTACTCGACGCATCCGACAGAATCAGGCGTTGCCATTTATCCCCATTCTGCTGCTCACGGCTCACTATCAGTCTAGTGTTGTGGAAGGACTCGATGCTGGTGCAGATGACTTTATTCGTAAACCATTCGATCCTGATGAACTTCATGCACGAGTGCGATCGCTCCTGCGTCTCAAGCATAGTATCGACGAACGAGATCAGATGGCTAACCTCCGGGCAGATTTTGTCTCACGTTTTACTCACGATTTACGCATACCCCTAGTAGCTTCTAACCGCGTATTAAAATTATTGCTGGAAGGCAGGTTTTGCGAAGTTTCGCCACAATTGCAAGAAATAATTGATACCATGATTGGCAGCAATCAAGACCTGCTGGAAATGGTAAATACCTTGCTAGAAGTTTATCGTCATGAAGCAGGCTGTAAAATCTTAAAAATTTCTCCCTGCAATATTCAGGAATTAGTTAGTGAAGTTTCCCAAGAATTAACTCCCCTAGCTGAAGAAAAAGGATTAGTTGTAAACCTTGAAAAAGACAAAACCGTAAGCACCATCATGGGCGATCGCGTCGAACTGCGGCGAGTTTTGACAAATATCATCGGCAATGCCATCAAATTTACAGACAAAGGTTCTGTAGATATTCACTGCCATCTCACTCCTGTAGCTGTGAATATTGATATCCAAGATACAGGGCCAGGAATTTCTAAACCAGATCAGGCAATATTATTCGAGCGATTTCGTCAAGGGAAACACCAACGTTCTGGTAGTGGTTTGGGACTATATCTATCTCGCTGCATTATCGAAGCACATCAAGGCACAATCGATGTGACATCTGAACCAGGGAAGGGTAGTACATTCACCATACGTCTACCTGTAGCTGGTGAACACTAAAAATAGGTAAATAGAAGATTAATCATGAATTAGCACCTTTGAAAAAATCAGTGAAAGCTTTGAGAAAATATTTTGCGATCGCTCTTGTCCAAATGCCTAAAAATCCCAGACAAAACACAGATTTAATAAATAAAGAAGGTTCAGTAAATAACTATTCTTCAACCCGATGTACTGCAAATTTGTGTAGCGGCAAACTAACAATGCAAGAAAAAGTTAAGAAATATGACAGAGCCGTAGTTATTTTCAAAGTCATGAGTACACATTCCCAGTTGGGTAAAACCGTTTTCTCCAGACCAAAAGCTACACAATAAACTAGCCAGTAACTAAAGCTCATTCTGAACAGAATTCGTTCTGTTTCTTCTACATCATTTGTTTGCTGCTGCCCGTCCCACAGTAACAACAGTCCAATAATGCAAGCTACAAAGGAAACAGCAACTACAAATTCGTGACAAAATATATTTAACGAATGCATTTGTGTTTATTCCCAAATTTTTCAGTTAAAATTCAGTCTAAAGGAATATTCCTTGCAGAAATACAAATTATTTACAAACCTCAATAGATTCAAGAGCGGTGAGTGAAAAATTTCACCCAGAACTCAGCACTTGGTTCTCGAACAGAATTCAATAGTCAGGAGTCAGAATTCAGAATGGATTTTGTAGCGTCTTGATTCTGACCGGAGGCGGAGCGTCTCCGGCTCCGCTCCTGAATTCTGACTTCTGAATTCTTCTTCAAGGGTCTAGTCCAGCACGGCGGAAATAAACATACCATTTCAAATGGTGCAAGACCTTGGAATACAATTCTTTTGACTTTTGACTTCCGGCTTGCGGTACTAGTGGTCTGTCCCAAAAGTTTTGAGAGGTTAGTGGTGTTCAGTAGTGAAACCCAACAAACACGCGAAAATGTTGGGTTTCACTATGTTCCACCCAATCTACGCAGATGAAGGGTTTTTGGCGCTAACCCAAGCTCAAGTGATAACAGACAAAATTCAGTCAATTTGGAAAGCTAGAGATAATTTATAAAAGCTTTACAAAAAAAGGCAGAAGGCAGAAGCTTAAGGCTTGGTTGTTGCACGAAATCACTAACTTTTCTCTGCTTGCTTGGCAATATATTTCTCAAGTAGGAATTGCTTGAGGTGCGGTTGTTCTAAGTTTAAACCAAGCTCTTGCGCTTTCTGACTAATTTCCTCATAAGTTAGACCTTCACTAATAGCATTGGCAATCAAGGCAATACCACCAGCCCTTGCTCCAGCAGCACAGTGAATTAAAATTGGTTTGGGTAAGTTCTCAATCTCCTGAATTGCTAACTCTGTTTGCTCTTGATTTGGTTCTGAAGGCTTTAACGGGACGTTGGCATATTGCAGTCCAGCTGCTTCGGCTTGCTGCTGTTCGTCACTGAGAAAACCTGCTTCATCGGGAGAACGCAGGTTCAGCACCGATTTAAATCCCTCTTGGGCTGCCTGTTTTAAATCTTCAGAAGTTAGCTGTCCAGCAGCGCTCAAGTCGTCACTAACCTTTTTAGTATTGCTCATAAACTTTAACTACACTATTTCGATAGTTTTATCGTAGTTTATTTTGTAGCTAGAGACAGGATGGAGTTTTGCATTAGACATCTCCGAATATGAATGTAGAGACGTAGCAGTACTAAGTCTCTACAAGGGTTCTGGATAACGCATATTTAATTTCTGGAGATGTCTATTGTTTTGCATTTTATTTAATCCACGTTCCTAAGCCTGTAATGCCTTAAACCACTTATTCAAAACTGTGCTGATGGTTTTTTTAATCTGATGTTTACGACTCCACTTTTGGAATGCCATTTCATACTCTTCGCCTTTGATTTGAAAGGTATTCCAAACATCAAGCCCTATAGGCAATCCACAGAATAGTACAATGTACAGTGACCAAGTAATTGCGCCACCAGTGACTAAATTAACCAGTATAAAAAAACCGTTGAAAATTGCATAATTGCCTAGACGCTTCTGAAATCTTCTGATGCGGTACGCGTCAAAAGCTTTTCGTTGTTGGACTTGTCCCTGTTGTACGCTCCAATCGCGTTCTGCTAGTTTTAAAGAATCAGGTGATATTTCTAACTCAGCGGCAATTTCTAATATTTGCTCATAAGAAAATTCTGTATCTTTGTCATCAGCTTGACGAGCGATCGCCAAGTGCAGAATTTGTTGGACATCTTCTTGGCTATACGAGCGGATGCTTTGAGGTTCAAACGCCGTCATAATTCTTTCTCTTATATTACTTTTAATAGAAACTTGCTGCCCAATAGATTTTAAGCAGCTACGCCAGTACTATTTCCATTATTCTTACATTAACAAATCTAGATGCTCTCCTGCATCGAATGTATGAGATTTTTAACTTTTGGCAGGGGTAAGAGGCAGGGGAAAACGAATCGCACAGTACCGTTTCAGTGGGAGGTTTACGGCGTAATAGCTAAAGGATTGTGAAGAGGTCTAGCTAAATAATCCCATTTATTATAACTTAATAGTTATAGAACTATTAACTGGATCGCTGCATTACTCATGGTTAACACCTTACCCAAGCCAGAAACTAAAACCCCCAGCAAAGAAACTGTACTCACCCCTCGGTTTTATACTACAGATTTTGAAACAGCAGCCCAGTTGGATTTGTCTGCCCAAGAAACGGAATTGCAGGCGATGTTGACAGAAATGCGGACAGACTACAACCGCCATCATTTTGTTCGCGATGAAGCCTTTGAACAGTCTTGGGAACACGTTAGCGGTGAAGCAAGGCAGGCGTTTATAGAATATTTGGAACGTTCCTGCATTTCTGAGTTTTCCGGGTTCTTGCTATTCAAGGAATTATCCCGCAAACTAAAAAATCGCAGTCCAGTGCTGGCTGAAATATTTCAACTGATGGCGCGTGATGAAGCCCGCCACGCCGGATTTCTCAACAAAGCAATGGGCGATTTTAAAGTTTCCCTGGATTTAGCCACTGTTACTAAAACCCGCACCTATACGTTTTTCCCGATTGAGTGGGTACTTTACACCGTTTACCTCTCAGAAAAAATCGGCTACTGGCGTTACATTATTATTTTCAGACATCTAGAAAAGCACCCAGAAAACGAGTTTTACCCCATTTTCCGGTACTTTGAGAGTTGGTGTCAAGACGAAAACCGCCACGGGGATATATTCAAGGCGCTTTTACGTTCTCAACCGCAACTCTGGAACACTTGGAAATCTCGGCTGTGGAGTCGCTTTTTCTTACTATCGGTATTTGCTACGCACACCTTGACAGTTCATGAACGTTCCGGGTTCTACACATCACTGGGGCTTGATGCTACTGAGTTTGATCTCCAAGTTGTCCGCAACACCAATGAAACCGCCGGACGGGCTTTTCCAGTGATGTTGAATACGGAACATCCCAAGTTTTTCCCTCGCCTGCAACACTGTGCAGGTTACAACTTGAAAATTGCAGAGATTGAGGGCGGTTCTGGGCCAAAATTGGTGAAGCTGATTCGCAAACTACCTTTGATTGCAGGAATTGTTTGGAATCTGCTGTTAGTTTATCTCATCAAACCTATTGATACTGAAGTCCTGCGGGGAATGGTTCGGTAGCTATTAGACATCTCCGAAAAAGAATGTAGAGACGTAGCAGTGCTACGTCTCTACAAGTGTTATGGGTAACGCATATTTAATTTTTGGAGATGTCTATTAGGCAAGAGGCCCCAAGCTATACTTGCGAATCGCTCTATTACGAATGCCTTCAATTAGCTTGTAATGAACATTTGCTGGATGCTACCTTCTACAAGGTGACACAGGATTTGGAGCGGTTTTTTTAACAATGAAGCGTAGAAATAAGGTAGCTTTTAGCTTAACATCACTGATTGCTCTCAATTTAATATCTAGTTTAATTGTATTTGATAGAGCAAAGGCCACACCACCAAGAACTCCAGACAAAAATGTTAATTGCGAGATTTTGGTGGTTGGGGGTGGACTATCTGGTGTAGCCACAGCTTATGAGGGTTTGTTAGCAGGAAGAACAGTTTGTCTGACAGAAATTACTGACTGGCTGGGGGGACAAATTTCTGCTCAAGGGACATCTGCATTAGACGAGCGCCCAACTCAGCGAGCTCTCAAATTCTATTCTCGTGGCTATCTGGAATTGCGAAACCGCATTGGGCGCAAATACGGTAAGCTTAACCCCGGTGACTGTTGGGTAAGTGAATCTTGTTTTCTTCCCCGCGATGCTCACACTATTTTGACCCAGATGCTTAAAGATGCCGAAAAGCAGGGCAAAGGGAAACTGCAATGGTTTCCCAACACGGTAATTAAGGATTTAGAAATTTCTGCTGATGGCAAAATAATTAATAGTGCGATCGCAATTCAACATCAACCATCAAAAGGCGCACCACCTCTCAATACTTTTACTTTATCTCAAACTATCGAAGATTCTTATAGCTACGAAAACTCATCTCGGTTTACCAAAACTATTCTCCGTTTTATTCCCAAGGCAGCCAAAGAGGATGCTCCTAAATGGTACGTTGTAGACACCAGCGAAACTGGAGAAATTATCGCCCTTGCTGATGTTCCCTATCGATTAGGCATTGATGCCCGTTCTTACCTAGAACCTTCTGCTTCTGAAACCAACAACGATCCATATTGCCCTCAAGGCTTTACCTACACCTTTGCAATGGAGGCAACCAAGGAACCCCAACCGCAAACAATGCCCCCATTTTATTTAGAATATGCGCCATATTTCAGCTATGAATTAACACGACTGGCTAACTTTGATTTAGTTTTTACCTATCGTCGCATTTGGAGTCCAAATCAAGGGAAATCAGAAAAATTTGGCGGTGTAGATTTTACTGCGCCGACACCAGGGGATATCTCCATGCAAAACTGGACTTGGGGTAACGACTACCGCCCCGGGACAGCCAAGGATAATCTAATTTACACTCGCCAACAGTTACAAGCTACTGGACAGTTACAACCAGGGGGTTGGATGGGAGGATTGCGGACAGAAACCCTCCGCAAGGCTGAGGAAAATGCCCTCTCTTTCTATTATTGGTTGGTAGCTGGGACTACAGATTCTAAACTAGGGGATGGTGTCAAGCAGCAGCAAACTAATAACCGCTTTGTTTCTGGTTTAAATTCTCCGATGGGAACAGTGCATGGTTTATCGAAATATCCTTATATGCGAGAAGGACGCCGCATCATTGGCCGCCCTAGTTGGGGACAGCCTGGAGGTTTTACTATCGGGGAAATTGATATTTCTCGCCGAGATTATAATGATGAGTATTACTCCAAGACTCTGCCAGCAGATATGTATCGTCGGCTACGAGCAGCAGTTGCCGGTTTAGAGGCCATATCAGTAATTGACGGTAAAGTTCCAGCAGACAAAGCAATGCGACGAACTCGTTCTACGATTTTTCCCGATGCTGTGGGAATTGGTCACTATGCCATAGATTTCCATCCTTGCATGGTAAATAGTCCTCCAGAAGCCCCTGGTAATATAGAACATCCAGGTGAAAGACGTGCTGCTGGTCAAGCTTATCCCTTTCAAATTGCTCTGAGGGCGATGATTCCCCAAAAAATTGACAATTTGCTGGTGGGAGGCAAAAGCATTGCCACTAGTCATATCGCCTCCGCTGCCTATCGGGTACACTCCTTTGAATGGTCATCTGGCGCAGCTGCGGGAACTATTGCTAGTTTTGCCATTAAAAATGCGATCGCACCTTACCAACTAGTTGATAATTTACCCAAACAAGAGCCACAACTAGAAGCACTCCAACGGCTTTTGCAAAAAAATGGCAATCCTACCGCTTTCCCAGATACATCTATTTTTAACGAAAACTGGGATAATTGGAAATAGGGATTAGGGACTGGGGATTGGGGATTGGGGACTGGGGATTAAATTCTTTCCAATGCACAATACCTAACTCTAATATCAAGTTTGGGTGATTACTTGTAATAAAATCTATCAATGTAGGTTGAGTTGAAAGCAGTCAAACCCAACGTGAATACAGATAAAGTGTTGAGTTTTGTTCCTCAACCCAACCTACAAATATTACCAGTGTTTAACCGAACCTGATATAACTCCTAACTCTTAACTCCTAACTCCTAACTCCCTAATCCCTACTCCCCAATCCCCAATCAATGAACTAAACTAGTTACTTGTAGTGTAGTTTTGTAAAATTATCTTGACCAATTGTTGTATGGTTATGACACTTTCAGCAGATGTTTACGGAATGGCTACAGCACCAACTATAGCTCCTGAACGGTCTAATCAAGTTGTCCGTAAGACTTATCCGAATTACAAAGTGATTGTATTAAATGACGATTTTAATACATTCCCACATGTGGCTGAATGTTTGATGAAATATATTCCGGGGATGAGTGGCGATCGCGCGTGGGATCTGACTAATCAGGTACACTATGAAGGTCAAGCGATCGTCTGGGTCGGGCCCCAAGAACCTGCGGAACTCTATCATCAGCAGCTGCGCCGAGCCGGTTTGACAATGGCACCTCTAGAAGCAGCTTAATTAATATTATGGGCAAACCCACCGCAGATCCTCTCCGCACGGCTTCACAAAAAGCTGCTAGACTAGTTTGGAATCACTCGACACATCTTTCTGGTCTGATTCCCATATTAGAACGTCTTTGTCAGCACGATGGTATCCAAACTGTGACGCCAGGAGTGATTGGGCGGGCAAAAGGTCACTGTCCAAAAATGCAACTCCGCGTCTCAGTACCGATTCGCGGTGGTTATAAAGTTATTGCACGGCAGGGTAAGACGGTACAAGAAGTATTTATTTTAACGACTTTACCCCAAGATCAACTAGAAACAACATTAGCGATCGCTATGAGATGTTAATCATTTCTCATGCCCTTTAAGAGTGCTGTTAGCGGTAGCGGGGCGTTTAGCCCGTAATGAGTGCTGAGTGCTGAGTGGGAACTTGGAACAGTTTCAATGCCCCGCTACCGCTAACAAAACTAGTTTTACCCCATACCCAATGCCCAATGCCCAAAATAACTATTTACTGAACCTTCTGACTAAATAAATTTCTACCTGTGCAAAATTGCTGAGTATTATTCTTACTCAGCAATCAGCACTCAGCACTGAGTATGATCAACAGACTCTACCGTATAAATTTCTATGATTCTCTTCCTGATGCCCAGGTATCACGCCATTTGACAGTACCTTCTTTCGCAATCACCCAGCGGCGATTTACCAGATTTTCGCGCAGAGGCGATTGCCCTTCCCGCCACATGGCATATTTATAAGCAATCAGTTTACCAGCACTTTCATCAAAGGGAATCTCAGCCGACCAGGTATTTGAGTTGATGTACTCTAAAGGATATGCTTTGCTAATATCCCATTTACCCAACTCTGGGCAATCTCCTGTCACCACAATAATTTCACCGGGTTGAGTATCCACGCCATTGAGTTGGACGCGGACAATTGTCTGTGCTTTGATTCGTTCGCCAACGTGACTGAAAACAAGCACTCCCCGTTCTTCTAGTACCAGGTTATAAATCTTGCCGTCTTTTACCTCATACTTATTGCGAGTCATCACGCAGGTATGTTCGCCATCAGGCAATTCTGTTTCTACTTCTGGGAGGGTAACTTCTCCTCCCCGGTTTAAAGCGACAAAACACAGAGAGTCACGATAGCGGCGTACATAACAGTAAACATCTGGTGTTAAGTATTTTTGCCAGTGGCTACCCATTGACACGGCTGGATTCAGTCGCCGTAAACCAGACAGCAACCTGATGGAACGATAAATTTCACTATCAGCATCCCAATTTTCCATCATTGGGCGGTTGTATGGATCGTTACCACCATCG
This sequence comes from Nostoc sp., assembly GCF_036917975.1. Taxonomy (GTDB): domain Bacteria; phylum Cyanobacteriota; class Cyanobacteriia; order Cyanobacteriales; family Nostocaceae; genus Nostoc. Next base: position 188,187 of record NZ_JBALEJ010000025.1, read on the forward strand.
GTGTCGTCATGGAGATACTGTTCTGTACCGTAGTAAATGCAGGGAATACCGCGAGATGTCATAATTAAAGCGATCGCAACCTTCAACATAGCTGGATCGGGGTTCAGCGATTGAAAGCGGGACATATCATGGTTGTCAATGAAGGTAATTAACTCTGTTGCCCCGTTGTAGCGATAATCCTGATCGAAAATATATTGAATGGTTTGGAATCCCATTTCTGAACCTTGCCCCAATGCGGCTCGAATTGCCACACACAAACCAAAGTCTAGAAGTGTCATCCCTGAGTGATTGGCAAATTCCACCGAGCGATCGTCACTCGGATTACTATAAATCCATTCACCAAAAATAAATACATCTGGTTTGTGATTGGTCATCTCGCCAGTGAATTCTTGCCAAAACCAAATCGGCATGTGCTTGACAGTATCCACCCGCAGTGCATCCACACCCCGGTCTAGCCATTGTTTGATTGCTGACTTAATATATTCCCGATATTCTGTATTGTTTTCATTGAAGGTTGCTAAACCAGCTAGTTCACAGTTCTGAACTTGCCAATCATCTTCCCAGTTTTGCACTTCGCCATAGTGATGATACCAATTATTGACATCATTATTGAAGTCAGCAATTTTTACACCATCATCAAATAATTCACCCTTACTACCACTGGTATCAGGGCTGCTATGGTTGCAGACAATATCTAGCACCAGCTTCATATTGCGCTTGTGTAGTTCCGCAATTAACCGATCGAAGGTGGTATTTTTTTCTTCTTGAGTAGCATTTAAAGAAGGATTTTCTCCATCAGCAATGTAGCGAGGATTAATCCGTTTAAAATCTTTTGTCCAATAGCCATGCATTGCCGCATTGCTAATAAATAACTCTTCAACCTGCTCGAATAGTGGAGTTAGCCAAAGGGCAGTAACTCCCATGTTTTTAAGATAGTCTAACTTATCGATGACACCTTGCAAGTCGCCACCCCAGTACTTACCCCAATCTTTTCTATTTGGATCGTACAGTTCTGAGTTTGCACCTTCGCTATTATCTGGATCGCCATCATAAAAGCGATCGACCACAAGAAAGTAAATAGTTTCTTGACGAAATTCAATATCTCTGGTGTAAAGAAACTCTAGGTCAATTTCAGTTTCCGATGGTGGGGTTTCTATAATAGCGTCTACTTTTTCTTGTGCAGAATCAACTTTGTATTGATCTGGGGAAAACTGCGATGGAGGGGTTTTTACCATAAAAAACTCAAAATTTCACGTAATTTACATTTGTAGAACTAACAGTACAAAAGCTTTGAGTATTGTGTGTCACTACAAGCATCGGTATTGTGACATCCTGCCCACGGTGTAGGTATCTATCGCTAGCTAGTTTATAATTCTATCGATAGATATAATTCATCTGCTAGAGGATAAAAACACAGGAATATAGCAGTTATTAACGATAATTGCTCGATCACAAAAATTTACAATATTTAGTTAAATTGACTTTCGGTAAATATTGAGTCTAGCTGGTGTTTAAGTGTATATTCGACAACAGATTTGAGAACACCTCAACCCTTTGGAGATTATCTGTCAACAAGGTTTTGTGACATTTGAGCAATACTGAGTAAATAACGTATTAGCCAACTTTTTCTCTAGAAGATTCGCTCCATTGGTAAACTGACCATTGTCACTTTCAATCTGTTATTACTATCAAGGAATTAATTTAGGTAGCAAATATGACTAAATATGACAAGGTTTTTAACTCACCAAAGACATCAGAGGAATCACTAAGTCCAGAGGAAGCGGTGGCGGCGATCGCAACTGTCACTGCGATCGCAGATTCAGTGATTGACGAGGTAGATGCAGAAAGTTTAGCGGGTATTCTCTGGGAATTCGAGGTTTTCGAGGAATACTCAGAAGATGAAATCACAGAAATAGTTGATAGACTCATCTCCATTGCCGAAGAAGAAGGAATTGGGCCTTTGTTTAATGTCGCTAAAGTATCTCTCTCAGATGAATTAGTGCTAGATGGTTTTGCTGCTGGGGTAATAGTACTTTTAGACGATGAACTCGCCATCCCCAAATCGAAACAAGCCTACCTCAAAAAGCTACAAGCAGCCTTAGAACTTGAGGATGAAGAAGCAGAGGAAATCATCAAGGAGGTAATTGCAGCCTTTAAAGAAGCAGAAGATGAAGAATATGCAGACGATGATGATGACGATGATGATGAAACAGTAGTCATCGAAGATTTTAGCGACCAGGTATATCAATCCCCATTAGGTAATTTTACCGTGCCAATTCCGGTTGATCCCCAGCAGGGCGGTAGAATTCAGAGCCAGGAAGGAGTAGTTGGCTTTTCTGATGACATCGGTACTTTGCTGAGAATTGATTATTATCCCTTCCCCCTGGAACAGTTAGAGGAATTGGAGGCTGTTGGACAAGAAGAATATTTACAAACAATTTTAGTAGACAAGTATGTACCGCAGGCGATTTTTGCCAATGTACCAGATGCTTCTGTGGAGTATACCGAATATCTGGAAAATACTTTGCGAGGCGCTTACTACGTGTTAATCGATATGCCGAAAGGTTCCACAATTTCTAAGCAAGAAAATAATGGAACTGCGATCAGATTAGATGCGTACCGAGGACTGCTTACCTTTATCAGGGGTGAATTTTTGTATATAGTTAGTAGTCAACACAGCTTTATTAACGGCGAAACTCCCGATTCTATTGAAGAAGAGGCCGAAGACATCAAGGAGAGTATTTTAGAGTTTGTTGAAACTATAGAGTTCGCCTAGTGGTCTGTCAATAAATAATTGATGGATAAATTATCCAAGTATTGTGGGGTGGGCATCTTGCCCGCCCAGTCTATAATGTGGCGGGCAAGATGCCCACCCCACAAGAGTTAATCGAATATTTTTTTATTTGGAAGTCCCCAATCCCCAATCCCCAGTCCCCAATCCCCAATCCCCAATCCCCAGTCCCCAGTCCCCAATCCCCAATCCCTAATCCCCAGTCCCCAATCCCTAATCCCCAGTCTCTAGTTTAATGCCCATCGCGAGGTAAGCTTACCTGATGTACATTTGGAAAGGGCGATGTCTGACGACAAGCCTGGAGAAGAGAGGAAGTCTCTAGCTCCGCATTGGGTGTCTACGCTTATAATTTTTCATGACAATAACCCTGCTGAACAATCGCTATCAAATTATCCAGGTAATCGGCGCTGGTGGGTTTGGCGAAACCTTTCTAGCAGAAGATGTCCACATGCCTTCTCGCCGTCGCTGTGTGATTAAGCAACTCAAACCGGTCACTAATAATGACCCGCAAACCTATCAACTTATTCAACAGCGATTTGAAAGGGAAGCCGCAACCTTGGAGTATTTGGGTGAAAGTAGCTACCAAATTCCTAAACTCTATGCCTACTTTTCTGAGAACGGGCAATTTTACCTCGTCCAAGAATGGATTCACGGTCAAACCCTGACAAAAATTGTCGAAGCCAAAGGATTTGAGAGTGAAACTGTGGTTCGGCAAATCCTCTTGAGTCTGCTTTCAGTTTTAAATTATGTTCACAGCAAAGGCATTATTCACCGCGATATCAAGCCAGATAACATTATTCTCCGTTCTGTTGATAGCGAGCCAGTTTTGATTGATTTTGGGGCAGTTAAAGAAACAATCCGTTCTGTGGTAAATCCTTCAGGATACCCGACGCGATCGCTCGTTATTGGTACACCCGGATATATGCCTAGCGAACAAGCCGTTGGCCGCCCAGTTTACGCCACTGATATCTACAGCTTAGGTTTAACAGCGATTTATCTATTGACTGGCAAACACCCGCAAGAACTACTAACCGATCTGAAAACTGGGGAAATACTTTGGCAGCAACACGCGCCTCATGTCTCTTCTCAATTGGCGGCGATACTCAATCAGGCAATTAGGCCTCATGCTGGCGATCGCTACAGCACTGCCAGTAAAATGCTATATGCCCTGCAATCTGCTAGCAATATACCTCCTGATTTAGCTGCAAATACTGCCACAGTCAGTTTTTCTCCCACTGCGACATCGACTCGACAAACTCAGCCATTATATTCTCCGCAAAACAATTCTGCGATCGCAGGATCTTCCGCTCCTGGAAACTGGCAAAAATCTGCTGTAATTTTTGGTAGTTTGCTAGTAGGCGGCTTGATTGGTGCAGTTGTAATACCTGGCATCATTCGTCAGAAACAGCCAGAAACAACCATTGCCACAAGTCTTACCCCATTGCCAGAATCTTTTCCGACTCCTATATCTAGCGAACCGCCCATTTCTTCCCAAACTTCACCACTTCCAATTCCAGCTGTACCGATCTCACCACGACAACAGCCAGTAATTCCCGAAACTTTGCCAACTTCTAATCCTCCGGTTGTATCTATACCACAGCCAAAAAGGAAGCCTATAACTTCAAATACTCCAACACCAGTAGCAGTCTCTACACCACAGCCAGAACCAAAGAATGAGGCGAGCGCAGTTCCCACACCAGAAGCACCTTCAGCACCACAAACCAACGAACAGCCGCCCAGTAAAGTCGCTAGCGTTCCGGCATTTCCTACAGGTACACCAAGAAGCGCCGTAGAGGCTACCCTTGGCAAACCAAATCAAGATTTAAGAGGCGCATGGGGTAAGACTCGTGCTGTCGTTTACAAACTAGTGCCAAACAAAATTGACCTTGGCTACTTATTCGATCGTAATTCTAAATCGCTGCGCCAAACTGAGGTATCTTTTGCCCAATCGGTAGACCCGCAGGTAATGGAAGATACCTTGAATGGGATGTTAAGTGGGCAAGCCACTGAAGAAATTAAGCAGGGACTTAAACAGGTACAACAGCGTAAATCTGATAATTTTAGTTTTAAGAATGGCTCAGTTAAAGGTCAAATTATCCGCCAAAAATGTGATTTTATTTACATCAGCATTTGGGATGTAGATTTACATGATTTTGTCAGTCCATCTACAGCCAAACAGTGTTAATTTTCTGAAAAATATTGTTCTCAAAAGCTAAATTTTTGTATCCCATAAGACAGATTCAGTATTCCAGATAGTGCTTACAAAACTGTCTTAATTGGGCTATAATCAAGACAATTTCAGTCTTCACAAGCACAAAAACTAAATTTTTAGAATTAGCCCGTTTGTTTTCTAGGTTTTACAACTAAACCCATGAAAATCTGTCTTCCCAATGCCCCATGCCCAATGCCCAATGCCCATTTTCAATTCTTAATCTTCATAAAGTTATAAATACCATTATTAAGTTTTTAATAATACTTGTCTCAGCTTCTATATTCATGTCGTAAATTGCGATCGGAATTGTGTAATCTAAAAAGAGCAAAGCTAAATTATTCAATTGAGGTCTGATGACTCCTACAATTATGCGTCAGCTTTGGTCAGTGGTTGAAACCGCCCAAGCCAAGCTCCTCTTACAACTGGATGATGCTAGCTTGGTGCAGTGGTTAGTAAAACAAACCGAAACGCAAGTTTTGTTAGATTCTCACGAAACTGATTATCTGTGCCACTACATTCAATCTCGGCTAGCCCTAATACGCGATATTGCCCATGAACGCCAGTGTTCATAATCGCAAAATCAGCATGAATTGATAGTCAACTGGCTTTTTGAGGAAAATAACCTTCCACTAAGCAGTCAGAGCCTACTACACGCCAACGAACACGTTCTAGAGATAACGCCTCAGTCATGGTAGTAAAACCTAAATCTCCCACTGGTGTGGGGGCAATGTTACCACCAATGATTTTTGGGGCAATAAATGCCAAAACTTTTTGCACTGCTCCTTGAGCGATCGCACTAGCAGCTAAGGTACCACCACATTCCCATAGCACGCTACAAAAACCTCGTTCATATAAGTATGCCATTGCCTTATCCGGTGTCAGTGATGTTAATTCCACTACCTCCACACCCTGTTTGAGCAACAGTTCTTGAAAATCGGGGTTAGCACCTTTCTGTGTCAACACCAAAGTTGGAGCATCCGTAGTTTGCCACAGATGGGCACTTTCCGGTAAGTTAAGATGGCGACTCATCACCACCCGCAGGGGATTATGTGCCCCCACCTGATGGCTGGTTAAGTAAGGATTATCCTGTCGGACTGTATTACCGCCGACAATTATGGCATCACAACCCGCCCGCAGTTGATGTACTTCATTGCGGGCCTCTTGGCTTGTCACCCAAGCGCTATGACCAGAGGTAGTAGCAATTTTCCCATCTAAAGTCATGGCATATTTTAAAATTCCTAAAGGTCGTTTGTAGAGAATGCGATGCACAAAAGCTTCATTTAGCTGGCGACAAGCTTCTTCTTCTACTCCTACCAAAACTTCGATCCCCGCCTCCCGCAAACGGGCAATACCACCTCCAGCTACCAATGGATTGGGATCAACCATACCCACTACTACTTTTGCCACCCCTGCTTGGATCAATCCTTCCGAACAAGGGGGAGTACGTCCGTAGTGATTGCAAGGTTCAAGTGACACATAGATTGTTGCACCACGGGCAGCGCTAACGCCTGCGGCTTTTAAGGCAAACACTTCTGCATGAGGCTCACCTGCACGAGGATGAAACCCTTCGCCGACAATTTTGCCATCCTTGACAATAACTGCACCCACTAGCGGATTTGGCGAAGTCCGCCCTAAAGCGCGGCGAGCAAGTTCCAAACACCGCAACATCATCCGAGAGTCAAAGTCAGTTCCTACTTTTTGCTTCGGTGGTGAATTTGAGCCAACTGCTGACTGCACTAGAGGTATATTTTCCTGAGTGTAGTTTGGTAAGGATGCATCTGCTTGAGCGGCCACTGGGGAATTATCCATAATTTTAGGCAATACTGTAAATATTCTGCACGCGATCGCGCAGCCTCTCCACAGGAGAATCGCGCTTTGATCCTGGTACTTAAACAGTAATATCCAGGCGCTATTATTGCCTGTATTAACTTGCACCAGTCTCTAATATTCACATTACAATTCAGGGTAACTGAAACTTTAGCAGATTTGAACTGGGGATTGGGGACTGGGTACTGGGGACTGGGGACTTTTAAGATAACTGGGTTCGACGAGTTATATAGTATCCAATCTAATTAGCGGTAAAAAACAGACTACTAAGACAATACTGTTCGGTTAAATCAAGAGACGCGATGAATCGCCGTCTCTACAATAATCAGTTTTTTGTAGAGACGGCGATTTATCGCGTCTTTGTAATGATTTATCGCATCTTTAGCGATCTAAAATAAAATTTTCATCAAAAACCTTAACCGAACTGTATTGACTACTAAGAGATGTTGCTACGTAAAACCATCCCTCTGCGAGTCGAAGAGGGACATATACCCGAATATAGATTTAATCTTCAGAACTAGCCTTTACAGTAACTAATAATAGGATGTTTAGGAGATGACTAATTTATGCCTGAAGAGCATCGCTTGGAGGAACAATTTCTATGCCAAGAAGCTGAAAAAAGAATATCCAGTCAGCTAGATGAAGTAGAACAAATAGAAATAGATATACAAACCGATCTATTGAAAATAGTTCAAGGACAGGCTGATGGAGTTTCGCTTACAGGTCAAGGATTAGTTATCCAGCAAGACATTCGCGTACAGGAAATCAAACTGCAAACAGATAGTATTGCCATCAATCCTTTCAGCGCTCTTTTTGGTAAAATAGAACTCGGTCAGCCAGTAAACGCTATTGCTCGAATTATACTCACTGAATTAGATATTAATACTGCTTTGGACTCAGACTTTGTTCGTAACCAAATGCAAAACTTAGAGTTGAATGTAGATGGTGAAATTGTTAGTTTTGAGCCGGAAGAAATTAAGGTATTTTTACCTGGTGATGGCAAAATAGAATTTAGGGGAAAGTTGCTGTTAAAGGAAATGGGAAATACTCGCCCTTTAGCTTACACTGCGATCGCACGTCCACGAAGTCATTCACAACCCGCGATGCTGGAGGGTTTTAACTGCACTGAGGGAGAGGGGATTTCAATAGAATTAATTGTAGCGTTGATGCAGAAAGCTAAAGAACTGATGAGTCTACCATATTTTGAATGGGAAGATATCGCTTTTAATATCAAAAATATAGAAGCACAGAAGGGTAATTTAATCCTTATGCTAGAAGCTCAGGTAAGGCAAATACCCTCATCATCAACTTTACTATCTCCTTAGTAAGATTGACAGGAGTTAAAGATAATTTTTGTTACTGAAGGATGATGTAAATGTCAGAAAATTTTTCTAGTATAGCTTTGGAAAGCTACTTATTTTTAAATTTCAAGTTATGCAAGAGTATGATGTTGTGCTGATCGGTGCTGGACATAATGGGCTAGTTTGTGCAGCTTATTTACTAAAAGCTGGTTATAGCGTTCTGTTACTAGAAAAACGTCCTGTTCCAGGTGGTGCAGCAACAACTGAAGAGTGTTTACCCCAAGAAGCCCCAGGATTTAAATTTAATTTGTGTGCTATTGACCATGAATTTATTCACTTAGGGCCAGTTGTTGAAGAATTAGAATTAGAAAAATACGGCTTGCATTATTTAGAGTGCGATCCAGTTGTTTTCTGTCCTCATCCTGACGGCAAGTATTTCTTAGGACATAAGTCGGTGGAAAAGACTTGTGCCGAAATTGCTCGTTACAATGAACGTGATGCTAGAAAATACGCAGAATTTGTAGATTTTTGGCAGCGATCGCTAGGTGCAATGATTCCGATGTTCAATGCACCACCAAAGTCAATTATAGATATCCTTGGTAACTACGACATCACAAAACTGAAAGATTTATTTTCGGTGATTGGTTCTCCAAACAAAACGCTGGACTTCATTCGCACGATGTTAACCAGCGCTGAAGATTTACTTAACGAGTGGTTTGATGAGGAATTTCTAAAAGCACCACTAGCCAGACTAGCATCAGAACTTGGTGCGCCGCCATCACAAAAAACCCTTGCTATTGGTGCAATTATGATGGCAATGCGTCATAATCCAGGAATGGCTAGACCTCGCGGCGGCACTGGCGCACTTGTGCAAGCTTTGGTGAATTTAGTCACAAGTAAAGGTGGCGTGATTCTCACAGACCAGCATGTTGAAAAAGTTTTAATTGATGATGGCAAAGCTGTAGGTGTACGCGTTGCTGGTAGTAAAGAATATCGCGCTAAATATGGGGTTATTTCTAATATTGATGCCAAGCGATTATTTTTACAAATGACTGATAAAAGCGATGTTGATGCAGCCGATCCAAATCTATGGGAAAGATTAGAACGCCGCATCGTTAATAACAACGAAACTATCCTCAAAATAGATTTGGCTTTAGATGAACCACTGCGCTTTCCATACCACGCCCACAAAGACGAATATCTCGTCGGTTCTATCTTAATTGCAGATTCCGTGGCTCATGTAGAACAGGCTCATAGCAAATGTACCTTGGGAGAGATTCCTGATGCTGACCCATCAATGTATTTGGTAATGCCTAGTTATTTAGATCCCACATTAGCACCATCAGGTAAGCACACCCTATGGATTGAGTTTTTTGCCCCTTATCAAATTGCTGGCGCAGAAGGCACTGGGTTAAAAGGTACTGGTTGGACTGATGAATTGAAAAACAAAGTTGCAGATAGAGTAATTGATAAGTTGGCAGACTATGCACCAAATGTCAAGAATGCAACTATTGCCCGTCGTGTAGAAAGTCCAGCAGAACTGGGAGAAAGATTAGGTGCATACAAAGGCAATTATTACCATGTTGACATGACTCTAGATCAAATGATCTTTTTCCGCCCCTTGCCAGAAATAGCGAACTACAAAACACCAATTGATAATCTATTTTTGACTGGTGCCGGTACTCATCCAGGTGGTTCAATTTCGGGAATGCCGGGACGCAATTGTGCCCGCGCATTTTTACAGGCAAAACATCCCATTAGCCAAACTTTAAAGGATGCGCGAGATTCGATTAAGTCAACTGTCGAGTCAGTTTTTGGTATCAATTAAACCTGAACCCCAAATTTTAAAAAATTTGGGGTTCTAGGGTTCTAAGCAATCTCTTGTTGCCACTTTAACTTTTGTCCATTTCAATTTTGGTGGTCTTCAATGATCCCCATAAATAAATTTAGGGGCTTGTATCATGAGTCGTTTTCGGTCAATGAGGCAAGATAGGATTGTTTAAGCGTTGTTTCAGGTCGCGGATGGCAGCGCTGGTGTTGCGATCGTAGGCGATTTGTACACAGCGAGAAATTATACTTATCAAATCAAAGTCGGGAAAATAGCGGCTGTGAGTTTGCAGTTGGTAATCTGCGCCTTGTAATTGATAAATCAATGGCTGCTGCTTCTTGAATAGCCACACTTCAGGAACGCGGTAGGGAAGATAATCCTGTACATCGGAATAACTAGTGACATCAATTTCAATGACTAAATCTGGAGGCGGATCTTGTTGCCAATCGATGCGTTTTTTACCAGAAACCGCTTGCCAGTTGTCAATATAAAAGCAATAATCTGGCTCAATTCCACTTTCTTCTGGTAAGGTCATAGTCACAGGTGTAAATGCGTCATATTCCCGACCATCGTGATCTAATAGTGCTTTAACAATGTCGGCGAGTAGGTTGGCATCTCGACCATGTACTGGTAATGGCGACATCAGCAAGGCTTCTCCATTGCAGTATTTTATACGTGGAATCGATCCATCTCCCCGTTGGTCACACAAACGCTGATACTCTTCCCAGGTAGCAGGTAAGCGCACCACAGAACCAGGGGGCAATTGAGTCTTTTCTGAGGAAACAAGGGCAAACATGGCTTATACTTCCTTTGACAGCCGCTTACTGCCATGATAACGGGGCTGGTGTAGGCGATCGCTAATTTTTATCCCCAGCATCACCGAACAAGGCAAAAGTAAAAAGTAAAAAGGCAAAAAAAGAAAAAGAAAAATGGTTTGAGAGCAACTAAATTTATTTATGGAATGAATTGAAGAAGAATTCAGAAGTCAGAATCAAGACGCTCGCGGACTCGCTAACGCTGCGCTATCAGTCGGGGATTCAGACCGCGCAGGAATTGAAGACCACCAAATTTCCAATTTGGTGGGGGTGCAAAAACGCCGATTATTCAGACGCTCGTTCGCGTAGCGTGTCGCAGACAAGACTCGCTAACGCTGCGCTATCCGCCAGTCGCACAAAAAACATTGCTGAATTCTGGCTCCTGACTCCTGAATTCTGTTCGATAAACAGATCGGCAACAAGTCCCGCAGATTTTTCAGTTGCCCAGCCCGCCTACGGATCAAAAATGTACTTAAATCTTTTTCAAATGCTCAATAAATTCCTTAATTAGAGGCGATAAATTACTAGAAGATGATTTCTCGTCATTGAAGTTGGAAGTTTAACTCAGGAGAAGTAATCATGTTTCCTTTGCCATGTTTTCCTGTCTATGCAGCAATAAAATCTTGGGCTGCTTTGATGGCGGCTTCTAATTCTTCCCGACTGTGGGCTTTCACTGTCAGTTTTTTGCCGTTGGCTTCCACCGACAATTCAATCGGTTTACCACCGAGGCGATCGCCCAGAAACCCCATCAACTTTTTCGCATTGGCTGTATTTACCTCAGCCATTAACAGACCCACCAGAAACCCACCTAATGCTTTGTTGCCTTCTGGTGGGCTAGGATCAAGAACACGACCAACTGTATCTACCTCGTCAATTTGCTTGAGTTCAGTAATTAGTCGTTGAACCTGCTCGTCCTTTTCTTCCGCGTCCAAGTCAGGGTCGTTGAAGGTGATCGTAAATTTAATGCTATTTGCGGTCATAATTGTACTAATAAAAGGTTGGTTAGTTTTTTTATAAAGACTAACAATTATATTTATATATATCAGTAAAAACCTCATACCTTATTTAAAATAACGAACAGTTGTACAAATCTTCATAGAATACGAATTTGTTTTTTTGGATATAACATCCTCAATTCCTTTAACGATTTGCACTACGGCACTTTTGGTGGCTTACCCACCCGCATACTCTACGTGTTTGTTGGAGTTGCACCACTAGTTCTTTTTGTTACTGTTTTTTTATGTGGTGGTATCGCTATCGAACAAAATCTCCTACAGGATTTATTAAACGGTTCGTTTTAAAGTAATTACAACTAAAAAGCGCCCTCCAGCAATGGGTTACTGTATCCTAATTAAGTTTTGGAAGTCCCTAAATGCGATCGCCATAACTAGCAGCCAAATTCAAATCGTGCAATGTCGCAATTATAGTCACAGTCATCCGGGAGCAGTGCATTTGGCGATCGCGAAGCTTTACTACCAAACAATGGAGTTGTCCTTCCCTCCTACGTCAGAACTGATGCCTCTATTTTCTATAGAGATGAAAATTGGCGAGTGGGTCTTAACTTCAAGAATCTTTTTGATACCAATTATTACGATTCTCATGGCTACTATCTACTTCCTGGAGCGTCACTAACTGTTCTAGGAACAATTTCAGTACAGTTTTAACGAACTTTGGGGGTTTAAGTCCCCAGCAATACAGGCAGCCCGTTTTGGGTCGGGGTCTAAATCCCCGTCCCAAAACGTAATTGCGAATTGCGTTAGCGCAGCGTAAAGCCTTCGGCATGGCTTCGCTTAGAGCGAGTCATCGAGCGTCATTGCGAATTGCGAATTGTTTTAATTCCACCCCAACCCTCCTCTTATATACGCGCTTTGCGTTCCCGTAGGGGAGGGAACATGATTTTTCTTCCCCCTTCCTAAAAACTGGATCTGACTTGTGTATACACCTTAGCCTTACCAGGAGGAGGGGTGTTAAGGACTTTTGGAAGAGGTATACTACAGTCCTCGCTACGAGCTATCAGTTTAGTGAATATGAACTATTTACGCTTAAATAATATTACCAAACGCTTTGGGTCTTTTATTGCTAATGACGATATCAATCTCTGTGTTGCATCTGGAAGCATTCATGCAATACTAGGCGAAAATGGTGCAGGTAAGAGTACTTTAATGAATATTATTAGCGGACTCTATCAACCTGATGCTGGTGAGATTTATCTCCAAGAAGAACTAATAAAAATTTCCTCGCCAAATGAAGCAATTAAATTAGGTATTGGCATGATTCACCAACATTTTATGCTTGTACCTCAATTAACTGTTACAGAAAATATCATCTTAGGGACTGATAAAACTTGGCGGCTAAATTTACAATCTAAACAGCAAGAAATCGCCGCATTATCCCAAGCTTATGGATTAGAAATTGATCCCACTGCCAAAGTTGAAAATTTATCTGTTGGGGCACAACAACGGGTAGAAATTCTCAAAGTTCTCTACCGTCGAGCAAAGCTGTTGATTCTTGATGAACCTACAGCAGTTTTGACACCGCCAGAAGTAGAATCATTAATTGCTATCTTGCGCCAATTGGCAGCAGCAGGTAACACAGTCATTTTTATCAGTCATAAATTAGAAGAGGTAATGCATCTCTGTGATTCAGTCACAGTTTTGCGCCAGGGAAAGGTAGTAGCAACAACATCAACTTCAGTGACAACACGTCAGCAGTTAGCAACATTGATGGTAGGACGGGAGGTAGCTTTACAATTAAATAAAAGTTCTATATTACCAGGAGAAATCATTCTGTCGGTGCAAAATTTACAAGTTACTGATGAAAGAAATATTCCGACTGTAAAGAATGTATCTTTTGAACTGCGGGCGGGAGAAATTTTAGGAATTGCTGGTGTAGATGGGAATGGACAACGAGAATTAGCTGATGCCATCGCTTTTGTGCGGACTATTAAGCAGGGTAAAATTGAGTTTACGTCCAAGCATTCCTCAGTGGGCTACATCCCAGAAGATAGACAGACAATGGGATTGGTGTTGCAATTTAGCATCGCCCAAAATTTGATTTTAAAAGCTTTTAAATATCTGCCATTTTGTCGCCGTTTTTTGTTACAACAAGAAGCGATCGCCAATCGTGCCCAAGCTGCAATGCAAGAGTTTGACATTCGGGCCAATGGGATTGATATCAAGGTAAGTCAGCTTTCGGGAGGAAATCAACAAAAAGTGGTGTTAGCGCGAGAACTGGCGCAAACACCAGCTTTAATTATCGCTATGCAACCTACAAGGGGGTTAGATGTAGGCGCGACATTAGCCGTCCAGTCTCGAATCTTAACAGAACGCGATCGCGGTGCCGCAATTTTGTATATTTCTACTGAGTTAGAAGAAGTGATGGCGATGAGCGATCGCATTGCTGTAATCTACAGAGGTGAGTTTGTAGCTATTTTGGATGCAGCCACGGCGAAGGTAGAAGAAATTGGTTTGTTGATGGCTGGGGGAACACCCAGAGAGTAAAATGCCGAGTCTTTATATCATTGGTGGTGCAAATGGTTCAGGAAAAACTACTGTTTCAATGAGTTTGTTACCGAATTTTCTAGACTGTTTTGAGTACGTAAATGCAGATGCTATTGCTGCTGGACTATCTCCATTAAATCCTGATTCAATGGCTATAGAAGCAGGAAGATTAATGATTATGCGACTGCGAACGTTATCTAATTCAGGTAGTGATTTTGCTTTTGAAACTACGCTAGCAGCTAGAAGTTTTGCACCTTTTATTATTGGTTGTAGAGCAAAAGGCTACACAATTAACTTAATATACTTTTGGTTACAAAGCGTTGACTTGGCAGTAGAACGAGTAGCAGCAAGGGTTGCTAGTGGTGGACACTCGATTCCAGAAGATGTTATTCGTAGACGCTACCAACAAGGGCAAAAGAACCTGATTTCTTTATACTTACCTTTATGCGATGGTTGGATGATCTATGATAACTCTAGATCATCTCCCCTTTTCGTTGCGGAATGCATTATTCATCAACAGCCTATTATTTATATAAATGAGATTTGGAAGCAAATTATTGAGGTATTAAATGACTGAAGAAGAAATGAAAAAGTTACATAGTAAAATTGATGCTGGAGTTAAAGCAGCAATTGCAGCAGCAATAGAACGACATCGTAAACTTGGTCAATCGATTAGTATTATGCGAGAAGGAAAGGTTGTAACTTTAACGCCTGATGAAATTACAGCAATTCAGAATCAGCAGAACAGTTAGAACAAAATTTAAAACTAAAAATGATGTTTATAAATTGTTCAATTTGATTCAGCTTTGAGGAGTTAATGAACTGCATAGCAAATCATACCTCCAAACCTAACGATCGCAAGTAATCGCATGAAATTCCTGTTACCAATCCTATCACCGCTCATTGCGATCGCCTCCGCCCTTATCATCGGTGCTATCCTCATGCTAATTGCTGGGGCAAATCCCATCACTGCATACAGCATTCTATTTCAAGAATCTCTCTCTACCTACTTTGGATTTGGTAACACCCTCACCAAAATGACACCGCTATTGTTCGCTAGTTTAGGTGTGTTAGTGGCGTTGCAGGCTGGGCAATTTAATATCGGTGGAGAAGGACAAATTTATCTGGGTGCGTTGGGAAGTACTTTAATTGGGTTATATGTGCAAGGATTACCTGCGGTGATTCATATCCCCTTAGCACTTTTAGCCGGATTTTTCTTTGGTGCATTTTGGGGTTGGATTCCTGGTTATCTCAAAGCCATGCGCGGAGTGAATGAGGTAATTACTACATTATTGCTCAACTATATCGCCGTGAATTTAGTTAGCTACCTCGTCCAAAATCCATTAATGGCAACAGGTGCGCCTAGTCCTTATTCGCCATTAATTGCCAAAACATCCCGTTTGCCGATTATATTACCGCAAAGCCTTGCCCATGCTGGGATTTTATTAGCTTTAATTGCCGCAGGTATTTTATGGATATTGTTAGTGCGATCGCCTCTAGGTTATCAAATTACAGCAGTCGGATTTAACCCCATTGCTGCCCGTTATGCCCACATATCTGTTGAACGTACCATTATGCTGGTGATGGCTGCTGCGGGTGGTTTAGCTGGGTTAGCTGGAAGTTGTGAGGTGATGGGGTTGAAATATCGGCTATTTGAACAAGTTTCCCCAGGTTATGGATTTGATGCCATTGCGATCGCTTTTTTAAGTCGTGGTAGTGTTATCGGTGTAGTCTTAACTTCTTTGTTTTTTGCAGCGCTTCGCAGTGGTGCAAATGTAATGCAGCGTAGTGCAGGTGTGCCGGTAACTGTAGTTTACGCGATTCAGGGGTTTATGGTGTTATTTATTGCTATCAGTCTCGCGGTGGAAAGAGAAATAACGCAAAGGGGCGCGAAGGTTTAACGCAGAGGAACACGGAGAAAACTCTGCGATACTTTGCGAACCTCTGCGTTTAACAGAGTACGGTGGGTTTAAGTCCCCCGGTTCAATAACCGGTAAGTTTTGGGTCGGGGTCTAAATCCCCGCTCCCTTAACTTACTTGCGACTTGCGACTTGCGACTTGCGACTTGTTTTAAAAAAGGGTTTATGAATAATAATCTCAACTTCTTCTCCGATTACTTAATAGCTACCTTACGTCTAGCCGTCCCCTTAGCATTTGCAGCCCTTGGAGGATTGTACTCGGAACGATCGGGCGTGTTAAATATCGCCTTAGAAGGAATGTTGCTTACAGGTGCTTTTACTAGTGCTGCTGCTACTTTCTACACTGGTAATCCCTGGCTTGGTATCCTTGCATCCTTAATTGCAGGTGGATTAATCGGACTACTCCATGCTGTTTTGTGTGTAACTTTGCGTGTCGATCAATTGGTATCTGGGCTAGCAATTAATCTTGTCGCAGCTGGATTAACATCGTTTTTTGCCCGGTTAGTGTTTAGTGGCAGCAGTACGCAGCAATTACCTGGAATTGGGGCAATTATGATTCCTGGTTTAGGCAATATTCCCCTGATTGGACCGCTACTATTTCAGTCAGATTTTTTAGTTTATTTATTATTTATCTTAGTTATTTTAACTACATACCTTTTATTTAAAACTAGCTTTGGATTGACATTGCGGGCAGTGGGTGAATCTCCGAAAGCTGCTGACACGGCTGGAATTTCAGTAGTATTTGTCCGTTATATCGCTGTGGTGATTAGTGGCTGTCTTGCGAGTTTAGGAGGTGCTTATTTAACTCTGGTACAAGTAAGATTTTTTGCCGAAGGGATGAGTGCTGGTAAAGGATTTATTGCGATCGCAGCATTAATTTTTGGCAGATGGCATCCTATAGGTAGTACTTTAGCTTGTCTGCTGTTTGGGGCTACAGAAGCTTTACAACTGCGAATTCAGGCATTAGGGGCAAATATCCCTTACCAATTTTTAGTCATGCTACCTTATGCGATCGCATTATTGGCATTAGTCGGTAAGTTGGGGAAATCTACACCCCCAAAAGCTTTAGGTACTCCCTACTTTGGAGAAAATCACCACTCAGATTAATTTAATCCACGTCGCCACTCATTCTTTTTGCTACTTCATTCATAATTTCTTTACTGCTATAGTCTGGCTTAGATGGATCTATTGGTTCTAACGGACGAAAGATAGCTAACTGAGATTTTGGAGTCAACATTTGTTGTAAATCGCTTTCACATATACCAATTTTTTCCTCAAACATCAGTTCAGCACCATGTTCTAATTCATCATGAATAACATTGAGATCCCGTAAGCCTCTATAAGTAAAAGTTACGGTTTGATTTTTGGGATTGAGATATGTGCTGTTACTCTCATAACCAAGTTCTTCTGCTTTCTCAAAAGCTTCTTCTGGTGAAGAAGCACGGACAAGAACAATATTTACATGAATAACATTGTGTGGATTTCCCTCAACGTTACACTCGATCACCAATTCAGCAATATACCACGTTGCGTTCTTGGGAATGTATGCCATTGTTTATAAAACAAAGATTTTCTATCAATCATGGTATCACTGACCATTAATATTAAGTACTTTCATTACATTTGCAATCGTCAAGTTTGTGAACTCTGAACTATATAATTGCTCGACTTAAGTATTAAATAAAAAGATTCCCAATATTTAGGAAAAGCAAAGACGTGAACAGTTTCCAAAAGCTATCCTCAATTGTGTTCCTGCTATTAACCCTCACTTATCCACCTGCTTTAGCTGAAGCTAAGGATAATACTCTAAATAATGTTCTCAATCAACAGAGTATTGACACACAGACAAAATTAGTTGGAGAGCAAAGTGAAGAAATTTTGTTAGCTTGCAGACGAACTCGACGACGTTATTATAGATGGGAACGGACTGGAACATATTATTACCAAGGCCAGCGAAATCGACGACATTATTACAGACGACGCTATCGCTCTATAGATTATCACGGACAAGGATATCGTTATGGAGAATGGGAACTTGTGCGCGATCGTCATGGACGATTAATGTATGATTGGCAGCGTTAATAGTAATTACACTCAATTTTTCTAAAGAATCTTTATGCGTAAATCCTAATTAATATTGCAAAAAAATTGTAGGTTGGGGAGCCACTGCGTTGCACGGGTTAAGAGCGTTGTAGCAAGTGGCGTTGGAGGCTTTGCCAAAGCCAACATCCTGAATATATGTTGGGTTGCACTCCGCTCCACCCAACCTACCTCTAAGAGGATGTTTGAAAAGTCATCCAACGTACGCTACAGCAATCGGGCGTTAGCACGCTAGCAAAATCAGCACATAATACATACAGCTAGCGTCCACCAAAAGCCACTCATGCTGCAAAATAACCAAACCGCCGTCGAATTCCGCGATGTCACTTTTAGCCGTAACCATCGCCCATTGGTGTCAAATCTCAACTTCAGCATCCGTCAAGGAGAAGCACTAGTATTACTTGGGCGCAGTGGTAGTGGCAAAACCACCACAATGAAGTTAATTAATCGCTTATTTATACCCACACAAGGCGAAGTTTTATTTGATGGTATTCCCACAACTCAATGGGATGAAATTAAACTGCGGCGAAAAATTGGTTACGTCATTCAAGAAATTGGTTTATTTCCCCATTTTACAGTTGAACGCAATGTAGGTTTAGTTCCTTCTTTAGAAGGTTGGCAACCAAAACAAATTAAAACGCGGGTTTATGAATTGTTGCAATTAGTAGGCTTAGAACCAGCACAATTCGCTGGGCGTTACCCGCACGAACTTTCGGGAGGACAAAGGCAAAGAGTCGGTGTAGCCAGGGCTTTAGCAGCAGATCCGCCAGTGTTGTTGATGGATGAACCCTTTGGCGCACTCGATCCGATTACGCGCCTAGAACTGCAACAAGAGTTTCGGCATTTGCAGCAAGAGTTAGGTAAGACAGTGGTTTTTGTCACCCATGATATTCAAGAAGCCTTAGTTTTGGCATCGAGAATTGGTTTAATGTATGGCGGAGAATTGGTAGTATTGGGGACGACAGATGAATTTATGCGATCGCAACATCCAGAAAGTCTCGCCTTTCTGCAATGTCTGCATTCCCTGCAAGATACTTTATGAAAAATTTCTTCCTGGTTAAGTATGCCCCAGAAATTCTTCAGCATACTCTAGAACATCTATTTTTAGTAGGAATCGCTATCGGAATTGCCATACTTGTAGGCATTCCCTTAGGTATTTTAATTACACGTAAAACTTATCTCCGCCAACCAATTCTCGGCATAGCAAATGTTCTCCAAACTATTCCTAGTTTGGCACTTTTTGGTTTACTCATTCCTGTTCCCATAATTGGCGGAATTGGGGCAGTCCCAGCAATTTTTGCCCTGATTGTATATTCCTTGCTGCCGATAATTCGTAACACTTACACAGGTATTACTAGCGTCGATCCAGCAATTAGAGAAGCTGGCAGAGGTATGGGGATGACAGATAAACAATTGTTATTGCAAGTTGAGATTCCCTTGGCAATGGAAATAATTTTGGCAGGAGTGCGAGTAGCAACAGTAATCGCCATAGGTATTGCAACCATTGCCGCAGCGATTGGTGCTGGTGGTTTGGGAGTGTTTATTTTTCGCGGCATATCTGTAGTTAACGATCAGTTAATTTTAGCTGGTGCAGTTCCGGCGGCAGTCATTGCATTACTGGCTGACTTTGCAATTGGCTGGTTGGAGAATAAATTAAAAATTAAAAGTTAAGCCCTGGCGACTAGAAGTCGCGGCTACACAGACAAAACTCACCTGCGTGGGTTAAAAATCCTTGATTTTGTATTAGTCCACGGAGGTGGACTTTGTTTGTGTAGTAGCGAATTCCATTCGCCCAATACTTGTAATACATCCTCTAAAATTTAATTTATAAATGGTGTCTCATGAAAAGATTTTTCAGACTTTGCTGTTTAACTTTTACTTTGTTACTGCTAATCACTAGCTGCACACCAAATGTAAATAGTAATAACGGTGGTAATATAATTGTTGCTTCCAAAGATTTTACCGAACAAGATATTTTAGGTGAACTGTTAGCACAGCAAATCGAGGCGAAAACTAATTTAAAAGTAGCTCGTCGCCCTCATCTGGGTGGCTCATTTGTTTGTCATAGTGCTATTACTGCCGGTAAAATTGATGCTTATATTGAGTATACAGGCACAGCTTTTACTGCAATTTTAAAGCAGAAAACAGTTAACGATCCAAAAGAAGTTTATGAAAGATTAAAACAGGCATACTCTCAGCAATTTAAGCTGGAGGTAATGCCAAGCTTGGGTTTTGAAAATACTTTTGCGATGATTGTCCGGGGTGAAGATGCCAAACGCTACAACATTCAAACTCTCTCGGAAGCTACTCAATATACACCGCAGTGGCGTGGCGGTTTCGGCTACGAGTTTTTAGAACGGGAAGATGGTTTTCCAGGATTAGCTAAAACTTACAATTTACGTTTTGCTAAATCTCCCCAAATTATGGACTTGGGTTTAATTTATCGCGCTTTAATTCAAAAACAAGTGGATATGGTAGCGGGTAATTCCACTGACGGGCAGATTTCTCGCTTAGGTTTAGTTGTACTCAAGGATGATAAACATTATTTTCCACCTTACGAAACTGTGCCAATTGTTCGACAAGAAATATTAAAAAAGTATCCCGAATTAAAAACAGCGATCGCTTCCCTTGCTGGAAAGATTTCGGCAGATGAAATGCGGCAGTTAAACTATTTAGTGGAAGGTGAATTACGGGATATTAAAGATGTTGTCCAAGAGTTTCGCAAATTGAAGGGATTAAAATAATTCGTAATTCGTAATTAAGGGTTAATGTAACGCACCGAAGCATCTGCGCGCATGGCTTTGTTGGGTTGCGCTTTGCTTCACCCAACCTACAATTTTTCTTAACTACTGTTGTCCATGCAAAAAGTTCTTTAACCACCTAATGACTTCACTTGTTGTTTGCTCATTGGCCATTTGGAGACATTGCTGCACAATTTCTCTGACGTTAGGAAAGTAGCTGCTTTCTGTAAGCACATAACTTGCTCCCTGCAATCTATAAATTAATAATCGATTACTCTTTAATATCCAAACTTCTGGCACTCGATATGGCAAGAAATCATTAATATCGGTGTAGCTTGTGACATCTATTTCAATTGCTAAATCTGGTGGTGGATCTGACTCCCAATCAATCCTCTTTTTGCCTACTACGGCTCTACAATTTTCAATGTAAAAGCAAAAGTCTGGCTCAATACCACTAATTTCTGACAAACTCATGGTAATGGGCGTAAATGACTCGTATATGCGGTTTAAGTGGTCAAGTAGAGCTATTACTATCAATGCCAGCAAACTCGCATCTCTTCCATGCTCTGGTAGCGGTGCCATCAGTAAAATTTCTCCAGGTCGATATTTAATCCGAGGCGAGGAGCGATCGCCTAGTTGCTGACTCAATACTTGATAGTCTTGCCAGTTTCCCAAAAGTTTCAACACCGCGCCAGGTGGTAACTCAATTTTTTGTGGTGTAATTACGGTATCCATATTAGCCACATTGTAGATATTACCCGCATTTTTACATGGAAGATGAGCGATCGCCAGATTCATGAATTCAATGATGGGATAAGGCAGTAAAGAAGATGAGGACAATAACTACTGCCTAATGCTCTTATTGATTTTGAATTGTTGACTCTGCGTAGCTATTGGTACCAAACTCGTTTGCACGTGCGCTAGGTACTAGTGTCCAGCCTGCTTTGATAAGTTTTTGATAAGTTGCCCAACCTTTAGAACCACCTTGTATTTTATAATCTGGGACTGCAAAATGTCCAAAAGCTGTGTAGGGACGCCAAGGTTGATTGGGTTCTGCCTGCAAATATAAAATTTTTTCTCCGTCGCCACTAGACTTAGATAACCAGCACATTTGTCGATGCATTGCAAACTCCTTTGCTTTTTTGCTAATAAGCATGATAACAGACTTTTGTCAAGAATATTCTCGCCCTTATGGGGTAATTTTTTGCCTAATATCTTTAGACAGAATGTAATTAAGTTTTATCCTGTAAGGGATAATTGCTTAAAAAGTCATACCTTGGAAGACTGCTGCCAGTAGTACATCAAGATAAACAGCTTCGCCACACCTTCTTTATTAGGTGAGATTTTTATAATGTTATCCGCGTTTTTGGCTATCGTGTGTAACAATAACTACTTTTTTGACTGAGGCTCGTAATCTGATGCCACCCATATCGCCTGTGCCGAAAGAAGTCACGTCGCTTCGCTCCGAATTCAAAATTCAAAATTCAAAATTAATGATCCCCATAAATAAATTTAGTTGCTCTGTAAACGGACTTCGTATTTCTTCTCCCAAGGGGAGACGCGAAACGCGATGCGCTGTGCGTCTCAAAATACATTTTTTTGCTTCTCCATAAATAAATTTAGGGGCTTGTATCATGAGTCATTTTCGGTCAGGCTGATGTATTTCTCACAACAGATAATAAGTAGTAGCGCAAAATTAAATATGTCATTGCGAGCGAAATGACATAAATAATTTTGCGTAACTACTTAGACTATTCAAAAAAGCCCAAAAAACCCTCAATTAATTAAATATTAAATAGAGTAGCACTTAGCTGAAGCTAAATTTATCGTAAATTCAAGGGTTTAAGACCCCTACAGTTTAGATAAGCCCAAAACACTTGTAAAGACGGCGATTTATCGCGTCTCGAAAACCCAAGCGTATTGCCCCATATAGAGGATAATTTTCAGTCGGGGTTTAAATCCCCGCCTGAAATGTCTTCAATTTTGAATTTTGAATTGTTAAATACCCGACTTATTCAAAAAGTCAGGTATCTGGACAGCAACTTGGGTTATTAGAAGGATGGAGCGTACAATTTATCGCCGACAATCTCGCGAATTGTCTCTACTAGTTGGCTGTATGCAAAGTTAGATAAAACTGGTTTTGCTGTTTGCAAGTGAATTGGTCGATCTAAATCAATCCATGACTTACAGCCAGCGTACTTAGCGTAATAGGGAATTTCTTGCTCTTGGGGTAGTTTGTAAGTCCGCAGGAGGAGAATATAAAGGGGTTGACGTGGTTTCCATTTGAGGCGATCGCTAATAAAATGCTCGTTCCAAATATGGAAAGGAAGCAAGGTGTTGACAATAGACTCGTCACTTACTGGCAAAATATCAGTAATTTCAGCCCAACTGCCGATGCGAACTGTTTCAGGATGCCAGCCTGATGTTACTGGATAGACACTATTGGCATACTCAGCTTTCAGCATGAAAGCTTGTTGATGTTCATAAGTGGGGTAAAGCAAAATTTGCTTGTGGGCAACTTGGAAATGTCCATTTCGTTCATGGATACCGCCTTTGCGGAGCAACATAATTGTTTTGCCACTTTCCAAGGCATTTATGGCAACTGCCCATTCTTTGAGGGCATGAAAAGTTGTAGTCAATTCCATCAGCATCTACTGTAACTCTGATTTAATTTGAAGCTAAAACCGATAAAGTATGAACCTATCCAAGGGAATGAATTAGGAAGCAGTTAAAGTTTTTGCTAACCATCTAAAGTATGAACAAGTGATTGAAGCTTGCGATCGCTCCCTAACCAAACAAGCGCTAGAAAAACTGAGTCCTATAGCCCTTCTTCATAATTGTACCTTTGCTCAGTTAGCTTTGGCCTGGTTAATTGCTCAACCACAAACAAATGCGTAGACGCGCAGTGGCTTGTCGCCAGACATCGCTGGGGCACGTTATCCTGAATAACACCGCCTTAGCCGCCCAAATCAAGCTTTCTCCCGCCGAATTGGCAGAAATTGATACCATCTTGATAACAGTCAAATTATGTGGAATTGGTGACAATGCAGATTGCTGAGTCATGCCGATCTCTCCAAGATCCCTTTAACTTTCTTAAAAAGAAGGCTAGGGATCAAATCTATAGCTTTAGATTGCAAAATCTAACAAAACATCAACTTTAGTAAACCAAGGGTTGCAACTCACGAACTAAGTGATAACTTAGTTACTAGGACACCAAATAAAATAAAACCAAAACAAAAAAGGTCAATGACTTAGTGTCCCCTTGTCATAAGACCAAGCAAACTTCAGCATATCAAATATTATGAAAGTGGCAAAAAGCCTAATTGTAGAAGGCAAAGCCAAATCCTAAAGCGGAAAAACGCAGAAATGCTGAGTTTGTTAGTTATTCAGTCCACCTTAGTTATTAACCTTCAGTTAGTTAATTAGTTTAAAATTGAAATCTGTAAACTCGATAAAACCTGGTCAACCTCGACCAGGTTTTTGGTATTTTATAAGAAGAATTCAGAACTCAGGAACGGAGCCGGAGACGTTTCCGTTAGCTCCGGTCAGAATAGGCTAAACCTTAGCTATCCGCTAACAGTATGAATTGCGGTTGCTTGTCTGCGACACGCTGCGCGAACGTCGTTCCTCCTCTCTACGGTTTCTATCTGAATACCCATCAACAAAAGTTACCAAGACTGAATAATCCATAAAACTGGCAATTATTCGGAGATTATGAGTAATATTAAAAACATAGAATTTACTAATCAAAATACAAAGTAATGTCTGAGGAGAACTATGTAAGTAGCTTCTGGCGATCGCATAACTTTCGTTTGGAGCCGTGGGGGAATGACTACGAGCCACCAATTCAAATCAGCGAAGAGCTTTCACTGTCTGAAAGTGATGTTAACCCGACAGTAGAAACTGATAATTGGGATAGTTTTGAGTCTTTGCAACCGCGATCGCTACCTAATCGCCTCATCTTTATCGACGGGCGTCGTCGGCTAGATGCTGCACTTGTGGGTGGCGATGGTAACACGATAACATACGGTGTTTTTGGAACAATTGCCGTGGGGGCTGTGGTAGTGGATCGGACTATTCCCAAAGCGAGTTGCATTGAAATTGATGTTCGTCGAGTTTTGGGTTTTGGTGGAGAGCAAGATGCAGTATCAACACCCATCCCTTGTCCTTTAGGAAGCAAAGCAGAATTACTCTACACAGCAATTAAAAGCAATCAACCAAATACTCCTGAAGCACGGAGCGCAATTGTTCAAAATTCCATGCTAGCAGCAGAGGAACAGCTAGTAAGCAAACTAAATGTAAAAGATGCGGATACTTTGGTAATTCGGGATGGAGCATTACGATATGAATCGCCAACATCTACCTTGGGCTACATCAAGACAATGCACAAACAATACCTGTCTGAAAATTATGCTGCCCTTTTGTGGAAATTATTACCAGGACAACGCACGCCTATTTTTCATATTAAAGATAGATCTCAATACTCATGGTATTTGAAATCGGGTGATTCTCAACATTCCCCGCAACAACTTGGCTACCACGATTTACATGGTATCGTGCGGCTGGAATTATCTAGCAAAATTGACATAGAAACAGCCAAAGAAATAGCTAATCAAACGTGCTATTTAATTCCCTATTATGCTTCCCATCCATCACGAGATCCCCGCGCACCACAAAACCTTGCACCTGTTAGTGCTTTGGAACGGGAATTAGGCAGAAGAATGGGTGATGCAATACTAATTAAACGCCGGCTGCAATGCTTTCTGGCATCTTTTGGAGGTAATGAATGACATCTTCCGAACCAATTGGTTTTGTACTTGGTACTAAAGAAGCTACTCCTTTAGAATTTTGGATAGCAGTGGATGCCAAAAAAGTTTTACGGCTAGATGATGTTGTAGAGGTACAAACTCAACGTCCAGATGGTGGCGGAATTGTACGTTTTTACGGTGTGGTGGATTATGTCCGCACTCAATACGAAGGAGCGCAATTTGATACTGATACTTTTTTAGTTGCTAAAGAAGGTATTTTACCAATAAATATTTCTTACACTGCTCACGTTCAAGTCACAAGAATTGAGCCAGAAGAATATTTACCACCACAACCAGGCGATCCAGTTCACCTCGCGGTAGGTAAGGAGTTGGCATCAGCTTTGTATTTTGACAGCATGGATACCCCAATTCCGGCTGGCATTATGAATAACGGCAATGCAGCATATTTTAACTACTCATTTATCAATGGGGAGAAAGGCGCTCATGTAAATATCTCTGGGGTTTCAGGAGTCGCTACTAAAACATCCTATGCTTTATTTTTACTACATTCTATTTTTAATTCTCCGGTTTTAGGTTCTTATAAAGCTAATACAAAAGCGCTGATTTTCAATGTTAAAGGTGAGGATTTATTTTTTTTAGACAAACTAAATCAAAGTTATGGCAATTCTGAAAAACAAAAGGATAAAAATAAATATGAACTGATGAAATTGCCAATACAACCTTTTAAAAGTGCAAGTTTTCGGGCTACACCAAAAAGAGATTCCCAGACTGTTGATTCTGATTTAGAACAGCGTTCTGAAGGGATATCAGTTTATTTGTGGAGTATTCGGGAATTGTGCCGCGATCGCTTGTTTTGCTTTTTGTTTACTGGTGAAGATTTAGACCGGGGTAATTTATCCTACTTAGTAACAACCGTAGAAGAACGATTAGCACGGCTAGCAGAAGAAAATGACCAGAGCGATCGCCAGAGTCGCCGCAAACCGCAAGCTTATTTACAAGTCGAAATGTTTGGGGAAGAAGGCACAACACAAATTAAAACCTTTAGAGATTTAATTGACTTCTTAGAAGACAAACTTCTCAATGACGAAGATAGAGAAGAAAACAGGCGTTGGTTAGGGCGAAATGTTCCAGCTACGGCTGAAGCAATGATTCGGCGTTTATATGGTATCAGTAGTGAAGTTAACCATTTAATTCGCGGGGATTTACCACCAGATGAAGTTGCTAAATACCAACTAAATCCAATAGCTTCAGATGCTCAACTGACTGTAACTGATATTCACAAACTCAGTGCCCGCGCTCAAAAATTTGTTGTGGGTGTTTTATTACAAAAGCTATTTTTTCAGAAAGAGAAACAGGGCAGAGAACCCGTTGTTTTCATTGTTCTGGATGAATTGAATAAATATGCGCCCCGTGATGGACGTAGCCCCATTAAAGATTTACTGGTAGATATTGCAGAACGGGGGCGATCGCTAGGAATTATCTTAATTGGCGCACAGCAAACCGCCTCAGAAGTCGAACGGCGGGTTGTGGGACAAGCGGCTATCCGGGTTGTAGGTAGGTTAGATTCAGCCGAAGCAGAACGCCCTGAATACAACTTTCTAACCGGTTCTTGTCGCAAGCGAGCTTTATTTCTTAAATCCGGGACAATGTTTGTGCATCAGCCAGAAGTCCCCGCCCCAATTTTAGTTAACTTCCCCTTCCCTGCTTACGCCACTCGCAAAGAAGAAGTGTTTTTGAGCCAAGCAGAAATTACCAGCATCGAAGCTGATATAGACCGTTTTTAGGAGGAATTGTGCGTTTAATTCATACATCTGACTGGCATTTGGGGCGACACCTCAAAGGCAAAGATCGTACCCCGGAAATTGAATTTACTCTGAATGAACTTTTACGACAAGCTAAAGAATTAGAAGTTGATGCTGTGTTAATCGCAGGCGATATTTTTGAAACTCCTAATCCTCCATCTGATGCTGAACGAGTTGCGTATCAGTTTTTTGAGGGGTTGCGAAATGCTAAAATTCCGGCAATTGCGATCGCCGGAAATCATGATTCTGCTTCGCGCTTTGATGGTATAGCTAATCTCTTGTCTTTAGCTGGTGTGCAGATTTTAGGGAAACCTCGTCGTGTCAATCAAGGAGGTTTGATTGCTCTAGAAACGCCCAACGGTAAACTGCGTGTAGCTGCAATGCCTTTTGCTTCCGAACGCCGACTGTTGACAGTCGAAAATCTTTGGACAATGGATGAGTTGCAGCAAATACAACACTACAGAGACAGAGTAGACTACTTGCTCAAAAATTTAGCCAGTGGCTTCCAAGATGACAGCGTTAACATCCTCATGGCTCACCTGACTATTGATGGTGCTAAATTAGCCAACTCAGAAGCCCGTCACCACACCAAAGAAACCTACGCTCTTTTTGGGCAAAATCTACCTGCTGAAGCTCAGTATATTGCTCTTGGACATATCCATAAACCTCAGCAAATTCTAGTTGCGGCTCCTACTTACTATTCAGGTTCTTTGATTCAAGTAGACTTTGGTGAAGCTGAGGAAGAAAAAGGATTTTATCTCATCGATGTAGAGGTTGGTTCTCCTGCTAAAAAACCAGAGTTTATATCTATCCCTTGTCAAAAACCTTTGAAGATAGTCGAGTGCGAATTGAGTGATTATGAGGAAAAACTAGAACCACAACGCGATCATCCAGGCTATCTGAAAGTAATTATCAACTTGCAAACACCTCAAATAGGATTAGCTGACAAAATTCGGAAAATTTGTGGTGATAAAGTGCTGCAAATTGAGCCGCGTTATCCAGAAATAGAATCAAAGCGAGAAAAATCTGTAAAATCTGTAAAGCAAGAAGATTTTGATCCAGTAGAAGAATTTAAGCGCTACTTCCAAGAGGAATTAAACACTACACCTGCTCCCGCCGTTGTAGCGAAGTTTGAGGAACTATATAAGGAAATCAAGGAAACCCAAAATGCGACCACTTGAGCTAACTTTAGAAGGTTTTACGAGTTTTAGGAAGCAGGCAAATATTCTGTTTGAGAAAATGGAATTATTTGCTATTACTGGCCCAACCGGCGCGGGTAAATCATCTTTGCTAGATGCGATGACTTTGGCACTATATGGGAAAGTAGCAAGAAAAACTCAACCCAAAGAATTATTGAGTCAGGGTGGCTTAAAATTACAGGTATCATTACGCTTTTTGGTAGATCAAACTGAGTATCTAGTGTTTCGCTCATGGTCATATCGTACTAAAACAGCCCAGCTTACTTTTAAGTTAGAAAAGCGAATAAACGGTGAATTTCAACCTTTTGGAGAACAAAAGGAAGCAGAGATTAACGCCGTTATCGAGAAAGCTTTAGGAATGAATTTTGAGACTTTTACAAAAGTTATCCTTCTACCTCAAGGGCAATTTGATGAGTTCCTTAAAGGTAAAAGTACTGATCGGCGGAAGATTTTAAACAGTCTGGTTGGATACGAAAAGATTTTTGAAGATATGTGTTCGCAGGCTGGGACGAGAGCTAACCTGATTAAAGGTGAATGTAACGCAATTCAAGAACAGCTAAAAAATCTGGATTTATCATTAGATATAGAAGATAAAGAACTGAATTCTCAACGACGCGATCGCTCTCAGTTTCTAGCACAAGAATTACCCAGATTACATGAAACAGTTAGCAAAGCACAAATAGCTTTAGTCGCCGAAAAAGAATTATTGCAACGTCTGAGAGATTTAGCAAATTGGCAACAGCAACTTGATGAATTAAATAAACAAGCTCCAAAAATAAGTGAATTAAAACAGCAATTAGAACAAGCACGAGTTGGCGATCGTCTATCTGCCTCTTGGACATCAGTCAATTTGGCTCGTAATCGATATGAAAAAACTCAAGCTGATGTTGAGATTGCTGCCAAAGCTTTAATTGAAAAACAATCAGCTTTTAAAATACAAGAAGATATTTTTAGTCAAGCACAAGCTGATCAGGCTGAGATTGTACCACAGCTAAAACAGCGAGAAGAAGCTCTGAATGCAGCTAAAATTTACGAACAACAGAGGCGTGTAATTAACGATGAAATAAAAAGGTTAGAAAAAACATTAATAGAAAAATTAAAGCTGATAACTGAGGCTGATCAAGCTGTAAAAAAGGCTGAAGCTGAATTAAATCAAAAAAATCAGAGATTGATGGCAGCTAATCATGAACTGTCTCAATATTTTCCTGGTGGCTCAAGACTAGAACAACTTAATCAAGTAATACCACTCCTAATTAAATGGGAAGGAATACAAAAGCAAGTTGAAAGCGATCGCACGAAATTACAGCAAATCACTCAAGAGTTAAACACTGCTGAGTCTGATTATCAATCTGCTATTTTAAATTTCCAAAAATCTGAAGCAGAATGCGATCAATATCGTCTTGAATTAGATACTGCTAGACAACAAAATTATGCTGCGGCTTTGCGTGCATTTCTGCATACTGGTGATGATTGTCTAGTTTGCGGTGGAATTTATCCAGAAGCCCACTTATTACCACAACTAGAATCTTCAGGCGATATCAAAGCACTAGAAAAACGCGATCGCGCTGCTGAACAAAACCGCCAAAAAGCTACTGAAGTAAAAACTCAGACTGAAACAACTAGAGAATATCTGAAGAAACAACAAGCTGAATATAAAAAAATATTAGCAGAAAAAGAAGCTGAACTTGAGGCAGAGACAGAACAAATTGTTGTCATATTAAAAGCAGACAAATGGGAAGTTAAGGCACTTGATCAAGAACGCCAAGCACTACACAAAAGTGATACTAATTATCAAAAATATTTAATACATAAAGAAAAAGCAGAAGCGGAAATTCAAGCTAGTGAACTCAATTTGAATTTACTTAAAACTAAGTTATTAGATACGCAAACTCAACATCAAGACCTAGCATCTGAACTAGACCACAAAAAAACACAAATTCAGGAAATATTAGACACACTCTCCAAGCTTACTGGTAGTGATTCTTATGATAATTTATTCCAAAAGCTAGAACAAGATAAAGGAGATTTAGAGCATCGTATTCTGCATGAAACCCAGTGCTATCAAACGGCTCGTGATGAATTTAGACAAGCTCAACAATGTGATGTAAAGGCAAGAGAAGACTTTGATTTAGCTTCTACTGAAAAAGAACATTTAGAAGCTGAATGGCAGACTAGTTTACTCTCTGCAAACTTTACAGAGGAAATGTTTCAGCAATCTAAAATATCCCCACAAGTCCAAAGTCAATGGCAGCAGAAAATTGATGATTATAACACGAATAAAATTCAGTTACAAACTAATATTAATCGCGAAACTGACGCAATTGGTGACAGAACTACAAACACAGAAATAATTGCCCAGGATGAAAAATATGTTGCTGATACTAGAGAAAAATATAAACAAGCACAAGATGAATATAACGATTTAAAACTTTTGATTGCTAAAGCTGAAGAACAGCGAGAACAAGTAGAGAAATTGCAAGCACAACTATCTACCAAACAACAAGACCTAGAAACATATCAAATTTTGTCTAAAGAGTTGCGATCGGATCGCTTTCAAGACTATATTCTCCAGCATTTTGAGCGCGAGTTAGTAGAACTAGCAACAGTGTTTCTGCTTGAACTTACAGAACAGCGATATGCATTGAAATATGAAAATAAAGAATATAAAGTAGAAGATAACTGGAGTTGTGGTGAAACAAGACGAGTGCAAACCCTCTCTGGTGGCGAAACCTTTGCTACTTCTTTATCACTGGCTCTAGCACTTTCAGAAAAGTTGTCTAGAGGAGCCAAGTTAGGCAGTCTATTTATAGACGAAGGATTTGGAACATTAGATGCGGAAACTATAAAAGGTGTCTCAAATATCCTACTTTCTTTGGGAAAACAAGACAGATTAGTTGGCGTGATTACTCACGTTCCCGCCTTGGGAGAGGAGTTAGGAACACAAATCAAAGTAGAAAAGTTTTTAGAAGGCTCCCGGATTGTTGTAACTGACTTTTCCCGTTAAGTCTCGAAAAGCAGACTCACAAAGGATTTAGGGAACAGCCCCGCATATACGGTAGAGTAATGAAAATCGGGTGCTAAAGGTGACAAGCAATGTTGGACTGGTGGGAGAAAAATTTTGCAACCTGTGAACTAGGCGATTACCTACGGTAGGCTACGCTTACCGCCGATTGAATGAGCGTGCAATGTCAATTGGCTACGCTATAAGTCAAGGATTTGGCAAAGCACTGTCGGAAATATTCAACGGAGGAACCGTACTCAAGAGGGCTTATGAGTTTTTGCGAACGCTAAAGTGGAATTTTCCAAGATAATTGAGCCGCACTGTCAAATGACGGCGGAAACTGTTGCGGAATGCGAAGTAGTGCTGTGCGTCGGAGATACTACCTTTCTTGATTATGACAACATTGTGGCTAAAAAAGAAGGTTATGGTCCAATTGGCAAAGGGGGTAATGGTTTAATATTGCACAGTGCTTTAGCAATAGATCCAGAAATTGGCCAATCACTCGGTATGTTATGGCAAAAAGTTTGGCATCGAGAGCCAAAACAGAAGCCACCAAAAGATGAGACACCAGAACAGAAGAAAAAACGCCAAGCCCAAGCTAGATATGAAGCCCGAAAACGCCCCTTTGAGGAGAAAGAATCTTATCGTTGGGTAGAAGCACTGACTACGATAGAAAGCAGTGTTAGCAAATCTACTCGCGTGATCCATGTTTTTGATCGTGAAGGTGATATAGCAGAGGTCTTTGATAAAGTTCGTGAACTTCAGCATACAGGGGTTGTGGTTCGTGCTGCTCAAAACCGGAGTTTAGACCCTAACAGTGAGCGCTTGTGGACCAAATTAGAAGCTCAACCCATTTCATTACGGCAAGAAATTCAACTCCCAGAAACTAGTAAGCGTTCTCCTCGCAAAGCTAAATTAGAGGTGCGATTTTGCCAAGTTAATCTCCGTACTCCTTACCGTTTTGATAATCGAGATCCACTTGAAGTTTATGCTGTTTATGCCATAGAAATAGATTGTCCAGAAGGTGAAACTCCTGTAGAATGGATGTTATTGACAACAGAAGCAGTCACCGATGCAACTATTGCTGCTACAATTCTGCGTTGGTATTCTTACCGTTGGCGAGTAGAGGAATATCATAAAATTTTAAAATCGGGGTGTCAAGTTGAACGATACAGACTTGCTGCCGATGGTATGAAGGCAATACTATTGGTTTTTGAGTATAATTGCTGTTGAACTGTTGCAGCTGACTTATTTACACCGCACCCAGCCGGATACCAACGCTACTGAACTGCTCAATCCCCTTGAGATCAAGGTAATGAGCGCCAAATCACCCAAACTCCCCAAGGTATTAACAGTTGCTTGGGCTGTGGAAGCGTTCACGAAGTGTGCCGAAGGTATCGCTCGTCTTGGTGGCTATCTTGAACATCGACATAAAACTCCGATTGGAATCCAGGTACTGTGGACGGGCTGGTTAAAATTGCACGACCTTTGTGAAGGTTGGCAGCTTGCTAGAGAGACTTAACGGGAAAAGTCAGCTTAATGAACGGGTTTTACATTTTTAAGCAGCTAGGATTTAGATGCTTGGCGCGTGTAAAAAATCCAAATTGGCTTAGTGACCCAGCTTAGGCAAAATTTGATATTAAACCCTTGCTATTTCGTTGTTTCACGACTTAACGGGAAAAGTCAGATTGTTGTAACAGGAATTTTAGCTTAATAGTAATTTACTCTTTCATATAACTATCTTTTTCATAGAAAAACCTGCGAGTAGAGACGCAATTTGTCGCATCTCTATTCAACTTGGTCTAATGATATTTAATATCACTAGTCAATAGATGAAACCCAATCGCGTAAAAGTTGATTTACTCTATCGGGTATTTCATCATGAGGACAATGACCTGCTGTTAAGAAATATTCTGTCAACTCAGGACAATATTGGCGAAATTTTTGAGAACGTTCTCTAGCATTCATCCAAGGGTCAGCCTCTCCCCATAACATCAACAAAGAACAAGTTAATTGCTTCAACAGCACATCAACTTTTTCCCCTTGAGGACTGCTAAAAACTGAAACAAATACATCCAATGCACCTGCATCAAAAGCGGGACGATAAATTTCTTCTACCAATTGGTCTGTAACTGCACTTTTATCAAGATATACCTTTTCTAAAGTTTGGCGAATTACCCAACGTTGTCGCACGTATTGAAATAACACAAACTGAGCTAAAGGTTGTTGAAAAATCCACTTAACTGAATCACCCAAGAGTTTCTCTAAAGAAGAGGGTTTTTTGGGTGGCTGAATTTCGCTTTGTAAAGCTTCAGGTTCAGATGTCGGCTGGCTGTCGCTAAAAGGCCCGGCACTATTGAGCAATACTAATCCAGCTACGCTGTCAGGACGTTGGGCGGCAACACATAAGCAAGCATAACCACCAAGAGAATTACCTGCTAATACTGTTTTTTGACCAATCACTTCGCTGATAAAATCATGGAGTTGATCGCGCCATAAGTCGCCACTGTACTGCAATTTTGGTTTTGCCGATCGCCCGAATCCCAAAAGGTCGATCGCAAATACTTCAAAATCTTGGCACAATCCTGTGATATTCTTGCGCCAGTGGTCTGTAGAAGCACCAAATCCGTGTACCAAAAGCAAGGGCGGACGTTGCGTTTGTTTCTCTCCCGCACGCACGTAGTAAACGTTGTGCCCGCGCCACTGCCAATATTTACCAGGAATTGGAATTGTAGAGGGGGCTGTAGTTGCCTGCATGATTTAAAGAAATGTTAAGGAGCTTTTAATAATTGTAGGCTAGGTGGGGGAGTGGTGACTGGAGACAGGGATGAGCTATGACAAATGACAAATAACAAATGACAAAAGAAATTACAGGGAAAACTAAATTACTAGGAGTCATTGGACATCCGGTGGAGCATTCACTGTCACCAGTGATGCATAATGCTGCGTTAGCGCAGCTCGTCGTTGGCGTTCGCGTTAGCATCTCTGAAAGAGAAGCCTCTCGTAGAGAAGACATCGCACAATTAGGATTAGATTACATTTATCTACCTTTTCCGATTGAACCACAAAATTTAGAGGTGGCGATCGCAGGTTTCGCGGCTATTGGAGTTGTGGGCTTTAGTGTCACAATTCCTCACAAACAGGCAATCATCCCCCTCCTCTCAGAAATTACTCCCCTGGCTCAAACTATCGGAGCAGTGAATACTGTTAGCCGCCAAAATAACCAATGGGTAGGCACAAATACAGATATAGAAGGATTTATCGCCCCTTTGCAAACAACATATAAACAAGATTGGAGTCAAAAAGTAGCGGTAATTTTAGGTAATGGTGGTGCAGCAAGAGCTGTTGTAGTAGGTTGTACTCAGCTAGGTTTTGCAGAAATTCATGTTGTTGGACGCAATATGCAGAAATTAGAAGAATTTCGCAACAGTTGGAGCAATTCACCCCTAGCTGATAAATTTCAGGTTCATCAATGGGAGGAATTGCCAAAGCTCATTCCCCAAGCCAATCTGCTCGTAAACACAACTCCGATTGGGATGTATCCCAAAGTTGATGAATCGCCTTTGAGTGTAGAAGAAATAGCAAATTTACCAACAGGTGCGAT
Source organism: Nostoc sp. (assembly GCF_036917975.1). GTDB lineage: Bacteria > Cyanobacteriota > Cyanobacteriia > Cyanobacteriales > Nostocaceae > Nostoc. Next base: position 223,596 of record NZ_JBALEJ010000025.1, read on the forward strand.
CGCTTACGATTTAATATACATTCCTAAACCGACGCAATTTCTCCAACAGGCACAAAAACAAGGCGCAATTGCAATCGATGGATTAGAAATGCTAGTTCAACAAGGGGTAGCAGCATTAAAAATCTGGTTGCAGCAGGAAACTTTGCCTGTAGAAGTAATGCGCCAAGCGTTACAAAATCATCTAGGTTTAGGGAAATGAAAGTTCTATAGGACAATACAGTTCAAATAAACCCAAAACACTTGTAGAGACGGCGATTTATCGCGTCTCGAAAACCCAAAATTGTTGCCAGTAGCCCGTCAGTTAGTGAATAACATTCCTCTAAGTAGGTAGGCACAAATTAACCTAACTATGTAACCAAATGTAAAATCTGTCAAAGTCCTTGTGATTGCAACTCTTAGAGACGTACTCGCCTTCGTTACACTCCGTTTCATACTCTGCGGGAAGGCTTACGCCAACGCAATGACATACTTATAAATTTTCCCACCCACCTACTTACTGGAAACTTTTTTGATAGTTCAAAAATTATTATGGCTCAATCAAAAGCCATTTTATAAACTTCTAAATCTTTGCGATCTTTAATAACTTGTTCTCCCCCGTCTCCCTCAAACGACTACGAACCAGTGGGCATTACCTGTGGTTGCAAATAACAAATCAAATCTTGAATTCCCTTTTGGAGATAGCGCGTTACTGTCATTGGGCTAGTACCAATGTTTTTAGCCGCATCCTTGCGAGAAAGTTCCTTCAAGAATACCATTTCAACTGCCATGCGGGGTTTTTCTTCCAACATATTGATTGCGCCTTGGAGTTGTTGGCGTTCTTCTTCTTGTTGCAGAAGCACATGAGAACGAGGACAAGGAAGTGCTTCACCCAAGGTTATTTGACAATCAACATAGTTAACTGCGGTTGCATCTAAACTCAAAGGCATCCGGTTTTGAGCCGCTAACTTGGTTTCTTGCCATTCTTGCACAGATACCCGGAGTTGGTTGGCAATTTCAGCATCCTTGGGCGGGCGACCTAAAGAGATTGATAAGTCCTTGCGAATCTTTTGTCCTTCGTTGTACAATTCTTGCCAACGACGAGGAATTTTTAATAGAGTACTGCGATCGCGCAAAAAGTGCAGCATCTCACCGCGAATATATGGCACTGCAAAGGAACTAAAAGCATATCCTTGGCTTGGGTCGAAGCGCTCAATTGCCCTAATTAAACCAAAATAACCGATTTGTTCTAAATCTTCATAAGGTTCGTTACATTGATGGCTAAATTTATGAGCCATCTTTCGCACTAAGCCAGTATGTAACTGTACAAGTTTATTACGAAGTTTAATAGAAGGATTCTGGTGGTACAAGTGTAATAATTCTATACCATCAGTTCGTAAAGAGGACTCACTTGTTGCCATATACATTACCTTTGTTGTAACTCCTAATTCCTGAGAAAATGGAGCTGCGTATATTTTCTTCTAAGCTGTTATTATTTTGCTGAGTCAGGGAAGAATAAGCCATCGTCGTTTCACTGAACTTGTTAGGGGTCTAACTCCACAATTCAGTATTTGTACGCATGATTTTGCGAACCCCTCTGTTACAAGTGATTTTTGCTTTTTATATAACTCTTGAATGGTAAATAATCTTTAGCTTTCGCAACAAAAACTAGCTAGGGCTTGCTGAAAAATGCATGACTGACCTAATACGCATCTGTCATACTGAGTGCAAGTGGATCGGTACTGAATTAATCGCAAAATAGGTTGCAATCAAGGGTAAAGAGTATGCTATCAGTACTAAAGAGGCTGTGAAATCCTCAAAAACTGACGACTCTAATTTTCAACAACAAAGCCGTCCTTCAGATTTAACAACGATATTAAATCCTTGTCCGTTAACCGTAAAGATTGGTAAGAATAAGAATAGGCAGAACGTTTTCCTAAAAAACAGTTTTTCAATATGAGCAATACCAGTAATTTTCGTGAAGCTATCCGTGAGGCTAAATCTCACGCCCTTGTTGGCCCAAACGTGATTGCCAACGCCCTCCCCTATGTTGGTGGCGGATTGGTGCTAACGGCATTAGGAACCTACGGCGGTTTGGGAATTATCCGTACTAACCCCGAAATCTTCTTTCCGACCTTCATTGGTGCGGTGATTTTGGAGTTAATTTTGTTCTTTGTTGCCCAAAATGTTGCCCAAAAAGGTAATAAAGGGCTTGCACTACCCCTGTTGGCAACCTACAGCCTCTTGTCTGGGTATACTCTCAGTGGCTTGATATTTGTCGCTTTGAGATCCCAAGGTGTTGGCATTCAAGGCATTGGTTTAGCTGCCCTTGGTTGTGGTGTCACTTTTATTTTCGCTCGTCAAATTGGTTCAAATCTTTCTGAACAAGATGGCATGGCTTTGACGAAAACCATCAATCTTGGCGTTATAGCCTTGGTGGTTGTGTGTTTAGCGCAATTCGGCTTTGCTATGTTTGGTGTTTATACACCAAATTGGTTAGAAATCGCCATCTCCGGTTTAGGAGTATTCCTGTTTGTTGGGGTTTCTGTAGTTGATTTCTACATCTTGCCCCGCACTTACAGCGATGATCAATATCTGCCTGCTGCTTTGTCGATGTACTTAACTTACATCAACTTGTTCGTCTTTATCTTGCGGTTGATAATTTCTCTAAATGGCCGCAATTAATTGTTTGTAGGCACTAACAAAAGATAAAGTTTTATAAAGTAAAAACCGTGGTTAAATTTTCAGCAGCCACGGTTTTTTCATCGTTTTAATAGTATAATATGTAGATAGGTTCAGCCTTAAGTGAGTGAAACCATGCTGGAACTCTTAAATATCAAAGGCGAAGTAGAAAGATTGTCTAATATCTTGGGTAAGGCTGAGGACTGTCTTTGACCTCCAATATTTGACTGCAAGAATTCAATATTTAGATCAAGTAATTGCTCAACCTGGTTTTTGGCATAATCCAACCCCTGCTTATGAAGTAGTTCAAGAAATTGAATACTCCATATTCTACAAGCATCAGGAATATCAGCGCTGGTGTTCGATTGTAGAAGATATCAAGGCTGCACTGGGATTGTTGGAATTATCAGCCGATGAGCAATTGTGGCAAGAGGTGCAAAGCAACCTTACCCAACTCCAACAAGAACTCGAAACAGCAGAAATACGACAATTATTGTCTGACCCACAAGACAAAAAAGGTGCATTTATCACTATTACTGCTGGCGCTGGTGGCATAGATGCTGAATATTGGGCATCTATGTTGCTGCAAATGTACTGGCGTTGGGGAAAAAGTCACAATTACCAATTGCATCTAGTAGAGATTTATGAGGGGAATGAGGGCGGGATTAAGTATGCAACCTTAGAAATTACAGCAAGTTGTGCATACGGCTACCTCAAATCAGAAACAGGCACACATCAACTACAGCAAATATCACCCTTCCATGTTATTAACAACTTGCAGACGAGTTTAGCTAGTATAGAAGTTATCCCAATATTTGGTGAGTCAGTTGAGTGGGAGATTCCAGAGAAGGATTTGGAAATCACTTGGCCTCGCTATCGGGGGAATGTCAACCATGTAGAAACATGGGTAAATATGGTTCACATTCGTACCGGAATTAGTGTATTTTGCGATCAAGAACGCAGTCAGATGCAAAACAAAGAGAAAGCCTTAGCTATTCTCAAGAGTAAACTGTTTGCGATGCCTACGGCTGGCTACGCCTACGCACTAGCCCAAAATGTCCAGCAAGTTGACGAAATTCAACCCCGGCTGATCAAATCGCTATCCAGCAAGCTCATCCGTGAATATATCTTACATCCTTACACCAAGGTAAAAGATTTACGTACCAATGTCGAAACAACTGTTGCGAAAGAGGTATTAGACGGTAAAATTGATTTGTTTATCAAAGCCTATCTGCAACAGCTAAATCACACTACTTCAGTGGGTAAAGAAGTGCTTGATAATTTCAAGTAACTTTTGTAACTAGTGCAGAAAAAATTTGCCCAACTGCTAAAATCAAGAAACATCAGTAGAATAAAGAGCAATTTTTTAATCTAAAGCGCTCTATCTATCATTCAGCAAGCATTATGGATGTCCTAGAACTCAAACGCGAAATCGAAACGTTGTCTGGCCGCCTGGGTAAAACCCAGGACTATCTTTGACGTACCTGCACTGACAGCAAAAATTCAAGACCTCGAAAAAATATCATCACAGCCACAATTCTGGAATGACCAAACCCAAGCCCAACAAACCCTGCAAGAACTCAATGACCTGAAAGCCCATCTCCAGCAATACGATCGCTGGCACGCCAATCTAGAAGATACTAGGGCAGTTGTTGAGTTATTGGAGTTAGAAACCGATGAGGCACTACTCCAAGAAGCGGAATCTACCATCACTAAACTGAATCGTGACCTTGACCAATGGGAGTTACAACAGTTACTTTCTGGCCCCTATGATGCTGAAGGGGCTGTACTGACCATTAGTGCTGGTGCTGGTGGCACTGATGCTCAAGACTGGGCATTTATGCTGATGCGGATGTACACCCGTTGGGGCGAAGCTCACGGCTATAAGGTAACTTTAGCGGAAGAGTCAGAGGGTGATGAAGCCGGAATTAAATCGGCAACTCTAGAAATTACTGGTCGTTATGCTTATGGTTACTTGCGATCGGAAATGGGTACACATCGCTTAGTGCGGATTTCACCTTTTAATGCCAACGGCAAGCGACAAACCAGTTTCGCTGGGGTGGAAGTGATGCCACAGATTGATAACTCTGTGCAATTGGATATTCCAGATAAGGATTTGGAAATCACCACAACTCGCTCTGGCGGTAAAGGTGGGCAAAACGTCAACAAAGTAGAAACGGCGGTACGGATTGTTCACCTGCCCACAGGTCTTGCCGTGCGCTGTACAGAAGAGCGATCGCAGCTGCAAAATAAAGAAAAAGCCCTAAATCGTCTCAAAGCAAAGCTGTTGGTTATAGCTAAAGAGCAACGCGCCCAAGAAATTGCCGAAATTCGCGGCGATATGGTAGAGGCCTCCTGGGGAAACCAAATCCGTAACTATGTATTTCACCCTTACCAAATGGTGAAAGATTTACGTACAACCACGGAAACAACAGCGATCGCTGATGTGATGAATGGTGAACTTGATACATTCATTCAAGCTTATCTGCGCCAAGAAAATAAGCTGGTAGAAAACACTACGGCATAAAGGCACTCATTACATAACACCCCAACTGCTAAGGCGTTTCACTGAGAAACGCCTTAGCAATATATGGGCGATCGCAATTCTATGTCCAGACCAACTGTTACAGTTATAAAAGAGTCTGTAGACAAATAACTATGAGCAATTCACCTTCAACAGAACCCCAACCTAGCTACGTAAAACTCGCCATGCGAAACATGGTGCGGAAGGGTGGAACTTCCCTAAAGCATTTTGGACTGACTGCCGTAGGGCTTTTAGCTCTCCTTGTTGGTCTTGCTTATCTTACTCACTAACAAACAAACCGTAAACCTCAGACGAGGAGGCTATATGCCCCTGAGAGTTGAATTATATGTGGAAGAGTATTTTTATGAGTTGTCCCCGACAACATCTGTAAAGATTGAGGACACTCATGCCCGAATTACTCCTGAAACTTGGGAAAACTGGTTTAATCACTGGTTAGAAATACTTCACCCTCAAATCCCACCAGCGCCAAGTTATGAAATCGGGCTGCGTTTGACAGATGACTCGCAAATTCAAGAACTAAATGCTCAGTATCGTCAGCAAAATAAACCGACAGACGTTTTAGCATTTGCTGCTTTGGAGGTGGATTTTCCTCAAAGCAAAGAAATGCTTGCTTCTGTACCATTATATTTAGGTGATATTATCGTATCTGTAGATACAGCACAACGACAAGCTCAACAACAGGAACATAGCTTACCAACCGAGCTAGCCTGGTTGGCATCTCATGGTTTATTGCACTTATTGGGCTGGGATCATCCTGATGAAGAAAGTTTGGAGCGAATGTTAGAACAGCAAGTAAAATTGCTGAAGGGAATAGGTATTGCTATTGACATAGAATAGTAGTAATTATGTATCCCTTAATGTTAATTTGGGGTGATACTTTTATAATACTTTTGTGCAAAATTGCTTAAAGATTGCCTCAAAGTTAATTTCGCCATTAAGATCGGCGAATATTCCCACTGTAGCAACTCTGTTCTTGTGTTTTTAAGTCTATGTCCCAAAAAATTTCTCCATCACCAACGCCCACCTCGTTACAAACACTGGTGTCTAACGAACGGGAATTTTCCTGGAAAGTAGCCTCTAATTTATTTGTTAGTTTTAAATATGCCTGGGCTGGAATCAGCTATAGTTTTCAGACTCAACGTAATTTTCGCATCCACATCAGCGTTTGTGCAATGGCGATCGCGTTAAGCGTATTTTTGCATCTGCAAGCGGTGGAAATAGCGGTAATTGGGATAACTAGTGGTTTAGTTTTGGCATTAGAGTTATTAAATACAGCGATCGAGTCCGTTGTGGACTTAACCGTTAAGCAGACATACCATGATTTGGCAAAAATTGCTAAAGATTGTGCAGCTGGTGCAGTGCTTGTTTCTGCTTTGGTAGCGATGCTAGTAGCTAGCATCCTATTACTCCCTCCTCTCGTAAAGTTAATTATATCGGCTTTGTAGACGTGATTTGCCCAACCCAGGCATCGCCAAATTACTCAGTCAGAGGATCGCACTCTGTCTCCTCTCCTTTGGAGAACATATTAAAAATTTAAATGTTGCGATGTCTACGACGGGCTACGCCTACGCGCCAAGCATCCTAACTAAAGGTTTACTTGGTAATTTCTTTATAAAGTGGCCGTAGAGTAGCCGCTTAATGCCTACGCGTCCACGTCAGCGTTATTTTTATACCTAGCCAACAAATAATATGAGATACTTATCTATGCTTTTTGCAACTGATAAGTGGTAAAAACCAGGAGTGATGAGCTTTGATTATAGTTATCGACAATTACGACAGTTTTACATATAACTTAGTACAGTACTTGGGAGAATTGGCAGCAGAATTCCCAGTGGCAGATGATATTAAAGTTTTTCGTAACGACAAAATATCCATAGATGAGATTCGGGCATTAAAACCGCAAGCCGTAGTTATTTCTCCTGGGCCTGGTCGCCCGGAAGATGCTGGCATCTCTTTAGAATTAATTGAACAGCTAGGACAAGAGTTACCTATTTTGGGTGTCTGTTTGGGACATCAAAGTATTGGTCAAGTGTTCGGTGGTAAAATAATTCCGGCTCCAGAGTTGATGCATGGCAAAACCTCTCAGGTGTCTCACACTGGAGTGGGGGTTTTCCGGGGATTAGAAAATCCTCTAACTGCTACCAGATATCATAGTTTGGTGATAGAACGTGAAACTTGCCCAGATGTGTTAGAAATCACCGCTTGGGTTGAAGATAACACCATTATGGGAGTGCGACACCGGAACTATCCTCACATTCAGGGCGTCCAGTTTCACCCAGAGAGTGTCCTGACATCTTCAGGAAAACAGTTATTGCGAAATTTTCTGGAACAGTTATAGTCAAGAGCATAATTAATGAAACGACGACAGTTGATGGGCTATGCTGGGGCGGGGTTGGTAACAGCTTTGCTTACTACCTTGGGTTCTGAATCTCAAGCTGATGCACAATCTAGCGGTTTATCAGTTCAGTGGTTGGGTCATACTTGCTTTCTTTTTACTGGTGGCGGTGCGAAAGTTCTCGTCAATCCATTTCGGACAATCGGCTGTACTGCTGGGTATCGTCCACCAAAAGTTGCAGCAGATTTGGTACTGATTAGCAGTCAACTGCTGGATGAAGGTGCTGTGGACATACTACCGGGAAACGCAAAACTCATCTACGAACCAGGAGTTTATGAGTTCAAAGGTATTAAGTTTCAAGGAATTGCTATAGACCACGATCGCAAAGGTGGTAAGCAGTTTGGCTCAAATACAGCTTGGAGTTGGAAGCAAGGCGGAATTAATATCGTACACTTAGGCGGAGCCGCTGCACCCATTTCCATTGAGCAAAAAATACTCATGGGGCGTCCCGATGTAGCATTTATTCCAGTGGGAGGTAGCGCAAAAGCCTACAATGCTGAAGAAGCAAAGCAGGCTGTTGAAGTGTTAAATCCCAAATTGGTGATTCCGACCCATTATCGGACACAAGCTGCTGATGCTGCTAAGTGCGATATTTCGCCACTCGACGATTTTCTTGCCTTGATGAAAGGTATGAAAGTGCGGCGCAGCAATGGAGATAGTATTTCCATTAGCCCTAAAGATTTGCCGGAAAGTACCGTGATTCAGGTTTTGAGTTACAAGTTTTGAGAAGTACGGGATGAGTGGATGAGGGAGAAATCAATTCAAAATTCAAGCAGGACGCTCTCTACGAGACGCTAAAAGCGAACGCAAACTCGCTCTAAGCGAAGCCATGCCGTTCGCGTAGCGTCTCGTAGAGAAGGCTTTACGCTGCGCTAACAAAACTCAAGAATTTATTTCTGCCTCCTGCCTCCTCTTTCCCAATGCCCAATGCCCCTAAATTTAGAACGTGTACCATTCTGGGGTAAGTTTATCAGCATCGCTAATCGGATTTGGAGTCGCTGTTGTCCCATCTATAGTCCAAATGGTGTCTGCACCTCCTGTCTGATCGCGCCAGTAGATGTCGGTCTTACCATCGCCATTATAATCGCCAAGGGATGGTGTCAAAGCTGTGTTTGTGGTCGGTAGGAAAGCTTGAGTAGCAACTGTTGTGCCATCCATCAACCAAGCGGTGTTCTCGCCGGTTTTGCTATTGTGCCAGAAGATGTCGGTCTTGCCGTCGCCGTTGAAATCGCCAATTTGAGAAGTCCAAGATGAGTCAAGTGTATCCAAAGTACCCTGCGTGACTAAGATACCATTCATCAACCAAATCTGGTTCTGACCTGTTTGAGTGTCTCTCCAGAGAATGTCAGTCTTATAGTCGCCGTTGAAATCACCAAAGGTAGGAGTCCAGGCAGCATCCTGTGATTGCAGCGCCAATTCAGTCTTTTGTGTACCATCCATAAACCAAGCGCTGTCAGCACCGGTTGTCGGATTGCGCCAGAAAATATCGCTCTTACCATTGCCATCAAAATCAACAATGGTAGGAGTTAGCGCTGGGTCTGTTTTATCTAAAACAGTTGCACTCAGAACTGTGGTGCCATTCATCTCCCAAATAGCGTTCTCACCAGTTGTAGCATTATGCCAGAAGATATCGGTCTTGCCATCGCCATTGAAATCGCCAATCTCAGGAGTCCACGCTGGGTCAACGCTGGTTAAAGATGCCATACTAGCAACTTTTGTGCCATCCATTAGTACGATGCTATTGGCACCGGTTGTCTTATTGCGTAATAAGAAGTCGGTTTTGCCATCACCATTGAAGTCACCAATTTCATAAGTATACGCAGTTAGGTCGAATTTACCTAGAGAACCCTGTTCCAAAACTTTTGATCCATCCATTAACCGAATGATAATCTCACCAGTTGTAGAATCGACCCAAACTTTGTCTGTTTTACCATCACCGTTAAAGTCAGGAGTAATCGCCGCACTAGTTATATAAGGATTAGGATTGGGATTTGGTGAGGTTTTAACAGGCGCAGTCATCGGTTCACTTTGTAGTGCTAGTGAGGAACTACTACTCGTACTCCCAAGCCCCAAATTAGTATCTAAACTACTAAGAGAATTTGTCAATATTTGTGATTTGGCAAAAGAATCTGATGCCCATTCAGTTGTATTCAAAGATAAGGGTGAGGAATTATTTGCAGTTCCAGGCATGGTGTATTTTTATGATTGGTTATTATATTCTTTTAACTTTTTGTAATCATCTCTTTCTGTAACGAAATAACATTTACCAGGGTTTCAATATTTCTTTATAACTATTTTTTCTTTATTAATGTCACCATTTGAAAATAAATATTTTTTAAACTATTATTCTAAAATTTTCAAGTTCTATATAAGCAATTGCAAAATATTTTTTGTATTTTATATATGATTATTTGTAAATAAAAAATGATTATCATATCTAGTTTCTTTGACATTTAAATGTTGTATCAACAATCTACTTGTATTTTTAACGAGGAATCAGTCAGATAAGAATATCCACACTAGCCATATATTTTTTCTTAACTTAGAAATATCCTAAGTAGATAGGCGTAAATAAATTAAAGTTTGTAGTAAGTACTTTAGTCCTGAAAATCATTGTTTCGAGCGATGAATCTCTAATTAGGAACTATAAATTTATTGTATGTTTAATTAGGGCTTGCTGAAAATAGAAGAGATCGCTACATTATTCCTAATAAATTTGTATAATCTTATCTTTGTTTTATTGGCACTTTCTCAAGTATTATCTGGAGAACCACTATTGTTTATTTTGTGAGCAAGTTTAGATAAAAAATAACCTTGACCACCAGCTAGTCCTAAATCTGAGCCATCCAGTTTAACCCAATAAAAATCAAAGGCTATAGGGTTTTTGCTAGTACTTGGATGTATTTCCCAATGCTGCCAAGTAGATGGTGTAGACTGAGTTAATTCGAGATGATAAACATAACGTTCTTGAATTTCATTGCGATAGGGAGTCATATTGTATTGATAAATACCCAATAACTCAATAATACGAACTCCCTTAACACCAGATTCTTCATAAGCCTCTCGCAGCACAGCTTCAGATGGCTCTTCACTTTCTTCAACTGTACCAGCAGGTACTTGCACGCCAGCTTCAGGAAAATCAGCATGTGTAAATACCATTAATTCATCTTTATTGGTCACGTAAGCGATCGCTTTTTTTGTTATGAGTTGAGTGGACATATTTTTATCCTGTGTGTTGTTAGATTTATGAAATACCAGAATTTATATAAGATAAACGTTTAAAATTTATTTCATTTCATAAATATCCTAAATTATTCAATAACAACAAGATATCCGACTTCTTTAAAAAGTCGGGGATCTAAGTTTTTCGAGATAATTGATTATTCTCTAATGATTTATGACTTGAGTGGAAACAAATATTGGTTAGAATAACTTAGATTAGCAACTATTAAGAGGCATGAACTGTGCATCTGTCAGTTGTTAAAAGTGTAAAATAATACAATATTTTCCTAAAAACATCAGCTATGCAAGCAGAATATCGGCAGCGTCGCGAGCAATTAATGGCAAAAATTGGTGATGGTACAGCCATTTTTCGCAGTGCGCCTATGGCAGTAATGCACAACGATGTAGAGTATGTTTATCGTCAAGACAGTGATTTTTTTTACTTGACAGGTTTTAATGAACCACAAGCAGTAGCAGTTTTAGCGCCGCATCATTCAGAACATCGGTTTGTGCTGTTTGTCCAACCGAAGGATCGCGAAAAGGAAGTATGGACTGGTTATCTTTGTGGGGTAGATGCAGCCAAGGAAATTTATGGTGCTGATGAAGCGTACCCCATTAGCGAGTTAGATGAAAAGTTGCCGCAGTATTTAGAAAAAGCCAGCCGGATTTATTATCACTTAGGACGCGATCGCAATTTTAATGATCAAATCATCAGACATTACCAAAGTTTATTGCGGACTTATCCTAAGCGCGGTACTGGGCCGATCGCTATTGAAGATACTGGCCCTGTCCTCAACAGTATGAGATTGATCAAAAGCGAAGCTGAAGTGGAATTGATGCGTCAAGCAGCAGCGATCGCTACAGAAGCACACAATTACGCCCAAGAAATCACCGCACCTGGACGTTATGAATATGAAATCCAAGCGGAGATGGAACGCATCTTTCGAGTGCGGGGTGGCTTAGGGCCAGCTTATCCTTCCATTGTGGCTTCTGGTGTGAATGCTTGCGTACTCCACTACATTGAAAATAATCGTCAAATGCATGATGGAGAATTACTGCTAATTGATGCCGGTTGTGCTTACGGTTATTACAACTCTGACATTACCCGAACATTTCCTGTGGGTGGTAAATTTACGCCAGAACAAAAAACGCTGTATGAGATTGTTTTGGAGGCACAAAAACAAGCGATCGCTCAAATTAAGCCAGGTAATCCCTTCAAATTAGTTCACGATACAGCAGTTCGCGTCCTCACGGAAGGTTTAGTTGAACTTGGTATTCTCAAAGGTGAAATTGATAAGTTAATTGAAGAAGAGAAATATAAGCCATATTATATGCACCGCACCAGTCATTGGTTAGGTCTGGATGTCCATGATGTGGGAGTTTATCAGCATGGTGAAGACAAACCGCAGATTTTGCAACCAGGTCAAATTTTGACGGTAGAACCGGGAATTTATATTGTGCCAGATACCAAACTAGCAGAAGACCAACCAGAGACCGATCCTCGATGGGTTGGCATTGGCATTCGGATTGAGGATGATGTGTTAGTTACATCTGATGGATATGAGGTGTTAACTGCGGGGGTTCCTAAAGCAGTAGATGAAATAGAAAGATGAAACATCGGGGATGGTACACACCATCCCTAAGAAAAACCCCGGCGATTGGAAATCGCGGCTATACAGAATACATCTCCAGAAATTAAAGATGCGTTACCCAGAACTCTTGTAGAGACGTAGCAGTGCTAAGTCAAAACAATTCTTTTTCGGAGATGTCTAGACAAAACCTGCCTCCGCAGGTTAGCAAACCCGTGATTTTCTCTTATTCTTAGTCCACGGAGGTGGACTTTGCTTGTGTAGCCGCGATTTCCAATCGCCCAATACTTTTAAAACTCCACTTCTAGAGGGAAAATCGCGGTGAAAGTAGAACCAACACCTACCTGTGACACTAGGTTAATTTCACCCCGCAATAGTTTCACCAACCGCGAGACGATCGCTAATCCCAATCCTGTACTATCAGGAAGATAGGGGCGATCGCTAGAAGTCACGCGAAAGTAGGGTTCAAATATTTGGGCTTGGTTTTCGGGGGCAATGCCAACTCCAGTGTCAGAAACAGCGATCGCCCATCCCTGATTCTCCAACATCTGACACATAATAATAATAGTCCCCGACTCTGTATAACGAATCGCATTACTAATAAGATTTGTGACAATTTGTTGTAACTGAAAAGAGTCTGTTAATGGTTTTTCGGGAGCGCGTTCGCAATCTACTACGATTTGTAAATTTTTCCCCGCAGCCAAAGGTTCCAACATTTCACACACATTATCAATTAATTCACGCACATCTGTAGGTGTTAATTGGATTTTTATCTGCCCTGCTTCATAGCGCGAAAGTTCTAGCACATCATTGATTAGATGAAGTAACTGTCTACCATTGCGTAGTACCCGCTCAATATGTTCTAAATTGGTATAGTTGTCTTTTATTTCAGTCTTGCGTCGTTGTTGGCGTAAAAACAGATCCGAGTAGCCAATAATGGAAGTTAAAGGATGTTTCAATTCGTGGGCGAGTTGGGAAAGATATTCTTGATTGGCGCTAATTAACCGTGTGAGTTCCTCATTATGAAGCGTTAGTGATGCTTGCAACTGCTTTAATTCTCGTAAGCGTTCCTCAACATAACTTTTAAAACATCGAGCGATCGCTTCATCTACAATCGCATCAATCAAACGCATGGAAAGAATTATCTCTACAGGTGTTCCTTCTAATAAATCTGCTTGTAGAGCATCAAATATTACTGTCCGCAGCAGATGATATTCTCTGGCAATTTCTGCTGGATCAAAGCCTTGTTCGGCTCGAATAGCTCCATGCTGAAAACTGGCAGTAACCATTGACTGAATATCATTATCCTGATGTTTTGAAAGCACTGTCACCATCGCTTTCAAAACATCAGGAATGTGATCCTTTACCGATGTATAAGATAAGTCATCAGCACTTTCAATCCGTCTATCCTTGCGAACAGCTAAAATCCATTTATCAATGATGATGTCAGTTTTTTCAGCCAGTAGTTGACTAAAATCCATTATGTTAAATTCAGCTAGGAGATAGATGAGTGAAGTTCCATATCCAAATAGTTTAGCGACTAGAGTGGTGTTTTAACAAAAATAGCGATGTGTCTCACCTACCAAAAGAAATAGATTTTACAAATTATTTTGTTGCTGAGATTATGCTTGATTACCGAAAAGTGAGGGTATACGCTTGATTTATGTAACAAAATAAACAAGATTAAGTATAAGACAGATACTTTCACGGAAGCATTGATGTTATATTATGTATATCAATGTTATAGTGTACATAAGTTTGTACTTAATTAGAGTAAGTCAGCCTAATCCAGTAGATCACAGCGCGTGACGTTGGAGCGGAGGAACCAAATTGTGGGGCGTATCTCAAAGAAAGTGAGGAATTGAGAGTGAGGAGTTAAAAGTGAGAAGTGAGGAGTTAGAAGTTATTTTACTAAATAATTAACTCATAACTCATAACTCATAACTTTCTTCAGAAGGGCATCTCTCAGCCCTAGCCCGTCAGCTAACTTCGTAGGCATTGAGAGGAGACTGAAGAGACGGCATTTTTATAATGTTCTGATCTCATCGGTGTCCAAGGCTGGTACTGCTCAAATGTTTTGTACCTGCACTTAAATCTGTTGAGGTCGTAAATGATATTTCAACTAAATCTAGCAGCGATCGCAGCGATCGCCACACAAGCCGTTTGGAACAAAACAAAACCTGTCATCCTTAGAGATGTCTTCATTCTACCTGTATTGGGCTTCTTGGGAATAATTGTGTTGTGGTGGATTATTGCCCTTGCCAACCATGAATTAATGCCCACTCCACCAGAAGCGCTAATCGCAAATCTAGACTACATCTTAAATCCTTTCTATCAAAGAGGCCCAGGCAACTTAGGAATTGGTTGGTTGTTGATCGCAAGTCTGCGTCGGGTATTACTGGGCTTTTTGTTAGGTGCGGTAGTAGCGATTCCTCTAGGGTTTCTAATTGGCATGTCCAGACCGGCAATGCTAGCGCTTAATCCGATCATTCAAATTTTTAAACCTGTGTCGCCTCTAGCTTGGCTACCCATTGCCTTAGCAATTTTCAATTTAGCAGAACCTTCCGCCATTTTTGTCATCTTTATTACCTCCTTATGTCCGACGATTATTAATACCGCCTTAGGAGTTTCTAGCGTTCCCCAAGATTATTTAGATGTGGCGCGAGTGTTAGAAATGCCCCGTTGGCGACGGATTACAAAAATCATTTGGCCTGCAAGTTTGCCGTATATTTTTACAGGCTTGCGAATTAGTTTAGGTATAGCTTGGCTAGTAGCTCCTACGTCGCTCTAAGCGAAGCCATGCCGTTGGCGGAGCCTCTCTTAGAGAAGGCTTTACGCTGTGCTATCAGCAGCACAACATCTTTTTGGTCAAGATCAATCTAAAATCCAAAATTCAAAATCAAAAATTGATTGACGACTAAATTATTTGCGGAGCATTGGATGATGGAATATACCTCATTACCTATTAATACTCAGAACCAAGTTCTGCCCCGCCCTGGATTTTTAGAAATTGAAAATTTAGTCAAGTCTTATCCGACACCTGATAAAGATAAGTTTGTCGTCTTAGATGGAGTTAATCTGACGATTGGTGAAGATGAATATATTTCTGTAATTGGTCACTCAGGTTGTGGGAAATCAACTCTATTAAAGATAGTAGCTGGTTTAGAAAAAGCAACTTCCGGCTCAGTCAGGCTAGATGGGAAAGAAATTCGTCAGCCGGGAGCCGAAAGGATGATGGTATTTCAGAACTATTCACTGTTACCTTGGTTAACAGTAAGAGAAAATATCCGTTTAGCCGTAGATGAAGTGTTAAAAAATGCTAATCGATCTGAAAAAATTAGCATTGTAAATCAACACTTGGCAATGGTAAACTTGACGGCGGCGGCCGACAAATATCCCGATGAAATTTCTGGAGGTATGAAACAACGAGTAGGTATTGCCAGAGCCTTAGCAATTCGTCCCAAAATGTTGCTGATGGATGAACCTTTTGGGGCACTAGATGCACTAACTCGTGGCAAATTAGAGCAGCAGGTATTGGATATTTGGGAAAATAATCGTCAAGCAGTGATGATGATTACCCACGATGTAGACGAAGCAATTTATATGTCCGATCGCATCGTCTTGATGACCAATGGCCCGGCTGCTAGTATCGGAGAGATTTTAGAAGTTCCTTTTGAGCGTCCGCGCGTTAGCGAAGCTCCTCTGAAAGAGGCTCGCGCCGCCATACGAAACTCAAAAGAGTATTTTGAACTCCGCAACCACGCCCTAAATTTCCTCGATCGATATTTTACCCAAGACGAGTAAATTAGATTATCATTTTTTTTAGTGGGTAGCCTAATTCAAATTCATGAAAGCTGGATTTGGAACGGAGGAACCATATTGTGGGGCGTATCTCAAAGAAAGTGAGGAGTTAAGAGTCGGGAGTTAGGAATTATTAATATTAACTCAGCACTCAGCACGGGCTAAACGCCCCGCTATCGCTAACACCACTCAGCACTCCTAAGAGAGAGACACCTTCCAGTCTTAGCCCGTCAGCTAACTCCGTAGGCAATGGAAGGAACCCCCAAGATTTTGGCTGTAATACAGTTATTATTGGGGTTTCCTTGACTGATTTCAGATTTGAGATTTTGGCGATCGTCACTCAATCTAAAATCCAAAATCTAAAATCTAAAATTTGTCCCCCTGCTTCTCATTGCTAATTCATTTCATTAGGAGAAGTAAAGCTGTGCAAATCAAACCAATGTTAGCACGTCTGCAAAGTGCCACAGGTCGAGATGACTTAATCGAACAAATGGTACTCGTGCCAGAACCAAAAAAACCTTTTTCTAAAAAACCTCAAAGTTCAAAAGCAGTTAACTTAATTGTTGCTTATGACGCATCTCCCAACAGTCATACAGCACTAGATATTGCTTTTTGGATTGCCCATCAAACCCGTTTAGCCACTAATGCAGAAGTCACAGTTCAAGCTGTTTATGTGGTAGAAGATAATCAAAGTAGTCAGTATTCAAATATCTTGAGTTTTCCAACACAACAGTTTCCGTTGGCATGTCAAGTTAGTGAAGTATCAAAGTCTGTCACACAGGTATTAACTCAACCCAAATTGCAGACTATGGTAACTCCCCTGCAACAAGCAGATATAATTCTCTGGCAAGCGCGAAGTTTAGCTGAAGAATGGCAGGGTTCCTTTAAATCTCATTTGCGGTTTGGCTGCATTTCTACAGAACTTAGCAAAGTAGTTGAATTAGAAACGGCTGATATTCTGTTTCTCGGTTGCAACTCTGTCAATCATCCGATGATTGAGGCTCTAGGTTCTAATTTTCCCTGTGCCGTTTTGGGTATTCCCAGTAGTATTGATGAATAATCGCTGTTTAAAATTCCAGTAATTTTTGTCAAATTTTGATCGGAGAAAAGTCACCTAACAACTAGGTGGCTTTTTTAGCTACTCAGTAAATAAACTTTGGGTAGAAACCAATGCAATACTGCTAAGACTAAAAAATAAAAATGTGTAGATTGGGTTACAATACGGTTCGGTTAAGGTTTTTTGATGAAAATTTTAGATCACTAAAGATGCGATAAATCATCGCAAAGACGAAAGATTAATTATTAGACATCTCCAGAAATTAAATATGCGTTATCCAGAATCCTTGTAGAGACGTAGCAGTGCTACGTCTCTACATTCATTTTCACTCCTATGTCTATTGTAGAGACGGCGATTCATCGCGTCTCTTGACTTAAGCGAACAGTATTGGATTGGGTTAGGGAACAAAACCCAATATTTTACGAGAAAATGCGATCGCTGTTCTTTGTAAGTATTTTATAGCAGCTTTTACGGAGTGGAATCGCATCGATTTATAGCGACTATCTTGAAAATCGAGCTTTTATATTGTAGAGTTTTATCGTTGCTCTCGAACACAAGCTCTGCATGGTAATGCCTGATTTAGAGGCTCTGCCTCCAGTCAGATATGGAGTCAGAGACTCAATGAATGCATTCCCAGTCGGAGACTGGGAACGAAAAAAGTCCTATCAAACAAGCTTTTTAGGACTTGTGTGTACATCGTAGCCGATATATTGGAGAGGGAAGCTGGAGACAGGATGAAGTTTTACATCTTATTTAATCTACCTTCCTAACCCAAGTTTATTGACCTATAGAGGGTGATAAAGGATAGCAAATATCATCAATTTAATTAAAACAAATCGCTATAAATAAGCAATTAAAAATTAAAAATCGACAGCATACAATTAATGTTTACATGCTAATTTAATTAATATTTTTAGCAAGAGATGGTAAAATTTATATCTTCCGTTGGATGACGGTTTCAACCCTTAGAGAGATGCTTTAAACAGCTAAATTCTACGATTCTGATCTAAAGAGTTAGGTAATGCCATAGGTAAAAACAATAAATACTAAGATTTGCTTCTCAAGAAATTCTTAATTCCCCAATTTTAAACTTAGAAAAAGGAAATCCAATGCTCCAAAGTACGGAAATCATGGTGGGACTCTACAAACCACTACTATGGGTGGCACAGACTCAAGTAGATGCCTCAAATATCACGCCAGCACAGGCATCGGTTCTCATTTCCGGGCCACGCTTTTTTGTGGCTTTAATCTCCGGCGTGATTCTAGCCTTTGCTTTCCAATTAGTTCTAACTAATCTCTCCCTTGCAGCCGGTATTTCCTACCTGGGGCACTCATCTGACTCGGATTCAGATAATGGGGAAGTCGGAAGTTTAGGCGGCAGTATTCGCAAAATCGGCACAGCAGTGGGGATTTGGACATTAGTCACTGTAACAGTCGCCTTATTAATCGCTTCTTTCCTAGCAGTAAAATTGAGCCTTGTAATCTCAGACCGAGGATTGGGAGCGATTCTCGGTTTGGTGATTTGGGGTGCTTACTTTTTGCTCCTAGTTTGGGTCAGTTCCACCACTGTAGGCTCTTTAATCGGCTCAGTTGTCAATACGGCAACATCTGGGTTTCAGGCGATTATGGGGACTGCTACTGCCGCCTTGGGTGCTAAAGCTATAAATAACCAAGTGGTAGCCACAGCAGAAGCCGCCGCCGCCGCTGTCCGTCGAGAACTCGGAAGCGCCATCGACCCCGCGAGTATCCGAGAAAACATTGAAGATTACTTAGAAAAGATCCGTCCTCCAGAACTCGATGTATCAAAGATTCGGAGCGATTTTGAAAATCTACTCAACGATCCGCAATTAAAAGCGATCGCCGGGACTCCAGATATCCGCAACATCGATCGCCAAAAATTTATCGAGTTAGTCAGCAGTCGCACCGATCTTTCCAAAAAAGATGTTAGCCGCATTGCTGATACTTTATTTAAAGTTTGGCAGCAAGTGGTAAGTCAGCAACCAGCCACCCAAGACCGTTTGGGTGAGTTAATCGATTATCTGAAATCACTCCCACCAGGACAAAACAAAACAGATGAACTCAACGCCAAGCTGGAACGGTTATTAGCAGAAAACCGTGGTTCTAAAGAATCTGGTCAAAAGGCAGCTACCGGGCCAATTCAAAGTACACTCCAGCAAGGATTATCTGCCTTAACCGGCATTGTGTTAGGACGCACAGATTTGTCTGATTTGGATGTGGAAAAAATCTTGGGTACTCTCACCAGCGCCAAAGATAAAGTCACCGAACAAGCAGATAAGCTAGGCTTGCCAACACCATCACAACCTTATAGCCCAATTCGGGCTGATGTGGAAAACTACCTGTACAATACTTATGCTTGGCAACTGAGTCCAGAAAGAATTGCCCAGGAATTTCATGATGTCATCTACGACCCAGCAGCCGACCCTGGAATCGTCCGCAGGGAACTAGAACGACTATCCCGCAATGATTTCGCCAAAATTTTGCAACAACGGGGATTGCTTACCCAAGGTCAAATTCAGCGCATTGCAAATCAGCTAGAAACTGTTCGCCAAGAAGTGCTAGTAACAGTCAGAGCTATTGAAGAAAGAGATATAGTCCAAGACTTGCAACGCGCAGTAGAAAGTTATCTGCTTGTTACTCCGAAAGCAGATTTGACTCCCGAAGGCATTGAGCAGAATTTCAAACCACTGCTGACAGACTCAGAAGCAGATTATGAAACCCTGACATTGCGATTGGCTCACATTGAACGCCAAGAAATTCGGGAGATATTGCTACAACGTAATGATGTCCAGCTATATGAAGTAGACAGCATTCTCGACGAGTTGGAAAAACAACGCGATCGCGTCTTGGTAGAATCCAAAGGACTAGCAGAACAGGCACAATATCAGGCAGAAACCCTGTGGCTGAATGTAGAATCATATCTGCGTAACACCGGCAAATCAGAACTGAATCCTGATGCCATCCGCGCCGACTTCAAAAAGCTACTAGAAGATCCGCAAGCTGGGATTACCTCAATTCGGGCGCGCTTATCTCGCTTTGACCGCGATACCTTAGTGCAATTGTTGAGTCAGCGAGAAGATTTGAGTGAAGATCAAGTTAATCAAATCATCAATGCTACTGAAGAGTCATGGCATAATATTCGCCATACACCCCAAGCTGTAGTCGATAAAGCGAAAGAGCAATACGACTCGGTGACGACAACGATCGCAGATTACTTACGAAACACTGGTAAACAAGAACTCAATCCAGAAGGTATTCAGCGAGACTTGACCAGATTGTTTGAAAATCCCAAAGAGGGAGCCGTCGCCCTGCGCCGTCGCTTGTCGCAGGTAGACCGGGATACACTGGTGAAATTACTCAGTCAACGCCAAGATTTGAGTGAAGAACAAGTCAATGAAATCATTGATTCCACCCAAACTTCGATTCGCAACTTTGTACGTGCGCCTCGTCGCCTAGCTAGCCGTACACAGCAAAGAGTGGAAACATTCAAAGGTTATCTAGAAGAGTATCTGCGTCAAACTGGCAAAGAAGAACTAAATCCAGAAGGTATCAAACGCGACTTGCAATTATTATTGCACGATCCGCGAGTTGGGGTGGAAAGTTTTAGCGATCGCCTTTCTCAGTTTGATCGTTCTACCATTATCGCCCTGCTGAAAATTCGGGAAGATATTTCTGATGAAGAAGCAGCGCGGATTGCCGATAGCATCGTATCCGTAAAGGATCAATTTGTCGAACAAGTGCGGAACATCCAACGAGGCATTCAAGATGCAATTGATGGGGTTTTTGCTCGTATCCGTAACTATCTCAACTCTCTGGATCGCCCAGAACTTAACTATGATAGTATTAAGCGCGATGTTCGCACATTTTTTGACGATCCTCAAGCAGGATTTGATGCTCTGCGCGATCGCCTCTCCTCCTTTGACCGTGATACCCTAGTGGCAATTATGAGTTCTCGTGAGGACATCTCCGAGGAAGACGCCAACCGGATCATCGACCAAATTGAACGGGCCCGCAACACAGTATTGCAACGTGCAGAACGCATACAGCATGAAGCCCAACGCCGCCTAGAACAGGTGAAGCATCAAGCACAGCGCCAAGCAGAAGAAACCCGCAAAGCCGCAGCGACAGCAGCGTGGTGGTTATTTGCCACAGCATCCGTTTCCGCCTTTTTCTCTGCATTAGGAGGAGCGATCGCTGTAGTTAAGCTGTAGTTAAACAAGTTGTCTCTGCTAATTTTTAAGCCTCCTACACTAGGAGGCTTTTCTATGTTTGGGATGTCATTTATCCTGAAATATATTGGCAATTTCATCTGAGTATGCCTTTCAATATAATCATATATGAATATGCTTGACCGCTCTAATCTCAGCCATTAGATAATTGAAAAGATATTTGTCTGAATGTTTTAATATTATTAGATAATTTGCAATAAGTCCTCAGCCTATTCTCAGTATAACGCCCCGGATTTTTTGCAAGTTAAAAATTTTTACCTAAGTAGCAAGCAATTTCAAAGAATGCAAAATACATTATTTGATAAAACCTTCCGTGATAGCAATGGCAAAATTGTTGTGGCTGAAATGCCAAACCCGCCACTTATTCTTTGGATAGTAGCTAGTTTACTAACTCTAATTTTTACAACTGGGAAAATCAATACAGTATTAGATGTTCTGGCAAATGGCTCCTTGTTCACTTGGGCGTGGCTGGAACTATTTCAAGGCGTTAACTATTTTCGCAGAGCGTTAGGTCTTGCTGTATTGATTGGTATTATTGTCTTAAAAATTCAGTATGTAGAATGATTTAAATAATAAAATAATACTAGTTGTTAAGTGGTATCACTGAACTCATCTTTTTATCCAAAGTCCAAAATGTGAATAAAGTCATACTTCAATTGTGACTTTATTCCCCTGTATTTTATTATTCAGTATTTTAAACTGGGAGTAATACAGCAAATCAATGAAGCTGTGCAGCAAACTCAAGTTAATTAATTGATGGAGATTTGAACATGAAACGTATTTTATTAGGTGCATTACTTGCTCTACCATTTGCAATTTCCTCCTTACCCTCACAAGCATCAGCAGCAGAACTAATTGTCAGACCCGATGTTCATAGAGTTGCTGTTGTGCATAAACCTGTTGTTGCTCGATATCAACGAAAGTTAATTCGTGCACATTGGGAAACAGTACGACGTGGTAACAGATGGGTTAAGATTCGAGTTCCTGCTCGATATGTAAATATAAGAGTTTAGTATCTGGATAGAGGCTAACAATCCTACTTGGGTTGTTAGCCTCTATTAGATAAAAACTTGTTGCTCAATAAGACTTGCAAAGCATCTATTAATATGAACATATATCAAACTTCTGGACTTTTTAAAAAACTTCTGATACTTATATTAGGAATTACTTTATTGACAGCCTGCGATTCCATTCAGGCTGAAGAAAGAAATATAGGTAAAGAAAAAATCTTGAGTGGCGATCATTATGGAGAATTAAATAACCAAGGAAAATTACGTACTTACTATTTTTATACTCCAAAATCTTATAATCCAGACCGCCCAATGCCGTTAGTTTTAGTGTTTCATGGAGATGATGGTAGTGGACGGTCTATTAGTAATGTGACTCACTTCAATGAATTAGCAGAGCAACAAGGATTTATTGTTGTTTATCCAGATGGAATTGACCAAAAATGGAGCCTGAGAGGTAACGCTCAAGGAAAGGTGGATGATGTTTTGTTTGTCAGTGCTTTGATCGATCGCCTTCAGCAGGATATCAATATTGATAGCCATAAAGTTTACGCCACTGGTTTTTCTAGAGGTGGCATACTTACCCAAGCACTGGCTTGTAAATTACCTGATAAAATTGCTGGTTTTGCATCAGTAGCGGGTTCGCTTCCAGTTAGACTCAAACCTAATTGCCAGCCTAAAACTTCCGTATCGATGTTAATGATTAACGGTACAAACGATCACGACGTACTTTATGAAGGTGACGACCACACTCAACGAGGAGCGCTGGTTTCGATCTCAGATATGGTAGATTTTTGGCGATCGCACGATCAATGTAGCTCATCAAAGGCATCTCCAAATTTTTCTGAAGAGAAAGTAAAAACCGCTCTCTACACAGCTTGCAGTGGCAACTCAGAAGTCTGGCAGCTAGCGGTAGTAAACGGTGGACATTTTTGGCCTGGTGGTTCCTCAACTGACGAGAACCTAAACAAATTCAATGCCAAGCTGGGGTTGAACGCCAGCGAAACAATTTGGAACTTTTTTCAACGTCACAGTTCATAGACCAAAGTTTTTTAAACACCATTTTGCTTAAACCATGCCAAGAGGCGTTTCCAGCCATCCTTCGCTTCCTTCTCGCGGTAGGAGGGGCGATAATCGGCAAAAAATGCGTGGGGCGCATCGGGATAGACGATAATTTCAGATTTGCTATTGCTGGATTTTAAGCGATCGCGCACCTGCTCTACAGTATCTAGAGGAATACCCGTATCCTTCCCACCATAAAGTCCGAGAATGGGGACTTTCAGCGTCGATACAATATCGATGGGGTACTTGGGCTGAAGTTCAGTGGCATCACCTACGAGTCGCCCGTACCATGCCACACCTGCCTTCACGCTGGGATTGTGCGCTGCATATAACCAGGTAATACGACCACCCCAACAAAAGCCTGTAATTCCCAACTTTTGGCCATTACCCTTAGCTGACTTCTTTGCCCAATCTACTGTGGCATCGAGATCAGATAACACCTGGGCATCTGGTACTTTAGCGACAATTGGGCGAATTTCGTCTATGCTGCTTAACTTTGAGACATCGCCTTGACGGATAAATAATTCCGGTGCGATCGCTAAATACCCCAACCGAGCAAAGCGACGAGTGATATCCTGAATATGCTCGTGTACGCCAAAGATTTCTTGAATTACCAAAACAATTGGGAAATTTTCACCAGTAGCCGGTGCTGCCCTATAGGCAGGAATTTCGCCATCTTTAACAGGAATTTTCACCGCACCAGCGACTAACCCCTTATCATCAGTGGTGATGACTCCGGCAGAAATGGGTTGTACTGCGAGGGCAAAACCTGTTGCTAGGGTGGCTGTTGCAATGAATTGGCGGCGAGTTACTTCTTGCATCATCTCTACCTTTAATTAGCGAAAATTTTATTATTTGTTATACGTACAGTACTATAAAATAAATACTACAACTTATCAATCAGCTTACCGCCTACCTGCTTTCCAATCCTCTCCACCGGATAACTGGGTTAAATTTTCAGCTAAAACTGCGGGTAACTCCTTAGCCGAATAGGAATAAGTTAGTGCCAAAAACTTCAATGCAGTCTGAATAATTTGGTTCCTATCCACTATTTCAGACAGTTGGAATTGATTATATATTTCATTCATTACTTGATCACTGGCATCAGCGATCGCATCTTCGATTACTTCCTCTTCTATCAAGCTCTCCCACTCACCTAAATTAATATAGTAAGATTTTTTATTATCTTTGATATTAAGACTTTTAATTTCTCGAATTGAATTACGAATAGAATTTGCCCATGAACCAGTTAATCGTTGTTCTACTTGGTTCTTAATCAAATGAATTAGCAGAATCCTTAAATAAGCTTGGATATTCCGCAGAATAGCTTGTTTACTCATGCCTTCTAATTCGTCTACAATTGCCAAGGCATCTGCATAACGTCCTTCCAGAATACTCTTTTTGAGGTCTATTAGTTCCTGTGTCATTTCTTCACTGCCAACCTGCTTAAGTACTATATAACATCACCTCTACTTTATTAATAGCAGAGTTTTTTAGCTGATATTAATAAAGTAGTATTATTCACTTATTCGCCTGTATCACCTGCAAACTTCCACCTGCATATAAAGTTGACTTACTCGCTTTAAAGCCAGTATTAGCTAACAACTCAACTAAATCAGTTTTCAGCAATTCCCAAGCTGTTTCCGTCTCAAACAACAACAAAAATATCGATATCCCAGGCCAAAATATCGGATTTGTCGGAGCGTGAAAATCTACCAACGTAAATACTCCTCCAGGTTTCAGCACTCGATAAACTTCATTAATAATTTTTTGTAATTGCTGAGGCTGCATCTCATGTAATGCAACACTGATATGCACCAAATCAAATAGATTATCTGCAAATGGCATCTCCTGGGCAAAAGCTTCTACATAAGAAGCTTCAGGTACATTTTGCCGCGCCCGTTGCAAAGACTTGGGTGAAGCGTCTAATCCTATTACGTTTTGTGAAGTTTTTGCCAAAAATTGCGTCGTTTGACCACTGCCACAACACAAATCTAAAATCTGAGTATCTGAGTGAATTGTTAAGCCTTGCAAAGCAAGTTGCCGAAAACGGGCTTCACCACCTACACTTAAGGCTGCTAAACGCGAAATACCATCATACAACCACTGATAACGGTAACTCCAATCTCTTAAAATTGTTGCCATTGCATATTTCCTTGCTATTAAGCTTTATATTTAATAAAGATATATTGTTAACATTAGTAAAAAACCTGAAAAGATTGGGGGAAAGTAACTGCTATGGGTCGTGTAGGCGTCTTATTACTCAATCTCGGTGGCCCCGACAAGCTAGAGGATGTCGGGCCGTTTTTGTACAACCTATTTTCCGATCCAGAAATTATTCGCCTACCATTTCGCTGGTTGCAAAAGCCCCTAGCCTGGTTTATTGCCACACGGCGAACCAGAACATCTCAAGCAAATTATAAGCAAATCGGTGGTGGTTCTCCACTGCGACGGATTACAGAAGCACAAGGGGAAGCTTTAAAAGAACAGTTGGGTTATTTGGGACAAGAAGCCAATATTTACGTAGGAATGCGTTATTGGCATCCCTATACAGAAGAAGCGATCGCACAGATTGCCCAAGATAATGTAGAACACCTAGTAATATTACCACTATATCCCCAGTTTTCCATTAGTACCAGTGGTTCCAGCTTCCGGCTTTTAGAAAAGATTTGGCAAGAAGATCCAAAACTTCAACCCATTGATTACACCGTCATTCCTTCTTGGTACAAAGAACCAGGCTACCTGCAAGCAATGGCGCAACTCATAGCCCAAGAACTTGAGCAGTTTCCTAACCCGGATGAGGTTCATATATTCTTCAGCGCTCACGGCGTTCCGAAAAGCTACGTTGAAGAAGCAGGCGACCCTTACCAGCAGGAAATTGAAGAATGTAGTGCCCTGATTATCCAGACCCTCAATCGACCCAATGCTCACACCTTAGCTTACCAAAGTCGTGTCGGCCCAGTAGAATGGCTCCAACCCTATACTGAAGATGCCCTCAAAGAACTAGGCGCACAAGGCGTAAAAGATTTGGTTGTAGTGCCAATCAGTTTTGTCTCAGAGCATATCGAGACACTACAAGAAATTGATATTGAGTATCGAGAAGTAGCCGAAGAAGCAGGAATCCACAACTTCCGCCGCGTACCGGCTCCCAATACCCATCCAGTATTTATTAATGCACTAGCCCAATTAGTGATTGATGCGCTGAGAAACCCTAGTTTCAAGCTTTCGCAAGCTGCCCAAATAAAAAAAATGGTAAAGATGTACCCCCAAGAGCGTTGGGAATGGGGACTGACAACTAGCGCTGAAGTATGGAATGGTCGGATTGCGATGCTGGGTTTTATTGCCTTAATCATTGAGCTAATTACCGGTCACGGCTTCTTGCACATGATTGGGATTTTGCAGTAAAGGGGGCTGGGGATTGGGGATTGGGTAATGAAGAGGGAGAGTGGAAGGGAAAAGCAGAAAGGAGTAGGAGAGGTAAAGGAAGAATAATATAATCCCTAATCCCCAGTTCTTAGTCCCCTACCACCCAATATGGTTCGCTTAAGGTTTTTTGATGAAAATTCTAGATCACAAAGACGCGATGAATCGCCATCTCTACCAAAAACTGATTATTGTAGGGACGGCGATTCATCGCATCTCTTGCCTTAACCGAACCTATTGCCCTACCACCAATCAATCCTCAATCCCCAGTCCCCAGTC
The DNA here is from genome assembly GCF_036917975.1 of Nostoc sp. Taxonomy (GTDB): domain Bacteria; phylum Cyanobacteriota; class Cyanobacteriia; order Cyanobacteriales; family Nostocaceae; genus Nostoc. The sequence goes on from NZ_JBALEJ010000025.1 coordinate 250,881, forward strand.
CCCAGTCCCCAATCCCCAATCCCCAGTCCCTAGTACCTAGTCCCTAATCCCCTGCGCCAGTCATACCACTGCTTCGCACTACGAACTGCGAACCAGAGCAGTATTAAAGCAATTACTCCTCCTTGCCAAGGAGCATCAAAGGCAAAAAGTACTAGGGCAATGCACAAGGTATCTTGAAGAAAGACTGCCCACAATGGTAAGCCACGTAACCTATAGAACCAACCAACTTGGACTAGCTGGAGTACCAAAGCTAACAAACCTCCAATGATGGCAATCAACCAGTTTGGCGTTGCTGTTGCGGTAGCTACTCCTAACCCCATAATTGCGCCGACGATGGGAGACATGAATAACTGAACCAGTTGTAAAAATCTTTGCCCCCATAGTTTTTTTGAGACTAATAATTCAATTAATGACCAGCTGGTGAGGCAACCTAATAATAGTGGTGGAGAAATGTGAGATAAAATTGGAACTTGTGACCACAAATCACTACCTTGCAATAGTCCAATAATCAACAAAGGTATGCCTATTCTCATTCCTGCTGCCGCAGAGGCAGAAAGTGTGGCTAGGATTTCAATCATCAAAGCACTGTTAACACTAATAAATAAGTATTTGTTCTATATACTACCCAGTGTAAACAATAATTTCAGCATTAGAGGGACACTCTTCAACAATGCAATACTAAATATTGTTGGTATCTTTTTATATCTTGTTTTATAATATCTGCGTATTTTTGGGGTAAGGGACTTCCAAATAAAAAAATATCCAATTAACTTGGGCGTCTCGCCCGCCCAGTCGATATGGCGGGCAAGATGCCCACCCCACAATATTGGATAATTTATTTCTTGGAGTTCCCTAAAAGGTTAGTAGCAAGCGCTTAAGCGCTCACTACAGGTAAATTAATGCTAAATTCCTAATCGTTGGTAAACTTCTTCTAAATGCCGCAGATGTTGCTGGGGGTCGAAACACACCTCTAGTTCTTCTGGAGACAGCTTTTGGGTAACACGCGGGTCTTTGCTAATTAAGTCCTGAAAGTTGCCTGCTGGTTTGTTCCAAGCGGCGTGAGCGCTTTCTTGGACGATCGCATAAGCATCTTCTCGGTTGCTTCCCTTGTCTATCAAAGCCAGTAATACTTTTTGGCTGAACACAACGCCACCGTAACAGTTGAGATTCCGTTTCATGTTCTCAGGATAGACTAACAGGTTTTTCACCAAGTCGGTTATTTCTGACAACATGAAGTGAGTCAAAGTGCAAGCATCTGGCAAAATTACCCGCTCTACAGAACTATGGGAAATGTCTCGCTCATGCCAGAGGGCAACGTTTTCTAAAGCTGCACCTGCGTGACTTCTGACGAGTCGTGCCATTCCCGTTAATCGTTCCGAACGAATGGGATTGCGCTTGTGTGGCATTGCTGAGGAACCTTTTTGACCTTTGGCGAAAAATTCTTCAACTTCTAGAACGTCTGTTTTTTGGAGATTGCGAATTTCTACAGCAAAGCGTTCAATGGTGGCTGCTACCAAGGCTAATTGTTGCACGTAGTCAGCGTGGCGATCGCGGGAAATAACTTGTGTTGAGGCTGTATCGGGTTTTAGTCCGAGTTTTTGACAAGCGATCGCTTCTACACGGGGTTCAATATTGGCATAAGTTCCCACCGCACCAGAAATCTTACCCACAGCGATCGTTTGCCGGAGTATTATCAGGCGTTCTTGATGTCGCAACACCTCTGCTAACCAACCAGCTAGCTTAAAACCAAAAGTAATTGGTTCAGCGTGAATACCATGCGATCGGCCAGCCATCACTGTATGACGATGTTCCCGTGCTTTTTGGCGAATTACCTGAATCAAATCTTCTAGACGTTGCAACAATATATCTAGGCTGGCAACTAATTGCAGTGCTAAAGCCGTATCCAAAACATCCGAACTAGTTAAACCCAGGTGAATATAGCGTCCAGCATCACCTACATATTCGTTGACATTTGTCAAGAAAGCAATGACATCATGGCGGACTACAGCTTCAATTTCTAACACCCGCTTCGGGTCAAAATCTGCTTTGGCTTTAATTTCCTCAACAGCTTCAGATGGAATGTAACCAAGTTCAGCTTGAGCCTCACAAACAGCAATTTCGACTTGCAGCCAAGTTTTTAGTTTATAGGCTTCATTCCACAGATTAGCCATTTCGGGCAAAGTATAACGCTCAATCACAGTTCGGCACAGAATACAACCGTCATATTTTACAGTTTAATTAATCTAGATCGCTTTTTAACGCTACTTTTTGCTCAGGGACGGAACTAGTTTTTGAATCCGACATGATGATACTAATCCTGCCATCAGCCTCTATATACGCGAACTTCACATCAGCTAAAAATTCTACACCTTGCTGACGTAGCTTGCTCATCAACTCATCCTCTGTAATTAACTCTCGTTGCAGATGAGGTTCAATCATCCGACCATTTTTTACCAGCAGCAGTGGTGGCGGATTCAAGAAACGTTGGAACTGGGGAAGTTTGTAGCCTAACCAATTCAGCAAGTAACTCCAAAAAATCACCGTTCCGACCAGAATCGCACCTTCAGTAATCGATGTGTAATTACTTGCCATTGCATTTTGAGCAGCTTCCGCAAATAACACAACTACGAGTAAATCAGTAATTCCTAGCGTTCCTAATTGTCGGCTAGGAAGTAGGCGTAGCACTGAGAACAGCGCTAAGTAGACCAGTGAACCACGGATAATCAACTCAAATACACTGATACTAGGAACAAAAATTGCGTGCCAATTGATGAAAAACCATTTTTCCATATAATTCTGGAAAAAATCCAGTATAAATTTATTTGTGTTTTTTTATAAAGCTGACTTTTATTAGAAGTTATATCATCTCTGGTTGATGACTTAATTAAACCCGAATAACTCCACCCAACTGACGGGGAAGAAATTCAAATATGGGAATCATCACTAATTAACCAGATTTGATATTAAATGCTTCAATATCTATCAGATTTAGAAGTATAATTTTACTGCAATCATGGATTAAAATCGCTGATTTCTTCTTCTCTGTTTTAAGCGCTTGGGCTTTTTAAAATTCTGAAATAAGGGATTAATAAAACTGGAAGATGTCTTTTTATTAGTGGATACTTGCTTGGTTGAAGTAGTGTCATCATATTTTGTATTATCAGACAGAGGTATGGCATGTTTAGTTGGAGTTATGCCGCTACCGTATCTTCTGGCATAAACTTGGGTAAACTCTGCACCAAAGAAAAGAATCTGTGCGGCATAATTAACCCAAGCTAAAATCACAACCAGTGAACCAGCAGCACCATAAGCTGAACCAAAACTACCATTACCTAAATATTGTCCTAATAAAAATCTCCCGATGGAAAACAAAAATGAGGTGAGAATAGCTCCAACTAAAACGTCACTCCAAGCAATTTTGACATCTGGGAGAACTTTAAAAATTAGTCCAAATAGGAACGTAGTGATGGCAAAAGAGAGGATGAAATTGAGAATCTGCCAGATAAAATCAACACCTGGTAACAAGTTGCTAAAGTATGTTACTAATGCTGCTAACGCCGTACTAATTACCAGAGAAACTAAAAGTAAAAAGCCAATCCCAATCACCATTGCAAAGGACAAAAAACGTAGGCGAATCATGTTAGTTACGCCACGTCCAGGTTTTGGTTTCACTTCCCAAATCGTGTTCATGGCATCTTGCAATTCAGTAAATAAACCAGTAGCACCTAAGATCAAAACTACAACACTAATAATGGATGCGATCGCTCCTGTTTGTGGTTTGTTAGCATTCTGAATCGCTGTTTCGAGAAACTTTGCGCCATCTGGCCCGACTAAACCTTGGATTTGTCCGACGATTTGACCTCTTGCCGCTTCCTCTCCATACACTGCACCTGCGATCGCAATTACAATAATTAGCAACGGTGCAATGGAAAAAATCGTGTAATAAGCTAACGCCGCCGCTAACCTTGAGGCTTTATCCTCACTCCATTCTTTGAATGTCTCTTGTAATAACTTCCAAATTGCTCGCAGATTCATCAAATCAGTCTCCTTCTAGGGATGTTGCTTAGTCCCTGATATATTGGATACTGATTTACTGAGTTGTAACATCCTCCCAAGGGTGTTTTTGCAGCGTCCTTGGGGAGGAGTTTAGAACTTTATCGCCAATTGGCGATAATTAAAGATGCGCTAATGTTGATCCTATAGCCTATCTAGAAGCAATGACACAGACCGCAGCAATTACAGAAGCGATTACCACTCTTGAGGATGCAGAAAATCGATTTGGTTTTGTCCGCGTTGAAGACGAGCAATTTTTCCCAGAGTGGTATGAGGGATTGTCTGAAATTACAGAAGCGGAAAAAGCCTCTGTAGATGTCGTGCGTCGTAGGTATCTTTATCACCGTGCCGGGGGTGATTTACTAGAAGGGACAGTCATATTGTTGTTAGTATCACCAATACTTGCACTCTCTGGATTTTACGATCCTCCTTTCAGAATTAAGGCTGAATCATCCGTGGAACTAGTGCTAAATGATGGTGAGGAGATATTGCGCGGAAGGATTGATGTTTTAGTGTTACAAGATCAGTTGTGGGTGATGGTGTTGGAGTCAAAAAAAACCACGCTATCAGTTTGGTCAGCTTTACCGCAAGCCCTAGCTTATATGATGGCTAACCCTAACCCCAGTAAACCTGTGTTTGGGATGGTGACGAATGGAGACGATATTTTATTTGTGAAAGTGACGCAAACAAATACGCCACAGTACGATTTGTCAAGAGTTTTTGCCCCGTTTGCATCCGCGAGAGAACTGTACGCCGTTTTGCAAATTCTCAAGCGTATTGGTCAGTTAATTTCTTCTGCGTCTACAGCTTTATAAAGTCCAATAAATATATAAAGTCCAATAAATATTGAAGCTTTTCAAACTATCGAACGTTACCTGTAGTTTTTCATAAGCCGAAACCAAATCATTAGTAGCCGCTCGTCGAATGACTTGAAATCGTCCACGAAGTTGTTCCTCGACAGTAACAATTGTAATCGCTAATTCGCCAGCTTCAATCATGTTTAGGCGACGAACAATTTCTAAATTTCCTCTCTGGAAAAGAGAAACGCTATCAGTATCGAGAATCCAAAGACTCAACTTGCTTCCCTCTGATTCTCAGTAGTATCCAATTCTTGACGATACTCTTGAATATACTGCTGAACTACGTCAAAGTCTGGATCATCTTTAAATACTCCTGCAAATTTCATCCAAGGTTTTTGAGATTGATGAGTTTGAGGCAATTTGATTTCCATCGGAATGACTTCAACTTTGTCCAGATGTTGAACCAAAAGCTGGTTCAGTTTCAAGAGTACCTGTTCACGAGTTGCCGCTTCGACACGATACTGTGGAAGTTCCAAAATAGATGCGATCGCGCTACCATCTTCTCTAATTTCCAGCAAAATATTGACTTTTAAATTTGTGGTCTGTGATTCTGCTAAAGTATTGATTTCCATAAGATTTGGACTGTCACTCATTTATTAGAATCATAGCTTTAGCTTTGCTGTTCTAGCTGCTGGTAGCACGAATTATCTGCGTTAACCTTTGATAGAGTTAAGCCATCATATAAGAAAACTACTGCATTCTGTCGATTGTGCGATACTGAATTGCTTCCGCCACATGATTAGTTTTTAGCTCATCTTCTCCTGCTAAATCTGCAATAGTTCGTGCTACTTTGAGAATGCGATCGCTGGCTCTGGCTGATAAACCTAATTTTCTAATTGCTGCTTCTAATAAATTGCGACTAGCATCATCTAACTTGCACCATTTCTGGAGATGACGACTTTGCAAATGGGCATTGCAACGCAGATTTGCTTCTCCTTGGAAACGGGTGATGGCGCGATCGCTTGCTTGTTGCACCCTTTCGCGTACTGATGTTGATGTTTCTCCTGTCGGTTGTTGGGTAATTTCTTCTGGTTTTAAGCGATTTACTGCAACTTGTAAATCAATTCGATCCATCAACGGCCCAGAAAGTTTTGCCCAATATTGCTCGCGTTGCCGGGGAGAACAAGTACATTGTTGGATGGTATCGCCATAGTAACCGCAAGGACAGGGATTAGTACTCGCCACCAAAGTAAACTGCGCGGGAAACATTACCGATAATTTGGTGCGGGAAATTGTGACGTAGCCATCTTCTAGAGGTTGACGCAGAAATTCCAACACATCTCGTTTAAATTCTGTCAACTCGTCCAGAAACTTCCGACATTAGCAAGTATTCGCTATTGTTAATTCGTCCAAAAACTTCCGACACTAGTAAGCGCCTAGTGGAACGAGCTTGTCCCGTTCCACTAAGCGCTTTTTTACTGCTCAATCCGTTCCGCGATCGCTCTTAATAAATCAGCCATTTCCTTCTGATTCAGCAGTTCAATGTGGAAACTGACGCCTTCTCCCGGAATGCCATTAATTGAAATCTTCGGACGAGCTAATCGAGCAATTATGTGCTGGGCTACTTTCGCCGCCTCGGCATCGGGGAGTTGATTAATCATCGGAATGATATCTTCAGCTATGCGATATTGGCGGATCTCTGGAGTATGTGCTTTCGCCTCTAAGATGGCTATCAACTCTTCTTTGGAGTAGCCAACTAAAGGCGCGATTTTTTGCAAAGTAGTAACCTCCGGTTCATGGAGATCAGCTTCCTCTAACCGTGTTACAGTCCTGTGACTGATTCCAGCTTTTTTTGCAAAAGCTCGCACGGAATCTTGTCCTCGCGCTGTTTTGACTATTTCTG
>NZ_JBALEJ010000026.1:0-12984 GCF_036917975.1 Nostoc sp.
CGAAAAAATTGATAATTTCTTCCTATTCTAATTGCCAAATCTCAAATTAAAATAACCCAATATCATACCACAAAATATTTATGCAAGAGTTCTATAGAGATAAGTGGCTTGGTCGCTAAGGCGGCGCAGGGCATCACCGAAGGTAGCAGCACTTTCACCAGGCTGGACGCAGCCGAGTTTGATGCGGCGGTCTTCTAAACCTCGGTTAGCGGCTCTTAAAGTGGGAGCAGAGCCAAGGTAAATAGTGCGGGTGACGCGGCGACAAGCAGAGTAGCGTCCCAGGTTGGGATTTTGACCATCGAGGGCAACGGGCAGGGAGTTAGTACCATCCACGTCCTTTTCAATGACAGGCACCCAGGAGTCTTCTAAGTAGCGGGTGAGTTCTGACTGCACTTGGGTATCAGCCATAGGCACATTAGCCGGTAGAATCATTAAAGAGCGATCGCTCTGCTCCCAGAGAAAGTGAATTACCTTAGCCATCAGCCGCAGTACACCCCTAGTGCGTTGAAATTTATCTAAGGTAGACCAGTCGCTGTAAAGGCGGTCAAAAAGTTCGGGATGGATGGGATAGGCTTCTTTCAGGCGGCGTTCGTAGTCTGCTTCTCGGCACTCTAAGGGGAATTCCTGGGACTGGGTGCGATACATTTCGCTGAATGCACGTACCACTGCATCACGGGCAACAAATAAGTTGGAATCGGTAAGTGGTTGGAATAAGCGACGACGCACAATTTCAAAACTTTCTTCTGCACTCGCAGGTCGCCAGGGGGACTCAACCCGACCAATAGCATTTTTCAAGCGGTTGAGGGCTTCTTTACCTCTATCGCCGCCAATTTCAATGTCAGAAGCAGGTATACTGACTACTAACAATGTGCGATCTGCGTTTTTGGCTGATTCGCTTATGGTTTGAGCAAAGGTGAAGTGAGTATCAAAGCTGCCTGCTGGTAAATCCCTGCCATCATGGAGTTGACGGGCGTAGGATACCCATTCATCAATGAGAATGACGCAAGGAGCATAGCGGTTAAATAGATGTTTGAGGTTGTCACCAGGGTTAGTGGCGGTTTCGTCGGCTTCTCGCACCATCTCGTAACCTTCTTTACCGCCTAATTGCCAAGCTATTTCGCCCCAAAGTGTTCTCACAACAGTACCGTCTTTCTTTTGGTGCAGTTGACCGGGGGATATTTTATTACCTACTAAGACAACAGTTTTGACATTTTCAGGCAGTTCTGAGACACCAGCCGTGGCAAACACTGGTTCTAATCCTGGTAATTCGCTTGCAGAAACTCCAAAGAACAAGTGATATAATGCCAGCATCGCGTGGGTTTTACCACCGCCAAAGTTGGTTTGCAGTTCAATTACAGGGTCGCCGCTTTGACCTGACAGGCGGAGTAAGGCGTTGCTCAGTAGTTGTTTAAGTCCTTCAGTCAAATACGTGCGGCGAAAGAATTCTGTAGGCAAGCGGTATTCATCAGAACCTTTATCTAAGTAAACTTGCCACAGATCAGCAGCGAATTCCGCTTGCTGGTAGCGACCGGAAGCGACATCGGGGTGAGGGGTGACTATTTCTCGCCAAGGTTTTAGACCGCCAACGGGATTGGTTTCTATGGCTGTCACAGCAGCTTTGCGAGTTTCGCGGCGGGCTTGTTCATCAAAGCGGATGCGGAGTAGTTCTTGTTTTTGTTTTTCCACAGCATCAGCTTCTGGGGCGGAGATAGCAGTGAGGAGGCGGGTAATGCTGTCGAGGGCGCGATAGGTGTCATCTGTAGAGAAAGCGTCATTGTGCGCCCAAGCGTTGCGCGTGACCATTAACTCGCCAACTAAGTTTTTTTCCGCATTGCCTAGAGTTTCTTTAAATAAATCTCGCCACTGATTCCACATCACTTTCAGCAGTTCCGAGACATCCTGTTTGAGAATTTGGGCAACAGGGCGGCGCAGGTTACGATCTTCTGATACAAAAGGAGTAGCGGCGACTACCCATTTATCACCGTATTTTGACCGCATTTCCCGTTCTACAAAGGGATATAAGCCTTGTTGTAGTGACTCTAAGGCTCTACCTACTCGTTCGCGGTTACTAATAGCCATAGTTAAATTTTAGACAATAAAATAAGAACTTTTCCGGCTAGGCTCTTAGTTAGCGTAAGTGGCTGCCTTAATTTATAGTATATTTTAAAACTTACTTAATAGCATACCCCGTGTGTTCCCTAAGATTAGACGGGTAAAATCCCAAAACAATTTTCTCTTTTGGAATACCTGCGGCTACTAACTTTTAGGTCACGCCATCTTCGGTATCATCCCGTTGTATGCAAATTTTGTTATTAATTTCTCTTAAAAGTATACCAATTGCTTCTTCAAACAAAGCTGTAAATATGCTGTCGCGCACTGCCAAATATGATAAGGCCACTATGGCATAATATCGTCAAGTTTAAGTTGTAAGTTGGGAAACAGAGAAGAGAAAATAGTATCTCCCAAGCGATATTGTTGCTGCTGATATACGCCATTAACTAGTTGACAGATTGTGAAGGTAGGTTGTTTGGGATTACCGATAAATTGTAAGCCACCTAAACCGCGAAAATCTACAATCCAATATTCTGGTATTTGCAGAAAGGCATATTCTTCAACTTTTCTGGCATAATCATCCTGCCAATTTGTACTCACAACTTCAGCAACTAACTGAATAGTATTGCCATTACAAATAATCGGTTCTTTTTGCCAAAGTGGTTCGTTGCTAAGTTTTGCTTTATCTAGAACAATAACGTCTGGACGGAGTGCTGTTGCTTCAGCAGCAGGTGGCTTAATCAAACAAGTTTTTGGAATCAGCCAGTTTAAATTAGAACGAAGAATTTCAGCATAAATTCTCCCCGTAATATTTCCTGAAACTTCTTCATGAGGGCCAGTTGGTTCCATGTCACGTAGTTCTCCGTCAATGAGTTCGTAACGGGGGTTATCCCCATACTCGACTAAAAATTGCTCGAAAGTGAGGAGTTTAGGTGGGCTGTAAGTCATAAATTTATATTGTGACAGGAGGTAGTTTTATTTTAACGAAGCTTTAAAACAACTCTCTTTGCACTGGTTCTGGCGTGGTTTCTGCGGCGAGGCGAGAAATTTCTGCCCAGGAGATGACTAGGCTGTTGTAAGCAATGGCTTCTTGTGTCCAGCTTTTTCTGTCGCAGATGTTGTACAAGCGATAAGCTAAGTCTCGTGCTATTTCGCCGCGATCGCCTAACTGGGATAACATGGTGGCAGCACCAGTTTCTCCTTTTTGGTCGAGGGTGCGGATGAGGTACTGGGTAGTTTCTTGCAGGGCGGTACGTATCCGCATGGGGGAACCGTCAGCGTCGAGGACTTTGGTGTAGCGGGAGAATATTGCCATACCAGGGCCGATGCTGGCTTGGGCTAAGTCTACGGGGGCGATGTTGCCTTGTTGTAAGTTTTTTAGGGCTTCTGGGAGTTCCCGTTTGAGTTCGTTGAGGAATTGGCGGCGGGTGGTGGAGGGGGCGGTTTCTGGGCGGGGACGGCAGACAAGGACGATGGATGAGGCGAGGGCGCTAATATTTTTTTTGAGATTTGTTACCAGTTCTGTCCGCATTGGTAAAGTGCCAGTGATGGTAAAACCAGCTTGAATTAACCCTTCAAGCATCGTTTCCCATCCAGTTGAAGCAACTAATGAATGAGTTTCGCTATCTTCTTCCTTATTTGTTTCTGTTTCAGCTTGTTTGACAGCATAGTAAACTGTAAGCGGATAATTATAATCTGCTATTTCACGCATTTTAGTAAATGCTTTAAATAAACCTTCCTCAAAAAATTCTTTAGCTTTTTTCTTATTACCACCAAATCGATAAGGTGTAGCAACTAACTCTTGTACTTTTGGGACTAGTAAAGTGCTAAAAAGTTGGGAATATACCTCTCCCAATGAACGACGGAGCCAAATGTAAAAAAAGTCTGAAAGGTCAGCGTAGCTTATGGAATCATAATAAGGTGGATCTGTAGAGATTAGTGGGGATATTGAACTATTAAGTTTAGCAGCATCCATTTGCTTGACTACACTGATTGAATTACTAGGGCTTAATTCAAGAACTTTTATTAGGTAGTCAATCTGACCAATGAAATTTCCAGTAGAATTTGAGAGAGGATTACCCTCTACAAAATCCCAAGTCATTGGAATTGCTTGACGTGCAAATACCTGTTGAATGTTTTCGCCGAGATTATCCCAGAAACAAATTGTAGAACTACGATTTGCTAATCTACTAACATTCAAGCCTAAATAAATTGCTATTGCATCAGCATAACCTGTGGCATCAATACCACCCTCACAAAGCGGTAAGTTATCATTAGGTATCCCAATGCTCATAGCATCAAGCTTTACCTTTTCCCTTGCTTCGCTTACCAAGGCACTAAAAGTTGTCAAGGCTACAAGCTGACGATTTGTAAAAAGTTCGCCAAATGTACGCATTCCATAATTAGGTGTTTTAAAATCTCTCGGATTTTCAGGCAAATCAGCATCAGGCTTCCAATCTGGTTGTACTGAAGTTGCAAGTTTTTTCTGTTCCTCATTCGGCGACACATAAGCCCGTTGACGCTCACCTTCACCTACTATTGCCATTAACTGAACGTTCATCCTTGCAGCTTTACCCTCAGTGCGGATGTAGTCAAAAGGTACTGGTGTACCGCAACAAATACAAACGCCACCTTTGCGACTAACAGTTCCATCTGGTGCCTTCCCAGCATTACGCACCTCAAAACTCACAATTGGTGGGTGCTGACTGCGGTCAATTACAGGCTCAACCCAAGCTTCCTTACCCTTCTTAGTCGAAAGCGCAAACGATCGCACCAAAGGCATTTGCGCCCCACAAGCCGGGTTAGGACATTTCACAGTCCGCGCCCATAACCAAGCAATTACCGTCGCCTCACCGCCGCCATACTCCTGTGGTAAGATAACCTTTGGATACAAATGCCCAATCCGCTTAAAAGCCTCATCCCGCATCCATTGGCCATAATATCGCACATCCTCCGCTAACCCCTGCGCCCCATACCACCGAGCCGTTTTCAACTTCTTTTGCGCCTCTGGGTTGACTGGTGGTTTATCCTTAAACTTCGGCGGAATTTCAATTAATGCTTTGGTAATTAGCACCGCCACAGGATTTAAATCACTCCCATGCGCCTCTAAACCTAACCGTTGCGCTTCTAAAGGAATTGAACCCCCACCACAAAATGGGTCATAAACAGGAGGTGCATACTTTTGCAAATATGCACGAATTTCTTCTGCATTTTTTGGTGGTTCTTCACCGCGATTCCAAGCAATAGAACGAGCTATTTCTCGTTGAGCAGCTAGGATAATTTCAGGATTATTTAAAGTATCCCAAGAAACTAAACCTTGAACTATTTGTTCAGTTTTACCCTTTTTTTCAACTGTAATAATTTTGCCAATAATATCAAATAAACGTTGTCTTTCTTGCTCCTGCGCTGCTTCTGTAGGAAACTTATCAGGGTGACTGGAAGGGTCATCTACTAATGAAGCAAATAATACTGCACGGCAAGTAGCTAAAGGTCATCTAGCCCACCATAAATGTAATGTAGAAGGATGTCCATGTCTGATTGATTTTTCTCGCGCAGATTCTTTATTAATTGCTTCTAAAGGTAAAGCAACTTCAATTAATTTTTTCTTCATTAATAGACAATTCCTAAATGTTTTTCAGCACAACTTTGACATACATCTTGCTGTGACATCCATCCAGACGGCTTTTTTTGAGAACAAAATTTACATACACCGAAAGTTTTGGATTGTGCTTCCTGAGCAGAAGCTATAAGTTGAGGAATATCAAAGCTTTTTGAATTATCTAAATCAATCCGCTTCCACAGCTTACTTGATCTAACAGACGTATGCGACCCTAACCACTCAAGCGTCGGTAATCTTAACTCAATTGCCTCTGACGTGAGAATAACCACAATTCCTTTTTCATCACGGAAATCACCCAAATTAATCTGAATTACATCCGGTGTTCTTTCTGCACGCGCACCCGGAAGCATCTCCAGAATTTGTAGGGCATATTCTTCAAATGTTCGCAGTTCTGTGACAGGATAACGCTGTCCTGGCTCTATATAGATTTCTAATAAATTATCTTCTTTATTCAATGTCACAGGCTCTGATTGATTTAATTCAAACGTAGTCCCAGCTAACTGTTTATAAATATCTTCTAATACTTTTTTAATAGAATTTCCTAAACTATGACAAGTTGGTTTTAGCCCAGGAATATCAGCTACATAAAATTTATTTTCTACTTTACGAATAACAATTTTAGCTTTCATATAGTTCTATCAGTCTTTAATTAAGCTTTTGTTTATTAATTTGACTAATTCCCAACAAGAAAGAATGTTAACTTGCTTCACTTCCCCGTTGCCACAATTCCTGCCAATTGTAGTTTACGCTCGTGACGGCAAAATCCGGTTCTTTTTGAAAGGGACGCTGTACGTAGCGAATAACACAGCCATTATCTCGCACTTTGTAACTTCCCTGTGATTCTTTCACTTTCCACACATCACCTTCGGTAAATTCCTGGGACTTAGGCACTTGCACCAGTGCCAGAATAAAATCATCAGGTTTATTCAGGGCAGTAATAATTTCATTTTTGGTAACAGTCACAGTATCGGCTCCCTCTATCCGCCCCTTGACTTCAATAAACCGCAGCCGTCCCGTACCTGGAATGCGAGATTCTATATCATAGCCGCATTTGTCACCACTCACGTCTTTTGGTTCATAACCCAACTGCTGTTCAGCAGCAATTACCGCTTGCATCGCCAGCATTTCCACCCGTTGCTTTTCTTGGGCAAAAGTATTAGCTGTGGCTTGACGCTTACCTTGCAGGCGTTGCAGTAACCCCATTGACACCACCAATGCACCACCAACCACTACAGGAGGTAGGGGAGAAATACGGCGTTCCTGCTGCAACTCATCCATCCGCTTTTGCAAACGCGCTTGCAGGTCATCGGCTCTTGTTCTGGCTTTACCTGAGTTAATTTTGGCGTTCACCTTCCCAGCCATTTCTTGCAATTGCAAATCTGCGGCTCGATGATCCCAATAATTGATTTCCTTAATCAGTCGGTCTTTCACCGCCGCCATTGTCTTGTCTATCAATTCCTCTTTGTGCTGCTTGACTTCCTGGAGGTGTTGGGGGACGATGTGAGCGATCGCGTAAGCTGCTGCTTGTGCTTCAATATCATTGAGTAACCACGATTGTTCTAAGATTGGTTCTATCAATGCTTGGTCTGCTTCTGTCAAAGCCTGATAATTTAAATAAGGTGCATACCCAGCATTACGAGTCTGCCCGGATGAATCAATTTCTACATACTGCATTCGCCGCGATACTATACGACGATTACCAGCAGCATCAGTGCGGGCATCTTGAATAGAATGTTCTAAGTAAACCAAGGCGCGGACTTGTTCGCTGGGGTCGTTTTCGTCCACAAGAATACTGCCTTGTTTAAGGACATCTCTGTGGCGTTCTAGTATCAAGTCAATGGTGGCATCCAGCAGGGGATGACTAGGACAAACTAAAGCTGCCAATGGCTTACCCAGAACGCTAATCAGTTGCTTGTCAAAACAAATCCGTTCATAGCGTGTCAAAATTGCATCCCGCGTACCTACAACCCGTCCTCGGTTGCGAATTACGGCGGGAACATAGGTTATTTCGTAGCGGTGGGTTTCTCGTTCTCTAACAGTTCCGCCTAACTTTTGAAAAGCTTCTAAGAAAAATGAGGCGACGAAGTGCGGCTGTAATTTCCTGGCTTCGGCTCGTTCCATCTCTTCCCGAATTTGCCGGACTCTGGAGATATCCATCGTATCTCGTGCCAAGGCTTTTTCTTCTAGTAACTGTTGCAGACGTTGGCGGTCTAGGTATTCGGCTACAACTTTGGTCAGTCGTGCTTTGGTTTCGGGAGAGTCACCATAACGAATTGCTTCAATCAGCAGTTCTCGCAGCTGCACACCATCAATGGCTTTACCCAGAACATCAAATACTTTACCGCCCAAGGCATCCTGCTCAATTTCTAGTTTTTTCAGCAGAGCTAGGTAGACATCGCCTTCACGGGTTTCTTTGGCTACCAGATTCCACAAATGACAAACTTCGGTTTGCCCGATACGGTGAATGCGCCCGAAACGCTGTTCTAGGCGGTTAGGGTTCCAAGGTAGGTCATAATTAACCATCAGGTGCGCCCTTTGTAGGTTAATTCCTTCCCCGGCTGCATCAGTAGCAATCAGTATTTGTACATCTGGGTCTTGGGTAAATGCTTCTTGGGATTTTCGCCTTTCTTCCCGCCCCATACCACCGTGAATCGTGACCACAGCTTCGGGATTTCCCAGGAGAGTAGTAATTTGCTGCTCTAAGTAATTTAAAGTATCACGATGTTCGGTAAAAATCACGAGTTTCCGGCGATAACCCCTAGCATCAAACAATTCAGCTTCATTTTGCAGAATTTGGGAAAGTTCCTCCCATTTTTTATCTGTGCCACTCCGACGAACTCGCAAGGCTAACTGCTCTAATTGTTGTAATTGGGCAATCTCAACTTTTAGTTCGGCAATTGTCCGCGCTGCTGATGCTTGGTCAACAACTTCTTCTTCCGTCGCTTCTCGTTCATCACTGGGAATATCTTCTTCAAATTCGTCCACATCTTCAATAAGGACTGTGGACAATTCAATCTGGGCATCATTTCCGCGCTTCGATATTTCTTCTTCTCGTAGGCGTTTTTGCAATCTTTCCCGCCGCCGTCGCAGTGACTGATAGATAGCTTCTGGGGAGGATGCCAAGCGGCGTTGCAAAATAGTCAAGGCAAAGCCCACTGTTCCCTTGCGTCCTTGATTATCTAAAGCGTCAGCACGGTTAAACTCTTCACGGACATATTCTGTTACCTGCTTGTACAGCACTGCTTCCTGGTCGGAAAGTTCGTAGTCAACTGTATAAGCACAGCGTTCTGGGAATAGAGGCGTACCGTCAAATTTCAGCAAATCTTCTTTAACTAGCCGCCGCATCAGGTCGGAGGTATCGCAGACGTGAACGCCATCCCGAAATCTGCCTTCAAAGCGATCTCCGTCTAACAGTGCCATAAATAGCTGATAGTCCTCTTCCTTGCCGTTGTGGGGCGTGGCGGTCATTAGCAAGAAATTGCGGGTGACACTGGACAGTAATTTCCCTAGTTTGTAACGTTTAGTTTCTTTGATATCGCCACCAAAAAAGGAAGCGGACATTTTGTGGGCTTCGTCGCAGATTACCAAATCCCAATCGGTTTGGGCTAACTTGGCTTGCAGGTCATCACTACGACTTAATTTATCTAGGCGGGCAATTACCAAGGGCATCTCTGCTAGGGCGTTACCAGTGCGGGCTGCTTCAATGCGATCGTTAGTGAGAATTTCAAATGGTAGATGAAAACGCTGGTATAATTCATCTTGCCATTGGGCTGCTAGACTGCCAGGGCAAACAACAAGGCAGCGATGCAGGTCGCCGCGAATAGAAAGTTCTGCCATTAGCAATCCCGCCATGATGGTTTTACCAGCACCGGGGTCATCGGCCAGGAGGAAACGTAAGGGCTGACGGGTGAGCATTTCCCCGTAAACTGCGGTTATTTGATGGGGAAGAGGTTCAACTAAAGAAGTATGTACAGCTAGCAAGGGGTCAAAAAGATGAGCCAAGCGGATGCGGTGCGCTTCCGAGACGAGGCGCAACAATGAACCATCAGCGTTAAAACTCCAGGGGCGGTCTTGAGTGACAATTTCTAAAGTAGGTTCGCGATCTCGATACAGCAGCTCATTCCCTGGACGACCGCCAGCATCCTTGTATGTTAATTCAACGACATCAGAGCCAAACCATTTTACGTCAACAACTGTAACTACCTGGTTGGGCAATATGCCTTTAACTGTAGCTCCCTTGGTCAAATCCTCTAGCAGCATTTACTATATAGTTTTCTAGTGATAATCAGTCATTCTTTATACTAAACGGTTGAATATATATGTCAACTGAAATACAGGCTTGTTATTCATCTATTAATAATGCTTCTAATTCTTGGAGGAGACTAGCAATCTTTTTTGCTTTCTTGGGATTATCCCAGTGGTCAGACTTTAACACAATCCCATATTACTGCTCAATCAAACTTAACAGCTTTTCCTCTACAGTACTCAAATACGGTCATTTTAGTTCCCCCAGATGCTTCAGCACAGCACGGGCAGCTTCTTCTAGATTTTTGCTCTCCCGCAACCTTGTAATGCGATCGCACATCTCCTCCATCTGCTGACATTCTTCTGCTAGGTATTCGTAAGACTTCAAATACTTCAGCCCAACTGTCAGTTCCCCATTTCAAACTCCAAAACAGCCAACAATTTTTCCTCCAAAGCCGTCAAATAAATCCGCTTCAGCTTCCCCAGCATCTCCAAAAACTTCTGGATGTATTACTGCAACGTATATTAATATACTGAATAGTCAACTGATTATCACAAACTCGTGATCGCCAAGGAAGCAATATCAACTATCCCCATCTTCTGAGATTCTATTGAGTTTTGTTAATTTCTAGCCAGTTGTAGAGTGGGAACTAAACTCTGTTGAGCGCTGTATGAATCATGTAGAGGGGTTCTACAGCACTCAACTAAACAACTGGCATAGCTGGATGTCAAGAAGCGGGAAGTTTTATCTTTTCCCTCGTACAACTTCTTCACTTTCCCGTTGTGTTGCTAACTCCATTGAAACTGCAATCCAAAGACATTGGATGCCAATTTGCCAAAATTGTTTAGGATATTCTCCCATACTCTGACTCCAAAACCTTCAACAATTTCTCTTCGACAGCCGTTAAATAAGCTCGATTCACCTTCCCTAACAACTGCAACAGACTTTTGACTGTCTCCTCCAGAGAATCGGAATACACTCGACTGATGCGATCGCTGATTAACTGCATCTGCTCACATTCCTGGGGTAGGTAGTTGAAAGACTTCAGATGCTGCAACCCAACGGTGTACTCGCCATCCCAGGTTTTGACAGTACAGCTGAATTCGCCCACATGGTTAACGATACCCCAACACCCACCCTTGCCTCTGAGTTCCGGGTTGTCTTTGACTACGATTTGGCACACTTCGCCGATTTGGTAAGTGTTCGGTACTTGGGTTCTCTCCATGATCCTTTGCACCACATCTTTGACGATTCTACCTGTCGGCACTTTACCACCAGCAAGTTCTACTGCTTTTAGCCACGCTTCTTGCTGTTCCTGGGGTTCAAGCTTTGTCATGGGTCGAACTTGCCCCTCTGCTGTCGGCAAAATGTCCACAATTTGTGGACATTTTTGCAAGTTGTCCACAACAACTGCCGCATCAACTAGCTGGTAAGAACGAGAACGATTGTAGCCAAACCTGTCTAAACAGTACTCATCAAAGGTTTTGTGCGTGGAGCGATATAAGTAAGTCGTGGAGAAAATTTATAACTATGTAACAAACAATTAAGGAGAAGATTTAGAGTTAAATCTTATACGTTGTGTACTGTAATTTCCCTTCTCTGCTCTAGCTTGAACTCCATCAATCACAGCATAGGCGAGGTCTAATTCATCTTCAAAAGTTTTCGAGGCTAGTTCATCTTTTTTGAGGTGTTGCCACTCCAATTCAATCGGGTTCATTTCCGAACAATATTTGGGTAGAAAGAAGATGTACAAACCCATCTCTTCCCATTTTGGCCATAACTCCTGCACTTCTTTACATCGATGTATTGGGCCGTTATACTGCACTATGACTCTTATGCGTCCCGTTTTTTGTGCTTCTAGTGCTTCAAGCTCCATCATTTGAATATAAGATTTGCGTGAAACGCCTCCAATTACTAGACCGTAAACGAAACTAATTAACGGTTGAAGAAAGCCAATAATACTTAACCTTCGACCTCGACGCTTGCTCTGCTCTAAACGTTTTTGTTTGCCTCGGAAGTAGTAGCTGTAACTCGGTTCACTCCAAGCACAAAACCCTGATTCATCTAGATACTTTAAATCAATTTCTCCTGCGGCCGCAGACAATTCCAACATTTCCAAATCTGCTTGTTTAACTTGCTGTACTACTGGATCTTGTTTTCCTTTATGACTTTTTCTCGTTCGTTTCCAAATGATCCCCTTTTTTTTAGTACCTGCCTTAACCAGTCAGGACTCAATGTTATCGAGCGTTCTTGTTCTAATCTTTGGGCTAATTGAACGCTGTTATATGTACGAGGTTCTTTCTCTAAACATTCTTCTAAAAACACCATGTCATCTTCCATCCACCTTGATTTTCCTCCTCGCCCTGGTTTTTCCCAAAGTCCCTCTAAACCAAGACGCTCCCATCTATGCAAAACTTCTCGCACTGTTTGTGCTGTCCAATTAAAGTGAGCCGCTATCTTCTCTACGTACCAACCATTTGCGCTCAATCTAATCACTTCTGCTCTGTCTTTAACTTTCTGGGGTACATCTGCCGTTCTCAGGTTGAAAAGAGTTTTATCTTGTTCTCTGGTTAGAAAGACCCTTAAACGGTTGCCCATATCTCTGTTACCTTCGTAGACACATTATACGTATTTACTTATCTTTACACAGTTTGGTTTTTCCACCTCGTTCTACTTAATCTGCGATCGCGTAACTCCATCAAAGCCTTTCCTGCCTCAAAAAACGCCCGTTCCACTTTTCTCTCTAGGAGTAAGCGATCGCTAATTTCTTGCTCGGTTAGTTCTGGAACTTCAACGGCAGTAACCGTAATTGTTGCTGAACCTGGGTCTTCTTGCTGGGAGATATCCTCAAGGTCTTTGTCATGTGGTGGTGTACCGTCATTAGATGCAGCAGAGGTGGCTTTGTTGCGCTTAGAAGGTGGTTTATTCACAAGGCCACTTTTTCTAACTCAGTGGTATTTGCTCAGAGTTGATTATACTCTAAACGGCTAAAACATGGACTTTTTTAAATGTCTGAAAATTGAGAGTCAATAAGCTATTTAGCTTTTTTTGCTTGTCAGTGTTTGCA
>NZ_JBALEJ010000027.1:0-98591 GCF_036917975.1 Nostoc sp.
GCTGAGTCGTTGTCGGGTTTGATTTCGATGGCTCTGTCATAAGATGCGATCGCTTCTTCAAATCGCCCTAAATTATCCAGCGTACTACCCCGGTTGTGCCAAGCTAAGTGAAAGTCGGGTTTGATTTCGATGGCTCTGTCATAAGATGCGATCGCACCTATAAAATTTCCTACCATCAATTGTTCATTACCTTGGTTAAACCAGACTTCCGCTTCTCCCTCTTCTCTTTCCTCCGCGTCCTCTGCGCTTTGGCGGTTCGTTTCTCCTCCCTTCAACTGCCTTCCAAAATCATAAGCAACAACACTAACTTCCCCAATGCTCAACTCACCCAGCCGCACCATCCGCCTTGCTAACTCATCATTTGGTGTAGCTGAAGCTAACAATCTTTTGCCAAAGCTCCGTAACCACTCCACCAAATGAGCCTCATTGATGCGCTTTGCAGCTAAAAAACCTTTTACCCCTCCTATACTCAAGCCATCATTGACTTCTGCCAACAACTGGAGAAACAAGGATTCATACTCCGCATCTGTTAGCTGTTGTGGTGGTTCTACTTTCCTATGTTCCCTCAAGGGAGGAGTCTGCTTGTTGCCAAATAAGCGCTGAAAAGACTTCTTTAGCCACCGCCAAAGCCGCTTGAGCATTTGCCGCAACCATGTATTGCTTTTGTAGTGTATTTTAGCAATTTTACGGAAAGCAAAGAGGGGTGCAAAAGTATAGTTTTTTGAAGTGGGGGTTGGGAACTGGAAAAATAAGTTAAAAGTAGGGTGAGTTAATTTTTGTAAGCTGATGCAATGGCATTGTTAAGCAAAACAATTGCATTGTCAGTCAATGCAATGGCATTGTCAGACGAAACAATTGCATTGTTAGGCAAAACAATGGCATTGTCAGACGAAACAATTGCATTGTTAGGCAAAACAATCGTATTGTCAGACGAAACAATCGTATTGTCAGCCTATAGTGTAGATATAGCATTTCCCGACCTAGTAAGGTACACCCGTAGAGGCACGGCACTGCCCATTGGTATCAACTTAACGTGAAACCGCACGTCCGCCAGGGATTGTAAATCCCTGTCTCATAACTAAACTCCTCTGAAGAGGACTAAATAGCGCGAAAATTTTCAGTCTACTTCAGTAGACTTGAGCAATTAGTCAGGGAATTATATTCCCTGGCGGGAGAACAACACCCAATCAGTACGCTATTTATAGCTTAAGTTGACACCAATGGGCACTGCCGTGCCCCTACACCTCGCGGTATGATTTTTTACCTCATCTGAATGGAAACCGCTATAAACAAAAATATTTACTGTCATTGCGATTGCTTCGCTTCGCTCGCAATGACATTAGACATCTCCAGAAATTAAATATGCTTTACCCATAACCCTTGTAGAGACCTAGCACTGCTACGTCTCTACATTGTTTTTCGGAGATGTCTATTGTGTAATTAGTTATAGTTCAGCCGCGATTTCTAATCGCCAGGGCTACATCTGTTTCAAATCTTGTAAAACTTCGGTGGCTGATTGATAGCGATCGCTAAAATGATAGCAAACCATCTTATCTAAAATTGCCGCTAATCCTTCACTGACTTGCACCGTTTGCCGCCACATCACATTCCCCGTTTCTATATCTGGGTGGAGTTCTTGCGGTGGTATCCCAGTTATGGCTTGAATAGCAATCATTCCTAAAGCGTAAATGTCACTGCACAAGCGGGGATGACCGGCAAATTGTTCTGGAGGTGCATAACCCCGCGTCCCGATGGCTACTGTAGCTAATTCTGTTTGCTCACTAATCGATGGTTGCATCAATTTCACAGCACCAAAGTCAATCAATACCAGCCGATTATCTTCAGCGCATCTAATAATATTAGTCGGTTTGATATCACGATGAATCACTCGATGCTGATGAACAAATTCTAGAACTTCTAAAACTTCTTTGAGCATCTCCATCACAAATGATTCATTTTGCACATTCTGTACAGGTGGTAATTCTTCGCTTAGGGTATGTCCCTCGATATATTGTTGAATTAAATAGAATTCTTGGTCATCTTCAAAATAAGCAAGTAATTCGGGAATTTGATGATGTTTACCCAAAGATTCTAAAATTTCAGCTTCACTATTAAACAACCTGCGAGCAACCTGCAAAAATCTTGTATCTTGACGGGCTGGCATTAACTTTTTAACTACACAAATCGGATTACCCGGTCGTTGAGTATCCTGTGCTAAATAAGTCCGACCAAATCCACCAGCACCAAGAGTTTGAGAGATTTTGTAGCGTCCACTCAAAAGCAAATCACCTGATTTTATTTCTGGTGAATCAACTGGGGGAGGAAAGTCAAGATAGGAATCGGGAACTGCTGTTTTGTCTTCTAAGAGGACATTTAATTGGGCGATCGCTTCTTGTTGTTTTTCAACTTGCAGAATAATTACTTGAGTTTGTTGCTGATTTTGGTAGTTAGTATAAGCAATCACGCAGATACTACTAATTACGAAGGCAAGAGCAGAGGGAATTAACGGTATCCATCCGGCTTGCAAAAACAAAGCAACGCAGATTACTACTAAGCCAAATAGAGTTATCGTTCCCACTACAAGCAACAGTAGCGGATTTTGCCACCGCCATGCTAAAAAACTACCTAAAAGCGACCAACCCCATATCCAAACAAGTTCCGCCCAATTTGGCCAATACCAAATTAGCGATCGCCCATCCAACACTGTACTGATCAGTTGACTTGCTATCTGTGCATGAATAAACAGAGCAGGCATTCTGGCTGGTTGGTCTGGTAAAGCGCTGTAGGGTGTATAAAAACCACCTGGAGGCATATTAGCTGCTGTGCTGCCAATAATTACCAGACGGTCTTTAATTAAGCTGGGATTTACTCGACCACTAAGAACATCTCTAAGGGTTACTTGGTCGGCGAGGCTATTAGGGTGACGGTAATTTAATAATATTTGATAGCCATTTGCATCCAAATGTTGGTAGCCACCAGAATTAGCTTGTAAACGTGGAAACAGGGTTTTACCTAACTGAAAATCTCCTTTCTCAGTGAACTTGTATTTAATACCTTGTTTGTCCAGATAATTAATTGCAACTAGGGCACCAAATGCAAATGATGTTGTACATTTTTTGTCTGTAGAGTTGGCAAATAACAAACTGCGGCGCAGAGTTTGGTCATTTTCACTATCAGGAACTACATCGCTAAAACCAACATTATCTATAGGAAAGTTGGGTGGTGGTGGAATTTCATCTCTACCCAAGCTGCTGAACAAACAAGTGCTGATCATGCGATCTTGATTTTGCTCCTTAGCCACCAAATTATTGTTTTCTGGTTGGAAAAGATATAAACCAACAATTCGCGGTTGATAAGATTCTATTTTGTTTAATAGCTGATTGATTGTCCGACCTGATAGAGTCCATTTCTCTCGTTTGAGATCCTCATCAGTGATTTTTACTAGCAAGATCCGCCGATCGGGTGCTTCTGCTTTCCGCGATCGCAACATCTGGTCATAAACTCTCAACTCCCAAGGCTGTAACCATTTGAGTTGCCGAACTCCCCAGATCAAGGCAGTAATTCCTACACTGGTAACAAAAATAATTTGCAACCAGCTTTTGCTCTTGGAAGTTTCACGAGAATCCTGAACTTTGACAAGGGGGACACGGAGTTTTTCTAATAGTCCACTAATCACGGCATTGGGGCGGTACCCTGAATTGGATAAATGTTGCAGGCGCAGAAGTTAATTTTCGGAATCTAGGTTAAAAACTAGTTAACCTAAGCTTTCTATTAATGTAGCAATTTACTCGTTGGTTAGAGACTTTGGTGTATTCCTACTTTTAAAGCAAGCTTACGCGCAGTGTCAACTATAAAATAAAAGAAGCGCTAATCATCTGTTTGAGATGTTTGAGCATCTTCAACAGAACTAGCAATTGGAAAAGAAATCGGATTAGTAGATGAAGTTAATGAATCTAATTGAGGTTGTTCTAGTGATGCTTCAATGCTTGAATCAGCAAAATAGGAGCCTATTATTTTATCATAGTTAGAAGCAACAGCTAAAAAAGCGCCACCCAAAATATAGATAGGTAATGGCAGATTAAATTTTTGCAACCAGTCAAACAGTTCCGCCAAGGCAAACAGCACCAAAAAGCAGGCAAGCCAAACCCTCATATTCTCATTCCCTGGATTGAAACAACTCTATTACTAGCTTAAATAGCTTGCATGATAATTGATATAGTACAAAAATACTACGTCATAACCCTAGATAGATGCAGTCAAAATTACAGCATCTGCTATAGCAATCCTATCTGATTTGTGAAAATCGCAAGGCTAAGATCCCCGACTTCTTAGAGAAGTCGGGGATCTCATTCATTGTCACCAATGATTTAGGATTAACACCAAGCAAGTACTTTCACCCGGACTTGGCAAGCATCTTGCTAAACCAGTAAAACTAAGGTTATTACAATTATTTATTTCTTAGATTTTATAGAATCAGGTGTGAATGCTGCATATTCTTCTGGAGTGAGTACTCCATCTTTGACATTAACTTTTTTGGGTAGAAGTCCTTGTGCGTACCATAAATCAGCTATTTGTTGTTGTTTTTTAACAACTTCATCAGTGATTGGTAGTAGACCATATACTGCTTTACTATGAATTGTTTTGAGGGTAGGTACATCAATCCCAACGTCACCTGTCTCCAGTTCTGCTAACTTATCAATATTTTTCTGCGACCAGTCTTCAGCTTTGATAAACTCCTCTAGAAAAATTTTGATAATTTCAGGATGCTCTTTTGCAAATTTACGTGAGGTAGTATAAAATCCACCAAGATCCTGGAGTCCTTGTCCATCTATCAACACACGACCAAGATTTTTTTGGACATTTCTGGTAATGTAAGGTTCCCAAATTACCCAAACATCAATTCCTCCCTGACTAAAAGCCACATTTGCATCTGGAGGTGGGAGGAAAAGAGATTTTATATCACTGAGCTTTAGTCCCTCTTTTTGTAATGCTTTTAGTAAAACATAGTGGGCAATAGAGGCTTTTTGAAAGGAAATTTTTTTGCCCTTAAAATCAGCGACACTTTTAATCGGAGAGTTTTTTGGTACTAAAAAAGAAACTGCTTTACCATTAAATGGGGTCGTTGCAACATACACAAGAGGTATACCTGCGGCTTGAGCAAATATAGGTGGTGATTCAGCTGTGGCTGCGATATCAAGAGAACCAGCATTTAAGGCTTCTAAAGCTTGGGGGCCAGCAGCAAACTCTAGCCACTTTACAGTAAAATTCTTTGCTGCCAAACTTTTTTCTAGAGTTCCTTGTTTTCTCATCACTGCAAGAGAACCAAGTTTAGAATAAACAACTCGTAGCTCTTGTTTTTGTGGAGTATTAGAAACTGTTTGACTCTGAGATTGTGTACTAATTGAAGATGCTTCGTTTTGAGTAGTTTTAATTTCTTGGCTGCAACCAAATATAGCCATTGGCATTGTGAATGAGCAAGCAGCTATCAATAAAGATAATTTGCGCTCAATTTTATATTTCGCTTCTACAGATTTAGTATTTAGGCTATACTCATCTACCGTCTTTGTCTTTTCAAATTTTGATTGTATCGGCTTATTGCTAGATAACTTTAGGCTCTGCAAAGATTTGAAAAATGCCATACTACCGTCTATTTAAATTTAATAATTATTGTTGTTTCTCATGACTGCAAACAACTATCAATTTCAGTATAAATTTTACCTAATCTGTTCTGGAAATAAAGTATTCATCAACACTAGTTTTCAATAAAAAAGTAATATTTTTATATATTTATCTTTATAAGCATATAGTCTGACACTTAAAAAATTTTATTTATTTATTTATTTATTTATTTATATCAAAGTCACTCTATCAATCCTATTTGATTGCTAAGAATTGCAGCCCACATATCCCCGACTTCTTTAAGAAGTCGGGGATCTTGTTTGTTGAACAGAATACATGCGTCATTCATCAGAATTCAGTTGGGTATTCTGATCGAAAAAGCGCATGAATAATCGGCGTTTAATGACTCTTGATTACCCTAAGAAAATGCAGAATTTAAAGGCGCATTAGCTTAATTTTTTGAGGTATAAAGCCTAAAAAGGACGACTACCTGCAAGGCTAACCCGCTTCAATACTCGTCGCTCATTCGGATCAAATGCTTGACGGTAATGCAAAGTAGCTTGATTATCCCAGTAGACAATATCACCTACTGACCATTTGTGTTGGTAGTAGAACTTGGGTTGATTTAGATGTTGCCTTAACTGTTCAATCAGTTTAGATCCTTCTTCTGGCTCTAACCCAACAATTTCCACTTCTGTAGCAGCATCTAAGTAAAGATGTTTTTTACCACTGTCTGGATGTGTCCTAACTAAAGGATGGGGAAAGACCGGACTGATTAAAGGAATATTCTTATCTAAACGATACAAAGAGCGGGGTGCATTCCGGTCTCGCAAAAATGGGTTGTAGGTAATTAACTGCAAATCTACAATCCGTTTTTTGGTAGCTTCATCTAATGCTTCATAGGCCAAATTGGTATTTAACCAATAAGTATCTCCACCATGAGTTGGTATTTCTAAAGCATAAAGAAGCGAACCACTAGATGGGGTAGGAGTCCATTTGTGGTCAGAATGGAAAGTTAATTCTCCAGTACCGGTATAGCCACCATCGACGTTAGAAATTGGAATCACTACCGGAGTTTCTCCTGGTTTAGAAGCCAATACTGGAGTTTCATCAGATGGTACAAAGAGTGCGCCAAAGTATAGAGAAAAGTTCAAAAGTTGTTGGTCGGAGAGCTTTTGGTCTTTGAAGATTAAGATGTGGCGATCGCGCAAAGCTTCCTTAAGTTGTAGGATAACTTCAGGTGCGATCGCTTGACTAGCGTCAAGATCGGTAACGATAGCTCCCAAAGGGGCATCAATAGACCTAATTTTAACTTCCGTCAAAGTCGAAGTAGACATAATATTCTCCTGTGTTTTAGTTTCTTCTTGAGGATAACTACTTAGTCGCTAACACATCTGAAGGAGTAATTTTGGCGTACTCTTCAGGTGTCAGAAACCCTTCCTTAACATTCACCTTCTTGGGGATAAGTCCTAAGCTGTACCATTTATCTGCAACTTCCTGTTGCTTGGTAATAGTTTTATCAGTAATTGGTAGCAACCCATAGTCATATTTATCATGCATTATTTCTAGAGTCGCTGGATCTAGCTGAGTTACAGGAGCAAGTAGTTGTGCAACTTCTTTCGGATGATCCTTAGTCCAGATTTCTGTCTTTTGTAGCTCCTCTAGAAACACTTTAATCACGTCAGGATGAGCCTGATAAAATTGGCGTGAGGTTGAGTAAAAGTTGCCAGTATCCCGCAACTTACCACCATCTGCTAAAACACGAGCTATTTTCTTTTCTACATTTCTGGTAACGAATGGCTCCCAAATATACCAAGCATCCACCTTATTCTGACTGAATGCCGCATTTGCATCTGGCGGTGTGAGAAAAACTGATTGGACATCGCTCAGTTTTAGTCCGGCATCTTCTAATGCTTTAACTAATAAGTAGTGACCGATGGAGGCTTTCTGGAAAGCTACTTTTTTACCTTTCAAATCGGCAACACTTTTAATCGGAGAGTTCACCGGAACTAAAAGTGAAATAGCTTTACCACTGGGGCGTGTAGTAGATAGATAAACAAGAGGCGCTCCTGCTGCTTGCGAAAATACAGGAGGCGATTCGGCTGTAGATGCGATATCTAGTCCATTAGCATTCAGAGCTTCTAGCTGTTGTGGACCAGCCGCAAATTCGGGCCACTGTACTTTAAAACCCAGAGGCTCTAATCGCTTTTCCAAGGAACCCTGTTTTTCTAGAACTGCTAAAGCGGAAAGTTGTTTGGAACGTACAATCCGCACTACTTGCTTCTCTGTTGACTTCTCTGTAGTGGATGAAGCTACAGACTCAGGGGAAGCTGCTGACTGCTGAGTGTTATTTTTGGCTTCACCACAACTCGATAAGACTGTCGATAGCATTAAGCAGTAGCCCAAAGCAAACAACAAGGAACGACGTGTTGTTCTCTGACTTTTCCTGAATTCAAACTTTCCTTTTAAAGCTGGCATGGGTTGTTTTATTTATTCCTTTATCCGTGGTCAGAACGATTATGATTAATTGCGATCTAAATAGCCAAAAAAACTCTTGCTTATTAATATAGTTGAAAATTAGACCAATTAAATATTTTTTTTATAATTAAAAATATCTATCAATAAATCACGATATTTATTCATATCAAGCTATTAGGATTATTGCCATAAAACTTATGTCAAGCTATCAAAGGTAAATAGAAAAGCTGTACAGCACTGTTGATCGTAAAAAGTGTTGTACAGCCTCCAAGAATTATGACTTCTCTTTTACAGCTATTTTCAGGTAAATAGACCAAGCGGTAGGGGCACAGCAATGCTCATTGGTGTCAACTTAACGTGAAATCAAGTCTAGAACCAGCTTTTAGATAGCCTCGTTCCCAGTCTCCGACTGGGAATGCTCGTCGTTGAGGCTCCGCCTCGCTTGCTGGCGGCAGAGCCACTTTTGAGTTGCATTTCCAGCCGGAGGCTGGAAACGAGGTTTTAAAGGAGTTTCAGCTTAAGTTGACACCCATAAGCAATGCTGTGCCCCTACGACAGATGTGGTTCAAATACATGAAAACTGCTGTAATAAATCAACTTTTAGGTTTCCATACTGCATCTTTGATTTGAAAAGTTTTAGGAATCAGCTTTTGACTGTAGAAAAGGTCAACTACTTGCTGTTGTTCAGCGATAATTTCATCAGTTATATCAAACACACCCAAGATAGGCCGTCTCTCTAAAGCCCATTTCCAGACTCCTGGTTCTTCTTTAGTTTGCGCTGCCAATAAATTAGCAACTTGATTGGGGTTAGCTTTAGCCCATTCTTCTGCTTTTCTTTGTTCTTCCAAGATTATCTTCACTAAGTCGGGGTGATTTTCAGCAAAATTGCGTGTAGCGATATAGTAGGCTCTTTGGGGAGCGACATCAGAACCTTTGGCTAAAACTCGTATTTCATTTGCTCGCTCTTTCCGAGCATAAAACGGATCGCTAGTGGGTAACACATCAACCTTGGCACCTTCAAAAGCAACCTGACTTTCTGGAATAGTTAGGTAAGCAGGTTGAATATCATTGAGAGTTAATCCGGCACTTGCTATAGCTTTCAAAATCAAATATTGCAGGGCTGTTCCTTTTTGGATCGCAACTTTCTTACCCTTGAGTTCCGCAAGAGTTTTGATTGGTGAATCCTTACGGACAATAACTGCTTGAGCGCCTGCGTTGGAACCAGTTGCAGCAACATAAACAATGGGATTATCACCAGCTTGAGCAAAAATTGGTGGTAGATTTCCAACGTTACCAATATCAATACTATTTGCGGCCATTGCTTCCATCATTGGCGGGCCGCCGCGAAATTGTATCCACTTGATAGCAATGCCATCAGCAGCAAAGCGCTTTTCCAAATAGCCCTGAGCTTTAAGTAGGTTCAGACCTGGTGTACCACTCTGATGACCGATGTTGATAACTTCTAGTTTTTTTGAGCTTGCAGTAGTTGGCTCAACTTGGGGAGTATTGCTTTGAGTACTTGGAGAGCTACATCCTGTAACTAACAGAAAAGTCGTAAACGCCAGCAAAAAATAACGAGCTATACTCGCAGGCAACCATGACTTTCTGTAGCTTCTGAACATGATTCAATGTAATTTCTTGGGGTAAGTGGATATTTTTAGTTTTTATTTTTGTTGGACTGAATTTTATTGATAATTCAGATTCAAAAAGTGGTCAGAGTATCTATGACTACTTTCATGAAATCTACTTTTATCATGGTTACGGGTCATCGGGGACAATTTTTTAATAAATAAAAATAATTTTTTTTATCTGAAGTTAGAAAAGAGAGTGGGTATGACCCACTCTATAACGACTCGAGGAACTGAGAATTTAAGAGTTAAGCTGTTTCATATTTAAATTGCATAACCTGGGCGGGCAAGATGCCCACCCCACAAGAGTTATGTTTAATTCCATTATGCAATTTAGATGTTTTTTAGCTTAAGAGGAAAAATTTAGGAAGTGGAGTGAGAAAGACCCACTCCAGAGTGGTGCTAGTGGAAGATTGAAATTTATGAATGAAACTCTGTTTTATTCGTGTTCAATTTTGCTAGTACAACACGGCGGAAATAAACCACCCATTCAAAATCAATGAAATGTTTGCACTGTATTAATTTTGAATTTTGAATTCCGCCTTGCGGTACTAGTGCTTCCAAGCGACTAGAATTGTAGCTTCGAGTTCTTCTGTAAAATGTCCAGACGGCTCAACTGCTAGTAGCGCTTCTCTAAGATCCTTTTCAAATTCTGGAGCGTTATCACCATAGAAAATTTTGAGTGAGAAGGCTGTAGTGTATAAGTAGCCAAGATAGCTATCGACAGTCCAAGATTTTTCAAATGGCACTTCATAGGTTTCTTGACGAGCAAAAGCCGAATTGCCAATTACAACTTCATGGGGAGGATCGACTGGCTTACGAATACCTTGTCCTCGTTGTCCAGTCCGTCGCTCATCACCTAACCATTTTTTCACTACTCCAACAGCAGCTTGTTTCCAAGGTAGATTGCTTTCCCAAGGATTATCACCAGTGTTAAGCAGTGCTAATGCACCATCATCAGTTAGCAATTCATAAAGGCGTTCAAGGACTAGTTCGCGTTCCATCCAGTGGAAGGCTCTACCAATTGTAGTTAACTTAAATTTCCCTAAACTAGAGTCGATTAACTCTGCTCCTTGCTCTAACCAAGTAATATTATTTGCTCCAACTGCTGCTGCTTGACGTTTGGCTTCTGCAATCATTTCTGGGTCGGGATCGATCGCCACAACTTCTTCAAATTTGGTTCGCAGAGGAATTGAAATTAATCCTGGGCCAGTACCTAAATCAAGGAGTCGTCCTTGACCATTGAGATTAAATATTTCGGTTAGTTTGTCGAATACAACCGATGGGTATTTGGTTCTATATTGAGCGTAGCCTTCAGCAGCTCCCTCAAATAAACTTGGGTCGTAGGTGGGAAGTGTTTTTAGTTGAGTCATATCAATTTTGGATTTTGGATTTTAGATTTTGGATTTAGGTAAGTAAGGTGGAAATTAAGAAAGTCCACCTTACAAGACAGCGAGTAGACACCTAAAACGCCTCAGTAAGTCGGTGCAATTAAAGTTAACTAGTGGGGCTTTATCATTTGTCATTGATAAGGGTTTTAAGCCTATTTTACGTTTCGTAATATAATTTGGTTTGTTTCCACCGACTTACTTAGCACGTGAATGGGAAAATAGGGAGGAAATAACCAATGCCCAATGCCCCATTCCCAATAGCCTAAGAATATTGAGTGATGACGGGTAGCTGATCGTTGAGTACCCAATCACCGATCGCACGCAATTTGTAATCTACAGGATCGTGGAGGGTAAAGGTTCGCAAATCTCGCCAGTAACGATCAAATCCATATTTGGTTGCTGTGGCGCGAGTTCCCGTAACTTCAAAGATGCGGTTGGTAATATCTATACCTACACGGGTTGCTAATGCCTTGGCTGCGGAAACTGCGATCGCAACTTCTCCCCTCTCTTGATGACTTAGCTCTACATCCTTGCCCCAGGCTGCTTGTACTTTCTCCGCTGCTTGGTCAGCTAGTGCGATCGCAGCTTGAATTTCAAGCCAAAAGTCTCCGTAATGATGCAGAATATAAGGGTCTTGAGTGGCACTATCTACCCCCGATGTAATCCACGGTTGAGTAGTAGTTTTAGTATATTCACGAGCAGCTGCAAAGGCTCCTTTAGTAATTCCTAGATAAACGTTGGTTTTTGTTAGCTGGGCGATAATCCCAAGAAAAGTTGAGAAGGCACTATCAGGAGGATTTGGTGGCCCCAAAATCTCATCTTTCTCTACTAAGACATTGTTAAATGTATAACTACCGCTATCAGTACGACGTTGCCCGATATTGTCCCAATCGTGATTAGAAACTAACCCTTCTCTGTTTTTGGGAATTATGAATATGAAGGGCAATTCTACGCCATCTTCTAAAGCGGAAAATACCCGATAATCGGCAACGGAAATACCTGTACCAAAGCTTTTAACACCATTAACCCGAAAATTCTCACCTTCTGGATTAATTTTCAGCCTAGTATCCTTTGTATTAATGGCATTTGCCCAAAATAAGTTATTCTTGGCAGTTTCTCTATAATATTTTTCCTTTTGGGCTGGTGTGCCGGAAACGTGACCCAAGGCTGTCAAATTGAGATGATTACCATATAATTGACCAATTGAACCATCTGCTTTTGATAACTTTCTGACAATTTTTAAGGCATCAATCCAAGTTGCGCCAATGCCACCATATTGCTTGGGTACAACCAGTGATAGCAGTCCACTCTCACGTAGTTTATTAATTTCCGGTTCTGGAATTCCGGCTTGGGCATCTCTTTCAACTGCGGATTGAGCAAGTTCCTTGGATAGAGAAGTTGCTAGGTCGATGTAATCCTTTGGTCTTGTAATATCTAACACCATAATCAAATCATCCTTTTAGGGATTTCTAATCAATAAATTGTCCAAATAAACGTTATTTAAGAGAAATGTAGAGTGGGCAAGGCCCACGCTACAAGTGAACAGAGGAAATGGAACATGGAACGTTGTAAAGATGGGCATTGGGGACTGGGTATTGGGGATTGGTGACTGGGCATGGATTATTCTCTTTGTCCCCCTAGTCGCCAGTCCCTAGTCCCCAGTCCCTAATCCCTAACCGCTAAATATTCATTTGCGGCTTTCTCGACACCTGTACCCTTGAAGAAGTCTTGATTGAGACTGGTGTACAACTCCAAGGGATGGATTGAGAGGAAGTAGCGGAGGTCTTCTTCGGTAATGATTTCGTGTTCTGCCATTGAGTAGGCGTTGGCAGTAACGGCGGTAATATCAGGCACATCCCAGTGACCGGAATCGGAACCCAAGAAGGCTTTAACGCGATCGCCAAAGGGATTAGCTGCACGGTTAAAGGCTTGAGATACACGGGTATCGTCTGATTCTGTACCGAAGTAGAAATGATTCAAGAAGCGATCGCGCACATCTTCTGGCTTCTCTATTCCTGCGAGTTCAAATTCGTCGAGTTCGCCTGGATCTTCTGGTGCCAATAATTGATGGTGGAATCCTAAACCGTCACCAATTTTATCTAAGCGTCCATCTACTAGTTCGCCACCGTAGCGGGTGTACAACTCTACAAGTGCTTCCTTGTCGATAATAGCAGGATTGTTATTTGACAACAAATGTTGTTTGTTGCGGGTTTCCCAATGCCAAATAATATCAGCGTAGAGACTAGCACCCCAAGCTGAACCACCTTCTAAGAAGGCAAACTTTAATTGCGGGAAGCGGCGAGTAACTCCACCAAAGAACAGCGATTTACATAATGCTTCGGCTGCAAAGGCAAAGTGATTAATGTGATTGTACTGGGCGTTGGTGACAGAACGCTGTGTTGTCCAACCTTGGCTAGAAGCGTGAGTTGTAGGTACAACTTTCAGTTCTACGCACTTAGCCCAGAATGGATCGTAATCATACTGGCTATCTAAGCCAAAGTTATCAATCCAAACCACTTCGTTAGCGACTTCTTTGCCATACTTCTCAAAGGCAGGAATTGGACGACGGACGTAACCGGGGATTTGAATTGCTTTGAGTCCGAGAACATTCACTGCATATTCCAATTCTTCAATCCCTTCTTCGGGAGTGTGCAGGGGAATGGCGGCGATGGGTGTTAAGCGATCGCGATAAGGGCGGAAAATATCAGCATGGTAGGTGTTAACAGCCCGACAAACAGCCCGCCGCATTTCTTCGTTACCGATATTCGGGGCCATTGTTGCCAAGTTGGGGTACACAACGGCAAAGTCTGTACCTGCTTCTTGTAAGCGTTCGTGCAGCAACTTGGGTAAGCTAATGGTAGCCAAATTCAAAGTATTTTTTGTGGGACGACCCCACCAGTTAGGGCGATTGGTGCGATAAGCAAAACGTTCTTCCCAACTTTGCTTGTACCACTTAAAGCGAGAAGATCCTGGTAAATTTTCTTTGAAACGTTCTACAAGTGCAGTTCCACCAACTTGTTCTAAATAATCCAAGACTGCTGGTTCAAATTCTTGGGTATGTACATCGGTGTCAATGATCGGATAACCAAGTTTTTCACGAATTTGAGCAGACCTGGTTTTTTGTGGACGGTCTAGAGCAATCGTCATGATAGTTTACCTTATATTGGGTACTGGGGATTGGGGATTGGGTACTGGGGATTGGGTATTAGGTATTAGGGATTGGGATTGAAAAACTTTTTCCTACCCAGTCCCTAGTCCCCAGTCCCTAGTCCCTAATCCCTTTGCTAGCCAAAAATTCATCTGCTGTTTTCTCAACAGCCGTACCTTTGAAGAAGTCACGATTCAGGCTGGTGTACAACTCCAAAGGATGAATCGATAGAAAATATTGCAAATCTTCTTCGGTGATAATCTTGCGTTCTACCATTGAATAGGTATTAGCAGCGATCGCAGTAATATCAGGTACATCCCAATGACCAGAATCGGAACCCAAGAAGGCTTTAACGCGATCGCCATAAGGATTAGCTTTCCGGTTAAAAGCTTGAGCTACACGGGTATCATCTGATTCTGTCCCGAAGTAGAAGTGATTCAAGAAGCGATCGCGAATATCCTCTGGCTTGGTAACTCCTGCAACGGCGAATTCATCCAAATCACCTGGTTCTAGGGGAGATACTAAGTCAGCGTGGAAACCTAAACCGCTACCTAGTTGATCCAACCGACCATGTACTAGTTCACCACCATAGCGGGTATAGAATTCTAGCAGTTCTTCATAATTAACATTGCCAGGATTATTATTTTCCACCATATGGTCTTTATTGCGGGTATCCCAGTGCCAAATCAAATCGGTGTACAAACTAGCACCCCAAGCTGCACCTCCTTCCAAGAAAGCAAACTTGAGTGTGGGGAAGCGGTGAGTTACGCCACCAAAGAATAAAGATTTACATAGTGCTTCCGCAGCCGATGCAAAGTGACCAATATGGTTGTATTGGTAATTGCTAATGGAACGCCGATTGATCCACCCCATACCGGAGGAGTGGGTGGTGGGGACAACTTTCAGTTCTACGCACTTCGCCCAGAAGGGATCGTAATTATATTTACTATCCAAGCCAAAGGTATCTATCCAGATGGCTTCGTTGGCTACTTCTTCGCCATACTTCTCGAAAGCGGGAATCGGGCGACGGATATGGCCGGGGATTTGAATTGCTTTGAGTCCCAGCACTTTCACCGCATATTCCAACTCTTTGATCGCTTCTTCGGGCGTATGCATGGGGATGGAAGCAATGGGTGTTAAGCGATCGCTATAAGGACGGAAAATCTCAGCATGGTAGGTGTTAGCTGCCCGACAAACAGCCCGCCGCATTTCTTCATTGCCGATGTGTGGGGCCATCGTTGCCAAGTTGGGGTACACAACGGCAAAGTCTGTACCTGCTTCTTGTAAGCGTTCGTGTAACAACTTGGGCAAACTAACGGTAGCTAAATTTAAAGCATCGTTAGTGGGACGAGTCCAGAAAGGAGGGCGGGCGGTGCGGTTAGCGCGGCGTTCATCCCAAGATTGCTTGAACCATTTAGAGCGAGATGCACCGGGTAAGTGTTCTTGGAAACGCTCTGCGATCGCAGTTCCAGCAACTTGCTCTAAATAGTCCAAGAATGCTGGGGGAAATTCTTGGGTATGTACATCGGTATCGATGATCGGATAACCCAGTTTTTCCCGAATTTGAGCAGACTTGGTTTTTTGTGGACGGTCTAGTGCAATAGTCATAGCATTTTACCTGAATTTGTAGATGGATTGCTCAAAAGGCAAAAGCCAGGAGGGAAGCAAAAAGCTTTTGAAATATGACAGTTGAGCCTTTGAGCCTGAAAGTTGAGCCTTTGAGCCTGGGAGTTGCACCTTTTAACTTGGAAGTTGCACCTTTTAACTTGGAAGTTGCACCTTTTAACTTGAAAGTTGCACCTTTTAGCCTGGGAGTTGCACCTTTTAGCCTGGGAGTTGCACCTTTTAGCTTGGAAGTTGCACCTTTTAGCCTGGGAGTTGCACCTTTTAGCCTGGGAGTTGCACCTTTTAGCCTGGGAGTTGCACCTTTTAGCTTGGGAGTTGCATCTTTAAAAGACTTAATTACAAAAATTTGTTTTTCTTGCTCAGAAAAGTTACTGATTTCTGCCTCCTCATCTCTCCCACTCTTTATTTTTCTTTAATAGCCCAATCTGTTAATTGAAAGTTTGACTTTGCTAAACCCTGCGAAACTAAAAAATTCTTTGTCCCTTCTAAAAGTTTCACGCCCTCGGCTGGTAATGCTTCTTCTGATATCTGTTTGAGTGGCAACGATACTTTGATGATATCGATGGGATATTTAGTAATTTGGGCGTGGTACTGATAGTATTCTTCAGAATTAGCTTTTAAATCCTTGGCTGCTTCTGTCAGGATTCCATTAAATTTCTGGGGGAAATCAGGTTGTTTTGCCAGAAAGCTTTCGGTTGCAACAACTAATGATGTCCCTGACAAACCCTGATGATTAGCCGAAGAATCAATCACTGGAAACCCTTGTGATTTCAGAAAAGGCCCTAGTTCGCTTGAGGTTGCATAAGCTGCGACATCACCACGTTCTAAAACTGCTTTTGCCTCAGTAGTCATTAAGTGGACAATTTTTACATCCTTGGCAATTTTACCTTCAGCTAATAGTCCCAGTAGGTATCGATGCATATAAGAGCCTTTTTGGGTAGCTATTTTTTGACCCTTAAGTTCAGCAAGCGATCGCGGGCCATTCTTTTTCGCCACTAACCAGGCGGTTGTATTAAACTGAGTAATCCTTAGCAGTCGTGTTTGCTGACCCCTCGCTCTCAAAACTATGGCTGGTGTATCGCCTAAAGAGCCAACATCTAATTGTCCTGCTACCAGCGCCTCATTTAGATCCGGCCCGTTAGGAAATCTTGCAAAAGTAATGTTTTTAAATCCTGCTTGTTGCAACTCACGATCTAAAATTCTTTTTTTCTTTGCCCAACCAAGTGGCCCTGTAGGTTCTGAAGTACCTACATAACCTATACGCAGGGTAGAAACGCTATTAGATGCAGCTACAGTGCTAGCACTTTTGGTATTAATAACCTCAACAGATTGAGCAGATTTAGTTTCCCCTTGGCTACATCCTGTAGTTAGTAGCAGCAGGACACAAGCCATCGAGGTTGATAATTTGGAAGTAAATTTATTTTTACTGATAGAATCTGTTCCTATTGGAAACGACAGCATCACTTTTTTCTCCGCTGTACTATAGCCGTGTGCAACTTTCTCAAGAGACCTAACCCCCAACCCCGTTTTACCCCACCCTAACCCTCCCCTGATAAAGGGGAGGGAACTGGATTTCTTGTTTCCCCGCTTTATAAGGGGGGATTAAGGGGGGTAATTTAACTTGTGTGTACACCGTAGCCCTGTGGGGGAGAGGAATGGAAGTGGGGTTCTAAGGATAAGTTGCACATTGCGTTACTATTTCATCTGCTTCAAAATTTGGAATGTTTCATCAGCTTTTGCTGTTGAGGTGCGTTTATGTCCCCAACCAACGTTTTCACGATAACTACCCAATAACCCAATTTCTATTAATTCTGCCTCGTTGACTGAAGTTTTCATATCGCTTTCTGGTGCAACATAAAGGGCATCAACTGGACAATACAATTCGCACATATAACAGGTTTGACAGTCACTCTGTCGGGCAATGGTTGGCGGTGCATCTGGCACTCTGTCAAACACGTTAGTTGGACAAATGTTCACGCAGATATTACATTCTATGCACCGCGACTCGCTGACCAACTCAATCACACTGCCACCCCTATTTTAGATTTTGGATTTTCGATTTTGGATTGGAAAATATTTTCTGCATTCAGTAAAGGCTGACTCTTCACCCAGACTTGATCTAATCCGCCACTTATCAGGTAATGTTGCTGGTTAGCATCTTGTTCTGGATAGTCTAGATGTCTGTGCATCCCACGAGTTTCTTTACGTTCAATGGCACTGCTGTACATCCACCGTGCTGTGGCTACCATTGCCGCAGCTTCTCGCGCCCTGGGAAGCTCTTTCTCTGATGTTACCTGGCTACTGCGGAGTTCTTGCCAAAGATGATTTAATCTACCCAAAGACTCGGTTAAGCCTTGTTCTGTACGGAAATAGTTCTTTTCATAGGGGAATACTTCAGCTTGGACTGCCTGAATAATTTCATCAGTCGCTAAGGTGCGATCGCTCCCACTATGTAATACTACTTCTCCAACTCCCTTAACTTCTCGTTGAGTTTTATTTTCCCCTAAACTACGGGTATATTCAGCAGCCGATTTCCCTGACCAATAACCAGAAGATATTGCCCAAGCCGCATTATGACTACCACCGCCAGTAAATCCGCCACAAATTAGTTCGCGTGTAGCGGCATCTCCAGCCGCGTAGAGTCCCCGTACAGAACTAGCACAACTCTCATCAACAATCCGAATTCCCCCCGTTCCGCGCACAGTTCCCTCTAAACGCAGAGTCACAGGGAAACGTTGGGTAAATGGATCAATACCTGCACGGTCAAAGGGTAAAAAGAAGTTGGGCTGTGCTAAACGCATAGATGCCCGCATTGATTCCGCCGCTTTGTCTATGATGGCGTAAACTGGCTGTTTTAGTAAGGTTTCAGCAATTACTGACCGTCTATGAGAACTTGCACCCGGAATTACAGTACCGTCTTCGTAGGTAAAAGTTGCCCAATTATAAAACAGGGTTTTGGTGACTGAAGAAAAGGCGGGGGAGATGCCGTAAGCGTTGGAAAATTCCATACCCGACATCTCGGCTCCTGCTTCTGCCGCCATCAGATAACCATCCCCTGTCAGGACGTTGCATCCTAACGCTTTACTGAGAAACGCACAGCCACCTGTCGCAATGATCGTGGCTGGCGATCGCACCGCCCATTTCTCACCAGTCTGACGGTTCACACCTGTTGCACCAGCAACAGCACCATCCTCATCTACCAGGAGTTCTAAGGCGGGGCTGTTGTCTAAAATCTTGACTCCAGCGCGTTGAATTTGCCGCCGCATCAGCCGCATATATTCTGGCCCTTGCAGCGATCGCCGATAGGGTTTGCCTTCATCGTCCGTAGGGAAGGGATAACCCCACTCTGCTAACTGATTGACGTTTACATAAGTCTGATTCAGTACCCGATCCATCCAATTGCGATCGGCTAAAAACCCACCCAAGGATTCTCGACTCGCCTTGGCTGTTTCCCGTGCTTCTGGATCGGGTGGCACATACCAGACACCATTTCCAGATGCAGCAGCGCATCCAGTTGTGCCACAATATCCTTTATCTACGAGGATTACCCTAGCTCCACTTGATGCAGCACTCCATGCCGCCCAAGTCCCAGATGGGCCACCTCCAATCACAAGCACATCTGCTTCTAAGTCGAGTTCCAAATCAGTTGTTAACGTCTTGATCATTTACCATTTCCCCCCATCGATAAAGTCTTAAGCATCAAGTCTTCACCCCATCGATGCTGCAAAATAAATTAAATATACTTAGAAATCTAGCTAGCAGCCTGAGATTATGGACACTTAAAGACAAGTTGTCACTAGATTAGCATTATAACTACTTTATCTTGATCGATAAACCGTAGTTTCTAACATAACAAAGCTTTTCATAGTTTTCGACAAAAAGCAAGCATTTTAACAAACAACTTTAAATATAAAGTTATGTAAAATAAATTTTATTATCTATCTCAAGGGGCTTGCTTTTTATAGTCTTTTGTGCAAATATCCAATGTTAGTACAGAAAGTACTTAATTTCGATAGACTTACCGTTGTTTAATAAATTTTTCCAAACAAGAGCCAGGAATCCTATTCCGGCTCCAAGTATCTACCTACCAATGTTTTTCAGAATTTGAGCTTAGTGAAAGTAGCTAAAAGCTAATAAGCTGTTTAGCGTCTAAAGTTTATAAATTCTGAAACCCTAGCTATTACTCAGTCAATAAATAATTGATGGCTAAATCTCTTGTAGAGA
Organism: Nostoc sp.; assembly: GCF_036917975.1. GTDB lineage: Bacteria > Cyanobacteriota > Cyanobacteriia > Cyanobacteriales > Nostocaceae > Nostoc. The sequence goes on from NZ_JBALEJ010000027.1 coordinate 20,115, forward strand.
CGGCGATTTATCGCGTCTCTCTAGTTGGTTACGCCCAACTGGGTTTTTAGTGTTTCAGCGCTAAATTTTTGCAACAAATGAATCGGTCGTAGGGGCGTACAAATGTACGTCCCTACTTGTAAACCGAAGAAATTCCAAGAATTATATATCTGACTTTTCACGTTATGTGGAAAAGTCCACCAAAAACCTAACCCCCTAACCCCCTTCCCGTGTCGGGAAGGGGGAAAATTCAAAGTCTCTCTCCTTTTAGGAGACAGAAATAGAAGAGAGGTTTTCCAGATGACCTGAATTGTCAGGAATTATATATACGGATGTTCGCTCTTCCACAAGGTCTTGTAGCTACCGAAAAAGATTGAGCAGCGGAATTTAGTTGATATTGTGTGAGGAACAAACAACCCATGTCTAAAGTTTTGTGGAATTATTTGCTAGTGATTCCAGCTTTGTTTGGTGGACTTGTTGGACTTGTAGTCCTGTGTTCAGCAACAAATGCAGCTGAAGTAGAAAAGACAGCACAGCCGACACAGCAAGTAACATCAGAGATTACCCCAACCGGCATTACTCAGAAGACTTCATCGAATGCAGAACCATTGGGTGACACAGTAAAATTGCCAGTTTTAGGTGTTTCTAGCGATCGCACAGAGCAAGTTACATCTGTTTCACAACTCTCTGATGTTCAACCTACAGATTGGGCCTTTCAAGCATTGCAGTCTTTAGTTGAACGCTACGGAGTGATTGCAGGATATCCAGATGGCACATTTAAAGGTAATCGGGCGCTGACTCGTTATGAATTTGCCGCAGGCTTGAATGCAGCCCTCGATCGCCTCAACGAACTGATTGCTACTAGCACCGGAGATTTAGTACGAAAGGAAGACTTAGCTACTCTGCAAAAACTGCAAGAACAGTTTGCCGCCGAACTCACCACATTGCGGGGACGGGTAGATGCCTTAGAAACACGTACTGCTAAGTTAGAAGCAACTCAGTTTTCTACAACTACCAAACTGCAAGGTCTTGCACAATTCTTTATCGGTGATACTTTTGGTCATGGTGTCAATAGTAACAGGAATAACACCAACGTCTTTTTTAGCTACCGTGCTACACTTGCCCTGCAAACTAGCTTTACTGGTAAAGACCAGTTGACCACTAGTTTAACAGCAGTTAACGTTCCAGTTTTGTCAGGCGCAGTTTTTCCTGGAGGAACAACACCTCTGACAGGAACTTCACAGACCCGGTTTAATGTTGAAAGAAATACTTTTTATACAGATGGTTCTGTTTACCTTGACAGATTATTCTACCGCTTCCCACTTGGAGCTAAAACCACTGTTTGGATAGGCCCAAGGGCACTGGCACCGGCGGTTTTTACCCCGACACTAAATCCCTTGATCGGTAATGCCCAAACTGGTACTCTCTCTAGATTTGCGCTTTTCAACCCTGTAATTTACCGACCTGGCTTTGACGGTGCCGGTCTAGCTTTTGCCCATAAATTTAATAATCAATTCCAACTCAACGCAGGTTATGTAGTAGATGACGGACTAGCTAATAACCCTGGAGGCAATGCAACCAATAAAGGAGGACTCTTTGGTAACTCCTATGAGGCACTTGGTCAACTAACCTTTACACCCAGTCGCAGTCTAGATATTAGTTTTGCCTACGCCCGCAAATACTTTCCTGCCCCTGTCCCCGTTGGTACTGGCTCAACTGCTGCTTTTGGATCTGGTTATAACATCACTGGTGGTACAGGTACTAGTTTCGCTATTCTTCCTTTTGCGGCCAATCCCACTTCATCCGATAACTTTGGATTGCAGGTCAACTGGAAAGCCAGTAGTGTAGTTAATGTAGGTGGTTGGTTTGGTTATACTCTTGCTCATCAAGAAGGTACTACTAACGATGCAACCATAATTAATGGTGCGCTTACCTTGGCTTTTCCAGACCTATTTAAAAAAGCGAATCTAGGTGGGTTAGTCTTTGGTGTACCCCCGAAAGTCACTAGCAATGATGTTACAGCTCGCGTTAACAAAGATACTTCCTTGCATTTAGAAGGTTTTTATACTTATCGGGTGAATGACAACATTAGTATTACTCCAACTGTGTTTGTAATTCTCAACCCCCAAGGAGATTCTGGCAACGATCCAATTTGGGTAGGTGCTATACGTAGTACATTTAATTTCTAAATGCTAGACTTTTTCTGTACCTATAAAAACCCAATTTATCAACTAAATCCACTCCCAAATTCTGAGTACTGGCTTCTGGCACTCAGAGTTTTCTCTATGCAGACTCACCGAAACAGTCCTGAGTGGTGAGTAAAACCCGTAGGCAAGTGAAACCCAACAGACCTTGAAATATGTTGGGTTTCTTTCCGAATGGCACTAAGTTAACACACAGCCCTTGGACTGAATGGTTCCCAGCCTGGAGGCTGGGAACCGATTTTGGGAGGCTCCGCCTCCAGTGAACTCAGCCAGAGGCAAAGCCTGTGGGAATAAGTTCCTAGTCTTCAGACTGGGAACGAGGTGACACAAGACTTTCGGCTTTTCTTGATGCCATTCGATCTTGGACGAATGCCACTAAGTTAAGATACAGCCCTTGCGCTGACTGGTTCCTAGCCTCCAGGCTGGGAACCCATTCTGGGAGGCTCCGCCTCCTCTTTCTTGACCAGAGGCGGAGCCTCTCGGAATACATTCACAAGCCTCCAGGCTGGGAACGAGGCTACACAGGCTTTTGGGCTTTTCTTAGTGCCATTCGATCTTGGACTTTGTTTGGTTCCTAGATCCCCGACTTCTTCAAGAAGTCGGGGATCTGAATACCACTAACCTCTCAAAACTTTTGGGATAGGCTATGAATACATTGAGCCTGGGGACTTCCGCGAAACGTTAAAACCTAAAGACTGTACGAAACCAAGCAAATAAACTATCAGGATTGCTGCTATCAGAGTCCGGTGCAGTAATCCAGATCAAGCCAGGCGTCATCTCAATATTATCTCCGATTTTATATTGATAGAATGCCTCAACGTGTAGGGAAGTATCTTTGTCCGCTTGTCCCGCACCTGCTCCCAAATTTACATTTGGACTGAGCCTGGTGATTTTCGGCTCCATACCAACTAAAAACCCTCCTAAAGCGCCTCGACTAAAAAGATCTGGGAATGCCAGCCCTACTGCCCAATCCATAGCATTACCATCTCCGTATCCCAAATAGCGATGTGCTGCATAACTTACCCATCCATTGATTGCCAACTTGGGACTAACTTGATAGAACGCCTGTAGACCATAAAGATTGCCTACAGTTCCGGCTCCAGGTACCGTGCTGTTTACCAGATTACTCCCAACTGCTGGGCCAAAATTTGTTCCACTAAAACCGATGGTATTTGCTGGGCTATAGGTGAATGGCACTAAGAAAAGATACAGCCCTTGCTCTGACTGCTTCCCAGCCTCCATCTGGGAACGAGGTGACACAAGCCTTTGGGCTTTTCTTAGTGCCATTAGGCTATAGGTATTAACGTAAGTTGCAGCCACCCGAAAATTCCGATCATAAGAGTAGTATATTAACTGTGCTAAAGCTAAATACCTGCCTTTAAATAAGCCATTATTAGCTGTAGGATTATTACCATTTGGTGCGCTGTACGCTATTCCGAATTGAACCTGTTTCCCTAATCCCTGGAGTATGGCAATACCGGGGCCGCTATCTCCATAGTTATAGACCGAATGGCACTAAGTTAAGATACAGCCCTTACCATGACTGGTTCCTAGCCTGGAGGCTAGGAACCCATTCTGGGAGGCTCTGCCTCCTCTTTCTTGACCAGAGGCGGAGCCTCTCGGAATACGTTCCCAGCCTGGAGGCTGGGAACGAGGCTACACAAGCTTTTGGGCTTTTCTTAGTGCCATTCGTTATAGACCAAAGACCGTCGTGAAAATCGGGAAATCCCATTAGCACCGGTTGCAGAAGACGATTCAAAATATGGGTTAATGGGGCCAGAAAGGCCGATCTCACTAGCTCCATCAGACAAGGCATAAATATTGACTTGGGTATTTGGATAAGGTAGAAACCGATAGCGGACACCACCGAGAGTAATAGTGTTGCGTGCAAAAGTAATACTGGAGTTATCAGCAGTTCTCCCCTCATAAGTTCCTAATAATCCGGCTCTTGTTTGTCCTATTGATTCAATATTTCCGCCTCCCAGTGTTATACCTAGTGAATCTGTACCGGTAAAACTGGTGTTTAACCGTAAAGAAGTTGAGCCTTGAAGTGTGACATTGTGAGCTGCTGGTGTCTTGGTGAAGACGTTATTACCCGCAAAAACTGAGCCAACAACAATCTGAGCCCGACCTACAAGTTTAGTTGTAGTTGTAAACTGAGTTGATTCTAACTTCGCAGTTCGCGTTTCCAAGCTATCTACGCGTCCCCGAAGTTGAGCGAGTTCTGGAGAAAATTGTTCTTGTAGTTTTTTGATGGTATCCAAGTCTTCGCGTTTGACTAAATCTGTCGTTGAAGTTGCTATTAGTTCATTGAGGCGATCTAATGCTGCATTCAACCCAGCTGCAAACTCATAGCGCGTTAGGGAGCGATCGCCTCTAAATGTACCATCTGTATATCCGGCAATTACACCGTAGCGCTCAACTAGAGACTGTAATGCTTGAAATGCCCAATCTGTAGGCTTAATATCTGACAGCTGCGAGACAGATGTCACTTGTCCTGCAGAATTATTTGGAGCTTTCTTGTTAGTTGGCGGTGCAGCTTGCAATAATTGCGAGACAGGTGTAACTCGATCTCGAAGATCATTTGGAGCTTTTTTGTTTGTTGGTGGTGCAATTGAAGTGTCTACTGTTTGATTGACAACTGCTTCTGGAGCTTTGTTCTTTTCTACTTCAGTAGTCGATACATCTGATTTAGGTACTTCAGCCTGGCTTTTCGCTGGATAAAAAACCAGGATAGCGAGAATATCTAGCAACAAAAGCAGAAACACGATGGATCTATAATTCCAGCGAAAATTAGACATGAATCCTTAACTCCTCAACCTTAAAGATGAATAAACTAGCTCTCAATTTGACAAAAAACCATGATAAATCCTTGCTCTAATGTTTCTGATAAACTGTTAGAGCATAGACTTAGTAAAGGTTTTACTGCTGAGAAAACTACAAATTTCTGAGAAATATTGAAGCCAGTACTAAACAGTTGAATGTCCAATCCAAAACTTGCAGTCAACTAGCAATTCTGACGCTTGAAAGAATACTAAAAACGTCTTAGATGAGACAATCACTGCCTTAGCAAAGACTTCTCTATTTTTAAGGGAAACTCAACCACACACTATGTAAACTCATACTTCTGAGACATCCTGATGCCGTTTTTTTGGTTATACTTTACAAAATTAATCAATGGCTACTGACATTGACTAAAGCTTGATTTAGATGCAAGTGATTATTTGCCAATCAACACTAATTTGTAATCAGCTATATTTTGACAGCATCAATTCTTAGTCAAATACGGTATTTCTATCGATTTGCCGTACTTTAGTAGAATTATCTTTGCATATAGCCTGGTACAATGCAAGACCCAGTACAAACCTTAGAGGATGTTTGAAAAGTCCTTTTCTTGGTAGCAAAATATTTTACATCCCCCTAAATCCACGCCAAGGGCGATGGGGGAAACCCCATCGCCCTTGGCGTCTCCCCTTGGGAGAAGACCGCACTGGCTCCCTTTAGAAAGGGGGACTTTGATTTCGGTTCCCCCCTTAAAAGCCTATGAGCGTGGAGGGAAAAGCAGTATGATTCATCTGGTGAGCGCTTGGGCAGCAGAGGAGAGACTTATATGATAAGTTCTTTCCCCTCTACCATCCTCAACCCAGCAATTTTGGGTTAGTGAACTACTAGAGTCGCGATACTTGCATTTTACAAATCTCTATGCAAAGATAAATTTGCATAAAATACTGTAAATCGATGTGTCTACTGTATTTAAATAAATGTTAATAGTATTTCTAGTTATTTGAGTGCAAGTTTCAACCAATATGCGATACAAGGATTTTATCTCTGACGATACGCTAGCGCGAACGCGCCACTTGCGGGCGAGGGTTTAAACCTAAATCGAGGGCTAATTTTTTTTCCCCTACTCCCTACTCCCGCCCCGAAGGGCTAATAAACAAGATGTTTCAAGTATTCTTGAATGAGTTGAGAAATCAGAGTTGATACGATTTTATGGATTATATCAATGTATTGTTGGTTTGATAACCTGATATTTCAGATATTTAGCCACTAAAATCCTTGCTATTAATATCCTCTGGAATTTTATCAGAACTATTGTAATAAATATTTCTGCTGCTTTCTGTGTTCAATTTCTAGTCAGTTCTTTCGCTTTTAAGGTTGAGGAGTCATGTCAATTGTTCGCTGGGATTCTAGATTTGCATTCTGCTTACTTTTTTTGCTAGATATCTCAATTCTCTTAGTTATAAATCCGGCAAAAAGTCAGGCTAATATACCTGCATCTACTGCATCTCGCGTGAGTAATAGTAACGTTGTTCCTGCTTCTATGCAGTTGCCTGTATTTTATGCCGATCGCAACAATACTGTAGTTGAGCAAGTTACACCTGTTTCCCAACTACTCTCACCAGCACCGAAAGGATCACCTACTCGTAAGAGTAGCGATCGCACAGTCAGCAATCCAGCAATGGAGCAGGTAACTTCTGTTTCGCAGTTATCAGATATCAAACCTACCGATTGGGCATTTCAAGCCTTGCAATCTTTAGTGGAACGGTATGGGGTGATTGCAGGCTACCCCAACCAAACCTTTCAGGGGAATCGGGCAATGACTCGTTACGAGTTTGCAGCCGGATTAAATGCAGCCCTAGCTCGAATCAATGAACTGGTGAGTGCGGGAACTAGCGATCTAGTCCGAAAAGAAGATTTAGAAACATTACAAAAACTCCAAAATCAATTTGCGCCAGAACTAGCCCAACTGCGGGGGAGGGTGGATTCCTTGGAGACACGAACAGCAACTCTTCAAGCACAGCAGTTTTCCACCACAACCAAACTCGTTGGTCAAGTTGAGACTGTGATTGGAGGTGTTGTGGCAGGCAATAACGTCGTCACCAAGCAACCCGCACCTCACAACTTCACATTTCAGGACGCGGTTACTTTAAAGTTAAACACCAGTTTCAACGGTACAGATCAACTGCGAGTAACCTTGGGGGCAGGAAATATTACCTCTTTAGGGGGAACAAGAAGTGGATTACTTGGAACCAGTGATGGCAAAACTTCTGATAATGCCAGTCCATCATTCCCCAACAATCAACTTTATGTTAGTGGCGTCCGCTATCGTTATTTACTTGGTAGTGATACTGCAATTAACGTTTTTGCTCAGTCTGATGGAGCCTTTGAACTAGGTTTGAGTGGAACCATCAACCCATATTTTGAAGGGTCAGCAGCTAATGGGATCTCACGATATTCGCGGCGAAATATGGTCTATGACTATGGAGATACCGGAGCCGGTATCGCCATCCTCCATAACTTTGGTAAACAGCTGGAATTAGGGTTGGAGTACACCTCGATTAACGGTAACAATCCGACGGCTAATAATGGCTTATTTGATGGCAGGTATGTAGCTCTAGGACAATTACTATACAGCAGCCCCAAGAGTAATTTCCGACTGGCTTTGACTTACGCCAATACTTATAGTCCACCAAACACTACAGGTCTGAGTGGCACCAACTTTGGCCCAGTTATCGGCAGTAACTTAGCAAACAGCACCGTGGCTGGAGCCGGAACTTTAGCGAATCTATATGGTGCAGAAGCGTTTTATCGGATTACTCCATCTCTGGCAATAAATGGATGGGTCGGTTATTCCGCGCACCGTTACTTGGGGAACGGTGATGCAGAAGCCTGGGACTGGGGTGCTGGACTATCATTTCCCGATTTATTCCAAAAAGGTAGTTTGGGAGGTATTTTTGTGGGGATGGAGCCAAAGTTAACTAGTCTGAGTCCGAATGTGAATTTAGGTAATGGCAATGGTGTCGCAGACAAAGATACTTCCTTACACATTGAGGGCTTTTATCAATATCAAGTCAATGACAATATTGCAATTACGCCCGGTGTCATCTGGATTACTGCACCTGACTTTAATGCTAGTAATCCTGATAGTGTAGTTGTTTGGCTCCGCACTACCTTCAGGTTTTAACCAACGAGAGAAAAATTCATTGAAAGCGGCGGGAAACTCCATCCCTTGAGTGGGTGAAGAGTATTGCCGCCCCGCCGCTTTAGTCATTTTTGAGGGAAGATTCAAGCCCCACCCATTGTGGGTGGCTCCCCCTCCTGCCTCCTGCCTCCTGCCTCCTGCCTCCTGCCTCCGTCAAAATTATTAGTTGAGTTGGAGGACTTCTCATAAAAACCACCTACCTCTGCCAAAGTATAGAGGGGTCTGGCTTTAACTTCTTCGTAGATGCGCCCGATATATTCACCCAAGATGCCAACACTAACCAACTGGACAGATCCGAGAAAGAAAATTGCCATCAAAATAATCGTAAACCCGGTTAAAGGCGAATGGGGCACAAAAACACGCCAATACAAGACTAATAGAGCCATTAAGATGGCCGCCGCCGCCGCTACTAACCCTAAGTAGGTTGATAATCGCAGTGGCACTATTGAAAAAGACACTAGACCATTAATAGCAAGGGCTAAGGATTTGCTAAAAGTATATTTAACTTCCCCAGCAAAACGGGGATCGCGCTCGAACCTAATTGCTGTTTGCTGAAAGCCCACCCAAGAACGTAGACCACGAATATAACGGGTGCGTTCTGGCATAGAATTAAGAATATTTACGATCTGCCGATCCATTAAACAAAAATCACCAGTATCAGTAGGAATCTCTACATCTGCCAGCTTCTTAAGGAGGCGATAAAAAGAATAGGCAGTAAAACGCTTAAACCATCCTTCCTTGAGACGTTGAGTACGTTGAGCATAGACGACCTGATAGCCCTGTCGCCATTTTTCAACCATGTCGGGGATAAGTTCTGGTGGGTCTTGTAGGTCAGCATCCAGGATGACGATAACTTGACCCCGAACAAAATTAAGACCAGCTGTAACTGCAATTTGATGACCAAAGTTACGAGCAAAACTCAAGTAGCAAATGCGCGGGTCTTGTTGATGGAGGTCTCGCAGTAATTGTAGGGAGCGATCGCGGCTACCATCATTGATTAAAATTAATTCGACAAGACCATCCATTCGGTTCATTACCGCACTCAGCCTGCGGTACAATTCCGGAATAATTTCTTCTTCGTTATAAATGGGAATAACAAATGAATACTTTGGTAGCATAGTTTATTTCTTATCCGGGTTAATGTGATCTGACGAGTCTGCTTTTTTAAGGCTTTCTATAGCTTTTTTAGGAAAAGTACGACGATGCCGATACCAAGTAGACCCCGCTACCAATATTCCAGTTAAGCCCAAGGCGAGTACTAGCGGCAGCAAATCACCTGTCTTAACTGCTTTCAAACCAGAACTACCTAATAGTACAAAAGGTAAGACACTAGGAACAGTACCAATTGTTGTACCAAGAACATAATCTTTAAAGCTGATAGACGTTAGTCCAGCGACGAAATTGACCAATCCATAGGGCATGATCGGTACTAATCGGATGGCAAACATATAAAAAAGTCCTCCACGACGCACCTCAGCATCCATAGCTTGCCAGCGTCCTGCTAGTCGTTTTGCAACTGTTTGCCGTCCAATAGTACGAGTAAAAACAAAGGCAATTATTGCTGCAATGACAGCTCCAACACTAGTCCAGACAGTGCCCAGCCAAGGCCCAAAAATTGCACCTCCAGTCAAATTGAGCACTGTTGAGGGTAAAACTAACATAGTTGCCACAACATACAAAGCAACATAAATAACAGGTGCCCAGATACCAGAAGATTTCAGCAAAGCTTGAATTTGTGCTGGTTCAACGCCACCAAGAAGATATACTGCTATACCGGTCGCAATAATGCAACCCAATGTGAGTAATAAAATACCAGTTTTTAAGTTCCACACTAGAACTCTACTCCTACTTTTTTTCTAACACAACCTAACTTCTTTCCGTTTGCCCTTTCATTAATTCTTGAAAATCTTGATTCTGGAAGGCAGAGTAAATTAATGACTTAAAGCATAAGTGAACTTATTTGCTACTTTAGGAAGTTAAATAATACAGCCTTCAGACTAATCTTCAAAACCATCTTTTATCTCTTTTTTTTATCTCTTTATTTAAGGTGATAAATTTATAATTACAATTTTAAAATCTCAAACTTCTTAGACAAGCTAGATGGTTCAATATCAATCTTCCTAGCATCTTTATCTAAGATATTTAATACAAGATAGCCTCGATCATATTCGTCTGTTTCTGTGAAAAATCTCTTGATTTCGTTTATTTTTGCTTTCCAACCTTGGAAATAACATATAAACTTATTTTTTTGATTTTCTACAACTATTACATATATGTATGTAGGTTTAGGTTTAAAAACAGATTTTTCTTGAGCTTCAATATCCTCATCTGTAAGAATATTCGTTTTTTTATACACAACTGTTGTATCTTTTGACAGAAGTTGCATTTGAACCACTGCCGGAATCGTATCGCCAATTACAAAAATTGGCTGATCTTTCGGCTCTAATTGTTGTAATTCGTTACCAAGTTGTCTCACTGTGTAAGAGTATTTCTTTGACATTGGCGCAGAATAGGAATATTGATAGCTTATGAAAACAGAAATTATTAAAATTACTGCGAGCGTTACTCCTGTGTTTCTATTGTTTTTTACAAAGGATTTTACTGTGGGAAAAATATTTACTAAGAATATTGCAATACTAATTGCTACAACAGGAGATAAATATATAAAATGACGGGCTGGAGTAGGATTTGGTAGCCAAAATATGTAATTTAATAAGACTGTTGGTAAGATAAAAAAGAGATATGAATAACTATGTTTCTTATACACTAAATATATGCAGGAGAGCAAAAATATCAAACAAAGTAAAGGATTCAAGCCCCAAATTACCCGTAGAGTACCCGACAAAGAATTATCAACGTATCTAACAGGGTTATTCCATAATAAAAGTTGGTCAAATATTCCATTACTATTTTCAATATATGGAAGTTGAGATTGCATTACTTTAAAAACAATTACTGGTAAAAAACTATATAAAATAGAAAAAGAAACAATCTTTTTAAAATTAAAAGGATAATTTTCGAGAAAAAGACAGGCTGGAATCAGAGGAAACATTAGTATTGCATCCATCCTGAACATTAAACATAAAGCAAAATTACCAATAATTAATACGTCTAATAATATTAATTTCTTCCATCCTAACCTCATTGATTTTAGGATGGAACGATAACCAATTAAGGCTAATCCTATGAACATGAATAATATCGCCCCAGTCATGGGATGTCCATATTGACCAGTTACCCTCCAAACTGGGATAAACATTAGTAATATATTTGCTAATAAGGCTACGGATGTTCCCCAATATCTCCTAACTAAAAAGAAGAAAGGTATAACCATAAAAATAGCACTCAAGGCATTTATATAGTTCATAAAAGGAATTATCAGAGCCAAATTTGTTTTAAAAATTGGCCTAAAAAAATCTAACAATACAAAGTATGCAAAAGAGATATCACGACCATAAAGCATACTGCTTCCTAATGGTTTATTAGATGTGATTGAGTCAATAATACCCATTGCCATCCGGAAGCTATCTCTCTCTCCTAATGTATCTTTATATACGATGTTTAAGTAAAAAAGACTAGCCATTCCTACTAACATAACTAAAACTAATACAATTTTATTGTTTTGTTGTTTCATAACTGTTCAGTAGAGAGCCTCAGTGTAACTCTACCATAAAGAGTAGGACGACTTACGCATTGACAAAAACATCATCTACATCATCTATGGATGCTAGATAATAACACCAGCCCTTAAACGAGGGGCAAGGAGAAAAACTGTATTGCATAATAGCCAGAAGCGCTGTATCTTTTATTCAAGCACAGACCTTGTGGAGCGAACTTTATAAACTTCTAGACAAAACTTGTATTCTTCACGACAGCCATTGTTGCAACAAAAGTGTCATGATTATCAGAACTGCCTGTGAAAAAGTCAATTTTGTGGGCAGTTATTCTTTATGAATCGTTAATCTATACTGGCGTTTTAAATAATTTCCTGTAGAATACTGACTATAAACTACGGTAATTCGGTCGAGCTACCGTAGACTTTACCCTTACCCTGCCTGACACAGATGCAAATTCTTTGGTTTATTCCTACTGGATCTCATGATGGACGCTATTTAGGCACAGATATTGGCTCTCGTGTTGCGACACCTGATTATTTGCAGCAAATTGCCCAAGCTGTTGATAGTTTAGGTTACACGGGCGCATTGTTACCCACAGGAAGTTCTTGTGAAGATGCTTGGATAACTGCTGCTGCTTTTATATCTGTCACTAAGCAGATGAAATTTCTGGTGGCAATTCGTCCAGGCATTACTTCCCCTGGTGCTGCTGCAAGAATGGCAGCAACATTTGACCGGATTTCTAAAGGAAGATTGTTGATTAATGTGGTGACAGGTGGAGATCCTGTACAACTGGCTGGGGATGGCCTGCATCTTAGTCATGATGATCGCTATGATTTAACTGACGAATTTCTAACAGTTTGGCGGGGTATCGTCAGCGGGGAGACAATCGATTTTCAGGGAAAATACCTGGATATCAAAGGCGGTAAACTCTTATTCCCACCAGTGCAAAAACCCTATCCACCTTTATGGTTTGGTGGTTCATCTGCTGCTGCCAAGCAGGTTGCTGCTAAACATATTGATGTTTACCTGACTTGGGGCGAACCTCCGCAGCAAGTGGCTCAAAAGATTGCCGAAGTCCGCAAATTAGCGGCTCAACAAGGTAGAACAGTCAGTTTTGGGATTCGCCTGCATGTAATTGTGCGAGAAACCGAGTCAGCTGCTTGGGATGCGGCTAATGAGCTAATTAAGTATGTGGATGAGGATGCGATCGCTAAAGCTCAAAAAGACCTTGCTAGTTCTGATTCTGAAGGACAGCGGCGCATGAGTCAACTACATAGCGGTAGTCGAAAAACCTTAGAGATTAGCCCCAACCTGTGGACAGGAATTGGATTGGTGCGGGGTGGTGCTGGTACTGCCCTAGTTGGAGATCCCGACACCGTTGCCGCGAGGATGCTGGAATATCGCAATTTGGGGATAGAAACATTCGTTTTCTCTGGATATCCCCATTTAGAAGAAGCGTATCGCACTGCTGAATTATTATTTCCACGTCTACCTTTGCAGAACGAACCTGCACCTTTAACACCACCAGTTTTGAGTCCTGTTGGCGATATCATCGCCAATGAAAAATTTACAAAACAACTAACGAGTGCTTCATGATGCCAATTTTAGATTTTGGATTTGGAACTTTGGATTAAGTAAAAACGCCAAATTTAAAGTCTAAAATCCGAAATTTACTGCTTCTAGATTCATCCTTGTGGAAAATCTAAAATCTAAAATCCCAAATTCCATGACTATTACCCTTAAACGCACCAAAAGCAATAACAACAATCCAATATTCCTGAACGAATTGTGGGAAAATCAACAATTCCAGCAGATAGTTCCTTGGATTGTGCCTATTACCACATTAGTTCTTTGGGAACTTGCTTCCAGAACTGGTTTACTTTCAACCAGAATTTTACCAGCACCAAGTGGTGTAATCGCTACTGCAATTAAACTAGGATCAACTGGAGAACTGTTCCAAAATATAGGAATTAGTGCTGGGCGGGCGATATCTGGTTTTATCGTTGGTGGCAGTATTGGCTTTGGTTTGGGATTACTCAATGGCTTTTCCCGCGTAGCAGAAAAGTTATTGGATAGTTCCTTGCAAATGCTCCGTACTATCCCCAATTTGGCATTAATTCCCCTAGTAATTCTCTGGTTTGGTATTGGCGATCAAGCTAGATTATTTCTAGTGTCTATGGGGGTATTTTTCCCGTTGTATCTCAATACATTTCATGGCATCCGTAGTGTTGACCCTGGACTGATTGAAATGGGAAAAGTTTATGGATTAAAAACACCACAACTTCTGTGGCAAATCATTTTTCCAGGAGCGTTATCTTCAATTCTTGTTGGTGTCCGTTTTTCCTTGGGGATTATGTGGCTGACACTAATTGTGGCAGAAACGATTGCGGCAGATTCCGGCCTTGGTTATATGGCAATGAATGCCCGTGAGTTTATGCAAACCGATGTTGTGGTTTTGAGTATTGTAATTTATGCACTGCTGGGTAAATTAGCAGATGCCGTTGCCAGAGGATTAGAAACAAAATTCTTGGCTTGGAACCCCAACTATCAAAAGTCATAAATGTAAGTAGTTAAATTCCAATTGTTGTAAACAAGGAGGTTTTGCAAGTGAGTTCAAATGTACAGGGTACACAACTAAGCATTTTGGATTTGACGAAAGCTTTTAGCAAAAAAACTGTTTTAAACTCGTTGAATTTAGAAGTTGAAGCAGGTGAGTTTGTCGCTATTGTCGGACGAAGTGGTTGTGGTAAGAGTACCTTATTGCGTCTTGTGTCAGGATTAGATAAAGCAACTTCCGGCGGAATACTACTAGATGGAGAACCACTGCGTAGACTCAGCGGTTCTGTAAGAGTGATGTTTCAAGACCCCCGTTTGTTACCGTGGAAGCGCGTTATCCAAAACGTAGGGTTAGGCTTGCAAGGTGATTGGCGTGAACAAGCTTTGTGGGCACTCGATAAAGTCGGACTCAAAGATCGGGCTGATGAGTGGCCTTATGTTTTGTCTGGTGGACAACGGCAACGGGTATCATTAGCAAGAGCATTAGTTAGTCAACCCCGTTTGTTATTGTTAGATGAACCTTTGGGAGCATTGGATGCTCTAACTCGCTTAGAGATGCAGGGTTTGATTGAAAATTTGTGGCAAGAGCGGAGATTTACTGCCTTTTTGGTTACTCATGATGTGGAAGAGGCTGTGGCGTTGGCAGACCGCGTGATAGTAATTGATGAAGGACAGATTTCTGTCGATTTACCTGTGAGACTTTCACGCCCACGAGATCGAAGTAGCGAAGTATTTATCAATATCAGAGAAGCCGTTTTAGAGCGAGTCATGAGCAATGAAAGTTCTCAGTCAAATAGTCAATTGTTGCAGTTGAGTACTTGAGATTTAGCTTTCGTTAGTTGATTAATAGAATGCTTGAGGTAGCTGCGGTAAATAGGCTACTTCGAGATTAAAACTTTATCTTGAAAAGCAGCTATAGGAATCGAAAATTATTTATGAATACTTAAAATAACTTTCAACTCTCCTCTATGAGGTTCTGGGTACAAACTAGACAAAGTAAAAGATAATAATTATTAACTTATATAGATTTATTGAAAATAAACATCAATATCTATTATTTATATTTAATCTAACGATAATCAGAAATTTAACAAAGTATGATGCAGAAGATTATAGACAGATCAGATTAGAAGCTTTATATAAAAATCCAGATTCATTTGGTACATCGTATCATGAAGAAAAAATTAAGACGATAGAACAATTTCGGGATAGAATACCAGTAAATAATAATAACTTTATTTTGGGCTGTTTTGAGGATAAAAAGTTAATTGGAATAGTCGCATTTCACCAAGAATCAAGAATAAAACTCAGGCATAAAGCATATATTAGTGGTATGTATGTTAAACAAGAATATCGAGGAAAAGGCATAGGTAAATTATTACTAAATGAATTAATTGAAAAAGCAAAAGCTATTAATGAGTTAGAAATATTATTACTTGATATTGTTAGAAATAATTTTTTAGCAAAACAACTTTATTTATCATTGGGTTTTCAAATATATGGAATAGAGGAAATGGCATATAAATCTAATCATCAATATTTTGATCTGGAGCTTATGCGTTTACAGATTAAATAAAAATAAAATATCTTAATTCTTCCTAAATATCATAATTTAGACTAAGAAAAAAAGGTATTTTTTAATTAAACAGAGACAATTTCTAAAGATAGCTCTGTAAATAAATTAAGAGGTAATCTACAATGAAGCTGATTTTACCGCTCGATCTCGTTGCTGACATTGAGCCTCATCTACCCCCTAATACAGAGGTTGTCACGGTAGATGTTGAAGGAAATTTAGACGGCGATGCAAGCGATGCTGAAGTTTATTTCAGTTGGTTTTTATCCAGAAGTCCGACGCTGCATAAAATAATAGAAGCAGCACCGGCATTACGTTGGCATCATGCACCAAATGCAGGGGTGAATCACATCCTGACACCAACTTATTTGAAGAGAGATATTATTCTCACAAATGGGGCAGGAGTGCATGGAATTCCGATCGCAGAATTTGTAATTACTTATATACTGGCTCATGCCAAACACCTGCCAGAATTATATGCTTTACAGGCGGAACGTCACTGGAAAAGAGGCTTTGCTATCCAAGAGTTGACAGATGCAACCTTGCTAATTCTTGGCGCTGGTGGTATCGGCCAAGAAATCGCCGCCCGTGCTAAACCCTTCGGCTTAAGAATTATTGGCAGTCGCCGTCATCCCCAAGAGTTACCCAATTTTGATAAAGTAGTGGGTGCTGATGAATGGCGATCGCTCCTACCAGAGGTTGATTATCTAGTTATTGCAACACCCCTAACTCCCGAAACCAAAGAATTTATTGATGAATCTGTATTGCGATCGCTACCAAATCATGCTTACCTAATTAATATTGCTCGTGGTGGCGTAGTTGATGAATCGGCATTAATCAAAGCGCTTACAGAAGGTTGGATTGCAGGTGCAGCATTAGACACAGTTAACTCTGAACCGTTACCACCAGAAAGTCCTTTGTGGTCACTTCCTAACATCTTCATCACACCCCATACTTCCGGTCATTCCCCAAAAAGTAAACAGCGTTCAATCGCGCTATTTATCGATAATCTCAAGCGTTACCAAGCTGGTCAACCATTACGAAATGTAGTAGACAAAGAAGCAGGATACTAAACAATTCAAAATTCAAAATTCAAAATTCAAAATGAAGAGGTGTTGCCGATTGGGTTGCACAATCCAAAATCCAAAATCCAAAATCCAAAATGAAATCAGGGAGTAGCAAATGGTGAAACTAATCTTACCAGATCATCTAATTGCAGATATTGAGCCACACCTACCATCTAATGTAGATGTTGTGGAGGTGGATAGTGAAGGTAATCTTGATGGTGATGCCAGTGATGCCGAAGTTTATGTCAACGGATTTTACCTAAAAACTTCTACCCTTGACAAAGTACTGACAGCAGCACCCGCGCTACGTTGGCAACAGTCACCAAGCGCTGGCGTGAATCATATCCTCACACCAACTTTTTTGCAAAAGGATATTATCCTCACTAATGGCGCAGGAGTTCACGCAATTCCAATTGCAGAATTTGTATTGGCATTCATGCTGTATCACGCCAAGAATCTGCGAAAATTGCAAACTTTGCAAGATGAACACACTTGGGTAAGGGGAGTATTTCTCGAAGAGTTGGCAGACGCGACTTTATTAATTCTCGGCACTGGGAATATTGGTCAAGCGATCGCATCTCGTGCTAAAGCTTTTGGAGTCACAGTTTGGGGTAGTCGCCGCCATCCCGAACCCCTACCGAATTTTGATAAGGTTGTGGGTGCTGATGAGTGGCGATCGCTCCTCCCCACAGCAGACTATGTGGTTCTTGCTACACCATTAACTCCAGAAACTAAAGGTTTGATTGATGAAGCTGCATTGCGCTCTATGCGTCAGTCTGCTTACCTAATTAATATTGCTCGTGGTGCGATCGTAGATGAAGCTGCATTAATCACCGCATTACGTGAAGGATGGATTGCTGGCGCTGGATTAGACACAGTTGCAACCGAACCTCTGCCACCGGAAAGTCCCTTATGGTCGCTACCAAATGCCTTTATCACACCCCATTGTTCAGCCTTATCGCCACGTCTAAGAGAACGCATAGCACAACTGTTTATCGACAATCTCAAACGCTACCAAACCGGTCAGCCTTTGCGGAATGTCGTAGATAAGCAAGCTGGATACTAAATATTGGGCATTGGGAAGAGGCAGAGGGGCAGGGTGCGGGGAGCGGAGGGGAAAATTCTTCTCCCCTGCTCCCTGCTCCCTGCTCCCTGCCCTTACGCCTCTCCAGTCCCCGATCACTTAACTTTCAGCACCGACTTCCCTAAAGATTGGCAAATAACATCATTTTGCGGTGTATGGATACGGCTGCACAAAACGTCACGGTAGTGTCGCTCTAAAGGATTCCTCTTTAATAGACCAGGATTACCAGTTAGTTCTAAGGCAATCTCCACAGCACGAATTGAGTTAGTTGTGGTGAGATATTTAACAGCTTGTGCTTGTAATCCGATATTTGGCTCATACTCGCCCTTGTCAATATCTTCAGCCAAGCTATAAATCAATCTATTGTTAGCAAACAAGAGTGCTTCTATTTCACCTACAGCAGTTTGGAAGCGGGGCAAAGTTGCCAGTGGCTCTTTAAGATTAGAAGGCGATCGCTCCCAAAGATATTTAGTGAGCCAGTCTCGCGCACTAGTAGCCACACCGAGATATAAGGCACTCACTGTCAAACTACCCCAAGTGGAAATTAGCGGATCAAAGGATGGTGCAGCAGATATAGGACTGATACTGAGAGCATACTCTGAGGGAATTAATACATTCTCTAAAATGAGATCGTGGCTACCTGTAGCCCTCATTCCCAAGTGATCCCAGGTTTCGACAATTTGCAAACCTGGCAGATCGCGCGGAACCAGAAAACTTCCAACTTGTGGTTCATCCTCAGTTGTCCGTGCCCAAACAACAAAGTAACTGAGAATGGGACTGCCTGTGGTGTACTGCTTATGTCCTGTTAAACGCCAGCCTTCTGTTGTTGGTTCGGCAATTGTCGCAGGCAATCCGCCTCTAGCTGGGGTTCCTAACTCTGGTTCAACACGGGCAGCATTCAGCAGGGCAATACCTTCGATTGATTCACGACACAGCCGCTTATATACTTCTGGATGCCAGCGACGGCTACGGGACGCATGGGCATGTTGAAGGTAGTGCATTGTCAGTACTAATGCGGTGGAAGCATCGCCACGCGCTATCCCTTCAATCACTCGGCAGATAGCTGGCAGCCCCAAATCCTGACCACCCAATTCACGCGGGATGGTCAGGCTAAGTAGCCCTGCTTCATGCAAAGCAGTAAAATTCTCGAAGGGAAAGGAACCATCTTTGTCATGTACCCCTGCACGGGTGGCAAAATCCTTGGCTAGAGCCTCAACTCGCTCAAAAATATTGGGGAGAGTTTCTAAGCCTTTGGCTACAAAGGTGTTTGGCACTGCTTGCTTCAACTGTGACATAAATTCTCCTTTAAAACTCACTTTACTACTACTGAATCTCATCCCGCGAAAAATTGATTTTTCTGCAAACTTGTAGATGCTTCCATCGAAGTTAAGCGATCGCAACTACTTGTAGTCTAAATCCTGCTTTCTTTTGTTCATCTCGATCTCAGGTCTTTTGGCGATCGTTAACAATACTACTTAAAATCGATCGGATTTTAGTAGATGCAAGCTTCGTAAGTATGACATAAACGGTTTCCACAGAGCAAGCCAACTAGAAGATTCTGCGATCGCTCCATATCTGAACAAATCATTGTGTTGCTGAATCAAGGTATGAATTTGGATGTAGAGACGTTGCAATGCAACGTCTCTACAAGGATTTTGAAATAACGCAAAATTATTTTTCATACCGCAATCAGCAACGCCCTCCTACCTCTCTTGTTCAAAGCAACCTCTATGATGAATTTGGGCTGATGGGTTAGATCGCCGATCAATTTGCTAACAGTTTCGTTAAAGGTTATGTGATAATACTTATTTTTACTTGATATATATTAATATTTTTTACATTTAATTTATAATTACTGCCTGGAAAGTAGCTAAACTTTATACTTTACAAGATAATAGACCTCTTCACTAATTGCTGAGGAAAACATCCTATCCAACTTCACAATTACTTGAATGAAATGTCGTTAGTTATACCATTGTAGTAGCAGTCTACATGATTGATATTAGAGAAGTAGTTTAAAAACATAGCTTGTCTAATACATGAATAAAAAATGGGCTGCTAAACGACTTACCATCAACCTTACCTCAACCGAGGCACAGAAGCTTGAACAATACTGTTCAATAACGGGAAGACCTGCGACTGATGTAATTCGGGAGCTAATTCGCTCTCTTTCTTCTAAAGAGGAAAAAGCTTCTGAACTCTCGTAAATCACGCTGTACAAAAAATAAAACCAGGGTAAGTACATCTATCTCAATTTGTGAATGAAATATAGTGCTTAACAGTTATCAGCTAACAGTGAATCCTCATAGCTAAAGTTAGGGGATTTAAATAAAAACACTCTCTTACAAAGTTCAGAGCGGAGAAAGTCTCCACTCTGACTTTTGCCTATTCGACGTGGCGATCGCGGTTTTTTGGAGTCTGCCCTGGCGACTAAAATTCGCGGCTATGGGAACTCCAAGAAATAAATTATCTAATTTTGTGGGGTGGGCAACATGAGCGCCCAGTCTATAGGGCGGGCGAGACGCCCACCCCACAAGAGTTAATTGGATATTTTTTTATTTGGAAGTCCCTATACAAACAAAAGCTACCGATCCTGGGTTTCAAATTCTTTGAGTTTGTGTAGCCGCGATTTCTAATCGCCTGGTATATTTGCTTTCGTTGAGATAGTCCCTCTGGAATCTCTAGTGCCGAATTGGAATTGCAATCACAAACTCTGTTCCCTGTCCTAGTTTTGAGTAACATTCCAATTTACCAGCATGTTTTTCGGTAATGATTTGATAACTAATAGACATTCCCATACCTGTTCCCTTACCCACAGGTTTGGTGGTAAAAAATGGATTAAAAACCTGTTTTTCAACTTTTTCTGGCATCCCTAAACCATTGTCAGCGATGGCAATTTTTACCCAATTAGAATCAATTAATGCGGTCTGAATGGTAATTGTGGGTAGAGAAATTTCATTGTCTGTTCTTTCTTCTAAGGCATCAATAGCATTTGTCAAAATATTCATAAACACCTGATTTAGTTGTCCGGCGTAGCATTCTATTAAAGGTAAGTATGTGTAGTTTTTGCTCACATGAATTTCCGGAAAATCTGGCTTTTCTTTAAGACGATGTTGCAAAATCATTAAAGTACTATCTATGCTTTCGTGAATGTCCACTGCTTTAAATTCGGCTTCATCCATGCGCGAGAAGGTACGCAGCGACAGGACAATCTGACGGATGCGTTGAGTGCCGACTTTCATTGAATTTAAGATTTTGGGTAAATCTGCTTGGATGAACTCTAAGTCAATTTCCTCACATAAAGATGCTCTTAACGTTCCCGCAGGGTAGCAACTGCCGTTGTGAAATTCAGCAACGTTACTGGATTGATAGAGGTGAACTAGTCGTAATAAATCTTGGGTATGTTCTTCAAGATGGCTGAGATTACCGTGGATAAAATTGACAGGGTTGTTGATTTCATGGGCAACTCCGGCAACGAGTTGGCCTAGACTAGACATTTTTTCTGCCTGAATCATTTGTGCTTGGGTGTGTTGGAGTTCTTGAAGAGTTTGGGCTAAATCTTCTGCTTGTTGTCTAAGTTGGGCTTCGATTTGTTGGCGATCGCGGATGTCACGGGCTATGGTTGAGAAGAATTCGACTTCGCCCTGTTGATTTTTATGGGCGATCAGTACTTGGGAAACTGGAAACTCTTCACCATTGCGACAGCGAAATATACATTCTCCAGACCAAATTCCTTCTCGAATTAGGGTAGGTATAATCTGATTCTGGAATTCCTCTAATATCGATAGTCCTACAACCTCGCTAATATGAAACTTGTTAGTTTCTGAGGCGGGAATATCTAAAATCTTTTGCCCTGCTTTGTTTAGGTAGCAATTATTTCCGGCTGCATCAGCCATAACCACAATGTCAGTTGTGGCTTCTAAAATAGTTAGTAGTCTTCTTTGCTCTTGTTCTGCTTGTTTACGCTCGCTAATATCTCGCACTACAGAAAGAGCATGGGGTTTGCCATTGTAGTTCAAAAGTTTGCCTGTAACTTCTATATCAAGGTAAGTACCATCTTTGCGGATGTCTACAGCCTGAGTGTGAAATTCATCTCCTTTTTGAATTGATTTGATAAATTTCCCGAATATATGCAAATAATCGGGATGGATGAAATCTGTAGGAATTAATTGCAAAAATTCTGCTTGAGAATAACCATGCATTTGATAAAAAGCCGGATTAGCAGCAACAACTTTACCAGTATCTAAATCAATAACACTGATGCCATCATTCACAGTCTCAAAAATGTTGCGATAGCGAGCTTCTTGTTGAATTAGGGCTGCTTCCGCTGCTTTGCGTAAGAGAAGCTCATTGTAGACATCGCTAATATCTCTCGCTACACAAACAACAGTGTCCTCGCTCATTGGCGAAATACTCGCCTCAAACCAAACTTCGCGATCGCCAATGGGCAAACTATATTCGATTTTGACAGCTTTCTTGGTTTTTAGTGCCTGTTGAATACAGCCGAGAAAAGAGTCTGCAAAAGCAGAAGGAAAAACTTCGTGGATGGTTTTGCCTAGTAGTTCTGCTGGTGGTTGGTACATTAAAGGCGCGCCGCTAGGAGCAATTTTTAGATAGCGTCCTTCGGCATCAAGGATAAGAATTACATCTTGTATGGCGTTAAACAATGCCAGTAATTCGGCTAATTCTGCTTGGCGATCGCTTTGTAATAGTTGTTTTGATTCTTCGAGTTTTTGTTCTAGTTGAGTGATTCTTGCACTGAATTCACTGGTGGATTTTGCTAATTGCTTCTGTAATTCAGCATTTTGCTGACGAAGAAAGAGTATTTCATGTTCTAGTTCTTCAGTATACATGACTTGTTTCTCCCTCTTACTGTCGAACTGGAATTAAGATTACATGCAGCTTCACAAAAAAATGGTATAAGGTATGAGATAGTGCGATCGCTATTTGTAAAAACTCTTGTAAACACCCGATGCCCCGTGTTTGGTTGCGATCGAAATAATCTTTTAGAGAAATTCCACCAAAATCTTTCATTACCATCGCTACAGGTAATGAGTCAGTTTCTCGATACCCTTGATAAACTATGGTTCTCGAACCATTGTAGATTTCTTCACTGACCTGGTATCCAGGAATAGTCACACGAGTACTGAACATACTGCTAAATTCTAGTGATTTCTAAATTTATTGTTCCCAAATCAGTAACGGCAGTTTAATGTTAATTGGTAAATATTACTGTGGTTTAACTTTAGATTAGTCATTAGCACCAATGACTAATAGACATCTCCGAAAAAGAATGTAGAGACGTAGCAGTGCTACGTCTCTACAAGGTTTCTGGGTAACGCATATTTAATTTCTGGAGATGACTAATGACTAATGACTAATGACTAAATCGGCGGGCGGCTCCCGGCATAGGTGTCAACTTAAGCTGGAAACAGCTGATCTGTTAGCTTCCATGCCCGCCAGGGAATAAATTTCCGGGCTTTTAGCTTAAGTCTACTTCAGTAGACTGGAGATTTTTAGCCATATTTAGTCATCTTCAGATGACTTTAGCTATGAGATGGGAATTTCAATTCTCGGCGGAAAAGCGGTTTCACGTTAAGTTGACACCAATGGCAAGATGCCCACCCCACAAAATTGGATAATTATTTCTTGGAGTTCCTTAATGCAAGCCAATGCATTCACAATGCAAGCTGACGCATTCACAATGCAAGCCGATGCATTCACAATGCAAGCCGATGCATTCACAATGCAAGCTAACGCATTCACAATGCAAGCCGATGCATTCACAATGCAAGCCGACGCATTCACATTGTCGGGTATTGCTAAATTTAATTCGCTACGAATTAATCAAATGCTGTACTAAATATATAGGAATCATATTTGATTTTTGAACAAAACTCAGTACACTTTTATTCCTTCTTCCCAGTCCCCAGTCCCCAGTCCCTTACCTCTATGAGTGATTCAGAAATCAAAGACGCTCGATAGCGCAGCGTTAGCGACGCAGGAGCGTCTGACTCGCTACCGCTTCGCTATCGGATTGCTATAGCTTTGCGTTTTTAGTCTTATGGAATACAGGTCTTTAGTTGAGCGCAATTTCTGATAAAACAGATGTTGTTCTTAATCTACTGGGGCAAAATAGAAAACATGACGATTGAATCCAATTCCTCTAATCTACCAACCCCAGAACCAAGACCCGAAAACGATTCGCAACCAAATGACTTTGACGGTAGTGCAACTGAGAAGAACCTTAATTCAGAAGTATTAGCGTCACAACAAGCACTAGCGGCGATCGCGTCTTTAAAATCTCCCCAATATACAACTGCATTACAACAAGCTCGTTCAGAAGTCAAGCACCCTACTACCAAACAATTCATAGTTAAGCCCAGGGCATTGCTGATTACTCTAATTGCGATCGCCATCACCTTTATTGGAATTATCCTGAATAACTGGATCGTCGGCATTATCGGAACGCTGATGGCTTTGCTGTTATCCCTGGCGATATTATTACCTTGGTTCCAAGAAGTTTTAGACGAGTGGTTTTCACCCCAAGAACGCACCCTGTTTGTAGCCTTTTTGGGACTAATAGTAGCCATCATCGGCTTGATCAGATTCACAGGTGTAGGCGATCGCTTGCTTGTTTTAGGCCGCCAAATTAACTGGGATATTTCTGGAACCCTAGCAGAATGGTTTGGCGCTTTGGGACAAATTCTCATCGCCATCATTGCCGTTTACGTGGCGTGGCGACAATATGTCATTTCTAAAGATTTGACAATTCAGCAAAACCTGCTGACAGTTCAGCAAAATATTATCACCCAGCAACAGACCATTGATTCCTATTTCCAAGGCGTTTCCGACTTAGTATTAGACGAAGAAGGATTATTAGAAGATTGGCCCCAAGAAAGAGCGATCGCGGAAGGGCGCACTGCGGCAATTTTGAGTAGTGTCGATGGTAGTGGGAAAGCGAAAATTCTCCGGTTTCTCTCACGT
Organism: Nostoc sp.; assembly: GCF_036917975.1. Taxonomy (GTDB): domain Bacteria; phylum Cyanobacteriota; class Cyanobacteriia; order Cyanobacteriales; family Nostocaceae; genus Nostoc. Next base: position 45,168 of record NZ_JBALEJ010000027.1, read on the forward strand.
TCCAAGTTGCTTTCACCCCTACAACGCGATGGCCGATTAGGCCGAGCCATTCTTGATGGGAGTGGCGGATATGCAGAAGACCGCCTTGAAGGTGTGCGAGTCATTGATTTAGGCGTAATGCTAGCCGCCGCAGACCTTTCTGGCACTGATTTGCGTTGGACTGATTTGAGCGAAGCTAATCTTGTCCGCGCTAATCTGGCCGGTTGTGACTTAGTAAAAGCCAATCTCTCCCGCACAATTTTATATAATGCTAATCTTAGTGGTGCTGACCTGAACGGGATTCGCCTATTCTACGGTGTACTGGAAAAAGCATCACCCCGCAGTCGCACTGAACCACCAGATTATGAAACCGGCGAACACACTGGCGCTGTAGTGGAAAATGCCGATTTGACGAATGTGCAACGGATGTCTGAATCTGCACGTTGCTACTGTTGCACTTGGGGTGGCGAAAAAACTAGAGGTACTATTCCTGGTGGTTGTGAAGGTATTCCTAATAAGTTGGGAAGATAATTATACCAAGTTCAATACAGTTCAGAATGAGCAACAAAACACTTGTAGAGACGGCGATTTATCGCGTCTCGAAAACTATTCTAATAAAGGCGGATAGTTTCGCAAATTTATGTAACCTGCCTTTATTTGATCCAATAGCTGCTTTTCTAAACTTGTCAGTTCTGGTAGGTCATCTTGCCACTCTCGAAAGAATTCTTCCGAATCAACTAACTCTAATCCATAGAGCAATATTAGTTGCTCAAGTGTGACGTTTTCCGCAAGCAAGAGTTTGAACCATAATGTTAATCAAGGAGTAGAAAAATCTACCAGTTTAGTAATTCTCGCCTTCAGGTAGGGTGAGAATTTCAACGCCGTCTTCAGTTACAGCTAAGGTATGCTCACATTGAGCAGAAAGTTTGCGATCGCGCGTTACCGCAGTCCACTTATCGCTGAGAACTTCGACTTCGTAAGTACCTTCATTAATCATTGGCTCAATGGTAAAAACCATCCCCGGTCTGAGGCGCTTGCCCTTCCCGCGTGTGCCATAGTGGGGAACATCGGGTGCAGTATGGAAAATGTTACTGATGCCATGTCCAACGAAATCTCGCACCACAGAAAAGCCTTCTGCTTCAGCATACTCTTGAATAGCTGCACCAATATCGCCAATGCGTGCCCCTGGTTTAACTTCAGCAATACCCAGACGCAGACACTCCTCTGTCACCTCTACCAACTTCCTCGTTTTTGGAGAAGGAGTACCAACAAAAAATGTCTTAGATGTATCGCCGTGATAACCCTCAACGATTGGCGTGACATCGATATTAATGATGTCACCTTCTTTCAGAATTTGCTTGGCATTGGGAATGCCATGACAAATTACCTCATTTACACTAGTGCAAATCGATTTCGGATAACCTTTATAACCAAGGGGAGCGCTTTTTGCTCCATGCGCTTGAGTCCAGCGTTCGGCCTCATCATTTAGTTCAAGAGTGCTAACCCCTGGCTTCACGAACGGTTCTAGATGCTGGAGAAGTTTAGCAGCTAAACGCCCAGCTTGCCGCATTTTCTCTATTTCTCGTTGGGATAAAATAACAATTAGTTCGGTTTTCATTAACTTTTATCTAGAAATCTTTCATAAACATAGTTAACCCTGTCTGTGCAGCTCTTTGGGCAGCATCAGCAACCTTTAGAGTATATAAGCTCTCCTCTGGGGTAACGTACAAAGGAGTGGCATCAAAAAGATGGTCTAACACCATACTCGTGTCTTTGGCAAACAAACCCCGGCGAGGGCCAACCTCTATAGGTGTTGTTTCCCCTGGCTGGATGAAAATTCCGGTGTCGCCATCAAAAATCAAACCACCTTTTTCGCCGTGAACTTCAAACTTGCGTTCTGATTGCCAAAGACTTTCACCTTTGCCATACACTACTTGGGCTAAAAGTCCACTGTTAAAGCACAGTTCACTAGTGCAGAAACAGGTTTGGTAGTATTCCGGTTCTATTTCCCAATATCGCTGGTGACAGTTAACTGTAAATACTTTACCAAATAAATCTGTGAGACGATGTAGGCGAGACAAAGCACCAATTAAGGGAAAGCCGAAAAACTCGTGGTTATAAGTCCATTTGCGGGGTGCAGGATTTTGGGGATTGATGGTGCTGTAGCGAACATAAAACACTTCGCCAATTTTGTCTAAGTTTTGCTTCAAGGCTTGATGCAAACCACCCAAAAGTTCCAGATGTTCCACATGCAGAAGTTTTTGTTTTGCTTTGGCTAAAGCAATCAGTTCCTCAGCCTCAACTACATCTAACGAAAGAGGATACTCTACAATCACATGTTTGTCGTTGGTAAGTGCTGCATGTGCGATCGCACCATGATCTCGATTAATCGTAGAGATCGCCACTAGGTCTATATCTTCACGTTCTACTAGCTCTTGCCAAGAACTCAATGTTTCAATTTGGTACTCTTTAGCAAAGGCTTCGGTTTTTTCCTTTGTATGACCAACAACTGCGACTAAGTGCGATCGCTCATCGTGGAGCAATGCCTCAGCCCGAAACTTTGCCGCATACCCAGTACCGATCAAACCTACACGCACTTTTGCTTTTTCCGAAGCAGCTTTTGAATTATACATGATCCTCACTAGTTCTGTTTTTGATCGTCTCACGCTTCTAGTGGTAAGATTCTCTCTTTATGGGGTTCACCAGTCTAGACTCTACAACATTCGTCCGAACCCCTCAAGCACGTATGAGACTTTATTTTCAAAAGAAAGCCCCCTTTTGAGGGCAGAGCTAACGTGATGCACAATATACAAAATTTGTCAAGACAATGAACAGAAAAATTTTGGAAAAAGTTACCGCGTTAGCTTGCTTTCGTCGGGGTATGCGATCGCTATGGGACTGACAAATAAAAAAATATTCAATTAACTCTTGTGGGGTGGGCGTCTCGCCCGCCCTATAGACTGGGCGGGCAAGATGCCCACCCCACAATATTGGATAATTTATTTCTTGGAGTTCCCTATGATAATTGTCTAATCAGATTAGAAAATGAAACAGCCCCGCTTTTTAGAGGAGTTGGAGGATCTGTTCTGCGTAAGTCCTACAAGATCCAGGTAACATTAATATTGCTCATGTCTTTTATATATAAAATAAATTTTTCTTATTGCAACCTGACTAAGGTCGAAAATAACATAAATAAAACTTATCGGGATTAAGTAACTAAATTTCATTACTAATCGGGTTCAATTTCCAGTCACATCGTTTAATTTTTCTCGTAGTATCAGAATTGAAGCAAATTTAAACCAACGGCTAATCCCACAGAACAGCCGTGACCTTTGCCTTAAGATAACTTATACTGCCGTTTACAAAAGAGAGGATTACTCAATGCCAAGTTATAAAGTGACACTAATCAACGAAGCCGAAGGGCTGAACCAAACACTTGACGTTGATGATGATGTCTATATTCTAGACGCGGCTGAAGAAGCTGGTCTTGACCTGCCCTACTCTTGCCGCGCTGGTGCTTGCTCTACCTGTGCAGGTAAAATCATCAAGGGTACTGTCGATCAAGGCGATCAGTCATTCTTAGACGATGAGCAAATCGAAAAAGGATATGTACTGACTTGTGTCGCTTACCCAACCTCTGACGTAACAATCGAAACTCACAAAGAAGAAGACCTTTACTAAGAACTAAGCAACTCAACCATAAACCTCTTGCAAGAGTTACCAATGTTGAAAAAATATAAGTATGGCATCTAGGGCCAACACACTTGCAATGCTGTGTGTATCTCTAAAAGCGACTTTGATAAAAAGCCTAGTTCTGTCTTGGGCAGGAACACAGTAAATGTTGTGTTCCTGCTTAATTTTTTACAGTAATTTTGAGGTATTTAGATCGCGATTGAGACGGGGAGTTATACCAATTCTGTATGAAGATGCGCTAAACCATGTTGAAGTACAAGAAAGGAAAACGAACCGCAAAGGACGCATTCGCGCAGCGTCTCGTCAGAGAAGGACACAAAGTAAAGAAAGAAGTTAAAAGGGTTTGGCGCAGCCTCACAAAGAAATGGTATTAGGGTAATTCAATTACTTGAAAATCAGTATACTATGGAATTCCCTCGTACTTAGTGCTTAAACTCGGTGCGGATAGTTTAAAGCTTAATTTCTTTACTGAGAATTTTAATCTGAGTACCAGGATAGTAGAATTGGAGAATTTTTGGACTTGACCAACCTAGTTTTGCTAAATTTTGAGCGCCAGTTTGACTCAAGCCGACTCCATGTCCTAACCCACCACCAATAAAAGCATATCCCCAAAGTTCTGCCTTGCCTTTGTTTAGGGGTTCTATGTAAAAAAGCGTACTTACGGGAGCGGCAAAGGCACTGCGAACTTCATCTTTATGCAGAACAAAGGTGCTGCGATCGGTTTTAACCGCAAGTTCAAGGATACGTCCACTCTGGCTTCGCTTCACAACTGCCATAGCCTGAATGGTCTTAAATTTTGCATAAGGACTGTTTTTCACCTGCCAAAATTTCTGCAAGTCTTTGATAATATCCTGTAAAGGGGTTTCCTTATGCCAACGAAACATATCCCACTTGCTTTCATTAAATCCTTGTTGCATATTGATAAATTTTTGGAAGTTCTTTTCATCTGCTAAACTCTGCTTAGATAAGTTCCAAAAATTAGTCGGAGCATCCAGTATAGGGCGGAGATAGGGACGATCGTCACCATTCCAGATATCGCTGAAGGAGGCGGTGACACCACCAGTGGTGGAAGAATACAGAGCGTCTACTAGTTCATTTTTATAAGTTAATACTTTACCCCTGGTTGAGGCGATCGCTTGGTCTGTTTTGGCAGCCGCTCCCTTCAGCCCATAATAAACTTGGCAGTGAGTATCAGCACACAACTGATAATTATCTGCGGCAAACCTGCGTAAATTTCTCAAGGCATAAGTCCGGGCGAGAATTGCTTGGGCTTCTAGGGCTGCTGTTGGTGCTTCCGTACCTATTTCATAAGGTACAACCCCACGCAAATAAGTTTCTAAGGGTACTTGATTAACTAGAGTGTATGTGCCATAAGCATTTGGCTGCAAATTCAATCGACCAGCATAAAGACGAGCAAACTCTGGTTTTTCGCTTTTATTCACCCGAATCAAGTTTTGATCGGTGCTAATTTCCAAGTCATTTGGGCTATAGCGATTACCATCCACTACCCAACTGACTCGCGGCACTTGTTTTAAAACTTTAGTGTCAAGATATACTTTATCTTTAGTAGAAGCTTGGATGTTCTGCAATAACAAGCGTCGCAATAAAGGAGTGCTGTAAACATCTCGTTTCGCCCAAACCTGCCAGCGTTCTGGCTGGGCTATTTCCACTTCCATTCCCAGAGAACGCCATTTATTAGCACTATCTTCCGCATTTTCAAAAGTGCGGTATGTGCCTAAAACTACCACTTCTTCGACTGCTGACTGGGGCAAAGCTTCCATGACTGTTTCCAGCTTTACAGGGTTTTTAGTAAACAGGATTTGCTGCTTGTTGCCCACTTGGAATTTTAGCTTTAAGCGATCGCCTTTTATGGGTTCCAGTTGCAGCTTGGCTGTGGCTTCGGCGCCAAATCGCTGCACAATCCCAATTTTCAGTTCTATATCCTGGATATTGCTCTCTGGTCCTGATGCCGCAGTCAGTCCCAATAGACAAAATGTTGTCAGCAAAGTGTAGGGAAAACACCAAAATGAAAATTTCATGACCACCTGATAGCATTCGCGCAGTGTCTCCAAGAGTTGCGATCGCGAGTAATCTTTCGCGTTGGCGGAGCCTCTCGTAGAGAGCGTTTTCTGCCCCTTAATGTGTCGTTGGAGCTTATTTTCCAATTGCTTTGTAGCGCGGTTTTTTTGTCGCATGAATGCTCCAATGATACCATTACCAATTTTGCCCCAGATATTAGTTGCAAAACGAAGTCATAATGACTATGATTTATTTAGAGACAAAAAACAGAACTAGTTGGATAAACTCTTTATGGTTAAAGTCCAAGAAATTCCATTAAATCAGATAAAACGGCCATTGCCTCGTACAAACGATCCAAATAAAGTGCAAGCCTTAATGGAATCGATTGCGGAGATTGGGCAGCAAGAACCTATTGATGTCCTAGAAGTAGATGGACAATATTATGGCTTTTCTGGTTGCCATCGGTATGAAGCTTGCCAGCGTTTAGGCAAAGAAACCGTTTTAGCCAGAGTTCGTAAAGCACCCCGTAGCGTTTTGAAAATGCACTTAGCATAGACAATGGGGATTGGGGACTGGGGACTGGGGACTGGGGACTGGGGACTAGGAATTAAGGGCTTAATTTTCTTGCCAATCCCCAATGCCCAATTCCCAACCCCAAATTACATATAACCTAATTAGGAGAAAATTATGTCATCGAAAGTAACAGTTAAAAATGTAAATATCGGCATTGACGAGGCGAGTAGGGCTAAAATTGCTGACGGTTTATCTCATCTGTTGGCTGACACTTATACACTGTATCTGAAAACTCATAATTTTCATTGGAATGTAACGGGGCCGATGTTTCAAACGTTGCATCTGATGTTTGAGACTCAGTATACAGAATTAGCTTTAGCAGTGGATTTAATAGCCGAGAGAATTAGAGCGCTTGGCTATCCCGCACCAGGAACCTACAGCGAATACGCCAAACTAAGTTCGATTCCAGAAACTCTTGGAGTTCCTAAAGCTGTGGAAATGATCCGCTTGCTAGTGGAAGGACAAGAAGCCGTAGTCAGAACTGCACGGTCTATTTTCCCTGTGCTAGAAGAAGTTAACGACGAACCTACCGCCGATTTATTGACTCAGAGGATGCAGGTACACGAAAAGACAGCTTGGATGTTGAGAAGTTTACTGGAAGAATAGGAATTAGGGACTGGGGAGTGGGGACTAGGGACTAGGGACTAGGGACTGGGTACTAAGAACTAGGTACTGGGTACGAATGGCACTAAGTTAAGATATAGCCCTTGCGCTGACTGGTTCCTAGCCTCCAGGCTGGGAACCCATTCTGGGAGGCTCCGCCTCCTCTTTCTTGACCAGAGGCGGAGCCTCTCGGAATACATTCACAAGCCTCCAGGCTGGGAACGAGGCTACACAAGCTTTTGGGCTTTTATTAGTGCCATTCGTACTAGGTACTAACAAATAAAGACTTAATTTTTTTGCCAGTCACCAGTCCCCAATCCCCAGTCACCAGTCACCAATCCCCAATCCCCAATCCCCAATGCCCCATTCCCAAAAGTTGCAAGATTTAATGCAACAGGTAGGTATTTCTAGTTTTAAAGCGCTGAGTCGCGCTGCTGGTGTCTCAGAGCGTCAAATTTTGCGATTACGTCAGGGAAAGCTAGAGCAGATGCGGGTAGATGTGCTGCTCAAGCTGTCGTCAGTGCTACAGATGTCATTAAGTGAATTAATCGCAACTTTTTCAACCGTAGATTTATTACAAGAGAAAACAGCACCTATCCAGGAATTGTTACAAGAAATTACAGATTTAAGAAGAGAGTACGATCGCTCTCAACTTCAATTAGAACAACAGCGAGAAATATTACTACAAGAACTCCAGCAGTCAACCTTGCAACTGCTGGAGTCTTTATTATTGCAATGGCCAACAGCAGCACAGAAAGCGCAGGAGAATCCACAGCTAGCAGCAATCAAAATAGTCCCATTGGTACAGAAACCCCTGGAAAAGCTTTTGCAAGCGTGGGGAGTGGAAGCGATCGCACCCGTGGGAGCAGAATTACCTTATGACCCTCAACTTCACCAATTGATGGAGGGAACAGCACAACCTGGAGAAATAGTCAAGGTACGTTACACTGGCTACCTTCAAGGTGAGAAGTTGCTTTACAGAGCGAAAGTGAGTCCTGTTTGAGGTAGTTAGAGACGCGATTAATCACGTCTGTACAGGATTTGTGTTGTCTGTTGAGAAATATATAGATATTGGGAATACTAAAAATAGCAGGGGCGATCGCCTTAGAGAACTTCTGTTAGACAGGTGGTGTAGATTCAAGCTTGCTTGGCGCTGTTGAAATCAAAGCTGTTGGCTCTAGAGGGGTAATCCAGAGGTAAATTATTTCAATAATGTAAGTAATTGGACATAAATAAACGTAGATCCTAGTTACTATCATAAATACTCAGTAGTCAACAAAGGATTATATCTACTAAATGATTATGATGTGAAACCTCGATATTTGAGTATTTTTGCTTGTAGTTTTAATTGAGCGGTAGGGACTGGGAAAATTTTGTGGGTGATGCAGATCCGCTTACCCAAGCAAAGAAACGCCTTTGCTAGACTCGGTTTAACTGCGCGTAGGCGTAGCCCAACCTAGACATCGCTCTAACTGATTGAATTTTGAATCGTTTAATGACGGCTATCATGATGAAATTTATTGGAGAATCTTAGGTTTGGCAAAAATATTTGGTAAATAATCCGAAAAGCAGCAACCTCAGCTTGAAGAACAGTATATATTTACATCCATGATATGCAGGTAAGTTGGTGTTAAAAATTAACAGAGTATGCCATAGCATGCCGAAATCTAAAATTACCGAACAGCTTATAAATCTGTGGCCGCAACCTTTTTACAAAACTAAACATACATGAGTTTTACTATGCTGACTTACTTGCATGGTTTATTTATAATTGCTATCTTCCTAGTAAGAAAACAATATTTAATGTAAAACAAGATGGCTTTTAGTATTACATAAAAGTAGATCAAAATACTTATATTAATCTTGATCTATACTGATTAATAACCAATGATTACTCTATATTTAATTTTAGATTTTATTTTACAAGCATTTTTAAATGTTCTATAATGGCGAAATCAGAGAATTATTTACACAAATCAGAGTGACATAATTATGAGAGAACAAGTAAAAGTTATTAAGCTCAGTGGTAATTTGAACGCCACAACTTCACAAGAATTTCGACAAAATATCACTGATATTCTAGAGAAGGGTGCGAAAATCGTGTTAGTTGATTTTAAAGATGTAACATTTATGGATAGTTCCGGTTTGGGAGCTTTAGTATTAGCTTTTAAAACCTTGCGTGCAGCAGATACTAAACTTGTTCTCTGCTCAATTAATGAGCAAGTCAGGATATTATTTGAACTGACTAATATGGATAAAGTATTTGAAATATTCCCTAGTCAAGATGCATTTAATCAAGTTTTAGTTTCCAATACTTAATTAATCAAACTTCATTTGCAAAATAGATAAATCATCATCAAAAGCATCTTTGGAGTTCAGAGCAATTAAATAACTCAGTACGCGCTCGAGTTGGTTATCAACTGAATCTTGTAAGCTAACTAATAGCTGAATAAAAGCATCCAAACTCCAAAGTGTGCCATCTGATTTAGTGATTTCATAAGCACCATCACTAAAAATATAAAGGCTACTAAATTTTTCAATATTCCAAGATGCATCAACATATTTTGCCTCTGGAAACATCCCAACTGGCATACCGGGAGTTTTCAAGAGTTTAACTTCAGATATTCTTGGAGATGTGCCGGTTACTAAAACTGCTGGTGGATGGCCTGCGCTAGCATAAATTAACTGGCGGTTGATTCGGTTGTAAACTCCATACCAAATCGTAAAATATTTATCATTTTGATAATTCATTTGAAAAGTATCATTCAAAGCCCTCAATACATCACTAGGTTGATAGTAATTCAGACCTTTGAGCGCACGGGAACGCAGCAAATTCAGCACTGAAACAGAGGGAAGAGTAGCTTTCAATCCATGTCCGGCGGTATCGAGTAAGTAAATTGCGAGATAATGATCATCGAGCCAATAGTAATCGAAACAGTCACCGCCGAGTTGTCGTGAGGGAATGAACCGGAAATTTATCTTAAAGGGTTCGGTCATGGAAAGAGGTAGCAGCGATCGCACATAGTCTGCTGCTTCTGACATTTCTGATTCTAAAAGCAACTTTTGATCCTGCAAATCTCTACTCAACTGATGCAGGCGTAATCCTGCTCTTACCCGTGCTTGTAATTCATTATGCTCAATAGGTTTGGAGATAAAATCATCAGCACCAGCATCTAGACCTTTGACGCAATCAGCAACGGAATCTAAGGATGTTAATAAAATAAAGAATGTGGTGGAAAATTTGGGGTCTGTCTTAATGCGCTGACAAACTTCTAGTCCAGTCAAACCTGGCATGATCCAATCACAAATAATTAGTGCTGGACGATAAGCTAGTGCTTTTTCTATTCCTTCATCGCCGCTACTGGCAGTCACTACCTCATAACCTTGTTTTTCCAAAATCCTTTTTAGGAGTATTTTTATTGAATAGTCGTCATCAATTATTAGTATTTGAAACATATAAAGTTGTGGGAAAAACTCATTAATAATTTGCTATCAAAATAGAAAATAAAAAAATGCTATGAGCTAATAAGCTAGTAATATCAATATGGGAATGCTACTATAGCACTTATTGTTTGTATGCAATAGACTTTAACCTCACTTCCATTCCTCTCTCTTAAAAGCATAGAGGCTTTGAATCTTTATCCCCAACCCTAGTAAGGAGTTGGGGGTTATGTTTCTATTAGACTCAACCCAGAAGCATTAGAAATCGTTTTTATTTACCTATAGAATTTATAACTGTCAAACAGTCATAAATTCTATGGTGCTGCCAAAGGATTTAGCCATAAGAGGATGTTGCTTTTTAGCTGGTTTAAGTCGCGGTATGCTTCTTGCTTAAACCATTGCCCTAAAGCGTCAAAAGGGGTAAAAGACGTTCCAGTTTGCCATTTAATATCTTGACCTAGAGGTGTTGTATGAGTTCCTGGTAACGTTTGTGCTGTCACCATCTCATCAAAACGTTCTTGTAAGATTTTGGTTAAAGCTGCCGATTGATCAATGTTGTCATTACTAAATTTTATTAATAAATTGCGCCGGACATTGTAACGTTCTTGGACAAGCTTGTTAGTTTCCAACGGTGAGGGAGTAAACTCGATGGCAAAAGTAGACTTGAATTGTTCTACTAGGGGGATCGCTTCGTTAGCGGCGTAGTTGTTGAAGGATATTAAAATATTGCCTGCGCGTTCTACTTTAAAGAGGCTACCAATCAGCAAGTGAAGTTTACAGCCCATGCTATGTCCAACGCCATAGATGGGGAAATAAAGCTTGCGTAATGCCCCAGAATCCTGTAAGCGTTCGAGGGTGCGGTCAAAGTTTAACAGTACGGATTTGGCGATCGCAGTATGATCCAATGTATTAACGAAAGGCGTAGCAATTACAACATAACCTTTACTTGCCAATTGTTCGAGTAACCAGCGATAAGTAATGTGCGGTGCAGTGGCGACAAATGCACCTCCTAAAAAATGAACGATACCTATGGGATTTCGGGGAATAATTACCCAGTTCCCTCTAATTTCTTTCCAGTCCATGTAGATAAGCGATCGCTTTATGAATATTCTTTATGTTAGATCGGTGATTGCAACCCTGGGAAGGATTCTGGCAAAAACCATTGATAATGTCTGTGAGTAGGTTGGAAACCAACCCACCTGAGTGCTTTTTAAATTCCCATTACAAAACCTAATTACGTTAGCGAGTATTCGTACCCCTACGGGGAAGCAAGTTACGCACAGCGTCTCTTAGAGAGCCTGATTACGAATTATCTTAACGCTGAGTCTGTAATCTTTTCATTTCGTGTTGCACATCTAATGCAATTTGTAATGCTTCATTGAGTAACCTTCCATGTTCAGTAGCTTGTTCAGTTACTTGCATAGCTGTTAAAGTTGCTAAATTGTTGACGAATAGTTCTGTATTGCTCAGAATAAAGTTCTTATTTTCCCTCAAAATTCTTTCTGTCTTCAAAGCGCGAACTAAATCAGCTTTGGTGAGTTTAAGCGCTTCAATCACACTTTCTCTTTCCTTTATAACCACTTCTGGATTACCAGCTTCTTCGATTTGGTCATTGATATCTATTACTCTAATAACAGTATTATATTTATTAACATCATTTAATAGGATGTGAAGAGATTTTGTCATATTATTTTTGACAACTTTACTTCTACTTTTCCAGATTAAATATAAGATAGTTTGTGTAAATCCGCTAACCCAAAGACCTAAGATAATTAATAATATCCAAGATGGAATTGTTATCCACGTCACAAAAATTTTAACAATTAAATCAAATAGAATATATACAAAAACAAATGTAGAAAATCCGATAAAAACTACAGTTGCCCCTTCAGAACTTTTCAGCTTTTGTATATATATCCTTGCGAATCTATTGAGAGTATTTGTAATGATTAAAAGTTCCTCATTAACAGGTAAATTAGTCAGTTTTTGCAAATCATCTTGACTAATTTCCAAGCCCTTTAAATCATCCTGCACAGCTTTTTAACCTTTGCCAGAATAGTTATTTAGTCTAATATAGCAATCAAATTTCTAGAATGCTGGCATTTTGTCCGAACTTTTTCACGCGAGTTAATACTGGTAGGCAATATCAAGATTTTTTGTACAATATGATACTCTTTTACTAAGACAACTATTTATAGCATGGCAATCTTGAATAACTTGTGATAAATAAGATCCCCGACTTCTTTAAGAAGTCGGGGATCTGCAAGTTGCAATTATGACAAATCAATAGTATTACAATGATAAATAATTGTGCCTCACTTGTTACACTAACTTTGCTTGGAAGAAGATTGTTTATGTTTTGAAATACCACGCTGAGGATTTAAAAATGGGGGGATGGGACAGTCTAACGTCATAGCGATCGCTCTGAGTAAATCTGCCTCTGAAGGAGTAACTTTATTATCTAATAGTACCGTGTGGGCGCAAGCATCAGCAATAGCCTGTTTGAGTTTAGGAGTAGCAAGACGGAGATCCCCCTGCCCCTTTTCCTCTTGCTGACTCAATCTGCCTTCTGGAGTCGATAATTATGCAATCATTTTGCAGTAAAATTAATCGTCAAGATAGAGGAGGGCTTTGAGATGACTCGTGTCATCATTGTGCGCCACGGTCAAAGTGGTTATAATACCGAGCGGCGTATCCAAGGACGCACTGACGCGTCAACATTAACCGAAAAAGGTCGTAACGATGCCAGTAAAGTAGGCAAAGCCCTCAGCAATATCTTATTTAATGCAATTTATAGCAGTCCTTTGCAACGAGCAAAGCACACGGCAGATATTATCCATAGTGAGTTAGCTAATCATGCTGAACAATCTGCTGCAATCCAAGTTTCTAATTTACTGTTAGAAATCGACCTGCCTTTATGGGAAGCACTGCTGACTTCTGAAGTCAAGCAGAAATTTGCCGAAGACTACCGCACTTGGCATCAACGCCCAGACGAACTGCGGATGCTGCTTAATGATGCCCAAGGGACAAGAGAACATTTTCCCGTTCTTGCTTTATACGAACAAGCAAGGCAGTTTTGGCGAGAAACTTTGTCTCACCATCAAGGCGAAACTATTCTGATTGTGGGACATAACGGAATTAATCGCGCCCTGATTAGCACAGCACTAGGAATTTCTCCCAGTCGCTATCACTCAATACAGCAATCTAACTGTGGCATCACTGTATTAAATTTTGCTGGGGGATTGGGCGAACCAGTCCAGCTAGAATCCTTAAATCAGACGCAACACACCGGAGAATCTTTACCCTCTTTGCGACCGGATCATCAAGGAGTACGATTGTTGCTGGTTCGTCACGGTGAAACCGACTGGAATCGCCAAACCAGGTTTCAAGGACAAATTGATGTCCCTCTCAACGACAACGGTAGACAACAGTCGCAAAAAGCAGGCGAATTTCTCCAAGAGGTAGCGATTGATTTTGCGGTAAGTAGCACAATGTTACGCCCTAAAGAAACAGCAGAGATTATTTTAAAACAACATCCGAATGTAAAGTTAGAGTTGCAAGGTGGTTTAAGAGAAATCAGTCATGGACTTTGGGAAGGAAAATTAGAAACAGAGATAGAGCAAGAGTTTCCGGGAGAGTTGCAACGTTGGCGGCTAGTACCAGCCGAAGTGCAAATGCCCGAAGGAGAAAATTTGCAACAGGTGTGGGAACGCAGTGTTGTTGCTTGGCAATCAATTGTACAAGCCGCATTAAATAATGAATTCAAAACTGTTTTAGTAGTAGCTCATGACGCTACTAACAAAACTTTGCTTTGTCACATTCTAGGCTTATCGCTGGAAAATTTCTGGAATTTTCGTCAGGGTAATGGCGCAGTCAGCGTTATTGACTATCCTTCTGGAATCGATGGTTTACCAGTCTTGCAAGCGATGAACATCACCACTCACTTGGGTGGAGGCGTACTAGATAAAACAGCTGCGGGAGCGTTGTGATTGAGTGCTGAGTGCTGAGTGCTGAGTGAGGAGTGAGGAGTGAGGAGTGAGGAGTGAGGAGTTAGGAGTTAGGAGTGAGGAGTGAGGAGTGAGGAGTTAGGAGTTAGGAGTGAAAAATTATGAGTTAGGAATAAAGTTAAAAATGATCAGCAAGGAACAAATAACTGGTAAATCTTAACTCATAACTTGTAACTTCTAACTCCTAACTTTATTTTTAACTCCTAACTAAAAAAAATTATGATAGAACTGCTGCAAAAAGTACGGGTGATTGATCCGGTTTCTGAAATCGATGAACTCTTTGATGTACTGATTACTGATGGTTATATCAAAGTAGTAGCTTCGCACGTTTCTGATATTAGTTCCGATACTAAAATTAGAGATTGTCAGGGATTAGTTCTTGGGCCTGGGTTGGTAGATTTGTATAGCCACTCTGGGGAACCTGGTTTTGAAGAACGGGAAACTATTTCGTCTTTTTTACAAGCTGCTGCTGCTGGTGGCTTTACCAGAGTTAGCATTTTACCCGATACATCCCCAGCTATTGATAACCCTGCACTTGTGGCACAGTTGCAGCAGAAGAGAGCAGAGGGGCAGAGGGGCAGAGGGGCAGAGGGGAATTTATCTCCCCTGCACCCCGGCTCCCCTGCTCCCCTGCTTCATATCTGGGGCGCTATCACCCTAGATGTTGCTGGAAAGCAAATGACGGAATTGGCAGATTTAGCGGCGGCTGGTGTTGTTGGTTTTACGGATGGTAAGCCGTTAGAAAATTTGGCGTTGGTGCGAGGAGTATTAGAGTATCTCCAGCCGTTGGGGAAACCAGTAGCGTTTTGGCCTAGCGATCGCCAATTAACAGCAAATGGTGTAATGAGAGAAGGCTCAGATGCTCTCCGTTTCGGTTTACCTCCAATACCCGCCAGTGCTGAAACAACTGCGATCGCAGCTATGCTTGAATTAGTTGCAGCAATTGGTACACCAATCCATATTATGCGCGTTTCCACCGCTCGCAGCGTGGAATTAATCGCCTCGGCTAAGGCGGCTGGTTTACCAATCACCGCCAGCACCACCTGGATGCACCTTTTACTGGATACAAAAGCAGTTAAGAGTTATCACACTAGCTTGCATTTAGACCCGCCTTTAGGTAATCCTCGTGATGTGGTGGCGTTGCGTGCTGGAGTACGTGCAGGTGTGATTGATGCGATCGCTATTGACCACACACCCTACAGCTACGAAGAAAAAGTCCAAGCCTTTGCCGAAGCACCAGCCGGGGCAATTGGTTTGGAGTTAGCATTACCTTTGCTGTGGCAATATCTCGTTGAAACTAAAGAATTTACAGCTTTAGAATTATGGCGAGCATTGAGTACCAGTCCAGCAGAGTGTTTAGGGCAGAAAGTAAGTGCGATTCTACCTCATCAACCAGCAGAACTTACTTTATTTAATCCCCAACAAACCTGGAAAGTCGAACGGAAAAGTCTTTATACACTTTCACAAAATACACCTTGGTTAGGACAACAGTTAAAGGGTCGTGTTGTGCAAACTTGGTGCTGAAATAATTTGTAATTCGTAATGACGCTCGTTCCGACGCTCCTACGTCGCTAACGCTGCGCTATCGCTACGCTAACGTAATTCGTAATTCTACTTTTATGACTCCAGTAGAATAGAAATAAAGTTTATAATAATTACGCTGATTAAGCAGAATTGCCCATGACCTCTTCTAAACGCCAATATCACATCACTACTTTCGGTTGTCAGATGAATAAAGCTGACTCAGAGCGCATGGCTGGCGTTTTGGAAGAAATGGGCTTTGAGTGGTGCCAAGACCCAAATAACGCAGATGTAATTCTCTACAATACCTGCACAATTCGGGATAATGCGGAACAAAAGGTATATTCTTACCTGGGTAGACAAGCAAAGCGCAAACATGAACAGCCAGATTTAACCCTCATCGTGGCTGGTTGTGTTGCCCAGCAAGAAGGAGAAGCGCTGTTGCGGCGAGTGCCAGAATTAGATTTGGTAATGGGGCCACAACATGCCAACCGCCTGAAAGATTTGCTGGAGTCGGTGTTTGAAGGCAACCAAGTTGTCGCAACTGAGCCAGTTCACATTATTGAAGATATTACCCAACCGCGACGAGATAGCAAAGTAACTGCTTGGGTAAATGTGATTTACGGCTGTAACGAACGCTGTACCTATTGCGTAGTTCCCAATGTGCGCGGTGTCGAACAATCTCGCACACCGTCAGCTATCCGGGCTGAAATGGCAGAATTAGGACGGCAAGGTTATAAAGAAATTACTCTACTCGGTCAAAATATTGATGCTTACGGTAGAGATTTACCTGGAGTGACATCAGAAGGTAGGCATCTGAACAACTTTACAGATTTGCTTTATTACGTCCATGATGTGCCGGGGATTGAAAGGCTAAGATTTGCGACTAGTCACCCCCGTTATTTTACTGAGAGATTAATTCAGGCTTGTGCTGAATTGCCCAAGGTGTGTAAACACTTTCACATTCCCTTTCAATCTGGGGATAATGAACTTTTAAAGGCGATGGCACGGGGTTATACCCATGAGAAATATCGCCGGATTATCGATACCATTCGGCGGTATATGCCAGATGCCTCCATTAGTGCTGATGCCATTGTCGGTTTTCCTGGTGAGACAGAAGCACAGTTTGAAAATACCCTCAAATTGGTGGAAGATATTGGCTTTGATATGTTGAATACAGCAGCATATTCACCACGTCCAGGGACACCAGCTGCTTTGTGGGACAATCAGCTGAGTGAAGAAATAAAAAGCGATCGCCTCCAACGGCTCAATCATTTAGGAAACTTGAAAGTAGCAGAGCGATCGCAACGTTACTTTGGACGCATTGAAGAAGTTTTAGTAGAAGACCAAAATCCTAAAGATCAAACCCAGGTGATGGGGCGCACTGGTGGTAATCGTTTGACCTTCTTTAGCGGCAACATCAAAGAACTCCAAGGGCAATTAGTGAAGGTAAAAATTACCGAAGTTCGCCCTTTTAGTTTGACGGGTGAACCAGTTGAAGTGAGGCAAACCGTTTTGCAGTCATAACTAGTTGACATGCCTCTTTAAGATTGGCAAATATTCCTAGACTTACCAATTAGGCATAGCCAAAATTTCAGCTAATTTAGGATTTGGTTCGGCTTTAGCTGCTGCGGTCAATTTCTGCATAGCTTGAGCCACTTCAGGATTAGCTTTAGCAGCTGATTCCACCTCTAGTACAGCTTTTTGATAATCAAATAGTTGCTCTGGTGCTTTCTCGATCGCTGCTACAGTATGGGAAGACTGTTTTTTCAGCGTGACGAGAAACTTGCCAGTCTTATCCACTAAAGACTCTGTGACGAATAGCACTAAGAAAAGCCCAAAGGCTTGTGTCACCTCGTTCCCAGCCTGGAGGCTGGGAATGTATTTAAAAGAGGCTCTGCCTCTCGTCAAGCTACTGGAGGCGTAGCCTCCCAGAATGGGTTCTCAGCCTGGAGGCTAGGAACCAGTCAGAGCAAGGGCTGTATCTTTTCTTAGTGCCATTCGACTCTGTGACCTTTTCGGTTGTTTTTTCTAAGGCTTTGGTGGGTATTATAGTGCCAACAGCGATCGCAGCAGTAGTTAAAGGTTCCATGTGCTACTTTGATTGACTATGTGTATCCTATTTACTTATTAACATAACTCACCCTACTGGCTCTAAGCATAAAATTACGGTTTCATCAACAAGAACATGTTTTTCATCAACAAAAACATGTTTTTCATCAACAAGAACATGTCTTTCATTAACAAGAACATGTCTTTCATCAACAAAAACATGTCTTTCATTAACAAGAACATGTCTTTCATCAACAAAAACATGTCTTTCATCAACAAAAACATCATTTTTATGACAAATACTGAGTCTCTACTTATACTAATGACTAATTTATGAGGATTTTACTGAACTAGGATACAGCTTTAGTAAGGCAAACTAGCTCTAAAGCAGAATAAAAGGGATACATTTATGCCTGGGAAGCAACGTACATATCGCGTTTTAGAAAAAGCTGAATTAAGAGCGGCGGGACTTAAAGCAATTGATCCCAGTATGGATTTTGGGGATGAGCGCAATTTGCAAAATATGACACAACTAATTGAGCAGTACCGCAGCAAAATAGATGCTTATAATACTGCTCTAGCCGTGATTGATTCTTCTAGAACTGAGATGGATCAATTGGACAAAACTTTAAGCGATCTAACCGAAAAAATGCTGATTGGGGTTGCTTTTAAATACGGCAAAGATAGCCGGGAATATGAAATGGCGGGTGCTGTTCGCAAAAGCGATCGCATCCGTAAAAGCACAGCAACACGCTTGAGAGCAACTTCAGAGGAAGCAGCTACTAAGAGTGATAAAACTGCATAAAAATTGCTTTCAGATTAAAGTCTGGGGCTACTGAAACAAATCGGGCTAAAAACAAGCCTTTAGGCATGAATCAGAGTTATACAAAGTAGGGCAACAAGTACTAATTACTGTCGTGCTTTTATTTTGGATTATTTTATTGTCTAGAACAACAATCAAAGCTAAACCTTAGTGATTTTTCTGCTTTGTACTTTACTTTATAGCGTTTCCCATTCAGATGGGGTACAACGTTATATCGCAAGGTGTAGGGGCACGGCATTGCTCATTAGTGTCAACTTAAGCTGAAATTCCTTTAAAACCTCGTTTCCAGCCTCCGGCTGGAAATGCTGCTCCTGGTGGCTCTGCCGCCAGCAAGCGAGGCGGAGCCTCTAGGATGGCATTCCCAGTCGGAGACTGGGAACGAGACAATATCTAAAAGCTTTTACTAGGCTAGCTTTCACGTTAAGTTGCCACCAATGGGCATTGCCCATTGGTGTTAACTTAACGCGAAACCGCTTGTCCGCCGGGAATTAAAATTCCCGTCTCATAGCTAAAGTCATCTGAAGATGACTAAATATCGCCAAAAATCTCCAGTCTACTTCAGTAGACTTTAGCCTACTAGCCCGGAAATTTATTTTCGGGCGGGCATGGAAGCCAACAGATAAACTATTTCCAGCTTAAGTTGACACCTATGGGCAATATCGTGCCCCTACGGGTGTACCTCACGTAAACGAGAACCGCTATAGTCATCAGAAACTTTACGTAAATTTTTTGATGTAACTATAAGTAAATTCAGTAAAATTCGTAAGGTTTAACAGATATAAATTAAATAAAATTACCTTTATATATGATCAATATCTGTTAAACTTCAACTTCCCATTTATCCACCTTTTTCCACGGAAGCTTCACCGTAAATCGGCTACCTTTGCCTAACTGACTTTCGGCGTGAACAGTTCCACCGTGCAACTCGACAATTTTTTGCACCATCACTAAACCTAAACCACTGCCCGTAGAACGACGAGTAGAGGCATTTTCAACCTGCATAAAAGGTTGAAATAATTTAAAAAGATCATCAGAAAGCATCCCAATACCCGTATCTACGACGCTGAAAAAGATATATTCATTGGTAGCAGTTGGTTGCACTTCTATCCAAACTTCGCCTCCTTCTTTAGTAAACTTAATGGCGTTAGTCAACAAGTTGATAAATACTTGGCGAATCCGACGTTCATCAACTTGGATAGGTTCGAGTTCTTCAGGTACTTGTGCCCTCAACTGAATGTTTTTCTGGAATGCTAGATGTTTGACAAAATTTAAGCTGTAATCACATAATCCTTGAATTGAAGTAGCAGCTAGTTGCAGTTCTATTTTGCTGGATTCGGTATCGGTAAAGTCAAGGATTTGGCTAATTAATTCTAGTAAATTCTTACCGCTAGATTCGAGTATAGTTAAAGACTGCTGCTGTTCTTCGTTTACAAGGCCATACACTCCATCTTTGAGGGCTTCTGTGATTTCCAAAATAGAGTTTAAGGGATTTCTCAAATCGTGATTGATGTTTACTAAAAAGGTGCTTTTAGCACGATTTGCCATTTCCGCAGCTTCTTCAGCCTCACGTAAAGCGGATTCTGCCTGTTTGCGATTGCATACTTCTAAAGTTAGGGCAACAAATTCTGCAATTGAGCTAACAAAATTTTCCTCGCTTACTTCCCATGTCCGGGGAGTGTCAATTTGCTCATACAATACTGTTCCCACGATTTTACCCCCAACCCAAATAGAGGTATCAATTAGGGATACAATATTATTTGGTTCTAGTAATTTATCCCATAATTCCTGTACCCGTAAATCAGTGCGAGTGTCAGTAATGGCAATGGTACTCAAAGCCACCACGGCTTTATAGTAAATTAAATAATCTGCAAGGTTGCGTTCTAAACCTGCTGAATGTTTTTGATTGCTACGTTCATAGAGACTTATACATTGTAGTTTGGTACGCTCATCATTAAATAACCATACACTTACTCGCTCTACTTCTAAGGCATTGGCTGCTTTTTCGGTGATGACTTTGAATGCTGTTTCTAGATTTCCTTCAAAAAGCGCTTTGTGATTTGCCAGTTCTGCTAATACCCGATGATGTTGGCGCAGTTTTTGTTCACTATTAATACGTTCTTGAATCTCTTGCTGTAAGTCTTGAGTTCGCTGCTTAACTTGCAGTTCTAACTCTGCATTTTTAATAGTCAGTGTAGTAAAATTTTTGCGTAACTGTTGCGCCATCTCATTAAAAGATTCACCCAGAATTTCTACTTCTTTAATGCCCTGTACTATCACCACTGAGTCTTTGTCATTGGTAAAATCGGTTAAATTTTTTGTCGCTGTGCTGAAATCCAAAATTGGCTGAGTTATCCAACGGGCGGTAACAATCCCCAGTATAGTAGCTAATCCTAATGCTCCTAAACAGAGAAAAATTGTAGTTTGAGGATTGCGATTAATTTGTCCCATAAAATCTGCTTCTGGGACATTTACTACAATCAACCAGTTGAGATTTGATTCGCCCTGTAATGGTTTAACTTCTAAAAATTGTCGTTTGCCGTCCAAAGAAAAATTTAGTTGCTGTAAACTTTGAATTTGGTCAAAGTTATTAAATTTAGTTGTTAAATATTTAGCGGCTGCTTGAGTCGAAGAATTCACACTTTGGGAAGCTGCCAACCGAATTGGCTTACCATTTTGTAAGCGGAATGGTTCTTCGGTTGTGGAACTTGCAACTAATAGCCCTGAACGCTCGATAATAAAAATTTGCCCAGACTTGCCAACTTTGATATTTTGCAGCAAATCTCCAATTTCTGATAAACGAATCAGAGTGCTGTTGACTCCGAATAACTGACCTTGGGAGTTATAGATGGGTTGAGATGCACTAATGAAGAGTCTTGGTTCATTGCTGGGTATAAAAATCTGACTAAAGCTGAATTTTTTGGCAGTAACAGCTGTTTGATAATCAGGACGCGATCGCGCATCATAGTTTTTAATCACCTCTGGTAGCTGGGTACGTTGACCTTGAGAGTCAATTTTGTAAGTGTAAAGGTCGTACTCAGTTGACTTTCCGGCTTTTTTAAGTAAAAATTGGCGATCGTTGAGCTTTTCTACCGTTAGGTGTTCTTGTTGTTCATTACTTACCGTTAAGGCCAAGGCATCAGGAAAAGTCTTTAACTGCTCTATTAAGTATGACTCCCAGGTTGGAAGATTTTCTATCTTTAGCAAGCCGATATTAATCAGATTTTGATTACCGCGTAGTACCTGACGCGGAGTTGACAAATAAGTTTGTAAATTCTGCTCAACTCGATTGACAACTTCATGACGCAATTCACTAGCCACCTCATTGACTGCTTTTTGCCCATTGTGAATTGATAAATACGCAGTCAATCCCACAGCTAGGAGGATTTGCAGCAGAAACAGCACTACCAGAATGAAGCTTAGAGGTATACCTTTAAATAGGGAAAAAACAGTATTTTTGGTCATCTGCCCACTCCCCTTGCTCCCTCTTTCTGTCTTGTAGTACTGAGTACAACACCGCGAGTTTGCTGTCCTGTGGGCTTATGCATAGTTTGTACTCGGTCGGGTCAAGTGCCAATATAGCACTTCTGACAAAAGAACAAAACGTTAATTAACTAGACATCTGGTGAAAATGAATGTAGAGACGTAGCAGTGCTACGTCTCTACAAGGGTTCTGGATAACGCATATTTAATTTCTGGAGATGTCTACTGTATTAGTGTCAAATTCATTTTGTGGTTCGTTTTCTTATCCCTTAAATTTGAAAACCTCGTTTCCAGCCTCCGGCTGGAAATGCAACTCAAAAGCGGCAGAGCCGCCAGCAAGAGAGGTGGCAGCCCCAAAGACAAGCATTCCCAGTCGGAGACTGGGAACGAAACAATATCAAAAAGCTTGTACTAGGCTAGTTTTCACGTTAAGTAGACACAAATGAGCATTGCTGTGCCCTTACGACTGGCGCGACGCTGAGAGAATCAAAGTATTTTAAAACACGCTCCATACAGAAAATTTATGTTAATACCACTTAGCAGATGGGAACTCTAGTTAATAAGCTTAATTACAGTATCCTACCCAAAACTACCAATCATGTCCCATTTTGCTCATTCCACTTTGGGCCAATCTTCTTACCCTCGCTTAACTAGAAGCTTAAGTGCTGTTGAAAGTTGGGGTTTTGGTTTGACGGCTCATATTTCTTGGACAGCATTGGTTCCAGCAATTCATGCTGCTCTCGGTTTCCAAGCTATTTTTGTTTGGATACCTGCGGTGATTTTCGGAATGCTACTTAACTATCAAGTCAAAAGCTTGGGTATACATTTTATTAATGTGGCTGGAGGAACACCCAACTATACTACCAAGCTACTGCAACGCTACCCTGGAGTAGCTCGCTATGCAGCAATTGGATACCTTCTCAACTGGGTTTCTTACCTATCAGTTAATACAATCGTACTTAGAGATTTAATTAAGGTGAATTTGGAGGCGCTGGGTATTACCTGTCCAGATATATTTTTGGATCTGAGCTTTACACTGTTGCCTTTTATTGTGGCGTTTAGTGGGACTCGCGCCCTGAGTATTTTACATTTGTTTTTTGTAATTCCAGCCTTTGGACTGCTAATAACCTTCTGTGTGCAAGGTCTGGCTTGGTTAGCGTTTTCTCCCGTTAGTCCTGGGTTTTTTCCTAATAATTGGTCATCTTTAAGCTTTGGAGATTGGGCAAAGTGGTTCTTTTTTGTCACTTATGCAACCTACAGTTGTGAAACGGCTTCTTCTTTTGTCGCTGATAGCCGCCAACCCACTCAGACGCTACGCTTTCTAGACGTTGCCGCTTGGATGATGCCACCCATCTTTTTGGGTGGGTCTTGGGTAGTCATGCGGTTAGCAACAAATCCTAATCTTAAAGATAATGCTTTTCTGAATCTTGTAGCGGCTTCCCAGCCCTTTTGGGGAAAATTTGCTGGTTTAAGTGTTTCTTTTTTGTTAGTCGCTGCTTGTCTTTTAGGTTCGGCAACGGTAGTTTCTAATTGTCCGCGAATTCTGTATCAATTGTCTTTAGATAACCATCTTTCACCAGTATTTTCCGTTGTCTCACGTCGGGGTGTGTTTGTCCCAGCTTTGACATTGACACTGCTATTGTGCTTAGTCTATTTGATTTGGGGAGATGTGGCGCGAATTGTCGCTGTTGGTAACGTCGGTTGGTTTGTCTCCTTTATGTTACTGCATCTAGGGCTTTGGCTTGGGCGCGATCGCCCAGAAGTTTTGTTCCCCCGCATATCTTTAGGCATTTTTTTCTTAGAAGTTGTAGTGCTGTTGGTGGGCGGATTTGCCTGGGGTTGGCTGAACTTCCTGATTGGGTTATTGTTTCCCATTGGTGTCTTAGGAATTGATGCAGTAATTCGCCGTGTGAATTTTGCTCCCTTCCATACCAGTTGGTGGCTGCGGCGATATCGCACGCGTTCTGTGGTAATCATCAAAGATTCAGTAATTCTTCAGGTGAGCATCCTGATTTTTTTACTGTGTGGTGCAGTGGCAGTTGGCTGGTTATTTGGCGTCAAACTTAATAACGTGGCAACTGCGGGGGGTGAGAATATATTTGTGGTGTTGCTGATGAGCGTGGCATTTGTCGGCGTAGCGATCGCTTGTTGGACAACTTTACCGCAAGTGGTAGCGATCGCAGAAGCTCGAGAATCTGCCGAACATCTGTTTACTGTTGCCCAAGATGGTATTTTAGTCGTAGACGATCGAGGCATTATCCGGCAAGCTAACCCAGCCACCAAATCATTTTTTGGTGTCAACCCATCTGAGTTACTAGGAAATCACCTCAACAAATGGCTGCCCGCATTAGTCTACTATCCAGACCAGTGGACAAAGCGTAGCGAACAACCCCTACTCGGTCATGGGAAAAACAGAACTCTGGAAGTTTCCATCTCAGACCGACCTCATCAGGATTTTCAGGAATACGTTGTCATTCTCCACGACATTACCCAGCGCAAACAAGCAGAGCAGATATTGCAATACTCAGAAGCACAATTGCGCCAAGAGGCCAAGCAGTTAGCATCTCAATTGGTGCATAGTGAAAAAATGTCCAGTTTAGGGCAGTTAGTCGCAGGTGTAGCGCACGAAATCAACAACCCAGTCAATTTTATCTCTGCCAATATCGGCTATGCGAATCAATATATCCAAGATTTATTGAGACTGCTGCAACTATACCAGCAAAGCTATCCTCATCCAGCCACAGAAATTCAAAAAGAAACAGAAGCCATTGATTTAAATTTTCTGATTGCAGACTTGCCTAACTTGCTAACTTCCATGACCGTTGGTGCCGAACGAATTACCGAAATTGTCTTATCTCTGCGAAACTTTTCCCGCTTAGACGAAGCAGAGATGAAAGCAGTGAATATCCATGATGGTATAGATAATACCTTAATGATTCTGGAACATCGCCTCAAACCTAAATCTAACCATCTAACCATTGAGGTGATTAAAGAGTACGGCGACCTGCCATTAGTAGAATGTTATGCTGGACAACTGAATCAAGTATTTATGAATCTTCTTGCCAATGCGATCGATGCTTTGCAAGAGTCGGTAGAGAATATTGAGTGGGGAGTGGGAGAAAAAGCGCTTCCGACTCTCCAGATATGCATTCAGACTAAACTCACTAGCGAAAATCAGGTAGTTATTTGCATTGCTGATAATGGTACAGGTATTCCAGAAAATGTACAAAAACACTTGTTTGAACCATTTTTTACTACTAAACCAATTGGTAAAGGTACTGGGTTAGGTTTATCTATTAGTTACCAAATTATCACCCAAAAACATCAGGGAAAATTACAATGTATTTCTGCTCCTGGTGAAGGGACAGAATTTGTAATTGTAATTCCGTTGAATCAGCAAAGTAATTGAACTGGGGACTGGGGACTGGGGACTGGGGACTGGGGACTGGGGATTGGGGATTAGACATCTCCAGAAATTAAATATGCGTTACCCAGAACCCCTGTAGAGACGTAGCAGTGCTACGTCTCTACATTCATTTTCGGAGATGTCTATTGCATTAAAAACTTAGCTTTAGAAAAATCCTCGTGTCGGCAATGGTGTACCGTTGATCTCGTAGTCTCCGATCGCACGAGCTTTGAAGTGACCCGGATTATGAGATGCCAGGGTGCGTGCATTGCGCCAATGACGATCAAAGTTGGAGCTTTTCTTGGTTGTAGAAGCACCGCCAACCTCAAATAACAAAGTGGCTGACTTTAACGCTAACTCATCAACAATTAATTTTGCCTTGGCTGCACTCAAAGAAGCTGCCAGCGCCACAGCTGTCTCAGAGTCTTCACCCTGTGCTTGAGCAGCAGGAAGGCGATCGAGAACGTCGGCGGCGGCTAGAACGATCGCTTCGGCGGCAAAAGCGTTACTGGCAATCTGACCAACGGTCTGCTGCAAAATTGGATCATCTGCGGCTTGCTCGGTTGTAGCATGGTAAAAGGTTCTGGGTCGTTTGTGAATCAGTGCCGTCGCATCGCGGAGAACGCTGCGAATAATGCCAGCATTAATTGCAGTCAGAAATAATTGGGGAACGATATTGTATGGCAAGTTGTCCTTGTCTGTATCTGTCTCCAGAATAACTTCATCTGCCTCTACGCGGACATTTGTGAATGTAGTCGTTCCTGTACCAGTCAGTCTTTGTCCAAAGCCATCCCAGTCGTCCACAAGGTCAATCCCTTCGCGTTTCGTTGGCAAAAGCGCCGTCGCTACGGTGTCGTTGGGTGTTAATAGACGCACAAAGATCAAGTCTGCATAAAGGCTACCAGTGCTGTAATACTTCGTCCCGTTCAGACGATAACCACCATCATCAGGTATCAATTTTGTATTCGCAACTTGGCCGCCACCAGCTCGCTTAACCTCCAGTTCGGTAGAAGCGAGGCCGATGATTGCACCATCGACGACAGCTTTCAGCCAGCGACGATTCCGGGGAGTGCGTTCTGAGCGCAAAATCCGCTCTGTCACAGAGAAATGATTCCGTACAATGTGAGCAACGTTTGGGTCAGCATCTCCCAGCCGAATAGCAACCTCGAACAGTTCGCGCGCGCTGCTACCACCCCCACCCTCAGCAACAGGGATTCGCAATGCACCCAATCCCGAACGCCGGATCAGTTCGACTACATCATAAGGAAGGATGCGATCGCGATCGCGCTCACTTGCTCCCAAAGCAATAAAATCGAAAAGGGTTTGGAGTTCTGGAGAGTTCGCGGTGACAGGAGCCGAAAACTGAAATGTGGAGTCTAGAACTTTTTCTTCAATCTTGATCATTGTTTTTCTCTCTGAAATATACGGCGTTGAAAATCGATACCAGAACGCAAGCACAATGCTAATCTTGCAGCTAGCGTTGATAAAATCTTTAACTTGAAAGCGACAAATAATTGATTCAGTTTCCAGAAGATAAAAGTTACAAAATAGTTATTCAAAATATCCGCGATCGCTGCTTGAGACTAAGTGCAAAGACTCTCAAGAGACTACAAAACCCTATAATTAAATAGGCCTTTATTCTGTTCAAAAATACAAAAGTATGCTTTACTTACATACTATTTTCGTTGATTAAACAGCCATTGAAGAAACTCCCAAAGCTAAGATAGGTTACAAAATACTGCAAGCCTATCGGTTTACGGGAGTTAATGAGATGATAGGAAATATCCTACAAGGCTAGATAAGGCAAGTCAAGCTTTTCTTGAAGAATCCCAGATTTTGTTGAGGCACTTATACCGTTTCTTTGTGAAACTGCGCCAAATCTCTTAATTTCTTGGCGTACTTCTCTAACGAGACGCTACGCGATGGCGGCAGCCTGCGGCAAGCTGCTTTGCGTCTACGTTCTTGATTTCTTGCAGATAAGCGTACCCTAGACAGGGTTCATTCATGGAATTCTTTAGTAGCTTCACAAAATTTAAAGATCCGATAAAACCTCGTTTCCAGCCGGAGGCTAGAAATGCTGCTCCTAGCCGCAGAGCCGCCAGCAAGAGAGGCGGAGCCTCAAAGACGAGCATTCCCAGTCTCCGACTGGGAACGAGATAATATCTAAAAGCTTGTAATAAGTAAGTCGGTGCTAATATTTCCAGCTATGTTAAGGAATTTTTGGGGATTTTTAGTCATCTTCAGATGACTTTAGCTATGAGGCGGGAATTTCAATTCCCGACGGACGGGCGGTTTCACGTTAAGTTGACACCAATGAGCAATGCTGTGCCCCTACCACATGGTCTATTTACCTGAAAATAGCTGTAAGTTGATACGAGTGGGCAAGCCATGCGCCTACGGGTGTACCTCACGTAAACGAGAACCGCTATAAACATACCATTTCAAACGGCGCAAGAAGCTCGGAATACAATTCTTTTGACTTTTGACTTTTGACTTCCGCCTTGGGGTGCTAGGTACACCTGTCATAGCTTTCTACTTTTACAAAGCGTTATTATCTGAATAACGGAAGCAATTGCCGCATTTCAATTTATTGCAAAAATTAACTTGTTATTTACGATTTTGATAACTTATAATAGTTCTGTTTTTGCTTACAATACACCTTGCAATTAGTGGATTTTAGACATAAAATTGGCTGTTCAGGTTCGCGCAAAAACTTATTTTGTTTACCACCGTAGTAATGCTTAAAATAATGCAGTCATTGCTAACAAGTACTTCAACAGATTTATTAACAAAACTTTGTCTCTATAATTAGAAGAGTTTTGGACTAGTGTAAAAATAAGTAAGTTGAGGATGAAATCATGAAATTTGGAATTGATAGCGGGCACAATTGTCCACCAGACACAGGAGCTAATGGAATTAGATTTGAGGATAATTTAACTCTAGATGTAGGTAATAGAGTTATAGCCAAGTTAAGAGCTTTAGGAAACGAAGTCGTAGTATGTAGACCAAGTAGTGCCCGTACAGTAACGGAATCGCTTTCAAAAAGATGTTCTACAGCGAATTCAAGCAAAGTAGATATTTACGTCGCGATTCATTTTAACTGTTTTAATGGACAAGCTAACGGCACAGAAGTATATGCAACTAGCGATACAGGTAACAAAATCGCTAAACCTGTATTAGATGAAATCGTCAAATTAGGATTTTTTAATCGCGGCATTAAGAGTGGTTCCCACTTGTATGTTCTGAAACATACAGATATGCCTGCGATTCTTGTAGAAGGTTGCTTCATTGATTCGCAAAAAGATATGAATCTTTTTGATCCTGAAGCAATGGCTAATGCAATCGTCAAAGGCTTAACTGGGAAAGTATCAAGTGTTCCTGTTAAGCCCGTACAAGATCAAGAAAATGATGTAGATGAGACTATCCTCAGATTGCAAAAAGCCTTAAATCAACTCAAAATAACTGATAAAAATGGTAAGGCGTTAGTAGAGGATGGCTTCACCGGGGCTAGCACCAAATCTGCTGTAGAAAAATTTCAGACTATTATCGCAGTTCAGCCGACTGGAATTGCTGACACAACTACATGGAATGCCATAAATATAATTTTGGCAAAACGAATTATCAGACCAAACCATGCTGGTGGTGCAGTTGTCAGATACTTGCAATACCGTTTAGGTGTTGATAATGATGGTGTCTATGGCCCACAAACAGAGGTTATAGTGAAGAACTTTCAAAGGCAAAATGGTTTAGATGCCGATGGCATTATTGGGCCTGCTAGCTGGCAGAAATTAATTGGTTAGATTAGTTATTTGTGCGATCGCCTGAAGCTGTTGACCTAAAATAATTTAAAGAGATAACCAGGGCGTAGGAAGTCACTTATGCTGCTGACAGGAATATGTTCAACTTAACCAAGTTGGCGTTTGATAAGTATCAATCGCATTTGGTCATAAGTAATTTCCTATCGCTCTGGTGTTTTTTTGGCGGTGAAGTTTCGCCAAAAGTAAAGGGCTTTCCAAGCCTATAACAATTGTTACTGTTTTGTTGTATGAATGGACACAATTTTTGCTAGCTTTCCAAGAAAATCGTCAGGAATTCTATTTTGAATTATTTACAACCAAAAAGATCCCCGACTTCTTGAAGAAGTCGGGGATCTGAGCCTCTCAACGTTCAGATGCCAAATAAAATTGGGATAAATGCTTATATCTTATTCTGAAGAATATTATCCCATCAGGACGTTATTGAAATTCTTGTTTTTCTGAGACTAGCAATCTTACAACTAACGAGATAAAAATTAAACTTAGGGTAAAACTAAAAATAGAATACAAGTTTATTTACGGACTAACAAACAGGTTATAAATAATTTATTGCCTGTATTATTTTTATCATTTATTTGCCAAAATGTTCTCTAAATAACCAATATAAATTTTTCAAAAAATAGGGCTAATTATAAAAAGTTGAGTTAATCTTGGAAACTAGCAATTGTTAAGAACATACGTTGTTACTGGGTGGCAACATTGGAGATTCGCTAGATGTCTCTATGTAATCAAACCAGCAAGTAAAATGATTACCAGAGAATATGCAAGAAGGAAGCTTTATTTGGAGTCATCTGGAAAAACAGCATCGCACGGTTGGCAAATGGATTGATTGGGTATGGCTAATAGTGTTGCTGTTGGCAGCAGTGTTACTGTTTAGCATCAATTTAGGAGGATTGCCGTTGCGAGATTGGGATGAAGGTACTGTGGCTCAGGTTGCTCATGAAATTTGGCACGCACCAGCAGGTTCAATGCGTTGGCTTTATCCAACGCTAGGAGGCGAACCATATCATAACAAGCCGCCTTTGATGCATTTGTTAATTGCTTGGGCTTATTCTCTAGGAGGTGAAAATGAGTGGACAACGCGTCTACCTGGAGCAATTTTAACAGCGACATCTGTACCTTTACTGTATTGCATTGCTCGAGAGATATTTCGTCAGCGTTGGGCAGCGATTTATAGCGCTTTGATTTACCTAACAATGCTACCCGTGGTGCGTCATGGGCGGTTAGCAATGTCAGATGGAGCAATGGTAAGTTTTTTGATGGTGATGATGTTGTGCGTGTTGCGATCGCGCCGGGATTTACGTTATTGTCTTGGTGTTGGTGTTAGTTTCGGGTTGATTTGCCTGACTCAAGGATTGCTAGGCATATTACTAGGTGCGATCGCACTTGTATTTCTGTTTTGGGATACGCCACGACTGCTTACCTGTTACTATCTTTGGATCGCAATCTTAATTGGCATTCTACCTGTAGCTGGTTGGTATGGTGCCCAACTAATTCATTATGGTTACACTTTCGCCCAAGTTGGACTTGTAAACCCATCACTAGGTCGAGTTGGCTCATTTGCCGAAGCAAATCCTGAACCACCTTGGTACTATGTTATTGAGCTTCTTAAGTATACATGGCCGTGGTTATTATTCTTACCACAAACTATCCGCTTAACCTGGGAAAATCGCAACCTGAGTTGGGCAAAACTAGTAATGGCGTGGAGTGGTATTTATCTGCTGGTAATTTCCTTCATGATTACCAAAGTTCCCTGGTATCTATTCCCGATTTACCCTAGTTTAGCCTTAGCTTTTGGTATCCAGTTATCAGATACAGAAAACTCGCCTTTACTCTCATCCTATCCCCGTGCTTGGGTTGCTGGTTTGGCAATACTTGCTGTAGTCGCTTCTGCTGGTAGTATTTATTTCAGCTCGGGTACGACACCCACAACAGACTTACAACTGATTTTTGCCGCAGTAGCCGTGACTATGACTTTAGCAGCCATTTTGGCAGAACGAGGCGACGGGCAATTTCTGAAAATTTTGTTCTGGGGAAGTTATGTTTCACTACTGCTGTTAATGAAATCTAACTACTGGGTTTGGGAATTATCTGAAGCTTATCCAGTGAAACCAGTCGCCGCTATGATTGTGCGAGCAAATCCAGCTACGAAGAAGATTTACACATCTTTTCCCTACCATCGTTCCTCGTTGGATTATTATAGCGATCGCACCATCATTCCCGCTTCTGTTGGTGAACTGGAATATTATTGGCACTACAACGGACAACCCTACTTTCTACTTCATACATCTGCTTTCAACAATCTTGAACTAGAGTCGATGAAGCTAATTGACCAAGCTGAAGGTTGGAAGTTAGTCACAAAAGATACTAATCGGCTATGAAGAAGGGGAAAGAGAACCAGTGAAAGCAAGTCTAGAACTAGCTTTTAGATTGCCTCGTTCCCAGTCTCCGACTGGGAATGCTTGTCTTTGAGGCTCCGCCTCTCTTACTGGCGGCAGAGCCGCTTTTGAGTTGCATTTCCAGCCGGAGGCTGGAAACAAGGTTTTAAAGGAGTGCATTAGACATAGGTTGGGTGGAGCGGAGCGCAACCCAACAGATATCAGGATGTTGGGTTACGCAAAGCCTACACCCAACCTACAATTTTTTTACTACTTCTTGTGAGTTAGCAATTTCGCCCACCTCACAAGATTGGATAATTTATTTGTTGGAAATCCTTTAAGTAGACATAATATAAAACCGTGTCCTATTTGGGGTGAACAAGACACGGTTTTATCGGAGTATTTAGTTATAATATTACAAAAATCAAAGTAGAATTTGATTTATACCAAATTAATCCATTTACTGAGATTTGTTTCCTGGTTCATTAACTTTCTCTGTTGTGGGAAGTATTTGGCGATCGTAACTTATACTTTCTTGGGTAAGAGCGATCGCACCAAAGAAAATCGCACTTCCTACAGCCAGTGCCACCATCGGACGCTTGAGTAGGACAAAATCTCGGAGAATCCTTGCTAAAGGTCGGCTTTGCCGACGTAGCGCCGAAGAAATCATCATTTGTCTCCAAGTAAACGGATCGCGGACATAATGACCACTTTGGCAAACTACTAGCCGTTCCTGGCAATAGGGACAGCAAAACAAGCCCATGCGGGTTTTAATTGGTTTGGGCGTAGCATTTCTTTGGCAAATTGGGCAAGTAACATAATGATTATCAAAAGTGTGTATATTCATTTACCTCGTCCGCCTAGTCCATTTACTCGCTCTATAACAATAGCTATACTGACTTGGGATCAATGTATGGTCGGAAATCAGGCATAAACCATACATACATTCTATTACTACCAAAGATGACTCAATGGTCGCAACACGAGTATAGCTAGATTTAAGCAAGGATGACTCCTAGTTAATGTTTACGGGTGAGTCCACCCAACCGACAGAAACTTTCTTGTCTCTAGAAAGAATAGTGTTGGCGTTGCCCAAACTGAGCATCGCTTACCCTCAGATATTAATTGTCTCCCATTTAACCATTCTCACCACAAAAATTTTGCACAATGACATTTTTAGCTAAAGCTTTGTAAATCGAGCAAATCAAGTCTACTTGTCCGGTTGCTAAATAATGGCTCACAATGAGAAGTAACAGATAAAAATTTAAATTTTTTCTTACATTTACCCCGCCTCTCAATGACTCTCTTGCCTGCCACTCAACTGAGGAAGGTAACGGAACAACCTGCCTTTCCTACACCTTCCACTCCTTTAGCTCGCCTAATTAATCGTTTTCAACCATCTCCAGAAACCGTCGTGCTATTTTTAGCCATGCTGATTGGCGGTGGCACTGGTATGGGTGTAGTTACCTTTCACTATTTAATTCAGCTGATTCACCAGCTAATGCTGGAAAATTTAATGGGTCAAATTGGCGTCTGGGGTTCTTGGACTTTAGCCTGTGTTCCCATCCTTGGCGGATTAATTGTTGGCTTGATGCGTTGGCGCACTCAAGACTTTGGCCCTGGACTTTCATCTCTAATTGCCGCCTCTGAGGGAACGGAGATTAGGCGACCATTACGACCAGTTACAAAAATGCTGGCTGCATCTGTTTCTTTGGGGAGTGGTGCTTCTTTGGGGCCAGAGGGGCCGAGTGTCGAAATTGGGGCCAATTTTGGGATGTTGTTCTCTGTGATTCTCAAAGTATCTCAAGAACGACAGCGTTTGCTATTAGGTGCTGGTGCGGCGGCTGGACTGGCAGCAGGATTTAATGCTCCCATCGCTGGAGTATTTTTTGCCTTAGAGGTGGTGATGGGAGCGACATCTTTTGCTACTTCTGCTGTCAGTGTGGTGCTACTAGCGGCGGTGGTAGCAGCATTGATTGCCCAAATCGGTTTGGGGACACAACCTGCTTTTGATTTACCTGTTTACCAAGTTCGTAGCCCCTTAGAATTACCCCTTTACCTTGGCTTGGGTTTAGGGGCTAGCCTAGTTGCTCTGGCTTATACTCAATCCATTCGGGGAGCAAAAGCCTGCTTTGCTGGGAAGGTTCCAGGCTTTGCTTTTTTGGGACGAATTCCTGAGCCGATTCATCCAATTATTGGCGGTGTAATCATTGGCGCAGTTGCTTTGAAATTTCCGCAAATTCTGGGTGTCGGTTATGAAACTGTAGAAGCAATGCTTCAGGATGTAGAGTTTCCACTCTATCTGTTGGTAGTGCTGTTGGTGGTGAAGCTACTGATAACTGCAATTAGTACAGGTAGTGGTTTCGTCGGCGGTTTATTTGCACCAGCAATGTTTTTAGGTGCTTCTTTTGGATCGGCTTATGCCAAAATTTTGGCTGTAGCATTCCCGGCAATTTGCGATCAAATGGCGGCTCCCCCAGCTTACGCAATGGTGGGAATGGCAGCAGTGTTAGCCGCTAGTGTTAGAGCGCCGTTAACGGCTATTTTAATGCTATTTGAATTAACGCGAGACTATCGCATCGTTTTACCATTGATGGCAGCTGTGGGCTTGAGTGTTTGGCTAGTGGAAAGGATGAAACCAACTTTTAACTCTAACTCTAACTTACAGCAAATTGGTCTTTCAGAATTGAAAGATGAACAAGCAGAAATTGTGCAGCAAATTTTGGTAGAAGATGCTATGTACCCCTGCCCAAAAAAGTTATCTGCAACTCTTGGGGTGTTAGATGCAGCTGTGGAAATGACACGCGATCGCGTCCGCAGTGCTTTAGTAATTGATGAAGCAGAGCAATTAGTTGGTATACTCTCTCTAGAAGATATTAACCGTGCCCTCGATCTTTGGCAAACATACCCAAATTCGCTAACTGAAATTCCAGATAATTTATCCAGTCAAACCCTTATAGACATTTGTACTACTGAAATTCTCTATGCCTGGCAAGATGAATTATTATCTGAAGCTTTAGACCGAATGAGTCTTCGAGGTTTGCATCAATTACCAGTGATAGCACGAGACAAACCCGATCTCATTTTGGGTTTACTAGAAAAAGAGCAAATTGCATTAACCTGCAATTTAGCAGTAACGCGCAAGGCACTTCGCCACTATTTACCGAAAAATTGGGTTTAGAGCTACGTCATAAATGACGGCTTTCAATTAATTAGTGTACCAGTACACTATAGTAATAATAGTGGAAAGGTAATCAACCACTTAAAAAACCTAGCTGTCAAAAGACAAAGCACTGAACCTTGATAATTGAACGGCAGTTGCTCTACTTGGGGAAACCCCAAGACCGCACTGCCTCATCTATGCGGTTGTACTGCATTTTTCTAGTTTCCTCCTAGCAGTAGGTAAAAGATTCATAGGGGCTAGACGACTCAGAATTTTGGAACAAATTGTTTCAAGTAAAACAGGACTTGCAGAAATGCAACTACCGAGGGGCACTCGGAAAGTTAACGCTTGGGGAGAATCCCACCTCTGGTCTAGATGACGCAAGGACTCTAGGTTAAGTGGTTTCGTTGAACCAAGAATCCCCTTCGATTTATCGTGGGGAGTGTCAACAGTCTTACCTACCACAGATATAGCTATTAGTCATTAGTCATTAGTCATTAGTCATTGGTTTTAACAAAAGACAATTGACAATTGACTAATGACAATTTATTAAGCTGTGGCTTCTATGGCTTCATCATCTTCCCGATCTTCTGGATCTACCTGTCTTAGGCGAATGTGCTTTTTGCCTAAAGTGATCAAAAATTCATCTCCTGGTTTCAGATTCATCTGTTTTGTATAAGCTGAACCTATAAGTAAGTTACCATTCGATTGCACACTAATTCTATAGCTAGCACTACGTCCACCACGCCCATTAGCGCTGGGTGTACTGTCCAACTGAATGCCTTCAGCATCAATTAGGGCATTTAAGAACTTCATCATATTCACGCGCTCTATACCGTTTTTGGTAACGGTATAGTAGCCGCACTTCTTGGCTTTATCTTCCTTGCTCTCGTTTTCTAGCTCTTTGACTTTTTTGAGCAGTTCTTCACCGAGTAGGGGTTCAATTTTTTTCAGTTTAGGCATCAACTTAGGTCGAAAATGAATGTTTGAAGTGTTTGAATCGATTTTATTTTAGCTGAGGTTGAGCTAATAGGAACATAATCCTTTAGTTTTTTATCTCAACCTAGCCAAGTATATTACACTCAGATGCACAATTGTTATGCTATTACCAAATATTGCCAAGACAATCTATTTTAGAGAATGCTGCCAATAGTGATAACTATATATATAGTTTGTGAATTACTGCTAGACTATATAAGTTTTAAGTTTTCTAAACTAACGCTCAAAAGGTTGTCTAGTTGCTGAGGATGATAACTGAGTCACAGAATGATAAGCAAAACTGATCCTTAGTCATTGATCATTTATAAATTTTACTGAGCGTTGCCCTTGATGCAGCCTCTCATAGAGAAGTATTAGTCATTGGTCAATGATTACAAAGGATAAACAACAAAGCTTACCAAAATGAAACTAACTACCAGAGGACACTATAGTGTGAAGGCGTTGCTAGATTTAAGTTTACAGCCAAGATATGGCCCTGCATCTGTAAGAGCGATCGCCAAACGCCAAGATATCCCAGCTCCTTATCTTGAAAAACTACTAATAGAAATGCGTCGTGCGTCTTTAGTCAAATCAATTCGTGGTAGCATTGGCGGATACCAATTGGCAAGAGAGCCTGCACAAATATCTATAGGACAAATTTTAGAAGCAGTTGGTGAGACTAGCCATTTACCCCATCACACCCCAGCACCTACACAAGCTGAAGATTGGGTAACATTTAGTCTTTGGCAGAGACTCAACCAAAAGCTCAAGGAAGCTCTGTACAGTATTACTTTAGCAGACCTTTATTACGATGCTCGTAGTTGGCAAGCTTCCCTTGGAGAAGAGGCTAGTTTTGTGGTTTAGTCAAGAGTCAGTAGCCAAATGTTGACTACGAATTTTAGATTTTAGATTTTAGATTTTAGATTTTTTGGTTGATACCCTGCCCGCTAATCCGTTTCGCAACGCTTTCGCAGGCGGAACAAATCAAAAATCCTCAATTTCAACTCCGACGCTCAAGAGCCAAGTACCCAGACTTCGTAACGCTACGTTAACTTGGTCGGGGTCAATCCAAAATTCAAAATCCAAAAGCCAAAATTGGTTGATCCAAGACTTGTGACTTATGACTAATAATATCTATATATTAATAATTGCTGCATTTTTAGATTACTTGATTGGCGATCCTTGGGATTGGCCTC
The DNA here is from genome assembly GCF_036917975.1 of Nostoc sp. Classification (GTDB taxonomy): domain Bacteria; phylum Cyanobacteriota; class Cyanobacteriia; order Cyanobacteriales; family Nostocaceae; genus Nostoc. The sequence goes on from NZ_JBALEJ010000027.1 coordinate 82,295, forward strand.
ATCCCGTGCAAGTTATGGGGTGGGTAATTTCTCGCCTGAGCAAATTTTCTCTCCAATTGTGTCAAAATTCTCTAACACAACGCCTAGCTGGAATTGTACTAGGCATTATCTTGATAATTGGTAGCGGGCTTGTTGGCTTTTTGATAATTAAAATTGCCCGATTGGTTCATCCACTGTTGGGAATTGCAGTAAATAGCATTCTTTTGGCTAGTTGTTTTGCTGGCAAAAGTTTGCACGCAGCAGCGGAGGCTGTTTTACAACCTTTAACAACAGGAGATTTGGAGAAGGCTCGGAATATTTTAAGTAATTATGTTGGTCGAGATACACAAAACCTTTCACAAGCAGAAATTTCGCGAGCCGTTTTAGAAACGGTTGCAGAAAATGCCACTGATGGGGTCATGGCTCCACTTTTTTATGCAATTGTTGGTGTCTTTATACCAGTTGTCGGGCCAACTCCCTTGGCTTTGGCATACAAAGCTAGCAGTACCCTTGATTCAATGGTAGGCTACCGAGAAGCACCTTATACTTATTTGGGATGGTTCTGTGCGCGGTTAGAAGATTGTTTAACTTGGCTACCTTGTCGGTTAACAGTTGTGACTCTGGCACTGTTATCGGGTAAACCGATGTACCTTTGGCGAATTTGTCGTCGGGATGCAGTTAACGATCCTAGTCCCAATTCTGGCTGGAGTGAGTGCGCCTATGCTGCTTTTTTAGGTGTGCAGATGGGGGGTACAAATTGGTATCGTGGGGTAGCTAAGTACAAACCACTGCTAGGAGATGCTATTTATCCCATTACTACAACTTCTATTCAGAATGCTTTGCAGCTAACTCGATATTGTTTTTTGCTATGGTTGGGGATAGCGATCGCTATATTCTTAATGCTCTCAAATCGGTAATGATAAATATAGGGAATAGGGAATAGGGAATAGGGAATAGGGCATAGGGCATTAAGCAATTATATTGAGCATTGCTGTTGCCGCAGCCTCTCATAGAGAAGTATTAGTTATTCCTCAATCCCCAGTCCCCAGTCCCCAGTCCCCAATCCCCAGTCCCCAGTCCCCAATCCCCAGTCCCCAGTCCCCAGTCCCCAATCCCCATATCTTCAGTCTGTAGCTATGTCTGCCAAAGTAGTTGAAATTCTCTCATCTGAAGAAATCCGTCGTACCTTGACTCGCCTTGCTTCTCAAATTATCGAAAGGACACGTGATTTGTCTCAACTGGTGCTTATTGGTATTTATACCAGAGGTGTGTTATTAGCTGAATTGCTGGCACGTCAAATTGAGACACTGGAAGGTGTAGCCGTGTCAGTCGGCGCTTTGGATATTACATTTTATCGAGATGACCTTGACAAAATTGGATTGCGGACTCCAACGAAAAGCGAAATTCCCTTTGACCTTACAGGCAAAACAGTTGTACTTATAGATGATGTGATTTTCAAAGGACGGACAATTCGTGCTGCTTTGAACGCAGTTAACGATTACGGTAGACCAGAGGTGATTCGTTTAGCCGTATTAGTAGATAGGGGTCATCGAGAATTACCAATTCACCCAGATTTTATTGGCAAGAAGTTGCCTACTGCTAAAGAAGAAATTGTCAAAGTTTACTTACAAAATTTCGATGGACGAGATGCAGTGGAGTTGATTAGTCATTAGGCATTAGGGGTTGGGAGGCGGAACTATAGCGCTTCTGGTTTGGGTTTCGAGTTCTCGGCTCAAAAACTGAGACTGATTTTGATAATATTCGAGAATATAGATAGTTTCAAAATTTGATTAGTCGTTAGTCATTGGGCAAATCCCCAATCCCTTTGAATGGATTGCGGTTTTTGGCTAACCCACAGCTTAATGTCATGAAAAATCTATATTATGACGATGCTGTAATCTCAAACTCGCCAGTAATGTGATGAAAACATGACATTATGATCCCGGAAGGGCTGATAAATTCGTGAAACAGGCAAAAAACCTACTTCTTACCCCTTGATCCCTAGATATGCTTAGTGGTTAATATTGACTTAACAAACAGAACTCCTCACGATCCCAAAGAAATGCTAATTTTGGCATAATCAGGAATCGCAAGGATGTTACCTCAATTTAAAAACAGATTAAAAACTTAAAAACTGGGCAAAACCAGGAGTCAGGATAAGAAATTCATCTGGAGTGGATGAGATTTTTATATAGCATTCTTTAACCAGGGGAAATCATTTACCGCTTAAACTACTGGAGGCCAAATTAATGGCAAAAGAACGCCCACCACTAGAAGAGATGACCTTACGCCAACTACGCAAAGTTGCTAGCGAATATAGCATCTCTCGCTATAGCCGAATGCGTAAATCACAACTGCTGGCATCAATACAAGAAGTCCAGCGCAGCAAAAATTTACTCAGTCCATCTCGTTCATTGGAGGCACAAGAAACCGTGGAAGCTGCAAAGTTTGAATTAGGTCAGGAAGATCGTACTGGCGGATCTTTGGCTGATGTTGATGAAGGACTGGCAGATTTGCCCTCTGGCTATGGTGATAGCCGGATTGTACTCTTACCGCGCGATCCTCAGTGGGCTTACACTTACTGGGATGTTCCCAATGAACACAAAGAGGAACTGCGCCGCCAAGGGGGACAACAACTCGCACTGCGGATTTATGATGTCACCGACATTAATATCGAATACCAAAGCCCCCACAGTATTCAAGAATATCCAGCTGATGAACTAGCAAGAGAATGGTATTTACCAGTTCCAGTTAGCGATCGCGATTATGTGATCGATATCGGCTATCGTGCTGCTGATGGTCGCTGGTTAGTACTAGCTCGTTCATCGAGAGTACACATCCCACCCGTCTATCCTTCTGACTGGATAGAGGATGTCTTCATCACTGTCAACTTTGAAGAAGAAGATTTGCGTGGCAAGACTCAATACGAACTAGTTCCCCCTGCCAAGAAGGTTGCAGCTACCGCCACCGCCAATGGTAATACTGTTGTGAATAACGGCAACCTGAATAACGGCAACCCCATCTACGACCAAATCTTTGGTTTAGCGGAATCTGCCGAAGTGTTACGGGTTGCTGGTTCTATCTTTGGTTCTCAGCATCAAGTACCAGGTTTAGCGCGTCCCGAACAAGCTCTCAGTTCCTACATTTTCCCCTCTGGTGTTGGTCTGTGGGCATCTGGGTTAACCGCTTCCGGTGCAGGAATGTCAGGTGTTGGCTTCTCGGCTTCTGCTGTACCAGTGCGTCCACGCAAGTTCTGGTTAATTGCCGATGCTGAATTGATCGTCTACGGTGCAACCGAACCTGATGCTACTGTAACCATTGGTGGCCGTCCAATTCAGCTAAATCCAGATGGAACATTCCGTTTCCAGATGTCCTTCCAAGATGGTTTAATTGACTATCCGATTTTGGCTGTCGCTGCTGATGGTGAACAAACCCGATCAATTCAAATGAAGTTTAATCGTGAAACACCATCTCGGAATACTAACACCAAAGAAGAAGCTGTTTTAGAATGGTTTTCTTAAGTTTTGGTTCTCAGATTAACTCCAGACTGAAATTTTAAATTATTCCCCGCTATAGTAATTCTGTAGCGGTTTTTTTGCATTATATGTCTACAAAAAGATTATTTTTGTTATTTATCTTGATAATCAGTGCAAGCTTATTATCAGGTTGTCAAAAAATTGAAGCAAATTCAGTCTCAAAAGCATCTAAAACTTGTCCTGGCAAAGATGCCAAGTTCAGTATTGATTTTTTTAAAACCAATAATCAAGGTAAAAAAAATCCCAGAGGTATTAATAATGTGATTATTTTTAATCCCAAATCAGCAGAATTAGATTTCAAAGTTAATCTTGGTCTATCTCATAAACTCTACGCCAAAGATGCTAGGGGTAAATTGCGTAAAGAATATGTAGCAAAACAGTTTCATGAACTCATCACTGATGAAAATGCCAAATTAAACGGACAGCTACCCATTGCCGCAATTAATGCTGACTATATAGGTACTGATGATAAACCACAGGGCTTAAATGTTTCTCGTGGCGTAGAATATTCAGGAGTATTTAAAAATAAGCGTTCTTCCTTTGGCATATCAGGGGGTACACCCAACCAGCGACAAGCTACTATCCAAACAGGCAGAAGAAAAAACGATATTCTCAATTACAATTTAGTGGGTGGTAATGGCAGATTTTATCGTCAGGGTAAATTTAAAGATATTTGTCAAGACTTGGGAGAATTTGCTTGTAAAAATGCTAAAAATCGCTCTCTGGCAGCGATTACTAATCAAGGCTATGTAATTCTATTAGTTAATGACTTGAAAGCTAATTCAGATATTGAGTTATCTCAAGTTAATCAAGAATTACTACCAGATATGTTTAATAATGTCTTAGAAGGTATAGCTAGCAATAACTGTTTAGGTCAGATTCAAGAAGGGATTTTATTTGATGGAGGTATGTCTCCAGGATTGTATTACAACCAGAAAACTTATGTAGAAAATTTTGGGCCGATTGGTTCAGTTTTTTTGATTTACAAAAAATAAAAATATCGAGCCTACTTTATTTATAAAAATCACAATACTCAGATCACCGACTTCTTGAAGAAGTCGGTGTTCTCGTCACTCAGGAATGATTCATAAATAGTTTTGTACCTAGCTAAAATTAGATTTAATTCCATCTAGCGTAATTTTAGAATACTGACTCTTTAACTTTTTACGACTTCTCAAGCTTGTTTGGATTCACCCAACGATTGACAAATTCGTTGTTATGTTTGTATACCTTAATTTGCACTTGCTTGGAACTTAACTTGACTATTTCGGCGGGAATTCTTTGAATATCGCTAGAATCTGCGCGAGGCTTATAAAGCCAAATAACTTTTTGCCCAACTTCAAAGTAGTTATGATTGCTAGTCAAAGAAGGCGTACTTTCTGCCCAAGAGGGGAAAGCAACTGCTAAGTTGATCAAAAGTACTAAGACCACTAAACTTATTTGGAAAAGTTTCATGATCATTGCACTTGTCTTAGGTCTTGTGGGGCAATCAATCTGCTGCTCTAGCATTTAAATATTATCCTGTTTATTAATCGCAAACTAAGTGGGAGCATCCCAAATGTGTAAGTTATATCAAACCCGAATGGCACTAAGAAAAGATACAGCCCTTGATCTGACTGGTTCCCAGCCTCCAGGCTGGGAACCCATTCTGGGAGGCTCCGCCTCCAGTAGCTTGACGAGAGGCAGCAGCCCCTTTGAATACATTCCCAGCCTGGAGCCTGGGAACGAGGTGACACAAGCCTTTGGGCTTTTCTTAGTGCCATTCATATCAAACCCAGGTGATAAATTGTCATTGCGTACTCCTTCGGAGAACCCGCAGAGTACGCAACATCGTGGAGCGAATGCAATGACAAACATGTTCTTGCAAAATTGGGATGCTCCCACTGATTTTAGGATAAAGTGACTTCGCAAATAAAATCAAATATTCTTTTTGCTGGAAACGATAAATTAATTTTATGATAAAATTTGTGATGTTCTGACTTAATCACAATCTCTATCTCAAGAATAATAGACGAAAAAGAACACTCTCTCGTAAAAATTGATAATAAGTAAGTCGGTGAGAAAAATTCAATGTATATGAAGAAATATAAATTAGTAGGGTGTGTTATGCCGTAGGGTAACTTCCTTGAGATTGTTGACTACATTAAAATTCCTTAACATAGCTGGAAATATTAGCACTGACTTACTTATATAGTGCTTTATAAACTTTGATCTATATGCCTCAGAGTATAAATTTACTTGCGGCGAAGCAACCTAAACTAGTTCGTGCCCTGCGGCAAGAGTTAAATCTGTCTAAAGAAAGTTTTGCTACTGAGTTTGCTATCACTTCCCAACAATTAATTAATTGGTGGAAAAATGGATATGTAACACCTTCTCTTTTAGCAATACTGCGAATTAGGAGCCTACTGAATGAGTCAGGTTAACATGGTCAAATTATTCAGCCAACATACTTATAAGAAAAGTTTTGTGAGTTCTGAATGAGAATCCCCCTTGGTAGCTGAGAATATTGATGATATAAAGGTGACAATAAAAATAGCCAAAACAGCAACTTGCCCCAAAAAGACTATTTCAATACTTTGGAAGGTCACAACATTAGCATTTCACGCTGTATATACCCTTAAATATCCTCTAAAATGACTGTTTAGAAGCTTAAACATCTTAATTCCTAGAGGATTTTCCCAAAAGACGATCGCAAATGTAGCTTGTAACCGACGCATGACCAATCGAGAGGAATTAATGAAGAACGAATCAACGTCAGCCAGAAACGCCGACGTAAATTTACTTCTCGGCGGGGGTGAAATGGGTGCTAGGATGCGAGAACTGGATTGGTCAAAAACTTCACTCGGCCCAACACAGCAGTGGCCACAGAGTTTGAAGACTGCCGTGCGGATTATGCTAACTTCCCGTCAAGCTATGTTTGTTTGGTGGGGCGAGGAACTGATTAATCTTTACAATGACGCTTACAAGGCTATTATTGGCGGCAAACACCCAGAAGCACTTGGGCAACCGGCTGCGTACGTGTGGCGGGAAATATGGGATCAGGTTGGGCCCCGAGCCGAATCAGCGATGCTGAAGAATGAGGGCACTTACGACGAAGCGCTGCTGCTAATTATGGAGCGCAATGGCTACCCAGAGGAAACCTATTATACTTTTTCATATAGCCCAGTTCCTAATGACCAGGGCGATACAGGTGGGATTATCTGCGCCAATACAGACGACACGCAGCGAATTATTGGTGAGCGTCAGTTGGCACTTTTGCGCGAACTAGCGGCGAGAACGGCAGACGCGCGGACGTTTGATGAAGCCTGTACGGTGAGTGCGAGTTGTTTGGAAAGCAACCCTTACGATCTCCCTTTCGCAATGATTTATCTGGTTGATCCAGATAAGCAGGAAGTTTTTTTAGCTGGAACGTGTCGCATCGAGCAAAATCATCTAGCAGTTCCAGAAACAGTGGCTCTTGATGCTGATGGGGTTTGGCCCTTTGCAGAAGTAATCAAAACCCATCGGGCAAAACTGATTTCCGATTTGGAAGTGTCTTTTAGTAGTCTACCTTGTGGTGTTTGGCAGCGATCGCCCCATCAAGCGATCGCAGTACCCATTGCCCCATCTGGTCAAACGGGAAAAGCTGGTATACTAATTGCTGGTTTAAACCCCTTCCGGCTATTCGACGATAATTATCAAGGATTCATCGATTTAGTTGCGGCTCAAATTGCAGCCAGCATTGCTAACGCCCAAGCTTACGAAGAAGAACGCAAACGCGCTGAAGCCTTGGCAGAAATCGATCGCGCGAAAACTGTCTTTTTTAGTAACGTCAGCCACGAATTCCGTACCCCACTTACCCTGATGTTGGGGCCATTAGAAGACACCTTAACTAATTGTGCCACTCTGCTTCCAGCTAAAGAACTAGAGCAGTTAGAAATGGTGCAACGCAACGGAATTCGGCTGCTGAAACTTGTCAACAGCTTGCTAGACTTCTCGCGCATAGAAGCCGGACGGGTTCAAGCTTCTTATGAACCCACCAACCTTGCCACTTTCACCACAGAACTAGCTAGTGTATTTCGTTCAGCAGTAGAACGTGCAGGAATGCAATTATCAGTCAATTGTCCTTCCCTGCCAGCAACAGTATATGTAGATCGGGAGATGTGGGAAAAAATTGTTCTTAACCTGCTCTCCAATGCCTTTAAGTTCACGATGACTGGAGAAATTGCGGTCAGTTTACAGTGGTCAAATGACCACATTGAGTTTGCAGTCAAAGACACAGGAATCGGCATCCCAGCAGCAGAAATCCCCTACCTTTTTGAACGATTCCACCGCGTCAAAGGGGCGCAAGGACGAACTTTTGAAGGATCGGGAATTGGATTATCACTGGTGCAAGAATTGGTGCAAATGCATGGTGGAAGAGTTGATGTCACTAGTGTTCTAGGCGCAGGTAGTTGCTTTACTGTGTCAATTCCCACAGGATATGCTCATTTGCCGCCAGACCGAATTAGTGCCCCTCGAACTTTAGCTTCAACTGCATTAGGTGCAAGCCCATATTTAGAAGAAGCCATGCGTTGGCTACCGGAAGAGGGGATTGGGGAATGGGGAGTAGGGAATAGGGAAATGGCATCTTCATCCCCTACTCCCTACTCCCTACTCCCTACTCCCTCTGCCCGAATTCTCCTTGCTGACGACAACGCAGACATGCGCGATTATGTCAAACGGCTATTAAGTCAGCAATATGAGGTGGAATCAGTGTCGGACGGTTTAGCAGCTTTGGATTCTGCTCGTGGGCGTGTCCCAGACTTGATACTGACAGATGTGATGATGCCTGGATTAGATGGCTTTGGACTGCTGCAAGAATTAAGAGCCGATCCGCAGACGCAAAAAGTTCCCATCATCCTGTTGTCGGCACGGGCGGGGGAAGAGGCACGGGTGGAAGGGTTAGAAGCGGGAGCCGATGATTATTTGATTAAACCCTTCTCTGCCCGTGAATTGTTGGCGCGGGTAGAGGCAGCCCTAAAAATGGCTCGTCTCCGCCAAGAGGCAATGGAACGCGAACAAGGGCTGCGAATTGAAGCTGAGGTGGCGAAAGCGCACTTAGAGACTGTCCTAGCTGGCATCCAAGACCAGTTTTATGTGTTGGATCGAGAGTGGCGTTATAGCTTTGTTAATGACCAGGTAGCAACAGTTGTTGGTATCCAAAAGGAAGATTTGCTAGGTAGGATCTTTTGGGAAGTTTTTCCAGATGTGGTCAACAGCGAGTTTTATACTCAGATTCATCGAGCGAACACACAACAAACTGTTGTTCAGTTTGAATACTTTTATCCTACTTGGCAGCGCTGGTTTGAGAATCGCGTCTACCCCTTTGCAGAAGGAGTAAGCATTTTTACTACAGAGATTAGCGATCGCAAACAGGCAGAAAAAGCCCTTCGGGAAAGCGAAGAAAAGTTCCGCAACATGGCGGACAATGCCCCCTTCATGGTTTGGGTGACAGACAGCCATAGCCGTTGCACCTATCTCAGTCAAAGTTGGTACAACTTTACAGGTCAAAACGAGGATATTAGTCTGGGATTTGTTTGGTTAAATGCTGTACATCCAGAGGATGGCAATGACGCTAGGAATGTTTTTCTGGAAGCTAGTAGCAGTTATTCGGCTTTCCGTATGGAATATCGCTTGCGGCGCAAAGACGGCGAATATCGCTCTTGTATCGATGCCGCTAACCCGTGGTTTGGGGTGGACGGTGAGTTTAAAGGTTATATTGGCTCAGTAATTGACATTACAGAACGCAAAGTAGCAGAAGCAGAACGCGATCGCCTCCTGGAACTTGAGCAAGCTGCTAGAACTGAAGCCGAAAGAGCCAACCGGATTAAAGATGAGTTTCTAGCAGTGCTTTCCCATGAATTGCGATCGCCTCTCAATCCGATTCTTGGTTGGGCGAGACTTTTGCAGACTCGTGAATTTGACACCGCAGCCACGAAGAAAGCGATCGCAACCATCGAGCGGAATGCTAAATTACAGGCTCAACTAATTGAAGATTTGCTTGATGTCTCCCGAATCTTACAAGGCAAACTCAACCTTAAGATGTATCCTGTCAATCTAGCGCTTGTGATTGAGGGGGGATTGGAAACAGTGCGTTTGGCAGCAGAAGCTAAAAATATTCAAATTCAGACAATGCTAGATGCTTCATTCGGGCAAGTTTTGGGTGATTCTAGTCGTTTACAACAAGTTATCTGGAATCTCTTATCGAATGCTGTTAAATTCACTCCTGAAGGAGGGAAAATTGATATTCAACTAGAGCGCGTTGACACTCAAGCTCAGATTACTGTTAGCGACACAGGTAAAGGAATTAGCCCTGACTTTCTGCCCTATGTGTTTGAATATTTTCGTCAGGCTGATGGCACAACAACCCGAAAATTTGGTGGCTTGGGGTTAGGATTAGCAATTGTTCGTCATTTAATAGAATTACATGGTGGCACAATTTCAGCTGAAAGTTTAGGTGAAGGGCAAGGAGCGATTTTCCGAGTCAGGCTACCATTAATTAAGAAAGATTTACCCCCAAAACAAGACATAAATATTACTGCATTAAATCCTGCTTCTGAGACTGAAATTCTTGCAGGCATCCAAATCTTAGTTGTGGATGACGACAATGATACTCGTGACTTCCACACATTTGTGCTAGAGCAAGCTGGAGCAATGGTAATTGCTGTGACATCAGCAAAAGAAGCGTTGCAAGTATTGGCAGAGTCAGAACCAGATATACTGCTCAGTGATATTGGGATGCCAGAGACAGATGGCTATATGCTGATGCAGCAAATTAAAGTATTGCAGGCAAAACAAGCCAAACAGATGCCAGCGATCGCTTTAACTGCTTATGCAGGCGAAATCAACCAGCAACAAGCACTCGCATCAGGCTTTAAAAAGCATCTATCCAAACCCGTGGAACCAGATGAGTTAGTCAAGGCAATTGCAACTCTAATTGGCAGAAGTTGGAATGGCTGAGTGTTCGCCTGTGGTGTATAAACTGCTTAAGAGGGAACAGGGAAATCCCCATAATTAGAATTAGTGAATTTTAATAATGACCTTTTTTTAATTAAAAATTAAAAATTAAAAGTTAAAAATTAAGGAGGATAATAATTTTTAATTAATTTGGGGTACAAGCCCCCACTAAATCAAAGATTCAGTGGTCTACAATCAGTGGTGGGTACAAGCCCCATTGGTGTCAACTTAAGCTGAAATTCCTTTAAAACCTCGTTTCCAGCCTCCGGCTGGAAATGCTGCTCCTGGTGGCTCTGCCGCTAGCAAACGAGGCGGAGCCTCTAGGATGGCATTCCCAGTCGGAGACTGGGAACGAGACAATATCTAAAAGCTTTTACTACGCTAGTTTTCATGTTAAGTTGACACCAATGTACCCTGCGGGAAGCCGCTTTGCGTCTACATGAATTGCCCCTATACCTTATTTGAGTGGGAACCGCTATATAGCAATCCGATTTGATTTCTGAATCACTCGTAGAGGTAAGGGACTGGGGAATGGGGACTGGGGACTGGGAAGAAGGAATAAAGGTGTACTGAGTTTTGTTCAAAAATCAAATATGAGTCCTATATTTACTCTTAATTAATCGAGAGAAAATTTTTTTATTCTGCTTATTTATACCTTTAGTTTGTAACTTACATTATTGATCTAACTCCTGATTATTTTGCTTGATTACGCAAAATATATCGGCAATTACTTGAGCGTGTAGTATAAAATTTGGTAAGTGTTGGTAAGCTACTTACTCAGCTAAATTATTCAGTTTACTTAACTCATCAAATCTTCATGTATTTAAGGGGTAGTTTATCTTTTACAGTAAAAATAGTGGGAATAATAAACTAAATTGGAAGCAAATTAGTTAGCTATGAGCCAAATATGTCCTATCTCCAAAACCTGCGCTTGTCGCAATGTTGCACGCTGCCGGACTCAGGAGGCAGGTAGGCTCTTTCTCTGGTTCCCTGTTCCACATACCCTGACAAAAGTCACCTCCTACCTAGAGCAGTTTGCCCTTGAGTATGAAGTGATGCAAGAGCGACCAGGTTTGAGTTTGAATTGTAGAAGCGGACAGTCTCTAGAAATTGCCCGTAACCTGGCCAAACTACTTGCACCGAGAGAATTAAAAGAAACGCAAGTCCTTTTCATTCGAGGTACTATCCAACCTCAAATCCACGATTTTAGTGACATAGCCTCATTACAACGCTTCATTCAGTTGAACCAATCCGACTGGCTGGTTGAAATGTTAGCGGCAGAACGATTCACCAGTTACTTCCAACCAATTGTCTCAATTAACGATACATCGCAGATTTTTGGATATGAATCGCTCTTGCGGGGACTGGATGAACAAGGCAATTTAGTACTACCGACACCAATTATAGAGTTAGCAACTGAAGCCGGACTTCTACCACAACTCGACCAAGTTGCTCGTCTCAGCACAATCAATCAATTCAGCCGCCATCAAGTGAGTGGGCATATCTTCATCAATTTTGCACCAACGTCACTTTATGACCCAGTTTTTTGCCTACGTAGTACAGTAGAGGCAATTGATACTGCCGGAATTTCGCATGATCGCGTTGTTTTTGAAGTCGTGGAGTCAGATAGTCCTCAAGATTTAGCCCACCTCAAGGCAGTGCTACAATACTACCGGAATGCTGGGTTTTTAGTCGCCCTTGATGACCTTGGTTCTGGCTATTCCAGCCTAAACTTGCTGCATCAGTTACGTCCAGACTTTATCAAGCTGGATATGGAGTTAATTCGAGATGTACATCAAGACCTTTACAAAGCTTCGATTACTGAGAAGCTTCTAGAGATTACTCAAAAATTAAACATCCAAACCGTTGCTGAAGGAATTGAGTGCATTGAGGAACTGAACTGGCTGCGAGAACGAGGTGCAAATCTTGCTCAAGGCCATTTGATTGCTAAACCCAGTGCAGTGCCTATTACTACAACCCCTTACTTTGATCCGATCGCATTAACTATAGCATCGGCAAATTCTCAGGTAGTTGAGCAGGTTCAACACCAAAGCGAGTCCGAGCGAATTGTCGCAGCTGTGACGCAGCACATTCGCCAATCGTTGGAGTTGGACGAGATTTTGCAAACCACAGCAGCCGAAGTACGACAACTGTTTGAAGTAGACCGAGTGCTGATTTACCAATTTGAGCCAGACTGGAGTGGGTTAGTTGCTGTAGAATCCTTAGCAGAAGGGTGCATGTCCATTTTGGGATTTCACGTTATGGATACGTGCTTTAAATCCACGCGTGCAGCTTACTTCCAAGAAGGTAACACCAGAGCAATCGAAAACATTGAAACTGCGGGACTATCGCCGTGTCATATTCACCTCCTCCAAAGTCTGCAAATCCGAGCAAACCTTGTCGTACCTATTTTGCAGCAAAAACGTTTGTGGGGATTATTGATTGCTCACCAATGCCGTAGTCCCAGACAATGGCTGCAATCGGAAATTAACTTATTTAACCAGTTAGCAGGTCAAGCTGCGATCGCTATTCAGCAATCAGAACTTTACCACCAATTACAACAAGCAAACCAGGAATTACAGCGCCTTGCCTGTTCAGATGGTCTAACCCAAGTAGGAAATCGACGTTGTTTTGATGACACGTTAAAGACACAGTGGCAACGATTGGCACGAGAGCAAGGCTCGCTATCTTTGATTTTGTGTGATGTCGATTACTTTAAGCTCTACAACGATACGCATGGACATCTGGCAGGAGATGATGCACTTAGACAGGTTGCCAAGGCAATCTCTCAGACAGTGAAACACCCCGCAGATTTAGTTGCTCGTTATGGTGGAGAAGAGTTTGCAGTCATTTTGCCGAATACTGATATCGAAAGGGCCATTGCAATTGCAAGAGATATTCAGACCAATATTAGTGCATTACAAATGCCTCATCCTCATTCTGATGTTAGTGAATTTATCACCCTAAGTCTTGGTGTGGCAACCATCATACCTCATAGCCAATTATCTCCTGAAACCTTAATTGCTGCTGCTGACCAAGGACTCTACCAAGCAAAAGCACAAGGAAGAAATTGTGTGGTGCAGATGGATTGTAAGGATGCTGACTGAATAATTACTAAATTTAGCTGAAAATTTAATTTGCTCAACAAAAAGTAATACAAGCTTAAAATGCGTGTATACCTTCAAGGATAAAGACAGTAAGACAATTAATGACTGTATAAATTTTCTTCAGGATGGCAATATGGCTTTCAGTAGTTACAAAACTATCGGTGAAGTTCTCAAAGCATTTCAAACTACTTATACTGAATCAAATTTCATCGGTGAAGCTGAGTTCAATATTCCTGATTACTTCCGAGAAGACTTAGAAACGGTAATGCGGGAAGGAGTAGTGGATAACTCAGAGTTTGCCATTTGCGAAAACTTGATTTACCCAGTTTTGAAGGAAGTTTGGAAGAAATACAGTAGCAAGTTTACTTTATGGAGTCATCAGTCATTAAATTATGACGAAAAATTATCAGGATTTCCTGAATATATTTTAGCTAAACGCTCTCCTTTAGGCAAAGTTGTATTTGACAAGCCATACTTCATTTTAGTAGAAGCAAAGCAAGATAATTTTGAAGCTGGGTGGGCACAATGTCTGGCAGAAATGATTGCTGCACAGAGATTAAATGATGAATTGAGAATCACGATCGTTGGTATTGTTTCTAATGGCGATCGCTGGCAATTTGGCAAGCTAAATGATGAATTATTTACTAGAAATATTACATCTTACTCTATTCAAGAGCTAGATAAATTATTTTCTGCTGTCAATTACGTATTTCAACAGTGTGAATTGCAGCTAAATAATCTGGTCACTGCTTAACTAATCCTTAGAAGAGGACAAAAAGAGATCACTTATTCCCCTCAAGGGGACGGAAAATAGTAGAATACTTAACATCATTTGCATAGCATCCAGTGATGGCAAGAGCAGCAGCATCCACTAGTCGCAAAGTAAAATCCAAATCAGAATCTTCTTCAATTCCTACCTGGTCAGATGACACGGAACTGGTGGGATTGGTGTTTGACCTTGAGCCAACCACTTCCACTTCCCTCTACTCCCAGTACACGATTGGACTCCATGCCTGGTTTCTCGACCAAGTACGGCAATTTAACCCAGAACTTTCTGCATATCTCCATGACGGAGAGTCAGAAAAGCCCTTCAATATTTCGGCGCTGGAAGGTCAACTCCTCGCCAGTGGAAGACAACTGCAATTAGAAGCCAAGCAAATTTACCGTTGGCATCTCAATGCTTTGTCTCCAAGAGTGCTACAGTTTCTCAAACAATGGTTAACCCAACTGCCTCAAATCCTCGACTTAAGAGGCGCTCCCCTGCAAATAAAACAGGTGAGTATCGCCCATTCACCCAGTACTTACGCACAATTATTGCAGTCTCTACCAGAGAAACCCTCTAATATCAACTTCAGCTTTGTCTCGCCTACCAGCTTTCGCCGCAAAGGTCATCATTTTCCCCTGCCGGTGCCAGTTAATCTTTTTCACAGCTACCTACGTCGCTGGAATGACTTTTCAGGAATCCCAATCGAACAAGAACCTTTTCTCGATTGGATAGATGAAGTGGTAATTATCCATCAGCATCGCTTGGAGTCGGTGAAGGTAGCGGCTGGTAAGCGGGGTTCGGTGACTGGGTTCACAGGGGTAATGTCCTGTGGTTTGAGTAAGGCTGCTTTAGCAAACTCTGAGTTTACCCAATTGTTTTATGCTTTGGCACGCCTTTCTCCTTACTGCGGTACGGGACACAAAACTACTTTTGGACTGGGACAAACTCGCTTAGATTGGGTGAAATCAGAGATAAATTTACCTACTCAGGTACTAACAAATCTGCTGGGAGAACGCATTGATGAATTGACAGCACTATTCACTTCACAACGAAAACGCACAGGAGGCGATCGCACTGATAAAATTGCTTCTACTTGGGCAACTATCTTAGCACGTCGGGAGATGGGAGAATCATTGCAGGTGATATCCCAAGATTTAGAGATGCCCTATGCTACTGTGAAAACTTACGTCAAGTTAGCTCGGCGGGCGCTCAAGGATAATGTCGATTATACAAGAACTCTTGCATAAATTTTTTATGCTATGATGATAAACTGTCTTTTTTTTGATTTACAGAGCCAAAATAGTGGAAATCTTGTATAAATTTTCTAACAATTTGTTTTTAATAAAAGCCGAAAATAAAATTTAGCACAATAAATTTGTCCAGTTCTAAGTTAGTGCTGAACTCGCTCGTATTTATTCGATTTGTGTTTAAGTTTGTCTTTAAGCTTTTAAGCTGAGTTCGTAATTATAAATTCCAGCAATTAGGTTTGATCTTAAGCCGAATCTCCGATGACGATTTCGGTATCTATAAGACAAGATTTTAAAAATTTTTAGACGACGATGAACGTGTTCAACAACAACTCTCAATTTATTTAATTTTCGATTATATTTTTTCTGCTCGGAAGTTAATTTTCCTCCCCTTGGCTTTTTAATTGGAGTTTCGCTAAGTTCATGAATTTTAGCTATTCCTTGATAACCTTTATCAGCAAGAACTTTCAATAATTCTGCGAACTTTACCCCACTGGTTTTTAATAATCGAAAATCGTGGGCTTTTCCTTTACCATGCGCTAAACATATAATCTTCAATGTTTTTTGTTCGATAATAACTTGTGTCTTTAAACCCACATTCCGCACTTCAACTTGAAGCATAAAGAGATTACAGTCAAGATAAAAGCGAAAAGTCAGGATAATTAAGAAAATAATACTGAATTA
>NZ_JBALEJ010000028.1:0-149789 GCF_036917975.1 Nostoc sp.
TGGGGATTGGGGATTGGGGATTGGGGATTGGGGATTGGGGATTGGGGATTGGGGATTGGGGATTGGGGATTGGGGATTGGGGATTGGGGATTGGGGATTTATTTGAAAAACTTTTTCCTAGTCCCTAGTCCCTAGTCCCCAGTCCCTAGTCCCCAGTCCCTAGTCCCTAGTCCCCAGTCCCTAGTCCCTAGTCCCCAGTCCCTAGTCCCTAGTCCCCAGTCTCTACTCCCTACTCCCTCGCACAGTACTCTTGGATGGTTTTTACGTCCAAAGTCGTATTTTGTAAGGAACGGATGGCGGCGACGGTAGCTTTTGCGCCCGCGATGGTAGTAATGATGGGAATTTTGTAAGCTAAGGCTGTGCGGCGGATTAACCTAGCATCAGTCTGGGCTTCTTCCCCGGATGGTGTGTTGATAATAATTTGGATTTTTTGGTTTTTGATTGCATCTAAAACGTGGGGACGACCTTCATGGAGTTTCAGCACCAACTCAATATTTAATCCCTGTTCGAGAAGAACTCGGCGTGTACCAAGGGTAGCCATCACTGTAAAGCCCAAATCGATAAATTCCTTCACCACACCACTTGCAGCAGCTTTATCGCGATCGCTCATTGATACAAATACAGTTCCCGTTAGCGGTAAACGCTCCCCAGCACCTAATTCTGCTTTGGCAAAGGCACGGCCAAAGTCGCTGTCAATCCCCATCACCTCACCAGTGGATCTCATTTCTGGGCCTAATATTGTATCAGTTCCAGGGAATTTATTAAAGGGTAATACTGCTTCTTTTACAGCAATATGTGTGGGTATGACTTCCTCAGTGAAGTGTAGCTCCTCTAAGGTTTTGCCTGACATAATTAAGGATGCTAATTTCGCTAACTGTACCCCTGTCGCTTTAGATACAAAGGGCACTGTGCGGGAGGCGCGGGGATTAGCTTCGAGAATATAAACTTGGGGAGAATAGCTGCTTGCACCAACAACAGCAAACTGAATATTCATCAACCCGACGACTGACAGCGCTTGTGCTAGCTGCACCGTCCAAGTGCGAATTTGATTGAGAACTGCTGGTGATAGGGAAATGGAGGGTAAAGAACAAGCGGAATCTCCTGAGTGAATACCCGCTTGTTCGATGTGTTCCATAATACCACCAATCACTACCCGTCCGGTATGATCGGCGATCGCATCAACATCGACTTCAATGGCGTTTTCCAAAAACTTATCAATCAAAATCGGATGTTCTGGTTCCACTAGTACCGCAAAGGTCATGTAGCGTTCCAACTCAGCATCGGAATAAACGATTTCCATCGCCCGTCCCCCTAACACATAGCTGGGACGCACCACCACCGGATAGCCTATACGTTTGGCAACAATCAGCGCGTCTTCGTAACTCCGAGCGATACCATTGGGCGGTTGGGAAATATTCAACTGTTGGAGAATCTTTTCAAACCGCTCCCGGTTTTCTGCCATGTCGATAGAATCTGGTGATGTACCCCAAATTTTAGTGATTAGTCCAGAGGTGCTATTGCTAAGGAATTCTTGTAATGGGATAGCCAACTTTAGCGGGGTTTGTCCGCCAAACTGGATAATTACCCCAACTGGATTTTCAGTTTCGATGATGTTAAGGACATCTTCTTTTGTTAAAGGCTCAAAGTAAAGGCGATCGCTAGTATCGTAATCTGTCGAAACTGTCTCTGGGTTAGAGTTGACCATAATTGTCTCATAGCCCGCATCCTTCAAGGCATAAGCGGCGTGACAACAACAATAGTCAAACTCAATTCCCTGTCCAATGCGGTTGGGGCCACCACCCAAAATCAACACTTTTGGCTTGGTTGCGGGCATTACCTCTGTTTCTTCTTCGTAGGTAGAATAGTAGTAGGGGGTAAAGGCTTCAAATTCGGCAGCGCAGGTATCTACGGTTTTGTAAACTGGGATAATTCCTAGTGATTTGCGGTAAGCACGAACTTCATCTTCGGTGGTTTTGGTGGCATAAGCAATCTGGCGATCGCTATATCCATCCCGCTTCACTTCATAAAGTTGCTCTTTTGTCAATTGCTGCAAGGGTGTCCGCTTCAGGAATTTTTCGACCTCTAGGAGTTGCTGCAATTTATCTAAGAACCATCGGTCAATACCAGTGAGTTCATAGATTTCTTCAATGGTCATCCCTTGCTGCAAGGCATGACGCACAGCGAAAATGCGATCGGGGTTAGGTGTTCGTAGTTGGGCGCGGATTTGTTCACCACTGGGTAATTTTTCGGCTTTGTCGCAACCCCAACCCGCGCGTCCGGTTTCGAGCGATCGCAGTGCCTTTTGAAAGGATTCGTTGAAAGTCCGCCCAATTGCCATCGCTTCCCCGACAGACTTCATTTGAGTTGTCAGCACTGGGTCGGAACCGGGGAACTTTTCAAAGGCAAAGCGGGGGATTTTTGTCACCACATAGTCAATTGTCGGCTCAAAGGATGCGGGAGTTTTCTTGGTGATGTCATTTTTAATTTCATCCAAGGTGTAACCCACAGCCAATTTTGCGGCCATTTTGGCAATGGGGAAACCGGTGGCTTTAGAAGATAAAGCCGAACTGCGGGAAACGCGGGGGTTCATCTCAATTACAACCACATCCCCATTAACTGGATTGACGGCAAACTGGATATTAGAACCGCCAGTTTCCACCCCGATCTCGCGGATGATTTTAATTGCCATATCCCGCAGCCTTTGATATTCTTTATCAGTGAGGGTTTGCGCGGGAGCGACGGTAATAGAGTCCCCGGTGTGAATGCCCATTGGATCAAGGTTTTCGATGGAGCAGATAATCACCACGTTATCTGCCAAGTCACGCATCACTTCAAGCTCATATTCTTTCCAGCCGAGTAAAGACTGGTCAATGAGAATTTGCGAAACCGGGCTAGCATCTATACCAACCTGTGCCATTTCTTCAAATTCTTCTTGGTTGTAGGCAATACCGCCGCCACTTCCGCCCATTGTGAAGGCTGGACGAATAATTAGGGGATAAGTACCAATTTGGCGGGCAACAGCTTTGGCTTCTTCTAAAGATTCGGCTGTATCGCTGGGACAAACAGCTACCCCAATCCTTGCCATTGCTTCACCAAACAGCTTTCGATCTTCGGCTTTTTCGATCGCTGGGAGTTTAGCGCCGATTAATTCAACACCGTACTTTTCCAACACGCCATTTTTGGCTAAAGCAACGGCGAGGTTGAGGGCGGTTTGTCCTCCCATTGTTGGTAATAAAGCATCGGGGCGTTCTTTTTCAATGACTTTTTCGACCAATTCTGGTGTTAGCGGCTCAATGTAAGTGCGATCGGCCGTTTCCGGGTCGGTCATAATCGTTGCAGGATTGGAGTTGACCAAAACCACTTCATAGCCTTCTTCTCGGAGCGCTTTGCAGGCTTGAGTGCCAGAGTAGTCAAACTCACAGGCTTGTCCAATCACAATTGGACCAGAGCCTAACAGTAGAATCTTCCGGAGGTCGTCACGGCGGGGCATAGTCGTTGCCTTGAAATACGAGAATACAAATCCTGATCATTTTAAGGGTCTTTACCCCCCATCGTGCTTTTTATTATTAAGTTTTCTAAGTTTGATGATAGAGAGGGAGGGGGGACTGGGGACTGGGGACTAGGGACTAGGGATTGGGGACTAGGGACTGGGGACTGGGGATTGGGGACTGGGGATTGGGGACTAGTACAACACGGCGTAAATAAACCACCCATTTAAAATAGTCAGAAAGCCTACAAAATAAGCATTCTTTCTTTTTACTTTTGCCTTTTTACTTTTGCCTTCTTGTACTAGGGACTGGGACTAGGAAAAAGTTTTTCAAATATTCAATACCCAGTCCCCAATCCCCAGTCCCCAGTCCCCAACAATTATTTTGTATTTCTAATTTTATTTAATTGTGATGCTTAAATTTTTAAAGCTTTTGCAAATATTTATTATTTAACCGGATAATGCTTTTCAACAACTGGTGATTTATTATGCTCTATATCCATTCACTTATTTATGCACAGATAGATTACTTAGATAGGAATTTGTTTTCACTAGCTAATTGCTAAAGATTATCAATGTTAAATATTATGTAAATATGTTTACTTAAATTAAAAATGGCAGAGATATAGGGATAACATTCTCTGCCATTTTTTATAATATTTTAAGGGTTAGTGCTGCCAACTTTTTCTTTCAGTCTAGGTAGATAAATCTAGATTATGAGAGTTTTAGCTTTGAGCAGCTTGGACAAATCCTAAGGTTAAGCTGTCTTTAGCGAGGAAGTGTGACAAATGATAAGCACGTTCCTCAGTTTTCAACAAAATCTTTTCGTACAGATAGCGTGTACCCCGATCGCCTAAACTCTCTGCCTGAGCAGCTTGGCGGCGAATTACACCAATAATCGCTTGTTCAGCAGCTAGGTCATTTTCCACCATTTGGCGGGAGGAATATACGCCCTCAGATTCTTGCTCAAAAACAGTTAATTCTGCTAATTTGCTAAAGGTCGCTACTGGCACACCACCTAGCCCGTCCAAGCGTTCTCCAATTTCATGGATATGGTCTTGTACTTGGTCATAGCTTTCGTTGAAAAACTCGTGCAGAGAATAAAATTCTGAGCCTTCAACTACAAAATGATGCTTCTGGTACTGCAAGTACAGTGCCTGGAAACTAGCTAATATAACGTTAAATCCTTCTGTTACTGGAGCAGTTACGCTGTGATCCAGCAATACAGGATTGTCATATACATGACCAAAATTTCGTAACAAAGTTTGCGTTTCAGACATTGTTCTCCTCGCTTTTTAGCAGCTATAGATTTTAACTGCTCATTGCTTACATATTAACATTTTAATAATAAGAGCAAGCCAATGTGCCATCACAAGATTTTGTATTTTTACCTACCAAAAATCTCTAGTTTGTTGTTTGGTGGATGATGGTACTCTCATTAAAACAAGTCGCAAGTCGCAAGTCGCAAGTCGCAAGTAAGTTTTGTGACGGGGATTTAGACCCCGACCCAAAACTTGCCGGTTATTGAACCGGGGGACTTAAACCCACGGAGTTTGTTAAATTGCATAATATATATCACTATCGATATTGACAAATAGGTTGTAATGTGAATGTTTTTCAAGGTAGAGACATGGGGAAGACAAGGTAAAATTTTCTCCTTCATCTCTCGCTCTGTGGGACGTTAAGGGACTTCCAACAAATAAATTATTCAATCTTGTGGGGTGGACAAGATGTCCACCCTACAAGAAGTAGTTGAGTATTTTTTATTTGGAAGTCCCTAAATTTATAATGTCTCCTAGTGTTTTTCTTCTTTACGAGACACGCTTGGAGAAGTCTCAACGACCACTGCGCGAACAATGTAAGAATTTTGACTTGATTTCTGCCTGATGCGATCGCTACAAAATTTTATTTTTTTCCAAAATTAATGAGAATTCTTGGCACTTAAGCTATGCTGGTTTTAAGAGGTTATACTCCTAAGATTTTGAAAAAGCTGGGAGTTAAATTGGGGTGCTTACTGGAATTTTGTTGCACTTTGAGGGCAATTTCTTGAAATCGTTTAGTTCAGAAATAGAAATAAGTCACCTTGTAGAGGTGAATTGGGCCGATCGCTGGCAAGTCTATCAACGCCTAAAGGAGTTAGACATTCCCTGTAGTTGTGCGGCTAACCAGCCATTGAGAGTTGAAATTAGCAATCCGACTGCGGCTGTTCAACTTTGGAGTGTGATACGGCGATTTACAGTCTCTCGTCAAGACCAGATTTGGACTCTTGAGTGCTGCTGGCAGAATCGCTATCAATAGTTCTAATCTGTTGGTACTGCTGAGAATTTATTGCTTGATAGCTTGTATTAGTTAAAAGGAGGTCAAAAAAATGGGTGTATCTCAAAGTTCAGAATTTTGCCTTGAAGGCAGGTTTATAAATTTTGTTATTAAAGATGGCTATAAGCTCAAAGGTTTACTGCTGAGTACTCATGAGGGTGAATGCTACGTTAAACTTGCTAAACATTTACGGGCTGCTTTTGATTTGCGGCTACCAGCAGGTACTTGGCTACAAGTGGTTGGTTATAAAGAACACGATATAAAAAAAGACAAAGTTACACTGAAAGCTGAACGTGTGATGGCGGCGAATCCTGAAATGGCGAGAGTTCAAACGATCGCAGCACCACAAGAACCCCCATCTATTGATAATGTTAAGGCAAAACCAGCTAAGACCAAGGCCACGATTTTGGTGTGTCAAAAGTCTGATTGTATGAAACGTGGTGGTAACGGAGTTTGTCAGGCATTGGAGGCGGCTTTAAGCGATCGCGGTTTAGAAGACCAAGTTACAATCAAGGGCACTGGTTGTATGAAAAACTGTAAAGCTGGGCCAAACCTAGTTATGCCAGATAAAACTCGCCATAGCCGAATTCAAGCTTCACAAATCCCGGCGCTGATGAATCAGCATTTTGGTGACAAGAATTTACCAGCAAAGCCTGAGAATGTAAGGGAAGTAGCGATATCTAACGGTAAGTTTGGCTGAAAAAATTAGTTAAATCTTGACATTTCAATGAGGAAGCTTAATAATATCTTCATTAAGTGTGTTCCATTTCCATTAATGCTCGGCTGTAAAATTTGCTAGAAGTTAGCAATAAAATCAAAAAACTGGCTTTAATTAAGGCCAGTTTTTTGAGTCGAAGGGTTTCTATTGAGCAATTTTTAACCGGAATCTTACGATCGCTTACTCACACCCTAACAACGTAGTGCAGGTTCTTCACCTTCAGGGGGAATTTTTGCCAAGCTTTTGCAAAAGTTGGGAATGAAGCGATCGCAATGCACTTTGTCATGAGTTAGGTACAGTTGTAAAAGCGTAGGCATCGCTTCATATTTCTACTGAAAATTCACAACCTAAGTTAGAGAAGACTGCAACAACTGTCGCAATGATGTAGCCTGCACATGGTTAGGGAACACGGTTAAAAAGTCATTAAGGTTTTGGATAGCTTCACGAATAGATTCTGAAGAAGCATTTTGAGATATAGCATAGCGATATAACTGCTCTGCTGGTTGAGTATAATGAGAAGCCAAATAGTAAAGGGCTAAATTAAAGGCATTACGCCAGTTTTTAGCATCTTTTTCGTAATTCTGTTTAGCAAGCTTGATGGCAAGTGCTAAGTCAGCCCGTGCTTTATCTGCTAAGTTAAGGGCTTGGTAGGCTAAAGCACGATTATACAATCTCCAATTACTTTCAGAATCTAAGTTAATAGCGCGGTTGAAATCTGCGAGAGCCTCATTATATAGCTTAAGCATCAGGTAAGTTTCACCGCGACTTGCGATCGCCCAGTCATATTTGGGGTAAAGTTCAATAGCGCGGTCAAAATCTTGTAGGGCTTCAGTATAACGCTCCATTAAACGGTAAGTTTCACCGCGAAATGCGATCGCCCAGGCAGATTTAGATTTGGGGTTAAGTTCAATAGCGCGGTCAAAATCTTGTAGGGCTTCGGTGTAACGCTCCATTAAACGGTAAGTTTCACCACGACTTGTGATCGCCCAGTCATATTTGGGATTAAGTTCAATGGCGCGGTCAAAATCTTGTAGGGCTTCTAGGTAACGCTCCATTGATTTGTATATTTGACCGCGACCTGCTATCGCCCAGTCAAGTTTGGGGTCTAGTTCAATGGCGCGGTCAAAATCTTGCAGTGCTTGGGTGTAACGCTCCATTGATTTGTATGTTTGACCGCGACCTGCTATCGCCCCGGCAGATTTGGGGTCTAGTTCAATGGCGCGGTCAAAATCTTGTAGGGCTTCGGTGTAACGCTCCATTAAACGGTAAGTGAAAGCGCGATTTGCGATCACCCAGTCATATTTGGGATCTAGTTCAATTGCGCGGTCAAAATCTTGTAGGGCTTCTGGGTAACGCTCCATAAAAAAGTAAGTTTCACCGCGCCAACCTAAAGCAATTGGTTGCCATTTTACTTCAATCCTAGAATTCTCTAAGACTGCGGTAAAGATTTCTAATGTAACTTGATAAAGTTTCTCCTCATAAGCTTTTAACCCATTAGCTAGTTGCTCACCCCAAACCTTAACTTCAGCAGAATCCGCATCTTTACCAGCCTGAAGCATCGTTTCTGCATATTGTTGTGCAAATTTGCGTTGATTTTTGAGTGCAGCCAAAAATTCATTGAGAGCTAGAGATAAACTCTTTTGCGGTGACTGACATAACCTGTGGTATAACACATTTAAAGTGTGACTTTGCCAGCTAGGATCGCGCTGTTTTTCCTCTTGTGACAATTGCAGATCATTCCGCAGACCGTTATAATATTCTGCCAACTTACCATGTATGTCAGCCCAACCTTGCGGCGATGAAAGGCGCTTGTGGCGTAACATTTGCGTTTTAACGACATCATGATAAGCCCAACCATCGGTACGTTCGTTGACAAAGGATGTTTCTTTCAGCCAAGTAAACAGTTCATCCGCTTCTTCTTCTCCTCTCAACTTGGCCATAACATCCCGATTCAAACACCGAGGAATAGCAGCATCGAGCGCCACTTGTCGCCGCTTGGGGTCGTCAATCCATTTTAAAAAGCGTTCTACAGCACTACTGCTAGGCTCAACTACTTGGTTAGGGTCATTGGGATGAGCATCTGCTAGCATTCCTACTAGCAGGGGCAAATTTCCAGAAAGGCGCAAAATCGTTTCTACAACCTGACTATTGGTAATATCTTTGCGAGTTAAATATTGTTGGGCTTCTTCTTCTGTAAAGGGTTCCAGAGAGAAACGAACTATTAACCCCTCGTAAGGTGCCCAATGATTTTTATCTATCTAATTCATGCCGACCGGCGATCGCTATCAATATATTGAGAGATACTTCTCCGTGGCGACCCTCCAAAATTTCCCGTAGCCAGTTATCTAGAAATTCTCCTGTGCGTTCATAAGTATCAAAAAACAAAACAACGGCAGTTTCTTTAGCAATTTTAAAAATATCTTGCAAAAATAGCGGCGTCAGCACTTCTTCAGGTTCTTGAACTAAACGCACCTCGTCTTTATTTGTTATTTTCTTGGCAACATAAGATGCCCATTCTCCGGCTTGGGTAGCGAAAGCATCCTCATCTACAAAGTCAAATACAGCACCGCCAACAGGAACTCGACGCGCCAGACGCACACCAGTTTTTACCATAGTTTTCCCGACAAAAGCGGAAAAACCTTGAGGAGCGTCTGGATCGGTTTCTAATTCTTGGCGCTTTTGACGGTAAACTTTGTAGCGTTCTGTAAACTGCGTTAGTTTATGACCTTGCCGTTCTAACTCCTCAGCTAAACGACCCATAACTTCTGGTATAGTTTTTTCAGCTTCATCGATGTAAGCGGAAATAATTTTTGCTTCGTCAGCAATTTTACGAAACTGCCGTAACAGAGTGCTTTTACCAACTCCACCTTGACCCCAAACGTTATAAAGAAAACGACGGCGATCGTCTTCTGGGGATAATGCTAGATTTTGGCGAAATTGGTTTATTTGGTCTTCACGACCCACAAAACCTGATTGCTGACGCTGCTTAAGAATATCTTGTAAACTCTTGGGCTTGTTTTGTGGGTTCATTACAAGATTTAATTTGAGGTGCTAATGATAACTACTAAATATACAAGGTGTATTTCGGATTTTATCAGACTTTTTCTAGGTAATTTTTATGCGTTGACCTTCTGAGGCTCAAAAATCCTGGCGACTAGAAGTCGCGGCTACACAGACAAAACCCGCCTACACGGGTTTCAAAAATCTTTAGATACAAAACGCGAAAAGGGCATAACAATTATGTGTATTTTAGCAAGTTTACAAACAGCATCAGGATTGGTAGTAGCAATTTTTACCCTTTTATTTGCCAATACCTTTCGAGGACTCTATCAGCGCCAGATTCCCTATATTCAGGAATATGGTGGACAGTTGAATTACTCTACCGTAGCCGCTATGAAAGAGGAAATCAATCATACCTGCCTACCAAATGAAGTGGAACTGGCTAATTGTAAATTAGTAGCTAGTAATTGGGATTAGTTTGCTACAAGTAGTTTTGATTTTAATAGTATTCTAAAATGGCAAATAGCTTTTTTGCTAAAGTTTTTGAGGTAATATTCTATGACCATTTGGGTAAATGAGCAAATTGATCCGTCTGGGATGATTCATGCCTGTATTGCCACTTGTAATGAATCTCAAGCTAAAGATTGTCATGATTCTTTTGAGAATAATTTGACCGAGACGCAAAAGTCCGCAGGTTGGGTAGCGCGATTACGGACAGTTGATTCTTGGGATGAAGTTCCAGTGAATTCTTTAAAACTCAATTAATTGGGTGTTATGGAAAGTAGGCTGCATAGCTGAATGCCTTTGGCAAAACTCTCACACCCTTTGCTTAACTAGACATCTGTCTAATCAAGTTTTGCTGACAGCTATATCATTTTGGTTTTGACTGCAAATTATATGGGATGGAGGTTATTTTTTGGGATTTTGATTGACCATATTTCAGGCGCGTAGGCGTAGCCCGCCATAGGCATCGCTTGTCTACGACAGCTGCACCTATGCCAACGCCTACAGCGATCGCAGTAAATCCCATTAGAACAGGTTAATAAAGGTTAAAATTAGGATTAAAATTCTCAAATTATTAGTAACTACTTGGAAAAAAAGCAGCATATTAGAGAAAAATGATGCTTTTTTGGAACTTTTAAGAGTTATTATCTATAGCAGAGATTAAATTAAAAATTTTGTATAAACCGAATCAATTTAGTGAACTATCCCAAGGTTTACACTCCGGAGCAAGCCTGTCCCATTAATTTAGTTGGTGAAGCGGGACAAGCGGTTCAAATTTCAATTCATCCTCCCAGTCAATATATCTGTGCCAACTGCGAACGGATATTACCAGATTGGAAACGACAGCCATTTTTACGGGTAGTGATTGTTTTACAACAATCGCGTTATCAATTAGTTGAAAAAACAGCAGAAGTAGAGACAGAGAAAGAACGCTTGCGAGAAAAGTTTATGAGATTTGGCTGCGATTTAGCATTTAATCTACGCGATCGCGGCTATTTAACAGACCTAATCGACCCTCGTACAGGCTATCCTTTACTCTCCCATCCCGGAGCAATTCCCCACGATGACACAGCAGTTGTCAAAGCTTTGCTCAACTATCCAGTGATCAAAAATCAATGCCGTGTATTAATTCATCCCGATTGGGGTGCAGCAGTTTATCCTAGCATTTTGATATCAGAAGCTCCCCCAATTGTGATCGAATGGGTTACAAAAGGCATAGCAGCTATGCATGGGTGGAGAGAAATTGATTATTAGTCATTTGTAATTTGTCGTTGGGCATTGGTTAGAAAAGCTAATATTTTTCAGTGGTTGAGTTAAGCATAATGTATCAAAAGATGTGTTAAAACCTAATAATGACTAAAACACAGCCTAATCACATCAAAATTTACCTAGCCCAACCGCAAGATAGAAATCAGATTTTTGATATCCAAAAAGATGCCACACAGACACTAATAGTATAATCAAAATCATAAATCTGATACAATGCGAACTTTTTTCTCAAGCATAGTTTGTTTTAGATGCTGATACAGAGTATCATCGTGAGTTAGCAAAGCTCGCTTAGTTTTCGTGTTGACAATTACATATCTTGGTTCTTTTTCTGAAGGTGAGGCATAAAATTTTAACAGTGCCCAATCAGGTTCTTGGCCATTCCATAGATATGAGAAATCTTCTAAATTTGTATTCATATCAATACCTATTTTTTTAAAACTTTTTGTCTACAGAAATTATCTGATATCTGCCCTCAACTATTTTTCGGTCGTCGCAATTTCTGAGAACCAATTGGGCCGAGAATTTGATTCAGACTCCGTAACTGTTCTGCTGTACCCATACCAATTAGCCGATCGCCTGGCATTAACACCGTATCGCCAGTGGGGCCACCGATGAGAGTCCCATCAAGACGGCGAATTGCTAGGACTAATGCCCCAGATTGCGATCGCAATCTCGCTTTTTGCAAACTTTGACCCACAAAGGGACAAAAAGCCGGATCGAGTAAAAATTCTTCCATATACAACTGACGGTCTGCACCTGTCAAAATTCCATCTACAAAATCTAAGACTTGGGGTCTGAGAGCCGCAGCAGCCATACGTTTCCCACCAGTGATATAGGGGGATATAACTTCATCTGCACCACCGCGTCGTAACTTCTGCAAAGCTTCTTCTGTACTTGCCCGTGCAATTACCCGAATTCCCGAATTCAGTGTTTTTGCTGATAAAACAATATATAAATTTTCGGCATCTGAAGGAAGGGCAGCAACAATACAAATCGCCCGTTCAATACCAACTTTCAGAAGTGTGTCATCTAGGGTAGCGTCACCTTGATATGCCGTGTAACCTTCAGTCTGCGCCCTTTGTACAGATTCCATGTCAGCATCAATCACTACAAAAGGTGCGTCTTCTGCCCGAAATTCCTTGGCAATTTGACGACCAGTGCGGCTAAATCCACAGATGATGTAATGTTCTGTTAGAGATTCCATTAACCGCCTCTGTTGCTGTAGCCGAATTCCTTCTTGAAAGTAGCCTTGAATGATCGCTTCTGTAAATCTGTTGACAATGTAACCGATATTGACTACACCCAACAAAATCAAGGCAATTGTAAACAATCTTCCTCGGCTACCCAGTGGGTGAGTCTCTCCGTATCCCACAGTGGCTAAAGTGATGACTGTCATATAAGCTGCGTCTTCCCATGACCAGCCTTCCACTAACCAGTACCACAAAGTACCAATGAGGAAAACACCGCCAAGAGCGATCGCCCCAGCCATTAACTCCTTTTGGATACGCTGATATTTTTGCTCAAGTGTTGAAAATGAGGTAACAATAGTACTTTTAACCTACTTTTTCTAGTTTTCTGCTAGCTTTTTAGCATTCGTCCTTTTTAGTATATTTAAACTGAGTAAGTGGGCAAGAAGAAATCGGGTGGATCAGAGATTATTTTATTAAGGGAAATCGTCAAAAATGTTACTGCATTTAAGTACTTGGCAAGAAGTCGAAGCTTATTTACAGCAGTCAAAGGGGATTATTTTCCCTATTGGTTCCACAGAACAACATGGGCCAACGGGGTTAATTGGTACTGATGCTATTTGTGCAGAAGCGATCGCAGCTGGTGTAGGTGATGCAACCCAAGCGATCGTTGGCCCTACAATCAATGTGGGCATGGCACTGCACCATACTGCTTTTCCTGGCTCAATCAGTCTGCGTCCCAGCACTTTAATTCAAGTAGTGCGAGATTATGTAACTTGTTTAGCCAAAGCTGGTTTTAGCAGGTTCTACTTTATCAACGGACATGGTGGGAACATCGCCACCCTGAAAGCGGCTTTCTCCGAAACTTACGCGCACTTAGAAGATTTGCAGATTCCCAATGCTCAACAAGTGCAATGTCAAGTGGCAAACTGGTTTATGTGCGGTTCTGTATATAAGCTAGCTAAAGAATTATATGGTGATCAAGAAGGCTCTCATGCAACGCCAAGTGAAGTAGCGCTCACTCAGTATGTTTATCCAGAGGCGATTAAGCAAGCATACCTTTCACCAGAAGTTGCAAGGGGACATCGGATTTATAGCGCTGCTGACTTTCGAGTGCGTTATCCAGATGGACGTATGGGTTCAAATCCGGCTTTAGCAACGCCTGAACATGGTAAGCAATTTTATGATTTGGCGGTGAAAGAACTTAGCAGTGGGTATTTGGAATTTGTGAACGCAGAATAAAAGTCAAACAATTTTGGATTTTGGATTAATTCTACAGATAAATCTGATTGCTCTATACCATCAAGAATTGCCAGACGGTGCCTGGTAATTCTAATTTATTCCTGCTTTTGCTGAAACTGGCTCAATAACCAAGTTCCAACTTCAGATTGACTCATTTCACGGCTACGGCGTAAGGCTTCTTCTAAAATAGACATTGCCAAACCAGGCAATAGCTGTGATTCTTGAATACGTTTACTGCCTTGATCTGCGATCGCATAAGCTATAATTTCTGCATTTTGGACATCTACTACCCAGTATTCAGTAACACCCAACTCTTCATAGAGCGATCGCTTTGTACCCAAATCATCCAACAGGGATGTTTTCGCAATTTCAATCACTAAATCTGGTGCAGGATAGCGATCGAGGTTGACAATTCCTGTACCTGCTGGGATAGCTTGGGCGCGTTCTCTGAGGTAATACGCCACATCGGGCTGACAATCCTGAACACCAGTTTTACGAAAGGTAGTGGTGTCTAAACCTGTGGCTAGAATCCCTTTAAGTGCTGCAAATAGAGTCACTGCAAAAATAATTACAACATGGTCTTGACCATGATCAAAACTAACTGGTGCCATCTCCAGCCTCATGTGCCCCTTATAGTAGTAACTCTTTGCCTTCTCGTTGAGTAAGTTAGCGACTATCTGCTCATACTCCTGCCAAGAAGTGTAAATCCATGTATCTGTCGGTAACTGGGTCTGAGTTTCACTCATTGCCTAACCCTTATGCGTTTCTGTTTCTGATAGTAATCAAATCTCCTAGCTAAGTCAGTAGGTAGTTTTTGCCATTCTTCATCAGGGACTTGGGCAGATAGGTTTCAAGTCTTTCCCTAAACTATTAAACAACCGTTCCAGCGCACCGTAATAGGAAGTTTCTTTAACCGCAGCACCTGTAGACCGAATATCACGCAATTCTTGGAGGTAGGTTTCTAAGGGATTCATTAGTATATCTCTTTGCTTGCCATACTGGAAGCTCTATAATTAGAGGCTAATTTTCAGGATGCCCCTTTCACAGTAGTTATACACAATCTCCTGTAAATAAACCTTGAAATATCAAGCGTCTACTAAATTCTTTAGGTTCAACTCCTGAGATATTAAGACTTTAGCTCAAATTCCAGACTGCTGAACTTCAAAAATTAAGCTTTTATCTCGAACGTTGAGCCTTTGAACTCGGAAGTTGCACCTTTTTACTCGAACGTTGCACCTTTGAACTCGGAAGTTGCACCTTTTTGCTCGACTGTTGAGCCTCTGAACTCGGAAGTTGCACCTTTTTACTCGAACGTTGAGCCTTTGAACTCGGAAGTTGCACCTTTTTGCTTGAACGTTGAGCCTTTGAACTCGGAAGTTGCACCTTTTTGCTCGAACGTTGAGCCTTTGAACTCGGAAGTTGCACCTTTTTGCTCGAACGTTGAGCCTTTGAACTCAAAAAAACAAGCTCAGAACTCGGAATGTCGTGCTTTTAACTCCAACATCCAATTTCTGAGCTTCAAAGTTACACTTTTTAAGTGCAACTACCGAGCTATTTTCTACAATGCAGCTTTTTGAGACTTGGATTTTCCAGGTTTACGAGCAAATCGCTGTCCCATTTCCACAACTACTGCATCTAAACCCGCGCCCTGTCCACTGGCTTTTGCGTAGTTATACACCTGTAACGCGGCTGCATAAGCTTCACTACCGACTGCAAGAGATGTATCATCTACCAACTCTTGTAACTGCGTCAACGACAATAACACCGGATACAACGCTTCAAATAATTGCACATCCTTCCGCATCTCTTCTAAGTCAAACGATCGCGGTAAAAACTCTGGGTTCTGCGCCGCCACCTCTAATGCTTTACTCACAAACGCCCGACTCTTATCTCCCATCTTGGGTAAAGTCTTGCGATCGTCGGCACTCAAATCAACCAAAAATGGTAGCTTTTCTTTAATGGTGGCGATGGCTTGCAACACAGCATCTCTGTCTGTTTGTGCTAATGTTGCACTAATTGGGGTCGTAGACATAGAAATCACTCTCCAGTAAGTTTCTTAAATCTAGAGTGCCCACATATACAACCAAAATTTTAATTCGCTTGATAGCATGGCGATCGCGCTTGAGTCGGGAGGAGATGGGGAAAATGTTCGGATTAAGTGAGTTAAAGCAAACTAGATTTTACCAAGAAGTTTTTGCAGAGGGTAAAGAAGAAGGTAAACAGGAAGGCAAGCTAGAAACAATACCTCAGCTATGGGCGTTAGGATTGAGCATTGAACAGATATCCCAAGCATTAGGTTTGGACGAACAAGTAGACATCTCCGAAAAAGAACGTAGAGACGTAGCACTGCTACGTCTCTACAAGGGTTCTGGGTAACGCATATTTAATTTCTGGAGATGTCTAGTTGTTAGGCAAGTTGTACAACCAAAATCATAAGATGATGGAGAGTACCAAAAATGGTTTGCTGGTTGTGGCAATTCACTATAGGAGATTGCATACAAGAATGTTCTGTGGGACGGGTGAGACAACCATCCCACAAGAGTCATTATTTTAATTAACCCTGTTTTGTCACTCTGGGAAAATAAAAATCAAAGCCAAATTTTGAACTATAGATACAACGGGCATTTGAGCGTTTATTTTCTAACACAATGGCTGAAATCATGATTTTTTGGTAAAAGTCTTATGCTGTAAGCATTCCAGATTATTCTCTCCCGAAAGTGATAAAAGAGGGTTAATTCCGAGCAATACCTTCTTCCCGCGCTGCACGTTGCACAGCAGCAGCAACAGCAGTGGCGACACGCTCATCAAAGACTGAAGGAATAATGTGTTCCCGATCTAAGTCTGAGGGCTTGACTAAGGAGGCGATCGCACTTGCAGCTTCCAAGTACATTTTGATGGTAATTGTCTGTGCCCGACAATCTAAAGCACCACGGAATACGCCAGGAAAAGCGAGGACGTTATTGATTTGATTTGGGTAATCACTGCGACCGGTCGCAATCACAGCAACATCTTGACTGATTAATTCTGGCTGAATCTCTGGAATGGGATTTGCCATTGCAAACACAATTGGATCTTTCGCCATCGATTGCACCATTTCTGGTGTCAAAACTCCTGGTGCGCTGACGCCAATAAACACATCTGCCCCTTGCATTGCACCCGCTAATGTGCCCTGACCTTTCACCGCAAATTCGAGTTTTTCTTCTGTCAAATCGGTGCGACTGGTAGAGATAATCCCTTTAGAGTCGCACATCCAGATTTTTTCTGCGCCAGCTTTACGGAGTAACCGAGCGATCGCCACTCCCGCCGCCCCAGCACCGTTAATCACAATCTTGATTTCTGCTAAGGATTTATGTACCAGTTTCAGGGAATTAAATAATGCTGCCAAGGTGACAATTGCTGTACCGTGCTGGTCATCGTGAAAAACGGGGATATCTAATTCTTGGCGTAATCTCTTTTCAATTTCAAAGCAGCGAGGTGCAGCAATATCCTCTAAATTCACGCCCCCAAACACCGGAGCGATATTCTTAACTGTCTGGATAATTTCTTCTGTATCTTGGGTGGCGAGACAGATGGGAAAAGCATCTAGCCCAGCAAATTCCTTGAATAGCATTGCTTTACCTTCCATGACTGGTAGGGCGGCGGCGGGGCCGAGATTTCCCAAACCCAAAACGGCACTACCATCGGTGACAATGGCAACAGTGTTTTGTTTGATAGTTAAGTTGTAAACTTCTTCTGGGTCTTGAGCGATCGCTGTACAAATGCGACCGACTCCGGGCGTGTAAGCCATTGCCAAATCGGAAACACTCTTCAGGGGAATTCTGCTGACAATGCTGATTTTGCCACCGCGATGCAAATTAAAGGTGCGATCGTAGACACTGAGCAACTTGATGTCTGGTAATGCTTTGACTGCTTGCACAATGGTTTCAGCGTGTTCGGTACTCGCAGCATCCACAGTCAGATCGCGGGTGGATTCTTTGCGGGTTTGCTCGATTAGATCAATTTGACCGAGATTACCGCCAGTGGAGGCGATCGCCTGGGTTATTGATGCCAACATCCCTACACGATTGGGAATCTGCAAGCGCAGTGTCAAACTAAAACTAGAATTCGGTGTTAGGTTTGCCATATTGATTTAGGATTTTAAGTTTTAGATTTTATATTGAATTGAGACAAAACTAAAATCTGAGCTTTGTAGTCAGTGGAAACAATTTTTATTTATACCAATGCGTCTACTAATATAAATGAGTCACAATTTAGTAATTGTACCCAAATACACCAGATATTTTTTTTAAATTTTATCTCTGTAAATATTTGTACTTAGTAAAGCACTTGTATTAAGTTTTAGTCAGCTAAATGCTCAAGAAACTCCGTATGTTCTTTTGAATTTAACCCTTGTTGCAGCACTGCTAAAACTGTAGTCATGTCTCCTGTAATCAGTGGGGTGACAGCTAACCACAAACCTGGAAATACCTTGCTTTTAATCACACCATCTGCATCCGCTACTAGTGGCAAATATTCACCATTTTGCAAACAAAACCAGTCGAGCTTATTCTCTAGAGTCTTCCAGACGATGTATTCCTGTACTCCGTTGCGGCGGTAAGCGCGTTTTTTGTCGTATAAATCAATAGATGCACTACTGGCAGCTACTTCTGCTACTAATTCGGGTGCGCCTTCTACGTAATCATCTTCACTGATATTTGCCTGTCCCTTGGCTGTTTTTTCTATCAACAGCAAAATATCAGGCTGTGGTTCATTATCTAAATCTAAGCGCACGGTAGCATTATCGCCTAGTTCTACGCCTGGGGTGGAAACTTTGTAATTCCCTAACCAGATAATTAAGTTTCCATGAGGTAAACCATGACTTCTAAAACGTAGAGGTGATGCCACGTAGACAACTCCTTCAATTAATTCTGCTTTTTTATTGGGCATTGCTGTATAACGACGCTCGAATTCGTGGCGGGTTAAGCGATCGCCACTTTCTAAGGGAGGGATAAAAGCGCTATTATTGAAGCCATGTTCCACAGAAGCCGTCATTGCTTGATTCCTCATCCGTAGGAGTTGTAGCTTGAATCTAACATAGCAGAGTGCGATGTCTTCTCTTGGAAAAATTGGTTTTTAGGTAAGGAATTTCCAAGAAATAAATTATTACTAACTTGTAGGGTGGGTATCTTACCATTGGTTACTGGGCGGGCAAGATGCCCACCCCACAAGAGAGAATGTGATCCTACAAGAGAGAATGTCATGATTGAGATTATTCAGGGACTTGCCAAAAGAAGGGGTAATCTTCTGGGCTTGATGACAGTCCTGCTTTTACAGGATTTTGTCTGATATATTCCCAATATTGTTGAAACTCTTCGTCATTCCTAACAATACGGTCATATCTTTCATCTTGCCAAACTGTTCCTATATGTTTCATCACTTGGGGAATTTGTTTAGCACTATAACCGAATGGCACTAAGAAAAGATATAGCCCTTGCCCTGACTGGTTCCCAGCCTCCAGGCTGGGAACGGATTCTGGGAGGCTCCGCCTCCAGGGGCTTGACGAGAGGCAGAGCCTCTTTGAATACATTCCCAGCCTAGAGGCTGGGAACGAGGTGACACAAGCCTTTAGGCTTTTCTTAGTGCCATTCCACTATAACCTTTAATACTTTTCATAATGCTACTCAATGACCAAAACTCATTTTCCGACTTGAGGAATGGCTGAATGAGCAGATGTACATAGATTTGTCATAACTACAAAGACAAATATTTGATATCTGTTTTTATCAAAAAACAAGCAGGAATTAAATACTATTTCTCTAGCTTCTAGGCTAAGTTCTAACTTTTCCCAAGTATTAAAGGTAATGAAATAAACTGCCCCATCTAATTCCCAATGAGGTAATCTTCTCAGAAAAATTTTCAACTTTGGCTCTTGCATTCAGAATAAAAAACTATTTGTTTTTTTGTCTTGTGGGGTGGGCATCTTGCCCGCCCCTTCTTTATTTTTCCCATCCTCCGCACCCAA
Organism: Nostoc sp.; assembly: GCF_036917975.1. GTDB lineage: Bacteria > Cyanobacteriota > Cyanobacteriia > Cyanobacteriales > Nostocaceae > Nostoc. Next base: position 19,725 of record NZ_JBALEJ010000028.1, read on the forward strand.
AACCCAAAAAAATCCCCCACCTTGCGGCAGGGGATTTTTATTACTTATCTACAAAACTAGCAGCCGAATTAACCGAACTTACCAGCAGTAGAAGCAATCAAGAATGCGGCGTAAGTTACGACATAGCCAACAGTGAAGTGAGCTAGACCAACTACACGAGCTTGAACGATGGACAGAGCAACGGGCTTGTCTTTCCAGCGAACTAGGTTAGCTAGAGGAGTGCGTTCGTGTGCCCAAACAAGGGTTTCAATCAACTCTTGCCAGTAACCTCTCCAGGAGATTAAGAACATGAAACCAGTAGCCCAAACTAGGTGTCCAAACAAGAACATCCAAGCCCAGACAGATAGGTTATTCACGCCGTAGGGGTTGTAACCGTTAATCAACTGAGCAGAGTTAGCCCAGAGGTAATCGCGGAACCAGCCCATGAGATATGTAGAGTTCTCATTGAACTGAGCGACGTTGCCTTGCCAAACACCGAGATGTTTCCAATGCCAGTAGAACGTAACCCAACCAAGGGTATTAAGTACCCAGAATGTAGCGAGGTAGAAGGAATCCCAAGCTGAGATGTCGCAAGTACCGCCACGACCGGGGCCGTCGCAAGGGAAGGCATAGCCGAAGTCCTTTTTATCGGGCATCAGCTTAGAACCACGGGCATCCAAAGCACCTTTGACCAAGATCAAAGTGCTGGTGTGCAGACCTAAGGCGATCGCATGGTGAACCAAGAAGTCGCCAGGGCCGATTGTCAAGAACAAGGAGTTAGTACCAGCATTGATGGCATCTAACCAGCCTGGCAACCAAACGTTAGCGTAGTTGGGCCATGCTGTGTAAGCAATACTATCGGGGTTAGATAGTAAGGTGTCTAAACCGTACAGTACTTTACCGTTAGCAGCTTGGACGAATTGAGCAAACACTGGCTCAATCAAGATTTGCTTTTCAGGAGTGCCGAAAGCAACTACTACGTCGTTATGTACGTACAAACCAAGGGTGTGGAAGCCCAAGAAAAGGGATACCCAGCTGAGGTGGGAAATAATCGCTTCTTTGTGCTGTAGTACACGTTCAAGAACGTTACCCTTGTTTTGCTCTGGATCGTAATCACGAACCCAGAAGATTGCTCCGTGAGCAAAAGCACCAAGCATCAGGAAGCCAGCAATATACTGGTGATGCGTGTACAACGCTGCCTGTGTTGTGTAGTCCTTCGCAATAAATGCGTAGGAAGGCAGTGAGTACATGTGCTGCGCTACCAGGGAAGTAACAACACCTAACGCTGCTAAGTGCCATCCCAATTGGAAGTGCAGGGAGTTGTTGTAGGTGTCGTAGATACCTTGGTGAGGTAGGTTGAACGGGCCTTCAACTGGAATACCAAAGAAATTCTTGGCATTCAAGGCTTCCTTGAGACTGTGACCAATCCCAAAGTTTGTCCGGTACATGTGACCAGCAACAATGAATAAAACTGCGATCGCTAAGTGGTGATGAGCGATGTCAGTCAGCCACAAAGCTTCTGTCTGGGGATGGAAACCACCCAAGAAACTCAGAATTGCAGTTCCAGCACCTTGCGATGTCCCGAAGATATGTCCAGGAGTGTCAGGGTTTTGAGAGTAAACACCCCAGTTGCCTGTAAAGAATGGTGTCAAACCGGCTGGATGGGGTGGGGTATTCAGGAAGTTATCCCAACCTACGTGCTGACCGCGAGCTTCGGGGACAGCAACGTGAATTAAGTGACCAGCCCAAGCCAAAGAACTAACACCAAACAAACCTGCTAAGTGGTGGTTTAGGCGATGTTCCGCGCTCTTAAACCATGCCAAGCTAGGACGGTACTTGGGTTGCAAGTGTAGCCAACCAGCGAACAATAATACAGCCGCGAATAACAGCAAGAACACTGAACCGTTGTACAGTTCGCCGTTATTCCGCAGACCGATGGTATACCACCAATGGTAGAGACCAGAGTAGGTAATGTTTACTGGATTGCTAGCGCCCGCTTGGGTAAAAGCTTCGATCGCTGGTTTACCAAAGTGGGGGTCCCAAATCGCGTGGGCGATTGGACGGATGTGAAGGGGATCTTTAATCCACTGTTCAAAGTTACCTTGCCAGGCTACGTGGAACAGGAGGCTGGATGCCCACAGGAAGATGATTGCCAAGTGACCGAAGTGAGTAGCGAAAATCTTTTGGTAAAGATTTTCCTCTGTGATGCCATCATGGGTTTCAAAGTCGTTGCCTGTAGCGATCGCATACCATATCCGACGAGTCGTCGGGTCCTGTGCGAGATCCTGGCTAAATTTCGGAAATTTTGTCGCCATAGGTTTAATAATTCCTCTGACCTTTAGCCATCAAATACCAGCTGAATTTTGGATTTTGGATTTTAGATTTTTGATTGAATCTCAAATCTAAAATCTCAAATCCAAAATTTCCTGATTGCTATCCTACTGAAAGGATGTGTGCGTGGAAGAATGCCCAAGTTGTAGCAATTCCTCCCAAGAGGTAGTGAGCTACCCCTACAGCCCGACCCTGAATAATGCTCAGAGCGCGAGGCTGGATTGCTGGGGCTACCTTCAGTTTGTTATGCGCCCAAACAATGGACTCAATCAGTTCTTGCCAGTAGCCGCGACCACTGAACAGGAACATCAAGCTGAATGCCCAAACAAAGTGAGCGCCTAAGAAAATTAGACCATAAGCAGACAGCGCACTTCCGTAGGAGTTGATGACTTGCGTAGCTTGTGCCCACAAGAAGTCACGCAACCAACCGTTGATGGTGATAGCACTTTGGGCAAAGTTACCACCAGTGATGTGAGTCACTACACCATCTGCATCTACTGTTCCCCAAACATCCGACTGTAACTTCCAACTGAAGTGGAAAATTACAATCGATATGGAGTTGTACATCCAGAAAAGTCCGAGGAATACGTGATCCCAACCAGACACTTGGCAGGTACCGCCACGACCTGGCCCGTCGCAGGGGAAGCGGAAGCCCAGGTTTGCTTTGTCTGGAATCAGACGAGAGCTACGGGCGTACAGCACACCTTTGAGCAGAATTAGGACGGTGACGTGAATGGTAAAGGCGTGAATGTGGTGAATTAGGAAGTCCGCTGTACCCAAAGTGATTGGTGCAGCTGCCACTTTCCCGCCAATAGCCAAAATACCGCCGCCAAAGACATAGCTAACTGGTTCTAGGGCATTAGGTGCAGTTGTACCAGGAGCCAAGGCGTGGATATTTTGTATCCACTGGGCAAATACTGGCTGCAATTGAATTCCTGTATCAGAGAACAAGTCTTGAGGACGACCCAATGCGCGCATTGTGTCGTTGTGGATGTAAAGCCCAAAGCTATGGAAGCCAAGGAATATAGACACCCAGTTTAGATGAGAAATAATCGCATCCCGGTGACGAATTACCCGATCCAGCACGTTGTTTTGGTTCACAACTGGATCGTAATCCCGCACCATGAAGATCGCAGCGTGAGCCGCTCCACCAACGATTAAGAAGCCACCGATCCAAGTATGGTGAGTAAACAGAGCTAGCTGAGTAGCGTAGTCAGTTGCCAAATATGGATAGGGGGGCATCGCGTATTGGTGATGCGCGATGATGATGGTCAGCGAACCCAAGAAGGCTAGGTTAGTAGCCAATTGAGCGTGCCAAGATGTGGTCAGGTTTTCGTAGAGACCTTTGTGACCTTCGCCGGTGAAAGGGCCTTTGTGGTTTTCTAGGATCTCTTTAATGCTGTGACCAATACCCCAGTTGGTACGGTATTGATGACCAGCAATGATAAAGAGAACTGCGATCGCCAAGTGGTGATGGGAAATATCTGTCAGCCACAAGCCGCCTGTTACTGGGTTCAGACCGCCCTTGAAGGTAAGGAAGTCAGCATACTGACCCCAGTTCAAGGTGAAGAAAGGTGCTAAACCAGCAGCAAAGCCGGGATACAGTTCCGTCAACAAGTCTTTGTTCAAGATGAACTCGTGGGGCAAGGGTATGTCTTTGATGGCAACGCCTGCATCCAAAAGCTTGTTGGTCGGTGCGGACACGTGGATTAAGTGACCTGCCCATCCCAAGGAACCAAGACCTAGCAATACTTGCAAGTGGTGGTTGAGGATTGATTCCACATTCTGGAACCATTCCAGTTTGGGAGCGCGTTTGTGGTAGTGGAACCAGCCGGCAAATAGGAATAAGCCTGCTAGTACCAAGCCACCGATCGCTGTTACGTAAAGTTGGAAGGAGTTTGTGATCCCCCAACCGCGCCATACTTGGAACAAACCGGAGGTGATTTGAATACCGTGGAAACCACCGCCAACATCACCGTTTAAAATGTCTTGCCCGACAATGGGCCAAACAACTTGGGCACTTGGTTTAACGTTTAATGGGTCGCTTAACCAAGCTTCGTAGTTAGAAAACTTCGCGCCGTGGAAAATCATCCCGCTCAACCAGATTGTCACTACAGCCAGGTGGCCGAAGTGGGCTGAGAATATCTTGCGGGATATCTCTTCTAAATCGCTTGTATGTGTATCAAAATCATGGGCGAGTGCGTGCAGGTTCCAAATCCATGTGGTGGTTTTGGGACCTCTGGCCAAGGATCTGTCAAAGTGTCCAGGTTGCGCCCATTTCTCGAATGAGGTTGGAACTGGATTGTTATCGACGATTACTCTTGCCTTTTTTTCCTCTCGCTCCGGAGGACTTATTGTCATTCGACCTCCTCTCTTGATAAGGAATGAGGAATCATTAATACCACAAAATGAACCATTACCGACTACTCCAGAATTTTACTGAAGCCACGATGAAGACCCCATGTGGAGAGTTGTTTCTCGTTGAATTATAGAGTCTTCACTTGTACATTGTTGGAGATATTTTAACAATAATTCAAACTTGCCCGAATATTGCTGGAATTACTGCCTTAACTGGCTTTTAACTTCAAACTTTTTTCCCAAAAGTCAATAGATTATCTATTTAATTTACAAAGGATAACAATTCGTAAGATTTATGGTTTGGCTCTACATAGCCGATGTTCCAGCTTTTGCGGCTATTACTCATGAACATTTATGTCATATTTCAATTTTCTTAAGTAAAACGCTGTAATGAATATGACTTTTTTTTTAATCGGGATTGGAGATTGGGAATATTAGGTATGTGGATTCATACCTGCCTGACAATTCAGGTCATCTGGAAAACCTCTCTCTAAATCTCTATCCTCAGAGGAGAGAGACTTTGAATTATCCCCCTTCCCGCAACGAGTTGAGGGTTAGGTTTTTGGGGAACTCCAAGAAATAAATTATCCAAATGTTGTGGGGTGGGCATCTTGCCCGCCCAGTCGATATGGCGGGCAAGATGCCCACCCCACAAGAGTTAATTGAATATTTTTTTATTTGGAAGTCCGTTGGTGGACTTTTCCACATAACCTGAAAAGTCAGGGATTCATACCCCCAGCGAATCTTAAAAGAATTTCTTTCCCATCCCCAATCCCCAACTTCATCTGAGAAAAGTTGCAGAGGAATCAGCGCAACCCGTTAAAATTTCCTGAGATATACAAGAAAACCATGCGATCTGAGGCAGATTTCACCTTTTGGGCTATAGTTCCAGATGGACAGTTTAAGCCAAAATAAATCTGTCAATTATCGAAGACTATCACTGGGTGCAACACATGAACTTGTGGCTGAAAAGGGTGTTAGAGAAATTTATCCCTGAGAGGTTCTCGATTCTCAGGTGGGTAATGACATTGGTGCTGGTATTAAGCTTGACCAGTTGCGGCGAGAAAGTCGCTAGCCAGGAAGTATCTACTATCTATAGAGAAAACTCTCCTCAGATTTCTCAAATTTCTAAGCAGTTTTCGGAAGTTTCCCCACCAGATGTTATTCAAGAACTGCGTCCAATTTTGGAAGTTTATCAGCCACAAGTGACAATTGTTACTCCAAACCCTGATGAAGTATTCCAAGATAATAAAGTTACAGCCAGTTTTCAGGTAAAGGATCTACCAATATTTAAAAATCCACAATTACAACTGGGGCCCCATCTACACGTAATTCTGGATAATCAACCTCATATAGCTGTTTACGACCTGAATCAGCCTTTGATTTTACCAGACTTATCCCCAGGTACTCATACCCTGCGCGTCTTTGCCTCCCGTCCTTGGGATGAAAGCTTCAAAAATGAAGGCGCTTATGCCCAGACAACATTTCACGTTTTCACAAAAACTGACGATAACAATCCAGATTCCAAATTACCCCTGCTAACTTACAGCAATCCTCAAGGTAACTACGGAACAGAACCAATCTTACTGGACTTTTACCTAACTAACGCGCCCCTACACCTCGCCCTGAAGGAAAACGCTAACGAAGGATTTAGTGATTGGCGGATTCGCGTCACAATTAATGGTGAAAGCTTTATTTTCGATCGCTGGCAGACAGTTTACCTTAAAGGCTTCCATCCAGGAAAAAATTGGGTAAAACTGGAATTTCTCGATAATCAGGGAAATGCTGTCAAAAATGCCTTTAATACCACAGTTAGATTGATTGACTACCAGCCAAAGGGTAAAGATACTCTATCAAGAATTATCAGAGGAGAACTCACAGCAGCTGAGGTGCGCGGTATTGTAGACCTGAATTATAAACTTGCACCTAAACCCACACCGACACCTTCTGTTGAAAAAACACCCAAAATACAACCGAAAGTAGAAAAACAGCCCATTCCTGAAACGGAAATTCCCAAAGAATCCAAAATACAGCCAGAAAAACCAACATTAGAAGTTCCAACGGCTTCACCATCTCCCAGCTTGTCCCCGACACCACCAGAAATTATTGAGTCCCCAGAACCACAGCCAACGGTAACACCAACCCCTGAATCTACGCCATTACCTGAAAAAGTTGTGCCTAAACCAACAAAACCTAGATTGGGTGGATTTTTCAACCGTGGGACTGGTAAAGTCACTACCCCACAAGCACCAGTTACACCATCTCCGAGTTTGCCACCCACGCCGCCAGAGATTATTGAGTCTCCAGCACCAGAAATAATTACGCCAACACCAGAACCACAGCCAACGGTAACGCCAACTCCTGAGTCAACGCCGTTACCTGAAAAAGTTACGCCTAAACCAACAAAATCTCGATTTGGTGGATATTTCAACCGTGGGACTGGTAAAGTTCCTACCCCACAAGTAACAGTTACGCCATCTCCCAGTTTGCCACCCACGCCGCCAGAGATTATTGAGTCTCCGACACCAGAACCACAGGCAGAGGTAACACCAACTCCTGAATCAACCAAAGACACTCAGCTGCAACTCTTGCGCTAAAGTTTCAACGAATGCGATCGCACCTACAGGATTTCCGATATTATCCAAGGCGGGACTGTAACAAGCGATCGCTCCCTCACCTGGTACTATTGCTACAAGTCCACCACCAATCCCTGATTTCATCGGTAAACCAACTCTGACTGCAAACTCGGCAGAAGCTTCGTACAATCCACAAGTTAACATCACAGCATTGACAATTCGGCGGTTTTGTGCAGACAAACTGCTGTTTTCACAAGCTAGGAGTTTTCCTAACAGGGCTAAATCTTCAACTCGCCCAGACATACAGCATATTTGCTCGTATGTGTCAAGGGCTATTTCAATATTTTCTAGATAACCGGCTTCGGCAAGATAGTTTGCGATCGCTTCATTGGCTGCTGAACGAGTTAATCGAACTGAAGCCAGCATTACCTCATCTAAGCTTAGTTGGCAATCGGCTAATTGGTTGAGCCATTGACAAAATAAAAAAGTGCGTTGATTAGCGTCTTTTCCTGGTAACTTATCAGCGAGGGTAATTGCCCCACTATTAATCATCGGGTTGCGGGGATGGCCGCGATCGCTAACTAATTGTTCTAAAGAATTGAAGGGTGCATCCGATGGTTCCACCCCAACCCAGCCGAAAACTGTTTCTGCTCCGAGATGTTCTAGCAGATAAAGTAGGGAAAATGTCTTAATCACACTCATTAGCGGGAAAACACAAGCTGTATCCCCAAAACTGATGGTTTTGCCCGATTTACAGCAGATGTGAACTGCAAACCAGCTAAAATAAGCTTTAGCTAATTGCGGAATGCGATCGATAACTTTTCCGTATTCAGCTTTAGTTTTCGCTTGTTGTACCCAAGCTGACACCTCTGTAGTCGTTAGTCTGTCAAGTCTTTTCAAAAGTGATATCCGCTAAAACCATTTCTAGTTTATAAACTCGTTGTAATATTTTCTATCGCTACTGATGGTGGATTGATAAGAGTTAAAAGTATATCGACAACTTCACTAAAAGAAGCTGCACTCTTTAAATTTGCTGATTCTACATAACCAAATCCATAGGAGGCGTGAATAAAATCAACCCCTGCTTTCATAGCTGCTAATCTATCACTTTCTGTATCTCCAACATAAATTGCCTTTTTCAAGCTATTACGCTGACAGATTGCAATGATATTGTCAGCTTTGGGTTTTTGAGTTCTGCCAAAACACTCTGAGTCTACAAAGATATCCCTAAAAGTTTTGTTTGTATTACTAGTGTTTAAAGGCATAGAAAGAAATAATTGTAAGTACCAATACTCACAATTGCTAACTAAAAACAAGGGAACCTGAGCGGACAAAGTATCTAAATATTCTGAAACACCCTCATATAAAGTTCCACCTCTAGTTTTTATCTCTTGCTTTTCACAGTCTTCTATTAAAAGAGAAAATTTATCAATATGTTCCTCTTCTATGTCTGGAAAAATATTTTTTATACATTCTATAAAAGGAAGACCACTTACCCCATTAATATCATCCTCAGTGATAGGAGTTCTCGGAATATTAGCAATCTTAATTGCTTGATTCCAAGCATCTGCACATATACTAGATATATTCCAAAGAGTTCCGTCTAGATCAAATATTACCCCGACCATATATAACTCCTAAAAAAGTCAGATTTCAAAGCATACAGCGTTTTGTATCTAAAAGGTACAAACCTTGCCCCCTTGTGGGCAAAAGCCCCTCTGCCCCTTTTTTCCAATGGTAGAGAGCAACACCCTTTATGGGTGGTTTTTCTCCCTTGCTCCCAGCTAAGAGCTCCCCTGCTTTTTCATGCCCTTGTGCGAGGAATTATAGACAACCGAAAATAACAGAAACTTGTACTCTATAAATAGACTGCTGAGGATGCTATTAAAGAAAGTACAATCACATGGCTTCATCTGATAAATTTCTCTACCATCGGAGTGTGCGCCCTTTCGATCTACTCCAAGGTGTAGTTACTTCTATCCTGCTACACTCTATTTTTTTAGTGGGGAGCAAATATTGGTACAGAGCTTTGATGCCTGAGCCGAAGCAAGAAATTAGCCAAGAGATTCCAATCGAGATAGTTGAAGTTCCTCCTCAGAAAACAGACATAACTCCTCCTTCCTCATTGAGGGCTACCAAAAATTCTCTTGCCGGTGGTAAAGCTTTGCCAAAAAGACCTGTTTTGGGGGTGAAGTCAGCGAATCTGGCAGGACAGAAAGCCGATAACGAGCGTTCTTTTGACTTAACAGCCTCATCTCCTCTCAAGGTATTCCAGACAGGACGGCAGCAGCAGAAAACGGAATTACCAAATCGCTCTGGTCAACAATCGCAATCCAAATCTCCAAAAACGGCATCAGCATCTGCAAGTGAGACACAAGTATCTAACTCTCAAAAAATTGCAGTAGCACCAATGATCACACGACTACCAGTTCCATTTGTTAAAACAGCACCCAACCCAAGGCAAATACCTTCAGTACCAGCAACTACAGCGCAAGTACCTAACTCTCAAAAAATTGCAGTAGCACCGATTACTACGCCACAGGCAGTTGCGCGTCTTAAAACAGCGCCTTTGACAACACCTTTAGTTTTTAACCCAAGGCAAATACCTTCAGCACCTGCAACTACAGCGCAAGTACCTAACTCTCAAAAAATTGCAGCAGCAGCGATTACTACGCCACAGCCAGTTGTGCGTCTTAAAACAGCGCCTTTGACAACACCTTTAGTTTTTAACCCAAGGCAAATACCTTCAGCACCTGCAACTACAGCGCAAGTACCTAATTCTAAGAAAATTGCAGTAGCAGCGATTACTACGCCACAGCCAGTTGCGCGTCTTAAAACAGCGCCTTTGACAACACCTTTAGTATTTAACCCAAGGCAAATACCTTCAGCACCTGCAACTACAGCGCAAGTACCTAATTCTAAGAAAATTGCGGTAGCACCAATGACTACGCCACCGCCAGCCCAATTGGGAAAAACAGCACTTGAAAGAGCTACAACACTACCAGTACCCAGGAATCCTAAGAAGTTAGGGCAGTCGAGAGTTGGATTTAGTGGGCGAACACTACCTCAAGCTGAGTCATCTCTAAAAACAGGTGCAGCAAGTTTGTTGGGTGGTACTGTGGGGGTATCTAGTCAGAATTATCGCGGCGATCAACTCGCAGCTGTGCCTAATTCCAACCGCGATCGCATTGGGACTTCTGGTATTGATGCCAGCAGTCAAGATGTAGACCTCACCTCTTATTTAAACAAATTAAAGCAACGCGTTCAGCAGCAGTGGCTACCAGGAATGAGCCAGTCTAATCGGCGAACGGTGCTTAACTTCACTATTAATCGTTCAGGTGAAGTTAACAATCTCAATATTGTACAAACCTCTGGATTTCGTGTGACTGATGAAGTAGCAATGAATGCGATACAGCGAGCTGCACCTTTTGCACCTTTGCCCAGAGGATATCCCAAGAACTACATTGATATTGAATTTACATTTGATATCAATGTTTATGGCGAACTAAATTTATGGAGGGATGGTGGCTAACAACAGGGAAACGGGAGCATCCCAATTTTGCTTAAATCTTTTCCCTCACCCCCAGCCCCTCTCCCAAAGATGGGAGAGGGGAGACATTAACTCTAGTTCTCCTTCTCCCATCTTTGGGAGAAGGGGTTAGGGGATGAGGGCACTACATCGCCATATTCTCAATAAAACCAGGTTTATTTCGTTGCGATACCTACGGCGGGCTGCGCCTACGCACAACACAGTTGTCGCGTACCTGTTTATGACACGCTGAGTCTAAGTGGATTAGGTTCTCTAGACTTTTTCCAGTCGTTGACATCTATCAAAAGTCATAGAATATTTTGGTAATAGTCTAAAACGACACATATTTCCAATATTGATAATTATTTGCTATTAATTACAGGATTGCTAAATGCCACAATCCCTAGTAATGTAAGAAAGTCTAAATGAAAATTACTAGCAATATAGAAGCTTACATACCTGACTTACTAATTTCGCCCTGTCTTCCCTAGAGCAGGATTGAGGTGTTCTTTGAGTTTTACCAATTAGACATCTCCGAAAATGAATGTAGAGACGTAGCAGTGCTACGTCTCTACAAGGATTCTGGATAACGCATATTTAATTTCTGGAGATGTCTATTCAATTAAATAATCCTGTAAACGCAGCACTTTGAGCCAGAAAGAGGTATGTCAGTTTAAGGTTAGCTGTATTTAAGTGAATTTTTAAATTAAGATACCCACAAAAACTGCTCAAACCCTTGTTCAGTCAGAAGTGAGTGTGAGATTAATTTTGCCACTATTGTTTGTGTGCATCTGATTACCTGAAGCATAATAATGAGTAAATTTATCAATAACTTCCAAGAAATTCTCCCTCAGTGTGCGACTATCGTTGATATTCTGCGCGATCGCAGTTTCAAGATGCCGCACACACAAGCGTTCACTTTTCTTGAAGATGGAGAGACTCAGGAATTAACGCTGACTTACCATGAATTGGATCGGCGCAGTCGGGCTGTAGCAGCTCAACTCCAAGCTCTTGGTTTGAGTGGAGAACGTGCCATATTACTGTATCCTCCTGGACTGGATTACCTAACAGCATTTTTTGGTTGTCTATATGCTGGAGTAGTGGCTGTTCCAGCTTATCCACCTAGCAATCAACGTAAAACGCCCAGAATACAAGCTATTAGCATAGATGCACAGGCAAGTATTGCTCTCACTACAACAGCAATGCTTCCCACATTACAATCAATACTCACACCCGAAACAAAACAGGGAAATTTTCACTGGCTGACAACTGACAACATAGCACAGGGTATAGAAGATTCTTGGCAACAACCTGCAATCAATGGGGATACCCTAGCCTTTCTGCAATACACATCGGGTTCTACAGGGACACCCAAGGGAGTCATGCTCAGTCATGGCAATCTGCTGCACAATGCTGCTGTAACTTACCAACTCATGGAACATTCACCCAGCAGCAAGTTTGTATCCTGGCTGCCTGTTTACCATGATATGGGGTTGATTGGTGGGATTTTGCAACCTTTGTATGGCGGTTTTCCTTGTATCTTAATGTCGCCAGCATCTTTTTTACAACGACCTTATCGCTGGTTACAGGCTATATCTCACTATAAAGGCACCACGAGTGGTGGTCCTAACTTTGCTTATGAACAATGTGTTCAAAGGATTACTCAAGAACAAAAAGAAACTCTTGACTTGAGTAGTTGGAATGTCGCGTTTAACGGTGCTGAACCAGTCCGGCAAGATACTCTTGAACTATTTGCAACCACCTTTGCAGAGTGTGGCTTTCGTCCGGAAACGTTCTATCCATGTTACGGCATGGCGGAAGCAACTTTGATAGTTTCTGGTGGAATCAAAACAGCCTTAGCCCAAGTCAAAACTGTAGAGAAATCTGCACTTTCACAGAACCAGATAGTCGAAGCAACTCCCCTAAGTCAAGATATCCAAAGCTTTGTCAGTTGTGGTGAAACTATTCCTCAACAGCAGATTGTCATTGTTAATCCTGAAACATTAACTCGCTGTTCATCAGATGAAGTTGGGGAAATCTGGGTATCTGGCTTCAGTGTAGGTCAGGGTTATTGGAATCGAACAGAAGAAACAGAGCAAACATTCCACGCTTATCTCAAAGACACAAAAGAGGGGCCGTTTTTACGGACTGGTGACTTAGGCTTTTTGGACAATGGTGAGCTTTTCATTACAGGTAGGGCAAAAGATTTAATTATTATTCGTGGTCGCAATCTTTACCCACAGGATATCGAATTAACCGCAGAACATAGTCATCCATCCTTACGTTCTGGTGCTAATGCAGCATTTACAGTAGAGGTTAACAACGAAGAAAGGCTCATAGTTGTACAAGAATTAGAGTTTCGTGCCAAGCCAAATTTGGCAGAAGTAGCTAGCGCAATTCGGCAAGCTATTACTGAAGAACATGAAGTACAAGTTTATGGCGTAGTTTTAATTAAACCAGGTAGTATACCTAAAACTTCTAGCGGTAAGATTCAACGTCGTGCAACTCGCACTCAGTTTGAGAATGGTGAACTGAATGTAGTTGAAAGTGACATTCTCAAGATTAGTGATATTGCGAGAAAGGAAACTCAATTACAACGTTCTGAACTTTTGGCACTTTCCCCAAGGGAGTGTCAAGCGATTCTAGAATCTTATTTAATTGAATTATTGGCGGGAGTACTTTCAATTGCAACAGATGATATCAATCCACAAGAACCATTAAGTACTCTCGGACTAGACTCTTTAAAAGTATTTGAATTAAAAAATCGGATTGAGGTTGATTTAGAAATAGAAGTATCTGTAGCAGATTTCTTTGAAGGGATGAGTGGGCGATCGCTCGTCACCAAGATACTGGCTCAAATTACAGCAGAGGCTTTCATCCACTCAAAGTCTCTTAGCCAAGTCCAGCCAGCCGAAGTATATCCCCTGTCTTTTGCCCAACAGCGACTATGGTTTCTCGACAGATTAGAACCAGGAAATCCAGCTTACAATATTTCCTTAGCTGTTAATATCAAAGGTCAACTTGACATTATTTTACTAGAACAAAGTCTCAATGAAATTATCCGGCGACACGAGACTTTAAGAACCACATTTACAACAGTCAACGGACAGCCAGTACAAATTATTGCTGATTCCTTAAAATTATCTTTATCAGTAATAAATACAGAATTACAGAGCAATGTTGCAGTTCAAAAATTACTGACTCAAGAAAGTCAACGACCTTTTGACCTAACGCACGGGCCATTATTACGTGCTAAACTTTTGCGCCTAGCGCAGCAAGAGCATATTCTTTTGCTGGAGATGCACCACATCATCTCTGATGGCTGGTCTACTGAAGTCTTTTTACAAGAGATTGCATTACTTTACCCAGCATTCTTAACTATAAGTGCTTCACCTTTAGCGGAAATTTCTATTCAATACAAAGACTTTGCACAGTGGCAGCGACAATGGTTAGAAGGGGAAATTCTGCAAAATCAACTCTCTTATTGGAAGCAACAACTTGAGGGTATACCAGCAGCATTAAAACTACCTACTGACCGACCAAGACCGGCGGTGCAAACCTCACACGGCGCTCAACAATCTATAGAGTTGTCTGAAGCAGTAATCAAGCAACTAAAGGCGATCGCTCGTCAAGAGGGTGTAACTGTATTCATGTTGCTATTGGCAGCATTTGAGACTTTCCTCTACCGTTACACAGGACAAGATGATATTGCTGTCGGAACACCTGTCGCTAACCGTAATCGTGAAGAAATAAAACAGTTAATTGGCTTTTTTGTCAATACCTTAGTACTACGTATAGATATGAGCGGCAACCCGACTTTTGATGAGTTGCTGACACGGGTAAAAAAGGTAGCTTTAGGAGCCTATACACATCAGGATTTGCCCTTCGACCAACTGGTAGAAGCAGTGCAACCAGAACGGGATACAAGTCGGACACCGCTGTTTCAAGTGATGTTCAATGTCCAAGATTACTCGCAGTTACCAGAAATGCCTGGTTTGGCTTTGAGCTTGGTAAAAATAGAAACCGAAACAGCGCAGTTTGATTTGAGCTTGTCTATTGAGATTACAGAGCAAGAAGTGGCGGCATCCTTTTATTACAATACAGACCTCTTTGATGCTGCTACCATTACCCGAATGCTGAGGCATTTTCAGAATTTGCTCTCAGGCATTGCGGCTAATCCTCAAGCTCGGCTATCCAACTTACCACTTTTGAGCGCGGCAGATCGTCAGGATTTACTAGAACTTAGTCGCAATCAATCCCTAATTCCTTCCCAATCCGAACAATGCATTCATCAACTGTTTGAGGAACAGGTAGAGCAAACACCAGATGCGATCGCGGTGGTATTTCAAAACCAGCATTTAACTTACAGAGAATTGAACCAGCGTGCGAATAAACTAGCACATTATCTGCGATCGCTGGGAGTTGGGCCAGAAGTGCGAGTTGGTATTTGTATACAGCGCTCTTTAGAGATGGCGATCGGACTCTTGGCGATCCTCAAAGCCGGAGGTGCTTATGTACCTATAGATCCTGCTTATCCAAAAGAACGTCTTGCTTTAATCTTGAGAGATGCTCAAGTGTCAGTCCTTGTGACTCAGCAATCACTGCTGGCTGTTCTGCCTGCGCTTGAGTCACAAGTCGTGTGCGTTGATACAGACAAGAGCGCGATCGCCCAAGAAAGTCAGGAAAATCTTGTTAATCAGACGCAACTAGAAAATCTTGTCTATATTATTTACACCTCTGGCTCGACGGGAACTCCCAAGGGCGTGACAATTCAGCATCGCTCTTTAGCCAGTTATGCCAAAATTGCCTGTTTAGAGTATGGACTACAAGCAAGCGATGCCGTTCGCGGAGCGTCTCGTAGAGAAGGGGGGCAAAGCGATCGCGTGCTGCAATTCGCTTCCATCAGCTTTGATGCTGCTGCTGAAGAAATCTTTCCCTGTCTAATCTGCGGTGCTGCTCTCATCCTGCGTACAGATGAGATGCTAAGTTCAATACCTCGATTTTTACAGCAGTGTCGTGATTGGGGGATAACTGTCCTTGATTTACCTACCGCCTTTTGGCACCAAGTTACCTCTGAATTAGCAACAGCAAAATTGGCACTTCCCGATTCCCTGCGATTGGTGATTATTGGTGGCGAAAGAGCTGACAGAAAACACCTAACAACGTGGCAGCAGCAAGTTGGTCAACGAGTACGCCTTGTCAACACCTACGGCCCTACAGAAACAACAATTGTAGCTACACTCTGTGACTTATCAGGATCGACAGCCGACGAAGTGCCGATTGGCAAACCCATTCCCCAAGTCCAAACTTATGTCCTCGACCCTTCTCTACAACTCGTGCCTGTAGGAACTCCTGGCGAATTGTATATTGGAGGTGTCGGTGTTGCTCGAGGCTACCTCAACCGACCAGACTTAACAGCAGAAAAGTTTATTCCTAACCCCTACAGTTCAAAACCTGGGGAGCGTCTTTACAAGACAGGTGACTTAGTTCGCTACCTAAGTGATGGCAACCTCGAATTTATCGGACGCATTGATCATCAAGTCAAGATTCGGGGTTTCCGCATTGAATTAGGAGAAATAGAAGCCTTACTGAATCAACACCCAGGTGTTCAAGAAGCCGTGGTCGTTGCTCACAGCGATCGCTCAGACCATCAGCGCTTGATTGCTTATGTCGTTGGGCAATATCAGCCGGAAACGGTAGAAGCGTTAGACACTCAGCAAACCTTGCAGTGGCAAACTGTTTTTGATAGCCTCTATAAAAAGTTTGATGCCACTCAACACTCCGGCTTTTATATCAAAGGTTGGGAAAGCAGCTACACAGGGGCATCTATTCCAGACGAAGAAGTGCGCGAGTGGATGGAGCAAACCACCGGGCGCATCTTGGCTTTGCAGCCTAATCGGGTTTTAGAAATCGGTTGTGGAGGTAGCGGCCTGATGCTTTTGAGCATTGCCCCTCATTGCCAGCAGTACTGGGCAACAGACCCTTCACAAAATGCCCTGCAAGTTCTCCAACAGCAGTTGGACACCCTAGAGCAGCCATTAGCAGGAGTCATACTCAGCCAGAGAAGTGCTTTAGATTTTGAAGATGTGGCAGAGAATAGCTTTGATACGGTGTTAATTGTCTCTGTGGCTCAGTATTTCCCAAGCATTGACTATTTGCTCCAGGTTCTGGAAAAGGCAGTCAATGCTGTAGAACCAGGTGGCTTTATTTTTCTAGGAGATGTTCGCAGTCTGCCCTTATTAGAAGCATTCCACGCCTCAGTTCAACTTTATCGGGCATCAGAAACTCTCTCTAGAGAAACATTGCAACAGCGTGTGCAAAAACAGTTGTTTGAGGAAAAACAATTAGTCATCGATCCCGCTTTTTTTACTGCCCTCAAACAGGATCTACCTAAAATTGGTCATGTTGATATTTTGCTAGAGCGTGGCTGTTCCCAGAATGAATTAACCAAATTCCGTTACGATGTCATTCTCCATGTGGACGATAAAGCACCTCAGACAAAGGAAATCACCTGGCTCGATTGGAACAAAGAAGATTTAACCCTATCCTCAGTTCGCCGTATCTTAGGAGAAACTGCACCTCAATTTTTAGGTCTTACCAGTGTACCGAATGCCCGGGCGATCGCAGACCTTCAGCTCGTGCAGTGGTTGGGAAATAGTGAGGCAACAGAAACTGTAGGCGATATCAAGCAGGTTTTAAACTCCCTTGAAGATGAAGGCATAGAGCCAGAAGTCTTCTGGGCATTAGAAAAAGACTTCCCTTACTTAGTCCAAATTACTTGGTCAGGTAATGGTGCAGGCGATCGCTATGACGTGATCTTCAAGCGCTCTACACCGAATGCGGCTCGATGTTTCTGTTTGCCTGCTGCTGTACCTCCTTCGTCCCGTCCTTGGCACGATTACGCTAACACTCCTTGGCAAGGAAGTTTAGCGCGTGAACGAGTACCTCAACTCCGAGATTTCCTCAGAGAAAAACTACCTGAATACATGGTGCCAACGGCTTTTATATTCTTAGACGCGCTCCCTTTAACCCCCAATGGCAAAGTCAATCGTCGCTTCTTACCGTTGCCAGAAAGTTACTCTACCCAGAACAACCTTTATGTGGCTCCCGAAACAGAGCTACAGCAGACCATTGCTAGTACATGGCAAACAGTACTCGGTCTTGAAAAAGTTAGTATTAACGATAACTTTTTCGATCTAGGCGGTCATTCTTTACTGATCTCTCAGGTAAACGCGCAACTGCGAGAACAACTGCAACGCGATATCTCAGTAGTAGAAATGTTTCAATATCCTAGTATCAGTTTGTTGGCGAAACACCTTAGTCAAGAACAGCAAGAACAACATTCCTTTAAAAAGATTCATAACCGCTCTGAAAAACAGAAATTGGCTCTAAATCGAAAAAAGCAAACTCATAATTCACGTAAATAAGTATAAAGGACGCAAAAATTGGCTATCAGCAGACAAAATAAATCGGCATTAAGGACAAAGCTATGAGTATTTCAGAAACGCCAAATTCTATAGAAGGAATAGCCATTATTGGCATGGCAGGGGGTTTTCCTGGGGCTAAAAGTATCGATAAATTTTGGCAAAATATTCGAGATGGTGTAGAATCTATTGCTGTTTTTTCAGATGAAGAATTACTGTCGGAAGGTATAAAACCGACAGTAATCAATGACCCGAAATATATAAAATCTAGAGCGGTACTAGAAGATATAGATTTATTTGATGCTTCATTCTTTGGCGTTAATCCTAAAGAAGCAGAAATTACAGATCCGCAGCATCGTTTATTTTTAGAATATGCATGGGAAGCATTAGAAAATGCTGGCTATGACTCCCAACGTTGCGAAAGTCGGATTGGAGTTTACGCTGGTTCTAGTTCAAATAATTATTTATCATTGGATTTAAATAGCGATGCCTGCGGCGGGCTGCGCCAACAAGTTGGATTAGCTAGCATTTTCCAAAAGGGAATTGGTAACGATAAAGATTTTCTGGCGACTCGAGTTTCCTATAAATTAAATCTCACAGGCCCAAGTCTAACGGTACAAACCGCTTGTTCTACTTCCTTAGTAGCTATTTCTTTAGCTTGTCAAAGTCTATTAAATTACCAATGCGATATGGCTTTAGCAGGTGGAGTATCTATTCATATTCCCCAAAAAACCGGGTATTTGTATGAAGAAGGAGGTATCTTATCACCTGATGGCCACTGTCGTGCCTTTGATGCCAAAGCCAAGGGAACAATTATTGGTAATGGACTGGGAATTGTAGTTTTGAAGCGGTTATCTGAGGCGATCGCTGATGGTGATAATATCTATGCTGTGATTAAAAGTAGTGCGATCAACAATGATGGTTCTGGTAAAGTTGGTTACACAGCACCCAGTGTTAACGGACAAGCAGATGTCATCGCAGAAGCACTTGCTTTAGCTGGGCTGGAACCTGAAACAATTAGCTATGTAGAAGCTCACGGTACAGGAACTGTCTTAGGCGATCCCATTGAAATTTCTGCTTTAACAAACGTGTTTCGTGAAAGTACCGATAAAAAAGGCTTCTGTGCGATCGCTTCAGTTAAAACAAACATTGGTCATCTAGATGCAGCTGCTGGGATTGCAGGACTGATTAAAACAGTTTTAGCCCTGAAACATCAGCAAATACCACCCAGCTTGAATTTTGAGCAGCCCAATCCCCAGATTGATTTTGCGAATAGTCCCTTTTACGTCAATACAAAATTGACAGAGTGGAAAACGAATGGTGTTCCTCGTCGTGCTGGTGTGAGTTCGTTGGGTATTGGTGGGACTAATGCTCATGTCATTCTAGAAGAAGCACCAGTCCTGGAACCTTCTAGCCCTTCTCGTCCCTGGCAATTGTTGCTACTTTCTGCCAAAACTGACTCAGCTTTGGAAACTGCAACAGAAAATCTGATTCAATACCTCAAGCAACACAGCGATATTACTCTGGCAGATGTGGCGCATACGTTGCAAGTAGGACGCAGGGAATTTAATCATCGTCGCGTGCTGGTGTGTGAAGATATCGAAGATGCAATCAACGCCTTACAGGTGCGAGATCCTCAAAGAGTTTTCACTAACTTACTTGAAGTAGAGAATCGCCCCATCGCGTTTATGTTTCCTGGACAGGGCGCTCAGTATGTGGACATGGGCAAAGAACTTTACCAGACTGAGCCAATTTTTCGAGAACAAGTGGATTTGTGCTGTAAATTGCTCCAACCTCATATAGGATTGGATCTGCGATCGCTCATTTATCCGAGCGAGTCTGAGTCAGAAGCCGCAGCACAAAAACTACAACAAACTCATATCACTCAGCCAGCACTATTTGTGATTGAATATGCTCTGGCTCAGTTGTGGATGTCATGGGGCATTTCTCCCCAAGCGATGATAGGGCATAGTATTGGGGAATATGTCGCCGCTTGTTTAGCTAGTGTTATGTCTCTTGGCGATGCTTTGGGGCTGGTGGCTGCTCGTGGGCGACTAATGCAACAACTACCATCTGGTGCTATGCTCTCCGTACCATTGCCAGAGGAAGAAGTTAAAGCTTTACTTGATGAAAAATTATCCCTTGCTGCCAGTAATGCACCCGCCTTGTGTGTGGTTTCGGGAACCCATGATGCTATAGATGCATTTCAAAACAAGCTCCAAGATCAAGGTATAGACTGCCGCCGTCTCCATACTTCCCATGCTTTTCATTCCCCAATGATGGAACCCATATTAGAGGCATTCCAGAAGGAAGTAAGCAAAGTCAAATTACACCCTCCAAAAATTCCCTTTGTTTCTAATGTCACAGGAACCTGGATTACAGCAGAACAAGCCACAGATTCAAATTACTGGGCAAAACATTTACGGCAAACAGTGCGGTTTGCAGCAGGTATTTATACATTGTTGCAAGAGCCAAATCACATCCTACTAGAAGTGGGGCCAGGACGCACTTTGTGTAGCTTTACTAAAAAGCATTTAGATTCCCCAGGACTATCTTCATTACGGCATCCGAAAGAAAAACAGTCGGATATTACATTCTTATTGAACACATTAGGTAAACTCTGGTTGTATGGAGTACAAGTAGATTGGTCAAGATTTTACACCAATGAGCGCCGTCATCGTCTTCCCTTGCCAACATATCCCTTTGAGCGGCAGCGTTACTGGATTGAACCCGAAAAACTTTCACCTTCAACTAAGGGAAACCTCCAACGAAGTGTATCGGCACCGGAGCTTTGGAAATCTCTGGTAGAAGTTGGTCAATTCCAAGCCGGTGAAGGAATAAAGGAATTTGACAATCATACTTATCTAGCGAACAAACAGTCCTTAGAACATTTATGTACCGCCTACATGAATCTTGCTTTAAAGGGTTTAGGTGCATTCAACAATCCATCACAGAACTATTCTCTTGAGGAGTTGTTTGAGCAATGTCAAGTTATTCCTCACTACCGACAATTATTGTGTCGCTGGCTGGATGTCCTTGTAGAGCGAGGCCACCTAAAGCAAGATGGGGAACTCTTTACAAACCTTTTACCATTGTCAGCAGATTGTATTAATAGTTTGGTAAAAGAATTCAGAATTAGATGGGCTGATATACCTCAACAGATAGAACTCGTCCAGAACTTTGGTGAAAATCTGGCAGACATACTTATTGGTAAAAAAGAACCATTGAAGTTGTATGCTGCTACGTTAGCCAAGGAGGGAGAAATTTCTCGGCAAAACTTACCTGCTGATATCTACTTTAATGCCATTATCCAAGCGAGCCTGGAGGTGGTAATAAAGTCATTGCCATCCGAGGTAAACCTAAGAATCCTAGAAATCGGGGGTGGAACTGGTATTGTAACGGCAGAATTGCTACCTATATTGCTATCCAAGCAAACCAATTACACCTTTACTGATGTAGGCGGTTTTTTCCTAACGGAAGCTGAAAAGGAATTTAGCGCCTATCCATTTGTTGAATATCGTTTGCTAAACATCGAGCAGCCTCCATCTGAGCAAGGGTACGAGAGCCACAGCTTTGATGTAGTAGTAGCTGTAAATGTGCTGCATGTGACTCAGAACATAGGAAAAACTCTTGAGCATGTACGCTCTTTATTGGCTCCTGAAGGTCTGTTATTAATCCAGGAGATAACGCAACCTCAATTAGACTTCGACATGATTGATGGTCTGTTGATGAATCCGTTAGAGGATGAACAACGAAGTTCAGGTAATCCCTTTTTATCAAAAGAACAGTGGCAGGAAGCTTTACGTAATCATGGGTTTGTTGAGGTGGAGGCTTTTTCTGAAATTGATGCTTTTGAACAATATGTTTTCGTAGCTCAAGCTTCTGCGTCAACAGCATTACCCGCAGCTTCAGCATTTACTGTAACCTTTGAGCCAAAAGATGCTGAAAGCAAACTTCAAGTTTCATTACACGAAAAGCTGGATATTTCCGACTGGTTTTACATTCCATCTTGGAAACGCTTAATGCCGCCTCAGCTGTTTAGCTCAAAGCTTCAAGCAACTCAGCCAGGGTGTTGGTTAGTATTTATCGATGAGTGCGGCTTGGGTGATAAAATCGTGCAACGACTTACCCTTGAGGGTAACAATGCAATTATCGTCAGAATAGGAGAGCAATTTAGTAGCGAAATAGCATATGATCAACGCGTATATACCATCAACCCTCGACGACAGGATGACTACTACGCCTTAATCAAAGAACTTAGTAGACTGGATCTGACTCCAAACAGGACTTTACATTTGTGGAATCTTACATCGAACAGTCACACAGAATTAACAATTGATTCCCTTGAAAGGTGTGAAACTCTTGGCTTTTACAGTCTGGTATTTCTAGCACAAGCGCTTGCAGAGCAGCAAAGTCTGACAAATCCTATGCAAATTGAAATTGTGTCAAACAATTTGCAGGAAGTGACAGGCTCAGAGGTGTTAGACCCTGGTAAGGCTTTTGTATTAGGGCCGTGTAAAGTCATTCAGCAAGAGTATCCGAATATCACCTGTCGTAGCATTGATATCGTTATTCCTGCAACAGAAAATTGGCAACAAGAAAAGCTTGTAAATCAGCTACTAGCAGAATTCACAATTCAGTCGTCTGACCGTGTTGTGGCATACCGTGGAAATTATCGCTGGGTACAGACTTTTGAACCCGTCCGCTTGGATAGAGTAGTTGAAGCAAAACCCCAGTTAAGGGAAAGGGGAGTTTATCTAATTACGGGTGGATTAGGAGGAGTTGGTCTTTTTAATGCAGAATATCTAGCGAAGACTCTACAAGCAAAACTCATACTGATAGGGCGTTCAGCTTTTCCTAACCAAGATGAGTGGTCACAATGGCTATCAGATTATGGTGAGCAAGATAGCGTCAGCCGTAAGATCCTTAAATTGCAAGAACTTGAGGCGTTGGGTGCGGAAGTTTTAGTAGTTAAAGCTGACGTTACCAATCGAGAACAAATGGAAGCAGCAATCACTCACGCTAACAATCGATTTGGTCAGATTAATGGGGTAATTCATAATGCTGTAGAAAGCCAACAAGAATTCTTTGCCCAAAAAACGCTAGAAACAGGAAGAATTTTTCTTGCACCGAAAGTAATAGGAACAATAATACTTGATAATCTCTTCAAAGATACCGAGTTGGATTTCTTTGTACTGACTTCATCCCAAGCTTCAGTTCTAGGCGGAATCGGGCTAGTAGAATATACTGCTGAATGTGCTTTTATTGATGCGTTTGCTTACTATAGTGCCTCTAAAAAAGGCAGGTTTATTAGATCCATAAATTGGAATAGATGGAACACTCCAGAATGGATAACTCAAACAAACTTAGATAGAGTGTCAGAATTAACACTTGAAGAAGCAGGATTAACCCTTGAAGAAGGTATGGAGGCTTTTAGACGTATTCTGTTTTGTAGCACAATACCTCAGGTAGTTGTATCGAAAAGCGATTTTAATAACCTGATTAATCGGAATTTGATTAATTTAAAAGATACTCTCAATGCCTTAGAAGAAGAATTTACTAAGGTTAGGCGAGATAAACCAACTCACCCTCGTCCTAACCTAGTAAATGCTTATGTTGCTCCACGTACCGAGATTGAGGGCATTCTAACGGATATATGGCAGGAAATCTTTAGTATTGAACAGGTAGGAATTCATGATAATTTTTTTGAGTTGAGAGGAGACTCTTTACTTGCTACTATTGTTATTTCTCGAATACGTAAAACCTTCAATATAGAACTGTCTCATCAACGCTTCTTCGATGAACCAAATATAGCTGAGTTGGCTTTGGTTATTGAAGAAATGATCCTAGAAGAGTTAGAAAAATTCTCAGAAGTTAAAATTAATTAGATTTGAGAAATGCCTTTTACCCTTGATGTGCAATTGTCAAACTAGATAGCAAAAGTCTTTGAGATAAAGATATTGTTCATGAAAATTTCAAAAGATGAAATTTGGAAACGACGGTCGAAGCTTTCACCCACTCAGCGAGAACTTCTCGAAAAGCGGCTGCGGGGTCAAGTTGACTCTCGCTCTCAACTAGAGGTTATTCCCAAACGTTCCCAAAGAAATCCTATTCCCCTATCCTTTGCTCAACAACGGTTGTGGTTTCTCGATCAAATTGATCCTGGCAATACTTCTTATAATGAACTAGGAATTATACAGTTGATAGGTGCGCTTGACTTGGTAGCTCTGGAGCAGAGTTTCAACGAGATTGTGCGACGCCATGAAGCTTTACGTACTACTTTTGAAATGGTGGAGGATCAACCAGTTCAAGTCATTCATCCTATTCTTACTGCGAATGTCACAATCACAGTAGTGAATATGTGTAAGTTGCCAGAAGCACAACAGAATCCTGAGGTACAACGACTAATTGTAGAAGAATCTCAACGCACCTTTGACCTCATCCAAGGCCCGTTACTCAGATGTAGCCTCCTGCGCCTCGGCGAACAAGAGCATATATTATTATTTACAATTCACCATATTGTCTCAGATGGGTGGTCAATGGGTGTGTTTGTTCGAGAGTTGGGAGCATTGTACCAAGCCTTCTCCACTGGAAAACCCTCCCCACTTCCGGAACTGCCAATTCAGTATGCAGACTTTGCAGCTTGGCAGCATCAGTGGATGCAAGGTGAGGTACTGCAAGGCCAACTTGCATACTGGAAGAAACAACTAGGGAACAACCTCCCTGTACTGCAATTACCGACAACTCGTCCCAGAGCAGAAGTTAAAACCAATCGGGGTGCTACTTCATCCTTCGTAATTCCCCCAAACCTATCAAAAGCACTGCAAGCACTTTCACGTGAAGAGGGTGTGACTTTATTCATGACCCTGCTAGCAGGTTTTCAAGTATTGCTACAACGCTACACAAATCAGGATGACATCGTTGTGGGTACTGATGTCGCCAACCGTAACCGGGCTGAAATAGAACCATTAATTGGTTTTTTTGTTAATTTGCTTGTCTTACGCACTGACCTGAGTGGTAACCCCAGTTTCCGGGAGTTGCTCAAACGAGTCCGCCAAGTAGCATTGGGAGCTTATGCTCATCAGGATTTACCCTTCGATCAATTAGTCAAGGCTTTGCAACCTGAGCGAAATTTGAGCAATAGTTCGCCACTATTTCAGGTATTGTTTGTCCTTCAGAATACGCCCCTACCAGCTTTAGAATTGCCCGGACTGACATTAAGCTTTTTGGAGGTTGAAAACAAAGTAGCAAGGTTTGATTTAGCGCTATTTCTCACCGAAACAGAGCAGGGAATCTTGGGCAAGTGGCAGTACAATGCAGATATTTTCGATGCGACGACCATTACTCGCCTGACAGCTCATTTCCAGAAGCTACTTAACAGTATTATATCCCAACCTGATACGCGGATTGGCACTTTAGAAATGCTCACTGAAGCTGAAATAAAACAACAAGCTATGCAAAAACAAGAGCGCAAAGCGTTTAATCGGGAAAAATTCCTCAGTGTTGCCTCCAAACCTGTTATCCTATCACAAGAAAGATTAATCAAAACCGATTATCTCCAACCAGGGCAAACATTTCCTCTAGTCATTCAGCCTGCTGAAGAGATTGATTTAGTGTTTTGGGCTAAAGCTAACCGAGATTTTCTAGAAAGACAATTATTAAAACATGGCGCCATTCTCTTGCGAGGTTTCAATGTAAATTCAGCTTCGGAATTTGAAAGCGTAGCCCAAGCAATTTGTCCAGACTTATTTGGTGATTATGGTGACTTACCTCGTGCTGGAGAAGGCGGTAAAATTTATGGTTCTACCCCTTACCCAGCAGATACAGCTATCCTCTTCCACAATGAAAGTTCTCACTTGCATCGCTTTCCTCTAAAAATTTGGTTTTTCTGCATCCAACCAGCCCAGCAAGGTGGAGAAACGCCAATTGTAGACTGTCGGAAAGCCTATAAAATCATCAATCCTAAATTGCGAGAAAGACTAGCTGAAAAACAATTAATGTATGTTCGCAATTACACTGATGGTTTAGATGTCAGTTGGCAAGACTTCTTTCAGACCAATGATAAATTGGTCGTAGAAAATTATTGTAATCAGGCAAAAATTGATTTTGAATGGTATGATAATAAAAACTTAATAACCCGCCAAGTTCGTCCAGCGATCGCAGTCCATCCTCAAACTGGTGACAGGGTATTTTTTAATCAAATACAGTTACATCACATAGCATATTTAAATACAGAAGTTCGAGAATCTCTGTTGTCTTTATTCGGAGAGCAAAAGTTACCGCGTAATGTATATTACGGTGATGGAACTCCTATAGAAGACTCAATTATTGCAGAAATTAATGAAGTTTATCAGCAGTCAAAGATTAGCTTTCCTTGGCATCAAGGAGATATTTTGATGCTAGATAATATGCTGGCTGCACATGGACGTTATCCCTATGTTGGGCAACGAAAAATTGTGGTAGCAATGGGAGAAATGATAGAAAATTAGCAAATGATATTTTATGAAATTAATAAACATTTATTAATTTTATAAAAAATAGATAAATAATATTAGGATTATTTAGTATTAGGAGAAAATAGTTATGTCTTCAACGAAACGCAATACTAATCATGATTCTATAGCTTCCTATTACGACTTGAAAGGTATAGAACATCACGATCTGGTAGTAAGTTGTCTGGAAAAGTTAGTTTTTAAACATATCCCCGAAGGAGCACATATTTTTGACTTAGGTTGTGGTTCAGGACAAATTGCACAACGGTTATTAAAAAGAGGGTATCGAGTAACTGGGCTTGATCCCTCTGAAGGAATGTTGCAGCGCGCTCGTGAGAATGCACCAGATGGGGAATTCATTCTAGATGATGCACGATTATTCAAATTAAATGCTACCTTCCATCTAGCTATTTCTACAGATCATGTTCTCAACTACCTTCTTTATATTGATGAACTAAAAGATGCCTTAAAGAATGTGTATGAATCACTGCTAGAAAACGGTTTTTTTATATTTCAATTATATATAGAAGAATTGTGTGAAAAAAATTGGGCAAGGAATGATGTTGGTGGTGGTATCACAGATGAGAATGTCTGGACTGAAATTTGGAGCTACGATTCTGAAAATAAAATAGCTCGAAAATACACAGCTAACTTTCAACTGATAAATGGAACGTGGCAACGTTCAAATGGAACTTTTTTATTGAAACCTTATTCAACAATAGCAGTTGAGTCAGCTTTAAAAGAAATAGGGTTTACTGAAATTACTATTTATGATCCAATAAAAGATTTTGGATTAGAAGACATACCGGATACAGGATCTGTATTTATGTGTCGTAAACAGCCAAATCAGTAAATTTTTAAGAAGTCTTAATTTTACTTATTCAGTAATGTGTAATTAACAGATTAGTAATGAATTACGATAAATATATGCAAAATAAAATTACTGAAGGTTTTCGGCTTTCTCTGCAACAAAAACGCCTTTGGTTATTGCAAAAAAATGGTTCTACTTACCTTACTAAATGCGCCCTGATCCTTGAAGGTAATATAAATCCAGAGGTTTTAAAAGCAGCTTTACAGCAAGTAATTAATCGACATGAAATTCTGCGGACAAGCTTTATTCACCTGCCCGGTGTAAAGTTTCCAATTATGGTTGTAGTAAATAGCAATATTCTCTCGTGGCGCGACATCAATCTGAGTGATTGGGAACCTAAAGAACAAGAAGCCAAAATCGCAGCAATTTCCCAAGAAGAGAGACATCAAGATTTTGAATTTGAGCAAGGTTTACTATTGCATTCCTCCCTACTAAGACTGTCAGCAAATAAGCATATTTTGCTAATTAGTCTACCTTCCTTGTGTGCCGATAACTGGACACTTAAAAATCTGGTAGCCGAAATCAGCAATTCATACTCTGATTGCTTGCAAGGGAAAACAGTATTTGAAGCAGTTGCACAATTTCTGCAATTCTCAGAATGGCAAAATCAACTAATCGCACATGATGATGCAGAGGTTGCTAAGGAATATTGGCACAAGCAAAAACTATCTAGACTCGCTGATTTAAAGTTGCCTTTTGAGAAAAAGCCCTTAAAAAAATCAAGATTTGAGATAAACTGTTTCCAGTTAGCGATCACTCCGGAATTAACAGCGAAGATTGAAACTTTAGCCCACAAGTATGAAACATCTGCTAATGTCGTATTATTAGCCTGTTGGCAAACGCTGATTTGGCGACTCACAGGACAGCCAGAGATAATCATTGGCATGGGGTGCGATCGCAGAGAATACGAAGAACTCCATGAGATACTGGGACTACTTGCCACCTGGATACCAATTAAAAGTCATTTGCTTCCAGACTTGAGCTTCCGAGAAGTCTTGGAACTTGCACAAAAAACTCTAAATGAAGCTGGAGAGTGGCAAGATTATTTCGTTCCTGAACCCGTAGAAAATGGCAATCATCTAGCTTTTCCTATTGGTTTCGAGTTTGAAAAGTTACCTGAAAAATGCTTTGGCGCTGGTGTATCATTTACACTTGATAAATATTATAGTTGTATTGAGCCATTCAAAGTTAAACTCACCTGTACTCAATACAATAATACTTTGAATGCAGAATTCTACTACGATGTCAATTATTTTTCATTAGATACGATTCAAAGATTATCCACACAGTTTCAAACTTTATTAACTAGTGCAACGGCAAATCCAGATGAGCAAATTAGTAAATTAGAAATACTCAGCTACAGCGATCGCCAAAAATTACTGGTTGAGTTTAACAAAACTCAGGTTGATTACCCACAAGATAAGTGTATTCACCAGCTATTTGAAGCACAGGTAGAAAAAACACCTAACAACATTGCCGTTGTATATGAAGACCAACAACTCACCTATGCAGAACTCAACCGTAAAGCTAATCAACTAGCTCATTACTTGCAAACACTGGGAGTCAAGCCGGAAGTTGTAGTTGGACTGTGTGTAGAGCGATCGCTCGAAATGATTATTGGACTACTGGGGATTCTCAAAGCAGGTGGAGCTTATCTACCACTAGATCCTGCATTACCAAATGAGGGTCTTGCTTTCCGGTTGCAGGATGCTCAAGTATCCGTGCTATTGACTCAACAGCAGCTAGTCGCTAATCTACCGATCAATGTAACACAGGTCATCTGCTTGGATCAGGACTGGGATGCGATCGCTCAGCACAAGGATGGAAATCCCAATAGTGAGACGACAGTTGAGAATCTAGTCTACATACTATACACTTCAGGCTCTACAGGCAAATCGAAAGGAGTTGCCATCGAACATCGGCAACTTCTTAATTATCTCAATGCGATTTTAGACAAACTCGATCTGCCGCCTAGTACCAGCTTTGCAATAGTTTCCTCGTTTGCGGCAGACTTAGGCAACACAGCAATTTTTCCAGCTTTGTGTAATGGCGGTTGTCTCCATGTGGTGTCCCAAGAACGAGCTTCCGATCCAGCAGCCTTAGCAGCTTACTTTGACCTTTATCCTATTGATTGTCTCAAAATTGTCCCCTCCCACTTAGCAATCCTTCTGACATCTTCTCATTCAGAGAAAATCCTACCCCGCAAGCGTCTGATTCTTGGTGGTGAGATTGCTAGTTGGCACTTAATTGAACAGCTTCAGCAGTACTTGCCAGCTTGTGAAATTTTCAACCACTATGGTCCAACAGAAACCACCGTCGGTGTGCTAACCTATTTGCTAGAAAAACAGCAAACAAATCATTACTCTGAAACTGTCCCCATAGGACGACCCTTAGCCAATACACAGGTTTATGTGCTGGATCGGCAGCTGCAACCAGTTCCTCTGGGCGTATCAGGAGAGTTATACATTAGTGGTGCAGGACTAGCGCGAGGTTATTTAAACCGTCCTGAACTAAGCGCTGCTAAGTTCATACCGAACCCCTTTAGTGACACACCAAAAGCAAAGCTGTACAAGACGGGAGACAGGGTTCGCTACTTGAGCGACGGGAATTTGGAGTTTCTTGGACGGATTGACAACCAGGTCAAGGTTCGAGGCTTCCGTATTGAGCCAGAAGAGATTGAGTTGGCACTGAGACAACATCCCCAGGTGCGAGAAGTTGTAGTCATAGTTCGGGAAGATAAACTCGGTGACAAACGCTTGGTCGCCTATGTTGTTCCGAGACAAAATCAAGGCTCTAGCACTAGCGAACTGCGTCTTTTCCTGAGAAGCAAGCTACCTGAGTATATGGTGCCATCTGCCTTTATTATGTTAAAGAACTTGCCTGTAACCCCCAACGGCAAAGTAGATCGCCTTGCACTGCCTTCACCGGACACAGCTAGACCGGATATAGAAGATATTTTTGTAGCACCTCGAACGCCTGTTGAAAAACAGCTGGCAGAAGTCTGGTCTGAAGTGTTGCGGCTTGAGCGCGTCGGTGTTCACGACAATTTCTTCGATTTAGGTGGACACTCCTTGCTAGCCACTCAAGTTGTGTCTCGTTTGCGCGACGCCTTCGAGGTGGACTTAGCCCTGCGTGACCTTTTTGAGAAACCTACCATAGCTGACTTAGCTGTGACTATTGCACAACGGCTAGCTCAAGCGACAGATAGTGAACTACTGGCTCAGACGTTTGCAGAACTAGAGCAACTTTCGCAAGAGGAAGTTCAAGCAATACTTGCTGGCGAACAACAGTCAATCAATTGGGAGGAGAGCAGAAAATGAGTGATTTAGTTAAAGATATTGCTAATCTTTCTATTGAGAAACGTGAGCTTCTTCTGCAACGACTCAGGCAGAAAAAAGAAAACACCTCTCGAACAAAAATCACATCTCAAAGTCGAGATTCTAACATTTTCCCGCTGTCTTTCGCCCAACAACGACTGTGGTTTCTTGAACAGTTGGAGCCAGGAAACCCCTTTTACAATCAACCAGCTACCGTGCGTCTGACAGGAGCGCTGAATTTAACTGTACTGGAGCAAAGTTTTAATGAAATTATACGTCGCCACGAAGCCTTACGCACTACCTTTACTGTTGTCGAGGGGCAACCAGTTCAAGTCATTGCTCCGACTCTAGCATTAAAGCTGCCAGTCGTTGACCTACAAAAACTTCCTCACGCAGATCGGGAGAAAGAGGTTGTGCGTGTTGCTACTAAGGAAGCTCAAGTGCCGTTCAACTTAGTAGAGGGTCCGCTACTGCGATGTACTCTCCTACGACTGGACGAGGTAGAATACGTGCTGCTATTTACAATGCATCACATTATCTCTGATGGCTGGTCAAAAGGGATACTCATTCGTGAAATGGCAGCACTTTATGAAGCCTTTTCTACTGGACAACTTTCACCGTTACCTGAACTGCCAATCCAATATGCAGACTTCGCAGCTTGGCAGCGAAAATGGCTACAAGGAGATGTACTAAAATCCCAGATATCTTACTGGCAAAAGCAGTTAGAGGATGCACCGGCAATACTAGAGTTATCCACTGACCACCCACGACCCGCCGTTCAAACCTTCCGGGGTGCTACCTATTCATTCCAGCTATCTGTCGAGCTATTACAAGCCCTGAAGAAATTGAGCCAGCAGCAAGGAACTACCTTGTTTATGACTCTGCTGGCAGCTTTTCAGACTTTGTTATGGCGATACACAGGGCAAGAAGATGTTGTAGTTGGTTCGCCCATCGCCAACCGCAACCGTGCCGAGATAGAAGGGTTGATTGGTTTTTTTGTCAATACCCTGGTGCTGCGAACTAACTTGGCAGGTAATCCCACTTTTGGGGAGCTACTAACTCGCGTGCAGGAAGTGGCATTAGAAGCCTATGCTCACCAAGATTTACCTTTTGAGCAGCTTGTAGAGGAACTGCAACCACAGCGAGACTTAAGTCGCACGCCACTGTTCCAGGTGATGTTTGCGCTTCAGAATGCACCAATGTCGGCGTTAGAGTTGCCAGGTTTGAGTTTAAGTCTTCTAGCAAGTGAGAGTGGTAGTACCAAGTTTGATTTGACTCTGTTGATGACAGAAACAGCACAGGGATTAGTTGGCAGTTTAGAGTACAGTACCGATTTATTCGAGTCAAGCACTATCATCCGGATGGCTAGGCATTTGCAAACGTTGCTCTTTGGGATAGTTGCCAATCCACAGCAGCGACTCTCAGAGTTACCGTTGTTAACTGAAGCCGAGAAGGCGCTGCTAGTGAAGTGGAATGATACCCAGGCTGAGTATCCTAAAGACCAGTGTATCCATCAGTTGTTTGAAGCCCAAGTGGAACGAACACCCGATGCAGTGGCTGTGGTGTTTGAAGATGAGCAATTGACCTACTGTGAATTAAACGCAAGAGCGAATCAACTGGCGCACTACCTGCGATCGCTCGGAGTAAAACCAGAAGTACTGGTGGGAATTTGTGTGGAGCGATCGCTCGATATGATAGTCGGATTATTGGGAATCCTGAAAGCAGGTGGCGCATATGTACCCCTCGACCCCACTTATCCCCAAGAGCGGTTAAGCTTTGTACTAGAAGATGCTCAGGTGTCATTGGTCATTAGTCATTTGTCATTGGTTAACAGCTTGGGACAAATGACGGTTATATGTCTAGATACAGATTGGGAGACTATAGTAAAATGTAGCCGCAATCAGCCTCGCAATCGCGCTACTCCAGAGAATTTAGCATATATTATTTATACTTCTGGCTCTACGGGTAAACCAAAGGGAGTACCAGTTAACCACAGAAACTTAGTGCATTCCACCAGTGCGCGAATTGCCTACTATTCCGAACCTGTTCGCAGTTTCTTATTAATTCCCTCCTTTGCCTTCGATAGTTCAGTTGCCGTCATTTTCTGGACACTTTGTCAAGGAAGTACACTGATATTACTCAAGGAAGCTTCGCAGAAGGATATATGGCAATTAGCAAATGCGATCACCCAATACCAAATCTCTCATTGGTTAAGCGTTCCTTCCCTTTATACAGCTTTATTAGCACACATACCACCTGCTGAATTAATTTCTTTGCGTACCGTCATTGTTGCTGGAGAATCTTGTTCATCTGCATTGGTGAAACGTCATTATCAGCTATTATCCCAAGCATCACTTTTTAACGAATACGGTCCAACAGAAACAACTATCTGGAGTAGTGTTTACAATTGTCAAAACTATGAATCGAGCAATACTATCCCCATTGGGCGTCCAATTTCTAATACGCAAATATATTTGCTGGATACACATTTACAACTTATACCTATTGGAGTTGTTGGAGAGTTGTACATTGGCGGAATGGGTGTAGTCAGTGGATATTTAAACCGTCCAGAATTGACGGAAGATAAATTTATCTGTAATCCCTTTAGCGACAAATCAGCTGCACGTCTGTACAAAACAGGAGATTTAGCCCGCTATCTGCCGAATGGAGAGATAGAGTACATTGGTCGAATTGACCACCAAGTTAAAATTCGTGGTTTCCGTATTGAACTCGGAGAAATTGAAGCACTCATCAATCAACACCCAGTAGTGCTAGAAACTGTAGTTTTAGTTCTCTCAGATTCAGCAGATTCGCAACGAATAGTCGCCTATGTCGTCCCTTACTCAAAAGAAAAGCTGACAATTACTGAACTGCGCCATTTCTTGGAGTCGAAGCTGCCAAACTACATGCTGCCAGCAGCTTTTGTGATGCTAGAGGCATTACCACTAACTCCTAATGGTAAAGTAGACCGAAAAGCGCTACCTGCACCCGAACTCACACAGCTATTCTCTGAATCAGATTTTATCCCTCCTACCACACCAATAGAGCAGATGCTAGCAGGAATCTGGGCAGAGGTGCTTGGTATTGAAAAAATAGGGATTTACAATAATTTCTTTGAATTAGGCGGACACTCGCTTTTAGCGACTCAAGTGATTTCCCAAGTCCGAAAAGTTTTTCAGCAAGAGCTACCTTTACGTCGTTTATTTGAACAACCAACAATAGCTGGGCTAGCCAAAGACATTGAAAAAGCGACTAAGGCAGGCTTAGGACTCGAAACAGCAACCATTGAACGGATTTCCCGAACGCAACAGTTACCCTTATCATTTGCCCAGCAACGGTTATGGTTCCTTGCCCAGTTCGAGCCAAACAGTCCCTTCTACAACATCCCTGCTGCTGTTCGCTTACAAGGGGAATTGAACTTAGGAGGACTACAACAAAGTTTCAACGAAATTCTCCGCCGCCAGGAAGCGTTGCGAACTAATTTCCAGACAATAGAAGGGCAAGCTGTAGCAGTAGTCTCATCAGTGACATCACTACTATTACCAGTATTTGATCTCAGTGAATTACCTTCAAATCAACAAGAAGCCGAAATCAGACAACTGGTAGACTTGGAAGCGCAACAACCCTTTGACCTGAACAGTGACTTGCTGCTGCGTGTAAAACTACTACGTCTTGATGAATTTGAGCATATATTACTACTAACCATGCACCACATTGCCTCTGACGGTTGGTCAGTAGGCGTGCTGGTGCGTGAGGTGGCAACACTTTATCAAACCTACTGCGATCAACAATCCTCAACGTTAGCTGAACTACCAATCCAGTATGTAGATTTCGCAGCTTGGCAAAGACAATGGCTACAAGCAGAAGTACTACAATCCCAGATATCTTACTGGAAGAAGCAGTTAGAGGGCGCACCGGCAATACTGGAGTTACCCACTGACCATCCGCGTCCTGCTATTGTTACCTTCCAAGGAGCAAGTTATTCATTTAACCTATCTTTTGAGTTATCACAAGCCTTGAATAAATTCAGCCAGCAACAGGGAAGTACTTTATTTATGACCCTACTGGCAGCTTTTCAGACCCTGTTATGGCGCTACACGGGCAATGAAGATATTGTGGTTGGTTCCCCGATTGCCAACCGCAATCGGCAGGAAATAGAAGGGTTAATTGGATTTTTTGTCAATACCTTGGTGCTGCGAACTAACTTGGCAGGTAATCCTACTTTTGGGGAGCTACTAACTCGTGTGCGAGAAGTTGCATTAGGAGCCTATGCACATCAGGATTTACCCTTTGAGCAGTTGGTAGAACAACTGCAACCACAACGAGATTTAAGCTACACACCACTGTTTCAAGTGATGTTTGTCCTCCAGAATGCACCAATGTCGGCGCTAGAGTTGCCTGGTTTGACTTTAAGTCTTCTAGAAAGTGAGAGTCGCACTGCCAAGTTTGATTTGACTCTGTATATGACAGAAACAGCACAGGGATTAGTTGGGACTTTGGAGTATAATACTAATTTATTTGAGTCAAATACTATCAGCCGGATGGCTGGGCATCTGCAAACATTGCTCTCTGGAATTGTTGCCAATCCTATTCAGCACCTCAAAGATTTGCCTTTGTTGACTGAAGTTGAGTTGGCGCTGCTGGCAGAGTGGAATCATACCGAGGTTGAGTATCCCCAACACCAATGCATCCATCAGTTGTTTGAGGCTCAGGTAGAGCGATCGCCTGACGCCATTGCCGTGGTTTTTGAAGATCAGCAATTGACTTACAGGGAACTAAATACACGAGCTAATCAACTGGCGCACTATTTGCGATCGCTGGGAGTAAAACCAGAGGTACTGGTGGGAATTTGTGTGGAGCGATCGCTCTATATGGTCATTGGACTGTTGGGAATCCTGAAAGCAGGTGGTGCATATGTACCCCTCGACCCAACTTATCCCCAAGAACGGTTAAGCTTTATACTAGAAGATGCCAAAGTGCCACTGCTGCTAACTCAAGCGCGGCTAGTAAAAGCAATACCCCAACACCAAAGCAAAGTCGTTTGTTTAGATACTGATTGCCTCCTTATTGCTCAAGAAAACAAGGAAAATTCCATAACTGAGGTAACTACTAGCAACTTAGCCTATGTGATCTACACCTCTGGCTCGACTGGTCAACCCAAGGGTGTACAAATTCCCCACAGCGCTTTGAGCAACTTCTTGCAGGCTATGCGGCAAACACCAAAGCTAACCGAGCAAGATACTTTGCTAGCTGTCACCACCATATCCTTTGATATTGCCGCTTTGGAACTTTTCCTCCCAATCACAGTGGGTGCTCGCTTAGAAGTCCTCAGCCGGGAAGTTGCTTCAAACGGAATGCAGTTGTCAGCAAAACTAACTGACTCGAATGCTACAGTCATACAAGCGACACCAGCTACATGGCAGCTACTTTTGGCAGCAGGCTGGGAAGGCAACCATCAGTTGAAAATCCTTTGTGGCGGAGAAGCATTACCAGGACACCTAGCGAATCAGTTACTCAATCGGTGTGATTCTTTATGGAATATGTATGGTCCTACGGAAACCACCATCTGGTCAGCAGCTTGCTTGGTAGAAACTGTCAGCAGTATTGTACCAATTAGTCGTCCGATTGCTAACACTCAGTTCTATATTCTAGATCAACAGGGTCAGCTAGTTCCTGTTGGTGTACCAGGAGAACTGCATATAGGTGGGGATGGCCTAGCACGCGGTTACTTAAACCAGCCTGAACTGACAGCAGAAAAATTTATCCCTAACTCCTTTAGCAACAAATTAGCAGCACGTCTCTACAAAACAGGAGATTTAGCCCACTATCTGCCCAATGGAAATATTGAATATTTAGGACGTATTGACCACCAAGTTAAAATTCGTGGTTTTCGCATCGAACTTGGAGAAATTGAAGCACTCATCAATCGATACCCAGCAGTGCGAGAAACTGTAGTTGTCGTTCGTGAAGATTCAGCAGATTCTCAACGTTTGGTTGCCTATGTTGTTTCTCACTCAGAGCAAACACTGACGATGACTGAACTTCGCCGCTTTTTAGAGTCAAAGCTGCCAAACTACATGGTGCCAGCAGCCTTTGTGATGCTAGAAGCTTTACCGCTTACACCTAATGGTAAAGTTGATCGCAAAGTCCTGCCTGCACCTGATACAGCACGTCCCGAATTGGAAGCGGTTTACCAGCCACCCCAAACCGAGGTAGAACAAACAATTGCGAAGATTTGGCAAGAAGTACTTCATGTCAAGGACGTAGGAATCAATGATAATTTCTTTGAACTCGGTGGTCATTCATTGCTCTTGCTTCAAGTTCATAGCAAGTTACAAAAAATATTTGAGAGCGATTTATTAGTACTCGATCTGTTTAGATATCCGACCATCAGCTCTTTAGCAAGTTACTTAAATGAAGTCAAAAACAAAAAACCTTCTTTTCGTACAACTGATATTGATACTAAAAAGATTGAAGCTGGCAAAGCCCACCAAAGAAAACGTCAGCAAAAGATTCAAAAAATTGGAAATATTTAAGGAATGGTCGAATTATGAACTCTCCAGTTGTATCTACTCTTAAAAATGGTTCAGAAATAGCTATTATAGGCTTGACAGGACGTTTTCCTGGAGCTAAAAATATTGATGAATTTTGGAATAATCTTCAGAATGGAATAGAATCAGTATCCTTTTTTACTGACGAAGAACTATTGTTATCAGGAATCAGTTCATCTGTACTCACTGACTCCAACTATGTAAAAGCAGCATCTATATTAGAAGATGTAGAATTTTTTGACGCTTCATTCTTTGGCTTTAATCCTAGAGAAGCAGAAATTAC
The DNA here is from genome assembly GCF_036917975.1 of Nostoc sp. Lineage (GTDB taxonomy): Bacteria > Cyanobacteriota > Cyanobacteriia > Cyanobacteriales > Nostocaceae > Nostoc. Next base: position 57,436 of record NZ_JBALEJ010000028.1, read on the forward strand.
CGATCCGCAACACCGACTTTTCTTGGAGTGTGCTTGGGAAGCCCTTGAAAGTGCTGGATACGACTCAGAAGCCTACAAAGGTAATATTGGCGTTTATGCCGGAGCTAGTTTAAGTGACCACTTAATCAAAGTTTATTTAAATCAAAATGCCATACAATCTGTTTCTGATCACCAACTAATGATTGGAGGTGACAAAGATTATTTAACCACACGCGTTTCTTACAAACTCAACCTAGAGGGACCTAGTTATACCGTTCAAACAGCCTGCTCAACTTCATTGGTTGCTATCCACTTGGCTTGCCAAAGCTTGCTGAATGTTGAATGTGATATCGCTTTGGCTGGTGGGGTTTCTATAAGATTGCCAAGAAAAGCTGGATATTTTTACGAAGAAGGGGGAATATCGTCTCCTGATGGACACTGCCGTGCCTTTGATGCTAAAGCACAAGGAACTGTTAGCGGTGAGGGTGTGGGCATTGTGGTATTGAAGCGATTAGAGGAGGCTCTTGCTGATGGCGATCGCATTCATGCTGTCATCAAAGGTTCAGCCATCAATAATGATGGTTCATTAAAGGTTAGCTACACAGCACCCCGTATTGATACCCAAGCAAAGGTGATTAGAACAGCTCAAATCATAGCAGAAGTAGAACCTGAAACAATTACTTATATTGAAGCTCACGGCACAGGAACACCTCTAGGAGATCCCATTGAAATTGCAGCGCTGACACAAGCTTTTCGCTCCAGCACTCAGAAGAAGGGATTCTGTGCAATTGGTTCAGTCAAAACTAATATCGGACATTTGGATGCTGCTGCTGGTGTGACTGGATTGATCAAAACTACGCTAGCACTTAAGCACAAACAGATACCACCCAGCTTGCATTTTCAAGAACCATCACCTCAGATTGATTTTGTTAACAGTCCTTTTTATGTTAATAACTCTTTTTCTGATTGGAAGGCAAACATAAACGGTATTCCACGTCGCGCTGGAGTTAGTTCCTTTGGGATAGGGGGAACAAATGCCCATGTGATTATGGAAGAAGCCCCAGTTGTCGAGCCATCAGGTTCTTCACGCCCCTGGCAGTTGTTGCTGTTTTCGGCTAAGACTAGTACAGCCATAGAAACTGTAACAACCAATATAGCTGCTCATCTCCAGCAGCATACTTCTTTGAACTTGGCTGATGTTGCTTACACTCTACAGGTAGGTCGCCGAGCTTTTAACCATCGCCGCATGGTAGTGTGTCAAGATTTCGATGATGCTGTGAAGGTACTGAGTAGCCAAGATCCACAACGAGTATTCACCCACCATCAAGAACCATGCAATCGCCCTGTGGTGTTTATGTTTTCTGGACAAGGGGCGCAGTACGTAAATATGGGCAAGGAACTCTACCAGAGTGAACCCATCTTCAAAGAGCAAGTTGATCAGTGTTGTGAGCTACTAAAACCTCGTATTGGGCTGGATTTGCGTACAGTACTCTATCCAAATGAACAACAGGCTCAACAAGCAACACAGCAGTTACTACAAACCGCTATTACTCAACCAGCACTGTTTGTGATTGAGTATGCCCTAGCTCAGTTATGGATGGCATGGGGCGTGCAACCTGAGGCAATGATTGGTCATAGTATTGGGGAATATGTAGCTGCTTGTGTCGCTGGTGTGTTTTCCCTAGAAGATGCATTGGCATTGGTAGCTACTCGTGGGCGACTAATGCAACAACTTCCCACTGGTGCTATGCTGGCAGTACCGCTCATGGAGGAAGAGATCGAACACCTCTTAAACGATGAACTTTCTCTAGCGGGAAGTAATGCACCATCCCTGAGTGTCGTTGCTGGTTCTATTAAGGCTATTGATGATTTGCAAAATCATCTTACTGACCAAGGTGTGGACTGTCGTCGTCTGCATACTTCTCATGCCTTTCATTCGTGGATGATGGAGCCAATTATCGAGCCGTTCAGAGTACAAGTCGAAAAAATCAATCTGAAGGCTCCTGAAATTCCCTTTGTGTCTAATGTCACAGGCACTTGGATTACTGAACAGGAAGCAACTAATCCAAGCTATTGGGCACAACATCTACGGCAAAAGGTACGCTTTGGAGAAGGCATTTCCAAGCTGCTGCAACCAAAGCAAATTCTACTAGAAGTTGGTCCTGGGCGGACGTTGAGTACCTTCGCTAGACAGCATATCGAGCCGGACACTCAACAAGTTGTGCTATCTTCGTTACGCCATCCGAAAGATCAACAATCAGACCTAGCTTTCCTACTAAACACATTAGGACAACTTTGGCTCAATGGTTTGCAAGTGAACTGGTTAAGATTTTATGCTCATGAGCGACGTCATCGTCTTTCCTTGCCAACTTATCCCTTTGAGCGGCAAAGATATTGGATTGAGTCTGCTCCGACTATGGAACATCAACTCTTATTGAACAAGAAAGCTCATAACATACTAATTGATCAACAAGACAAACATTATTCAAATTTTGAAAAAATAGACTTAAATACCTCTTCAGTAGTTAAATCGCTAAATAATATTACTGATAACAGATTGTACAATCAAGAGCCAAATATATCTGAGGCTGAAATTGAACAAATAATAAATCAGCAGATTGAGATTATGTCTCAACAGTTAGATTTGTTGCTAAGGGAATAATTAAAAAGTCATTCCTATCCATAAATAAAAAGTAATCAGAGACATAAGTTGCTACCTAATTAATAAATTCATCATGAATCAAATAGAAAAAAATACTACAAACAACTCTTTAATAGCAAATTCACAATTTAATAAAATTGTGTTGATTCTCAAGAAAATTTTCAAAAGCTTGGGCTTAATTTCAGATGAAATAAATATTTCTACTAATTTTTTAGAACTAGGTTTGGAATCTCTTGCATTAATTCAAATTAGCCGTGCTGTTCAACAAGAGCTTGGTGTTAAAGTTAATTTTCGTCTATTGCTGGAAGAGTTTTCAACAATTGAGACATTAGGTATCCATATAGCTAACCAATTACCACCAGAAGAGACAAAATTAGCACATTCTTTTGAAGATGATAAATCTCGAATTGCTAAGTTAATAACAAGTGAATTAAGTACAAACAATGACACCAAATTAAATTCGGGTTCAACATCTGATCAGGGTAAAGTATTGTTGGGGGAAAATATTTCTGAGCAAACTACTAATACTGCCATTCAAAGACTGATTACACAGCAGTTGCAGGTTATGTCTAAACAGCTAGACTTACTGCACAAAGGCTCTTCGACAAAGAAGAAGATGTTAACTCCATCTCATATGGAACAATCTACATCAGTGCCTGAAAGTACACAAGTTATAGAGGTATTTACTGAAGCGTCTCAGTCTCAAGAGAATCAGGTGGAGTTTGCTCAACAGCAGCTAAACCTGAAAATTGAGAATAAAACAGTTGTTGAGTCTCAAAGAATTGAGAAAGGAGAAAGTAAAGGCTTAAATCCTCAGCAGCAAAAATACATAGACGCACTGATTGAACGAGTGGTCAAACGCACCCAAGAATCAAAAAGACTCACGCAAGCAGCACGCCCTTTCTTGGCTAATCCTAGAACAATAACAGGGTTTCGCCTTTCTATTAAGGAGATGTTGTATCCACTTCATATCCAACGAGGATCTGGTGCCAGAATTTGGGATGTTGATGACAATGAATACATCGATTTATCAATGGGATTTGGTCCACTTCTGTTTGGTCACTCGCCTTCTTTTGTTATAGAGGCTATTCATCAGCATATTCAGCAGGGAATGCAGAATGGTCCGCAATCATATTTGACAGCTAAAGTCGCTGAGTTATTTTGTGAACTAACAGGTCAAGAAAGGGTAGCCTTTTGTAACGATGGTACAGAAGCGGTAATGGGAGCAATCCGCATAGCGCGTGCCAGTACGAAACGCTCTAAAATCGCTATTTTTGCTGGGTCGTATCATGGAAACTTGGATGAGGTTTTAGTCGCAGGAGTACCTTTCGGAGACTCCAAAGACGAAACGCTGGGTTCTTTGCCAAGCGCTACAGGAATTCCACAGCATATGGCCGAACAAGTAATAGTACTTAATTATGGAAGTCCGAAATCTCTTGAAATTTTGAAAGCTAAAGCCCATGAGTTAGCTGCTGTTTTAGTAGAACCGGTGCAGAGTCAGCGCCCAGATTTCCAACCTCAAGAATTTTTACGTGAACTTAGGAAATTAACCCAGCAAACAGGAATTGTATTAATCTTTGATGAAGTAATTACTGGCTTTCGGATGCATCCTGGGGGCATCCAGGCTTTGTGGGATATTCAAGCAGATATTACAACATACGGTAAAGCGATTGGTTCTGGTCTCCCGATGGGGGTAATAGCTGGCAAAGCTGCCTTTATGGATGTATTAGACGGAGGTTTTTGGAATTATGAAGATGCGTCTTATCCTCAGGTAGAAACGACTAGGTTTGCCGGTACTTTTTTCAAGAATCCCCTCGGACTTGCTGTTGTCTGGGCTATACTCAAGCATCTCAAAAATAGCGGGACAAAACTTCAGGAAGAGTTAGCTCGGAAAACCCAAGAATTAGCAGATAGTCTAAATATTTATTTTCAGCAGAAACAGTTACCAATTCAGGTGGTTCATTTTGGTTCTCTGTTTCGTTTTGCTTACCCACCCAATATCAAATGGATGAATTTGCTGTTCTATCACTTGCTAGAAAAGGGAATTTATATCTGGGAAGGGCGCTCATGTTTTCTCTCTACAGAGCATACCCATGAAGATATTGAGCAGGTGATTAGAGCGGTTAAGGAAAGCATACTGCAAATGCAAGAAGGAGGGTTTTTACCAACTAATTCTATCTTAATTAACGATGACAGGTCGAGCAGCCATCAAGTTAATGAGTTATCAAATACACAGACTGACTTATTGTCAAACTTACGTAATGAACCGTCTCCTACTACTTCAAGCACATGCAATAATAAAAATATATCAAGCATACGTAATGTCCCTTTAATAGAAGCACAAAAGCAACTTTGGTTTTTGGCTCAGATGGGAGATGAGGTTTCCCGCGCTTATAATCAATCAAGTATTATCCATCTGCGTGAATCGTTCAATTTGAAGGCAGCACATAAGGCTATTCAGGAAGTTGTCAATCGTCACGAAGCACTGAGAACATCTTTTAGCCCCCAGGGAGATTATCAGCAAATACATTCAACTCTGATAATAGACGTACCTTTGATAGATTTATCGACTTTAGATAACAGTAAGCGTGAAGCACATCTATCGGAGTTTTTAGCACAGGAAGCCCGACAGACTTTTGATCTTGAAAAAGGTCCATTACTCCGTACACAAATTGTCAAGCTGGGGGAACAACATCATCTTCTGGTTCTTACTATTCATCACATAATTGCTGATGGTTGGTCGTTTGGTGTTTTGCAACAAGAACTAGCTGCAATTTATACAGCAGAGTGCCAAGGTATCACCTGCCAACTCCCACCACCTATGCAACTAAGTGAGTATATTCAATGGGAGGCGCGCCAGCAGGAAAGCCCAGAGATGGCAAAGGCTGAGGCTTATTGGTTGGAGCAATTTGCCAATTCAGTCCCAATATTGGAGTTGCCCACTGATCGTCCTCGACCATCAGTCAATACATACAACGGTACTCGACATAGCATCACGCTTAGTACATCTTTGTATAGTTCTTTAAAAAAACTGAATGTTGAGCTTAAAAGTACCTTGTTTACAACCCTTTTGGCTAGTTTTTTGGTGTTGCTACACCGATTAACAGGTCAGAGCGATATCATGGTTGGTATCCCTTCAGCAGGACAACTATCTGTAGATGGAGAATGTCTTATTGGTCACTATGTCAATCTATTACCAATACGTAGTCAAATTGTTATAAATACTACATTTTCCAAGTATCTGAGTTCATTAAAGGGGGTATTGTCGGATGCTTATGAGCATCAAATTTATCCTTTTAATACGTTGGTCAAGAATTTGAATTTACCACGAGATCCTAGTCGAGCACCTCTAGTGACGACAATATTTAATATAGACACGTCTCTTTCTAAGTCAGAGTTTTTGAGCAAAGAAGTTGACTTTGTAAGAAATTCCACCAGTTCCGCTATCTCCGATATTTTCTTGGATATTCATCAGAGAGATAATGAACTTTTAGTGGATTGTGAATACAACACCGATCTATTCGACTCCCAAACAATTCAGCGCTGGATGGGATGTTGGCAGGTCTTGCTCTCTGGCATTGTTGCTAATCCAGAACACCAGCTTTCGGAGTTACCACTGTTAACAGAACTTGAGCAGCACACTCTGCTGGTAGATTGGAATGATACCTCTGTTGAGTATCCTCAACAACAGTGCATCCATCAGTTATTTGAGGCTCAAGTAGAACGCACGCCTGATGCCATTGCCGTGGTTTTTGAAGACCAACAGTTAACCTACGGGGAACTGAACCAGCGAGCTAATCAACTGGCGCACTATTTGCGATCGCTCGGAGTAAAACCAGAGGTACTGGTGGGAATTTGTGTAGAGCGTTCGTCGAAGACGTTGCCGGAGGCATCGCTCCACATGATCATCGGACTTTTAGGCATCCTCAAAGCAGGTGGTGCATATGTACCGCTAGATCCAGCATATCCGCCATCACGTTTGGCTTTCATGTTGTCAGATTCTCAAGTACCAGTACTACTAACCCAGCAGCAACTGGTGGCGAAACTTCCTGAACATCAAGCACAGGTGGTTTGCCTAGACACCGACTGGAATATCATTGCCCAGCAAAGCCAAGATCACCCTGTTAACATTTCAGAAGTCGAGAACTTAGCTTACGTGATCTACACTTCTGGTTCTACAGGTCAACCTAAGGGAGTTTTTGGTCTACATCGCGGTGCTGTCAATCGCTTTCACTGGATGTGGCAGAATTATCCTTTTGTAAAAGGAGAAGTTTGTTGCCAGAAAACATCGTTAAACTTTGTGGATTCAGTCTGGGAAATCTTTGGGTCTTTACTTCAAGGAGTCACCACAGTCATTGTGCCCGATGAAGTTATCAAAGACCCAGAACAGTTCATAACTACTCTGGATCACAACAATGTGACACGGTTAGTACTTGTTCCCTCCTTATTGCGTATACTGTTGAATACATCTAGTATTTTACAGTTGCAGCTACCCCAACTGAAGTTGTGGATTAGCAGTGGCGAAGCCCTCTCAATTGACTTACTTGAGCAATTTCGGCGGAGTTTACCGGATAGCACCTTGTTAAACCTTTACGGTTCGTCGGAGGTTTCTGGGGACGTGAGTTGCTACAGCCTCAGTCCGCAAGCACCTTTGCCAGAGTCTGTTTTGATTGGTCGGGCGATCGCTAATACACAGATATATATACTAGATACAAGCAGACAACCAGTTCCCATTGGTGTACCAGGGGAACTGTACATAGGTGGAGATGGATTAGCACGAGGTTATTTAAACCAGCCCGAACTCACTGCTGAAAAATTCATCTCCAACCCCTTTAGCAACAAATTAGCAGCACGTCTGTACAAAACAGGAGATTTAGCCCGCTATCTGCCCAATGGAGAGATAGAGTACATTGGTCGTATCGACCACCAAGTTAAAATTCGTGGCTTCCGCATCGAACTCCCAGAAATTGAAGCACGACTAACTCAACATCCCACCATTCGAGAAGCCGTAGTCGTCGTCAGGGAGGATGTATCTGGAGACAAATGGCTAGTAGCTTATCTAGTGTGTGAACATGAGTTAATTCCTACACTCAGTGAATTACGGAGCTTCTTAAAAGAGAATTTGCCTGATTATATGGTGCCTACTGCCTTTGTGCCCATGAAGGCTCTGCCATTGACACCTAATGGCAAAGTGGATCGTCAAGCATTGCCAGTACCGGATAATCTTCGCCCACAGTTGGAAGCGACTTACATCAAACCACAAACTGATTTGGAAAAAGCGATCGCTGCTGTTTGGCAGAAGGCACTCAAGCTAGAGAAAGTAGGTATTCACGATAACTTCTTTGAACTTGGTGGACATTCATTGCTGATAGTTCAGGTTCATAACCAGTTGCGTCAAATATCCCCAAGAAATTTATCAATGCTTGAAATGTTTAAATATCCAACTATCAGTTCATTGGCAGAGTTTCTGAATCAAACAAACACAAATTCTCAGACTGATACTAGAAGTGAACAGTTAAAAGATGGTAAATCTCGAATAAAACAATTTTTAGCAATTAGTAAGAAAGTTAAATAAATATGAGTACTTCCGCAGAATTCAGTCGAAATGGTTTAGAAGTAGCCATAATTGGTATGGCTGGTCGCTTTCCTGGTGCCAAAAATATTGAGGAATTTTGGCAAAATCTGCAAAATGGGGTGGAATCAATAGCTTCTTTCACAGATGAAGAACTGATATCTTCAGGAATAGATTCTGCTATGCTGAATCACCCTCAGTATGTAAAATCTAAGGCGGTATTAGAAGATGTTGAATTATTTGATGCTTCATTCTTTGGCTTCAATCCAAGAGAAGCAGAAATCATCGATCCCCAACAACGTCTTTTCTTAGAGTGCGCTTGGGAGGCTCTTGAAAGCGCTGGTTACGATTCTCAAAAGTACAAAGGATTGATTGGAATTTATGGTGGTACAAGTATTAATAGTTATCTAATTAACCTTTATTCAAATCAAAATCTGATAAATTCTCTTGATAATCAACAGTTGGTATTTGGAAATGACAAAGATTTCCTAACAACACGAGTATCCTACAAATTAGAGTTAGAAGGGCCATCAATAGACATTCAAACGGCCTGTTCAACTTCATTAGTTGCTGTACATCTAGCGTGTCGAAGTTTGCTAGGTGGTGAATGTGATATTGCCTTAGCTGGTGGTGTTGCAATCAGTTCATCACAAAAAGCTGGATATTTATATCAAGAAGGGGGAATTTTATCTCCAGACGGTCATTGCCGTGCCTTTGATGCTAAAGCACAAGGAACCGTTTTTGGTAGCGGTGTAGGCATTGTGGTATTGAAGCGATTAGAGGATGCTCTTGCTGATGGCGATCGCATTGATGCTGTCATTAAAGGTTCTGCTATCAACAACGATGGCGCTCTCAAAGTAAGCTATACAGCACCCCGTATAGATACTCAAGCAAAAGTGATTAAAGCGGCTCAAACGATTGCTGAGGTTGACCCAGAGACAATAACTTATATTGAGGCACACGGAACTGGAACATCTTTGGGAGATCCGATTGAAATCGCTGCACTGACACAAGCGTTTCATGCCGATACCCAGAAAAAAAGTTTCTGTGCGATCGCGAAGCGTGCACATTGTGCAATCGGTTCACTCAAGACGAATATTGGACACCTAGATACTGCGGCTGGTGTTGCAGGATTAATCAAGACTGTTTTAGCTCTTAAGCATCAACAAATACCGCCTAGCTTGCACTTTAAGCAGCCTAATCCTGAAATAGACTTCGACAACAGTCCCTTTTACGTCAATACCACACTTTCAGAATGGAAGACAAACGGCACTCCCCGTCGCGCTGGAGTCAGTTCCTTTGGTATTGGTGGCACCAATGCCCATGTAATACTGGAAGAAGCCCCATCTGTTGAACCCTCAAGTCCTTCTCGCCCTTGGCAGTTATTGCTGCTTTCTGCAAAAACCGACTCGGCATTAGAAACTGCGACGGCAAATTTAGTTACCCGCTTCAAGCAGCATCCTGACTTAAACCTGGCTGATGTAGCATATACTCTTAAAGTCGGTCGTCGAGCATTTGACCATCGTCGAATGGTAGTATGCCAAAACTTTGACGATGCAGTAAAAACCCTAGAGACTCTAGACCCACAAAGAATTTTCACCCACTTCCAAGAACCGTCTAACCAAAAGGTTGTGTTTATGTTTCCTGGTCAAGGTTCACAGTATGTGAATATGGGTCGAGAATTATATGAAACTGAGTCCGTATTTCGGAAACATATTGATAAATGCTGTGAAATACTCAAATATCACTTAGGTATTGATTTATGCACAATTTTATACCCAGGCGAAGAACACTCACAAGCAGCAGCAGAGCAACTGCAACAAACTCATATCACTCAGCCAGCACTATTTGTTATTGAGTATGCCTTAGCTCAGTTGTGGATGGCATGGGGCATATCTCCTACAGCAATGATTGGTCACAGTATAGGAGAGTATGTAGCTGCTTGTTTGGCAGGTGTATTCTCTTTAGAAGATGCTTTAGCACTTGTTGCAACCCGTGGAAGGCTCATGCAACAACTTCCGACGGGTGCTATGCTTTCCGTTCCACTTTCTGAAGAGGAGATACAACCTTGGCTGAATGAAGAACTAACTCTTGCTGGAATTAACGCACCATCACTATGTGTTGTATCAGGTTGTGAAGAAGCGATCGCCAATTTGCAAAGTCGTTTAACACAACAAGGTGTAGAATGTCGTCGATTACATACTTCCCACGCTTTTCATTCCCAAATTATGGATTCCATCCTGGAACCATTTACCAAGCAAGTTGAAAAAGTTAATTTAAATCCTCCTGAAATTCCGTTTATTTCCAACTTGACAGGAACTTGGATTACTAATAATGAAGCAACCAATCCCAGTTACTGGGCAAGACATCTGCGGCACACTGTGCTATTTAGTACAGGCATTGCTGAGTTAATTAAAGAATCAGAGCAAATATTACTGGAAGTTGGTCCTGGGCAAACTTTAAACACTTTTGTAAAACAACAAACTAATCAGTCAATAGTATTGAATTCAATGCGCCATCCAAAAGAGCAAAAATCGGATGTAGCATTTTTACTCAACACTTTAGGGCGACTCTGGCTAGCAGGAGTACAGGTAGATTGGGATGGCTTTTATGTTACCGAGCAAAGACATCGAATGCCATTGCCAACATACCCTTTTGAGCGCCAGCGTTATTGGATTGAGTCGCAAACAATAGATAGTAGCAATAATCGTCAAATTCAACTTAGCAAAAAACCAAATATTGGTGACTGGTTTTATCTTCCTAGCTGGAAACAAGTAAAGTTACTTGATACCTTCCAGAAAAGAAGGTTGGTAAAGCAAAAGCTATGTTGGCTGGTCTTTGTGGATTCATCTAAACTAGGCGCACAAATTGTTCAACAACTTGAGCAAGAAGGGCAAGAAGTTATTACTGTAACCGTAGGAGATAAATTTGCTCAACTGGGCGAATGTCCTACGGACAGGCTTTGCCAACGCGCCTACGCAATCAATCCTCAACAGCGACATGACTATGATGCCCTATTCCAAGCATTACGTGCAATAGATAAAATTCCGCAAATCATCGCTCATTTTTGGGGTGTCACAACAAATATTCAATCCCAAAATCAAACCTTATTCGAGCAGACACAATCAGAAATTTCCAGCTTTGAAAAGCATCAGGATTTAGGTTTTTACAGTTTACTATTCATCGCCCAAGCACTTAGTAAACAAAATGTTACAGACTCTGTGCAAATAAAGATTGTAACCAACAATCTTTATGATACTCTTGGACAAGAGGAGTTGATTCCAGAAAAGGGGACAGTATTAGGGCCATGCAAGGTAATTCCCCAAGAGTACCCAAATATTACCTGCCGTAACATTGATATCGTTATTCCGGAATCTGGGACTTCCCAGGAAAATCAACTCATAAACCAACTCATGGCAGAACTGACGACCGAGTTATCTGACTTGGTTGTTGCTTACCGTGGTAGTCATAGATGGGTACAAACCTTTGAGCCTGCACAATTAAAAGAAGTTGAAGAAGAAACAATTAGACTCAGAGAAGGGGGAACTTACTTAATTGCAGGCGATTTGATGGGAAGTCTTGGTTTAGTGTTTGCAGAGCATTTAGCTCAAACAGTACAAGCTGAAATCATTCTGATTGGCAATATAGGGCTTCCCCAAAGAAATCAATGGTCACAATGGCTGGTAACTCACGATGAACAGGATGCAATTAGCAGCTACATCCGAAAAATACTTGCGTTAGAAGAGTTAGGTACAAAATTTCTCATTATTGAGGCTGATATTGCAAATTTTGAACAAGTGCAAGCAGCAATTACTCAAGCATATGAATACTTTGGTCAGATTCATGGGGTGTTCTACGCAACACCAATGAGTAACGAGAAGTCAGCTTTCTCTATTCAAGAGATTGGTCGAAGAGAGAGTGAGTCGCAATTCCACTCAAAAGTTCACGGACTCTATATCATAGAAAAAGTCTTACAAGGCAGAGAACTTGATTTTTATCTGTTGCAATCCTCATTATCGTCTGTTGTGGGAGGACTTGGACTTGTTGCCTATTCCGCAGCTAATCTCTTCATTGATGCTTTTGTAAACAAACGTAATCAGACAAGCTCTATTCCTTGGTTCAGCGTCAATTGGGATGCCGTAAAGTATGAAGAGAAACAAGAAGAAAATATTGGGTTTGGAGCAGATTTGAATGAATTGGCAATGACACCCAAAGAAGTATGGGATATTTCTGGGCGCGTTTTATCAATGGGTTCAGCAGGTCAATTCATTGTTTCACCAGGAGATTTGCAAGTCAGGCTTAACACATGGATTAAGCGTGAATCTCTACACAGTACAAAGAATTCCCCAGAAGACCAACTCTCGCAGCACTCAAGACCAAATCTGCAAACTGCCTACATAGCCCCTAGTAACGAGATTGAGCAAAAAATTGCAAATATTTGGCAAGAGCTTCTTGGTACTGAATTAGTGGGTATTCATGATAACTTTTTTGAGTTAGGAGGACACTCTTTGCTAGCTGTTCAGGTAACTTCACGTCTGCGAGAAAATTTTCAAGTGGAATTGCCTCTACAAAGTATTCTTTTTGATGCTCCTACAGTGGCTGGGCTTGCTGTTATCATTGCTGAAACACAACCTAATCAAGAAGAAAATCAAAAAATTGCGGCTTTATTAGAAGAGATAAAAAGCCTCTCAGCAGAAGAAATTCAACAAGAACTAGTGATAGATTCTTAGTATACCCACCATAAAATGGGTTTGGAAGTTGTCAAGATTTTAATTTCCAAACCCCAGGAATGAGGAACTCTTTAATGTGGTTAATTAGACAACCAAAAAATTAATAACTGTTTTGTACAACTGGAGAATTTTATAAATGGAGTTTAGTATATTTTATTTTTCCGGCGATGGTTTAAAAACTCAAGAAAACAAATATAATCTATTAATAGAAAGTGCAAAATTTGCAGATCAAAATGGTTTTTCCGCACTTTGGACTCCGGAACGTCATTTTCACCCGTTTGGAGGACTTTATCCTAACCCATCGTTGACAAGTGCAGCGCTGGCTATGATAACTGAGCGAATTCAATTGCGCTCTGGCAGTATTGTCATGCCACTTCATAATCCAGCACGTGTTGCTGAGGAATGGTCTGTGGTTGATAATCTTTCAAACGGTAGAGTTGCCCTTGCTTTTGCCTCAGGTTGGACGATAGATGACTTTGTACTTTCTAGCGAAATTCATGCCAACCGCAAAGAAAGTATGTGGAGTGGAATCCAGATAGTCCATAAGCTTTGGGAAGGTGAACAAGTTGAACTCAAAGATGCAACAGGAAACACTTTCAAAGTGAGGACATTTCCACGACCGATACAGCGTAAACTACCTACTTGGATTGTGTGTCAATCAAACGCAACATTTATTGAAGCTGGCAAAATAGGTGCTAACGTACTCACTTCTTTATTGGGAGGAACTCTAGAAGAAGTTGCTCCACAAATATCACTGTATCGTGAATCTTTAGCAAAATACGGTAACAACCCTAAAGCAGGGAAAGTAGCAATGATGATACATACCTTTGTAGGAGAAGACTTCAACACAGTAAAAGAACAAGCAAGGGAACCTTTCTGTAATTACTTAAAAACACATATTGACTTACTGGAGAATTTAGCTAAGAATGCTGGTATAAAGGTAAGTTTAGAGAAATTTACGGAAGCAGACATCAATAGTCTTTTACGGTTTGCCTATGAAGGTTGGCTCAAAGGAAGAACTCTGATTGGGTCAAAAACGACTTGTATGCAAATGATTAAGCGTTTAAAACAGATTGGTGTTGATGAAGTCGCTTGTTTAATTGATTTCAACCCAAATTATGATGCTGTAATGGCAAGTTTGTCTTACCTCAAAGATTTGAAGGATCTCTGTAGCCTTAATCAGGAAAAATTGCTGTCACTTAGCTGATAATTTAGTTGCTACGAATGCTCCGAATGCTCAGTTTCAAGTATTAAATTAATTTTGGTATAAATTAATGAGTGATTTAGCTCAACAAATTGTTGCTCTTTCTCCAGAGCAACGGAAATTATTGGAAAAGCGACTCAAGCAGAGAGGTTTGAGTTCTCTAAAAACGTCAGAAATTTATAAAAGAAAAGATTCTAACGCGTTACCTTTATCCTTTTCCCAGCAACGGCTATGGTTTGTTCAGCAATTAGACCCTGACAACAGTAATTACAATATTTTTAGTGCTTTACGCCTTGAGGGTCAGCTGAATGCCGCATTGCTAGAACAGGTATTTACCGAGATTGTCAGGCGTCATGAAAACTTGCGAGCAACTTTTATTAGTAATTCAGAAGGGCAACCAATCCAGGTTATTGGTTTAACACAGCCATTAAAATTACCGATAGTGGATTTGAGGGATACACCCATAACAGAGCGGGAGATTCAGCGCCTCGCTAAAGAAGAAGCTCACCGACCCTTTGACTTAACGAAACCATTATTGCGATTTACTCTTTTACAGTTGAGAGAGACAGAATCTGTGCTGTTCTTGACAATACATCACATTATTTCTGACAACTGGTCTCTGGGGATATTTGTTCGGGAGATGAAAGTACTCTACGAAGCTTTTGCTAGTGGGAAGTCTTCCCCCTTACCCGAACTTCCAATCCAGTATGCAGATTGGGCAGCTTGGCAACGCCAATGGCTACAGGGAGAGGTGCTGGAAACTCAGGTGGCTTACTGGAAACAGCAGTTGGCTAATCTTCCTATTTTAGAACTGCCAACAGACAGACCTCGACCAGCTATTGCAACATACCAAGGCGCACGGCAACCTTTTGTATTATCTAAATCTCTATCTGATGCTCTTAAGGCTTTGAGTGCAAAAGAAGGGGTTACACTGTTTACATTATTGTTGGCAGCATTTAAGGTTCTGCTGCATAGGTACACTAGCCAGGATGACATTTTTGTAGGTACAGATATTGCCAATCGCAATCGAGTTGAGATAGAGGGATTAATTGGTCTTATAATTAACACCTTGGTATTACGTACCAATGTGTCTGGGAATCCTGCTTTTCGCGAGTTGCTCAGTCGGGTGCGTGAGGTAATGCTGGGGGCTTATGCTCATCAAGACTTGCCCTTTGAGAAACTGGTTGAGGTTCTGAATCCAGAGCGAAACCTGAGCCAAATGATGCCCCTATTTCAAGTTGGATTTAGTTTACAGTTAGCACCAGTAGAACATTTAGAGCTTTCGGATCTAACCATCAGCCCTTTGACTATTGACAACGAGACAGCAAAGTGTGAACTGCGCTTTAACCTCAGGGAAACAGATCAAGGACTAACAGTACTGGCGGAATACAGTACTGATCTGTTTGATGCCATCACGATTACTCGGATGCTAGGGCATTTTCAGACTTTGTTGGAGGGCATTGTTGCCAATCCAGAGCAGCGACTTTCGGAGTTACCATTGTTAACACAACCTGAGCGGCAGACTCTGCTGGTAGAGTGGAATGATACTCAGGCTGAGTACCCATCAGACCAATGCATCCATCAGTTGTTTGAAGCTCAGGTAGAGCGATCGCCAGATGCTGTGGCAGTGGTCTTTGAAGATGAGCAGCTAACCTATCGGGAACTGAATGCCAGAGCTAATCAGCTAGGACAATACCTGAGAAAGCTAGGAGTGAAACCAGAAGTACTGGTGGGGATTTGTGTGGAGCGATCGCTCGATATGGTCATCGGACTGTTAGGCATCCTCAAAGCAGGTGGTGCTTATGTACCCCTTGACCCCACTTATCCTCAGGAACGCTTGGCTTTCATGTTAGAAAACTCTCAACCAAGCGTGTTGTTAACACAACAGCACCTAGTTGAGAGTCTACCAACTCACAGGGCTAAAGTCGTTTGCCTAGACAGCAACTGGGAACTCATCGCTCAACAGAGCATAGAAAACACTATTTGCAACATCATCCCCGATAACCTCGCTTACGTCATCTACACCTCTGGCTCAACTGGTAGACCAAAGGGAGCAATGAATAGCCACCGAGGAATCTGTAATCGCTTACTGTGGATGCAAGACGCTTACCAATTAACCGTAATAGATAAGGTTTTGCAGAAGACACCCTTCAGCTTCGATGTGTCAGTCTGGGAATTTTTCTGGCCGTTAATCACAGGTGCGTGTCTAGTGGTGGCTCAACCAGAGGGGCATCGAGACACTAACTACTTGGTTAATTTGATAACACAGCAGCAAATTACGACCTTACATTTTGTCCCTTCCATGCTGCAATTGTTTCTAGAAGCAGAAAATATTGAAACTTGTAAATGTCTCAAACGGGTAATAGCGAGCGGTGAGGTATTGCCAGTCCAACTGGAAAAAGGGTTTTTTAACCGTCTTGATGCTGAATTATACAATCTTTATGGTCCAACGGAAGCTGCCGTAGATGTCACTTATTGGGCATGTATACACCAAAGCAGTCCTAAAGACAATAGCATTACACATCAAAACACAGTTCCCATCGGTCATCCGATTGCTAATATCCAGATTTATTTACTTGATGAGTATCTAAACCCTATTCCTGTAGGCGTAACGGGCGAAGTGTATATCGGTGGTGTAGGAGTAGGCAGGGGTTATCTGAACAGTCCCGAACTAACAGCACAAAGATTTATCCCTAACCCTTTTAGCTCTCAATCGGCGACACGTTTGTACAAGACAGGGGATTTAGGACGCTATTTGCCTAATGGAGAAATTGAGTACATTGGTCGTATTGACCACCAAGTTAAAGTCCGTGGTTTCCGCATTGAACTGGGAGAAATTGAAGCTTACCTCAGCCAACACCCAGCAATACGAGAAACTGTAGTTGTCGTTCGCTCAGACTCAGCCGATTCTCAACGAATAGTCGCCTATGTTGTTCCTCAAAAAGAGCAAACACTAACAATAACTGAACTGCGTGGCTTCCTAGAATCGAAACTGCCAAACTACATGGTGCCAACAGCTTTTGTGATCCTAGAAGCACTACCTCTGACACCTAATGGTAAAGTGGATCGTAAAGCACTGCCAGTGCCTGATGCAACACAGCTACTATTCGATTTTACTCCTCCTTCCACACCAATAGAGCAGATGCTAGCAGGAATCTGGGCAGAGGTGCTTGGTCTTGAAAAAGTAGGCATTCATCATAACTTTTTCGAGTTGGGAGGACACTCCCTGCTAGGGACTCGCGTTATTTCCCAGGTGCGGCAAGTTTTTCAGCAAGAACTTCCTTTACGTCGTTTATTTGAACAACCAACAATAGCTGGGCTAGCCAAAGAAATTCAAAAAGCCACCAAGGCAGTCCTGGGACTAGAAACGGCAAACATTGAGCGAATTTCCCGCTCGCAAAAGTTACCCCTATCCTTTGCCCAACAGCGGTTATGGTTCCTTGCCCAATTAGAACCAAACAGCCCCTTCTACAACATCCGTGCTGCCGTTCGCCTACAGGGACAATTGAACCAAGAAGCACTACAACAAAGTTTTAACGAAATTCTACGCCGCCACGAAACGTTGCGAACAAATTTTCAGACAACAGAAGGAGAACCTGTAGCAATTATCTCATCAGTCACACCGCTACTGTTGTCCGTAGTAGATATTAGTGAGTTATCTTCAAATCAACAACAAGCTCAAGTCAGACAGCTAGCAAACTTTGAAGCGCAACAAGCATTTGACCTCAACAATGACCTCTTGCTGCGGGTAAAACTACTATGCCTTGGAGAACAAGAGCACATAGTACTACTGACGATGCACCATATTACTTCTGACGCTTGGTCAATCGGCGTACTAGTGCGTGAATTGGCAACACTTTATCAAGCCTTCTGTACTGAGCAACCTAGCCTGCGGCACGCTACACTAACACAGTTAGCTGAACTGCCAATCCAATATGCAGACTTCGCAGCTTGGCAGCGGCAATGGCTACAAGCAGAGGTACTACAATCCCAGATATCCTACTGGAAAAAGCAGTTGGAGGGCGCACCAAGGCTACTAGAGTTACCCACTGACCACCCACGTCCTGCCGTTCAGACATTTCGGGGTGCTAGTTATTCATTTGAGCTATCTCAAGAACTATCACAAGCCTTGAATAAATTGAGCCAGCAGCAAGGATGTACTTTATTTATGACCCTGCTAGCAGCTTTTCAGACTCTACTATGGCGATACACAGGGCAAGAAGATATTGTGGTGGGTTCGCCGATCGCCAACCGCAACCGGGCCGAGATAGAAGGGTTGATTGGATTTTTTGTCAATACCCTGGTACTAAGAACGAACTTGGCAGGTCATCTCACGTTTAAGGAGCTACTGACTCGCGTGCGGGAAATGGCACTAGGAGCCTATGCTCACCAGGATTTGCCCTTTGAAAAACTAGTTGAGGAACTGCAACCACAGCGTTCTTTGAGTCACACGCCACTGTTTCAAGTGATGTTTGTACTTCAAAATGCACCAATGTCCGCGTTAGAATTGCCGGGTTTGACTTTAAGTCCCCTGGAAAGTGAGAGTGGTAGTGCTAAGTTTGATTTGACTCTATCCATCAAGGAAACAGCACAGAGATTAGTTTGCAGCTTAGAATACAATACTGATTTATTCGAGAAAAGTACCATCAGCCGGATGGCAGAGCATTTGCAAACGTTACTCTCTGGGATTATTGCTAATCCACAGCAGTGTTTGTCGAACTTACCACTGTTGACTCAAGCCGAGAAGACGCTGCTAGTACAGTGGAATGATACCTCTGTTGAGTATCCCCAACACCAGTGCATCCATCAGTTATTTGAGGCTCAGGTGGAGCGATCGCCTGAAGCTATAGCAGTGGTGTTTGAAGACCAACAGTTGACCTATAAGGAACTAAACTCAAAAGCAAATCAACTAGCACATTATTTGCAAAAGCTAGGTGTAGGACCAGAGGTACTGGTGGGAATTTGTGTGGAGCGATCGCTTTCTATGGTCATTGGACTTTTAGGCACCCTCAAAGCGGGTGGTGCTTATTTACCGCTTGATCCTACTTATCCTAAAGAGCGACTAGCTTTTATACTAGAAGACGCCCAACTGCCAGTATTGCTGACTCAAGGACACTTAGTGGAGGCTTTGCCCCAAGACAAAGCTAAAGTTATTTGTTTAGATACTAATTGGCAGACTATTGCCCAGCAAAGCCAGGAAAATTCAGTTACCTCAGTAACTACTGCTAACAATCTAGCTTATATCATTTATACCTCTGGCTCAACTGGCAAACCCAAAGGTGTGCAAATTCCTCACAGCGCTTTGAGCAACTTTTTGCACGCGATGCGGCAAACACCAGGGCTAACTGAGCAAGATACCTTATTAGCAGTTACCACCTATTCCTTCGATATTGCCGCATTAGAACTCTTCCTTCCCATCACAATAGGTGCCCGCTTGGTAGTCCTCAGCCGGGAAATTGCCTCGGATGGAACACGCTTGTTGGCAAAACTTACTGACTCAAATGCTACAGTCATGCAAGCGACACCAGCTACTTGGCAGCTACTTTTGGTAGCAGGTTGGGGTGGGAATCATCAATTGAAAATCCTCTGTGGCGGAGAAGCCTTACCTGGATACCTAGCCAATGAGTTACTCAAGCGGTGTGACTCGCTGTGGAATATGTACGGTCCTACCGAAACCACCATTTGGTCAGCAGCTTGCTTGGTAGAAACTGTCAGCAGTATTGTACCAATTAGTCACCCGATCGCCAATACACAATTCTATATCTTAGACCAACACGATCAGCTAGTTCCTGTTGGAGTGCCTGGAGAACTGCACATAGGTGGGAATGGACTAGCTCGTGGCTATTTAAACCGCCCTGAATTAACAGCAGAAAAATTCATTCCCAATCCCTTTAGCGAACAACCTGCGACACGCCTGTACAAAACAGGAGATTTAGCACGCTATTTGCCCAATGGAGAGATAGAGTACATTGGTCGCATCGATCACCAAGTTAAAATTCGTGGTTTTCGCATTGAACTCCCAGAAATTGAAGCAGTCATTAGCCAACACCCAGCAGTGCGAGAAGTTGTACTTGTCGTCCACTCAGACTCAGCCGATTCTCAACGAATAGTCGCCTATGTCGTACCTCAAAAAGAGCAAACACTGACAATAACTGATCTGCGGGAATTTCTGGAGTCAAAGTTGCCCAATTACATGGTGCCAGCAGCTTTTATCATGCTGGAAGCACTACCCCTCACTCCTAATGGTAAAATTGATCGCAAAGCGCTGCCTGCACCTGATACAACACGTCCGGAATTAGAAGTAGTTTATCACCCACCCCAAACTGAAGTAGAAAAAACTATTGCCAATATCTGGGAAGAAGTACTTCATCTTGAAGACTTAGGAATTCATGATAACTTCTTTGAACTCGGTGGTCATTCATTGCTCTTGGTTCAGGTTCATAGCAAGTTACAAAAAATATTTGAGCTAAATTTTCCCTTGGTGGAAATGTTTCAATATCCGACTATCAGCCATCTAGCTAAATATCTTAGTCAGGAATCAAACCAACAAGAGTCTCTTACACAACATTCTCGTCGCCGTGAAAACCGAACAGCGTCAGTACAACAACGCAAACAAGCTAGGAAAGAACATCGTTCAGCGACAAAGCCCAAGGGTGTTTAATCACAATAATTAAGTAAAAAACAAAATTATTTCAGGATAAGATATGACATTAAGCAAACAAGAAATGCAGAGCCAAAATTACTTTTTCGAGACTGAACAAGCATTAAATTATGATATTCAAAAACAAGTAATGCAACTGTTTAGTTCATCAAGCCAGACAATATCTATTGCTCAAAAAATAGATAAAATATTTGATAATCTTTCTGAAGATGTTTTAAACACGATTGATACCAACACTTGCATTGATTTAGATTCTTTATTAGGAAGCTTTTCTGATAGTCAAATACCTGTTCAACCTATTGATTTTGAGAGCTATCTCAAATGCTTAGGCAACAATGTTGTTGCTCATTCAATAAATACATCCTCGCCACGATTTATTGGTCACATGACCTCGGCGCTTCCTTCCTTTGTGCGTCCTCTGGCAAAATTGATGACGGCAATGAACCAAAATGTTGTCAAAATAGAGACTGCTAAAGCCCTAAGCTTCTGTGAACGCGAAGCTTTGGCGATGTTGCATCGACTAATTTACAACTTTTCTGATAATTTCTATGCTCAACACATTCAAAATAACCTGAGTACACTGGGAATTTTGGTTTCCGGTGGGACAGTGGCAAATATCACAGCGCTTTGGTGCGCCCGAAATGCGATTTTGGGAGCGAAAGATGAGTTTCTTGGTGTAGAAAAAGAAGGTTTAGCCGCAGCTCTAGATTTCTACGGCTACAAAGGAGCAGTGATTATTGGCTCTGACTTGATGCATTACTCTTTTGATAAAGCTGCGGATTTGATGGGAATTGGTACACAGAGTTTAATTAGAATTCCCACTGACAGCAACAATCGAGTTGACATCCAAGCGCTACGCCAAGCTGTTGTGGAGTGTCGTGCTCAAAACTTGTTGATCATTGCTATTGTAGGCATTGCTGGCACTACAGACTCAGGTGGGGTGGATTCACTCTTCGATATTGCCGAGATTGCACAAGAAGCTCACGTTCATTTTCACGTAGATGCTGCTTGGGGTGGGCCACTCATTTTTTCTGAACAACATCGGCATAAGCTTGCTGGCATCGAACGGGCTGATTCAGTAACTATTGACGGGCATAAACAACTCTACTTGCCAATGGGCATTGGTATGGTCTTTCTGCGAGATCCGCATCTGGCAACAGCGATCGAAAAGCAAGCTAGCTACACTATGCGTAAAGGGTCATTTGATTTAGGTAAACGTGCTTTAGAAGGTTCTAGGCCGGGTATGGCTTTATTTTTACATGCTGGGCTAAATCTAATCGGACTTAAGGGATATGAATTTTTGATTGATGAAGGTATTCGGAAAACTGAATATATGGCAGACCGGATCTGTACCATGCCTGAGTTTGAGTTGTTAGCAAAACCTAATACTAACCTGCTTCTATATCGCTACATTCCAGAGCCATTGAGAGAGCTTGTTATCAAAAAGCAGTTGACTGAAATCGACAATCAACGAATCAATAAATTTAATGAATGCTTGCAGAAACTTCAGCGCCAAATTGGTCATACGTTTATTTCAAGAACGACAAAATCAATCACCAGCTTTGGCAAAGAAATCCCGATTATTGCTCTGCGTGCAGTGATTGCCAATCCGTTAACTAAAGAAGAAGATATTGATGCAGTTTTAAATGATCAGATTCAAATTGCTGCAAAAATTTCAATCTGAATTCTGGCGACTGACACCTTGATTTGGTTTGGTAATTTAAAACTGTTTTATCTGATGAATATGTTGAATAGTATTAATAACTTAAATGCTCAAGAAGAAATAGCTATCATCGGTACGGCAGGTCGTTTTCCCGGAGCTAAAAACGTTGATGGTTTTTGGCAAAACATCCGAGATGGTGTAGAGTCTATTTCTTTTTTCACAGATGAGCAGCTAGTATCTGCTGGAGTAAATCTAACATTGCTGAATGACCCTCTGTACGTAAAAGCAGGCGGTGTACTAGAAAATATAGAGTTGTTTGATGCTTCATTTTTTGGCTTTTCCCCTAGAGAAGCTGAAATTACAGACCCACAACACCGTCTTTTCCTAGAATGTGTTTGGGAAGCTTTAGAAAATGCTGGCTACAACTCCCAAACCTATAATGGTCAAATTGGTCTTTTCGCTGGTGTAGCTGCGAGTAGCTATCTGCTTACAAACTTATATCCCAATCGGGACTTTATGGAATCAGTAGACAGCTACCAACTTGTGATTGGAAACGATAAGGATTTTTTGCCCACGCAAGTTTCTTACAAATTAAACCTAAAGGGGCCTAGCATCAATATTCAGACTGCCTGCTCTACCTCCTTGGTTGCTGTCCATTTAGCCTGCCAAAGTTTACTAAATGGTGAAAGTGATATGGCTTTGGCTGGTGGCGTTTCCATAGGAGTGCCGCAAATATCTGGTTATCAATATCAAGAAAGCGGAATTCACTCTCCTGATGGACACTGCCGAGCTTTTGATACAAACGCTAAAGGCACTAATGGCGGCAGTGGTTTAGGTGTGGTGGTCTTGAAAAGATTAGAGGATGCGATCGCAGATGGCGATTTAATTCATGCGGTTATCAAAGGTTCGGCTGTCAATAACGATGGTTCTTTAAAGGTTGGATATACAGCCCCCAGTGTTGATGGTCAAAGGGAGGTCATTTTAGAAGCCCTTGCCTTAGCTGGAGTTGAACCTGAGACTATCACATATGTGGAAGCACATGGTACTGCAACTCCGTTAGGAGACCCTATTGAAATCAAAGCTCTTACACAAGCTTTTCGTACTAGTACAAACGAAAAAAGTTTTTGTGCCATTGGTTCAGTAAAAACAAATGTCGGACATTTGAATACAGCAGCAGGTGTCACTGGCTTAATCAAAACAGTAGAAGCACTGAAGCATAAACAAATACCCCCCAGTTTACACTTTAATAAACCCAATCCTCAAATAGATTTCGCCAATAGCCCTTTCTACGTCAATACTAAGCTGTCGGAGTGGGAAACCAACGGCACTCCTCGCCGAGCAGGTGTCAGTTCTTTCGGTATTGGTGGGACTAACGCCCATGTGATCTTGGAAGAAGCCCCAGTTGTTGAACCCTCAAGTACTTCCCGCCCTTGGCAATTGTTGCTGCTCTGTGCTAAAACCACCACAGCCCTGGAAACTACCACAGCTAATTTAGCTAGTTACTTCCAGCAACATCCTAATATTAGTCTGCCCGATGTGACTCACACCTTGCAAGTGGGTCGTCGAGCATTTGACCACCGCCGCATAGTGGTTTGCCAGGACTGGGAGGATGCAGTCAAAGTGCTGACATCCCAAAACCCGCAACGTGTTTTCACATACCACCAGAAACCCACTCATCGTCCAGTCATCTTCATGTTTTCTGGACAAGGGGCGCAATATGTGAATATGGCACGGGAACTGTACGAAATTGAACCTACATTGCGTCAGCACGTAGATATCTGTGCTAGCATTCTCCAACCGTTGCTCAATCAAGACATCCGCCATATACTCTTTCCAGACGAACAACTCCTTGAAACTGCTACTCAAAAATTACAACAAACAGCAATCACCCAAAGCGCACTGTTTGTCATTGAGTACGCATTAGCACAGTTGTGGATGGAATGGGGAGTGCATCCAGAGGCGATGATTGGTCATAGCATTGGGGAATATGTTGCAGCGACAATTGCAGGTGTATTCTCTCTAGAAGATGCTTTAGGGATTGTGGCAAAAAGGGGACAATTGATGCAACAGTTGCCCAGAGGAAGTATGCTTGCGATTCCACTTTCACCTGAAAAAGTGCAAGCGATTTTGGATGTACAGACGGTGGATGGCGCATCTGTAGAAATAGCAGCCATCAACAGTCCATCCTCATGCGTAGTTTCTGGTTCGGTTGATGCTATAGCCACATTCCAACAGCAATTATCCTCACAAGAAATAGAATGTCGGCTATTGCATACATCTCATGGGTTTCATTCTCTGATGATGGAACCAATCTTAGAACCATTCGTGCAAGCCGTGAACAAAGTGAAGCTAAACCCACCGCGTATTCGCTTCATTTCCAATGTGACTGGTACGTGGATTACAGATGAGCAAGCAACAAATCCCGCTTACTGGGGTCAACATCTGCGACAAACTGTCAGATTTTCAGATGGGATATCTCAATTGTTACAACAGTTTGAAGGTGTTTTCTTGGAAGTTGGCCCTGGGCGAACATTAAGCACATTAACAAGGCAACATCTCTTGCCAGAAGCAAAACAAATTGTGCTAACTTCTTTAGCTCATGTTAAAGAAAAACAATCAGATGTTAGCTTTTTGTTACAGACATTAGGTCGGCTGTGGCTTTCTGGTGTAGAGATAGATTGGTCAGGATTTTATACTCATGAGCAGCGTCATCGTCTGCCTTTGCCTACCTATCCCTTTGAGCGACAAAGATACTGGATTGATCCTAAAAAACAAGGAATTGATGAGCGTCCTACTCCAGTGTCAATCGGTAAAAAGCCCGACATTGCCGACTGGTTCTATATTCCTTTTTGGAAACCATCTTTACCTCCAGTACCCCTCAATCAGGAGAAATTAGCAGAGCAAAAATCCTGTACTTTGGTGTTTATCGATGAGTGTGGTTTAGGTAATAAACTAGTTCAACAATTGGAACAACAAAACCAGGATGTCATTACTGTAAAAGTGGGAGGTGAGTTCACCAAGCTAAACGAGTGCCAGTATACGCTCAATCCTCAAAACAATTATGATTACGATGCCTTAATCAAAGAACTTCTCACACAACAGAAGTTGCCAAAGACAATTCTTCATTTGTGGAGTGTCACACCTGTTGGTAACAAAGAATTAGAACTTGAAGAAGTTGACAAAGCTCAAGCAACAGGATTCTACAGTTTGCTATTTCTTACCCAAGCTCTGGGAAGACAGGAAACTACAGATGATTTTCAAATTATAGTTATTTCTAACAACTTACAGCCAGTCACAGGAACTGAGGTGCTTTGTCCAGAAAAAGCAACTTTACTGGGACCAATTAAAGTGATATCTCAAGAATACTCGAATATCAATTGTCGGAGTATTGATGTTATTCTTCCTGTTAGTGGAAGTTGGCAAGAGGAAAAACTCACAGAAAGATTAGTCGCAGAATTGACAGTTCCCACCTCTGACAAAGTGATTGCTTACCGAGGTATTAATCGCTGGGTACAAACTTTTGAGCCAGTGCGCTTTGATGAAGCGAAAATTGTCAAGACACGATTAAGGGAACAGGGAGTCTATCTGATTACAGGTGGACTCGGAGGTATCGGACTTGTGATAGCAGAATACTTGGCTAAAACTGTACAAGCAAAACTGCTGTTGATCGGACGTTCTGCTTTCCCCAATCGAGATGAGTGGGAACAATGGTTGCTTACTCATGACGAAACTGATAGCACCAGCCGCAAGATTCTCAAAGTGCAACAACTCGAACATCTGGGTGCTGAAGTGTTGGTGGTGAGTGCTGATGTGAGCAATAGAGAACAAATGCAAAAGGCGATCGCTCAAGCTCAACAGCAGTTTGGTAAACTTAACGGTGTCATCCACGCTGCTGGAATTCTTGGAGGCAAATCTTTTGCAGCTATTGAAAAGATCAGCAAAACTGATTGTGAGCAGCAGTTTCAACCAAAAGTAGATGGACTCTTAGTATTAGAAAAAGTTTTGCAAGACAGAGAGCTTGATTTTTGTTTATTGCTATCTTCTGTATCATCTATTTTAGGAGGATTAGGATTTGTTGCCTACTCAGCAGCCAATCTCTTCATGGATGCTTTTGTACACCAACATAATCAAAATTATCCTATTTCGTGGATCAGCGTCAGTTGGGATGGCTGGCAATTTGAAAAAGAAAACAAACAAAGTACATCGTTGAGTGCAAGTGTGGCGGAATTGGCTATGCAGCCAGAAGAAGGTGTCAAAGCTTTTCAAAAGATTTTGAACTGGTGTGAATTTAATCATGTCGTTATCTCGACTGGAGAACTTCAAGCGAGGATTAATCAATGGATTAAGCTAGAAAAAGCAGTTAGCCAACAAGCCAATTCATTATCACTCCATCCCAGACCTGATTTAGAAAATCTCTACATAGCTCCCATAAATGAAGTTGAGCAAAAGATTGCTAACATCTGGCAAGAAGTTCTGGGGATTAAAGAGGTTGGGAGGAATGATAATTTCTTTGAATTAGGAGGAGATTCACTACTCATAATTCAGGTTCGTAGTAAACTTCTAAAAACCTTAAACAAAAATTTATCGATCGCTGACCTCTTTGAGCATTCAACTATAGGTGCTTTGGTAGAAAATATTAGCGCAAAACAGGTTGAAGAACCAACATTTCAGGAAGCTGATGAACGCGCCAGCAAAAAAGAAGCGGCTATGCAAGAAAAAAGACAATTAATGAAACAAAGGAGGAAGGCAGATGGATAATCAACAAATCCACGATTCCATCAAAGGCATAGCCGTAATCGGTATGGTCGGTCGTTTTCCTAAAGCCAAAGGTGTTGATGAATTTTGGAAGAATTTGTGCAATGGACAGGAGTCCATTTCTTTCTTCAGTGATGAAGAATTAAAAGATTCAGGGATAGACCCAGCATGGCTGCGTGACCCTCAATATGTAAAAGCCGCTGCTCGTCTTTTTGACATTGAAATGTTTGATGGTTCCTTCTTCGATATCTCGCCAAGAGAAGCCGAAATCATGGACCCGCAACACCGTATTCTCCTTGAGTGTGCCTGGGAAGCGCTAGAAAATGCTGGTTATGACCCTGAAGCAGGTAAAGGATTGACTGGTGTTTATGTGGGAACCAACCTGAGTAGCTATTTTCTCAGGAATTTGAATTCCCACCCTGACCTCATCAAATCAATGGGTCTTTCAACTGCACTAAGCAATAGTCAAGATTATGCAGCCACACGAGTTTCATATAAATTGAACTTGAAGGGCCCAAGCATCAACATTAGTACGGCTTGCTCCACGTCATTGGTAGCTGTTCACTCGGCTTGCCAAGGATTGCTAAACTATGAGTGCGATCTGGCTTTGGCAGGTGGTATTTCAATACAGTCTCTGCAAAAACAAGGTTATTTCTATGAACAAGGGGGTATCAATTCTCCCGATGGTCACTGTCGCGCCTTTGATGCTAAAGCACAGGGAACTATTTTCGGTGACGGGGTGGGCATTGTCGTGCTTAAGAGATTAGAGGATGCCTTAGCAGACGGTGACTTTATTCACGCAACAATCAAAGGTTCAGCCATCAATAACGATGGTGCAATGAAAGTGGGTTATACAGCTCCTAGTGTAGTTGGTCAAGCTCAGGTTATTGCCGAGGCTCAGGCGATCGCTGGGTTTAATCCGGAGACAATTACCCACATCGAAACTCACGGAACTGGTACAGCCCTGGGAGATCCTATTGAAATTAGTGCCCTTAAGAGAGTATTTGAAGCTGGTACTAAAAAGAGGGGCTTTTGTGCCATTACTTCAGTAAAGACCAATGTTGGACATCTCAATAGTGCTGCTGGTGTCACTGGCTTAATCAAAACAGTCATGGCACTGAAAGATAAGATGATTCCACCTAGCTTGCATTTTGAACAACCCAACCCTGAGATAGACTTCACTAACAGTCCTTTCTACGTCAATACTAAGCTGTCGGAGTGGGAAACCAACGGCACTCCTCGTCGAGCAGGTGTCAGTTCTTTCGGTATTGGGGGGACTAACGCCCATGTGATCTTGGAAGAAGCCCCAGTTATTGAGCCTTCAAGTACTTCCCGCCCTTGGCAATTGTTGCTGCTTTGTGCCAAAACCAGTACAGCCCTGGAAACTACCACAGCCAACTTAGCTACTTACCTCCAGCAAAATCCTGATTTGCAATTCCCTGATGTCGCTTACACTCTACAGGTAGGTCGTCGAGATTTTGACCATCGTCGTATGGTAGTTTGTCATAATCAAGATGAAGCAGTCGAAATGCTGACATCCCAAGACGCGCAACGTGTTTTCACATACCACCAGAAACCCACTCATCGTCCAGTCATCTTCATGTTTTCTGGACAAGGGGCGCAATATGTGAATATGGCACGGGAACTGTACGAAATTGAACCTACATTTCGTCAGCACGTAGATATCTGTGCTAGCATTCTACAACTCCATCTCAATCAAGACATCCGTCATATACTCTTTCCAGACGAACAACTCCTTGAAACTGCTACTCAAAAACTACAACAAACAGCAATGACTCAAAGCGCACTGTTTGTCATTGAGTACGCCTTAGCACAGTTGTGGATGGAATGGGGAGTGCGTCCAGAGGCAATGATTGGTCATAGCATTGGGGAATATGTTGCAGCAACAATTGCAGGTGTATTCTCTCTAGAAGATGCTTTAGGGATTGTCGCCAAGAGGGGACAATTGATGCAACAGTTGCCCACAGGAAGTATGCTGGCGATCGCACTGACAGCAAAAGATGTCCAATCCCTTTTGGATGTACAGACGATGGATGGCGCATCTGTAGAAATAGCAGCCATCAACAGTCCATCCTCATGCGTAGTTTCTGGTTCGGTTGATGCTATAGCCACATTGCAAAAGCAATTATCCTCACAAGAAATAGAATGTCGGCTGTTGCATACATCTCATGGGTTTCATTCTGTGATGATGGAACCAATCTTAAAACCATTCGTGCAAGCCGTGAACAAGATGAAGCTCAATCCACCACGTATTCGCTTCATTTCCAATATGACTGGTACGTGGATTACAGATGAGCAAGCAACAAATCCTACTTACTGGGGTCAACATCTGCGACAAACTGTCAGATTTTCAGATGGAATATCTCAATTGTTACAACAGTTTGAAGGTGTTTTCTTGGAAGTTGGACCGGGGCGAACTTTAAGCACATTAACAAGGCAACATCTCTTGCCAGAAGCAAAACAAATTGTGCTAACTTCTTTAGCTCATGTTAAAGAAAAACAATCAGATGTTAGCTTTTTGTTACAGACATTAGGTCGGCTGTGGCTTTCTGGTGTAGAGATAGATTGGTCAGGATTTTATACTCATGAGCAGCGTCATCGTCTGCCTTTACCTACCTACCCCTTTGAGCGACAAAGATACTGGATTGATGCTAAATCTCCATCATCTTCAAGTAGCAAGCCAGTCACATTAGACAAAAGACAAGACATTGCTGATTGGTTCTATATTCCTTCATGGAAACGCTCTTTACTACCTCATTCAACCTCTGCATCTGGCGAAGAAACAGGGAATGAGGGATGGTTATTGTTTATTGATGAGTGTGGGGTTGGTTCTCAGTTAGTCAATAGACTTCAACAGAGTGGCAAAAATGTCATTGTGGTGAAGGTGGGAGAGCAGTTTACCAAATTGAGTCAAGGAATTTATGCTATTGATCCGCAAAACCACGATGACTATGATGCATTGTTCAAAGAACTGTTGAGATTAGGTAAAATTCCTCAAAATATTGCTCATTTGTGGAGTCTTAGTACTTTTGAAACTCGTCAATTGAGTGAGTATTTTGAATTCAACAGTTTGCTGTTTTTAATCCAGACTCTTAGTAGTCTCAAAATTAGCAACTCCTTGCAAATCTGGGTTATATCGAGTGAGATTCAAGAGGTTAATGGTAATGAGATTCTCAACCCGGAGAAAGCAACGGTGCTAGGTTTATGTAAGGTTATTCCTCAAGAATATTCCAATATCACTTGTCGGAGTATTGATGTTGTTTTAACGAACCGCCAAGACGAGTTTTGCCCTGACGGTAAAGTGTCCGTCATCAAGGGTGCAGAGATAGGAGGAAATTATGATAGTCATATTATTGACCAAATAATCAGTGAATTTACGGCTGTGTCGCCTGATTTAGTTGTTGCATATCGCGATCGCTACCGTTGGGTGCAAACATTTGAGTCAGTACGTTTAGAGTCAGCAGTTGCAGAAAAAATACCACTTTTGAAACAAGGTGTTTATCTATTTCCTGGGGGGCTGGAAAGTCTTGGAGTTGTCCTAGCCCAATATCTGGCAAAAACTCTACAAGCAAAACTCATATTTATCGAGAATTCCACTTTCCCAGAAAAGGAGGAATACTTGCAATGGCTTGAAACTCACAATACTGAAGATGAGGTGAGCCACAAAATCCAAACACTGCAAGAATTAGATAATTTGGATGTAGAAGTTTTGGTAGTGCGTGCAGATACAACTAACTATGAACAAATGCATCAGAGTCTAGCACCTGAGAAGATTGGTCAAATTCATGGAGTTATCTATTCAACTGGAAGAACACGCGAAAATATATTTGGCTCCATACCAGAAATTGGTCTGACAGAGTTAGGACAACTGCTTGATTCTCAACGTCAGAAGATAACTGTATTAGAAGAAGTTTTAGAGAATAGAAAGTTAGATTTTTGTATCATTCTTTCTTCTTTATCTTCAATTTTAGGAGGATTTGGGTTAGCTTTATACTCAGGAGTTAATCAGTTAACAGATACTTTTAGTCAAAGACATAATCAAACTAAATCTTTGCCTTGGAAAGTCATAAATTGGGATAAGTTACAACTCAATGTAATCCCAGAACAAAAAACACTTGGACAAGCATCTGGAATGGAATTAGCTATCACTGAGACAGAAAGTGTAGAAATATTTAAACGGATACTTTCTTTAGCAGAGGGAACTCAGGTTGTTGTTTCCACAGTAGATTTTCAAGCCAGGTGCGAGCGTACATTTCATCTCAACTCTCTACCAGATTCAAAATCTTCCAGTCAAGTAGACTCATCCTCAAGCTATTCTAGACCTAATCTTGGTAATTCCTATGTTGCTCCGAGTAACGAATTAGAAAAAAAAATTACCGAAATCTGGCAAGAAGTTCTAGGAATTGCACAAGTTGGTATTTATGACAACTTCTATGAATTGGGAGGAGATTCCCTGATTGCAACTCAGCTTGTTTCTCGATTGCGAGCAAACTTTCCAGTGGAATTACCACTGCGTGACCTTCTACTCCAAGCAATGATACCAGCTAAACAGGCAGAAATGATGGAACAACTTTTGTTAGAGAAAATTGAAGAATTATCTGACGAAGAAGTAGAACTTCTTTTGGTTAGTAAGTCGTAGTGTAGCCGTTCCCCCCTACTAGAATTTTTATAAAACTATTAACAATGGATAATAAATACTCTAACTTATCACCCGCCAAAAAAGCCCTTCTAGAGAAATGGAAGGGAGGTAATTTTCAAGCTGATACGATTCCCAAGCGACAAAGCTCGAACAATATTCCCTTGTCTTTCTCCCAACAAAGGCTATGGTTTATTGACCAACTTTATCACGGGAATCCCTTCTACAATATTCCCAGCGCCTTTCATTTAAAAGGACTACTTAATATTACGGCACTCCAGCAAAGTCTTAATGAAATTCTCAAGCGTCATGAAGTTTGGCGCACAACTTTTGCACTCGTAAATGGAGAGCCAGTGCAGGAGATTGCACCGGAATTAACTTGGGATCTACCTATAATCAACCTGGAACATTTATCTGGCAAAAATTGGGAAGGAGAGGTTAAACAATTTGCAGCCGAGGAAGCCAAAAAACCGTTCAATTTAGCGACTGGACTTCTCGTAAGAGCAACTTTACTGCGCTTGGGTGAGGAAGAACACGTTTTCCTTTTGACCATGCACCATATTATTACAGATGGATGGTCTATTGGTGTGTTCTTGCGGGAGTTGGCAAAGCTGTATGCAGCTTTCTCTACAAATCAGCCTTCTCCTTTACCTGAACTCCCCATTCAGTATGCAGATTTTGCAATTTGGCAGCGCGATCGCCTACAAGGTGAACTACTCAAAACCCAACTTAATTACTGGAAACAACAACTCAGTGGTGAATTACCTGTCCTACAGTTACCAACAGACCGTTCACGACCAAATGCTACCACTTTTGCTGGTGCTAAACAATATTTTACCTTCTCCAAAACCCTGACAGATGCACTAAGTCAATTCAGCCAGCGAGAAGACGCCACTTTATTCATGACTCTGCTGGCAGCATTTAATATATTGCTATACCACTACACAGAGCAAGAAGACATCCTCATTGGTTCTCCAATTGCAAACCGGAACCAAGCCGAACTAGAAGGAATGCTGGGTTTGTTTGTGAATACTTTGGTGTTGCGTAATAACCTCAGTGGCGATCCCAGCTTTCGGGAACTATTACATCGGGTGCGTGAGGTAACTCTCGATGCTTATGCACATCAAGATTTGCCTTTTGAAATGCTTGTAGAAGAATTGCAACCTGAACGAGACTTGAGCCGGAATCCACTTTATGAAGTGATGTTTGTCCTGCAAAATACCCCAATGTCGGTGCAAGAAGTTTCTGGTTTAACCTTGCGTACTTTGCAATTTGATAGCGGTACAGCACAGTTGGATATTTTCTTATCAATGTCTGAATCTCAACAGGGATTAACAGGGTTTTTGGAGTACAATACAGACATTTTTGATGAGGCAACAATTACTCGATTCATTAGTCATTTCCAAACTTTATTGGAACGCATTGTTACGAATCAAGAGCAACGTATTTCAGAATTATCACTACTGAGTGTTAAAGAGCGATCGCAACTATTATTTGAGTGGAGTCAGACTCATACAGATTATCCTCAAGATATCTCCCTTCATCAACTATTTGAGCAGCAATTAGAGCGATCGCCTGATGCATTAGCCTTAATTAGTCAATCAGAACAACTGACTTATCGCCAACTCAATCAGAGGGTTAATCAGCTAGCTCATTATCTACAAAAACAGGGTGTCATAAAGGAAACCCTCGTCGCCATTTGTCTGGAACGTTCACCAGAAATGGTCGTGGGGATTTTAGCTGTTCTCAAAGTTGGCGGTGCATATATTCCCCTCGATCCAAGTTATCCGATAGAGCGCCTTGCCTTCATGCTCTCTGATTCTCAAGCATCAGTGTTAATCACCCGACAAGAGATATTAGAAAAGCTCCCAGCTTCTTCAGCTAAAACTGTTTATTTGGACATCCATAAAAACGAAATTGCTGAAGAAGGTGAGGAAAATCTTATCAGTCCGTCAAAAGCTGATAATCTTGCCTATATTATCTACACTTCTGGCTCAACTGGAACTCCTAAAGGTGTTCTCGGAACTCATCGCGGTACAGTCAATGGCTTACACTGGTTGTGGAAAACTTATCCCTTCACAAAAGAAGAGGTTTGTTGTCAGAAAACAGCCATTAGTTTTGTAGACTCAGTATGGGAAATTTTTGCTCCCTTACTTCAGGGCATACCTACTGTTATTATTCCAGATGCAGTTGTACTAGACCCACAATTGTTCATAGAAACCTTAATACATCACAAAGTTACGCGGATTGTACTTGTCCCCTCACTACTGCATTTACTCCTAGATAATTACAATCATCTAATTAAGAATTTATCGCATTTGAAACTCTGGATAACGAGTGGAGAGGCGCTGTCTGTTAACTTAGTCCAAACTTTCTTCCAATTGATGCCATTTGCAAAGCTGATAAACCTCTACGGCTCATCGGAAGTTTCTGCTAATGTTACTTACTATGACACGAGCTTATTGCCAAAACAAGCAACTAGTATTCCTATAGGTCGTCCTATTGATAATACTCAGGTTTATGTATTGAATAGCCATTTGCAACTAACACCTGTGGGAGTTTTTGGTGAACTATATATTGGTGGTGATGGACTAGCAAATGGATATTTGCATCGGACTGAATTAACTCAAGAACGGTTTATTAATAATCCTTTTGTCCCAGGAAGCAAACTTTATAAAACTGGTGACTTAGTGCGCTATCTCAACGATGGTCATCTTGAGTATTTAGGGCGTCGTGATGACCAAGTAAAAATCCGTGGTTTCCGCGTGGAATTGGGAGAAATTGCAGATGCGATCGCACAACATAAAGATGTGCGAGAATCTGTTGTTATTGTCCAAGATGATCCTCAAAGCTCAAAGCGTCTGATTGCATATGTCGTCACGGATAAGCAAGACGTTGTGTCACAATTGTTGCATGAATTACAGAGGAAACTGCCGAATTACATGATACCATCTGCTTTCGTGGTATTGGATGCTCTCCCTCTGACACCCAATGGTAAAATTGACAAGCGATCTCTATCGAGAAGCCGCTTTGCGTCTACGCTTCTTCTCACCGACGATGGTATCCAACCAAACACTACGAAATCCTTCGTTGCTCCCCGAAATTTTACAGAATTGAGTTTGGTGAAAACTTGGGAAAATCTATTGAATACTAATTCAATTGGGGTAACAGATAACTTCTTTGACTTAGGTGGTCACTCGTTTTTAGCTGTACGCTTAATGGCTCAAATTCACGACCGATTTGGGCATAATCTTCCCTTGTCTACTCTTTTTGAAAACCCGACGATTGAAAGACTAGCCACTATTGTCACTCAGCCAGTCCGTGAGAGTTCCAATTCTCATCTGGTCGCAATTCAGTCAAATGGTGACAAGATTCCTTTCTTCTGTATGCATGGCGCTGGTGGAGGTGTTAATGCTTACTTTAAATTGTCCGCAAGGCTTGGTGAAGACTATCCATTTTATGCCTTACAAGATCCTTCCTCTGAAGAGGAACCAGAAATTATTTCTGTGGAGGAGACAGCATCTCGCTACCTCCAAGAAATTCGTCAGGTGCAACCGAATGGCCCTTATCTTTTAGGGGGTCATTGTTACGGTGGTGTCCTTGCTTTTGAAATAGCGCAACAATTGCAAAGGCAGGGTCAAACGGTAGGCTTGTTAGTTGTCATTGACGCTATATTAGCAGAAACTGTCATTAAACCAGCAGAGGATGATGATGCAAAATTCTTACTCCGCATGGCTGAATCGATAAAAACTAACAATAATATAGACTTTTCTCTTCCTTTTGAGGAACTGAGAGATTTGCCCGTAGATCAGCAATTTCATTTGGTAAATAAAAAAGCTAATTTCATCTTTAGCGATACAGAGATGAAAAATTTTCTCCGCCATTACAAACTTTTCAAAGCTCATGTCCAAGCCATGCGAGATTATGTTCCGCAAATTTATCCTCACTCTATGACTCTCATGAAAGCTAGGGAGGAAATTATTCATGACTTTGAAAGTCCAGAATTTCATACTGATGACCCGTTGCTAGGTTGGGGTAAATGTTCCAGCCAACCTATTGAGGTGGTTGAAGTTCCAGGGGATCATTTCTCGATATTCATCGAACCAAATATTCAGGAATTAGTTAAACTATTGAGAATTTATATTGATAATGCTCAGTACAGTGTAAAATAGAAAATAGCAGTAAACAAGACTGATGAACCTACCCGCAGGACCGAAAACTCCTAATTGGCTGCTAAACCAGCAATTCCAGGCTGACCCCTTTGGCTATATGGATGCTGTTTGCAAACGCTATGGTGATATCGCAACCATAATGTCTGGTTCTACACCAATAGTGCATATTAGCAATCCCTCAGGGATGAAACAGATTTTTACTAACACTAAAGAAATTACAGCTAGGGGTGCATTAAACCAAAGTTTCGCCTTGTTTACTGGGAACCAAGGAGTCCTTCAACTCGATGGCTTCCGCCACAAACACCGTCGCAAGCTCTTGATGCAGGCTTTTCACGGCGATCGCATGGAAGCCTGTGGGCGACGTATCTGCGAACTCACAGAAAAGATTATCAGTCAACAGGCGATTGGAAAACCTTTCATTGCCTACCCTACCATCGAAGATATCACCCTCCGGGTGGGTATAGAGGTTGTGATGGGATTGCGTGAGGGAGAGCGCCATCACAAAATCAAGCATCTATTTGCTTCTCTAATTAAATATTCGCAATCTCCTCTATTTGAGATCCTCACAAAACTTCCCTTTGGACAACGGGATTTAGGTCGGTGGAGTCCAAGGGGATACCGACTCCACCTGCGCCGAGAACTTTTCGGTTTGCTGTACGCTGAAGTCCAAGAATGCCGTCAGCAAGCTGATTCCTCACGCACTGACATCCTCTCCGATCTCATATTTGCTCGTGATGAAACAGGTGAACCATTAAGCGATGAAGAGGTGCGTGACCTCCTCTTATCACCCATATTCGCCGCTCAAGATGCTTCAGGAACTGCTCTAGCCTGGTCTTTGTACTGGATTCACCATTTGCCAAAAGTTCGCGAACGAATGCTTGAAGAACTCGATAGTCTTGGTGAAAACCCAGATCCCATGAGCATTGTTGCTTTACCCTACCTCAATGCTGTTTGTCAGGAAGTTTTGCGAATTTACCCGACTCAGTTATTTACATTTCCGAGGTTGGTAGAGTCCCCAGTTGAGGTGATGGGCTATGAGTTGAGTCCAGGAACAGTACTTATTGGTAATATTTATTTGACCCATCAACGTGAAGATTTATACCCAGATCCAAAGCAATTTAAGCCAGAGCGCTTTCTGGAAAAACAATTTTCAAACTACGAATTTCTTCCCTTTGGGGGCGGCGCTCGTAGTTGTATTGGTGGGGCTTTTGCTTTATTTGAAATGAAGCTTGTGTTGGCGACGATTCTTTCACGCTATCAATTAGCGCTGGTTGATCAGCGACCAGAGAAACCCAAGTTTGGAGGTTTAATTTGTTACCCAAAAAGTGGCGTGAAGATGGTTATGCATGGTCGGCGTCAGTATCAAGGACAGCCGCAGCCATTGGTTATCGGTTCAATTTAATAGCTATCAATAAATCACACAATTACTGAATATAAAAATACTAATGAAACTACCTGATGGACCAAAAACTTCTCCCCGATCGCTGAGTCATCACTTTAAGACCGATCCTCTTGGCTTCATGGATGCTATGAATGAAAGCTATGGTGACATTTTCACCATTATGGCTGGTTCTACACCTTTAGTAATAGTCAGTAACCCACTGGGGATGAAGCAGATTTTTACAAGTGCCAAAGAGATTACGGCTTCTGGGAAACTGAACCAAGGTGGCGCTCTATTAGTCGGAAGCAACGGATTACTGATGCTTGATGGCTTACGCCACAAACATCGCCGTCAGTTATTGATGCCTCCCCTGCACGGAAATCGAGTAAAAGCATACGGACAGCGTATCTGTCAAGTAACAGAGAAAGTCATGAATGATCTGGCGAGCGGCAAATCTTTTTATGCTTACCCGACTATGCAAAAAATTACCCTAGAGGTCATTTTACAAGCTTTGTTTGGTTTGCATTCAGGAGAACGTTACGAACAATTTCGGGGACTGTTTTCTAATTTATTAAGTTTTGCCCGGTCTCGTTGGCTGAGATTATCCCTGTCCTATCCCTTTCTCCGACAAGATTTAGGTCGGTGGAGTCCGTGGGGATACTGGCAGAACCTCCAACGACAATTTGACAAACTACTCCACGCCGAAATTGCAGAGCGTCGATCGCAAGCAGACCGCGATCGCACCGATGTCCTTTCTGAACTCGTGTTCGCCTGCGATGAAACGGGTCAACCAATGACCTATGAGGATGTACGAGATTTGTTCCCTTCTTTGCTATTGGGTGGTCAAGATGCATCAGCTACTGCCATAACTTGGGCATTGTACTGGATTCACCGTTTGAGAGATGTTCGCGAACGATTGCTAGAAGAACTCGATACCCTCAGTGAATCCCCAGATCCGATGAGCATTGTTGCACTACCCTACCTTAGTGCTGTTTGTAATGAAGTCCTCCGAATTTACCCGACTCAGGTAGTTACATTTCCACGACTCGTAGAATCACCAATTGAGGTGATGGGCTTCGAGTTGAGTCCAGGGACAGTGGTCAGAGGCTCTATTTATCTAACACATCAACGTGAAGATTTATACCCACAGCCGAAGGAATTCAAGCCAGAGCGCTTTCTGGAGCGACAATATTCTCCCTATGAATTTCTACCATTTGGCGGCGGTGCTCGTCGCTGTCCGGGCGAGGCATTAGCGCTTTTTGAAATGAAGCTAGTTTTAGCAACGATTCTCTCACGCTATCAACTAGCACTCTTTGATGAAAAAAAAGTGGAAAAACCCAAGGCTATAGGTGTTAACTATCCCCCTGCGAGTGGCTTAAAAATGGTAATACTTGGTGAACGTCCACGCCAAGAGCGATCGCAACAGCTTGTTGCTGACTTTACTTAGCATCAGATTGAAGAAATCTTACTGTTAGCACACTTTTAGATTACCAACACTCAATGAGTTTCGTTAAAAATCATGGTTTTATCAGACCCTAAACCTACCAAGATTCTGCCTCCAATGACCGCTTTCCAATGGGTTCATGCCTATTGGGTTTCACGGATGGTATATGTCGTCGCTAAACTTGGCATTGCTGACTTACTTAAAGACGGCTCCCAGCACTGTGATGTTTTAGCTGCTGCAACAAATACCCACAGCGATTCTCTTTATCGCGTGTTACGATCTCTTGCCAGTATCGGAATTTTTGCTGAGACACAACCCCGATATTTTGAGCTAACTCCACTAGCAGATTGTTTACAAAGCGACGTTCCTGATTCGATACAGGCTATAACAATGTTACGGGGCGAAGAGCATTACTACAAATCCTGGGGAAGTTTGATGTATAGCTTGCAGACAGGGGAAAGTGCCTTTGAGCATTTGTATGGCATGGATTTATTTCAGTACAACGAGGAAAATCCTATCCAAGGAAAAATCTTCGATCAGGCTATGACTTCCTCAAAAAATGCATATACCCCACTTATTGAGGTTTATGATTTTTCCTCAATTGATAAACTAGTTGATATTGGTGGTGGTGAAGGTGGCTTACTCGCTGCTATCCTTCAAGCTTATCCCACTATGAAAGGAGTGTTATTTGACCACCCAGATGTGATTGATAGAGCCAAAGATTCGCTCGAAACAGCAGTTGGGAATGATCGCTGTCAATTAGTAGGGGGAGATTTCTTTGAGGCTGTCCCAGCAGGAGGAGATACCTATTTGCTCAAGAATGTTCTTCATAACTGGGATGATCAGCGCGCAAAAGATATTCTCAGGCGCTGTCATCAAGCGATGAAAGAACAAGGGCGACTGTTGGTGATAGACTTCGTAATTCCTCCTGATAATGAGCTTTCTTGGGGTAAGTTTATGGATGTCAATATGTTGGTGATGTGCCCTGGTGGACGCGATCGCACGGAAGCTGAGTTTCGAGATTTATTGACATCTACAGGATTCAAACTCACCAAAATTATCCAAACAAAATTGGAAGTCAGCATCATTGAAGCAATTAAACAAGAGTAGAAAAATCCCAAGTTTAAGGTGTTAATTATTTCCCTGATGTTGAGACGTGTCTGAATTAAGCCTGATTCCTAGTTTACATACCTTGATGTGATTGGATTTTTTCCAGCCAACCTACTTGGCTGAATGGCACTAAGAAAAGATACAGCCCTTGCTCTGACTGGTTCCCAGCCTGAAGGCTGGGAACCCATTCTGGGAGGCTCCGCCTCCAGTAGCTTGACGAGAGGCAGAGCCTCTTTGAATACATTCCCAGCCTGGAGGCTGGGAACGAGGTGACACAAGCCTTTAGGCTTTTCTTAGTGCCATTCCTACTTGGCTGGAAAATGGCCATGATCGGTCAGAATCTACGCCAAGAGCGATCGCAAGAGCTTGGGGAGCATCTAGTACAAGAAGGAAAAAGTAAAAAGAAAGAATGCTTATTTTGTAAGCTTTCTGACTATTTTAAATGGTTGGTTTATTTACGCCGTGTTGTACTAGAGCTTGTTACTAGTTTTACCTAAATATATATGCAAATAACTCATAAATATGCAAACTCAACAAACCGATCAACTTCCCCTGACAGATTGTCGTTTTTGCTCATTGGTTTCCAAAACCAACAAAGAAGACCCAATTGGTACAGCAGGTACTTGCGACCATTGGCTGATCATGGAACTTTCACAACCTTGGCCGCAAAATCTCTTTCAGGAACATCCAACAATCAAGCCATTGATCGGTTTGTTCCAAAAGTTAATTGTTAAGCATGGGGTCAAGCTCAGACCAATGTTGATTGCTCCTGACCGCGAGTACTCTCACCCTGGCTTTACCCGCGTGCTGTACTACTATCGTCCTACCAAGTTATTTTCTCAGTTTGAGAAACAGGAGTTTGTTGTTCCAGAAGGGGAAGCCACTGCTTTGGTAACAGCAATACTCAAGCAGTTAATACAACACCCTAACGATTTATCAAAGTTTCAGCAGTATCGGCAACCAACCAGTCATATCCGCGAACTTATGGTTTGCACCCATGCTCAAGTTGACCTTGCTTGTGGTAGATTCGGAACTCCTCTATATCGTCGGTTACGCAAAGAATATGCGCCTGCTTCCAATGGGAAGTTAAGAGTGTGGCAAACAACTCATTTTGGTGGTCATCAGTTTGCTCCCACCTTAGTTGATTTACCTCAAGGATGCTTGTGGGGACATTTAGAACCAGAAGTACTGGATTTACTAGTAAACAGAAATGGTTCAGTCTCTGGTTTGCGTCAATTCTATCGAGGATGGGCAGGTTTAACCAAGTTTGAGCAAATTGTTGAGTGCGAAATATGGATGCTGTTGGGTTGGACTTGGCTTGATTATTTGAAAACTGGCGAAGTGCTGGCAAAAGAACTCAATGAAGAGCATCATGTCGATGAAGAGGCTCATGTTGATGAGGATCATCCTATCTATTGGGCTGAGGTGCGTATTGATTTCGCTGCTCCCGATG
This sequence comes from Nostoc sp., assembly GCF_036917975.1. Taxonomy (GTDB): domain Bacteria; phylum Cyanobacteriota; class Cyanobacteriia; order Cyanobacteriales; family Nostocaceae; genus Nostoc. The sequence continues at coordinate 98,879 of NZ_JBALEJ010000028.1, forward strand.
GAAGTACATCAGGTGCTTATGAAGCCAGAGTTGAAGTTTGTGGTGAGGTTATGAGTGCATTTAACTCAGCAAAACAGATGGAGTTAGAAGTGGTGAAGCAGTATTGTGTTAGCCGTTTGGTCAAGGTTGATTAAATAATTCGTAATTCGTAATTCGTAATTCGTAATTAAGTTTTGTGAAAGCGACGCGCAAAGCGAGTCTGCGATAGCGCCGGCGGCAAGCGAGTACTCGAGCGTCGCGTCCGGGGATTTAGACCCACGGAGTTTGTTAAACAGGAACAAGCCGAAAATTTTAAAATGACTTCACAAAAACAATCTCAACTGACAAATGAGATCCTGCATGGCAATCTCGTTAAACTGATGTTTAAGTTAACAACTCCCAGTATTGCGGGAAGTCTTGTACTAGGTTTGACTCCTTTTCTTGATGCTTTATTTGCTGGGCAATTCATTGGAAAAACTGCGATCGGTGGTATAACTCTTGCTTTACCATTCATTTCTCTCATGAGTGGTTTGACTGACTTAGTTGGGATAGGTTCTGCTTCTCTTCTCAGTCGAGCTATTGGTTCTGGAGATATCAAAACTCAGTCTAAAATATTTGGTAACTTAGTGGTAATGAGTATTGTTATCTCATTTATTATCACAATTATTGGTTATAGTTTTGCTGAAGAATTCATTGTATTTATGGGAGGTCGTGGTGAAGTTGCCTCTGCTGGAACAGAATTTCTTAAGACTTATGTGCTTGGTTCAGTGTTTTTTGTTTTAGGGATTGCTTGTAACGATCTCATAAAATCAGAAGGTCAACTCCGAATATCTATGGTATTTAATACTATATATTTCATCACTAATCTCATTTTAAATACTGTATTTGTTAGTGTTTTTCACTGGGGAATTACGGGATTAGCTCTCGCTACAGTTATTGCAATGGGGGCTTACTGTACTGGATTATTGATTTATTATTTTTCTGGAAAAAGCCTGATCAAAGTTGATTACAGGAAAATAATTTTAGCCAGAGATTTACTGCCTAAAATTTTATCAATAGGAAGTTCAAATTTAATTATTCCAGTGATAGCCTTCATTCAAAGTTTTGTCGTTTTTCAATCAATTTCTCGTTATGGAACACAGAACGATATAGCTTTCTTCGGAGCAACAGCAACATTGAATTCATTGGCATCTATCCCCTTAGATGGATTTGTAGAATCCTTACGACCTGTGATTGGCATAAATTATGGAGCAAGAAATTATAATAGAATCAAAAAAGCTTATTTAATTTTTATCACTTGTGCCACTGCTTTATTAACATTATTTTGGCTATCTATACAATTCAAACCAGAAACATTTTTAGATTTGATATTACCAGATTTTACTTTTAATAAAAATGATATACTGAACTTTCATATTCTTAGTTTTTTAATACCAATTATGCCCTTTATTCCTTTTAGTGCAGTTTTATTTCAATCTATAGGTCAGGGAAAAATTGTTTCAATAATAGTTTTATTAAAAAGTTTGTTTTTCTACATACCACTTGTTTTTGTATTAGGTAAATTCATGGGTATAAAGGGTATATATTTTGCAATAGTAACAACGAATATTTTAGTTTTATTAATAGCATTAATATTCACTTTTAGGAAATTTCAGCAATTCAATAAGATATTATTCAAATCTTCTTCTTGATATAGCTATCTACTGATGATTTTAAATAATAAACTAGTGGACATTTTTACCTAAATTAATTAAACATTTCCAGAAATTAAATATGTGTTATCTATAACCATTGTAGAGACGTAGCGCACTGCTATACCAGTCCTAAATCATTCGTGAACAATAAGATCCCCGACTTCTCTGAGAAGTCGGGGATCTTATTATATCGATTTTCACAACTCATTTAGGATTGTTATATGTCTCTACATTCTTTTTCACCAGATGCCTATTGGTTATGAGATATTAGTTAGTCCCTAGTACAAGAAGGCAAAAATAAAAAGAAAGAATGCTTATTTTGTAAGCTTTCTGGCTATTTTAAATGGTTGGTTTATTTACGCCGTGTTGTACTAGTCCCCAGTCCCTAGTCCCCAGTCCCCAATCCCCAGTCCCTAATCCTATCGACTCGCCGCATTTCACCCCAAAGCTAGACGCGAAGATTTTTATAGTTCTTTAAAATTACGAGGGAAATGTACCTCAAAGAACCGAAAACTAGAGAGAAAAATGAGGTCGTAACCTAACTAAATTTCTGGAATTCGTCATCATGTATGAACTAGTTCAAGCTGTCATCAACGGTGATGAAAAAACTGATGCGAATCAGTTTATTTATGCGTTGAGTGCTTCAGGTAAGCGTTACTTTCTGAGAAATGAGATTTTGCAAGCTTTTGCTGATTACTGCGATCAATCTCAAAAGCCAGCCTATTTTTACTACTCTTCTTCTCTTGGTAAACTGATACAATATACCCACGAAATAATTCTTGAAGAGGAAAGTACTTGGTTTGTAATTCGACCGAAGATTGCTAACCAAGAAGTTTGGAAACTGACAGCCGACTTTAGCAGCTTCGAGCAGATGACGCCTCAAGCGCTGTTAGATGTGAGAGATCGCCTAGTCAACCGCTACCAACCCGACATCCTCGAAATCGACCTCCACCCCTTTTATGAGAATTCCCTAAGAATCGATGACGCCAGAAATATCGGTCAAGGTTTAGCCTTCCTCAACCGTTATCTGTGCAATCAATTGTTGACTGACCCTGAATATTGGGTAGAAATGTTATTTAAAGCATTACGTGGGCTGCAATGCAATGGTATTCGCCTGTTGTTGAGCGATCGCATTGACTCTGGTATTGAGTTAGCCAAACAAATTAAGCCAGCGCTCAAATTGCTGAGTGAGCGATCGCCTCATGAACCTTATGAAAAATTTAGCGTTGACCTCCAAGAACTCGGTTTTGAGCCAGGTTGGGGTAACACTGCGGCGCGAGTCTCCGAAACCTTAGAACTCCTCGACCGACTCTTTTACTCCCCAGAACCCGGCATTTTAGAAGCTTTTGTGGCCCGTGTTCCCGCCGTCTTTCGCATCGTTCTCGTTTCTGTCCACGGCTGGGTGGGACAGGAAGATGTTTTAGGAAGAGATGAAACACTCGGTCAAGTTATCTATGTCCTCGAACAAGCACGCAGCTTAGAAAACGAACTACGCGAACAAATTAAACTCGCTGGACTCGACCGACTAGGCATTAAACCCCATATTATTATTCTCACCCGACTAATTCCTAACTGTGAAGGAACATTTTGTAACCTGCACTTAGAAAAAGTTCAACATACTGAGAATGCTTGGATATTGCGCGTTCCTTTTGGTGAATTCAATCCCGAAATTACCAATAATTGGATTTCTAAATTTGATATTTGGCCTTATTTAGAACAATTTGCGCTCGATGCCGAAAAAGAATTACTAGCTCAATTTAAAGCCAAACCTAATCTGATTATTGGTAACTACAGCGACGGTAACTTAGTAGCCTTTCTCCTCTCTCGCCGGATGAAAGTTACCCAGTGTAACATTGCCCATTCTTTGGCAAAACCTAAATATCTATTTAGTAATTTATACTGGCAAGATTTAGAAGAACAATATCATTTTTCAGTACAATTTACTGCCGATTTGATTAGCATGAATGCAGCCGACTTCATCATCACATCGTCCTATCAAGAAATTGTCGGCACACCTGATACCATCGGTCAATACGAATCGTATAAATGGTTTACGATGCCGCAGTTGTATCATGTAGTTGATGGCATTGATTTGTTTAGTCCTAAATTCAACTTAGTGCCGCCGGGAGTAAATGAAAATATTTTCTTTCCCTATAGCCAAAAAGAAAAGCGAGATTCTCACCTGCGTAAACAAGTCCATGACTTACTCTTTAGCCGCGAAGACTCCCAAATCTTAGGTCATTTAGATCGCCCCAACAAGCGACCAATCTTTGCCGTTGATACCGTCACCTCAATCAATAATCTCACTGGTCTAGCTGAATGCTTTGGTAATAATCAGGCGTTGCAAGAGCATTGCAACCTGATTATCTTAACTAGTAAACTGCGTCCAGATGAAGCTACAAACTCACAAGAAGCAGAAGAAATTCAAAAACTCCACGACGTTATTAATGAATATCATCTCTATGGCAAGATTCGCTGGGTGGGGATGCGTATTCCTAGCATTGAACTCGGTGAAGCCTACCGAGTAGTTGCAGATTCTCAAGGGATCTATGTCCATTTTGCCCGCTTTGAATCCTTCGGACGGAGTATTTTGGAAGCGATGATTTCCGGCTTGCCAACTTTCACTACTCAGTTTGGCGGTTCTTCAGAAATTATCGATTACCAAGAAAACGGATTTCATATTAATCCCACAGACTTAGAAGGAACAGCAAAGACAATTTTAGACTTCCTTCAAAAATGTGATACTCATGCTGAATACTGGCAAGAAGTTTCAGAATGGATGAATCAGCGAATTCATCATAAATATAATTGGCATTTACATAGCAATCAATTACTACTGCTGACTAAAATGTTTAGTTTTTGGAACTTTGTTGCTCCAGAAAATAACGAAGCCAGAGATCGGTACATGGAAACTTTATTTCATCTCATTTATAAGCCCAGAGTTGAGAAGATTTTGGAAAAGCATAAGGGGGGGTGAGGAAAGTAGGGGGCAGGGGAGAATTAGAACTCCGTTCATCCACCTCGGAACTCCGTTTACCCACCTTAGAACTCAATACGCTTGGGTTAAGGCTAGCACTCTTTGTCAAAGTCGTTTTTTTTAACGAACCACAGAGGCGCAGAGGACACAGAGAGAGGAAAGAGAAGGAAAAAATTGCTTAACTGAACTGTATTGCCTTAGAACTCCGTTCATCTACCTCAGAACTCCGTTCATCCACCTCAGAACTCCGTTCATCTACCTCAGAACTCCGTTCATCTACCTCAGAACTCCGTTCATCTACCTCAGAACTCCGTTCATCTATCTCAGAACTCCGTTCATCTATCTCAAAGACTCATTAACGGAGTTAAAAGACTTATTCATTTACCTCAAAATCCTCAATCCCTAATTCCTATGCCCAATGCCCAATGCCCCATGCCCCAATTTACCTACACAGATTGGATATTAATCGAAACCCAGTTTGACCCTGAGCAATTACAGTCTAAAGAAACTGTCTTTACAATCGGCAATGGATATCTGGGAACAAGAGGCAGTTTTGAAGAGGGTTATCCTCATGCATCGCCAGCTACTTTTATAAATGGTGTCTACGATGATGTGCCAGTAGTATACACTGAACTGGTAAATTGCCCTGACTGGCTACCCTTGATAGTAATTGTAAATGGCGATCGCTTCCGTCTCGATCAAGGTGAAATATTACACTATGAGCGACAGCTTGATTTACGCCAAGGATTGCTGACTCGTGCCTTGCGTTGGCGCTCTCCCAGTGGGAATACTATAGATATCAGCTTTGAACGCTTTGCTAGTCTGGCAGATCCGCACGTGTTGGCGTTACGCTGCCATTTAACACCAGTAAATTTTGAGGGGTTAATTGAAGTTCAAGCTAGTATCAATGGCTATCCCGAAAATCAAGGTTTTAATCACTGGGAAGGATTAGATCAAGGCAAAATCGACCAAGGAATTTGGTTGCAACGCCGCACCCGCACTTCCCGAATTGAACTCGGTATGGCAGCTAAGGTGACAATATCAGGTAGTGAAGCATCTTTGCAAGTCAATACCGCACCTGGTTATCCCACCTTAAGCACGTCTTTCGTTGCGAAAGCGCAACAGACTGTAACGGTGGAAAAAATCGTCACAGTTTTTACCTCACGGGAGATAGAAACACCAGTCAAAGCCGCTCAAGAAAAACTCGCGCACCTGCCAGATTACATAACATTACTAAAAGCCAATGAGCAAGCATGGGATGAGGTTTGGCAGCAAAGTGACATCCTGATTGAGGGGGATAGCACAGCTACTTTTGCAGTTCGCTACAATCTGTTTCAACTGCTGATTGCTGCTCCCTGGAATGATGATAGAGTGAGTATTCCCGCTAAAACCCTTTCTGGGTTTGGCTATCGCGGTCATATCTTTTGGGATACAGAAATTTTTATGCAGCCCTTGTTTCTGTTTACCCAACCAGCGATCGCCCGGAACTTACTCAGTTACCGTTGGCACACCTTAGCCGGAGCTAGACGCAAGGCAATTCATTACGGCTATAAAGGGGCAATGTTTGCCTGGGAAAGTGCTGAAACGGGTGATGAAGTTACACCCCGTTGGGCTATCGGCAGTGATTTTTACGGTGAAGATGTGCGAATTTGGTGCCGCGATCGCGAAATTCATATTAATGCAGATATTCCCTACGCGATTTGGAATTACTGGCAAGCTACTGCTGATGATGAGTGGATGCAAAAGTATGGTGCAGAGGTAATCTTGGATGCCGCAATCTTTTGGAGTAGCCGGGTGGAATTCAATCCTGAGCGTGAAAAGTATGAAATTCGGGGAGTGATTGGAGCGGATGAATACCATGAATTAGTCCACAATAACGCCTTTACAAACCGGATGGCGCAATGGCATCTAGAGAAAGCGATCGCAGTTTATGATTGGTTAGTTCACAAATTCCCCGAACGAGCGACTGAATTAGAGGCGAAACTGCAACTCACCTCCCAAGAAACATCGCACTGGCAAGACATTATCGCTAAAATATTGTTTCTCTATGACCCATCAACAGAACTAATCGAGCAGTTCGACGGATTTTTTCAATCGGAAGATATCAATTTAGCAGATTATGAACCACGCGATCGCTCCATGCAGGCTATTTTAGGTGTCGATCAAATCAATAAATATCAAGTAATCAAGCAGCCAGATATATTAATGCTCCTATATTTAATGCGGGAATCAGCAGATTTTCCCTATAACGAAAAAGCATTGCAGACAAACTGGGACTACTACGCACCCCGCACTGATATTACCTATGGTTCCTCTCTTGGCCCATCAGTTCAGGCGATCTTAGCTTCCGACTTAGGCAAATCAACCGAAGCTTACGAACAGTTTATACGGGCGTTAATGGTTGATCTTGAAGATAACCGAGGTAACACCAGGGATGGAATTCACGGCGCTAGTGCTGGTGGTATTTGGCAAGCCGTAATTTTTGGATTCGGCGGCATCCAATTTACCGAAAATGGCCCCGTAGCCAATCCTCACCTCCCCCCAGGCTGGACGCGCTTGAAGTTTAAACTGCACTGGCAAGGGAAATGGCACGAGTTTGATTTGAAGGGATTGGGGGATGAGGGAGCAGGGGAAGCAGGGGGAGTAGGGGAAGAATTAATAACCAATGCCCCATGCCCAATGCCCAATGCCCCATGCCCAATGCCCAATATCCAAGGATTCATCTTCGATTTAGATGGTGTGCTAACAGATACAGCAGAAATTCACTACTTAGCTTGGAAAAAGCTAGCAGATGAAGAGGGTATACCGTTTAATCGGGAAGCTAACGAAGCCCTGCGGGGTGTATCCCGTCGCGCTTCCTTGATGCTGATTATTGGCAATAGACCTTATTCGGAAGCACAAATCCAGGAGATGATGGAGCGTAAAAATCGCTACTATATAGAGTTAATCCAAGACATGACACCCAAGGATTTGTTACCAGGTGCGATCGCCCTTTTGGATGAACTGCGGCAAGCTGGGATTAAAATTGGTATTGGTTCAGCCAGCAAAAATGCCCGGACAGTCCTAGAGCGATTAGGCATTGTGGACAAAGTAGATGCGATCGCTGACGGTTACAGTGTACAGGAACCAAAGCCAGCACCAGACTTATTTCTGTACGCAGCCAAGCAACTAGGAATTAAACCAGAGGAATCTGTCGTTGTAGAAGATGCCACAGCCGGTATTGATGCAGCCCTAGCTGCTGGTATGTGGGCTGTAGGACTCGGCCCCGTTGAACGAGTTGGAGCGGCTCATATTGTTTTACCCAGCCTCGCAGGTATTAAATGGGCAGACCTTCGAGATCAATTCAGTAAAATCTCGGCGAATATCTTCAAGGTATCCAATAGCTTTCAGTAGATTATCGGCCAATATAGTTCAGTTAAGCTTCTCTTTTTTCTCTTTCTTTGCGTCCTCTGTGCCTCTGCGGTTCGTTAAATCCGATTAATTAGCAACTTGAGTTATCAGGCATTGAAACAAAGAAATGGAAAAGGTGGGCAGCAGCCCACCCTAAACCATTATTGACCTAGCAATACTTTAAACAGGTGCTTCAGTAGCAGACTTACCAACCAGCATTGCGGTATTTTCGTCACTTTCCAGGATACCGAATTCAATCAACAACTCTTCTAACTCTTCCATCTCAATGGGGGTGGGGATAGTAAGGTTCTTGTTATCGACAATCTTTTGAGCCAATGTCCGATATTCGTTAGCTTGATTGCTGTCAGGTGCGTACTCGTTAACAGTCATCCGGCGCAATTCTGCGTGTTGTACAATGTTGTCACGAGGTACGTAGTGAATCATTTGGGTGTTCAAGCGTTTTGCCAGGGTTTCGATTAGGTCGATTTCCCGGTCAGTGTTACGGCTATTACAAATCAAACCACCCAAGCGCACGCCACCAGTGTGAGCATACTTAAGAACACCACGAGCGATGTTGTTAGCAGCGTACATCGCCATCATTTCACCTGATGTCACGATGTAGATTTCTTGTGCCTTGCCTTCACGGATAGGCATAGCAAAACCACCACACACAACGTCACCTAATACGTCGTAAGATACAAAGTCTAGGTCTTGGTAAGCACCGTTTTCTTCCAAGAAGTTGATGGCGGTAATGATACCACGACCGGCGCAACCTACACCGGGTTCTGGCCCACCAGATTCTACGCAAAGAACGTCACGGAAACCCTTGAGCATCACTTCATGGAGTTCTATATCTTCTACTGCGCCACGTTCAGCAGCGAGGTGAAGAACGGTTGTTTGAGCCTTGCTATGTAGCATCAAACGGGTAGAGTCAGCTTTGGGGTCGCAACCGACAATAAGAATGCGTTTACCCATTTCAGCCATAGCTGCTAGGGTGTTTTGAGAAGTGGTAGATTTACCAATACCGCCTTTACCATAGAAAGCTATTTGTCTAATCTTTGGGTCAGTCATGGTTGTGTTTTCCTACAATGATTTAGTTGATGAGTCGGAAGCTTGATGTGAGATATTCACCCTTGGTGCTGTAGGGAAGTAGAGCCTGTTGGCGATTGCACCCTGGCAAAAACATTTAAAATCAGAACATATTTACCCACGAAACGTAGACGCAGAGCGGCTTGTCGTCAGACATGGCTTAAGAGATAGAAAAATCTAATCTCCTAATAACGAAGTCTTTGAAACTATGACTTCAGCATTATCAGCTCTTGTAAACGATCCCAAATGGTTGCTCAAGCCTCAAGAGTGGTTGCAGCAGGAATTCAAATGAACGCAGATTTGTTCTCTGAACCACACAACCAACCAAATTGCAATCCACTCTTAAATGGTCGCTACAACTTTTCTGATTTTGTTGATGTCAAGTAACCAAGAAAATCTATAGCGCTTCTCGTTTCGTGATTGATGCAGCAGTATAAATTTCAGCCTAAAATTAGCAGTTACAGATGCAGTAATATAATGCCTGCACAGGCAACCCCTAACACTGTGGCTTAGATAATATTTTGGTGACTTTTGACAGTATGGTTAAATTCCTCGAAATTATGGAACGACACCATTCTGCTTGAAGTTTTCGTTCCAAAAGTCAACAACTGCTTCAACTTAGTTTGCGGTTGAAAACCTTTACTCCCGCAAGACGAAGTTAGTAAATATTCTGTATTTCTATTGAATTGTCAGGCTGTACTAAGAGTCTTTCTTCCCAGACTCCAAGAGTAATTGCCTTTGGTGAGTAATGCTCTAGCTAGGTTAGCCAACTCTTATTAGCTCATACCCAGATAAATTTTGATTGACTTCAAGTTGTTACAAAGGCTACTATCCTACTCAATCTAGTTTTAGATTTTCGTTAAAAACAGATGTAGCTAATTGAAGGGGACTTACCAGAGCAAAAAAACTTTCTTGAGCTTGCCTCAAACTTGTCTTGAAGTCTTTTTGTGTTTTTACTTGTTTGATTCCTATAAAAACCATAACATACATCTCACTAATTAATTTGCCGAATCTCAAATTAATTCTCTATTTAATAGAAGATTATCCTTAGAACCTTTAATAGTCATAAGTTACGTCTTCGCTCGTTGCTAGTTCATAAAATTATTTTTCATAACCAATATGTCCAGTTAGATACTTTTGGGTATTTGATAAAAGTACTTAAAACTAATATTTGATAAAGAAAACAGAATTTCTGATTTTTGCAGTCAAAAGTTTTGTAAATAAAGTCAGATCCAGTTTTACCCCACCCTTGGGATGAACCAGAAAGCCCTCATGTAGAGACGCGATTCATCGCGTCTAAAAAACTGGCACGTTATACAGACGCGATAAATCGCCGTTTCTACAGAAAATATACTCGTCAATTATTCTTTGACAGACTACTATTTCCGACTTGTGTGTACACCGTAGGCAATCACGGGGGAGTGCCGCAACTTAGACTTTCGCCCAAGCTTCTAAATATCCCGATAAATTAGAGGAATTTTATGATTGACATGATTCACGCAATGTGTTAATAATAATAGTTTGTGGAAACTTTACTTCTTAATATAAGCTCTTGGCTAACGTCATTGTCATAGGTGCCCAATGGGGCGATGAAGGAAAAGGTAAAATAACTGACTTACTCAGTCGTTCCGCAGATGTTGTGGTGCGTTACCAAGGGGGTGTCAATGCTGGACACACGATTGTAGTCAAAGGTCAGACCTTTAAACTGCACTTGATTCCCTCTGGTATTTTGTATCCAAATACCGATTGCATTATCGGCTGTGGAACAGTGATCGATCCACAGATTTTGATCGCAGAAATCGACCAACTAAAAGATTTAAATATTTCCACTGACCACCTGCTGATATCTGAGACAGCCCACGTAACCATGCCTTATCATCGGTTGATTGACCAGGCATCGGAAGAACGAAGGGGAAGCCATAAGATCGGCACAACAGGTCGGGGCATTGGGCCGACTTATGCTGACAAATCTGAACGTACAGGCATTCGAGTTTTAGACTTGATGAACCCCGATAGCCTACGTGAGCAGTTAGAGTGGACGATTAATTATAAAAACGTCATTTTAGAAAAGCTTTACAACTTGCCGCCTCTAGATCCACAAGAGGTAATTGAACAGTATTTGGGTTATGCAGAACGCTTGCGCCCTTATGTTATTGATACATCGTTGAAAATATACGATGCGATTCAGCGACGGCGCAATATTTTGTTTGAAGGCGCACAAGGTACGCTCCTCGATCTAGATCATGGAACTTATCCCTATGTCACCTCCTCTAACCCTGTGGCGGGTGGGGCTTGCGTTGGTACTGGGGTAGGTCCGACAATGATTGATCGGGTAATTGGGGTGTCAAAAGCCTATACAACCCGTGTAGGAGAGGGGCCATTTCCCACTGAGTTAGATGGAGAGTTGGGAGAGTTGCTGTGCGATCGCGGTGCCGAGTTTGGCACAACCACCGGGCGCAAACGTCGCTGTGGCTGGTTTGATGCTGTCATTGGTCGCTATGCCGTGCGGATTAACGGCATGGATTGTATGGCGCTGACCAAACTAGATGTTCTCGATGAATTAGAGGAAATCCAAGTTTGTGTCGCTTATGACATAGATGGACAACGCAGCGAACACTTCCCCACCAGTTCCCGTCAATTTGCGAGATGTCGCCCCATCTACAAAACCTTACCAGGATGGCAAGTGTCAACAACTCACTGCCGCACCCTAGAAGACTTGCCGCAGCGAGCATTGGACTATCTCAAATTCCTAGCCGAATTGATGGAAGTTCCGATCGCGATCGTCTCACTAGGAGCCAGCCGCGATCAAACCATAATCGTAGAAGACCCCATCCACGGGCCAAAACGCGCTTTATTGCACCCTGACGGGACACCTGCTACCCTACTTAGTGCTTAGTTAAGAGTGCGGAGTTAAGAGTGAGTAATTAAATCAAAATTCCTAACTCCTAACTCCTAACTCTAATTAACAATTAACTCTAATTAACAACTAACAACTTCTATGGCTATTACAGTCGAATCTCAAAAACGTCCAGAAGGCAGCAAGCCAAGAGCTTTGCGTCGTGCTGGATTGATACCTGCCAATTTGTATGGTCATAAAGGTACAGAATCTATTTCTTTGACCATTGAGGCTAAAACTGTTGAGCGTTTGCTCAAAAGAGCTTCCGTTAATAACACCTTGATTGAATTGAATGTCGCTGATGCACCTTGGCGCGGTAAAACCTTGCTGCGGGAACTTCAGATCCATCCAGCCAAAGGTACGCCTTACCACCTCAGCTTTTTCGCGGTTGCTGGCCACGGCGACACCACTGTAGAAGTACGTCTGCGGTTTGTGGGAACTGCTGTTGGTGTTAAACAAGCCGGTGGTGTGCTAGACACCGTAATCACTGAATTGCAAGTGAGTTGTGCGCCAGAAAACATCCCAGATGTCATCGAAATCGATGTCTCTAACCTGCAAATTGGCGACAGCTTGAGTATTAGTGATATAGCCTTTCCTGAAGGTGTTACACCTCTAGCTGAATCGGAACGACTTGTTGTCAGCGTTTTGCCACCACAGATTAGCGCTGAGGATGCTGGGATTGAAACTGAAACTGAGGCAGCTTCTTAAGCTAGTTAAACTGTGTAATAATTTTTGATGATACCAGGGGGGAACTCCTGGTTTTTTTGTATTTGAACCGCAGAGGCGCAGAGAGCGCAGAGGACAGAGATGACAGAAGCGACTCTTCCAGCTTTAATTCAGCAAATGTTGCAGCCGGGATTTTATCCCCATACAGTAACAGAACCTATTCAACTAATTCAAACCCACGTTTCTTATGTGCTGTTAACTGGGGATTACGCCTATAAGCTGAAAAAACCTGTGAATTTCGGCTTTTTGGACTTTTCTACCTTAGAGAAGCGGCAGCATTTTTGTCAGGAAGAGTTACGGTTAAATCAGCGGGGTGCTGGTGAACTGTATTTAGAAGTTTTGCCCATAACCTTGGCAGGGGAGCAATACCAGTTAGAGGGAACGAGCGAGGCTGTAGAATATACGCTGAAGATGCGCCAGTTTCCGCAAGAGTCGCTATTAAGTACGCTTTTTGAAGAAGGTAAGTTAAATGAGACACGCCTAGATGAGTTGGGGCGGGTAGTGGCTCAATACCATGCTGAAGCACAAACAAATGATTATATTCGTACTTTTGGGGAAGTGCCAAATGTCCGGGCTGCCTTTGATGAGAATTATGAGCAAAGTGAGAAATATATTGGCGGCCCCCAGACGCAGACGCAGTTTACAGAAACAAAGCAATATACAGATAAATTTTTTGCCGAACGTCCAGAATTATTCGCTAGCAGAATTCACAACAACTATATTCGTGAATGTCACGGGGATTTACACCTGAGAAATATTGCCCTGTGGCACGATAAAATTTTGTTGTTCGATTGCATTGAGTTTAATGAGCCGTTTCGCTTTGTCGATGTGATGTACGATGTGGCGTTCACGGTGATGGATTTGGAAGCTCGCCAACGCAAAGATTTGGGTAATGCGTTTTTGAATGCCTATATAGAGCAAACTGGTGACTGGGAAGGCTTACAAGTGTTGCCTTTATATTTAAGTCGTCAGGCTTACGTCCGAGCTAAGGTGACATCATTTTTGTTAGATGATCCGAGTGTACCTGCGACAGTAAAGGAAGAAGCAACAAAAACGGCTGCTGACTATTACAAACAGGCTTGGGAATACACTAAACCAAACCAGGGACAACTAATTTTGATGTCGGGGTTGTCGGGTTCTGGTAAAAGTACCACAGCCAGGTCTTTAGCCCGTCAACAGGGAGCGATTCACCTGCGTTCTGATGCGGTACGGAAGCATTTAGGGGGAATTCCTTTGTGGGAAAAGGGTGGCGATGATTTGTATACGCCGGAGATGACCGCGAAAACTTACACACGGCTGTTAGAATTGGGAATTATCTTGGCTAAACAAGGTTTTTCGGTGATTTTGGATGCCAAGTATGATAAACAACATTTACGGCAAGAAGCGATCGCACAAGCTACAAAGCACCAACTTCCTATTCAGATTATCCAATGCACAGCACCCCTTGAAGTGATAAAAGAGCGTTTGAACAATCGCACTGGTGATATTGCTGATGCCACCGCCGATTTATTAGCCTCACAAATCAAACAAGCTGAACCTTTTACTGAAGAAGAACAACCTTATGTGAAGATTTGGGATACAACTCAAATACAACAGGCACAATTAAAATAATTCGTAATTCGTAATTCGTAATTCGTAATTCGTAATTCGTAATTCGTAATTTTCGATTCAATTACGAATTATGAATTAGTAATTAGTTAGTTTTTTATTCTATGGCAGACAAAAAGAACGACTTTTTCAGTATTTCTCCTAGCTTCTTTTCTCAACTATTATTTGGGGCATTTTTAACATTTATATTAATCATGACTGGCTCCGCACCAGCCCTGAGTATCTTCTTAGGAATTATGGGCGGTTTCATTTTAAGTTGGATCACCAATGTAACTGATAATAGCCCCAAGGCTCCAGCAGTCGCTTCCTCTGATGGTGTCGATACAGGATTGAAATACTGGTTATTTTTCATGCTGGGTTTTGTATATTTAGGCTATCCAGCACCCATGAGTATCTTGCTAGGTGGATTAGGCGCTTTAGCTGGAGGCTGGATTACTGCTTGGTGGGGAAGTAAGGAAGAAACTAGAACTCAGTTGCAAGTTGAAGAACCAGAAGATGGTGAAGTTGAACCAACGAATGAGAGAATCAACAAACGTCAAACAAGAAGGGCTGGCCGCCGTTACCGTCGCGCCCCTGGAAGTAGTTTTAATTTTAAGTTTTGGGAAAGGTAGTAATTTGGGAATTGGGCATTGGGCATTGGGCATTGAGAAGAGGCAGAGGCGCGGAGGAGGTAAAACTCCTCTCCCTCATCTCTCCTACTCCCTCATCTCCCCACTCAATTTTAAAGGTTTCCAGCCTATCTCGGTGAACCCAACGTCTAAGGGATTCACCAGTAGTCTTTAGTACCTGAATTTGGACTTGTTTTTGACTGAATTTGATGATTTGAGCAGGAATCTTGTGAGTATAGGTGTGCCTTGTACGAGACTTGTAGTTCCAGATCACCTGCTGTCCTAGTTCAAATTCCATTACGATCTCCTGATGGGACTATAGCCTAACTTGAAATAACGAAGGTTAAAGGGTTTCGTCTTGGAATCGAGCGTGAATCTCATCAATGGAGCGTTCCATTTTCTTCACCATTCTGGGATAACGCAGTTTTTGAATAACAAGCCATCCAAACCCTGCAACAAAGTACAGTAAGACCAAGTAAGGGAAGGTATTGTAGGGTGCTGCTGGTACTGGAAATAGAGTACTACCAGGAATTCCGACAGTACCAAGAACAGGAATCATCATAAAAACTACGCCTAAGACTGAAAACAAGATATCCGTTGAGCGAAGTTTGTTGATGCGATACAAGTAAATTGGAGCAGCAATTGAAACCAAAATATATACAACTAAAAAACCATAAGTGCAAAGTGTTCCTGTGTAACCCAAAATTTCAAAAGGCTTGATGTTAAAGAGGTTCAACGCACTAGGGACTATAAATGTAATCAAGGAACACAGAGCAATTGCCGTGTGGGGTGTCAGGTTAGAATCATGGGCTTTACCCAGAGAATTGTGAAACAAACCATCCCGTGCCATCATGAACACTATCCTGGCTGCTGGATTGATACAAGCAAGAGTACAAGCGAAGAAGCTCAATAATGCACCAATACTAATTAACGTTCCCAATAAGCCTACACCTGCTTGATTTGCCAAAAATGTAAGTGGCTCCTCAGTTTTGCCCAAGTCTACAGAGCTACCACTGAAGCCCAGCACTTCTACATACGCCATGAACATGAAAAATACACCAGACCACATCGTGCTTTGAATCAAAGATTTGGGAATATTTTTCAGTGGTTTTTTCGCTTCATCTCCTAAAGACGTGGAACTTTCAAAACCCGAAAAACCAAACACAACCAGGACAATTCCTAGTGAGATACCACCTGGGGTAGCTCCTTTGAGGGTTAGTTGCGACAGATCAATTGCAAAGCCCTTGTGCGCCCAAACAATCATCCCTAACAACAAAATTGAAACTACAGAGATGCCTTCAAGTACCAGCATCATTTTTGCTGATAACTGAATGTCTTTATAACCCACATACCAAGCCAGAATTGTCCCCAGTGCGAACAACGTTAAAGTATGCGTGTGTATGCCAATATGACCCAGCAAAGATTCACCAAATATTGCAAAGCCAGATAAGGTTGACATCCCGGTAAATAAATAACCCAGAATCAAACCCCAGGCAGACATAACCCCTGCTGTAGAACCTAAACCTTTGACAATATAGGAGTATAGTGAACCTGGAGAAGCAGAACGCCGCGCAAATTGGTTAATGTTGATAGCAACAAACAACAGCCCAATCATCCCTAATAAGAAACTCAGCCAAGTTCCATTACCTGAACTGGCAAAGATTAAACCTAAATTAGCGGCAGGTGTTGTTGTTGGTGCAATCACCGCTACTGATTGGGCAAATACTTCTCCGTATGAAAGACATTCTTTTTTTAAGCCATGAGCGCTCTGATTGATTTTTAGCTCGATTTCTTGAGTCATGTAGAATCTATCCTCGTTATATATTTGAATCCGGCAGGTATGGGACTAAAGCCTAAAACTAACTTGAATAGGTACTGACTACAAAATGCTGATTTAACTTTATGAAATATACTTCATAAGAGCAAATATTCTTAATTATCAAATAGATAAATAAATTTTATCAACTGCTCATTGGCTTAGATCACCTGATTTAAGTAAGCTCAAAACTAAGGCAATACTTCTCGGTTCAGTACAAAAGCAGAATGAAAGGGAGTGGGGAGTGGGGAGTAGGGAAACTAAGAAAGCTTTTCCGAAAAGCGGGGTTTCAACCAATATGCGATACAAGGATTTTTTCTCTGACGAGACGCTGTTCGCGTTCGCGCCACTTGCAGGCGTTAGCGTGTAGCGGGACGAAGTACGGCTTTAAACCTAAATCGAGGGCTAATTTCTTCCCCTAATCCCTACTCCCTACTCCCGCCCCGAAGGGGTTGAAAATGTCCAAAAAATTTTGTCATCTCGTGGCATTCGTCAGGTATTATTAGTAACTTCGGCAATGCATATACCGCGATCGCTTCAGATTTTCCGGCGTCGAGGAATCAATGTTATTCCTGCACCGACTGACTTTTTGGTGAGTGAGGGTGAGTTGCGAGAACTCGGCAGCACTCCCAAAGCCGCTATACTGAATTTATTACCTGATATCGAAAACTTACACCAATTTACTATCGCTTTAAAAGAGTATATTGGTTCTTTTATTTATCGCTTACGCGGTTGGCTTTAATTAAAGTTAGGAGTTATGAGTTATGAGTTGTTAATTATTAAGTTATGAATTGTTAATTATGAAATTTAGTAATTGCCTAAACTTCTAACTCCTAATTCCCAAGTCCAAACTTCTAACTCCTAACTCCTAACTTTATTAACTTTATGTCTAAAAATTTACCTTATATTATGCCATCTCCTCAACCCCAAGTTGAGGAAGCTTTTGCCTCTTACCAAACAACTCACCAGTTCTACCACGAAGTTCGGTCGCGGTCGGAGTTTCAACGTCATTGTGACTGGTATTATACAACAGCAGAATAAAACCGCCAAGAACTTAAAAGAATGCGCGGCGAACTGAATATTCTTCAGTGGTTTCGCCGCCGATAAGTGATTTAGATGACTTCTAACTCATTTTCACGTAAATGGGCTTTGAATTTTTTACTAAACTGGACTACAACCGGCAGATTAGCGCTTACGGGTCTGCCTTGCCATTGGGTGGCAATAGCTACTACATCGCCTTCTGTGCCTTTGATGTCAAAAGCCTGATTCCGATGTTCAGGATGATGATACACTACCACCGAATCTTTAACGCGGACGCGATCGCCAACTTCCATAACAACATTTACACCTAGCATTTTCTTTTCCACAAGTATCTGCTACAAAATATATGATTAAATCGCTTAGAATTTGATTTAATCAGCTATTTCTTGACGCTTCATCGGGTGCAACGGCGCATTTAACCCTCTGCGTCCAGGCACGTTTTAGCAATCCGTGCGTACTTTTTTAGGTTTTTTGCCGCGTTAAATAAGTATCGCCCCTAGCTTTCGTCTTTACAACCCCTTCGGGGCGGGAGTAGGGAGTAGGGAGTAGGGAGTAGGGGAAGAAATTAGCCCTCGATTTAGGTTTAAAGCCGTACAACTCTTAGAGACGCTACCGCGTAGCAAGATCCCCGTAGGGGTACGTCCCGCTACGCGCGAACGCCAACAGCGTCTCGTCAGAGAAAAAATCTTTGTATCGCATATTGGTTGAAACCCCGCTTTTCGGAAAAGCCTGCTTAGTTTCCCTACTCCCTTTCATGCCGTGTTGTGCTAAGGCTAAAGTTTTTGTCAGATCGGTAAGGAGAATGCGATGTCTACGACGGGCTACGCCTACGCAGGTTTGGGAAAAATTGCTGTGGGCGTTGAATTAGTACATATTTTTACTAGATTCTTTTTTTACTCTGCACACTGTATAAATGCTAGAATCCTCAAGTAGACAGTTAGGATACCTAGATGCCAGTTGTAGCTAACTCAATCAAGTTTGGTACAGACGGCTGGCGGGGCATTATTGGTGACGAGTTCACCTTTGAACGCCTAGCCCTGGTCGCGCCAGTTGCCGCAAAAGTATTATATGATACGTATTTTTCTACGGTTGGTAGCCGGACAATAATTGTCGGTTACGATCGCCGATTCATGGCTGAAGATTTTGCTCGTGTTGTTGCCGATACTGTCAGTGCTGTGGGATTTGATGTGCTACTGAGCGAGGGCTATGCCCCAACCCCAGCTTATAGTTGGGCAGCAAAAGAACTCAATGCTTTAGGGGCACTGGTAATTACAGCCAGCCATAATCCTGGCAAATATTTGGGTTTAAAAGTCAAGGGTTATTTTGGTGGATCGGTACCGCCAGAAGTCACAAAAGAGATAGAAGATCAGTTGTCGGTGGGAGTACCACTAGCAGCTACCCCAGGTAAGCAAGAAAAATTCGATCCTTGGCCTAGTTATACCCAAGCGTTAGAAGGTAAAGTTGATATTGCCAAACTTCGAGAAGCGATCGCATCTGGTAAATTGACATTATTTGCTGATGTCATGCATGGCGCTGCTGCTACTGGATTGGCGAGACTACTAGGCAATCAGGTTAAAGAAATCAACAGCGATCGCGATCCCCTATTTGGTGGTGGTGCGCCGGAACCCTTGCCTAAATACCTTTCCAAGCTATTTGAAGTCATCAGAACTCACCGAGAAACCGACAAATCAGGTTTAACGGTGGGATTAGTATTTGATGGAGACTGCGATCGCATTGCAGCAGTCGATGGAGAAGCCAACTTCCTAAGTTCCCAAGTCTTAATCCCGATATTAATCGACCATTTAACCCTGCGGCGCGGTTTTACTGGAGAAATAGTCAAAACTGTTAGTGGTTCCGACTTGATGCCCCTTGTGGCAGCCCTACATAACCTCTCAGTCTTTGAAACAGCTGTTGGTTATAAATACATCGCTGACAGAATGTTAGCAGCAAAAGTGTTGCTGGGTGGCGAAGAGTCGGGAGGAATTGGCTATGGCAGTCATATTCCCGAACGCGATGCGCTGCTGTCAGCATTGTACGTCCTAGAGGCGATCGTCGAATCTGGTTTAGATTTAGGTGAGTATTATCGCGACTTGCAGAAACAAACAGGGTTTACCTCAGCTTACGATCGCATTGATTTACCCTTAGCAAGTATGGAAGTGCGATCGCGTCTTTTGCAACAACTGCAAACCCAACCCTTAACAGAAATTGCAGGGAAAGCAGTGATTGATTGCCAAACAATTGACGGCTACAAGTATCGTCTAGCTGATAAAAGCTGGTTAATGATTCGCTTTAGCGGGACTGAACCAGTTTTACGGCTATATTGCGAAGCCCCAACAATTGAGCAAGTACATCAAACTCTTGCTTGGGCGAAACACTGGGCGGAGTAAAATTAGTGAGGAGTTAAGAGTTAGGAGTTAGGAATTAATAACTCATAACTCCTAATTCCTAACTCTTAACTGATATTTAAAATTCATGACATTACTTGTAGTAGCCACAGGAAATCCAGGTAAGTTGAAGGAAATGCAAGCTTACCTGGAAAATTCTGGTTGGGAATTAACCCTCAAACCCGAAGAATTAGACATTGAAGAGACGGGCGAAACTTTTGCCGCTAACGCTTGTCTGAAAGCGTCACAAATTGCTAAAGCTACGGGAAACTGGGCAATTGCTGATGATTCAGGCTTGCAAGTAGATGCCCTAAATGGCGCACCAGGGGTGTATTCTGCACGTTACGCCAAAACCGACTCAGAACGCATTGCTAGGATATTGAGCGAATTAGGCAACGAGGTAAATCGGCAAGCTCAATTTGTCTGTGCAGTAGCGATCGCTCGTCCTGATGGTGCGATCGTATTACAATCTGAAGGTGTTTGCCACGGCGAAATTCTTCATGCGCCTCGTGGGGATAGCGGTTTTGGCTACGATCCAATTTTTTATGTGCAAGAGTTGCAATTGACCTTTGCTGAGATGACAAAGGAGTTAAAGAGGTCAATTAGCCATCGAGGCAAGGCTTTTACAGCTTTACTTCCGCAGTTGGAGAGAGTTAATAATTAGGAGAGACGCGATTAATCGCGTCTGTACAAGAGTTAGGAGAGACGCGATTAATCGCATCTGCACAAGAGTTAGGAGTTATGAATTTTGCCAAATCTTTATTCATTACTCCTGACTTATAACTTTTAACTCCTAACTTTTAACTCCTAACTTTTTTAAACTGCTTCTGTGTTCTTTTCGCCAGTACGAATCCGAATCACTTGCTCAACAGGTGAGATGAAAATTTTACCATCACCGATTTCACCAGTGCGGGCAGCAGCAATAATTTTGTCTACCACCATATCAACCTGATTGTCGTCAACTACAATTTCCACTTTAAGTTTTTGCAGAAACTCAACAGTATACTCAGAACCGCGATACCGTTCAGTTTGACCTTTCTGCCGTCCGAACCCCCGGACTTCAGAAACAGTCATGCCAACAATACCAGCGTTAACTAAGGCGATTTTTACCTCATCTAGCTTAAATGGGCGGATAATAGCTTCTACTTTTTTCATCTTTTTAACTCCTGACTTCTACTAGCTTCGTTTATATATCTAACCAGATCCGCTGTCTGAAGCTGTAACCAGCAGTGCTTTTCCTAAAAGATATGTAATAATTACCACTTTTTTAAAATCGTAGATGCTTTGCTTGAGGGTTTGGGATATGAGAACCAGCAAGGATTTATTGAAAGTCGGCGGGAAACTCCATCCCTTTGTGGGTGGGGAGGGATAGCTGCCCGCCGACTTGGGGCATTGGGCATTGGGCATTGGGCATTGTGATTCTTCTCCATGCCCCATGCCCCATGCCCTTGTGGGTAGAGTTTTTTATTTGGATAATCTTTGAAGTTTTGACATAAGTAAGTTGCTGTCAATTTAGAATTTTATGTAGCTTTTATAACTCATTAATATATCAACTCCGCCATTTAGCAGATTTGGTCGGATATTTAGAGAGTGAGTGCAGACAAATTGCATGGTAGCCCGAAAGCCTGCTACTGCTACTGACTGTGGGAATGTCAACTAACGTTTCTGATGTTCAAACAAGGGACGCACAACGAAATATCCAGCACTAAAGGCAGTCAGCATAATTAACAAGATGGTAATAATTAACCACCAGCCATTGATTCCCTTGGCATCTGGCTCAGTAGTGGAATAATAATAACTTACTTGTTGCTCTTCTATAAAAACTGGTTCTGGTATCGGGAAATTCATTTCCGTTGCAGGTGTAGGAAAGTCTTGGCGGCGACTTTTTTCGGGTGGGGCTTTGGGTACAGATGGACGCGAACGAGAAACCTGCTGACGTGGACGCGCTGGTGCTACTGGCTGTTTGGCGGCACTTTGAAAGTCACCAGAAGCTTGGGTAGCTTGATGATAACTGGGTGTCGCATGAGAATCCACAAAATTTTGCAAACGGGAAAAAGACTCAACGACTTTGGTAATTTCTTGGCGCAATAGTTGATTTTCTTGTGCCAATTGCTGATTTTGGGTGGTGAGTGCATTTAGCCTCGCTTGCGCTGCTTGCAACTCTGTTGACAATTCCCTATATACAGATAGTGGTACAGAGGGAGGGTAGGCTTGAGTAGTCGGTATTGGCGAATTTCTGTGAACAGAACCTATGGTTGTTCGCATTGGGGGGTTGGTATTAAAAATCAAGGTAATTAGATCGTACAGAGATGCTAACAGAGATAGTCAGCCCTCAAACTATGCCCAAGAATAATAGAAAAATGCCGAAAGGGCAAAGATTTTTTATTGGGGATTGGGGATTGGGGATTATGTATTAGGGATTGGGGATTGGGTATTAGGTATTGGGTACTAAGAAAACTTTTCTCTAATCCCCCGTCCCTAGTCCCTAGTCCCCAGTCCCCAGTCCCAACAATGGAAAGAAGTGTCCTACAGGGCCTTGCCCTTCGCCAATATTTAGGGCGTAAGTGAGTGCAGTAGTTACATACTCCTTTGCCTGTTGCACTGCTTGCCACAAGTCTTTTCCCTTAGCTAGATTAGCAGCGATCGCAGCCGATAGTGTACAACCAGTACCGTGGGTATTTTTTGTCTCTACTTGCTGGCAAGTCAAAACTTCCAACTTGTCCCCATCAAACCAGATATCAACACCACGCAAGTCTCCCTGCATACCTCCACCCTTGACTAAAACAGCCTTCGTCCTTAAAGTCTTGTGAATAATTTCAGCAGCCTTCTGCATATCCTCCAAAGAATTAATTTGTAAACCGCTCAAAATCTGGGCTTCATAGCGATTAGGCGTGATTATAACCGCTTTAGGAATTAGGGTATGGCACAGAGTCTTCACTGCATCATCATCAATCAATTGTGCCCCTGTACGTGACACCATTACTGGATCAACAACTAGATTCTTGATTTGTAAAGCTTCCACTTGCTGGGCCACAGCAAAGATAATTTCTTGATTAAGCAACATACCCGTTTTGGCAGCTTGTACACCAATATCCTCAACTACTGCCTGAATTTGTGCCACAACAGCCTCTCTTGGCATGGCATCAACCCTCCTCACTCCCAGAGTATTTTGTGCCGTGACACAAGTTATGGCACTAGTACCGTGGACACAGTGAAAAGCAAAGGTGCGTAAATCAGCTTGAATTCCTGCACCGCCACCGCTATCTGAACCAGCAATGGTTAAAGCAACAGGTATTCTGGACTTGATATCAGTGTTCATATTATGAAGATTAAGTAAATTGGCATCAACAAGAGGACAAGGGGCAGGGGGGGAGAAGCATTGGTGTCAACTTAAGCTGGAAATAGCTTATCTGTTGGCTTCCATGCCCGCCCGAAAATAAATTTCTTTGGCTTT
This sequence comes from Nostoc sp., assembly GCF_036917975.1. Lineage (GTDB taxonomy): Bacteria > Cyanobacteriota > Cyanobacteriia > Cyanobacteriales > Nostocaceae > Nostoc. The sequence goes on from NZ_JBALEJ010000028.1 coordinate 122,541, forward strand.
TAGCTTAAGTCTACTGAAGTAGACTGGAGATTTTTGGCGATATCTTAGTCATCTTCCGATGACTTTAGCTATGAGACGGGAATTTCAATTCCCGGCGGACAAGCGGTTTCGCGTTAAGTTGACACGTATGGGGGGAGAACCCCATACATACCCATACATAAATGTAGGGGCTTGAACGAATGGCACTAAGAAAAGATATAGCCCTTGCCCTGACTGGTTCCCAGCCTCCAGGCTGGGAACGGATTCTGGGAGGCTCCGCCTCCAGGGGCTTGACGAGAGGCAGCAGCCCCTCGGAATACATTCCCAGCCTAGAGGCTGGGAACGAGGTGACACAAGCCTTTGGGCTTTTCTTAGTGCCATTCGGGCTGGAACTAAAGACGCATTATTTCGAGACGCGCAGCGCGAGAAATAAATATTTTTACTTTTGGGCATAAATAAATTTAGGGGCTTGTAAAAAGCATCCTTTCTTTAAAAATATTTAGATCAACTTCATCAAATCCTCGCACAAAGAGCTTTCTATTCCCATATAACCCTGGAAATTAACAGGACTCCACCAGATACCCCCATAGTTTTTTGGGTTTTGTTGTAAAAAAACTTACTATATTCAGGGCATTTACTGATAACAACTACTATTTGTAAAGGTTACTTTTAACTAAGTTCACAAGGCTCAGTTACACCGCTTATAACAGGTTCGACTAAGTTGTTACATTAGTTCCCTTAACTTAAGGGGTCAACCTACTAAAGTTTCAACCAATTTAACTTTGACCACTATAACTTTAAGTCCCCAGTTATCAGTTAGGGGTAGATTTTACCATGCCAATTTGGCAACCTCCTGACTTAAAACAACGGATAAAGTTCAGAAGAATTATTATGCCAAGTATCATCGCCGTATCAAATATAGCAGATGGTAAAACTGGCTTGCAAACAGATGAAGATACAATTCAATTTGACTTTTTTCAGCCTTGTTAATCAGGCGATGTTTGACAACAACTCTAGAGACGAAGCATCTACCTCCTAATCGTCCGATTACTCTCAACAAAACCCTGACGATTGACGGTATCAATACCCCTAGTTCAAGCATCAAGGTAGACAGGAGAAAAATTTTCAATTTTACAACAGTGTTTCTATAACTGATGCAATCTTAAGTTGCGATCGGACAACTAGGACTGTCTTTAAAAGTTCAGACAGATGACCTCTTCAAATAACTACTTAGCAACTGAAAAAAGTTGTTGAGAGTGTACTACCAATTCACCTTATACACATTTGGAGTAATACAAATGGCTGGCACAACATACTACGTTTCTGGAACAGGCAATGATAATAGCAATGGCTTGACTACAACAACTCCCTTCCGCACAATAGGCAAAGCAGTTTACCTTCCTCAGTTGAAAGCAGGCGACACAATCCTTGTCATGAATGGGACTTACGGTAGTGTAGGGATACTATTTAACAAAAATGGCTCACCAAACAACTGGACAACAATCAAAGCCTATCCAGGAGCTACGCCTAAGATCGTAACAACGGGAAGTGGGATGAATATATTTAGTTCATCCTACGTGCGGATTGAAGGACTTACCTTTGAGGGCAATCGGCAAAATATCACTCTAGACTACGCCTTACAACAGAAAAATAACCTGAATAACCCCTTAACTAATGCCAATGGAATTTATGTAGCATCTTGGAAAAATAGCCAGGGAGTGGGTGGTACTAATCCTCATCACATTGTCATCACTGGTAACACAGTTAGTAACTTTCCAGGTGGGGGTATTGCCCTGAGTGATGCAGACTACATCACAGTTGAGAAAAATATTGTGTCAGGAAACGCTTGGTATTCGCCTTATGGTAATCAGGGAATTACCGCTCTTCGCAGTTTTAATTTGGATAACAATACTACTGACTACAGGATGATTTTTCGAGGTAACGTTGCCTACGATAATCAAAGTCTGGTTCCGTGGTATGCAGTTGGTAAAATTACTGAAGGGCATGGTATTATGCTTGACACCACTATTCAAGCTAAAGGCGGTGTACCTTATACAGGTAAAACTTTGATTACAAATAACATAACTTACAATAATGGTAGTTCTGGTATTAATGTTTTCAAGGCTAATCATGTAGATATTATTAACAACACAGCCTATCAGAATAGCCGTGTTCTCATAAATAATGGAGAAATTGGTGTTTCTTACTCAGACAGTGTACATGCCTACAACAACATTTTGTATGCAAGCAACAATCAAAGTGCTAATTTCATCAAGTACGCTACAAATGTAACTTTTGATCACAACCTTGTTTATAACTCCAACATATTTCAAGCTTCCGATAATTCAAAGGCTACAGGGTTGCTGAATATTTTGGGTAAAGATCCCCAATTTGTTAATGCGATTCAAAGTAATTTTGCCCTCAAACTTGGAAGTCCTGCGATCAATGCTGGCTCCAATGCCTTCAATAGCATCACTGGTAATGGTACTGGCTTTGCAGCGGTTGATCTTGGTGCATATCTTAATCTTGGTACATACCAAGTTCCTACCTCTGGAATTCAAGCTCTCAATAGCACAGTTCAGATTGCAGATGGTAGTACTACTGGGATTAATTTTGGTGACACCATAGTTGGTAACACTCTAATCAGTAAAGCCTTTGCCATCAATAATACTACTACTACACCTGCACTCAACCTGAATAATCTTCAACTTATCGAAGAATTTAGTTTGGTCGGTACTCTTCCGATGAGTCCCGCATTGCTCGCAAGTTCCGCGATTGTAGTCCTCATCATCCTTGCCCGAAATATATTTCGGGCATTTTTGAAAGATTATTTTTGATGCAGTGTGAAAAACCGGAATCTAGATTTTATAGAGAGTAGCGATCGCAGCTACTACAGATGAAGACACCATTCAATTCGACCTAGAGTCTTGCTCATCAAACAATATCTGACGACAAATCTAGAAACAAAGTATTTACCCGCCAATCGTCAGATTACCCTCAACAAAACCCTGACGATTGACGGGAGCAATACCCCTAGTTGAACAATCAATGGTTGACAAGATAAAATTTTTCATTTTTACAACAGTGTTTCTACAACCGATGCGATTTCAAATTGCGATCGGACAACTGTGATTGTCTTTAAAAGTCCAAACAGATGACCTCTTCAAATAACTACTTAGCAACCGAAGAAAGTTGCTGAGAATCTACTACCATATTCGGAGAAAACAAATGGCTGGCAAAACATACTACGTTTCTGGAACAGGCAATGATAGAAGTAATGGTTTAAACGAACAAAACGCGTTTCGCACCCTGACAAAAGCCGTGTCTCAACTGCAAACAGGTGACACACTCTATGTCATGAACGGAACTTATGACAAAGGATTTACGCTTTTTAACAAAAATGGCTCACCAGACAACTGGACAACAATCAAAGCCTATCCAGGAGCTACGCCTAAGATCGTAACAACGGGAAGTGGGATGAATATATTCAGTTCATCCTACGTGCGGATTGAAGGACTTACCTTTGAGGGCAATCGGGAAAACATCACTCTAGAATATGCCTTACAACAGAAAAATAACCTGAATAACCCCTTAACTTATGCCAATGGAATTTATGTAGCACCTTGGACAAATAGCGAGGGAGTCGGTGGTACTAATCCTCATCACGTTGTTATCAGTGGTAACACAGTTAGTAACTTTCCAGGTGGAGGTATTGCCCTGAGTGATACAGACTACATCACAGTTGAAAAAAATGTTGTCTCAGGAAACGCTTGGTATTCGCCTTATGGTAATCAGGGAATTACCGCTCTTCGCAGTTTTAATTTCGATAACAATACTACTGACTACAGGATGATTTTTCGAGATAACATTGCCTACGATAATAAAAGTCTTGTTCCGTGGTATGTAGTTGGTCAAATCACCGAAGGACACGGTATTATGCTTGACACCACTATGGAGTCTAAAAGTGGTGTAGCTTATACAGGTAAGGCATTAATTGCAAATAACATAGTCTACAACAATGGTAGCTCTGGCATTGACGTTTTTAAAGGTATTAATGTAGACGTTGTAAATAACACGGCTTACCAAAATAGCCGTGTTCTCACAAATTCTGCGGAGATTGGTGTTACTTACTCAGACAATGTACGTGTCAACAACAACATTCTATATGCAAGCGACAATCAAAAAGCCAATGTGATCAAATACGCCACAGATATAACTTTTGATCGCAACCTTGTTTATAACTCTAATGGCTTCCAAGCTTCAAGTAATCCAAACGCCACAGGGTTACAGAATATTTTGGGTAAAGATCCCCAATTTGTGAATGCGGCTGGAAAGAATTTTGCACTGAAACCTGGAAGTCCTGCTATTGATGCTGGTTCCAATGCCTTGAATGCCATTACTGGAAACATTCCTCTGGATGGTGATGGCAATGGCACTGCATTGATTGACATTGGCGCATACGAAGCTCCGCGCATCACCACTACTGCTCCGGAAATTCAAGTTCTGAATGGCACAGTTGATATTGCAGATGGCAGTACTACAGCGATTAACTTTGGTGATGTCACTGTTGGTAATACCCTGACCAAAACCTTTACTATTAAGAACACCGGTACAACTGCACTCAACCTGAGTAATCTTCAACTTCCCAATGGATTTAGTTTAGTTGGGACTCTTCCGACGAGTGTAGATGCTAATGCTTCCACGACTATATCGGTGGCACTCAACACCACTACACCCGGCACTTATAGTGGCAGCTTTAGTTTAAACAACAACGATAGTAACGAAAGCCCCTTTGACTTTGCCATCAGTGGCACAGTCAAACCCAAAATCATTAATGGCACAGCCGGCAATGACATCTTTATTACCCGACCAAACAATGGCAATGACATCATCACCGATTTTGGTGGTGTAGGTACTAGCTCAAACCCGTCATCTGTGGTGATTGCCAAAGTAGATACCTTGCAATTTATTGGGGCTGGCTTGACTGCGAGAAATCTGCAATTAACTCAAAATGGCAATAATTTAGAAGTCAGCTTTGAAGATGTGGCTAATACCAAAGTCACTTTACAAAACTTTCAGTTAGAAAACCTGGAGAACTTAGCCGCATCGACAACACAATCCGCCATCGGTAATATCCTATTTGACGGACAAGCCAGTGTTAGCGACAGCTTTGATATAATTAACGCCAACTCCAATCCAACTAGCATTTTCAACACAAACACCGTTACTTTCCTCAATGACTTGAACAATAACATCGTCGGTTTTGATAACTCCAACGATGTGATTAATGGTCAAGGGGGCAATGACATCATCGATGGGAAAAGTGGTAACGACCTGCTGCGGGGTGGTGCTGGTAATGATCTTCTCATTGGTGGACAAGGCAATGATACTCTTGTGGGTGGTATAGGTGCTGACTCTTTCATCTACAACACCAATGCTGCTTTTACTAGCGCTGCTGTGGGTATTGATGCGATCGCTGACTTCAATCACTCCGAAGGTGATAAGATTGTTCTGGATAAGACCACCTTTAATGCCATTACTTCTGTTGTAGGAACGGGTTTTAGTAACGCCAGTGATTTTCAAATCACTAGTTTAGGGGCAGTTAGTAATGCTCTAATTATCTACGACCCTGCAACTGGGCAATTACTATACAATCAAAATGGTAGCGCTGCTGGTTTCGGCAGTGGTGGTCAATTTGCACAACTGACTGGTAAGCCTACTCTTACTGCCTCCGACTTCATCATTCAAGCATAATGCAATACGGTTTCATTAAGGATAATTGGTTTTTGAAGACGCGATTTATCGCGTCTCTACATCAGGGTTTTGTTGCTCTATCTGAACTGTATTGACTTATAGGGGACGCAATATGTTTATTGCGTCCCTACAATTTATTAACTTGCAATCTGCTGTAGTTTAAACCCATTGCACAGGATCTAATTGATAGTAACGTTGTAATTGCTCATAAAGTGCCGGATGCTTGGACAACAATTGGTGCGGTTTCTCAAAGAATGTCTCAGTCGCCACGGCAAAAAATTCTGCGGGATTTGTTGCGCCATAGCTATCCATTACTGTCTTTACGCCTTGTAGAAGATCGTTACAAAGTTGCTGATATGCTTCTGTCATCACCTTCGACCAAATAGGATAGTCTGAGTTATGTTGCAGTATAGGAACTCCCTCAGCTTTACCATCCTCTTGATCCAACTGATGGGCGAATTCATGAAGTACAACGTTACGTCCATCCTTCCAGTTACCAGTGTCTTGTTTCACTTGTTCCCAAGATACTACTAATTGGTCAGTTGTCCACGATTCACCTAACCTTGCCACACGCCTTTCTTCAACAACATAATTTCCAATAGCAGTCCTTTCCTGAACAAAATAAGCATTGGGATACACCAGAATTGAACGAAGTCTAGGAAAGTACTGCCCACGTTCATTAAGTAGGAGTAAACAGGCAACAGCCGCAAGGGTCAGTTTCATTTCTTCTGTAACTTGTAATCCTCTACAGCCAATAAATTGCTTTTCTGCTAAAAACACTTGAATATGTCCCTGAAGCCGTCTGAGTTCATCGGGAGAAAGACAAGGGTAAATAGGAAGATTATTCTCAATAATGGCACTCCAAAGGGGAGCAAAAGGACGATGCTTGAGACGGTTTCTTCGCCTTTTAACTAGAATGGGATTGACTAAAATCCCAACAATAATTAGCCCAATGGTCAAAAAGACAACTATTATTTTAATCATTAATTTTTGAACAGGTTACAAGTGTTGAGCCGAAAGATTGTCATAAAGGCACTTGTTTTGTGTTGCCCATAGCAAATACTGAAAAATGTTAAGGCTATTGCTGTGCAGTCGAAGGCTCAAAGAAAGCGCATGGAAAAACTCGTGTTGGGTGGAGACATTGAGCGAAATAAGCTACTACCTACAATAAGCCAGATTGCTTAATCCGGGAGTATTTACTAAGTCAGTATTGGCTATCCAACCATTACCAGATAACTCTCCAGGGAAACTTCTGGAAAGGTCGATTTCTACCCAAATGTAATTTTCAGATTTGTATGACTTAACTATATTACCTGTAACCAAGTTTACAAACACGACTGCGTTGGGATTAAGTGTTGTAATAAAAGCTCCTTTTGTACTTGGTTGGCGAAGTAAAGCTACAGGTTGTACAATTTGCCGACATGCACTGCCAATAGTAGGTTTAGTCCATAGTTTTTGAGCGTTGTTCTTCGTCTGACAAAATTTCAGTACAGCAGTTTGAATAAATCCTGAAGTCGGAGATTTGATTCTGACAAATTTATCTCCACTAGCTGGTATATATGCTAAATTAATCTTTGTCTTTGCGGATAATATTCTAATAGCCTTTGATGATGTTGAAGGTTCTTGAAAAATTGGAGTATCTACTTTAGTTGCACGACAACTCGACTGTGAAGAATTGGAGGTAGTCTGTGTGATTTGAGCAAATACAGGTACACCCAGAGGGAACGTAGCAATCTTTACTAGAGTAAAAATATACAATAACTTATGAAATTCCACGTTGTTTCCTAAATATCACTTATAAAAAACTCTACATTAGATTCGCAACTTATCGAAACAGAATTCAGGAGTCAGGAGTCAGAATTCAGTTGGGTATTCTGTGCGACTGGTGGATGAATAAACGGGTTTAAAACCCCCTCTAAATCCTAGATTTGGTGGTCTTCTCCCAAGGGGAGATGCCAAAGGCGAACAATCGTTGCGGGTCTGAATCCCCGACTGATAGCGAGTATTTTCGAGTCGCGTCTTGATTCTGACTCCTGAATTCTGACTTCTGAATTCTTCTTCAAAAACTCTGAGGTTAAAAGAGCCTAAAATTATTTTTAGCCATTAGACATCATATAATGACTGATTACTACTAATTACCAACTAGGCACAATCTCTTAATTATGAATAAATCCAATAGTACGGAAATACTTGAAACCTTTGTGAACACGGTGATGGGGGTAAAAACTATTAATCAACAACAGTCTTCAAATACATTAATAGCTACTACACAAGAATTAGATGTCAGATCAGTTTTAGTTTATACACTAGGGACTATCCTACAAATATTAGTCATGATTGTTGTGTTACTGATCGTGGAAAAATTAGTAATATTGATTGATAATAATTCTTATTTTCCTAGTTGGTTGAGTACTATATTGACTGGATTATTTTTTGCGCTATTAAGTATCCGTTCCCGAATATTTTCTCTTTTAGATAATACCCGTTCTCGTCAGACTTATGACCAAGTAATCAGACCAAGATGGTCTCCTCCACCTTTAGCATTTCCTATAGTTTGGATGATAATTGCCGTTTTGCGGGTAATTTCTTCTGTATTAGTTTGGCAGCAAATGAATCACCAGCTTTTAGTGCTACCTTTAATTTTGTTTGTGGTACATCTGGCTTTAGGAGATACCTGGAATACGATTTTTACTGTAGAACGGAGATTAGGTGCAGCTGTTCCTGTCGTTATTTTAGGCCCTTGGTTATCTGCTGTCATGGTGACGGCAATTTATTGGCAAACTAATCCTGTAGCGGGAATGACTTTATCATTTTCTTGTGTATGGCTAACTTTAGCTGCTGTATTGGTATTTAGAATTTGGCAATTAAATGGCTCTGAGCCACTGTATCCTTTAAAACTAACGCCTGTGGAGAAATAAATCCTCAAAATTCACCAATACAAGAAAGCAAGGAAAAATATCACTTGACTTTTGAGTGTGTGCCCATAGTCTCGCTTTAGGGACTTCCAAGAAATAAATTATTCAATCTTGTGGGGTGTGCAACATGAGCGCCTTTGTTTACTGGGCGGGCGAGACGCCCACCCCACATTAACAATTAAAAATTCAAAATTCAAAATTCAAAATTCAAAATTTCAGATGGGATTGCTTGATGACGTGAAAAGTCAGGGGACTAAATCAGGAATTTTGCGGAGGTTGAAAGTTAATCAACAGAAAGTAGTATACTTTTCTGGGTTCGCCTGAAGCTATCTAAAAGTTTCGTTTAAAAACAAATAATTTTGGGGTTGCTCTAATGCTAAGTCCTGTGGTAACAGTCAGTATCTTTCAAAAACAACCCGATCCTAAAGCATTTTTGGCAGGCCAAGTCATCTTTGAAGAAGGACAGCCTGGTGATGAAATGTACGGCATTCTCGAAGGAGAGGTAGATATATTAGTCAATGGCAAGATTGTAGAATCCATTGAAACGGGTGAAGTTTTTGGTGCTGGGGTACTTGTAGGAGTAAAAAATAGAACTTACTCAGCTATTGCCAAGGTGGATAGCAAGCTAGGTTTCCTCGATCGGGAAGGGTTTCTCTTTGCCGTTCAGGAAACACCCGTGTTTGCTCTACAGGTGATGAAAAGTTACTCAGAACGTCTGAGTCGCTTGCAGCATATCATCTAAAGCACGTCAGAAGGCAGGGGCAGGAGGTGCTGACAAGTGTATGTTTCCCACTGGGAAGCGTCTAGTAGAGAGCGGTTTGCAGGACACCGATAGTGCGGTGTTCTGCCAAGTGGCTTCTCTGGCTTCTGCCTTTTTTAGTGAAAAATGCGGAATTTACCTGAGGTAGCAATGGGACGTAAACGGTTGATTATTGAAATGGGGATGGGAATAGATCAGCATGGACAAGAACCAACAGTAGCAGCATCTAGGGCAGTACGTAATGCGATCGCTCACAATGCTTTACCTGGTGTTTGGGAAGTTGCAGGTTTAAGTCATCCCAATGAAATGATTATAGAAGTTCAGGTAGCAGTGCCATACCCCGAACAAGTTAGGGAAGAAGAGGTACTCGCTGTTCTACCATTTGGCCGAAAAACTCTCATCGTAGAATCTGGGGGGATGGTAGTTCAAGGGCGGGCTATTCCCGAACTTAATGATAAAAATGACGAAATGTTGATTGCGATCGCAGCTGTTACAGTTCTAATCGAAAATGATTAACTGAGGCTCTGCGCTAAACTAAAAAATATTGGGATAGAAATCTCTGGCAGTAAGTTCAATACACCAATAATCTTTACCACTGCGGCGATCATGTCTCAAGAACATAACGAATCACTCCAACTTCAGGAAATCACCAAACTCAAACCGAAACACTTTGCTGATTTAGTCAGATCGGCACAATTGGTTTTCGACCCCACGGCTGGAGTTTCGGGAAGAAATATCACAGTTGACTGGGAACAATTCGGAATTCCCCATGATGTGGTGGATAATCTCAAATTACTTGGTCAGCAGTACCAGTATGCATCTCCTCACATCCCCGCTGAAGTCATTTGGAGTAAATTAACTCCAGAAACTCGTATTTGGTTTGTTGAAAATAAAGATCGGTTGTGGCAGCTTGAAGAAGCTTTCCCAGCCCTTGATGAAGATTAAATAATTCGTAATTCGTAATTCGTAATTCGTAATTAAGTTTTGTGGCGGGGATTTAGACCCCGACCCAAAACTTGCCGGTTATTGAACCGGGGGATTTAAACCCACGGTACTCGGTTAAACGACTGAACCATTGAAAGGAATACCAATTATTTGTAGGGGTACGACGGCTATTCATTGGTGTCAACTTAAGCTGGAAATAGCTTAACTGTTGGCTTCCATGCCCGCCCGGAAATAAATAAATGAGTAATGAGTAATGAGTAATACCCATTACTCATTATTTATTATTTATTATTTATTACTTCAAAAATAAATTTCTTTGGCTTTTAGCTTAAGTCTATTTCAGGAGACTGGAGATTTTTGGCGATATTTAGTCATCTTCAGATGACTTTAGCTATTATACGGGAATTTCAATTCCTGGCGGACAAGCGGTTTCACGTTAAGAGTGCCTTTTTACTTTTTACTTTTGCCTTGTTTGGTCATTGCTTCATATCAGCAGCCACTTTCACCCCTCGTTGATCGCCCACTTTCACCCGACGGCGATACCACCACATCACAACGCCTGTTACCATCAGCACGGTAGGGGACAGACCCACAAACACATATAAAATTTGCGTGGGTAGTCCGCCGAAGGTGCCAAAATGCAAAGGTCCAAACTGATTCAAAATGGCTTCGGCACGGGAGGGTTTAACGCCATTATTAAGCTGGATCACCTTGCCCGTAAATTGATCGAGATAGACTCTTGTTCTCCCATATTCACCCGTTTCCTGAGCTTGCTTTTTGCCCACCCCAAATGGTTCTTCCGGTTTATTGGCAAAAGAAACATAAGTGGTGGTAGCATTGGGAACGGCGGCATCGGCTCGTTGTAGAAGGTCTGCGATCGCCAACGGTTGCTTACCCGTAATCGGTGTAGAAACTGGATCTGCGGGTTTTCGTGTTAGGGTTGCGGCATAAATGACATCAGTCACCTTTGCTTGAGGAATGTTCCAGGCAAAACCTGTGAAGCCAATGAAGGCAAGAAAGACGGCGGTAATAATGCCAGCAACTTTGTGAATATCAAAATTCGTGCGTTTGATATGGGCATTCTGCCATTTGATTTTGAACCCAGCAATCAATTTGCGCCAACCAGGCCACAGAATGATACCCGTGATGCTGAGAATCAGAGTCAGAAGGGCTACAATACCCATAATCCACTCGCCTATATCACCTGCTAAGAGTTTGTAATGTAGGCTATAAATGCTGCCAATCCAACTGGTTTCCCACTGGCGATCGCCCATTACCTGCCCTGTGTATGGGTTGACAAACACGTATAAAGTGTGATCGGCCGTATCATTCAACCACACTTGGTAAGGCTGATCGGCGTGTTCTGGCAAGCCGATCCCGCCGAGAGTCAAGCCTTTGTTAGCGTAAGCGGTTTTCACAGTGTCTGCGATCGCGGGAATTGAAACTCGCTCGACCCCTGGGATAATGCGACCAAACCGTTCTACCAGCACAACATGATCAATTTCGTGCCAGAAAACCAGCACACTGCCCGTCAATCCAGCGATGCAGAGTAGAGTGCCACCGATTAAACCGAGCCAGCGATGCAGGTGAAATGCGGTATTGCGAATTTTTCTAGCGTTCATGATAGATCCTTCTCAACAACTGAATCCTGTACTCTGGTGACGGAGTGGCAAAACAGATTAGGATATTTAGAGCTTAATGAGAATTAATCTTATCAGGACTTACGCATTGATACAAGTATGGCGATGTGCGGATAAATTCTGGAAGTTTACGGATGATTTCCAGTTGTTCTGTAGACATCTCAGAAAAAGAATGTAGAGACGTAGCAGTGCTACGTCTCTACAAGGGTTCTGGGTAACGCATCTTTAATTTCTGGAGATGTCTTGTCGATAGAAGATAGTTTAATAAATTTACTTATGACTGAAACTTTACTTGTCAGGACTTACGCACTCAAAACCTGAAACTTTGATCCCTCCTAACCCCTTAAAATAGATGTGGTTTATGTATAATTTTTAATTTTTTAAAATGCGATCGCGCCACTTTACCAAACGCGATCGCGAAATTTTCCATTCCCTAAGCTATAAAATGCAACTGATTGATCGCTGCATTAATTAGATTATGGGTCACGGGAAGGCTATCGACTACCATCCCCAGACACAACAGCATCATGTAGGAGATGGAAAAGAGAAACAACTCTCTAGCGACAGTGCGATCCTCTGGATTTTGCAACAGCCGCCAAGATTTGTGGATAAATAATCCTCCCAGACTGAGGGCGATCGCAGCATAAAGAATTCCACTTGCACCCAAAGGATAAACTAATAACACGGTTGCAACTACGGTAAGCAGGGTATAATACCAAATTTGCTTCACGGTTGCCGTATCACCTTCAATCACAGGTAGCATTGGTATCCCCACCTTTGCGTAATCATCCCGAATCATCAGAGCTAAAGCCCAGAAATGGGGTGGTGTCCACAAAAAGACGATGGCAAAAATTAACCATGCTGACCAGCTTAAAGTGCCTGTGACAGCAGCCCAACCAACTAACGCCGGAATTGCCCCAGCCGCCCCACCAACAACGATATTTTGGGTGGTGTGACGTTTTAGCCAGTGGGTATAGACCAAAATATAAAAGACAATACCAGAGAAGGCTAATAGGGCGGCTAACAGGTTGGCAAACACTGCTAGGAGTGTAAAGGAAATCGTCGCTAGTGCGATCGCAAAAATTAGAGCATCGCGTGGCTGCACCTTACCCGAAGGTATGGGACGATGGCGCGTCCGCTCCATGTCATAATCAATATCCCGGTCATAGACACAGTTAATCGTCTGGGCGCTTGCAGCAGCCAAAGTGCCACCAGTGAGAGTTACTAGTAACAGCAATGGGTCTACTTCTCCCTTAGCAGCAATCCACATACTTCCAGCCGTGGTAATCAAAAGCAACGGAATAATCCGAGGCTTGGTTAGCTGGTAGTAGCTTTGAATTACCTGTAAAAATGTTTCGTGGTGGCGAGAGACATTAGTCTCAATCATTTTGGCTCTGGTTCCTTATTTTTCAACAACTTACAGCAGAATTCAGGAGTCAGAATTCAGAATTCAGAAGTAAAACAGGCTTTATACCTGGCTTTGAGACGCAAGCTTGTGTACTTCACTTTCCTTGAAATCCGCTGTATATTCAGCCCCCGATTAAGCTGGCTCTTTTAGGCAAACAAAAACACAGACGCATTATCAGTGCTGAGTGCTGAGTGCTGAGTTAAGAGTAGAGACGCGATTAATCGCGTCTGTACAAGAGTTAGGAGTTCTTTTCCTTCTCCCTCATCTCCTCCACTCCCTACTCAGCACGGGCTAAACGCCCCGCTACCGCTAACGTGACTCAGCACTCAGCACTCGTAACTCAGCACTCACCGAGTCGCGTAGTGATAAAACGGTGAAAGCCACTAAAGTACCCAGTAAAGTAGCTCCTATAGCTTGGTGAGAGACGGTAAGAGGCTCGACTTGGAGGTGCAATTTGAAGGTGGCGAATCCCAACAAGATTTGTAATATCAACAACCCACCAGCCATATTTGCCAGTCGTCGTAAGGCTGGATGCAGTGCTGGTGTCCGCCAACAGATAAATACCATTGCCAAGGTTGCCACTGTTGGCGGCACCAAACCAGCAATATGACTGTACATTACAGTACAAAGTTGAGAACCGCCGAGGCATTGGTGTAGCGCCCAGCGAGAGCCTACCAAAGCACCTAGAATACTTTGCAGGTAGACCAGAACAGCAGCAGTTAAACCGACCCAAGGCAACTTACCAACGGTTCCATTTCCCTGGTAGGGTGTGAGTGCTGTGCCGATAATTAGGAGGGTGGTAAAAAATAACAGCGCCGTTCCTAAATGAGCGGTAACGATATCAAACCGCAACAGTTCGGTAACGGTGAGTCCCCCTAAGATACCTTGGAAAACGATTAGAAACAGGGCGAATGTGGATGCCCAAGGTAGCCAAGAGGGTAAGAAACGACGACGCCACCAGGACAAACCGAAAAGTGCGATCGCGCTTACACCAATTAAAGCCGCATCCAATCTGTGAAACCACTCCAAAAACACTTGGAGATTCATTTGCTTGGCTGGCACGAGTTCGCCATAGCATAAGGGCCAGTCTGGGCAAGCAAGTCCAGCATTCATGACGCGGGTGGCACTGCCTATGGCCATCAAAATTAAGGTGGCTATGCACATTTTCCACACCAAGCGCCGAATCATTTCTTTGGGCTTTTGCTGCTCAACTACCGCTTCATTTTGTTGTTGTAGGACAAATTCGCTCATGAACGATACCTTCTGCCCGCTCTTGGTGGATCTCTTAAAATTTTCAATTTTCTTTTAGTGTCTCATCTTCACCCTAGCGTATAGGCTAAAGGTTTATAGATTAGCACTCACTTATACTTTGAATCACTTTAGCGATGTTTTGCCTGAAGCTTTAGGTATTTTTCAAGATATCGGAAATTGATTAATGGCAATTAATTTAAACATCCTAAATTTTTTCTTAAATTTTTTCACTGGTTTTAGGAGAAGGCAGGAGGAAATAATTTATGAATAAAAACTTTAGTTTGGGGTATAAAACCCACCCAGTCGTTCAATGCCACGCTTTTAAATGCATCTAGGTTACTTCTGCCCCCTGCCTCCTGCCTCCTGCCCCCTGCCCCCTGCCCCCTGCCTCCTGCCTCCTGCCCCCTGCCTCCTGCCTCCTGCCTCCTGCCCCCTGCCTCCTGCCCCCTGCCCTCTGCCCCCTGCCTCCTGATAGTAAACTCATACTCAAAATTACTAAAATAGCCAAAGAAATTAATAAAAATTTCAGACCTTGCTCCCCCATGTTTGACAGCCTAGACTACCTTAGTAAGTGGGTAGCTTCGAGATAACATAGTAAATTCAATTAAGTAAGCCGTGAAGATTCCAAGTTCCATCTGGACATTACTCATTGGCATCGTGCTAACGCTAGCCAGCCTTTGGTACGGTCAAAATCACGGTCTGTTGCCAGCAGCCGCCACTGATGAAGCCGTCTTGGTGGATGGTCTATTCAACACGATGATGATCGTTTCCACAGGGATATTTTTGCTCGTCGAAGGTATTTTAATTTACTCTGCATTTAAGTATCGTCGGCGTGCAGGTGACAATGAAGACGGTCCACCAGTTGAGGGCAATGTACCTCTAGAAATTCTCTGGACGGCGATCCCAGCAATTATCGTTATCGGTATTTCTGTTTACAGCTTTGATGTCTACAACGAAATGGGTGGCTTTGATCCCCATTCTATTCATGAAGCACCGATGAATCAGGAATCGATGAAAATGCCAGGGGCAGCGATTGCAGCGACTTTAAGCGATGCATCCACAAATACTGCATCTGACCACGATCGCGCTCAAATGGTTCAACAGCACTCTGTTACCATTGCTCAGAATGTTGAGGAAGAAAACAAACCAGCAGAATTACAAGTCAACATCACTGGTCTACAATATGCCTGGATTTTCACCTATCCTGAAACTGGGATAACTACAGGTGAAATGCACGTCCCCATTGGGCGAAAAGTGCAAATCAATATGACCGCCAACGATGTCATCCACGCCTTCTGGGTGCCAGAGTTCCGCCTGAAACAAGATGCGATCCCCGGCAGACAAAGTGAGTTTCGTTTCACCCCCAAAACAGCAGGAGATTATGTCCTGATCTGTGCTGAACTTTGTGGCCCCTACCACGGGGCAATGAGAGCAACAGTAGTTGTTGAGCCACAAGAAGCCTTTGACAAATGGGTGCAAGAACAGCTAGTTGCCAGCAAAGAAACACTAAATCAAGCGATCGCTGTTAACCCTGCCGATCTCTCCCCAAATGAATTTCTCGCGCCTTACACCAAGGACATGGGAATTAAACCAGAAATCCTCCATCAAGTTCACCATTAGTCATTGGTCATTGGTCATTAGTCATTAGTCATTGGTCTAAATAAATGACAAATGACAAAGGACAACTGACAAAGGACAAATGACAAAAGATAACTAACGACTATGACACAAGCTCAGTTGCAAGAAACTGCCAATATCCCCGCCCTTCTTGAAGAACCAGGGGTCAGAAAATGGCAAGACTTCTTTGGCTTTCAAACCGACCATAAGGTGATTGGGATTCAATACCTAGTCACTTCGTTTATTTTCTACTGCATTGGCGGCGTCATGGCTGACTTGGTTCGCACAGAGTTACGAACCCCAGAGGTAGATTTTGTTACCCCAGAAGTCTACAATAGTCTGTTCACGCTGCACGCCACGATCATGATTTTCCTCTGGATCGTGCCAGCCGGGGCAGGGTTTGCTAACTATCTAATTCCCCTGATGATTGGGGCAAAAGATATGGCATTTCCTCGGCTGAATGCTGTTGCCTTTTGGATGATTCCCCCTGCGGGTGTGTTGCTAATCGCCAGTTTAGTGGTGGGCGATGCACCAGATGCCGGTTGGACTTCCTACCCTCCCCTAAGTTTGGTGACAGGACAAGTGGGCGAAGGCATTTGGATTATGAGTGTTCTGCTGCTAGGTACGTCCTCAATTTTGGGGTCGATAAATTTCCTGGTAACATTGATCAAGATGCGTATCCCCAGCATGGACATTCACAAAATGCCCTTGTTCTGCTGGGCGATGTTCGCCACTTCATCACTGGTTTTGGTGTCAACCCCAGTCTTAGCAGCAGGTCTAATTCTGCTTTCCTTTGATTTAATTGCCGGGACAACATTTTTTAACCCAACTGGCGGTGGCGACCCAGTAGTATACCAACACATGTTCTGGTTTTACTCCCACCCAGCCGTTTACATCATGATTTTGCCCTTCTTTGGCGCAATTTCAGAAATTATCCCCATTCATTCGCGCAAGCCGATTTTTGGCTATAAAGCGATCGCTTATTCGTCTCTTGCCATTAGCTTTTTGGGGCTAATTGTTTGGGCGCACCACATGTTTACCAGTGGTGTTCCCGGTTGGTTGCGGATGTTCTTTATGATCACCACCATGATCATTGCCGTACCCACAGGAATTAAAATATTTAGCTGGTTAGCCACTCTATGGGGCGGGAAAATCCGCCTTAACAGTGCCATGCTATTTGCCATCGGCTTTGTCGGCACCTTTGTAATCGGCGGGATCAGTGGCGTGATGTTGGCAGCAGTGCCCTTTGATATTCACGTTCACGACACTTATTTTGTAGTGGCACACTTGCACTACGTCCTATTTGGTGGTAGCGTGCTAGGGATTTTTGCAGCCATTTACCATTGGTTCCCAAAAATGACGGGACGGATGGTAAACGAATTTTGGGGTAAGGTTCACTTTGCTTTGACTATTGTTGGTCTAAACATGACCTTTTTACCTATGCACAAACTGGGTTTAATGGGCATGAATCGCCGGATTGCCCAATATGACCCCAAATTCACCACACTAAACGAAATCTGCACCTATGGTTCTTACATACTGGCAATTTCGACATTCCCCTTCATCATTAATGCGATTTGGAGTTGGTTATACGGCGAGAAAGCTGGCAATAATCCTTGGAGGGCGCTTACCTTAGAGTGGATGACAACCTCACCACCCGCGATCGAAAATTTCGATCAAACCCCAGTACTGGCTACAGGCCCCTACGACTACGGTTTGGAAAATGCTAATGAAGATGTACCTTTATCTGATCCCAATCCCGTCTTATCTGGTGGACCAAACTCAGTATTAAGAGCAGAACCCGATCCAGCAGTTGCCGCCAATCCCGAAGACCGGAAATAAACAGGGGACTGGGGACTGGGAACAGGGGACTGGGGACTGGGAACTGGTTAATTAATTCTCTTCCCAATGCCCCATGCCCGAATGGCACTAAGTTAAGATACAGCCCTTACCATGACTGGTTCCTAGCCTCCAGGCTAGGAACCCATTCTGGGAGGCTCTGCCTCCTCTTTCTTGACCAGAGGCGGAGCCTCTCGGAATACGTTCCCAGCCTGGAGGCTGGGAACGAGGCTACACAAGCTTTTGGGCTTTTCTTAGTGCCATTCCCCCATGCCCCATGCCCAATCCCCAATCCCCAATCCCCAATCCCCAATCCCCAATCCCCAATCCCCAATCCCCAATCCCCACTTATTAAAATTCATGCAAAGTCAAACTATTGACCCAGCTAAAACGGAACTGAATCATCACCACGCGGCGGAAACATCTGTCGGTCATCACGAAGAACATCCAGACCACCGCCTGTTTGGGCTGTTTGTCTTTCTAATTGCTGAAGGGATGATTTTTATGGGACTGTTCGGAGCCTACTTGGCTTTCCGTGCCACCTTACCTGTGTGGCCGCCAGCAGGGACTCCAGAATTAGAACTATTGCTACCTGGAGTCAACACCATCAATCTAATTTCTAGTAGTTTTGTCATACACAATGCCGACACTGCGATTAAAAAGAATGATACGCGAGGTGCGCGAATCTGGTTAGCAATTACGGCTGCAATGGGTGCTACTTTCTTGGTGGGTCAAGTATATGAATATACCCATTTAGAATTTGGTTTAACTACCAATTTATTTGCTAGTGCATTTTACGTTTTGACTGGTTTCCACGGATTGCACGTTACCATTGGCGTTTTAGCGATTGTTGCTGTGTTGTGGCGATCGCGCGTTCCGGGTCACTACAGTAACGAAAAGCACTTTGGCATTGAAGCAGCAGAAATCTACTGGCACTTCGTTGACGTAATTTGGATTATTTTGTTCGGATTACTGTATCTACTGTGAGTATTAATTAATTAGTTGTTCAATCCACGCTGACAACATAATAAGCCCCCTAGTACAAAAAGGCAAAAGTAAAAAGGCAAAAGTAAAAAGAAAGAAAGCTTAACATAATAAGCATTCTGGCTATTTTAAATGGTTGCTTTATTTACGCCGTGTCGTACTCATGGGGGCTTTTTTCTTTCATGTCAATCCTCCAACCTCCGTTTTTTTGTTAACGATCGCTTGACTTTTAAGACAGTCGCTACATTTATTACTCAAAATATTGACTTATTACACAAAATATGATATATTTAATTTCTATTAGTAATAATTACATATAAAAGTGAATATTTCTCCATCTCTCAAAAAACCGCGTGTCTCATGGCAGGCGGTTTTCTCAGTGTTGATGTTTGTGTTCATGTACCTGCCCATATTGGTACTTAGCTTTTATAGCTTCAATCAATCGCCCTACAGTGCAACTTGGCAAGGATTCACTCTCGACTGGTATCGCAAGTTGTTCAGTGACGATCGCATTTTATCGGCTTTGCAAAATAGTATGATTGTTGCTGGTTGTGCTGTAGCAATTTCAGCAGTGCTAGGAACCTTGATGGCGGTTGGGTTGGCGCGTTACGAATTTCCTGGTAAGAAATTGTATCAGAGTGTTGCTTACCTACCATTGATTATTCCTGATATTGCGATCGCAGTGGCTACCCTCGTTTGTTTAGCCACCTTTGCAATCCCTTTGAGTTTGTGGACGATAGTTGCAGCCCATATAGTGTTTTGTCTGGCCTACGTCGGACTTGTAGTTGCTTCTCGACTGACTAATTTAGATCCACACTTAGAAGAAGCAGCACTAGATTTAGGTGCGACACCAACCCAAGCTTTCATCCAAGTATTGTTACCTCAATTAATGCCTGGGATTGTCGCTGGTTGTCTCTTGGCTTTTGTCCTCAGCTTAGATGACTTTCTCATTGCCAGTTTTACAGCTGGTAGCGGTTCTAACACCTTACCAATGGAAATTTTTAGCCGCATTAGAACAGGAGTTAAACCTGATATTAATGCTTTAAGTGTCATGTTAATTTCAGTATCTGCGATCGTTGCTCTTGTCGCTGAGTTAATTCGCGTTTCGGGAGAGAATAAAAGTTTCAAATAAGAGTTGCAATTGGCAATAAAAGTTATATAGCAATCCTCAATCATTCGTGAACAATAAGATCCCTGACTTCTTTGAGAAGTCGGGGATCTAGTCTATCGATTTTTACAACTCCTGCAAGGATTGCTATAGCTAGGTAATTTAGTTCTTCGTGAACTTTTTTGGATAGTGAACAACAGCTATATTAAAATGTCGGGTGCGTTAAGCTTGCCAGAACGCACCAATCTTATGGCAATGTGCCGTACTTTCTGCTAACACAACATCATAGTATACATAAGTAAATAAATATAATTTATTCATCCTTATGCCCTCGTGTAAAAGATAGTTTTAAACACATAAATAAACTTCCGTGTTCGCTTCTCTACATAACTGTTTTCAATTAGATAATATTGGGGCTAACTTTGGAGAAGATGCTATTTCCCCCTCATTATGCAAATCTGCCAAAATCCCAATTGCTCAAATCCATTCAACTCTGATAGCAATAGATTTTGCGTGAGTTGCGGACAAAGCAACTTTGGGAAACTTCTCAGAAACCGTTACCGCGTATTAAGACTCTTAGGTGAAGGTGGATTCAGTAGAACTTATGCTACAGAAGATGTCGATAGACTAAACGCGCCTTGCGTCATCAAGCAATTTTTCCCACAATTTCAGGGAACAGGACAACGCACAAAAGCAGCAGAATTTTTTAAAGAAGAGGCTTTTCGGTTGTATGAACTGGGAGAAAATCATACCCAAATTCCCAGATTACTAGCTTATTTTGAACAAGGTACTAGTTTGTATCTAGTACAAGAATTTATTCAAGGAAAAACTCTCTTACAAGAAGTTCAGCAAGAAATTTATGGCGAACAACAAATTTGGGAACTTTTAGCCGATTTATTGCCAGTTCTGGAATTCATTCATACCCATAACGTTATTCATCGGGATATCAAACCAGAAAATATTATCCGTCGCGCCAGTGATGAAAAACCCGTATTAATTGACTTTGGCGGTGCTAAACAGGTAACACAAACCAGTATAGGCAGACAAGCTACAGTAATTTATACCCTTGGCTATGCCCCAACCGAACAAATGGCTGGATTTGCTTGTCATGGCAGTGATTTATATGCTTTGGGTGTAACTTGTGTGCGTCTTTTAACTCAATGTTTGCCTTTTCAGGATGCTTCTGGACAAGTTAAAGATCCTATTTATGATGCCATGAATGCTAAATGGTTGTGGCGCGAACGTTTACAGCAAAAAGGTATTACTATCAGTGACGACTTAGGAAAAATTTTAGATAAATTACTCAAACATTTACCAAGTGAAAGGTATCAAACAGCAGTAGAAGTTATCAACGATTTGAAGTTTATAACATCGAACATTGAACCTGTCGCCCTAAAAATTGTTTCGATGCCTCAACCCATATTACAGCCGCAACCACAAAAAGTAATCGAACCATTACCCCCCTTAGAAACCTTTGAATTTGACGTAGTGACAGTAGACACAGGTGGTAGAGAAGTAAACCGTATGAGTTGCAATGCCAACTTCTTTGCCGAAGAATTGAGTAAGTCTGTCACATTAGAAATGGTATCAATTCCTGGCGGTACTTACATGATGGGTTCACCAGAATTTGAAGGAGATGCTGATGAACGTCCTCAACATCAAGTTACCGTCGAACCATTTTTTATGGGGAAATTTCCCGTAACTCAAGCACAATGGAGAGTAGTCGCAGCTTTACCTAAAGTCAAACAAACTTTAAATCCCCATCCGTCGAAATTCAAAGGTTTAGATAGACCAGTGGAAAATGTATCTTGGTATGAAGCTGTAGAATTCTGTCTCAGGCTATCAGAAAAAACTGGACGCGACTATCGTTTACCGAGTGAGGCTGAATGGGAATATGCTTGTCGTGCTGGAACTACAACATCCTTCCATTTTGGCGAAACCATTACCTCTGAGTTAGTCAGTTGCACTATGGAAGCAAAAAGCAAATTCCGTAAAGAAACAACAAACGTCGGCAGTTTTGAAGTTGCCAATGCCTTTGGATTATATGATATGCACGGGCTAGTTTGGGAATGGTGTGCTGATTCGTGGCACAACAATTACAACGACGCACCCTTAGATGGAACAGCTTGGGAAGTTGGCGGTGATATTCATCGTCGGGTACTACGCGGCGGTTCTTGGAGTTTCAATGCAGAACTTTGTCGCAGCGCCAGTCGCAGCTGGAATGAGTCAGATGGTGGATTGAGGATTTGTGGCTTTAGAGTAGTATTTTCACTTTAGATATTGAAATCGTTTTGCTTAGTTTCTCGATCAGCTAATTTGCATTCAAATTGCATAATTAGGGCGGGCAAGATCATTGGTATGAAAGGGAGTGGGGAGTGGGGAGTAGGGAGTGGGGAGTAGGGAAACTAAGAAAGCCTAACATCGGGCGGGGTTTCAACCAATATGCGATACAAGGATTTTATCGCCCACAAGGGGCGAGGCTTTAAACAAACCTAAATCGAGGGCTAATTTCTTCCCCTACTCCCTACTCCCTACTCCCGCCCCGAAGGGGTCGTCAACTTAACGCGAAACCTCTTGTCTGCCGGGAATTTCAATTCCCGTCTCATAGCTGTGGAAATGCGGGATTTTTACAGTTTCTCTTCTGTTACCATGATAAATGAGAGCAAGAAGCCTGACTATTGAACGGGTGAACTGACATGACACCTGAACGCGAACTGAGAGTCGAAATCGCAAGAAACATCATTGATGAATGTGAAGTCCTGTTTAGCGCCCAGGCGTGGAAGTTCTATCAGCGCTCTGGTCGGGGCTACCTTTATCTCCACAAAGTCGTGAATATCCAGCATTCTGGTGGCAACGACTTTTCAATCACAGAAAGTCCATCGGCAATTGGGAGCAAGGTTCATTATGTGGCGCAAAAAAGTGAACCCTGGAAGATGATGACCCTCTCGCAAGCGGCGAAAGAACAATCGATCGAATATGCCCAACTCTTTAATGTGATTGACACCTATAAGCCCAAGGAAGAGTATGTGGTAATTGTGGGGTTTAATTACGGCTCTGATGCTTCAGAAAACTGGTTTTTAAGACGACCAGAATTGCCGCCAATGAAAGCTTACACGGCGGTTCGTCATCGTCCGCAGGAATTTGGAGTGGATTCGCTCTAAGCGCGAAACAACGGTTCAATATCCCCAGAACCAAACATCAACTTTCTTGCCTCTCCACCCCAAAAAGTAGGAAATGCCCCACAAGGAGCATTTATACTAAACAGTAGTTCAGAATATTCTTTCCAGTGATTGTTGATACGCCAACCAATGCGATCGCCTACTTTAATTCAATCACAGCCTAATTTTAACCAAATTTGTCTATTGTAAATTGGGAATACTGATGTCTTTTCGGAGCTTTTTAACCACCTGACCGACTTTTCAAACATCCTCTATGTATTCATCACACCTAGCTCTTGCAAAAGCTGTTCTAATATTTCTTGATTATGATTCTGCATAACTACAATATGAGCAATTTTGCCAATTTTCAATACCTTTTTGGTGAAGGTATTGAGAATAGCAAGCAATTTTGCTCTGAATAAAGGCTCTCTTACTCAAACTTTTTCCTATTATCTATGTTTTATACCTTACTAAGTAATTGCATACCAGGAAAACTGCTAAAACTATTTCACTTTTATTATTTCCATAAAATCACATAGACCCTGAGTACTCAAGTATTACTTAGTAACTTCATCACATCTTTAATTACTGAGTCATCTTCATGAAATTTTAATTCCTTGTATAACTGGCTGCATTCCTGACTTTTCACGTCATCTAAAAAACCTAACAGCCTTCCCGACGTGAAAAGCGGGAAAATTCAAAGTCTCTCCTTTTTGGATAGCTTGAGAGTTGAGGTTTGTCATATTAAAGATATGATGTTATTCTCCTTAATTCTTTTTCAAGAAAGTAAACTAGCAGAATTAACATCTAAAAATAACGTTGTTTGGGATTGTTGACGGAGAATAGAAGCCGGACAATCTGTACTTATAGCTCCTTGCAACATCTCTTTTACCACATTCGCTTTACGTTTTTCTGGAGCAAGACAGATAATTTTTTCAGCTGAACAAATGGTCGGGATGGTGACAGTAAAAGCATATTGTGGAACAGTTTCTAGATTCGGAAAGTGACCTGTGCTTACTTGTTGCTGACGGTTGACTTTATCCAGTTTCACCAGTTTCACACTGTAGGGATCTTGAAAATTTGCTACTGCTGGATCGTTAAAAGCCAAATGTCCATTTTCGCCAATACCAAGACAGCATAAGTCAATTGGTTGTGCTTGCAGTAGTTTGGTGTAGCGATCGCACTCTGCCACTGGTTGCAATGTATCACCTTCTAGATAGTGAAATTCCTTAGGAGTAGCCCGCTTCTCTACACGTTCTCGCATATAGCGCCGAAAACTGGCAGAATGGTCAGCAGTAATTCCCAAATATTCATCTAGATGGAACATAATAATCCGTGACCAATCCACACCACCCAATGCAATCAAAGCATCGAGAAATTTGAGTTGGGAATTACCTGTTGCTAACAACACAGCAGCCGTATCTTGTTGCTTAAGAACTTGCTGTAAATGCTTTTGGGCAATTCCGGCAACATCTTTGGCCATTTCGACTTCAGTGTTGTAAATCTGCACCAGTAAATCATCAACACGAAAAAAGTTTGTCGCGGCTAGCATTTGCTTACACATAAGGTGATCAATTATACGGCAGTTACAAAGAAAGGCAGAGGGCAGAGGGCAGAAGGCTTTTATGAAAGAAGTACTAATAAAAACTTTAGTTGTGGGTCTAAAGCCCACTAGTATAAAAAGATTTGTGTCGAGATGCGTAGCACGAGACACAAGGCGTCCTTACTTCAATCCCACGTTTTTAAACGTGGGTTCCCTTCAGCATAGCTGCCTCCTGCCTTCTGCCTTCTGAATTGAGATGCTCTACCTGTCTGTCCTTACTGGCCTATTCAGTATAAATTTTCGGATTTAGCAGATTAATTCGCGACTTTTTTCTTGTAAGGAAAAAGTACAAAAAACCATGTAAACTATTTAAATTAAGTTAATAATTATTTACATTTTACCAAAAAATCATGCTGGCTGCAATTCTCTTTGACTTAGACGGCACTATTGTCAACACTGACCCCATACACTACCGAGTTTGGCAGGAAATGCTGTTAAATTACAGCATAGAAATTGACGAAACATTTTATAAATCCCGAATTAGTGGTGGGCTAAATCCAGAAATTGTTAAGGATATTCTGCCACAATTATCAGCAGCAGAAGGGCAAAAATTTGCAGATGAAAAAGAGGCACTTTTCCGCAAACTTGCCTCGCATCTCAAACCTCTGAGTGGATTTTTGGAATTACTAGAATGGACAGATACACATCAGTTAAAACGAGCATTAGTAACTAATGCCCCTAGATTAAATGCAGAATTTATGCTAGAGGTTTTGGGAATCAAAGAAGCGTTTCATATAGTTGTTTTGGCGGATGATTGTATTGCAGGTAAACCCGACCCTGCACCCTACCAAGTTGCTTTGAATAAGTTGGGTATTCAAGCAGGAGAAGCGATCGCTTTAGAAGACTCTCCCTCTGGTATTCGTTCAGCAGTGAGCGCAGATATCCGTACCATTGGCATCGCTTCCACCCACGATCCGCAAGTTTTGCAGTCATTCGGCGCATTTATGGCAATTCCAGATTTTACTGATTTACAGTTATGGACATTGCTAAACTCACTCATTGAGACAGATTCAAGTGCGATCGCTTCTAATTTTTAAGGGCATTGGGAAAGAGGAGGTAGGATAGCGTAGGGATCGCGCGTTCGCTTTTAGCGTCTGTCTGCGACAGGCTGCGCGAACGTAGAGAGCCTCATTTTGAATTTTGAATTTATTTACTGCTCATGCCCTTAAACTCCACTTTTTAGGTTCAAATATGACTACACAAAATCAAATTCAACCTCGCCAACTTGGTTCTACAGGACTAACTGTTTTCCCCATAGCTCTTGGATGTATGGGTATGTCCGGTATATATGGTGCAGCAGACGAGAACGAAAGCATTGCAACTATCCAAGCAGCTCTCGACGACGGGATTACATTGTTGGATACTGGCGATTTCTATGCCAGTGGGCAGAATGAAATGTTAATTGGTCGAGCAATCAAGGATCGTCGAGATCAAGCACTGGTTTCTGTGAAATTCGGCGCTTTACGCACTCCCGATGGCGGATGGATTGGTATAGATACCCGTCCCGCTTCGGTGAAAAACTTTGTAGCTTATAGTCTTAACCGATTGGGAGTAGACCACATTGACATCTACCGCCCGGCTCGATTAGACCCACAAGTTCCCATTGAAGACACCATCGGTGCGATCGCCGAGCTAGTTAAAGCTGGTTATATCCGATACATTGGGTTATCGGAGGTGGGAGTGGACACTATTCGCCGTGCCCACGCCATCCACCCCATCACTGACTTGCAAATCGAATACTCCCTGATTGACCGTAATCCTGAGAGTAAGATTTTTCCTGTACTGGAAGAACTTGGTATTGGCGTAACCGCCTATGGCGTGCTTTCGCGAGGACTGCTGAGTGGTTCCACTCCAGCCACCCAAGGAGACTTCCGTGCCTACTTGCCACGCTTTAGCAAAGAAAACCTTGCCCAGAACCAACGCCTAATTGAAGAATTAAAGCAAATTGCCGCCGAGAAAGGAATTCTCCCTTCACAGTTGGCTATTGCCTGGGTACTTGCAAAAGGCAAAAATATTGTGCCAGTCATCGGCGCACGCAAGCGCACCCAACTTGCCGAATCGTTGGCGGCTCTAGATGTGAATCTATCCCCAGAGGATTTAACCCGCATCGAAGCAGCAATTCCTGCATCAGCGATCGCAGGCACTCGTTATGATGAACATCAAATGAAGATGCTAGACAGCGAACGCTAATGGTAACGTGAGTTCGACGGATAGAAAAGCGCAAAAAGCTTGCTATGTATGAATTTGCTTAACTGAGCATACAAAAAGGCGATCGCGGAGGGCGGGCA
>NZ_JBALEJ010000029.1:0-6465 GCF_036917975.1 Nostoc sp.
AAGGTTTAACTGTCATTTTTTATAAGTGCTTACCCCGGCTTACTTTGTTGAAGCCGGGTTTTTTAACGTCTCCCTATCTGGGAAAGAGACTTTGAAATTATCTCCCCTTTTCTTCACGTTACTATCTCAGAAAAACTTACTTCCATAGCGATCGCACAGAAATTACTTGCCAAGATTGATTTGAAACTCGATTATATCGGTCGGTTGGGTAAGCGTGAAAATCGGGAGTGCGTTTAATCATAAAAATACAGTAGTCACAATGTTTACTTTACTCATATTGTTTAATTATGCTCCCGAATTGTAGGCTTCATTCAGTTTGCTTGCTGATTCTTGTAACAAGCGTTGTTCATGAGCATTTCTTGGTATCACCAGTTTGCGCTCAATACCTATTGAGCTAATGATACATGGAAGCCCAAGAACAATTTCACTGCCAACTCCATAGTTGGAATCTGCTCTGGCCGATACTGGAAATATCTGCTTTTCATCTCGCAGAATGCTATCAACTAACTGACAAACTACCGTTGATATACCATAGCTAGTATTTCCTTTACGTTCCAAAATGCTATTACCTCGTTTACGGGTTAACTCTGCGTACTCTTGCTGAATTTGTTCCAGTGTCACTCCTTCTGGTATGGGAAATTCCGTTAAAGCAATTCCCCCAATAAATGCACTAGACCAAACAATAAATTCACTGTCTCCATGCTCTCCAATCACATAAACATGAACGTCTTGAAGAGCAACATTCAGTCGTTTACCAAGTTGATATCTCAGTCTAGCTGTATCAAGAACGGTTCCAGAACCGAAAATTAGGTTTTCTGCTCTCGTGGAATTGGCGAGTGCAATCCGCGTTAGTACATCAACTGGATTGCTAACAATAAGTACGATTGAATTCGGTGCAACTCGATCCAATTCTTTCATCGTCGAACGGATGATCTCTGCATTGTCACTCAACGTATCTAATCGGGTCTGTCCAAGTTTCTGCTGCACCCCAACTGTCACGACAATCACATCAGAATCAGCTAAATCCTCATACTTAGTTGATGGTATAATTTCCATTTCTTCAAGTAGGGGAATGCTGTCTTCAATATCCCATGCTTGCCCCTCAGCTTTTGATAAGGTTCGGTCAAAAAGAACCACTTTTACACATTTACGGAGTAGCACTAAAGCATTTGCTACGTCTGCACCTACATTCCCTGCGCCAATGACACCAACCTTGGATGTTTTGCTAATCATGTCATATCTACTTTTTTGTTACTGCCTCAATTGGTTAATGTTAACTCCAGAACTAGCCGAGCAGTATCTTTCACAACTGGGCTTGTCCACTGAATCGCGGCGACCAATGGAGGATGGGCAGCGTGTTCGGTATTATCGGCTGAATACTGAGGATGTCGAGTTTATCCAGAAGGTACTGGATTATCGGCAAAGGCAACGGGAAGAGAGGGAACGGAAACGCCAGGAGGAACAAGAGAGAAATGCGGCACATAAAGCTAGAATGCAGTCTCAATATGGAATTAATGCTCCGTCCACACCCCTCATTAATGAAGATGGAAGTAATAATCGGGGGGGTATGGACACAGATGAAGAACTCAGTGATTCTTGGTGGGAGCGGGTTAAATACTATGCTCGACTGGCGATTGAGCAGGTTGAATACGGTGTAGAATCAGTTAAAGAATTACTCAGTACCCTGACGATTGATGAGCGTTGCGGCGTGATGCTGGAGTTTGAGGATCTTGACCCTGATAAGTTTGCTCAACTGGTGACAGATGCTCCACAGTGGACTGAGTGGATAGGCTGAGAAAGTGGGGCTTACTATTAACCACTTTAGTTGTTAGGTTAAAAATGCTGCTTGGTTTCACCGAAGATCACGCCGTACTGCTTGGTGAGAGAATTTGTGTTGCCTTTTATCAGTTATCAGTAGGGAGTCAAAGTTTGTTGCTTTGTCTTAACTGTTAACTGATTTGGTTTCAGTCATCTGTAATCGACAGATAGACAAATCTTTTGAATGGGTGAATGCATAAATACGTGACTGAATATCTTATAATTAATGATGAATATTCAACATTCATTGCACCTCGATTTCTACCTATAATTAAAAGTTATCTGATTATGCCAGACTTTGTTTACATAACCAAAATAGGTACGACTAGAATAGCAAATTATAGCGAAGTAGATCAGGACTTAGTTGATAATTTTAGATGGCGAGTTGATAGTGATGGTTATCTGCGGAGAAATAGTCCGCGAGATCAGCAGGGAAAACAACAAACTATTTTCTTTCACAAATTAGTGGCTCAAAGAATGGGGTTAGATATGTCCCTTGAAATTCACCACTTCAACAGCAACACTTTTGATCATCGACGCGAAAACCTCAAAGCATCGACCCGTCAACAAATTCAAATGAATCGAGGCAAGCACTGTAATAATAAGTCTGGCTTTAAGGGAGTAGTAGTGTGTAATGGATGGCGTGGGAAATTTCGAGCGCAAACCACAGTCAATAGTCAACCAATAACCATTGGTTATTTTGACAACCCTGAAGATGCTTATCAGGCGTATTGCGATTATGTCCAACCCATACATGGGGAATTTTTTAAAAGAGCTTAGTCGCCCTCTCCCATGCCCCTCTGCCCATCGGTGAGAGGTTAAGATAGTCTTACTTTCTCATCATATCTGCTATATCTACCCTACCGCAGTACTGCCGTGGTCAAGGGAGTCACAGGCTCGGATACAGGTGTACGTCCTTGAACCATTGATAATTTGACCGTTGACAGGTGTGGCAAAACATGATTTCCAAACAGTTCGCACTCTTCAATCAGAGGATAACCTGACAAGATGAACGCCCTGATTCCCATATCCATATAACGATTTATCTTCCAGATAATTTGCTCTGGTGTACCAACCAATGCTGCCCCACAGCCAGATCGCGCCCGACCAATACCACCCCACAACAGAGGCTCTAAGTAATCCGATGTGGATTTTGCTCGGATCTCATCTTGGCGTAAAACACCCAAAGATTTGTGGTCTTGTGTACGTTCTTTAAGGTTGAAGCCAGCTGGATCAAATTTTGACATAATACTCTGTGCCCAGGCGTGCGCTTCTTCTTGGGTTGAACGCACAATAACATGAACACGGAAACCAAAGTCAATCTGACGACCATATTTGGCTGCTCTAAAACTCATGTCCTGCATAGTTGCGTAAATGCTTTCTTCTGGTTCCGGCCACATCAGGTACACATCGCAATATTTGGCACACACTTCTTTTGAACCCTCTGAAATCCCACCAAAATATAGCAGTGGCCCCCCATTTTGCTGATAGGGCTTCACTGGGTCTGTGGTATCAAGTTTGACCTGATAGATTTCACCTTCAAAATCAATACTTTCCTTATTCCAAGCTTGTTTGAGGATTTCAATAGTTTCGCAGCATCGTTTATAACGCAGTTCAGGACTTTCTATTACACCAGGCAGATTGGAATTAATAATATTGATAGTCAATCGACCTTTAAGAATATGATCCAGCGTAGCGATATGACGCGCCAGCATGGTCGGGAAAATTTCGCCTGTCCGCAAAGCCGTCAGCATATTGATGCTTTCGGTTTGCGGGCCCATAGCAGAGGCAAAGGGAATCACTTCCTGCCCAACGAGGTATGAGGTCGGCAGCAGTATATTACCAAAGCCCATTCGCTCGGCGGTCAGCATGATCTTTCGGCAGTGTTCATAGTTGCTCCGGCGTTTTTCGTCTAGTACACCTAAATATTGTGTATCACCCCCACAAAGGTCGTCAAACCAGGCAACTTCAGCGTTTCGTAATCGTGTTCGGTGAGCAACAGATTTTAGAGGTTCGGTGAGCATTGGTTTGTGATTTTCATCTCAATAGACTTGTCCAACTTATCGTGTTTCATACCCAAAAAGGGTATCCACTAAGGTATGCTTTAGTTGTACCGCCCACAATATACCGGGCTTGTACCGAAAATCCTTTTTCTTCTTTGCTCCTGTGCCCCGGAAGCAATTTGCTAAGAGACAGAAACGACAATTCATTAGACAGCTACTCAGGCGATCGCTCCCACCACTCACTGACATATCGCAATCAATCCTCCTTTCATTCTCAGGAGCTTGAAAGTCTTTCTCCACAAGCCTTGTTGGGGCTGAAGCGGAAAACGCACCTTGGACTCAACAGCGCTGGTCAGTTGGTCAGTTCTACCAACACTTAGTCTCCAACGAAGGCGAGGCTGTTGGAATTGCTGATGGGGAGCCTTACTGGAATGCATATCTAGGGCAGTGGCAGGTTTGGGTTAACTTTGCAGACGGGTGTACGTCTGTGGTGTGCGATTGGTTGGTGGGGGTATAAGCAATTTTGGGTTAAAATTGTTCGTCTAATTCGCTAAGTACATCTGCTAAATCTCTTGCTCCATGAAATACCCGAAGAATCTCAATAGTAGTATCCTCAATCCGATAAAAAATTAGATAATCCTGAAAGTCTTTGATGGACAAGGGAAAAAGAGAGCGATTAGCTTGTGGGTACTCACGCCAATTATAAGAGCCTGTTTACAAGCTCCTCTCAAAATCCTAGAGGCTGAGTCTTTGCTGATGTGTTCATCACTGCGACCGGGAAATAGGTAAACATCCCCGATGAGTGGTTAGTATTCAACCAGTAACCGCCGCAGGTCGGAGATCACTGGGATTGACCTAGTAGCCGTTTCTACGTCTAAAGATACAAGTTTATTTAATTTTGAGAGATTAATCAAAGATTAATGAGATATTAAGTTGAAAAACGGTTCTTCAGATAGAAACTTATGACAACCGAGCAAGAGCTTCAATCTCTTTTTAATACCTTAGATAGGGATCAAGACGGCAAAATCTCCATTAATGATCTTTTTTTAAGTCCTGGCTTAAGTGCAATCATCTCATCAGAAACAAATACCAGTAGTCCCCAGGAATTACTAGCCAATTATGATTCAGACTTTGACGGTAGTATTACCTTTGAAGAGTTAAAGTCAGCAGTTGAGAAAGTAAGTAGTTTAAACTAGCAACCTAATCCCTAACACTCAATACCCAAAAATCCCCCAAAGCGCCCACGCTTCGAGGGATTTGCAATTTTCATGGTCATTAGTGACTCCTTAGCACAAAAGAGATGACCACACAAGTAATTGACATTCCCCAAACACTGACCCAGGTGGAAAGTGCTGCTATTCAAGGTTGGAAGGGACTGAAGCTGAAAATGCACTTTGGACTGGACAGTGTTGGCTCTTTCTACAGTTGACGGGAGCAAGTTTGTTTTAACCCAACATTGAACCTGAACCAACTTCCCACTGATGTTTGAGCAATTCTTGGTAAGTCTTTTCCCTTATCATCATCTGCTTGTACAGCATCTGCAAAAATTCTTGAGCTTGTTCACGGGACATCTGCTGCACTTGGTCTGCGAAAGTTCTAAGGCTAAATTCTTGTTCTAAAGATAATTCAATGGGTTGATTCATCGCTTTTATTACTTACTCTTTTATTTGAGTTTGCTAAGTTAAGCAAATATTGCTTTATATAAATAAATGTTACGATACCTTTACAAAAACCAAAGGGGTGTAAACCGTATTGGCGTAGGTTAGAATGCCGTATCTGCTGCTAAAAACCTTGATATCACTCCATTGTGGCAACCCAAGTCAAAACTTAAGTTCTAAAGTTTCTTACTAAGAGGTTTTTAAAAGCATTTTTCGCCTCTGCTTGCGGCGGGCGAAACAGTGCCATCGCTCAAAAGAAGAGATGGGCAATACAATTATTTTTTTGGGCAAGAGTGGTGAGCGTCGAGGCGCGATGCTGGAGTTTGAGATATGGAGATGACAAATTTGCTCAACTGGTGGCAGATGCGCCGCAGTGGACTGAGTGGATGGCGTGAAAAAGTTAGGCACAGATTGCGATCGCTAACCCTGTCAGTTCCTCCCAAGCAAAAAGAACTAACTCTTATCCACCATCCAGGGATTATTAACTATGGGGGCTCTCTTTGAGCCTCACCAAAATTCTAGTCGCACACCAACGTCAAAGCAATTCGCAATTATCAAGTTCGCAATGACGATAAAAAATCGGTTCCCGTTGTATAAGTTCGTTCAAAACATTATCACCTCGCTGTCAAAGTGGCATCAACCTGGTACGATCTACTTGCTGTTTGGTAGCTTGCTTTATCTGGTTGAGACAATTCTGGTGACAATCGCCTTCAATGTGCCACTCAATGATGCCCTAGCGATCGCCAAACCAGATAGTACTGAGGGTGCAAACCTGTGGGCTAGATATCTAACCAATTGGACGCTTAGGAACTATGTTAGGACAATCTTGAGTTTGGGGCAGCAGCATTACTGACTATCGCGCTCTGTGATCAAACAGTGCAATAGGAATGTTGGCTCTTCGGCTATTTTTATGGAGTATTAATAGTAAAATGCCAGTTTAATAAACTGCGTAATCTAAAATTGCTAAAGTTACGAAAGCCATATCC
>NZ_JBALEJ010000030.1:0-116439 GCF_036917975.1 Nostoc sp.
CCAATCCCCAATCCCCAATCCCCAATCCCCAATCCCCAATCCCCAATCCCCAATCCCCAATCCCCAATCCCCAATCCCCAATCCCCAATCCCCAAGAAAATTAAGTCATTGTTATAAAAGAATGACTATAGTTCTCATTGAGATACTTTAACAAATATGAGGAAGCTTATGTTAACCAGATAATTTCTTAAATTGACTTTTAGTCATCCTTAAGATAGAGGGCGACGTTGCATGAACTGGAACAACCAGGAAATTTAATGTCGCCATCTAGCCAAAACATTATCATAAATGTTACAATTATTAATAAGAATCCAATAAAAAATGTTTAATAAGCAACCTTTTATCTAACTGTAGATACTTGTGAAAAGTAGGAAATAACTGTAGTTTTAGCAGTTAAGAAGCCTAAATTTGATTATTATGAGCAGCCGAGTTTATCGGGCGCGTAAGTTGCAAACCATAGTATAGGTTCCCAGTCTAACTGGCTAACATCCTAATAAAGCATCTATCCCTTAATGACCCTACCGCCAAACCCATCATTACCAAAGAGTAGCGCCATGAAGACCGCTCAGACAGCCACAGACCTCGTGCGGACTTACCTGCGTGAGATTGGCCGTGTGCCACTCTTAACACACGAGGAAGAGATTTTCT
This sequence comes from Nostoc sp., assembly GCF_036917975.1. GTDB lineage: Bacteria > Cyanobacteriota > Cyanobacteriia > Cyanobacteriales > Nostocaceae > Nostoc. Next base: position 649 of record NZ_JBALEJ010000030.1, read on the forward strand.
ATGGTAAACAGGTGCAACGTTCCTGCGCTTTGCACGAATCAAGGGAAAATCTTGCCACCCAGCTAGATCGTCAACCGACTCTAGAAGAGTGGGCCAAAGCGACAAACCTAGAACCAGCAGAGTTGAACGAAGCGATCGCCGATGGTGAAATTGCCAAGCGTAAGATGGTAGAAGCCAATTTGCGGCTGGTAGTCTCCGTTGCTAAAAAGTACATCAAGCGCAACGTCGATTTACTGGACTTGATCCAAGAAGGTAGTATTGGTATGCAACGGGGCGTAGAAAAGTTTGACCCCACTAAAGGGTACAGATTTTCTACTTATGCCTATTGGTGGATTCGGCAAGCAATTACTCGTGCTATTGCCGAAAAAGCTCGTACCATTCGGTTGCCGATCCATATCACCGAAAAATTAAATAAGATTAAAAAGGCACAGCGCCAATTGTCTCAAAAATTGGGGCGCGCTCCCACAGCCGGAGAGCTAGCCGAAGAATTAGAATTGACCCCCAAACAAGTACGAGAGTATTTAGAAAAGGCGCGTTTGCCTCTTTCTTTAGATTTGCGGTTGGGTGATAATTACGACACTGAACTCGGAGAAATGCTGGAAGATCCAGGAGCATCTCCCGAAGAGTTCGTCATGCAATCTTCCTTATCTTATGACTTAGATCGTCTAATGGGCGATCTGACACCACAACAGAAGGAAGTAATCACACTGCGCTTTGGGTTAACTGATGGGCAAGCGCTGACTCTGGCGAGAATTGGTGAAATCTTGAACATCAGTCGAGAACGAGTGCGGCAAATTGAGCGGGAAGCTTTAACTAAACTTCGTAAATCTAAAGCCAATATGGATGAATATTTAGCAAGTTAGGGGAAAGTTAGGAGTTAAGATTTAGGAGTGATGAGTTTTTAATTAACTCTTCACTCCTCACTTTATTTATTGGGTGAGAAAATACGCTGGCTTTTGTACGGTTACACCTACTTCCACTCTTACGCTAGGCTGTTACATTAGTTGACAGGAAGACAAAATAACTAAGTCAAATCCAAAACAGGCATTTAATATTCAAATCACAAGCACCGCAGCCAATAGTGGTAGTTAAGGAGCTAAAAAATGAATAACCCATCCAATCGTGTCTCAGAGTTTTTTAATAGCGAATCAGAAACTAATGATTTACTATGGCAGTACGTTAAATCCTTGAGTCCAGAGACAGTTACACAGCTCTCTAAACCCACATCTGCTGAAGTGTTTCAGGTGATGGAACGGAATATTACAGGACTATTGGGTAATCTACCTTCAGAACACTTTGGTGTTACTGTAACCACAAATCGGGAAAACCTGGGCCGGCTTCTGGCTTCTGCGATGATTAGTGGTTATTTCTTGCGTAACGCTGAACAGAGAATGAATTTTGAAATTGCCCTACAAGGATCTGAAACCAACAATAGCGAAGTTGAGTAGAAATATAAAATTTGGTTTGGGAAATTAAATATTCTTGGGCTGGTAGCGGGTTACAGTTACGGCGATGAGTTAATTAAGTTCTATGCTTATCATTACTATATCAACTGTATAGTGATGATTTTGAGCATTCAAATCTTCGATTTTGCTATTTGTTTCTAAATTAGACTTAATCCAGTCTAATTCATCTTTTTTTTCTCTGCGAACACCTCCCTATTCTCTTTAGTTATTCCTTGTTCAGCAGCGATCGATCGCACGGATTTTCCAATACTCTCGTGATGCTGATAAATCTCTTACTTTTATTTCTAAAGCTCTGAGTTTTTTCTGTTTTTATAAAGCTCTTTACTTCTTAATCAAGTGACACAAATTTGATTAGCGCAGGTTAGAGATTTTTTCAACTTGTTTCGGTGCTTTAATTTCAGTAAATAGCTGAATCGCCCGATTGAAATTCATTTGATTTTCATCGGGCTTTGCCATCTTTTGATTAGTTAAACCCAATTGAAAATAAGCTTCAGCTAGATCGCACTTTGCACCTATTTTATCCAAAAGTTCGATTGCTTCTGTATGATTAGCAAGAGCTAATGCAAAATCTGTTTGTTGCCGATGGATTTCTGCTAAACCATTGAGAGTTTTTGCTTTTACCTGCATATAGTGACTTTCTTCAGCAAAAGTCAAAGCTTGCTGAAATATCTGGTTTGCCTGGGAAAATTCGCCTAAATTGACGTAGGTTTGACCTAAAATCTGCATGAAATAGACAAATCTCCCCGTTTGTTCTACCAATTTTTCGCTCGTAATATTTTGATAAGCTACATTTGCTAATGCAGATGAGGCATCACGCAAACCTAAATAAGAATACACCAAAGCTAAACAGACTGAGGCTTTTTCTGCCCAGCGATGATGCTCGGTATTTTGAGCCAGATAAATTACTTGCTGAAATAACTTTGCGGCTGCCTCTAATTCCCACAAATCTATTTTGTAAAGACCAATACTTAATAAAGAATCTACTTCTAGCATCCTCAGATAGTAAACTGTATGTTTATTTTCTGGCTGAGGTACAAGTGATTTGAGTGTTTGGGTTGCTAGAGTAATAGTCTTTTCTTGACAGGCGATCGCTTGGCTAATTTTACCTGTTATCCAATACAAATCACCCAATATATTGTAAAGTTCACTGAGATTTTGGTCATTTTCTAGATTGTGAACAACTTGATTAATTGCCGCAAGTATCGGCTGAATTAAACCCATCCGATACAACGTACTACCAAGAGGCAAAAACTGCTGCCACTGATTATTTCGGCTTTTTAAAATTACCTTACCCGCCAACTCAAATTCTTGAATTTCTATATAATGATAATATGCTTCCAGAGCTTGCAAAGCATCTTTAAAAGTTTCAATTTGTTTAATACTAGTTGTCCAAAATTCTGCGGCTTTGTGGTTGACAATTTCCCATTCATCGCTGGGGCGTAAACGTGCGATCGCTTCTTTCCGAATCACCGGATGCAGCCAGTATTCACCTTTATCACACTCCACCAAAGACCGATTTCTCAAGGAGGCGATGATTTGGCGATGTTGATCGGGTGGAACATCCCACAGTAAACAAAACAACCCTTGTGATGAGATGCTGGGTATATCTTGGTAACGATAACATCCTAAACGGCAAAGTAAGCGATATGCTTGGGGATCGAGGGCTTGCAGACGATTGATTTGACTAACGGCTAAATTTTTTAAGTCGGTTGCTGCTAGCGGATCGGCATGATTTTCTTGCCAATAAAGAACCATGTCACCATCAAAATCCTCCTGAATCGAACCGCAGAGAATTCCCATTGCTTTTGCATTACCACCATAAGTGCGATGCATGATTTGCAAGGTTGACGAGTTGATAGTTAATCCCCGCTTGCTAAAAAACTGTTGCCATGCACTTTCATCCAAACCAGGAAGCCGATAGTGATTCACATTTAGCCCAGGTTCACAAAGGCGATCGCGACTAGTAATCAAGGTAACAGATTGCACCCTAGCGTCAGCTAAAACCCGTAATAGTTCTACATAGTTGCGGTGAGAAGCAATCAACCCACCTTGTTGATCTAATGCAGGTTCGAGATTGTCAATTAACACGCCAATTCGCCGATTGTGGAGTTGGCGCTTGAGTCGTCCCAAAGTTACGCCAAATTCTACCCCAGGTTCTTGATCAAAATCTTGTTTGAGCCATTCCTCTACTACTCGTTCTGCGGGGGTGATATTCTGCGTTTCCTTCGCCATCAGCAGTTCTAAAACCAAGTCAAACCCCTGAGTTTGGAGATATTGCTGCGCTAGAGTGGTTTTGCCTAAACCGCCTTCACCTTGGATAACAATCACTTTCGAGCCTTGATTTACCAAATTATTCAGGTGAGCGATCGCAGCTGTTCGGCCAATAAAATTGGTATCCTCTAATTTTGGGGTGGGATGTGGCGATCGCGAGTAATCAATCAGACTTGATGATATAGCAGTAGTTTTTCTCAAAACTCGCTCCAAAGTAGCGCGACAATTACTTTTGGTAATCTTTTCTCGCAGTACTTTAGAAAGCAACTTCCATAACTGAGAACCTGCATCCTTGGCGTGTCCTTCTGTACAACCGTAAGAATGAGCGATATCCAAGTATTTTCTACCCAACCAAACTTGCACAAGAATCACTTTTTGCAAATCGCTCAACCGTTCCCCAGTCTGCGGGGGAATTGTGGCATCTAACCATGCTAATGCTGCTTCAGCGTCCATTGTGTAACGACAAGGGGAGTTCAGATTTTAGGGACAACTATAAATTACTCTACAGTTATATTGCTGGAGTTTTCGGATAAGATTTTGTAAATCCGACTTTTTTCCCGACTTTTGCAAACTTTATTCAAAATTCAGCAACAAGTTCTTGAAAGGATTGCTGTTATTCCAACGGTAAGTATTAAAGTCTCGTTTTGGTTCCCAAGTGCCACGAAAAAGCCAGTATCAGCGATGATCATACTTTTCTTGCATTAGCGATGTCTACGAAGAGCTTCTCTACGAGACGCTACGCGAACGCTTACGCACAATGGCTTCGGAATTAGCAGCTAAATCAGTTTCTCCTTTGAAACACCCAATAAATTTACTTTGCCTGAGTTTCGCTAAGGGATCTGTTTTTTGTTGCTGAAGTTGTTGATAGCGCAGTTCAATTGAAGACTTAATTGCCTCTACTGTATCTTGGTCAGCCTCTTGTTGAATATAGGCAAGCTTTTGAGCATATTCTTCATCTAGCTGAATATCAAAATTCTTCATTACCACTAACTTAGAACGTTTACCTAAAGTATATCGTCCGCGTTGAATCGTCTAAAATAAAACTCATTAGGTAAAATCAACACCATCATTACTTATGATGAAATCAGACCCACGTCAATTGCCTAGCAGTGCTGAACTTCCTTGTTCAGACGATACCCCTGTGGATAACGAAGACCAAAACTTTATTCCCAACTTGCTTCTCTTCTTGCTGCAATATATTTAGGCAAACCGTAATGACTGGTTTTTCAGTGTGGATATGGGCGTTTACCATACCACAGGGGTTAGTCCGCTTGTGCCGATTGTACCAGACGGATTTTTGAGCTTAGGTGTAGAACGCCGCAAGGAAGGTAAATCTCGTAAAAGCTATGTTGTTTGGGAAGAAAAGAACATTGTGCCTATCCTGGCTTTAGAAATTGTCTCCTTAACTCCGGGTGGAGAATATGATAAAAAATTAGACACCTATGCCAAGTTAGGGGTACTTTACTACATTATTTATAATCCAGAGTATTGGCAACGCGATCGCCACCAACCTTTTGAAGTTTATCGCTTAGTAGATAATAGCTATCAATTGCAAATTGGTGAACCCTTTTGGATGCCAGAAATTGGTTTGGGAATTGGTAGAGGGCAATACATATCTGGTAATATCCAGCGTCAGGTTTTATATTGGTATGATCGACAAGGAAATCGTTATCAAACTCCAGAAGAACAGCTTGAATTAGCGCAAAAACAACTTGAGCGTTATCGTCAGCAATTTGGTGAACTGCCAGAGAGTTGAGCAGTGAGGGAATTCGTAATTTTTTATTCTTTCAAAGAATAAAAATAAACCCGTAATCTGCTGTATTCCGATAACCTAAATTGTTATTTTGCCAGTCACATTTGTTATTTTAAGGTTGATTGAAAATGCCGTGTATGAAGAAATTTTTTGCCTGGGGAATAAAAAGTACCAAATACTCATTGGTGAGAGTGGGATTAGGTACTGGGCAAGCCTAGCCTATGAACAAATGATCACAAGAAAAAAGAAAGGCAAACCCAGGCAGTTATTAAAGTGGTCATATATTGTAGAACTGAAGCAGGGTTCTGAGTTATTCGATACTCTTGTTCCAGATGGAGGTGCTTGGGCACCGTTGATAACATATTTAAAAGAAATTGCTCGACAACATTCAGAAGGTAATTTTCCAAGTTAAAAGAAGTAATTCATCAACTTGAATAAGATTGGTACATAGTACTACTTTTTCCCCGACTTCTCCCAACTGCATCAAATAAAACTGCCAACTTCAGCCGACTGACAAAACGAAGTGCGATCGCTTACGCTATTGGGCATAGAGATAAAAATTTAAGTATAAAAATATGCTTAATACCCTCAGCCCAATCACAGAAGACTTAGCAGGTAAAAGCTATCCCAGCCCTCACTACTTGCAAACACAGCGCCGCATTCGTTCACTCATAGACAGATATATTGCAGTCGAAAAACTACATGAACGTCTGCAAGATTTACCGATACAGTTTGCCAATCCCCAACCGCGTCCCTGGAAACCCATCGATTGGCAGACGATTAACCGCAATCAAATTATCGGCTTAGATGCAGAGGTATTTTTATCTATATTGATAGGTGCAATGGATACAGAAGCACCCATTCGCGGCTATACCCAAACCAGTAGGAAGTATTTGGAAAAATTGCATCCTCAGATGGCTCGGTTTGTTGGTGGAACAGTCGGTGAAAATGGCGAATTGCTGGAACTTGGTTTGTGGGAAAAGGAAGAACGTCAGCACACACCTGCATTAATCAAAATCTACACCCAATTAACAGGCGAGAAAATTACCCCAAAACTTCGGACTGTTAGAAGCTATCTTCCCACAGATGATGCTCACGAAGACTTATATCGCCACGGCTTACACCGCATTGCCACAGAATACGGTGCTACCTGTCTTTATATTTGGCTCATGGCTCACACCACTGGCGCACTCCAGGATGTTCTAGAAGAACTAGCACAGGATGAAATCAATCACATGACCAAATTCTGGGGGTTTGGGGTCTGGAGTTTTCCTGATACTGGGTTGATGCGAATTGGACGCACGCTGATTAAAACGCGATCGCCAAACTATCAGCGTAATAACCTCATACGTACCCTCCGCCGCATGATGGCTACCCTCAACTGGAATGCTTGGTCATTAACCAACAAAACAACTCTCCTCTTCACCTTCACTTACACAATGCATCGCCTGTGGAGTTGGAACAACACCCTCACACCAGAGTACTTACAAAATTTATTTGAAACTAATTAGTCAAAACAAAGGACAAATAACAAATGACAAATGACAAATCAAAATTACCCACAGATTTAAACCCTCAAAAAATCCCCCACCATATCGCCGTCATCATGGATGGTAACGGCCGATGGGCAACCAGTCGAGGATTACCGCGCATCGCTGGACATCGCCAAGGAGCAAAAACACTCAAAGAACTATTGCGTTGCTGCAAAGATTGGGGAGTTAAAGCGTTGACAGCTTATGCTTTCTCAACAGAAAATTGGCAGCGTCCCGTTGAAGAAGTGGATTTTCTGATGCATTTGTTTGAGCGATTACTACATCGCGAGTTGGCTCAGATGCATCGAGAAGGTGTGCAAATCTCCTTTATTGGAGATTTATCGGCTTTACCCAAGTCTCTACAGACAGAAATGGAACGTTCAATGACAGAGACGTTGAACAATCAAGCAATCCACTTTACCGTTGCAGTCAACTATGGTAGCCGCAACGAAATTACCAGAGTTTGCCGTCAAGTAGCTCAACTCGTGGAACAGGGTGAACTCAATGCGAAAGAAGTGAATGAAAGTCTTGTAGAACAACACCTCTACACCGCAGATACTCCAGAACCCGATTTGCTGATTCGTACTAGCGGTGAGATGCGGTTGAGTAATTTTCTCTTGTGGCAAATGGCTTATACAGAGATGTATTTCACCGATATTCTTTGGCCAGATTTTAATCGAGAAGCATTTCATCAGGCTTTGTTGAGCTACCAAAATCGCGATCGCCGTTTTGGTCAAGTTAAAGCTTCACTCTCAGCTTAGTCTACCAAACACCAAATATCGCCTCAAAATTAAACCGGATTTTTGCCATCAGCGATAAAGTAAAAGCACCCACATTACCACGATGGTATATGGGCGCTCACAAATAAAACATTATCGAGGATAATCTATCTGCTATGACAGACCGAAGTAACTATAAGAATAGCAGGGACTGAGTAAATAAACTGCAAGGGTAGTTACAAATGTTTTGTTAAAAATATTACTTACCGTCAATGTGATGCTTGATTTAGGCAAAATCCAATCGATTGCAAAATCCTATTCTCCCCAAGAATTGTTTGCTGCCTTGGTTTGGCAGCGTCGGTTCAATGAATTTGATGGCGAAGAGGTGATTACTGACCTTTCCAACCACAAAAATTTATGGGCAAGCTTTCTGTTCACAAAACCAATCTTTGCACCAGATGAAAACGGTTTAAGCTTTGGTGGTATGGTCGATACCCTCCTTGCAATGGCAAACTATCGTCCCATGCCTGAAACCAGCATTATCCATTTCATTGCTTATCCTGCCGATACACTATACATCCTGACAGAGAACCAAAATACAAAAGTGTCACAGCTTTTAGATTTGGGCAAAAAATGGCGAGCTGATTCAGTAGAAGTCACTGATGACACGAATGAAGATTACGGTTTGCGGCTGAAGCGCCGACTGAGAACTAGATTGGAAGGAGCGCTATTGGGTGAAGATGTTCGCCAGGATTGTGATGCGATCGTTGTTGCCTATTGGTGGGATTAAAATATCCTAAGCTGCCTGACAGATGATGTTAGGGTTTTGCCCCTAAAGCAAACTGCGACGCAAGGCTACAGGATAACTTTGGTGCTTAATAACAATATTGTCCTATATCACTAATATCGTGACAAAAAAATCTTTACTCGATGCTGAACCCCACCAAGGTTTGTAGAATCTAAACCGACTAACCGAGATATAGATGGAAAGTGTCCTTTAGGTGCGTCTAAGCTGAAAGTATATTCTTCGTATTTAACCCATTCATTATTAGCAAGACTTGCTAGCCATCCAACTTTATAAGCAAAGCGCTTATAATCTTTTTTGGCTTGCCAAATACGTTGTTGGACGCTAAAACCAAATTTGCCTTCACTATATTGAACCCAGAGTTTATTAATAATATAAAGGTCATGACGAGGAAACCTTTTAATTTCTCCATCATCTAACCAGCCTTCTTCTTCACGCTCACATATTTTGAGCATAGTAGAATAGGTTTCTTTATCAGCTTCCTGCCATTTTTGTTCTGCTAGTAGTTCCTGCAATTTTCTGTAATCAATACCAGAAGTATGAGATACAAGAGTTAATTCTGCTGCCAATTGAGACAGATGCAACTGCACATCTGATAAAGATTTAATAATTATTGTTTGCGAATCTGTCTCTACAGCTTGAGATGGCAATTGAGATATTTGCTCTTTTATTTGAACTAATTCTTCGAGAATTTTATAATTTGACTTTTGTTCATCGGTCATAATTTCTTTCAAAGCTTGTAGTTCAGTTTTAGCAGCTAGTGAGGCTTTTTGAGCCTCAGCTAAAGTCATCTGAGTTTCTATTGCCGTTTCTTCAGTATTTGCCAATCGCTCCTGCATAGTCTGAAGCTCAGATTTTAATTCCTTTATTTCCGTTTGGAAGCTTGCAATAGTTGATTCAATATTATGCAAATTATTATTTGCTTTCATATCCTGCAACTCTTCACGGGTACGCCTGAGTTCTTCAATTGCTTTTTCGTAATATCCTAATGGCGTTTTCCAGTTATCATTACTTGCTTTGAACATAAAATAACTTTGCTTATTTTATTGCTTGTCTATTAATAAAATTTCTGAAGACTTATCCTCTGATATAACATTGTTTTTGAAATCATAATTATTCATGATGCTACGCCAAAACTTACAAAGTAAACCATATTTTATCCAGTCTTTAATAGCTCGATTTTTCAATTCTGGAGAATTTCTTACTAAAGCAGCCATCATAGCGGCATTTTGTTGTAATTGTCCATAAATCTTCAATACCTCGTCAATAGATGTTTTTTCATCTAACTTACTCAATTCATAGCACTCGCTTAACTCATAAAGCTCAACATCAGAAAATAGTCCACCAGGCTTCCATGCTATTTTGAGCCTTTGTCTACATTTATCAAGAGGACTGGGTAAACCGTGAACTAAATATTTTTTTAATTCATTCCGAATTAGTTCAAGTTTGCCATCTATCAGTTCAGATATTTTATCAACTATTTGATTAGCATCTTGAAATAACTTATTTTCTAAATATTCGATTCTTTCCAAACTCTGCTCAATGCTGTTTTGAGACAAGCTAATCGCCTGCATTACAGCTAGTGATATTTGATTAATTCTATTTTCTAAATAAAAATTAGTTTTACTAATAGTCTCCGTGAGAGCTTGTTCACGAATTTTATCTATTTTCTCAAGGTGATGCTTAACTTTTTCATCTGCTGTATTTAACAGATATTCAATGTCAGCTTTAACCTTACTTTCTAATTCCTCGGTTCTTTCTATTGCATGATTAATGCTTTCTTGAGCTATATAATCAAGCTTGTCAGCTAAAGGGTAAAGTTTGTCATCAAACAAGTTAGCTATTTCTTTGCTACTATCTCTGACAACCTCCTTAGCCGCACTCTCAAATTGTTTCACAAGACCTCCAAATAGCCATCCCATCATTTCTTTACACCCTTTTACACCATAACTAGCAAGCAAATATCCTCACAAAAATAACACTCCTTTTCAGGAGTGTCGAGGATAAAATAATGACTAATAAATAAGTATAAATTCGGTGGACAATTATCGAATAATAATATTGTCTTTTTGCCCAAAATATTTTATGCAAAACTGCTGCGATGCTTAGGTTGCGCTACGCCAAAAATAAAGTGCGTAGCGCATCATAGATATCGCCTCACACATAACCTAATTATTTCTTTTACCTGATTTACCAGTTTTATTAGAAAGTTGGTGTTTTTGTATAACCCGCTCAATCTGGCAAGTCACCGCATCTATTCTATGTTTAACCTTATCAAAATCAATATTCACCCAAATATAGGCTTTGTCTGGTCTTTGTTGCTTGTTATTCATATAATGCTTTACTTGTCAAGATATTTTGTTATATCTATACAATATAGCTATCTTAATTTCTAAACTACTTTCTCTAGACGTATAAGTAAATATGCTTAATATTTACTTAAGATTTTATCAGTGATTTAATTCGCAGAAGCGCACAATTGCTATTTACTAAGAGAGACGCGATATTTCGCGTCTCTAAGAACCAAAATCAAAATTCTAAGTGTTAGCTTAAATCTTTGTTTGTAGATATTGCACCAACTGCGCTGCTTGCCTCACTCCCTCTATTCGATCCACAGGCTTACCCTCCTTAAACAATACTAAGGTTGGGAGAGACTCAATTTTATACTGAGTAGCCAATTCCGTGTATTTTTCTGTGTCGATTTTGACAATCCGCAAACGATCCTTAAGTTGATTATTGACTTGCTCTAAAATTGGCGTCATCATCTGACAAGGGCCACACCATTCAGCGTAAAAATCTACTAATACAGGTACATCAGAAGCAGACAGCATATCATCAAAGCTGTTAAATTCTTTTTGAGTTGCCATTATGACACATACCGATTTTCAACTGTTTGTTTCAATGGTAATTCTTAGAAAATAAAATCGGTATAAGTTTATGGTTTTTGTTGGTAAAAGATTAGATTAGTTAATATAGACTGATTTGCTAGCCAAAAGCTTAAATAATTATAATAAAAAACGTATCTTATTTTGGTTTGTGCATCTGCATTAAGATATGTATTTAAACCTATTCTGAACAACCAACTAACAATTCAAAATTCAAAATGACGCTCTCTACGAGACGCTAAAAGCGAACGCAGACTCGCTAACGCTGCGCTAACAAAATTCAAAATTAAAGAAATTTCAGACGTTCGCGTAGCGTCTCGTAGAGAAGAGAAGTGCCTTGCGCGGGTTCCTTGCGTTGTGGCAACCTACAGATCCCCGACTTCTTTAAGAAGTCGGGGATATTGTTTTCTGCGCTTTTGATTCAGTAGGACTATATCTAGCTAAAAACGACATATAGCTATCTAATTTGTATCATGCTAGCAAGATTGTCATCCCGCAAGAGTTAGATATTATCTAGACAATATTCAGATGTTCCCGAAATCACCATAAGATAATTAGCGCAGTATTTCTAAGATTGAGGAAAATTAAATGACACTATTACAAGATAAAGTCGCAATTATTACAGGTGCATCACGAGGAATCGGCCGCGCGATCGCAATCGAATTAGCTGCACAAGGAGCGATCGCAGTTGTCAATTATGCTAGTTCTAGTGCTGCGGCTGAGGCAGTAGTTGCAGAAATTACAGCCGCAGGAGGTCAAGCGATCGCGATCCAAGCTGACGTTTCTAAAAGTGATCAAGTAGACGCACTAGTTAAGACCGTCACCGAAAAGTTTAGTCGTGTGGATATCTTAGTCAACAATGCAGGTATTACCCGCGACAATCTGCTTTTGCGTTTGAAGACAGAGGATTGGCAAGCTGTGATAGACCTTAATCTAACTGGTGTTTTCTTATGTACACGTGCCATCAGTAAAATTATGCTGAAGCAGCGATCGGGGCGGATTATCAACATTACTTCCGTTGCAGGGCTAATGGGCAATCCAGGACAATCAAACTACAGCGCCGCCAAAGCAGGTGTAATCGGCTTCACCAAAAGCGTTGCCAAAGAACTAGCGACTCGCGGGATCACCGTTAACGCCGTCGCCCCTGGATTCATCACCACCGACATGACCAGCGATCTCAACAACCCCGAAGATATTCTCAAATACATCCCACTCGGTCGCTTCGGTCAGCCGGAAGAAATCGCTGGCATGGTGCGCTTCCTCGCCGCCGATCCCGCCGCCGCCTACATTACCGGACAAGTTTTTAACGTCGATGGCGGTATGGTAATGGCGTGAACTACCCACACTGATTTGGAGTACCAAATACAGTGTGGGCTTCTGTAATCACAGGGGAATGCCGAAACTTAGACTTTCGCCCAAGCTGAGGACTTACTTCCCCTCCTACAGCAGAGACGGCTGAACCTTCCGCCTTTAGCATTCTGATACCCTCTGCTCTAATATTTATCGCTGCGTTTCCATCCCTATCATGATGAGTATTGCAATGAGGACAAGTCCATTCACGGACATCTAATGACATCTCACTCACTTGATAGAAACAATTAGAACAGAGTTTTGAACTAGGAAACCACCTATCAATCTCAATCAACTTCCCGCCTTTTCGTTCGAGTTTGTATGCTAAGAAGTTAGTGAATGTTTCCCATCCAACATCAGATATTGACTTTGCCAATTTATGATTACGATAGCGTAGCGTTAGCGAGTCTTCGAGCGTCACCATGCCTAATACATTAAGATTCTCTACTATGACAGCTTGGCTATCGCTGACCAACTTGTAACTAAGTTTGTGTAGAAAATCTTGCCTTGAGTTACTAACTTGCTCGTAGACTTTGGCAACAACTTTTCTATATCTATTTCTTGAATTACTCCCTTTTTGTTTACGTGCTAATTTTTTCTGTTTGCGCTTAAGATTTTTCTCATGTTTGGCAAGGTGCTTAGGATTGTCATATTTAGTGATTTTCTCGCCGTTAGTAACAACCGCAAAATGTTTCAGCCCTAAGTCAATGCCATAAATCTTCCCCTCTGAGATAAGAGGATTTTCGCCCTCTAACTCAGTCAGAATCGATGCAAGGTATTTACCTGAAGGCGTTTTACTAATGGTAACAGTTTTGATTTTCCCCTCAATCGCTCTGTGTATTTTGGCTTTGACTACCCCAATATTGCCTGGAAGTTTGACATTACCATCTACAACTTTGACGTTTTGAGGATACTGAATCGACTGTTTACCATGCTTGGATTTGAACTTAGGAAATCCAGCACGTTTTTCAAAAAAGTTTTTGTATGCCGTAGTTAGATTGAGCGTTGTAGCCTGTAAAACTTGGCTATAACACTCAGATAACCATACGGTTTCTTCTGCCTTTTTGAGTTCAGGAAGAAGTGCATTGAGTGCTGCACGGCTAAGTCCTTTCCCCGTTTCTTTGTAAGTCTCAATCGACTTATTTAGGGCATAATTCCACCACCAACGAGCGCAACCAAAAGCTTGAGCTAATTGGATTTGCTGCTCAACTGACGGATATAAACGGACTTGTACAACTTTGTGTAGCACTCAACATCACCTCCTTAACACCTGTGTTTTATCATAAATATATATTGCGGTAAACTACTAAAAGAAAATAATTGTTGATTCGTCATACATCTAATATTTGTCTTTGCTGTGCAAAAAATCAATATTAGATGCAATCCTCATCAACCGCCTTATATCCCACCACTGATTCTGGGTACAGAATTCAGATGGGGGACTTACGGCGTAATAGTTAAATAGTGCTGAGTTTTTGTAGGGTGTGTTATGCCGTAGGCTAACGCACCGATTTTATGTGGCGATCGCTGATTTAGACTTATTTAATTGCGATCGCACTCTTTCGTAGCATCCAGCCAAAACTCGAAACTGACCGCGAGATATTGGCTGAAATTCGCCACATCTGAGAATATCTGTTGGGGCAACAGCGCGGCAACAGTAAAATTGACTCTTTAGTTCATCTAGACATTAGCAGGTGTGCGGCTGCGTTTAATAGGGCTAGATGACTAATGACCAACTAAGGCTGTTGGCGTATCCTTTGCCAAACAGTAAAACCCAAAAGCAGGATAATGCTACTGGCGGTAGCCACCATTACAGCCAAACTCATACCTTGGATTTTCATCGCCAGCAAGTTGAAAACTAAGGTAATTGACCAAAGGGTAAATGCAGCATGGCGCTGGGATAGTCCCCAAGCAAGTAAGCGGTGATGTAAGTGGTCTTTGCCAGGAGTACTCAGAGGGTTATTTCCTGCTAGTAGCCGCCGCACAAATACTTGAGTTGTATCTAGCACCGGTAACAACAAAAATAAAACCGTAGGAATTAAGGCATAAACTGTGTTTTGTTGCAGTTTACCTAAAATACTAGTTGCTGCCAGCACATAGCCAAAAAAGTATGCTCCGGCATCACCCATAATAATTCGTGACGGATGGAAATTATGACGTAAAAAGCCCAATGCAGCACCTGCCAAGGCTGCAAGTACCAAAATTGCTGCTGCACGGTTGTTAAATTGGGCTGCAACTGCCAACAAACTCATGGCAGTAATAAAGCTGATTCCTCCTGCCAAACCATCCATACCATCCATCAAGTTGATGGCATTGGTAATCCCTACTACCCATATTACTGTGAGCAATATGGACAGGAACGAGTCGATGGGAGTGCCAAATAGGACTTTAACACTGATGCCATTAGCTACCAATAATAGTGCCGTGACAATTTGCGCCCACAATCGCACAGAGGGTGGCAAGCCGAACTGATCGTCAATAAAGCCCACAAGAACTAATATCGAACCCCCTAACAGAATAGTTAGCACCTGAGCCAACACGGTTTGGAGTTCAATCGGTCGTAAAAGGCTAGCTAATACCAGCGCGGCAATCACACCCGCGTAGATAGCCAGCCCCCCAGCATTGGGTAAAGGTTCTCGGTTGAGTCGCCGGGCGTTGGGTTCGTCAGCCCAACCTACCCGCAAGGCGAATTTGCGTACTGTCGGAATTAAACGCCAAGTTACAACCCAAGCCAAGAGGAACGTAAATACTACTGCCAACCAGCCGGTGCCGCCAGGGTCGGCAATACCAAGGGATTTAAGGGAGTTCTCTAAATTCATCTCCCAATTCAAGCATTACTGCCAGTATCTAATATGAGCATCACCTGTATATTAATCAATTTTTTTTATTTCCATTTGTAACTTGAGCCGCTTGAGAGATTAGCACTCTGACGCTGTGAGTGCTAAATTGTCTAATGGAAGCGCTGGAGAAATGAAACATGGCGAAAATTATTGCATTTGATGAGGAATCTCGGCGAGCTCTAGAAAGGGGTGTTAACGCCCTTGCCGATGCCGTAAAAATCACTTTGGGGCCTAAAGGTCGCAATGTTCTTTTAGAGAAAAAATTTGGCGCACCTCAAATTGTCAACGATGGTATCACTGTTGCCAAGGAAATTGAATTAGAAGATCCTTTGGAAAATACTGGTGCAAGACTCATCCAAGAAGTGGCCTCAAAAACCAAAGATGTCGCTGGGGATGGTACAACCACCGCCACAGTTTTAGCACAAGCCTTGATTAGAGAAGGTTTGAAGAACGTCGCGGCTGGTAGTAACCCTGTTAGCTTGAGACGCGGGATCGACAAAACTATTGAGGCATTGGTACTAGAAATTGCCAAGATAGCCAAGCCAGTAGAAGGAAGTGCGATCGCTCAAGTTGCTACTGTCTCTGCTGGTAACGATGAAGAAGTTGGCCAAATGTTAGCTCAAGCAATGGAAAAAGTCACCAAAGATGGTGTAATTACCGTTGAAGAATCTAAATCTCTAACCACCGAACTAGAAGTAGTTGAGGGGATGCAGATTGACAGGGGTTATATTTCTCCCTACTTCGTCACCAACAACGAGCGGCAAATCGTCGAATTTGAAAACGCCCGGATTTTAGTGACAGATAAAAAAATCAGCAGCATCCAAGATTTAGTACCGATTTTGGAAAAAGTTGCCCGTTCTGGTCAACCCTTGCTAATTATCGCTGAAGATGTCGAAGGTGATGCTTTGGCAACTTTGGTAGTGAACAAAGCGCGGGGTGTACTAGCTGTAGCTGCCATTAAAGCACCTGGATTTGGCGATCGCCGCAAAGCTTTGTTAGAAGATATTGCCATTCTCACCGATGGACAGTTGATTTCGGAAGAAATCGGCTTAAGCTTGGATACCGCTTCTCTAGAAGCGCTGGGAACTGCCCGCAAAATCACCATTGACAAAGAAAGCACCACAATTGTCGCTGGTAGTGTCACCAAGCCAGAAGTACAAAAGCGGATTGGTCAAATTCGCAGACAGTTGGAAGAAACTGATTCTGAGTACGATCAAGAAAAACTCCAAGAACGCATCGCCAAGCTCGCTGGCGGCGTGGCAGTGATTAAAGTGGGTGCAGCAACCGAAACCGAACTCAAAGACCGTAAGCTGCGGATTGAGGACGCGCTCAACGCTACTAAAGCTGCTGTGGAAGAAGGTATTGTTCCTGGTGGTGGAACAACCTTAATTCACTTAGCGAAGGCGGTAGAAGCGATTAAAAAGACCTTACAAAATGACGAAGAAAGAATTGGGGCTGATATTGTACAACGAGCGCTAGAAGCTCCCTTGCGCCAAATAGCAGACAACGCTGGTGCTGAAGGTTCTGTAATCGTCTCAAAAGTTCGGGATAGCGATTTCAACATTGGCTACAATGCCGCTACTGGCGAATTTGAAGACTTGATTGCTGCTGGTATTATTGACCCTGCCAAAGTCGTGCGTTCAGCTTTGCAAAACGCTGGTTCCATTGCTGGTTTGGTCTTAACCACCGAAGCGATCGTTGTTGAAAAGCCAGAGAAGAAATCCGCCGCTCCTGCCCCTGATATGGGCGGCATGGGTGGTATGGGTGGCATGGGCGGCATGGGTGGCATGGGCGGTATGGGCATGTTCTAACTTCTGCTCACCCAGATAAATATTCTTTTAGCAGTTTGTCTTGCCAAGGCAAACTGCTTTTTTATATTTATCATTGCTGATTCAGGAGCAATATGTTATACCAATTCGTAATTCGTAATTCGTAATTGAGATTCGTCAGATTAAATCTGGCTGATGACCAAATTAGAAACCTAAATAAGTGCATAGTTTAGAAATTACCTTATTTACATGTAATTTTTATAAAATTACATGTAAGCTGTCTTTTGTGCTTTGTTCTTTACCAATGACCAATGACCAATGACAAATGACAAATGACAAATGACTATTAGGTAATATTGCATGGTACGAAAACTGCGTCGCCTTCCCAAAATAGCCACCAAGCGATATGAAGATGAGTTCCGTCACCAACCAGGAACTTTACCAGGAACCATCATTATTGATGCAGACGCTCCGCTACCGATTATTTTCTTGATTGACTATAACCAAGCCAATTTCACTCGCGAACAAATAGCAACCCCAGAGGAGTGTGTTCCCTATCTGGAGATGGAATCGATTTCTTGGGTAGATGTACAAGGTTTAGGTAGTCAGGACATATTACAACGATTGGGTAACGTTTTTAAGTTACATCCTCTAGTTTTAGAAGATGTAGTCAATGTACCGGAGCGTCCGAAAACAGAGGATTATGAAGACCAACTGCTATTCATTAGCCGCATGGTAGTAGCAAAGGAAAGAACATGTGGTTTTTACAGCGAGCAAGTGAGTTTGATATTAGGAAAAAATTATTTGTTGACAGTACAAGAAGAACCAGAACATGATTGCTTTGAAGGCGTGCGATCGCGGATTGAAAAAAACAAAGGGATCATCCGTAAACAGGGAGCGGATTATTTAGCTTACGCTGTGTTAGATGCAATTATTGATGGCTTTTTCCCAGTGCTGGAGCTTTATGGTGAGCGAATCGAAGAATTAGAAGAGGAGGTAATAGTAAAACCTACTCCACAAACACTACAAGATATTTATCAAATTAGGCGAGAATTACTACAACTACGTCGTGCTATCTGGCCTCAACGGGATGCAATTAATGCCTTAATTCGAGATGGCAGTGATTTGATTAGTGAAGACGTGCGAATCTACCTACGAGATTGTTATGACCATACGGTGCAAGTAATGGATATGGTGGAAACTTACCGAGAACTAGCATCTGGATTAATGGATGTGTACCTTTCGGCAGTAAGTAACAAAATGAATGAAATCATGAAGGTACTAACGGTAGTTTCAACAATTTTTATTCCCCTGACTTTTGTCGCTGGAATATATGGGATGAATTTCAATACCGAAAAATCGCCATATAATATGCCTGAGTTGAATTGGTATTGGGGTTATCCACTTTGCTGGGCACTAATGATAGCGATCGCACTTGGTTTGCTATTCTTTTTTTGGCGACGAGGTTGGCTACAAAATTCTGTAGTAGCCAAGCGCAATTAAAAATTGCAGATGAGCAATAAGTCTGAATATATATTCATTAGCACCGGGAGTTAAGATTTTTGAGTTATGAGGAGTAGCGACCAGAATTTAGTAGTTTTGACGATTTATATTATCGGTGTCTCTTATGTTTTCAACCGCATGATTGAATCCATCGATGACCAAGTTAAATTTGAGTTTAAAAAAGGAACCGTTGATGAGCAACTAAAAGAACAAAATCTCGACGATAAAATTGGAATTTCCTTTAAACTCAAAGCCTCATATCCAATTGACGATTTGAAAGATTTAGGAATTAGCATTGAAAATAAATCTGATAATGTTGCCGTATACGTTGACTGGGACAACAGTTCTTTAGTAGTTGAACATAGCAAGCAATCGCGCCGTGTGATTCGGAAATCACCAGACTTAACCCGCGACTTAGCTGTACCCCAAAGTCCGAGCCTAATTGCTCCCAAGAAAACACTTTCTGAAACAGTGACAGCAGAAGATGTTTTCGAGCGCGATAAAGAAGCTGGAACCTATTTAGCAAAAAAACCACTAATTGATATCAATGGGCTACAAAAAGGGCAAAAAAAGTTGTACAACGACTTTCTTAACAGAAGAAAAGAGTTAGACTTTTCCCTACAACTGGTGCTGAGGATATCTGAAGTGCGTTTAGGTCTAGCCCCAGGTCGTGATTTTCCTCCCATTAGTATTATCAATTGTCCTTTCACAGTCAAAAAGCTACCTTGGACTTACGCTCTACCTTGGAATAAAAAAAAGCAATAGCAACCAGACACACTATGCCAACCAAGACTACACTGGATCTAAGGAGAGAGTAGGCGCAGGCGGTTGCAGATCAGTCTTAGCCACTGGTTTGAGGAAAGTCCGGACTCCCGAAAGACCAAACTTGCTGGATAACGTCCAGTGCGAGCGATCGTGAGGATAGTGCCACAGAAAGATACCGCCAATCAATTTTGGATTTTAGATTTTAAATTTTGGATTGAATCTAAAATCCAAAATCCAAAATTCAAAATTGTTTGGTAAGGGTGCAAAGGTGCGGTAAGAGCGCACCAGCAGTATCGAGAGGTGCTGGCTCGGTAAACCCCGGTTGGGAGCAAGGCGATAGGGACTATGGTTGGTCTTTTACCAGTTCCGCTCAATGAGAGCCGCTTGAGGCGTTTGGTAACAAACGTCCCAGATAGATAACTGCCCTCGCAAGAGAACAGAACCCGGCTTATGTCCTGCTCTCTCCCCTTTAACATTCTCCACTGATATACACGTGGAGAATAACTTTATTTGTATTTCTATACAATGTCTAAAAATAAAGGTAATCCAGATAACTTAAAGCCATTCACCACGGACAGAGAACGACCACTAAGTGAATATCTACATTTGCGTGTCACCAAGGAAATGAAGGAAGAAGTAAAAGCTAAAGAAGATCCTCCTGAATTTTGCCGTCAAGCTATCCAAGAGAAGCTAGATAGAGAGAAGTAGCAAAAAGTTGTTAGAGTAATAGTCCAAGAGATTTAGGAATATAAATATAGATAGATAGCTAGTTACCTTCCTTCCCCTGCCTCCCCTGCCCCCTTCCCCTTGTCACGTAATGCCCCTTGCCTATCCACGCCGTCAACGGCAACTCGAAAGTTTAGTCCAAAAATTAGGTTTATCGCTAGAAGCACCTATAAAGTGGGAACTACTGGATTTAGCGTTAACTCATCCCACTGTTTCTGAGTCGGCAAATTACGAACAGCTGGAGTTTGTTGGCGATGCCGTGGTACGCCTGGTGTCGGCTGTTGTGTTATGGGAAAATTATCCCGATTGTCCAGTAGGAGATTTTGCGGCAATTCGTTCGGTGTTGGTGAGCGATCGCATCCTTGCCCAATTGGCCAGAGTTTATGGTTTAGAGTTATACTTACTAGTCGCTGGTAGTGCTACTGCTGATAAAGTTGGTCTAGAGTCACGACTAGCAGATGCTTTTGAAGCAGTTTTAGGTGCGCTTTACTTAAGTACTCAAAATCTGGAACTGATTCGCTCTTGGCTAGATCCCCACTTCCACCAACTAGCAACAGAAATTCGCCTCGATCCTGCCAGACTTAATTACAAAGCTGCTCTCCAAGAATGGACTCAGGCGCAATTTAAAGTTTTACCAGAATATCGGGTTGTAGAAGTCAGTCAACCGCACCGCAATCAAGAACGTTTTATGGCTGAAGTGTGGCTGCACGGAAAAATGCTTGGACAAGGTAAGGGACGCTCGATAAAAACTGCTGAACAAGCCGCAGCAAAGGTAGCTTTTTTAGCCATACCTAATCCGCAAAACCCCTGAACTCAAAAGATTATAAATAAACTGATAATCAGTTGCTAGTCATTTATTAGGGAACTCCAAGAAATAAATTATCCAATATTGTGGGGTGGGCAACATGAGCGCCCAGTCTATAGGGCGGGCGAGACGCCCACCCCACAAGAGTTAATTGAATATTTTTTTATTTGGAAGTCCCTTATTTAACTAATGACAAATGACAAATGACAAATGACAAATGACAAATGACAAATGACAAATAAAATTAAAATTGCTGTCATCGGGGTTGGGCGTTGGGGAGTGCATCTGCTGCGGAATTTCTTAGCAGATCCCCAAGTAAATGTAGTTGCTGTAGTAGATCCCCACCCAGAACGATTAGCGGCGGTAAAGCAGCAGTTTAACTTAGATGAAAATGTATTATTAACAACTCAATGGCAAGACTTAAAGAAAGTGCCAGAGTTGATAGGAGTGGCGATCGCCACTCCAGCTACCACTCACTATGCTTTAATTAAAGATGCTCTCCAACAGGGATACCATGTTTTAGTTGAAAAACCCCTAACTCTCGACCCCGCAGAATGTCGGGAACTTTGCCAGTTAGGAGAGCAGCATCATTTAATACTCATGGTTGACCACACTTATTTATTTCACCCAGCAGTTGAGCGAGGCAAAACTGTAGTACAGGCGGGTAAATTAGGTGATTTACGCTATGGTTACGCTACCCGCACCCATTTAGGGCCTGTCCGGCAAGATGTTGATGCGCTGTGGGATTTAGCCATTCACGATATTGCTATATTTAACGCTTGGCTTGGTCAAATTCCTATCAAAGTACAAGCAACAGGTACGGTGTGGCTACAGGGAGCAGGGGAGCAGGGGAGCAGGGGAGCAGAGGGGAAGAAAGATACAAATCTTCCTGTGCCTCAAGGTTTGGCCGATCTGGTATGGTTGACACTGACATACCCAGATGGCTTTCAAGCTTATATTCACTTGTGCTGGCTCAATCCCGATAAGCAGCGACGACTGGGGATTGTGGGAAGCCTTGGTAGTTTGATTTTTGATGAAATGTCACTATCATCACCTCTAACCCTGCTACATGGAGAGTTTGAACAGCAGGGCAATCATTTTATTCCTGTGAATCAAAGGCAGGTGGTGCTGGAATTAGAGCCAGGGGAACCATTGCGGCGAGTTTGCTCCTCTTTTGTTGTTTCTATTCTCAACAATACTCCCCCAGAAGTTTCATCTGGCTGGGTAGGTAGTGAGTTAGTAGAAATTCTTGCTGCTCTAACAATATCTCTTGGGCAAGGTGGGAAACCTGTTTTTCTAAATGCTCATCAAGCATCAACAGTAATATAGCGGTTCTCATTCAGATGAGACTACTGGGAACAATTTTGGGTTTTCGAGACGCGATAAATCGCCGTCTCTACAAGTGTTTTGTTGCTCATTCTGAACTATATTGCTCTAGAACAATGGCAGTTGTTGGAATTGGTGCAAAATATCAGATTTTTCCGGTTGAGGCAAAATATAAGTGAATAATTACTTTACATTGAATATGTATAGCTAAAACTCATGGATATACCCCAGCGCGTATCAGTCCGCTACAAAGACGCGTCCTTCAACAGTAATGAAATCCGCTTGAGAACTTTTCGGCTTGGGTTGCAAATATGGGATGAACAAACCAAACCTAGAAAAACAGAGCTTTATCAGTTTATATCCTCTTGCTTGAAACAAGTTGACCGCCAAGATCGTTTTATGTTTTCTCTGCTATTCATAGAATTAACAGACCTCATACGCAATTCTGCGCTGGAAAGGGGAACAAAAGAGGTTCTGATTAAAACAGCTTTTAGAGAATTTGCTTGTGCGATAACAGACTTTGAAGACGTTGCCAAATAAGGTTGATGGGGGTGGAGGTATTGCTTAGGCGTAGCTCATCCCAAGCATTGCCCATAACTGAGCTAACCTAATCTAGTAGGATATCTATAGTAAACAGCTTTCCTATCAGATTAGTTTTTTTGGCTGAATGCGCGGATAGGTAGGTGTTGGAAATGGGGTAACTACAAAAATGCCTGAATTGCCCTATATGCAATAATTTCAGTGCATTAGCATTTATAAACCATCCGCGCACCTTATGTAGACTAGTTTTCAGCCATTTGCCTCTAGCCAAATCACAACTCCTGGTGTTATGATTTCTCCATTCGCGCAAGCTAACCTTGAAAACCAAATAAGACAAGGCTTTTAGAAGCGCTCGTAATTGGAATTACTAAAATCCCTATTAGGGATTGAAACGCATACCCCAGTTAGGGCAAGCACTTTCTTCTGTAATTGGAATTACTAAAATCCCTATTAGGGATTGAAACAGTGATTCTAACTCCATCTAATAATCCTTCCAACATTGGAATTACTAAAATCCCTATTAGGGATTGAAACTCATGATTAAGGGTGTTCTGCTGACAGGTGAATTTATTGGAATTACTAAAATCCCTATTAGGGATTGAAACACCAGGCGCGGCGAGTATTTACCTTTGTATGGCTTATTGGAATTACTAAAATCCCTATTAGGGATTGAAACATTGAAAACATGGACGATTACATCCAAGAAGTTGAAGAAAATTGGAATTACTAAAATCCCTATTAGGGATTGAAACCTCCCTCTGTTTCTGTTAATCTCCAAATTACTCCATTGCAATTAACTAAAATCCCTATCAATAGGGTTAGGTTAAGGTTTTTTGATGGAAATTGTAGAGTGCAAAGATCAGAGAAATCATTATAAAGACGCGATAAATCGCCGTCTCTACAAAATATTGATTATTGTAGAGACGGCGATTCATCGCGTCTTTTGTCTTAACCTTAGAAGTATTAGTAATTAAATCTTTTCTATTGCAATTACCTAAAAACTATCTAAAAAGAAATTACTTTGCGATCGCGCAAAAACTTACCGCTTATATTGCGCGGAGCATCAGTAGCCAACCAGATTGCAGTGTCAGCACCTTCTTCTGGCGAACGGGGTGCTGATGAACCACCCATATCTGTTCTCACCCACCCCGGACAAATGGAATTGACGACGATCCCTTTGGAGTCCAAAGCTTGTGCCAACATAATTGTTGCGCCATTTAATGCCAGCTTCGATAGGCAGTAACTTGGAACACCAGCAGATAAGTCTGATAATGCTCCATATCCACTTGAAACGTTAACAACTCTGGCATCGGAGGATTTTTCCAACAGGGGTAAAAATGCCTGTACCATCCGAATTGGGCCGAAAGTGTTGGCATTGATTGTAGAATCAAGCAACTCACGAGAAATAGTCAGAATATTTATATCCTTATCTGGATACACGCCAGCATTATTGATCAAAACATCTAACCGATCGATATTTTGGTGCAGGGTTTTGACTGCTTGATTGATGGAGCGATCGTCGGTGACATCCAATTCGACGGGAATTACCTTGCCTGGAAGTTTCTGGGCCGCAAGTTTGGCGTTATCGAGCGATCGCGAAGTGATAATTATTTCATAGTCTTTTGCCACTAAACCTTGAGCGATCGCAAACCCAATCCCTCGGTTCCCACCTGTGATTAATACCCGTTTGTCTGGTATGGATTTCATCTCAGTATTTTATATCCATTTTGCTAGTTATAGTTCACAAAATATCATAGACTTATAGATTAAAAAAGCAAAAACTCTTAGTATTTTAATAAAACTCTAGTATTTTTTTAATCTATCCAGAGAAACATAAATGAGTATACAAATACTGTTCGGTTAAGGCAAGAGAAGCGATGAATCGCCGTCTTGACAATAATCTGTCTTTCGTCTTGACCGCGATTTATCGGATCTTTGCGATCTATAATTTTCATCAAAAAACCTTAACCGAATCATATTGAATGAGTATATTGTTTGACTGAAAAATCTTTCAACTGTTTGTCATTACTGTGACAAAAGTATGTCTTTGTTTTGAAGATTTGTAAAATTGAAATTTTCAAGTTTATATCAATCTTAAGTAAGATTTATGGTATATTCAGAGCAAGTTAGGTTATTGATTAAATTAAAGTTTTGAGTTAATCAATTTATGATGACTTAAATAATAGAACCATGATAAGTGATAATTTAAATAGCCATTTTTTAGTTTTTGTAAATATCAATTTAGATATATATCAACTGAGATTAAGGTTATTTTAGTGAATATTTGACATTTTGGGAAAATAATTAGCGATGCCTGCTCTGACTCTAAATAACCAAAATCTACCATACCCTGACCCTCTACACCCTATCATTGTTCACTTCGTAATCGCGATGGTGCTTTTTTCCTTTGTGTGCGATGTGCTGGGCTATTTCACGCGTAACGTGCGTTTATTTGAGGTGAGTTTCTGGAATATGTTTGTGGCCTCAGCAGCTATCTTTTTAGCGGTGATTGTTGGTCAGTTTGAAGCAGGTCTGGCGAACATTTACCCAGCAGTCCAACCAACACTGAATTTTCATACAGTGATGGGTTGGTCGTTGGCGGCTATTGTGGTTGGCATTACGGCTTGGCGTTTTGTGATTCGCAACAGCAGTCCACGGAAAGTACCGCCTGCTTATTTGGGTGCTGCAACGTTTTTAGTCTGCTTAGTATGCTTGCAAGTCTATCTAGGCAGCAAGCTAGTTTGGGTGTACGGGTTACACATTGAGCCAGTTGTGCAAGCGATGAAGCAGGGAGTTGCGCCATGAACTGGCAGCTTATTGATCAGTTGAGGTTGAGACTGAATGCTAACGGATTACCTTATGAGATTCCCATACATCCGCAACTGGTGCATTTAACCTTGGGTTTGTTTATTCTTGCCATCATTTTTGATATTGCCGGAGCGCTTTTTGCTTTAGAAAAACCAATCTTCAAATTTTTAGGCCTGCCTGCCCTGCGTTCTGGTTTCTTTGATGTCGGCTGGTATAACCTCATAGGAGCAGCTTTTATCACCTTTTTCACAGTTGCAGCAGGTTTTTTTGAGCTACTGCTAGCAAATCCACCAGTCGATCAAAAGAGCGTTTGGGGGTTAACTGCTGGTTGGACGATGCTTTTGCATGGTTTGGGTGGCGTTTTGCTGTTGGGAGCGATCGCAGCCATGACAATATGGAGAGGTTTGCAACGCTATCGCTGGCGCAAGGATGCTTCTAGGCAAGTGCAGTGGAGTTACTTGTTAGCAGGTATGGGAATACTGGCAATATTATTCGTTCACGGAACTTTGGGGGCGCAATTGGGAGAAGAGTTTGGAATTCACGTTACTGCTGCGAAGTTACTCCAAGAAGGTAGAAACCCAAATTTACTACTCAAATAATCAAGCGGGAAGTACTCTTAGATGAAATTATTATGTTTAGTTTTTGGGAATATGTACTAATAGCGTTTTATGTCGCAGTGCTGCTAATTGTTAGTCGGTGGATTGGACAACAGGCGTTTTCTTGGATGCCTCCCCAGGCGACAGCAGAAGCACAACGGGTAGATGATTTATTTAGCTTTTTAGTCTCAATTGGAGCATTTATTTTGCTGGGGCTGCTTGGTGTGATGGTGTATGCGATCGCTTTCCATCGCGCCCCCCCGGAAGACTACACCGAGGGACACCCTTCTAGAGGCAATGGGAAGCTAGAAATATTATGGACAGCTACCCCAACTCTGTTAGTAATATGGATTGCCTTGCAAAGCTTCAATATTTATCAGCAATTAAATATTCTGGGTTTAAACCAAATTGTGCATTTGCACACACCCCTAGAATCTACCCCCGCCTACGCCGCAATCGTTAGCGATGTCCCCAAACCTGCATCTGAAACAATTGAGGTTTTCGTTAGGCAGTGGGATTGGTCTTTCCGTTATCCAAATAACCTTACCACTAAGGAATTACACTTGCCGATCAATCGCAGCACTCGCTTAAAGATGCAGGCAGAGAAAGTAATCCACGGCTTCTACATTCCTGAGTTTCGTTTAAAGCAAGATATTGTTCCAGGGCGGAAGATTGACATTGTGATTACACCCATTCGCCCAGGTAAATATAGACTGAAAGATTCTCAATTCAGTGGTGCTTATTTTGCCTTAATGGAGGCAGATGTATACGTTGAATCTCTTGATAAGTATAATCAGTGGCTCGCGCAAACAGTCTCTAGCGAAACTACAAACACTAAAAATCAGGCAGTTGCCGAAAATATCCAACCACCAAAGACATTATTTAAAAGCGGCTGGTACACCGTCGCACCTGCTCAACCTGCTGTAGCGAATCAAAGGAAGATAAATAATGACACATGATATGAGTGAAGCTATAGCCAACAATAGAGAACCTGAGAATAACTGGCGGGAATATTTCAGTTTCAGCACCGACCATAAGGTAATCGGTGTTCAGTACATGGTGATGACCTTCATTTTCTTTCTTCTCGGCGGGCTGTTGGCGATGATTATCCGGGCTGAGTTGCTTACCCCGGAAGCAAATTTAGTTGACCGCCCCCTCTACAATGGTTTATTCACCATGCACGGGACAATCATGATTTTCCTGTGGATTATTCCCTTCAATGCAGGTCTTTCTAACTACCTAGTACCGCTAATGATTGGAGCGCGGGATATGGCTTTTCCCCTGCTCAACGCCATCTCTTTTTGGATTCTACCACCAGCCGGTCTTCTACTACTGTCTAGTTTTTTACTACCTAATGGGACTGCACAAGCTGGTTGGTGGTCTTATCCGCCAGTTAGTCTGCAAGTTCCAGCCGGTCAGTTGATTAACGGTCAATTTATTTGGATAGTTAGCCTAGTCTTAATTGGCATCTCCTCAATTATGGGGGCTGTCAACTTTGTTACTACTATCTTTTGGATGCGATCGCCAGGGATGACATTTTTTAGAATGCCGGTCTTTGTCTGGTCAGTCTTTAGCGCCCAGTTGTTGCAGCTAATTAACTTACCTTCTTTGACGGGTGCATTAATACTGCTATTGCTTGACCTCTCCTTCGGTACACAATTTTTTAAACCGGAAGGAAGTGGCGATCCGATCATTTACCAACATTTATTCTGGTTCTACTCTCATCCAGCAGTGTATATCATGGCGCTACCAGCCTTCGGTATTATTGCGGAAGTTCTGCCAGCCTTTGCTCGCAATCCTCTATTTGGCTATCGGTCAGTAGCGATCGCAACTTTAGGTATTGCTGGGATTAGCATCTTCGTTTGGGTGCATCACATGTTCACCAGTGCAACCCCCGGCTGGATGCGGATGACTTTCATGGCCACCTCAATGTTAGTTGCTATACCCACAGGTGTGAAGGCATTCGCTTGGACTGCCACCATCTGGAGGAGCAAATTGCACCTAGAAACACCAATGTTATTTGCGATGGGAGGTGCAGCGATGTTTATTTTTGGCGGTGTCACTGGTGTAATGCTTGCCGCCACGCCATTTGATATCCATGTCAATAATACTTATTTTGTCGTTGGTCACTTCCACTACATCGTTTTTAATACTATTACGATGGCAATCTTTGCCGGAATTTACTTTTGGTTTCCCAAAATAACTGGCAGGATGTACGCCGAGGGTTGGGGTAAGCTGCATTTCTGGTTGACCTTTATTCCTGCCAATATCACCTTCTTTTCCATGCACCCATTAGGTTTGCAAGGGATGCTACGGCGAATTTCGTCCTACGATCCCCAGTATCAGGGATGGAACGTCATCGCTAGCCTGGGATCGTTCTTGCTGGGAGCATCTACGCTGCCATTTATTGCTAACATCGTCGGTTCCTGGCTATATGGAGCGAAGGCAGTTGATAATCCTTGGCACGCTACAGGATTGGAATGGACAACTTCTTCACCACCTCCGCGAGATAACTTTGAAGAGATTCCTGTTGTCAACAGACCTCCTTACGATTATGGCGATCCAAAATATTCATTCGTGGAGAATTCTAATGATGGTGAGTCTGACTAGGGATTGGGGACTGGGGACTGGAGACTGGGGACTAGGAAGGAGATATAGTTATAGATTTTTAAATCTCTAGGACTAGCCCTTTCAAGGTGACTGGTAAAATCTCTGTTTTTCTCTCTGTGTTCTCTGTGCCTCTGCGGTTTAAAAGTAATTTATTTAACCACTCCAGACGCAGAGAACACAGAGTTAAGAGATTAAAGAGGAATGTTTTGAGCAAAATTTTTACTCACCTAGAAAGGGCTAGTCCTAATCTCTAATCCCAATACCCAATCCCCAATTCCCAAAATTATGCAACATCGCAGCATCCATTTAGATGAAAGTCCGATCCGTTTTGAGGGGTGGCGGCGACGCTTACCGAATTGGTTACAGCGCTTTCTGCCGAGTGGTGGCGGGAGTCATGAAGATCATCACGGCAAAGGAATGTTTGGGTTTACTGTGTTCCTCTTGTCAGAAAGTATCATTTTTTTGAGTTTCATCTTTACTTATGTTGCTCTGAGACTGAATACTAATAACTGGCTACCACCCGGTATTTCTGGGCCAGAATTGTCTAAGCTCGTGATTATTAATACAGTAGTTTTACTTTCTAGTAGCTTTGTAATTCAAGCAGCAGAAAATGCTCTCAAACGAAATCAACTGAGTAAATTTCGCGGGCTATGGCTGATCACGAGCGCAATGGGAATCTACTTCCTAATTGGTCTATTAATTGAGTGGAAAAATCTCGATTTCAAACTCACCACAGGATTAGTTGGTTCCACATTCTACTTGCTGACAGGTTTCCACGGTTTACACGTTCTGGCTGGTGTTGTGCTTCAGCTAATTATGCTGATTCGCTCATTCATTCCCGGCAATTATGATAAGACTCACTTCGGTGCAAGTGCGACTACTCTATTTTGGCACTTTGTTGATGTAGTTTGGGTCTTCCTATTCTCGCTTCTCTACCTTTGGCGAGCATAAAAAGTTCAGTTCACCAAGTATTTTCAGGAGTAATTTTATGAATTTATTCATCCAAGAACTACCAACCTCAGAACTCGCCCCAAAAGCAGTTCAAGAAACTCCCGCACCAGGTAAAGATCCACTCATTGCACAAGGTTTACAAAAAGAGCAATACATTGGCATTATTGGGCTAGCGATCGCTCTAATTGCTGCTGTCGGATTTTTTAGTCGCAGAGTCGAATATGCTATTGGGTTTGCTGTTATCCTCAGCGTCTTTTTAATTTCGTTATTTTTATTCATCTAAACTTCCATTCCTCCCACCACCGAATCTGTACTTAGATTGGTGGCTGGAATTTCTTCAGGTGCGATCGCGCTGACTAAAAGGGATTAGCCTCGATCGTCACTTCTGGCAGTGGAATAAACTCTGTTTCATCTGACACAGTAGCAAAGTGGTTGTTGCGCCAATCGGCTTTTGCTTGCTCTATTCGCTCTGGTCGGCTAGAAACAAAATTCCACCATTTGTAGCGTGTACCCAATGGTTCACCACCAATAACAATACATCGAGCCGCAGCCGCAGCAGAAACTCTTATTTCATTGTCTGGCTCTAGGATAGCGAGGCGATATGGCTCTAGCGGTTGCTCATTAATGCTCAAACCTTCTGTGACGCTGTATACTGCCCTCTCTGAATAACCTGTGGGGATAGTAAAGTGAGCATTGGCAGACAGCACCACATCTAAATAGAGAATAGGTGAGAAAACTTTGACAGGTGAGGTGTAGGAGTGTGCAACTCCTGCAATGAGTTTGATGAGAGCGCCATTCTCTTCCCAGGTAGGAAGAGTTTGGGCAGGATAGTGAGTAAAGCTGGGATCGGTTTCTTCGTATTCTACAGGCAAGGCAACCCAGGTTTGAATGCCATGAATGGTAGTTTCTTTTTGACGATCAATGTCGGGCGATCGCTCTGAATGTACAATCCCCTTTCCCGATGTCATCCAGTTCACAGCACCCTGTTGAATTTCCTGCACAGTGCCTAAACTATCGCGGTGTATCAAAGCACCATCAAATAGGTAAGTTACGGTGGCAAGATTGATATGAGGATGTGGTCGGACATCGATACCTTTGTGGGGTGGCAAAACAGACGGGCCAACATGATCGAAGAAGATAAACGGCCCAACCATTTGACGATGAGGATATGGCAAGCTACGGCGGGCAACAAACCCACCCAAATCTTTAACTTCAGGTTCAATCAGTTGAAGTATTGCCATAAGTGATGCGGGTGATTGGTGAATGCTGGAATTATTGTGACATTTCTCTGACCTGAAGTGCGGAAGCTCCTTAAAAATCAATACAGTTCAGTTAAGCATTTGTCTCTTCTCTCAGTGCCCTCTGCGTCTCTGTGGTTCGTTAAAAAATTGACTTTGCAAAGGGTTTTAGTCTTAACTAAACCGTATTGCCCTAAAAATCACTTCTGAGATTTCCTACTTATTCCCCTGTGGGGTTTTAAATCCAACTTTCTCATAAATAGAAGAGCAAAATATCCCCAGTGGAAGATTGCGATTATGGATAGGAAGTTGCTTAATTGGGAGAGTTAGGGCATCCACATTAGCTAGGGTCAAGTTTTTTGAGTTTTCACGTGTAACATCCTAACAAATTCCTGATTTCACAAGACTCTGGAGATATTTTATGAACAGCCCAGTTTACCAAACGGTGATTGTCGGTGGTGGCTTCACCGGCTTATTTACCGCCTTAAACCTAGCTCACGAACATTATCCTCGCTCTGTAATTTTGATCGATCAAAATGAACGCTTTTGTTTTAAGCCGTTACTCTACGAATATTTCAGTAGCGAGATGGATGCTTTTCAAGTAGTACCGCGTTTTACAGAATTGCTTAAAGGCAGTGGCGTTATCTTTGTTCAAGATACAGTGGAATCCATAGATTTGCATCAACAACAAGTCAAATTAGCTTCGGGAAACTCTTACAACTACAGTAACTTAGTATTAGCTTTGGGTAGTGTTACTGCTTATCATCATTTAGAAGGTGCTGAAGAATACGCTTTCCCATTTTGGACAGAAGCCGATGCGATCGCTCTTGACCAACATTTAGGCGACTGTTTGCAAAAAGCAATCCAAACTGAAGATATAGAACAACGTCGTCAACTGCTCACAATAGTCGTAGTTGGTGGTGGTGCAAGTGGTATAGAAATGGCAGCTACCCTAGCTGATTTAGTGCCACATTGGTATACCGCTTTGGGAGGAAATTCTGATGAAATTCGGGTGATACTGCTCAATCACGGTCAAGAAATCCTCAATGGTGATTTTAACGATCCTCTGCGCCCAATTGCTGAAAAAGAATTACAAAAACGCACGATTCCAATTGAAATTCTCAGAGGTGCAGAAGCCACTAAGATTCATGCTAACGCCATTGAATATAAGCACAATGAGCAAATTCAGACGTTGCCAACAAGTACCACAATCTGGACAGCTGGTACTTCTATTCATCCACTAATTAAAAATTTACCAATTTCCCCAGAACATCGAGATCGTCGCGATCGCCTTCTAGTTACTCCCACAATGCAACTACTCGACTTCCCAGAAGTCTTTGCCGGCGGGGATTGTGTAGCAGTTCCAGATAACTCACTACCGCCAACAGCCCAAGTTGCTTATCAACAAGGAGCCAATATTGCCCAAAATTTGAAAGCGATCGCTTTCGGCGAAGAACTCAAACCAGCAAAGGTAAATATCCGTGGAACTCTCTTAAAATTGGGGTTAAATAATGCTGCTGCTAATCTTTTTAATGTTTTTGAAGTTGCAGGCGAATCCGGGCATTTAATCCGTCAAGGCACTTATTTAACGCTATTACCAACACCATCTCATGATTTCAAAGCTGCAAGTGAATGGTTAGATGAAGAGATTTTTCATCATCACCTTGACACCCATGATGTGGGCAAAAAAGTTGTCCAAGCAGTGGAAGTAGTTGGCGTAGGAGTTATGGGCGTTTTAGCTGCAAGAAAACTACTAAAAATGCTGGGGAATAAAAGCAGTGTAACTTAAGGCTGTTGCGTAAGTCCTAATATTGTGAAACCATAGCTTGTGACTTGCTAATACAACTGCAACTAGCCTATTTCTAGCCTCACCTAGAAAAAAGTACTGGTACTGGTAATAATCATGACGCAATCCCCAAATTCAGGAAACAATCAGGAACCATCTAATCCTCGTCTGTGGCTCCTGCTTTTACGACGTACCAGTTTAGCTGTGGGTGGGGTTTTGCTAATTGGCATTATAGTTGGTTTTTGGTGGGCGAGAAGTTATGTATATAAGGATTTAGCCCCCTTAGTACAGCAAAATCTCCAACAATTGTTGGGGCGTCCAGTCAAAGTTGGGGAAGTTGAAGGTTTTTCGCTTACTAGTATCAGATTTAGCTCTCTATCCATACCAGCAATTCCCACTGATCAAGATCAGGTGGTAGCAAAAGCCTTAGAGGTGCAGTTCTCGCCGTTGCAACTTCTCCTCAGCCGAAAACTGGGATTAAATGTCACCTTAGTTCAGCCTAATGTCTACATTCAACAGGATAAAGATAGTCGTTGGGTAACAACCCAAATTAAGGCTGGGGGAGGACAAGGCTTGATTAAAATTGAGTTGGAGACACTGCAAATTCAAGATGGCAATGTCGAGTTGATGCCATTCGCCGCACCGACGAAACCGAAAGGCTCTGTAATATTAGATCATGTTGGTGGTGTTGCCCGATTTTCAGACCAAAATCAAAGGATCGGTTATGACATCAATACTCAGCTCACCAGGGGAGGCGCTGTTAAAATTGTTGGCGAAACCCAAATAAAAGCTCAACAAACTAACCTTCAGCTGCAAGTACAAAATTTCCAAGCATCTGATATTACTCGATTAATTCAGTTACCCATCGCTTTACAAGGAGGATATTTAAATGCTGATTTAGGCGTTCAGATTCCTCCAAAACTTTCAGACATCAAGATTACCGGAACCGCGACAGCTAATCAAATCACTGCCAAAATCCCCAATATTCCTCAGCAGATTTCTAATTTTAATGGGAAATTTCTATTTCAGGGGCAGACAGTTGCTTTAGATAATCTGAGTACGAACTTTGGCAAAGTTCCCATCCTGGCGAATGGAACTATTAATTCTCAAACAGGTTTTAATGTTTCTGCTCAGATTAAACCAGTTAGTGCGAAAAATATCTTAGATACCCTGAAAGTCAATTCGTCAGTCCCAGCTAGTGGCGAAATTCAAGCCAAGATTCAGGTATTAGGTCTACTTCAGCAACCTGTCCTCAGTGGTACAGTAAGTAATACCAAACCGATTCAAGTTGACCGCCTTCAATTTAAAAGCATCAACACTGATTTCCGGTTGAATGTCTCTCAAACTGCATCTCAACTTGCTGTTTCCAATCTGAAAATAGTCCCCGTAGCTGGTGGTCAAATTACAGGCAGTGGTCAAGCTAATCTTGGAATCAAAGATGGAGTAATATTTAATGCTCAAGCTGATGGAATATCGGGAGATATACTAGCACGCAGCTATGGCGTGACTCTACCGATCGCAGTTGGCAATGTTTCTGCAAAAGCTCAAATTTCTGGCTCACTCCACAAACAGCCCTTGAACCTTAATGTTTCCAATATTCGGGTAACACCAGCAGCCGGAGGGCAAATCACAGCTAATGGTCAAATTCAACTGGCTCCCCAGGGTCAAGTAGGTGTAAATATTCAAGCCCAAGGTATCCCAGGAAATGCGATCGCTCAAGGTTATAATATTTCAACGCCAATTAATATTGGTGGTATATCTGCGAACGCTAAAATTTCTGGTTCTCTCGGTAGACCTTTAAACGTCAATATTTCTCGCGTTCAAGCAAATCCAGATGTGGGGGGGCAAGTTACAGCTAGCGGTCAAGTTCAGCTTGCACCCCAAGGTAGGGTATCGTTGAATGTGCAAGCAGAAAATTTACCAGGGGATGCGATCGCACGAGCGTACAATTCCTCACCCTCCATCACCATTGGGAATGTCTCGGCAAATGCGAATATTTCCGGCACTCTCAGCAACTTGCAAACAGTAGCACGAGTGCAAGCCCCCAACGCCACCTATCCCACAACCGGACGGGTTGTTGTTACCAAACAAGGAGAGAATATCCTTTTCCCCGATGCCGTTTTGAACGTCGCAGGCGGGACAATTCGGGCCAGAGGTGAAGTTGCCCAAGAACGTTGGCAAGGGGGTATCAAAACTTCTCAAATTCAACTCAACCGATTCTCACCACAACTACGAGGACAGCTCAATAGTAATATTCAGTTAGCAGGTACAACAAAATCTTTCCAACTTGCCGATATTCGCGCCGCCGGACAAGTCCGCCTATCCCAAGGGGTAGCGTTGCTGGCAAAACCGCTCACCGCTCAATTTCAGTGGAATGGACAGCAGATTATCGTTGAAAACGCAAGTACCCCAGGATTGAGTGCTAATGGTGCGATCGCTATTCAGTCTCCCCCAACTGGCGCACCCCAAATTGCGGGATTTAATTTAAATGTACTGGCGCAGAGTTTCAACCTCAAAAATACTGGCTTTAAAGTTCCTGGTGACGTTGCAATAGCAGGGCTACTAGATTTTAATGGAAAAGTTACAGGTACTCCAGATGTACCGCAAGCTAATGGCAATATTCGACTGCGGAATTTTAAGGTTAGTGACTTGGCATTTGACCCACTTTTAACCGGAAAGGTGAATTTTCAAGGGGGACAAGGGGCAAGTCTGCGATTAGCTGGGAAGCAAGACCGGATTGCGCTTAACTTAGGTGCAAATTATCGTCCCACTTCATTTTTAGTTAAACGTGATGAGGCAGTTACTACAGGTAGAACTGAGGGAGATAACTTGCTCATTAACGCCCAACAGTTTCCCATCGCTCTAGTTGGCGGCTTTTTACCTAACAATCAATTGAAACCATTGGCGGGGCAACTATCGGGTAATTTAGTTGTCAATCTGAATAATTATGCCATTGCGGGGGATGTGGCGATCGCAGGGCCTCGTGTTGCCAGAGTTGCAGCAGATGAATTTCGTGGTAGCATCAATTATGCCGATGGTACTGCTAGCTTGGCTAATGGTCTATTGCAGATTGGCGATAGTAACATCGCTCTCAGTGGCAATGTGCAAACAGGAAATGACCCGAAATTTCAATTCCAAGCTAATTTTACCCAAGCCAAAATCCAGAGACTTCTACAAGCGTTCAATATCTACGACTTTCAAGACTTTGGTACCGGGTTGCAGCCTCCCACCTTAGCGGGAGCAGAGGCACTTAATACCGAGTCTATCAGTTTGCCCAATGCAGATTTGAAAACACAGCTAACATACTTCTCGAATCTTACAGCAGCCAATGCCAAACAACAGCAATTAGAAACAAAACAAACCCCATCTTTACCCAGCCTTGCAGAATTAACAGGTGCTTTAAGCGGAGCAATTACAGCCAATGGCTCCTTAAAATCTGGGTTGAATGTCGGCTTTAATTTTCAAGGTGCAAACTGGCAATGGGGTGAATATTCCATCAATCAAGTGGTTGCTCAAGGCAAATTCGCCGATGGTATCGTCACACTTTCGCCCTTGAGTATTGGGATAAATCAAGGACTAGTGGCCTTTTCGGGACAGTTAGGAACTGAGCAACTATCTGGAAAGTTGAATGTAGCAAGTTTACCCTTATCACTTTTAGAGCCTTTTATCGAAAAATACCCCATAGATATCACTGGTAATGTCAATGCTGATGCCACCTTAGCAGGTAGTTTACAAGATCCTAGCGCAAAAGGCAAAGTGACTTTAGCTAATGCGACTCTTAACAAACAACCTGTGCAAACAGGAGAAGTGAACTTTGATTACAACAAAGCTCGTTTGAATTTTGATAGCACCTTACTAGTAACCGGAACGCAGCCAGTTGCCATTACAGGTAGCGTACCTGCTCCGTTACCTTTTGCCAAAGTGAAACCGGATAGCAATCAAATCAACATCAACGCCAATGTGCAAAATGAAGGATTGGCACTGTTAAACCTGCTTACCAACAATCAAGTCGCTTGGGTAGACGGTCAAGGAAAAGTAGATTTAAACGTTCAAGGTACTTTAAACGAACCAATTATTAACGGAAATGCCACACTTAATAATGCTACCTTTCGCGCTCAAGCCTTATCCGATCCCCTAACGAATGTTACTGGAACAGCGCAATTTAATGGTAGTACGGTCAGCGTTGAAAATATCCAAGGTAATTATAATCAAGGGCAAGTGACTGCATCAGGCATCCTGCCAATTTTTAATTCTCAGCAAACCGCAGCGAATCCTCTGACAGTATCAATCGCAGACAAACTAAATTTTAAAATTGCAGGACTGTATGAAGGCGGTGTCGGCGGTGATATTGTCATTCGGGGAACAGCGTTAAAACCTGTAATTGGTGGAGAGATTAAACTGAGTGATGGTCAGGTAATTATTGGCAATTCAACGACTGCTAATAATAAAAAATCAGCAGCTACAGCAGACGCTAATACTAAAGTCATAAATCTAAATAGACAAGAGGTTAACCCTAACGCTACACCGACAGCAGAGAATAGCACTAACCCAGTAGTTACAGCAGACGGAAGCGCTAACCCAGTGACAACAGCAGGCAGAAGCACTAGCGCAGCAACTCCACCCAATCTACCTGTAAAATTTGCAGATTTAAAGTTGATTTTAGATAAGGGTGTTCGTGTTACCACTCAGTCTTTACTAAGCTTTGTACCAGGAGGAGCCGCATTGAGTCAGCCCCTATTGAGCTTTGACGCTAAAGGCGATTTGACCATTAATGGTACATTAGCCAAGCCGCTTCCTGAAGGAGTCATTCGTTTGACAGGAGGACGACTCAGCTTATTCTCCACTGAGTTCACCTTAGCGCGGGGTTACGAACAAACTGCGCGGTTTAGTCCAAGTCAAGGGCTTGACCCTACTTTAGATGTCCGGCTGACTGCAATTGTACCGGAAGCATCGGTAAAGAACAGTCAAGTTTTGGAATCACCATTGTCTGCTGAAATTAGCGATACTTCTGTAAACAACTTTGGAACTTTACGTACCGTTACCGTTCAAGCCACTGTAAACGGGCCAGCGAGTAAATTGGGCGACAATCTAGAACTGACCAGTGAACCTAGTCGTAGTAAAGGAGAAATAGTTGCTTTGCTAGGTGGCTCAATTCTCGGTTCTTTCGGTCAAACAAATGCAGGCCAAGGGCTGACTAATTTCGCTAGTTCTGCCATTTTAGGTAGTTTACAAGGAACTATTACTGCGATCGGACAGGCTGTTGGTTTCAGTGAGTTTCGCATATTTCCCACCCCTATTACTAATAATCAAACAACAACAGCTTCAGTTCTAAATTTATCAGCAGAAGGTGTGTTTAACATCAATAGAAATTTCTCTGCCTCTTTATCGCGCGCCCTTACTAGCGATGACTCTTTCCTTTACAATGTGCTTTATCGAGTCAATGACGAAATTCTCATGCGAGGCTCAACTAATTTGGGGGATGAAAATCAATTCCAAGTTGAGTATGAAACCCGATTTTAGAGCAATACAGTTCAGTTAAGCATTTGTCTCTTCTCTCAGTGCCCTCTGCGTCTTAAGTGGTAGCCTGCGGCAAGCCGCTCCGCGTCTACGTTAAAATAAAAATTAACTAATAAGCTGTTCCATATTTAAATTACATAAGCTGGGCGGGCAAGATGCCCACCCCACAAGAGTTATGTTTAATTCGATTATGCAATTTAGATGTTTTTTAGGTTATCAGATAATTTTTAGTGTTCTCCTCGCAGGTGTCGATCAAAAAATCGTGTGAGTTGATGCCAAGCATCTTCCGCCGCCAAGGGAATGACGTATTATTTCTCGCGAGCGGTTCTCGTTTGGATGCAATACACAATAGGGCACAGAATTGCTCATTAGTGTCAACTTAACGTGAAAACTAGCCTAGTACAAGCACTCTCTCACGAATTTTCGTGCATGGCAGTTACACGCTCAAGGAGGGTGCTAGGGCTAAAGTTTTTTTCAGATCGGTAAGGAGAATGCGATCGCAGAGGTTAAACAGTTCTGCCTCGGTCTGTGTCTGTCGCATCAGCCGCAGGAAATGACCTTCAGCGTCAACACTCAGGGCAATGTAGTTGAGGAACATTTTGAGATAGCCGACGCGGGCACGCTCTGGCCTAGTTGCTGCTGTGGGGGTTTGCCATAGCCGCTCAATATAGTTGCGTACCTCCACTAAAGGAACGGGTGCGATCGCCTCTCCTCGCAAAGCCTGCCGAATCTGATTAAAAAGCCAGGGATTCCCGATTGCCCAGCGTCCCACCATCACACCCGCCGCGCCTGTTTGAGAAAGCACTTCAAGAGCAGTTTTCGCAGAGTGGATATTGCCATTGGCCAGCACTGGGCAATGGACTCGTCTTACCGCTTCGCCAATCAAATCATATTTCACTGCTCCGTGGTACATATCTTTCACCGTGCGACCATGCAAACTCAGCAAATCGATGCTGTGGCGATTAATTGTATCTAGAATTTCATAAAAGTTATCTGTATTTTCAAAGCCGACGCGCATCTTAACGGTTAAAGGGCGATCGTTCACTGCTTGCCGCAGTTCTCCTAAAATCCGATCCACTTTTTCTGGTAAAAGCAGCAATCCACCCCCAACATTTTTGCGATAGATTCTCGGTGCGGGACAGCCCAAATTCAAGTCAACTCCAGCGATATTATAGCTACAGAGTTCCTTTGCTGTTCTTACTAAGTCTGGAATGCTTTCGCCAATCATTTGAGCAAAAACAGGGCGACCTGTGTCGTTTTCAGTGATTGATGCCAAAATATGACGATTGAGCCGTGAGGTATCATTGACACGGAAATACTCAGTGAAAAAGTAGTCAGGGCTGCCGTAGTGGGCAATAACCTTCATAAACCAGAGGTTTGTCACATCCTGCATGGGCGCAAGAGCGGTAAGGGGTAGGGATGGATGGAGCGATCGGGGAATATCATGTCCGGTTAAAGACTTATCATTAAGGCAGCAGGGGTGCAGAGGAGCAGAGGAGAGGGGCTTGTGGGCTTGCTGCATAGATTTGAGAATTAAAACTAATTAGCCGGACTTGATAAAACAGGAGTCAGAATTCAGAATTCAGAATTCAGAATACTCTACCCATAAAAAGTGTGTACAAGAAGTATATCCAGGGTAACAACTGGCTTTCACCAGGCTAACTATCGCTAACCAAAATTTACTTGCTTGCTTAAGAAATCTCGAAAGCTGGAATGATAAAAACTGTAGTAGATTTCTCCATCGATTTCCTGGAGTGTTAAAAACTCACGCCAATTTTCCAGAACTTCTTCAACATCATATTCATCAACATTAATTGTACTAGCAATGCTTCCTGCTGATACTTACCTTATCGCATATTTACTGAGTCACATTGCTAGTTCCTGCGTGGTGCAGTGATGTAGAGTTATGTGTGGTGCGATCGCTAACCTATCTCGACTTACTAGCGATCGCTACTTGATTGTCCGTCACCCTAAATGTAGAAGTTGTTCTTGCCAACATTGCAATGTTTGGGAGAAACGTTGCAATGTTCCTCATCAACATTACAATATTTCGGTATAACCTATTAGACATCTCCGAAAAAGAATGTAGAGACGTAGCACTGCTACGTCTCTACAAGGGTTCTGGGTAACGCATCTTTAATTTCTGGAGATGTCTATTTTCTAGGGGAACAAAATTGCTCCACTCCTTGGGGAAGTTGCCGACACATCTGCTGGAATCCTTGAGGATTAATTTGCCACCAAGCAAATAATCCCAGACTTGTACCCCCTACAAGCAATGCCAATACTTCCCCCAGTCTTAACAAACGCTTATCCCGTTTAGGTTTTGTAATGAAAATTGGTCGAATTTCTGGGCTGAGAGGTGGTTCCTCTGAAAGATCCAAATCTAGCTGAGTTTCCGAATTTTCTGTAAAGGAAATTAATTCCTCTTCTTCTTCTTTTTCTTCTTCTCGTTTTGCTTGTTCTTCCTCTTCTTCTCGTTCTGCTTGTTCTTCCTCTTCCTCTTGTATTTCTGCTTCTATAATTTCTTGTGGCAACGCCGGAGTCACAGGTACTAAATATTCTGGGGAAACACGGCAATAAGTCAGAACAACCGATGTATTATCACGCCCATTTTTTTCGTTTGCCAAGTTAATCCAGTTGTGGACAGCATCTTCAACTGTCATTTGCCCCGCTAACACAGGTATTGCATAATCCTGCCAAGATTGTTCTACCCAGTTATTATCACTTAAGCCATCAGAACACAGTAGTAAGATGCCATCTTCTTCCACAATAAATCGCTGAACCTTAAGACGCAAAGATTCTGAATCTCTTGTCCCCAATGCTTGAGTTAAGGCACTAGCATCTGGTCTTAGAAGTGCCTTTCGATACAAGCTTTTTGCAAGGCGGACTTCCCGCGTTGCTACATCATCATCGACAGTGAGTAGCTGGCAATAATTGCGAGTAATCCAATAGGCGCGGCTATCGCCAACATTAGCTAAGTAAAGTTCATGGGTATTATTTGATTGCCATCCAGTACTTGTCTGGACTCGTTGGGGAATTTGCACCGCCATGACAATTGTTGTAGCCATGCGTTCTCTGCCTTGGCGTTTTTGTTCATCATTGCGGGCACAAATCAGATTATTTATTACCCGTAAGCTTGCTTCTAATTGTTCTTGTAATAACTCTGGCGGTAAAAGTCCAGTTTGTTGTGTTACTTCCGCCAGTAAAGCGCGAATTTGCAACTTTACAGACTGCACTGTTAACTTACTGGCAACCTCACCGCCTTCATGTCCGCCAATGCCATCGCAAACAATCGACAAGTGGCGTAATAAAGGTTCATCTAAATCACTCAAAGCATTGGGATAGCA
This sequence comes from Nostoc sp., assembly GCF_036917975.1. GTDB lineage: Bacteria > Cyanobacteriota > Cyanobacteriia > Cyanobacteriales > Nostocaceae > Nostoc. Next base: position 42,557 of record NZ_JBALEJ010000030.1, read on the forward strand.
AGCGTCTTCATTTTGTGCCATGATTGGGCCAATATCTGTAGAGCCTGCCACCTTTAAGACTAATGGCAATTCTGCAGCAGCCGCTAGTAGTAAATGATTGAGTTGAAAATTAATCGCTTCTAACTCAATCTCAGTTTCACACATGTCTTGAACTATGTTCTGTAACCCTTTGGCTACTGATGCTTTGGCAGACACTACCCAAAACTGCCAACACTCACCTAGACTTTGTAAACTCAGCTTTTTATCTGCTGGTGTTTGGTAGAGTTCCAACAGTCGCACACACCAACCTTCGACCCTCAAGTTATCTATTACTAGTAAACTGTGGCTAAGTCCCAGTTCTGATAAAGGTGTCCAAAGTTGGAGAATTTGCCACAGCCAATAAACTTGTCGTACTGCTGTTGCTTGCTCCCATACGTCAACAATAGTTGGATAGATATTTCCTGTCTTATCTATCGGTACATTTTCCAACAAAAGGATATCAGTTGTATCTCCCTCAAGGTTATTAGCAAACCCATAAGCCTGGGGTAAATGCAACCGCTCTTGATATAACCGTAGATAAGGAATTACTTCTGTTGGCAATTCTTCAGGTATATCTGGCGGTAGTCCCGGTTGAGTATCCAACCAAATCTGCTGTTTAATTACTTCATACCTGTCTGCAACCTTTGTGCCTGCTGGGATTTGAGCAGACAATGAGCCAGTTGCCCAAAGATAGCGGTGAACTAAAGGAGTTTGGCAATTGGCGCAAACACTATCCCCCATTGGATTAATAGGGCTATTGCAGCGTGGATTTATACAAAAAATTATCAGTTGGGTAGAAATCATAAAGGTATAAATTTAAAAAACAATCAACTCATGAACTTCGATTAACTTTAGCTGGCAATGAATTGAAGGCTAGAATAAACTGGAATTGTGTACTGCTAGCTACACGTTGTTACTGAAATTAATCAAGATTATTGGTAGAAATATCAAGTTTTGCTTTCTGTAAATAACTTACGTCTGGCTGTATCTAATCGTAGAAATGCATTTACGTCAATGTAGAGACTAGGATGGCGCTATGCCAAGTTTTACCTTAATCTGGCTTCTGGCAGGAGCAGTTCTATGTTTAATGGAACTGTTTTTACCATCGGCGTTTGTCGCCTTCATGATGGGAATTAGCGCTTTTGTGGTGGCGCTGCTGTCTGGAGTGGGTATGGGAAGTGTATGGTTGCAAGTTGTAGTTTGGCTGTTGCTTTCCACAGCCCTAATTGTGCTTTCTCGTCGGTTTTTGCAACCGCGACGACGCAAATCGAAAATTCAGGATGCAGTCATAGCTGAAACCTTAACAGAAATTCTGCCTGGGAAAACAGGGCGGGTACGGTATGAGGGAAATTCTTGGCAAGCAAGATGTGACGATGAGAAATTTACCGTACCACCCAATCAAAAAGTTTATGTAGTTAGGAGGGAAGGTACTACTTTAATTGTCGTACCAGAAAATCTGTTGAATTCTTAGTTAATGGGGATTGGGGACTGGGCATTGGGGACTGGGGACTGGGGACTGGGGATTGGGCATTGGGCATTGGGCATGGGGAAGAAATTAATCTCTACTTCCTAATCTCTCCCACTCCTAACTCCTAACTCCTAACTCCTAACTCCTAACTCCTAACTCCTAACTCCTAACTCCCTACTCCCCATTCTCTTTATTAAAAACCAGGAGATTACACAATGGAACAGTTTTTTTTACTAGTATTTTTAGCCCTTGGTGGTGGTGCCGTAGCCGGAACGGTGAAAGTCGTCAATCAGGGCAATGAAGCTTTGGTGGAAAGATTGGGTAGTTATAACAAAAAACTCGAACCAGGATTAAACTTTGTCATTCCTTTCGTGGATAGAGTTGTCTACCAAGGAACTATCCGCGAAAAAGTCTTAGATATTCCTCCCCAACAGTGCATCACCCGTGACAACGTTGGCATTGAGGTAGATGCAGTGTTTTACTGGCGCATCGTGGATATGGAAAAAGCCTGGTATAAGGTAGAAAATCTCCAGTCGGCAATGATAAATATGGTGCTGACTCAAATTCGTGCCGAAATGGGACAACTGGAGTTGGATCAAACCTTTACTGCTCGTTCCCATATCAGTGAACTTTTGTTACGAGATTTGGACGTTGCTACCGATCCTTGGGGTGTGAAAGTGACACGGGTAGAACTGCGAGATATCATTCCGTCTCAGGCAGTGCGAGAATCGATGGAATTGCAAATGTCGGCAGAACGACGCAAACGGGCAGCAATTTTAACTTCTGAGGGCGAACGCGAATCTGCTGTCAATAGTGCTAAAGGTAAAGCTGAGGCGCAAATATTGGATGCGGAAGCTCGTCAAAAATCGACAATTTTGCAAGCGGAAGCTGAACAAAAGTCGCTGGTGATGAAAGCTCAAGCAGAACGTCAGCAACAGGTTTTGAAAGCGCAAGCGATCGCAGAATCAGCAGAAATTATAGCCCAAAAGCTCCAGACAAATCCCAATGCCAATAAAGCAGTAGAAGTTCTGTTTGCCTTGGGCTATCTAGATATGGGCGCGACAATTGGTAAAAGCGATAGCAGCAAGGTCTTATTTATAGATCCGCGCACTATCCCTGCTGCTTTCGAGGGTATGCGTTCAGTTATCTCAAATGGTCAACTTGACTCTAACGAGTTGTTTTCTAAACAAATACCAGGATTAGAAAATAATCGTCCTAGCTAGAAATGGGGAGTGGGGAGTAGGGAGTGGGGAGTAGGGAGTTAGGAGTTAGGAGTTGTAGAGATTAATTTCTTCCCCATGCCCAATGCCCCATGCTCAATGCCCAATGATATATGGCACTGCATCGCTTAAAGCTTCTCTCCAATACAAAGGAGCGATAACGCTTGTATCTAAATAAATCAATGACGTTCCTCTGTACGCGCATTGATGACAGTTGCGCTCAATGATTCACCCTTAATCGTAAGAGAATCACGAAATTGTTTTATACTTGCTAATCGTTCTTTCTTTTGTAGCGGAGGAACTAAACGAGTTACAGCCTTATCTTGCTCTAGCAAAATTACTTATTCTCCCCTAGCTACTCGTTCTAAGAGAGATTTTAAATTTATAGCTGCTTCTTCAACGCTAATTCTCAACACTTCATTACTCCTGTAGTTAGGCTTAACCAGTCCGCGTGCAGAAAACATAAGATTGGGTGACTACTGAGCAATCTCAGTAGCTTGGTTTACTTGGCATTGATTACACAACCCAAAAAACTCTAGGGTGTGGTAAAAAACTTTAAACTTATGGCTGGTTTCTAACTGGTCTTCTAAGTCATGAACGGGGCATTGATGAATCGGAATTGAGACACCGCATTGCAAGCAGGTAAGGTGGTGTTTATCTTGCTGCGCTAGGCTGTAAAGGGCTTCACCATTAGCCAAATTCCGCACTTGTACCATGCCTTCGAGTTTTAAGGCATCTAGGGAACGATAAACTGTTGCTAAACCCATACTCTGATTTGTATTACGTAGTTCCACGTAAATATCCTGGGCAGAAATGCCTTTTTTGATGTTTTTCAGTAGGTTGAAAATACGCTCTTGACTGCGGGTGCGTATGGCTCTCATAGACAATTATTTAAATATGCCACTGTAGTTGAAGCTGTTAGATGGGCTAATCGCTCAATTAACTTTAACCGCTTCGTAATCTTATTTTCACTCAGTTAGAGCATAAAGTTATAGTATAGCGATCGCAGCATTCAAAAAAAGCCCGTGCAAACCAAGTATCTAGCCAAAATTTTCGTGACCCTTCGTCCTTCAGTTTTAGACCCCGCTGGTGTCGCTGTACAATCTGGTCTTAAGCAACTGGGATACGAGAACGTTGACCAGGTGCGGATTGGCAAGTACATTGAACTCACCATCACCTCTACTGACGAGAAGAAAGCGCGTAAAGACCTTGATACCATTTGTGACCAAATGCTATCAAATCCCGTAATTGAAAATTACCGCTTTGAATTAATTGAGGTCGAAACTCAAACTGGGGTATTTTAGGGATTGGGCATTGGGCATTGAAAAGAGGCAGAGGGGCGGGGTGCGGGGGGCGGAGGGGAAAACTCAAACTCTTCTCCCTGCTCCCCAATCCCCAGTCCCCAGTCCCCAGTCCCCACTCCCTACTCCCCTAACTAATCATGAAATTCGGTGTTGTTGTTTTTCCCGGTTCTAATTGCGATCGCGATGTTGCTTATGTAACTAGAGATTTGCTCTCACAACCGACTCGCATGGTTTGGCATCAAGAAACAGATATTGCTGATTTGGATGTCGTGATTATCCCTGGTGGCTTTAGTTACGGTGATTATTTACGCTGCGGTGCGATCGCGCGTTTTTCACCCGTAATGCAGCAGGTTGTGGAACACGCCCAAAAAGGTAAGTTTGTCCTCGGTATTTGTAATGGTTTTCAGGTATTAACTGAAGTCGGACTTTTGCCGGGAGTGTTAACCAGAAATCGGGATTTGCATTTTATTTGCGATCGCGTCCCTTTGAAAGTTGAGCGTACTAATCTCTCATGGACACAAGCTTATAGCACTGGTGAAGTGATCACTTTGCCCATAGCCCACGGAGAGGGGCGATTCTACGCCGATGCAGCCACTATCGCAGAAATTGAAGATCACGGGCAAGTCTTGTTTCGCTATGAAGGCGAAAATCCCAACGGTTCATTGAACAACATCGCCGGAATTTGCGATCGTCGGGGCAATGTGTTGGGGATGATGCCGCACCCAGAAAGGGCATCAGATGCAATGCTGGGGGGTACTGATGGCTTGAGGTTGTTTCAAGGCTTGCTAGAGAAGGTAGCGGCATTAGCGTAGAGGAAATATCAGGCAATAAATTGGGTTAAACCTCGTCTACCTTGAGAACCGTAGTTTTGTAGGTTGGGTGCAGCGATAGCGTAACCCAACTTAACAATTCAAAATTCAAAATTCAAAATTCAAAATTAAAGACATTTCAGACGGGGATTTAGCGAGAAACGCGGTCTTGGGATGCATCCCAAGTGGAGCGATTTCTCAAGACAAACCCCGACTGAAACTGGTGCTACGTGTAGATTGCAGGTTCTTAAACCCTTTTATTTACGATAAAATTTGGTGGTAATGTTGGGTTGTGTTTCACTCCACCCAACCTACATAAATATATCTTTTAAAAAACTCTAGGTTTCAACATAGATGAGGTTAAATTGGGTTAAAGAGCGATCGCTGTCTGAAAGATAGATGAACATTCTTCTACAGACGGCGTCGCCAATATTAGAGACTAATACCAATTTAAAAAATAGACATCTGGTGAAAATGAATGTAGAGACGTAGCACTGCTACGTCTCTACAAGGGTTCTGGATAACGCATATTTAATTTCACCAGATGTCTAATGATTGCGACAGATGGTTTCACAAAACCCAGACACAGAAAGCGATTCCCAATCCAAAATCTAAAATCTAAAATTCAAAATGGTCTTGAAGTAAACCAAGGCTTATGCAAAACTTGAGATCCTTCGCTTCTAGCCTAATTTTAAGGAATTGATCAATGGTGCGTCTAGCCCTGCTGAGTGTAGCTAACAAAACTAGTATAATTGACCTAGCCCGTAGCTTGGTTGAAGAATTTGACTTTGATTTAATCAGCAGTGGGGGAACAGCCCAAGCCCTCAAAGATGCGGGACTCCCTGTTACCAAGGTTGCAGATTATACAGGTTCACCAGAAATACTAGGTGGTCGAGTCAAAACGCTGCATCCCCGGATTCACGGCGGGATTTTGGCGCGGCGAGATGTTCCCGAAGATATTACAGATTTAGAAAATAACCAAATTCGCCCAATTGATTTAGTGGTGGTGAATCTATATCCTTTCGAGGAAATGATCGCTAAACCAGGGGTAACATTATTAGAGGCTGTTGAACAAATTGATATCGGTGGCCCGGCTATGCTACGGGCATCATCGAAAAACTTCGCCCATCTCGCTGTATTATGCGATCCAGGGCAGTATGACGAGTATTTAGAGGAATTGCGCCAAAATAACGGCGAAGCATCCCTAGAGTTTCGCCAAAAGGCGGCATTAAAAGGATTTTCGCACACTGCTAGTTACGATCAAGCGATCGCATCTTACCTCGCAGAAGCACAGCAGTACACCCTTAACGGTACACAATTACAATCTCTGCGTTACGGCGAGAATCCCCATCAACCCGCCACCTGGTATCAAACTGGTACTACTCCAACTGGATGGACAGCCGCGACCAAACTGCAAGGCAAAGAACTTAGTTACAATAACTTAGTTGATTTAGAAGCCGCACGCCGAATTATTGCAGAATTCACTGATACCCCAGCCGCAACGATTATCAAACATACAAACCCCTGTGGTACGGCATTGGGAAGTACAATTTCCGAAGCGTATCAAAAAGCTTTTAATGCTGATTCTACTTCTGCCTTTGGTGGAATTGTCGCACTCAACCGTCCGATTGATGCGGCGACAGCTAGCGAGTTAACTAAAACATTTTTAGAATGTGTGGTTGCACCAAGTTGTGATGCCGAAGCTCAAGAAATCCTTGCCAAGAAATCTAACGTGCGGGTTTTGACTCTAACTGATTTGAGCAGTGGCCCTAAAGATACCGTGAAAGCGATCGCGGGTGGTTTCCTTGTCCAAACTAGCGATGACATCATTGCTGATACCAGTCAATGGCAAGTAGTCACCGAACGTCAACCCACACCCGACGAATTAGCCGAACTGCTGTTTGCTTGGAAAGTTTGCAAACACGTGAAATCTAATGCCATTGTTGTGACCAGCGATCGCACTACACTAGGAGTAGGTGCTGGTCAAATGAACCGCGTTGGCTCAGTTAAAATAGCCCTAGAACAAGCTGGAGAAAAAGCCAAAGGTGCAACTCTCGCCAGCGATGGATTCTTCCCCTTTGATGATTCAGTCAAAACAGCCGCAGCCGCAGGAATTACAGTCATTGTCCAACCAGGGGGAAGTTTACGCGATAAAGATTCAATCAAAGCTGCTAACGAACTGGGTTTGCTGATGGTCTTAACTGGTGTACGTCACTTTTTACACTAAATTATTGACCATAAGGTGTACACTTTGAAAAGTGTCACGTGATTTACTTGCCCTTTGATAGAAGCGGTGATATATTTTAATCGTGTGTGAGGAGCAAGTTAAAAATAAAAAGCGTTTGGGGTGGAAACACGGTAACACTCCCAGGCGCTTTTTAATTTGTCAAAAATTGGATTGCCTGTGTAGTTTTGAAAATGTCACTCAATATACTTGCCATTTAATAGAAGTAGTGATAATATCTATTTGTGTGTGAGGAGCAAGTTAAGAATAAAAAATGTCTGGGGTGGAAACACGGCAACACTCCCAGGCATTTTTTAATTTGTATGTATAAATTATAGAAATTAACGCTTCCAAAATAATTTCATATTTTTACTCATTATTTATTACTTGTTACTTATTACTTCAAAAATAAATTTCTTTGGCTAATAGCTAAAGTCTACTGAAGTAGACTGGAGATTTTTGGCGATATTTAGTCATGTTAAGATGACTTTATCTATTATACGGGAATTTAAATTCCCGGCGGACAAGCGGTTTCGCGTTAAGTTGACACCAATGAACATTGTTGTGCCCTTACGATAATCTGTACCTCACCAAGTTGTAATCTGCTGTATATAATCCATTCAAAATATAAACTCTACACAGTATTGCTACTACGATTTTGAACGGCGACATTAGCAATTTCCGCAGTAATATAACCACAAAGTAAACCTCTGAGAAATTTATTTTCAACGGATGTCAAGGCTTTTCTCTTTGCGGATATCGAACTTACGTATAACTTTTCTAACTTTCAATTATTTTTAAATAATACAAATTCATCTTTATATTTGAGTTGAATTCACTGCTATTATTACTGCCACTAATGTGTTTAAAGTAACTTAGGCAATAAATTAACCATTATTCTGTGAAATTCCCATAAGCAATAAATAATGATTGTGTAAAGAATGTAGTAAATTTCCTGATGGAACTTGGTAATTGCTGGATAGCGATCGCGGTACTTAACAAAAAAATTAACGTAGCTTGTTTGAAACTTTATCCAAACAATATCTGTCTATCTAAATAATCAGGGTTTTTACTCTGGTGGGTAATTTTAAGTATACACAATACTGTGTTTCTAAAAGTTCAGTATCGTTTCTCTAAAAGTTCAGTTATAACAAGCTCCGCTCAATTAAATGTTTTTGGTAAAGGTGTAAATAATGACTTATTTGCTGCGATCGCTCAAAAAAACCTGACAAAATTGAAGTTTCGACACAAAGACTACTGCATATTTCACCCCAATAAGCCTGAATGAATAAATATAGTATGAATGAGGTGTCAACCATGACTCGAATTCGTGACGTTGTAGAAAGAGCTTTAGCAACTGGCTATTTGACGGTGGAAGCTGAAGATCAACTACGACAACTGTTGACTACCCGATATGACCTGGAAGATTTTAATGCTTTCATGACTTTGCAGGAAGCTGCGATGACTGGTAAGGTCAAGCAGGAGTCTAGAGAGCGGTGTGGCATCAAGTAGAGATGTAGCCTGCGACATCTCACCGACCGGGGCGTTTACCATCATCTTTAAAATCATCATCATCTTCAAAAAATTCCCAATCATCATCATCCGCTTGATTGGTAGCCGGCGGCTGATAAGGGGGGATGATTACTCGGTAATCAGCATCATAAATTGATTCAGTTTTTCCCGCAGCCGTATTTTTTGGCTCGCGGTAGCTGTAGGAGTAAACTGAACCAGACTGAGAACTACTTTTGGCTTCTGATTGACGTTCGTAAGTTGTTGAATCTCTAGGCTGTTGAGCTTGAGGATTAGGAGTAGGTGCTTCTTGTGAATTTTCATCAAAGTTCCAATCATCTCCACTGCTATTTGTCTCCCAATCATCAAATACCTCACTGCTAGGCTCTTCTTTTTTACTAGCTGGTGGTGGGGGACTGGCAGGACGAGATGTCGGTTCTTCTCTCCGGGTTGCCTTGGCACGAGTTGAAGCGGCGGTTGCTCTGTTAGGAGTTTGGCGTTGTCCTGCCGGAAAATAATTGGATAATTTAAACAAGGTAGCAATCAATATCGATGTGAAAGCACCAGTGGTAGTACTGAACAAAATCCATATCGCTAGTGGTAATGGTTGAGTTCGCGCGCCCAAAAATACTAGCGATATGGCAGGTGAGAAATTTTGGACTAACAACAGCGTTAGTCCTCCCAGTACTGCCACCAATAGAATTAAGCGAATTACAGCCATAGCAATTTTGTCAGTTGTCAGTGGTCGGTTGTTAGTTGTCAGTGGTCAGTAGTCATACCATTTTGGATTTTAGATTTTGGATTTTGGATTGGAAACCGCTTGGTGTATCTGGGTTTTCTCTGTCCATCTGTCGCAATCATTTTTCAAATTGGTATCAGTAATTAGTCTGATTACTCTTCACTAATTACTCTTTACTGACTACTGACACTATCAGCCATCTCTATCATTACCCTTTTAGGACTATTGTGAAACTTATGATAGATCCACTGAGGGCATTAACGATGACCTTGCCACCGCTGAATTGGGATGCAGTCAATATCTAGTTGATCTAAAGCACGGGCAACTACAAAATCAACTAAATCCTCGATGGTTTGGGGATTGTGATACCAGGCGGGAATAGCGGGGACAACTCTAACTCCAACTTCTGCTAAAGAAGTTAAGTTACGTAGGTGGATGAGGCTAAAAGGGGTTTCACGCGGGACAATGACTAGCTTTCGCCCTTCTTTGAGTTGGACATCCGCTGCCCGTTCTAGTAAATCGGAACTCAAGCCAACTGCTAGCTTTGCCACTGTACTCATGCTGCATGGAATAATCATCATCCCCAGAGTGGCAAAGGAACCACTGGCAATCCCGGCTCCAACATCGCTCCAAGGATGACAGCGTAGTTTACCCGCAAGTGCAACACCAGCTTGCTCTCGCCAGAATTGTTCTTGCCCGGTTGGTTCTGGTGGCATCCGAATTTCCTGTTCTGACTGCCAAACCATGTAAGTTGATTTAGAGGCGACCAATTCAATACTATACTCCGCTTCTAGCAAAAATTTGATCGCGCGAACAGCGTAAATCAGACCAGATGCGCCCGATACGCCTAGAATTAAAGGTTTGGTGTTATTTGACACGTAAAACGTAGTAAATTTTACTCATCATCAGAGTAGGGATCTAGGTCATCAGGCTCAATGTCATTTGGTAAGTAGAGGTCTGAAAGCTCCTCATTGGAATCATTAGCAGTTAAATTTTTAGCTAGTCCATCGCTGCCGACTGTTACCAAATCGATTTGCTGACGGTAGTAATCGACACTCTTCACTTGCACAGCGACGCGATCGCCTAATCGATAAGAAGCGCGATTTTTGCGACCAAACAGTGCTTGTTGTCTGGCGCGATATTCATACCAATCATCTTTGAGGGAACTGACGTGTACCAACCCTTCCACCCGCAGAGGCACACCCGGATTACTGCTGGATTCTACCTCGGCGGCTGGTACTTCAATTTCCACAAAGAAACCGTAGGATTGCACCCCGGTAATCACGCCTTGAAATACCTGACCGATGCGTTGCTTCATCAGTTGGGCTTTTTGCAGTCCAGCTAAATCAGCTTCAGCTTCTTGGACTTCCTTTTCTCGGTCGTTGATTTGAACAATTACCCTAGTTAAATCGCTTTGCAGTTCTTGTTGCAACTCTGGGGGTAAAACGTTCCAGTTAATTTCCTCGTGGCTGGAGGAGTGGCGCAGGTTAACGCGTTCTCTCACACGGGTATTGCGGCGATCGCGCCCGTTTTCGAGTAGGGTGTAATACACTCTCTGCATCAGCAAATCTGGGTAACGCCGCAAGGGAGCGCTAAAGTGGACATATTGCGGTAGTGCCAGACCAAAGTGAGATCCTTTAGTGGTGCTGTACGCAGACGGTTTAAGTGTATCTTGTAATAAGTAAGTAAGAACTTGCTCAGAGGGAGATTCGGCAAAAGCTGTGGTCAAATGTTGATAATCTAAGGGTTGGATATCGACTTCTGGATCTAGTGTGAGGTCAACGCCTAAATTGACTGCCAATTTCAGCATTTCTTGGACATCTTCAACATCGGGTGTGCCTTGGACTCGCCAGATAGCGGGAACCCCAAGGGCATTTAAGTGAGTTGCGAATAGTTGGTTAACTAACAGTACCAACTCCGTGAGTAGCGATCGCACTGGTAAATCATTCACCACCACAGCGCCTAAAATTCCCTCATCATAATAGGCGTTTTGGCTAGGCGGTAGATTTAACTGGAGGCTACCACGAGTTAACCGCACTTGTTTCACGGCTGTTTGCAAGGCTTGGAGGTCTTGCAAGATTTGGGAAACCTGGGGAGATTTATCTTGAGATTCACCTGTAAGAATTGCTTGAGCTTGTTCAGTACTTAGTGTAGTCTCTACATTGATTACACTGGGTTGAATTTCCCACTCCAACACTTCTCCCGATTTGGGATCAATGGTAATTAAAAAAGAGATGGTTAAGCGATCGCTCCCAGGTACTAAAGAACAGCGTTCTGCCACTGCTGGAGGCAAGATTGGCAAAACTAATTCTCCCAAATACACTGATTTACCGCGTTTGAGTGCTTCTCTATCTAGAGGTTCATCAGGTTGGACATAGTGAGAAACATCAGTTATATGAACGCCTAAAAGCCAATTTCCGGCTAAGTTTTTTTCTAAACTAAAAGCGTTTTCGATAAATTTGGTGTCGCCGCCATTTACCCCTTCAATGGTGAGAGTAAACAAATTACGTAAATCTAGCCGATTTTTCAGGTCTGCTTTCAGGAGTTTTTTGGGCAACCTGGCGGCTGCTTCAACAACATTATCTGGAAAAGTCCGGGAAAGGTCGTGTTTGCACGTAACTAAATCTATATCAGCAGCAGCTTCGGCATCGCTACCGAGGATTTGCACGACTCGACCGAGGGGAGGATATTGTGCTAACGGATAACGCAAAACTTCCACATGAACCAGATGATCGATCGCTTCTTCTAACTTTGCCCCGTTAGGTTGAATCTTGAGTTCAAATAGCAATCGATCGTCTAAAGGCACAGCCCGGAAACCAGTTTCCACCTGCTTAATTCGTGCCAGTAACGTGTGGTTGGAACGTTCGAGAATCAGCTTTACTTCCCCTTCAGGAGAGCGACGGCGACTGCCTTCTTTGAGAACTCTCACCAAAACGCGATCGCCATTCCAAGCATTACTCAGATGACTTTCGCGGATGTAAATATCCTCAGCGCCTTCCACATCTTGAATAGCAAAGCAAAAGCCCTTACTAGAACAACGGAGTTTTGCCTCGATTACGCCGTCTTCTGAGACACGGCGGTACTTGCCCCGTTCCTTCACTAAAATACCGATTTTTTCCAGAACATCTAAGGCAATGTGAAGTTTTTGTAAACTTTTTTCATCTTCACAGCCAAGCTTCTTTTCTAAAACCTTCCGAGCTACCAATTTATCATCGGTGAAATTGGCAAGGAGTGTAGCGATTGAAAATTCCATGCAGTGAACCGACCTTTGGTCAAAACATCATTTGTTGTTTAACAAAACAGAATTCAGGAGCCAGAATGGGCTAAACGCCCCACTACCGCTAACAGAATTTAATTCTGTGTGACTGGTGAACCAGCACTGCAAGAAGGTTTACTTCTGTAGGTGACTGGTGAAACCGAAGGGCGGTAGCGAGTCCGCAAGCGTCTGAATCAAGGGGTTTAAGTCCCCCACAAAAATTTTCTTGTTTTGTGGTCAACTTTTGTAGTGGTGGGTCTGAATTCCCTACTATCTTGATTCTGAATTCTGAATTCTGAATTCTGAATTCTTCTTTAATCTGGTTCTTTCCTGTATACTCTCACGGCTTACAGAAACAAGTTGGAAACTAATTGCCCTGAAGCAAGACTTCCTAAGTTCTAAGGAAAGGAAGCCCGACCCAGCAAAAGCGGGAAAATACTCCCACAGTTCCGAGCAAAGGAAGCCGACCCACGGACAACTCTGGGTGTCTACGAACTTCTCACTGCAAGATGCTCTCAGAATTTGCCTGCATTCAAGTCCCTTCATCTAAACCAAACTTAAGATTGCACGCCTGATTAGAATTTAGCCCCGCTAGGTTACGCGACGGGTTTTTGAGAAGCTGGGTTTAGAGAACTCTCCATACTGCCCAAAAGCGCTATGCAGGTGAGCCACTGCGGTGAGGCAGCCCCCGTCTTCTCCCTTGGCGTCAGCCTCTCCCTTTAGGACAAGGGGAGACGCTAAAAGCGATAGCGAGTCTGTGAGCGTCTGGGGTCTCCCCAAGTGGAGGAGGCAGTGCGGTCTTGGGGTCTCCCCAAGTGGAGCAACTGCCGTCAAGTGGCGTGGAAACTACAAGTGTTTGATTGTCTAGAGTGAAGGTAATTTTACGCCATTAGACTCTGATGTTTAACTAGGAGGAACTGCCGGTGAACCCAATTTTCCCACATGTAGAATCGGTAACAATTAGGTGAGCAGCTTAATAAGCAGCGAGGGTGAACCTTATCTCCATTATTGTAGATTTAGAGCGCACTTCCAGAAAATAGTTCTAGATATCCAGTTGGGTAATCAGTATAGCATTGCAAGCAAGACTACCCAGACAAGTTAGCACTAGCTAAAAGTTTCGTCAAAAAACACCTACTGCTACAATTAGGACACAAGGCAAAGCAAGAATATTACTTTAAAAGGTACTGGGCATTGGGCATGGGGCATTGGAAAAGGGAGCAATGCGAAAAAGTGAGATGATCGTGAAAAGAGCTTTCTTAGGCAGGGGGAGCAGGGGAAGTGAAGAGAAAATTTTAGTATTTTTTACGAGCGTTATAGTCCTAAATACGCTTATTTCTTTCTCTCCCCCTGCCTCCCCTGCCTCCCCTGCTTCCCCACTCACTGTTAGAGCATTGCTCCCTTGGAAAACTCCTAGTCCCTAGTCCCCAGTCCCTAGTCCCCATTCCCCTTTACATTGGTAGCAGTATTATGTTGGCTCAATTCCAGAGCTTGTATCCCAAAGGTAGTCTGATTTCTGAGTTAGTGCAAATTTTTCAAGGAAAATATATTGTTCGGGCAAGCGTGCAAATTGAAGGCGTAACCCGTGCTACGGGTATGGCAGCAGCCGAAACAGTAGAAGCAGCAGAAGACCAAGCCAGAACCAGGGCGTTGATAGTTTTGGGTATTACAAATGCGCCACAAGAATCAGTGGCATTTACCTCAAATCCAATTTCTCCGACGCAGCAAAACCCTTCCTTGAATACCAAAGTAGGATTAAATGAGCCTGCTGCCTATTCCTCCGTAAAGGATGAGGAGTTTGTTAGTAATCAGTGGTCAGCAGTCAGCGACAAAGAAATATCTACGCCGCCCTCCAAAGTACTGAACATCAAACCAGAAGTAGTAACAAGCAGTAACGAACAGTATGGGTACAGCAATGCTGCGCCCCTAAGCGAGGATACCTATAGCCAGGATTTAGGTCAAAACTTTCCTGTGACTGACAACCGGGAGCTAGAATTTGATCCTCCAGTTGAAAGCTTGGAAATAACCTTTGATAACCAGTTAGAAAATCAAACATTTCCAGCAATTTCTGCCAATAATGTCACACCATTTACACCCCGGAGTTACAGCCCTCAAGAAAATGTCGCTGCCCCGTCAGGGAAAGGAAAGAGAAACAAGAAAGCTGAACCTGTGGATTTATCAGATGTAATTGCGAAAACAGATGTCGAACTTCAGCGTTTAGGCTGGACACCGGAACAGGGACGGGAGCATCTGATTGAAACCTACGGTAAGCGCGGGCGTACTTTGCTCACTGAAGAAGAATTACACGGATTCCTCAAATACCTCCAATCTCAGCCAGACCCAATAGCGGGATTTTGATTAGTCATTGGTCATTGGCCATTAGTCATTAGTCATTAGTCATTGGTCATTTGTAAGGACTAATGACAAGAGATGTAGGCTGTTGAAACAGTAACGAAGCTATGGAACTTGTGAATTTTTCTGAAGTAATTGCTCAAACAGATTGTGAAATGCAGCGTTTAGGGTTGACAACAGAACAGGGACGGGATCATCTGATTAAAACTTATGGGAAGCGATCGCGTACCTTACTGACAGAAGTAGAATTACTAGACTTCTTCCAATACCTTGTATCTCTACCTACAATAGAATCCCCCACAGATTTTGATGCGGAATATGAAGAGTTCCAAGATTTCTCTACATACTCAGAAGAATCAGACACTGTAATTACTAGAATATCTTCTGAGGATTTATCTCAGATATTGGCTAAGACCGATGTCCAAATGCAGCGTTTAGGCTGGACAACAGAACAGGGACGGGAGCATCTGATTAAAACTTATGGGAAGCGATCGCGTACTTTGCTGACAGAAGCAGAATTACTAGACTTCCGAAAATACCTTGCATCCCTTTCATCTCAACCAACACCAGCAGATTTGTCGGATGTAATTGCCAAAACAGATGTCGAAATCCAGCGCTTAGGCTGGACACCAGAACGGGGACGAGAACATCTGATTAAAGTCTACGGTAAGCGAGGGCGTACTTTACTTACTGAAGAAGAATTACACGAATTCCTCAAATACTTACAATCTCAGCCAAACCCAATAGCGGGATTTTAGTTAGTCATGTGTCCAAATCGGTATTAAGGACTTTAGCAGACCATCCATTCCAAAAATAACCCCTCTTCATAAGTAAAGAGGGGTTATTTTTGCGGTTTAAGAGAATTTAAAGTGGTAAATCACCATTTGCCAATCGTGACTATTAATTAACAACCGCAACGGCTGGACGGCTACCGGCGGCGTGACGGTCAATCACTTGGTCAATCAAACCGTATTCCCTGGCTTCCTCTGGCGACATGAAAAAGTCACGTTCAGTATCTTCAGCAATGCGCTCAATTGGTTGACCTGTATGGTCAGCTAAATAGTCGTTTAGCCGCTTCTTGTGATACAGAATTTCCCGCGCCTGAATTTCAATATCAGTCGCCTGTCCTTGAGCGCCGCCTAAAGGTTGATGAATCATAATCCGAGAATGGGGTAAACTCATCCGCTTACCCTTAGCACCCGCGCTGAGGAGAAAAGCACCCATACTCGCCGCCAATCCGGTACAAATTGTACAGACATCAGGGCGAATATGTTTCATAGTGTCAAAAATGCCCATACCAGCCGTCACCGAACCACCGGGAGAATTGATGTACATATAAATGTCTTTCTCCGGGTCTTCAGCATCCAAATACAGCAGTTGGGCAACAATCAAGTTGGCAATGTTGTTATCAACTTGTTGTCCCAAAAAGATGATGCGCTCACGTAACAGCCGTGAGTAGATGTCAAAGGCGCGTTCACCTCGACCCGATTGTTCAATAACGATAGGAATCATGGAAGCGTGTTTGTGGCTACTTTAAATACATTTTATCGGTGGCAGCACAAAACTGGGGTTTATCTCTACTATTCCCAGGTAGATAAAAGTAAATCTTTCCCATTCTGTCTTATCCAAAAAGAGACTAAAAGCATATTTTGCAATGGATTCAACCTTTAAGGGCACTTTTTAGCAGCAAAAGCTGTCTAAGAGAATATCCCAATTGAAAAAGGGATTGGGGACTGGGGATTAGGGACTGGGAAAACTTGTAAGTGGATTCAGACCCCAACCAAGTTTTGTTCGCGTAGCGTCTAAGTAGAGAAGAAAACTCTTCCTAGTCCCCAGTCCCCAGTCCCCAGTCCCCAGTCCCCAGTCCCCAGTCCCGGAGCGCCATTCCTCGCCGACTTGCTTAGGGAATTATGTTAATTTTCAGTAACATTTTAAACATTTTTTTAGGATTTTCCTCGGCAATTATCAAGTTATTTTTGTTAGATTCGGTAAGTCGATAGTACGAGGTGTATTTAGAATAACTAGTCCTAATTAAAATGCTATCCACTCAGAGAGAGACGAGCCATGCTGGAAAAACTTATACAAGCCGCCATCATCACCTTCTTGCTCCATCTGATAGTAGGACTTAGCCCAAATACTTTAATTCAGACAAAGACAGCATCACCTATGCAAGAAACGCCACCAAATATTGTTAGCTTGCTGTTGCGATCTTTTCAATAAGAATGTTTCATAAGTTGCCCAGGTATAAGTAAGTCGGCGTAAATAAACCCAGTTATACTAAAAACGGATGATTGCTAGACTTTTGCCCAGGCAAAAATCTTTGTATATCAATACTCTTGGCGATTTTAAAACTAAAGCTGCAACCCGTCTTTAGTATATATAAATGATTATTGCCTTGTAGTCAGCCCTGGCTGACTACAAACCTGTAATTTTTCACATAAACTTACTTAGGTGATATCAAAACCAGTGCTACCTTCTAACTCAGGGGTTTCTTGCTTAGGGACTTCCAAATAAAAAAATATCCCAAAACTGACGCAAAAATCCTCTCTACTTCTCTTCCCTCTGTGTTCTCTGCGCCTCTGTGGTTCGTTTCCTTGAATAATTTATTTCTTGGAAGTCCCTTATGTACATAGCCGTCTAGGCTAACACTCTTGGGAAAAGGGTAGACTGAGCAAAGAAGGCAACTATTTGCGTTTGATCATGACTAATCGCCTTGCTGAAGCTAAGAGCCTCTATCTCCGGAAACACGCCGAAAACCCCATTGATTGGTGGCCTTGGTGTGACGAAGCACTTGCAACTGCAAGGGCAGAAAATAAACCGATTTTTCTTTCCATTGGCTATTCTAGTTGCCACTGGTGTACTGTCATGGAAGGCGAGGCTTTTTCTGATATTGCGATCGCTGACTACATGAATGCCAATTATCTTCCCATCAAAGTAGACAGGGAAGAAAGACCTGACCTTGATAGCATCTATATGCAGGCTTTGCAGATGATGAGCGGTCAAGGGGGTTGGCCTTTAAATATTTTTCTTTCACCAGAAGATTTAGTGCCGTTTTACGCTGGGACTTATTTCCCTGTAGACCCGCGCTATGGTCGTCCAGGATTTTTGCAGGTGTTGCAATCCCTTCGCCGTTATTACGATATAGAAAAAGCAGATTTACAGCAACGCAAAGCCTTGATTATTGAGTCTTTGCTCACGTCTGCGGTGTTGCAAGACGGTACAACAAATGAGCTTGAAGACCATGAATTACTCCGCCAAGGTTGGGAAACCAGCACAGGCATAATTACTCCTAGTCAATCTGGCAATAGCTTTCCGATGATTCCCTACACAGAATTAGCACTGCGGGGAACTCGATTTAACTTTGAATCTCACTATGATGGTAAGCAAGTTTGTACCCAGCGAGGACTAGACTTAGCGTTGGGAGGCATTTATGACCATGTAGGTGGTGGTTTTCATCGCTATACTGTTGACCCAACTTGGACAGTACCGCATTTTGAAAAGATGCTCTACGACAATGGACAGATTGTAGAGTATCTGGCTTCTTTGTGGAGTGCCGGAGTACAAGAGCCAGCCTTTGAAAGGGCGATCGCTGGTACTGTACAATGGCTGAAGCGGGAAATGACCGCGCCTGAAGGTTACTTCTATGCTTCTCAAGATGCCGATAGCTTCACTCAACCCACGGCAGTAGAACCAGAAGAAGGAGCTTTTTATGTTTGGAGTTACAGCGAATTACAACAACTGTTAAGACCTGAAGAATTAACAGAATTACAACAGCAATTTACTGTTACCCCCAACGGCAACTTTGAAGGACGTAATGTTTTGCAAAGAAGGAATTCTGGCAAACTGAGCGCAACGCTAGAAACTTCGCTGAATAAGCTGTTTAACGCTCGTTATGGCGTTAGTTCTGAGTCGCTAGAAACTTTTCCCCCGGCTCGTAACAACCAGGAAGCAAAAACCACTAATTGGTCGGGTCGCATTCCTTCGGTGACAGATACGAAGATGATTGTCGCCTGGAATAGCTTGATGATTTCTGGACTGGCTAGGGCTGCTGGGGTTTTCCAACAACCTTTATATCTGGAATTAGCAGCACGAGCAGCGAATTTTATCTTGGAAAATCAATTTGTCGATGGGCGTTTTCAGCGACTCAACTATCAAGGAGAACCAAGTGTTTTAGCTCAGTCTGAAGATTACGCTTTGTTTATTAAAGCTCTGCTTGATTTACAAGCTTCCAACCCTGAGCAGGAGCAATGGTTAGAAAATGCGATCGCTATCCAAGATCAATTCAACGAATTTCTTTGGAGTGTAGAGTTGGGTGGATACAATAACACATCAAGCGACTCTAGTCAAGATTTAATTGTCCGAGAACGTAGTTATGCTGATAACGCTACACCCTCAGCTAATGGAATTGCGATCGCTAACCTTGTCCGTCTCACCCTACTCACCGATAATCTAGATTATTTAGATTTAGCGGAACTTGGTTTAAAAGCTTTTAAGAGCGTAATGCATCGCGCTCCCCAAGCTTGCCCCAGCTTATTTACAGCTTTGGATTGGTATCGTAATTCTACCTTGATTCGCAGCACCACTGAGCAGATTAACGCTTTGATCCCCAAGTATTTGCCGGCGGCTGTGTTTGCCATCACATCTGATTTACCAGAGGGAAGTGTTGGGTTAGTTTGCCAAGGCTTGAAGTGCCTTGCACCAGCAGAAAGTGTAGAGCATTTATGGCAGCAAGTGGAGAAAAGTCAGAATAGAGCTTTGGATTAATTCATAGCGGTTTTTAAACGCAAAGGGACGCTGAGGAAAGCGCAGAGGTACGCAGAGTTTTTTAAGAGAATTTGCTACGAACTTACGAAATTATGACGAACCGAAGCGAATTAACCGCCATTGTGTTAGCAGGCGGTAAAAGTTCTCGCATGGGTCAAGATAAAGCCTTGATTCCCATTGAAGGAGTGCCGTTGTTACAGCGAGTTTGTGCGATCGCCAAAGGTTGTGCAGATACTATTTATATAGTTACTCCCTGGCCAGAACGCTATCAAAATTTGCTTTTACCTGGTTGTGAGTTTATCCGAGAAGTGCCTATGTTTAGAGAATCTCTAGCCCAGGGGCCTTTAGTTGGATTTGCTCAAGGATTAGCGCAAGTACAAACAGAATGGGTACTGCTGCTAGCTTGCGATTTACCGAGATTGCGGGTTGAGGTCTTGCAAGAATGGGTAACTAGACTTGATGGTGTAGGGGATAATGCGATCGCAGCTTTAGCTCATAATCCCAAAGGTTGGGAACCCCTGTGTGGTTTTTATCGCCGCCACTGTTTGCCACAACTTTTAGAGTTTATCAACCAAGGGGGGCGATCGTTTCAGGAGTGGCTTCGGCAATATCCGGTAGAAGTTTTGCCTTTAGCAGAACCCGAAATGCTGTTTAACTGTAATACACCAGAGGACTTGGCTTTAAGTTGAGTTGAGGTATACTAAAGACGGGTTGCAGCTTTAGTTTTAAAATCGCCAGAAGTATTGATATACAAAGATTTTTGCCTGGGCAAAAGTCTAGCAATCATCCGTTTTTAGTATAGAAGCATTTTCAATTGCCTATTGAACGTTTTAGCCCTAATGTGGAACTGCTAACTATATAGAGGAGTGGTCATGGGGCAGACACAGACACTAGGACAGATTATTATCCTAAATGGTGTCCCGCGATCGGGTAAATCAAGCATTGTTGCAGTTATCCAGGAGACATTTGATGGTCTATGGATGAACTTGGGTGTCGATAGATTTATGCAAATGACTCCCGCACGATACCTGCCTGGGATCGGTTTGCGTCCAGGGGGAGAACGCCAGGACATTGAACCTGTGGTTCCCATTCTGTACAGCGCTATGTATGAATCCATCGCCGCCCATAGCCGTTTGGGTCTAAATGTCGTGGTTGATATCGGACACCATGATGCCTACGCAATGAAGCGGGGCATTCTGGCTGATAGTGCCCGACGTTTGAACGGATTGCCAGTTTTGTTTGTAGGTGTTCGCTGCCCCATCGAGATCATTATGGAACGACGGCAAAAAACGGGGTGGAAGGTGGGAAGTACAGCCGACTCGATACCACATCCGGTTCAGTTATGGCAACATGAAGTCCACATCCCTGGCATCTATGACCTGGAAGTTGATACCTCGTTGTTAAGCCCAGGTGCGTGTGCCGAGGTGATCCGCCAGCAGCTCGCAGATACTCCAGCACCGTCGGCATTCCAACGACTCGCGGCACTCCATACGTAATTATGACTGCGTGTAATTTGATAAGTTGAAAGGGAAATTCAATCCCTTTTCACCATACTCAGCACTCAGCACTCTTCATTACTACTGCAAGAAGTCTACTTAACTCGGCAGAATTTGCGATCGCTATCACTCTCAGGATATTGCCAAGAATAGGCAAAATGGCTCACTCCCTTGAGTTGGGGGGCAAATTGTCGAAGTGCCTGCATTTGTACTTCTAGGGATGGACGATTACTGACGGATTCTCCCCATTTACCAGCTAAAGCCGGGATGATCTGTGTACCTGGTTTTGCCATACTCAAAACCCGCTGCACTTGCGACACAATACAACTAACATCACCGCAATTTCCATAAGCCATCGGATGCCACTCTAATGTAGTGGGGAACCGATCCCAAGGTTGCAAGCGGGAATCATACCCTTGTCCTACAGTTTGATTGCCATCTGGGAAAAACACCACTCCTGTGGAAATACCTAGCTGCTTTGCTGGGTAAGTAGCGATGGTGACAAAATCTAGAATTCCTTGCATAGCGTGGGCAACGGCAAGCTGCCACAACTCCCATTGTAAAAGCGGCTGTCTATCGGTTGCAGGCAGGATTGATTTTTCAGCTGGTGGGAGAGGGCGTCCTTGCCAGAGGGGTTCCCCTTCCTGAGGATAAAGTTTATCGACTTCGGCTATATCTCCACCAGTGACAAATCCCTTACTCAAAAAGCGGCGAATCAAGTCCAGCCCTTTGAAATTCTGTGCCCGTTTAAATAAAGCTTCTTGGGTTGCGGGAGTAAATAGCCATAAATCTGAAACTTTGGTGGCGATGGAATCACTTCCAGCTTGTCGGGGATAACGCACGTAGTCTAATAACAAGCCATCTGGACGACGACGCAAAATTTCTTGTACCAATTGGTAGTAGTCGCGTTTTGCTTGCAGGTTGTAGGGGTCGATAAATACTTGAGAGCCGTTATCTACCACATATAAACTCGTTTGACCTTTGCCATTACGAGCGATCGCACTTTCTCTGTCTGGAAGCTGGGCGTAAGTATAGCCGAAATTTGTGGTAAACATCCAGGCGTAGACCTTCAAACCACGTTGCCGACCTTTTTTAATTGCTGTGGCGAGTATATCAGTGTTTTCTGCCCCTGGAGTGCGAATCACGGCAGGCCAAACTGTCGGATTAGCTCTTGCTGGTAATAAAACCTGCCCATCGTAAAATACTTCTATATAAACTTGGTTATAGCCACGATTAACAATCCGATCCATAATCTGATCAATTGTTCCTGGCTGAATGTCACAAGGATACAAGCGCAACCAAATAGCTTGAACTTGCGGCCAAGTCCGAGTCCGGCACTCCTGTAATTCCTGTGCCTGTTCTTTTAGCATATTTTGGTAGCGCGTTTGAGCATTTTCATTGCCTTTAAGGGCTGACAAACGTAAGCTTTCTTTTTCTTGCGCCACCGCTGATGATAACTGACAATACTGACTCACTTGCGCCCTTGCTGGTTGACTCCCAAAGTTGGGGAGCAACGAACTACTAGTGAAAACAACAGCGAATAAGCGCTGCCAAAATAATGTCGATCTTATAAAGTTCAAGGGACGGTTAGACATACCTAGCAGTAGATGAACAAATTCAAACTTCAAATCAATCCCAAATCAGAAAACTATTGAAAATGTGTATATAATTACACACTTAACTAGCAAGGTTCTGAAACCTATTTTTTTAAGACTCCCAAGAACATATTTCTGTTGCCGTATTCCTTTATAAACACATAAACGTATAAATGGCAGTATAGAATACCTGAATACAAGGCAAGTTTAGTCTACTATTGGGTAGATTCTGCTTGTACTTAGTTATTGAAAATCTGACAAAAATAGTAATATTTTTTACATAGATACAGTATTTCATTAATTCGTAGTGAATTAAATCTAGCAATATACTTTGATCCCAAGGGATCGGCTTATATTAAGGTGCGCCTCCAACGGAGACTCACGTTAATATAGTTAAAAATTTAAAGTGGAAAATTATATCGCAAAGTGTAGGGGCAATTCATGTAGACGCAAAGCGGCTTCCCGCAGGGTATTGCCCCTACGGGTGTACCTCACGTGAACTAGAACCAATAGCTAACCACCACGCTTCAGCGCCGTCTCTACCTGCTGTAACTCCTTCTCTAGACGATTTTTGAGTTTTTCGGGTACAGGACGATTTGGGTAAGAACTGTAGTGTCCAGCTAGGGAATTGAGGGCTGTTCGTATGGTTGTAAAGGAACCAAGACCAGAAACAGAGTTAACCCGTTGGTAGCGAGCGGAAAAGTCATTAATTTTTTGACGCGCTTCTGCTTGAACTGCTGCTTTGTCTGGTGAATCTTGTGAAAGATCCAAAGCTTGTCTCATAATATTGACCACAGCTAAGGTGTCTTGACGATAATCCCCAGTCAAACTATCTGGACTACCAGAACAACCCATTAAGCCTATAGATACAACCAAAACCAGCGCAAGCAAACGCGACCAATAGCGTTTCATATGCATTAAGTAAAAGAATACGTAAATCAACGTCCATCCTATCTTGGATTGGTAACTTGGGGATCAATTAAGTGAGGAGTGGGGAATATGGGAGTAAGCAGAGGGCTGTTTCATTGCATAAAAAGCGCTCATTTACAAGCATCTTGGGCAAAAAAATCAGGTTATTAAAAAATCTAATTGGACAATTATCATCGCAATGTCTTCTCTGCGAAGTTATGGAATTAGAGGTTGATCGGATTTAATTAAGTAACTTTTCCTACCTCAATCTTTGCAATTTAAGTATCGTAATACATATCATCAGCCACAAAAAACCGACTCCATAACCTGCAATTATGTCTGTGGGCCAATGAACTCCTAAATATAAGCGGCTGATACCAATAGCAGCAATTAAAATAACTGTCAAACTATAAATGATTTTGGCAAAATGAGGATAGTGATTTGCCATCGGTTAAGGTTTTTTGATGAAAATTATAGATCACAAAGACGCGATAAATAATAGCAAAGACGCGATAAATCGCCGTCTCTACAAAAGACTGATTATTGTAAAGACGGCGATTCATCGCGTCTCTTGTCTTAACCGAAAAATATTGAAGCTGACTTGTAAAATCTATTTTTTATCTCTGATCTCTCTGTGACTTTGCGGTTTAAAAGTAATTTATTTAACCACAGAGGCGCAGAGAACACAGAGTAAGGAGATTGAAGAGAATTTTTTTTCTAATTCCTAATTTTTTGATACAGGGTATCTCGTTGTTGGTAAGGTCGTCCTAAAGAAGCGATCGCAGTTTCTAAGGTTTCCACTTCCATGCATGTACCACCCAAAGCACCTGCCATTGTGGTAATATGCTCTTCCATCAAGGTGCCACCGATATCGTTGCAACCCCAAACTAAGGCTTCTGTTGCACCTGCAAGCCCCAGTTTTACCCAACTCTGCTGATGGTTGGGAATCCAATTACCTAAGTAAATTCGTGCTACAGCTCCTAATAGCAATGCATCGGTTAAAACTGGTTGATCGCGTCCGACACGGCGACGTAAGGATTTGGGGGCTTCTTGACCAACAAAGGGTAATAAAATAAATTCTGTGATTCTTGCTGGATATCCCTGATTGATAGCGGTTTTTTGGAGCGATCGCAATTTTTCTAAATGCCCGATTTGCTGTTCGTGGGTTTCAATATGCCCAGATAACATAGTACTAGTGGTATACAAGCCTAATTTGTGAGCGGTACTGACGATTTCTAGCCAAGTGGCTGTATCAATCTTCTCTGGACACAGTATCCGCCTAACCTCATCGTCTAATACTTCTGCTGCTGTTCCCGGCATTGAATTAACTCCGGCATCGCGCAAAACAATAATCACATCAGCATATTCGAGTCCGTCAAGTCTGGCGATAAATTGTACTTCTTGAGGAGAGAAAGCGTGCAGATGTATCTGAGGAAATTCCTGTTTGATGGTTTCCACTACCTTGAGATAGTAGGGCAAAGATTTACCATTGATTTGCGCTTGTGGATTTAACCCACCCTGCATACAGATTTCCGTTGCACCTCGTCGCACTGCATCTGTCGCTTTTTCCAAAATTTGCGCCGAATCTAACCAGTATGCACCGACATCACCATCGTCTCGACGGAAAGCACAAAAACTACAGTGCTGCTCACAAATATTAGTAAAGTTGATATTACGATTAATTATGTATGTAACCGTATCGCCTGCTTGAGTATGGCGGAGTGTGTCGGATGTAGTACGTATTGCTGCGATCGCCTCTGGGTCAGTTTGTTGTAATAACACCACTCCCTCTTCGGGAGATAAGTCATACCCCATCAAGGCACGTTCCAGAATTTTTTCAACAATAGTTTTTGTCAGCATTATTTGATTAATTTCTCAGTAAATCTTAATTTTATAATCTTGGAAATAAAATTCTACTTATTGAAGAAGAATTCAGTAGTCAGAATTCAGTAGTCAGAATCAAGACGCGACTCGAAAATACTAGCTTTAAGCGTTGGCGCAGCCTCTCGTAGAGAAGGCTTTACGCTGCGCTATCCACCAGTCGCACATAATTCATTCTGAATTCTGACTCCTGACTCCTGAATTCTGTTTAATAAATACACCAAGTTCTGGAGAATTCCAAGAGCGAGTATAAGTTTTACCTTTGAAATTAACCTCTAGAGATTTCTTTTGTTTACTTTTTTTAGTTTCCATTGCAATAATCCCACAAGGCTGAAAATCTTTATAGGAATCCTCTTTTTCTAAACTTGCCGAAATATTAGTGACATTAACATGTTGAATTTTAACTACTTCTGGATTATTTTGCTGTAAAAGTACCCACAAAGGGTATTCCCAAGGGTCATTTCCCATTAATAGACCAATATTCGAGCATTTCTTTGAATTTAAAAACTCAACGGCTCCTGTGTAAGTCCCTTTGAGGTATGGTCTATTACTGAAGTACTGCTCAATTCTGCTGGTTTGGAATATATTGTTGCTATCAATGATAGGTCTATATCGATTAAAAAATAGCCACGGCAAAGACGATATAAGCAAAAATATTACTAGTAAAATTGCTATTTTTTGCTTTTTCAGCTTAGATAAAATAATGCCTAAGAATGGAGAAATTAATACGAAAAAAGGTAAATGAAGACGGCTATTCCAAGCTTGCCATTTGACTAAGTAGCAAAACATCAAAAATGTAGATATGGTAGCAATAAAATAAGCAACTAGATAACTGTCTTTACGAATAGATTTTCGAGATATAAAAATAATAATACATATAATTAACAATGCTAAATGTATAAAATTACCAGCACCATTTTCATTACCAGATATCCCAATTGTTGGCCAACCTCCTGGTACAAAAAATGTTTTGGAAAAAGTTATCCGGGGGTCGTTAATATCCACACCAATAAATGTATGTATGATTTGAATTAGTTTATTTGCTATTCCATCCCATAAACCAATCGGTGTGCCTATATGCAAAGCCAGATTTCTGATAACATTAGAAAAAAGTATATTAATACCGTGTAATTCATTTTTATACTCACCTGGTTCACCAAGGGGTGAAGCAAATAAATTATAATTGCGTAAATAGTGGCTAATATTAAGTAATAAAGATATACTTCCTACCATCAAAGCAGGCTTCCATACTTGCCAACGTAAGCGTTTAATTTGGTATAAACCAAACCAAACTAAGAAGGGAAAGACATAAAAATAAGCAGTTCCCTTACTCAAAATAGCTAATCCGGTACTACTGCCAATCTTGAATGAAATCGTCCAAATATTGCTGTTTTTGGCTTCAATGGTTGATAGCAAATAGTAGGCAAGACAAACTACCCAATAGGCAATTACATAATCATTTTGAGTACTAGACGCTTGCAATATTCCCATAGGAATTGTTGCAGTTACAACCGCAGAGAAAACCTGGCCTCGTAAATCTGCTCCGAGTTGTTTGGCAATTAATGACACTCCAATAATACAGCCAATCATACTAAACCATTGAACTAAGTTAGCAAAGTAGTCACCACCACTGAGAATTTGAAAATGCAAAATTACAAATTCTGACCAAGGGTTTTGATATAGCTGTGGAGTATAACTTGTTGGATAATGAGCAACACTATGATTTTCTATCCAATGAGCAACACGACTCATGTGATAGTCCATAGAATCCCAGTTATTGGGTGGTGCGGTAATTGCAATTAATCCAACTGTCGCTACAACAAAACCCACGCCAGATAACAAGAATTTTATAACTGATGGGATTTTAATATTTTCATTTACTTGAAAAGATTTATTTGGCTCTAAAATCTGAGTTTTTTGAGGATTTAACCGCAGATATAAAAAAGAAATTAATATTACACATATTAATCCCCAAGCTACTAATACCCCACCAAAAGTAATTAATTGAAGGAAACTCAAAATTTCTGTGATGACAGTGAGCAAAACTCCCCAGTAAGTAAAGGCTACTATTAGCGATTCCCGCCAATCAGGAGCATTTTTATTAATTAACAAAAAAATAGCAATTAAAGAAATGAAAGGTAAAATTATAAACATCCAATTTTTATTGTGGGATGAGCGTCTCGCCGCCAATAATAACCAAGAGCAGACAAGATGTCCACTCCATAGTGCTAATATTATTTCTTGGTAATCCCTCACGTATATAAGTAGATAAACAAAATTAATTACACAATGTCATTGCGAGCGTTCGCGGTAGCGTCTCCAAGAGTTGCGAAATGAAGCAATTCGCTTGCGGCTGGGATTGCTTCTCTTCTCTACGAGAGGCTGCGCCAACGAGACGCTCCGCGAACGCTCGCAATGACTGTAATTAATTCTGTACGCTTACTTAGCATTTCCGGCTGTTGAATCCAGCCAAATCTACTTCTAAAACGTCCTAAGACTATTTCATTTTTGGCATAACCTGCCTATTTCCGCAGCATTGCCCAAGTCCGTTGTAAAGAATTCAAAAGCTGATTGATAGTCAGTAGTCTCTGTATAGATGCTGTAATTTTTAAGAAAATTGGCTAGAGTTTTTAAAGAAAAATTCTCTTTTTCTCTAGATTTAACAATTTAACTAGTAGTTTTGCAGCACTGAAAAATTATTGACAATAATTACTAATTCCTCTAATATTTAAAAGCAATTGCAAAAGATTTGCAATTCTTTTTTAGCGCTAACCGTAACTAAATCTCATGCCCAACAACTTCGCTCTGGGTAACGGCAAACCTTGGAGCCGTCGTCAATTATTGCAGCTGGGCCTAGCGGGTGCTGGAGTGACTGGTGCAGCTGGACTTTGGCAGATGCTAAATCTACAAGGTAAGTCAACCGTCAAAGTGCCACCACTCAATATAGAAGCACCAGATGACGCTACTAATCCGATGAAGATGTTGAGGGATTTTGATTATGGGACGGTGAAGCAAGAAAATGGGCGGACTATCCGAGAATTTCAGTTAACTGCTGGTACTTCCATCATAAAACTCAATAGTGCTGTCTCTTATAACATCTGGGATTTAAACGGTCGCATCCCAGGGCCAACGCTACGGGCAAAACAAGGCGATCGCATCCGAGTACTATTTCTTAACAAAGCGGGACATTCCCACTCTTTGCATTTTCATGGCGTTCATCCAGCAGAAATGGATGGTGTTCGCCCAATTAGCAATGGTAGTGCCACAATCTACGAATTTGATGCTGAACCTTATGGGGTTCATTTATACCACTGCCATATTGAACCAGTCACCCGTCACATTGCCAAGGGACTGTACGGAATATTTATCATCGATCCACCGACTCCCCGTCCCCCGGCTGATGAAATCGTATTAGTGATGGGTGGATATGACGTGAATGATGATAGCCATAACGATTATTACGCCTTCAATGGTCTGCCCCACTATTACATGCATCATCCCATTGGCATTTACAAAGATCAGTTGATTCGGCTGTATGTTCTCAACATCATTGAATACGATCCGGCTGTTACCTTTCATCTCCACGCCAACTTCTTTGATGTCTATCGCTATGGCATGACTATGACTCCTAGTGAGAAAGCAGATGTGATTACGATGGGTGTCGCAGAAAGGCACATCTTAGAATTTGCTTTCCGCTATCCAGGTAAGTATATGTTCCATCCTCATCAAGATGCGATCGCCGAAAACGGCTGCATGGGTCAATTTGAAGTACTTGCCCAGAGCAACTCTCAAAAGACTGTTAACAATTCATGACAAAATAAATAGTAATTTCTATTCAGGCTAAGTACAAGGTACTTAATTTGTAATTAATAAAATTTTAAATCAAATAGTTGATAAAAAATATCATTATATGCGAAAGTAAAATCTATGACAATTTGTCAAACAAACTACCTTTGAGTAATAGTTTGAAGCATTTGAACCAATACCTTTTAAATTGTGCGAGGAACAGAAATGATGAAATTTCGCTATATCTGTTTAACAGTGGCAGCTGCGGCAATAGTTACCTTAAGTTCCTGTAACAGTACACCAACCGCAGAAAATTCCTCAGCACCAGTTACTAGCCCTCAAGCTACAGAGGCATTAAGTGATAACAGTCATAGTGGTCACGGTGGCAAAGAAAAAATTAACATCAACACTGCTATATTGTCAGAATTGGATAAATTTGAAGGCAAACTAGGTGTTCCGGCTTTATCAAACAAAATCCAGGCAAATCGTCCTTATGGTAGCCCAGAAGATTTAGTTACCAAAAAAGTAATTACTCAAGAGCAGTTCGACCAAATTAAAGACCAAGTTGGTGTTCAAGAAGTGGTACTCACAGGTGAGGCAAAAGATGTTGACTATATGTCGAAATTAGGCTTAATGAAAGGGCATCTTTTAGTAGCACGAGAACTGCTAGATCAGAATCAGTCAAAACAGGCAGAACCTCATATTGGACATCCAGTTGAAGAAATTTACGTTGACGTAGAAGATCAACTTAATGAGCGCAAAGTCAAAGAATTTAAGACAACATTAGTGAGTTTGCAAGATTTAGTAAAATCTAGTCCCAAAGATAGCAAAGTTACAACTAATTTTACTTCTTCTGTGCAAGCAGTTGATGGAGCGATCGCAGCTTTGCCAGCAGATCAACGCTCAAAACCAAGATTTACACTACAGGTAATTAACGAACTATTAGATTCAGCCAACTCAGAATATCGCGCGGCGATCGCAGATGGTAAGATAACCGCACCAATTGAGTATCAAGACTCCCGTGGTTTTGTGGTTTACGCCAATGATTTATACAAAGGAATTTCTAGCCAAGTAGCTCAAGCAGATCCCGAAGCACACAAAGTAATCGACACTAGTTTTGCTGAATTAATAAAAGTTTGGCCCGCCGCCATCCCACCAGCAAAAGCAGTTAAAACTCCTAATGATGTTACCAAGCTAGTGAAAACCATTGAGGAAAACTCTCAAAAAGTGGTTGATAAATCCAATACCCAAGCACACCGATAACACTTTAATTTAATGGTAAGTATAGGTTAAGGAGTTTAAAATAGTTAGGAGTTAAGAGTTAAGAGTTATGAATTATGAGTTATGAATTATGAGTTATTAATACCAAACTACTAACTCCTAACTTCCAACTCCTAACTCCTAACTCCTAACTAATTACCTTCCATTCGTTACTTGAACTAACAACTGATGCAAGAACTTGACCATAAAAAGACCATTGACCTGCTCAACGCCATTATGGAATTTGAACTAGCAGGGGTAGTGCGCTACACACATTATTCTTTAATGGTGACTGGCCCTAACCGCATTCCAATCGTGGCTTTTTTCAAAGCACAGGCAAGTGAATCTTTACTTCATGCCGAACAAGTGGGAGAAATTCTCACCGGTTTAGATGGCCATCCCTCCCTGAAAATCGCCCCAATGGAAGAAACCTATCAGCATAAAGTCAAGGATATCTTGGAAGAAAGCTTATCCCATGAAAAAAAGGCATTGGAACTGTATAAAAAATTGCTCGAAACTGTCACAAATGCCAGCATTTACCTTGAAGAATTCGCTCGCGGTATGATTGGACAAGAAGAGATGCATAATCTCGAATTGAAAAAGATGCTACGTGATTTTAGTTAATAGTCATTAGTCATTAGACATCTGTGAAAAAATGTAGAGACGTAGCACTGCTACGTCTCTACAACAGTTCTTTATAAAACATCATTAATTTCTGGAGATATCTATTGGTTATTGGCTAGAGACTAATGACAAAGGACAAAAAACAAAGGACAAAAAATGAATTTTAGTACTGCTCTACCTACTTTTGTCATAACGCTCCGAGAAGGGGTGGAAGCTGCCCTTGTTGTTGGCATTGTGCTAGCTTTGCTGAAAAAAGCGAAACAATCCCGACTCAACTCTTGGGTATATGCTGGTGTTGGCGTTGGTATTGTCGTCAGTGCCTTAATAGGTGTGCTATTCAGTTGGTTAATTCAAATACTGGGAGCCGCGAATCCTCAATACACCACTGTAGTTGAGCCAGCACTAGAAGGTGTGTTTAGTGTATTAGCGATCGCAATGCTCAGTTGGATGCTAATCTGGATGACTAAACAAGCCAGATTCATGAAAGCGACAGTTGAGGGAGCAGTAACAGAAGCGCTGACACAAAACTCAAATGCTGGCTGGGGTGTTTTTACCTTAATTTTAATTGCCGTTGTCCGCGAAGGCTTTGAAACTGTTCTCTTCGTTGCAGCTAATTTTCAACAGGGATTAATGCCAGCCTTGGGCGCTATTGCTGGTTTGGTAATAGCATCTGCCATTGGAGTACTGCTATTTAAATGGGGTGTCAAAATTAACATCCGCCAGTTTTTCCAGGTAATGGGCGTTTTATTAGTGTTGATTGTCGCTGGGTTGGTAGTTTCGGCCTTGAAACACTTTGACGAAGCTGTAGCGAACCTTGCCTTGAGCAGTCGTGCCACAGAAAACCTTTGTTTTTATTACGAACGTTTTACAAAAGTCCACTCCTGTATTTTGGGGCCAATGGTTTCCAATACTTCCACAATCTTGCCTGACGAACAGTTTCCTGGCATTATTCTCAAATCTTTATTTGGCTACAGAGACAATCTCTATCTTGTGCAAGCAGTGGGATATGTGACATTTTTACTCACCATTGGAGGACTGTATTTCCGCAGCCTTGGGGGTGCTTCTCCTGAAGTTAAAAAGAATATCCCCTTTGGTCAAAAACCAATTAGTTCTACAAAAGATTAAGATTTTTGCCTCATTCCCAGTCTGAGACTGGGAATCGCTTTTGCGATCGCAAATCATCCAATATAGTTCAGAATCAGCAACAAAACACTTGTAGAGACGGCGATTTATCGCGTCTCGAAAACCCAAGCGTATTGGCTTATCATCCAGCACTGGTTTGAAGATTGAGTTGTGAGACAAACTACGGTAAGTTGATAGTTATACCGGATTTATTTAACCAAGAATTGATCACAACATCATTTTTCAATCCTAAATATGTCAGAGATTGCTGATTTCTCCGCTTCTAAGCTTTTGTCGCTATATCGCGATCGCCAGTTGTCACCAACAGAAGCAACCAAAGCTGCCCTAGAGCGGATTAATACTTACAATAGCCAAGTTAATGCATTTGCGATCGTTGATAAAAAAACCGCTCTTGCTGAAGCAGAGGCTTCCGAGGTACGTTGGCTGAATGGAAATCCCCTTGGCTTGGTGGATGGTATACCCTTTACCGTCAAAGATTTACTCTTAACTAAGGGTTTGCCAACCCGACGAGGCAGTAAAGCGATTACTTCCAATCAACCTTGGCCAGAAGATGCCCCGGCGGTGGCTCGTTTGCGCGAACAAGGAGCAGTACTACTAGGAAAAACCACAACCTCAGAGTTTGGTTGGAAGGGTGTAACCGATAGCCCCCTGACTGGGATTACTCGCAATCCTTGGAATACAGATTTGACTCCTGGAGGCAGTAGTGGTGGGGCAGCTGTTGCTGCTGCATTGGGAATGGGAACACTCCATCTCGGTACAGATGGCGGCGGCTCGTCCAGATCGCCAGCAGCCTTAACCGGAGTGTTTGGTTTGAAACCCACTTTTGGGCGTGTTGCTGGCTATCCATCAGCCCATACAGGAACTTTGTTTCATATTGGCGTTCTAGTTCGCACCGTCACCGATGCCGCAGTCATGATGAATGTTATTGCCCATCCTGATGTGCGGGATTGGTATGCTTTATCAGATGACAAACAGGACTACACTGTTGATTTAGATAAAGGTGTTGCGGAACTGCGGATTGCTTACAGTCCTAACTTTGGCTACGCTGATGTCGATCCAGAAGTCGCTGCCTTAGTTAAAGCCGCAGTTGATATTTTTGCCAAACTTGGTGCTGTTGTTGAAGAAGTCGATCCTGGTTTTGCAAATCCCCGCAGTATTTTTCAAACCTTCTGGCAAGCTGGTGCAGCCAAGTTAGTGCGCGGCTTTAGTCCAGAACAACAAGCTCTCATTGAAGAAGGCTTGCTCTCAATTGGCAAAGAAGGCGATCGCATCACCCTAGCAGAATATCTTAGCGCCCAAGATGCTCGTGAAGCATTGGGACGACAAATGCAACGCTTTCATGAAAATTATGATTTATTAATTACTCCCACCTTACCTACAGTTGCTTTTCCGGTTGGACAAAACAGACCCCAATCATCTATTGACAATCCGCAACGCGATTGGGCACCTTTTACCTATCCTTTTAATCTCACACAACAACCTGCTGCGTCTGTACCTTGTGGCTTCACTACAAATGGTTTACCTGTAGGGATACAAATTGTTGCTGCGAAATATAAAGATTTACTGGTACTGCAAGCAGCTAAAGCTTATGAAAGCGTTTCTCCTTTCATCATGCCATTAGAATTGAATAGAAATGTTTTGAAGTAATTAAAAAAGGCAGTGAGCAAAATTTTTATATTAAATTCTTTACTACTGCTTTCTCAAATACCCAATCTAGAGTCAAAATTTTTAGATTTAAAAAATCAATTAGAAAAGAAAGGGTTTCAGGTAATCATTGCACTGCCACCAAAGCGAGGAGCTTATGGGTTACTAAGAGAAGCTGACAAAAAAATCTGGATTAATCCCGTAGTGTTTGAGTTACATATTGGGACTCAAACACTAATCCATGAAACTGTTCATGCAGCACAGGTATGTGCCGGAAAAGGAAAAATAAAAACTTTAGGTTTAAACATTCAACCAATCAATTACGCCCGACCATTTTTTAGACGTTATACTGATGTCAAACGGCAAGATTTAGAAAGAGAAGCCTATGCAGTGCAAACTCAACCTAATAGTTTTGAATTAGCTGTATCTCTTCTTCAACAACACTGTAAATAACTAGTTTTTATACCATTTCTTTGTGAGGCTGCGCCAAACCCTTTTAAATTATTTCTTTCTTTCTTTCTTTCTTTCTTTCTTTCTTTCTTTCTTTCTTTCTTTGTGTCCTTTGCGTCCTTTGCGGTTCGTTAAAAAATTGGATTTGACAAAGAGTTTTAGCCTTAACTGAACCGTATTGTAAGTGCCCTATGCAAACAACGCTTGCTTAAGCTGCTGACAAGCCTTTTCAATTGCATCTATACTACCTGGATTCACCAAACCAAAATAATCAAACACATAAACTCGGTTATTTTTAGTTGCTTGCAATTGCTGCCAAAAAGCCTCCTTTTTCAAAGAATCTAAAAGCGCCGCTTCCGAATTTCCTTGTGGAGGATTAACTAAAATTATCACCTCTGGATTTGCTTCTAAAACTTTCTCAGCCGAAAGTGTCACATAGCCGCCAACTGGGCTTTTTCCTTGTAAATCTGCGGCTATGTTTTTCGCCTGAAACTTCGCCAGCAAATCCCCTGCCCAACTATTTTTATTTGGCGCTAAAATTGGTTGACGACTAACCAGCGCTAGAGTAGAAGGACTCTGAGTTGGCTTATGTGGCAAAAAAGTTTTATAACGATTTAACAAAGGCTGAGGATCGGCATTAATTAATACAGCGAGTTTTTTAGTAAGTTCTTCTAGAGATTCCCAGCTATTGACCTTAGTGAGCAAAGTCGCAATTCCTAGCTGCTGAAGTTTTTGAATTGGAATGTTAGAAAAACCTTCAGCACCAATAACTAAATCTGGTTTGAGTGCTACCACTTTCTCTAAATTTGGCGGACTTTGACCTTCACTAACGCGGGGAATATCCTTAAATCTTGAGTCATTCTTAAATAGTTTACTACCAGTAATTCCGACAATTTTTGTTTGATCAAGTCGAGAGATAATATCAGCAGAAAGAGAAGAAAGAGCAACAACTCTTTTTGCCGAGTCTTTTGATAATTGTTGAGAGTTCGTGTTAGTCGCCTCAGTGCTATTTTCCACTTTGGTTTGTGGTTGCTGAGTATTTGCAGTGGTGCAAGCAACTAAAACTATACTCAACAAAATGGCTAAAGCAGATAAGAGCCAACGACGATACATATTAAAATTCCTTATATAACTAAGAATGGTATAACAGAATGTTTGTAAAGCCCTGGCGACTAGAAGTCGCGGCTACACCCAATCCCCTGTTAAACTTACTTCGTCTCCATCCAATTGTCACCAACACGCGCCTCCACAAGCAAAGGCACACTCAACTGCACTGCATTTTCCATCACCGATTTAATTTGTAGTTGTAATTCTTCCCACTCATTAGGAGGAATTTCAAACACTAATTCATCATGAACTTGCAACAACAAGCGCGCCTGATAGTTCTTTAAAACCTCATGCAATCTCACCATTGCGATTTTGATAATATCAGCATTAGAACCTTGAATTGGTGCATTAGCCGCAGAGCGTAATAAACCCGCATCGTAAGCACCCAAATTCTTCAATTTACTCAAATCGATATCTTCAGGGTTACTACCTTTTAATTTGCGTAAACTGTTATTAGTAAAGTCAAAATAACGACGGCGACCGAAAATAGTTTCTACATAACCAAGTGCGATCGCTTCTTTTTTCACTCGCTCTAAATATGCAAAAACTTTGGGATATCGTTCATTAAACCGCTTAATGAACTCGTTGGCAATGTTTTTATCTATCCCAGTTGAACGCGAAAACCTGAGAGAACCCATTCCATAAATCACGCCAAAATTGATAGTTTTTGCCATTCCTCGTTCTTCTGAGGTGATATTTTCTTTTTCAAAAACTAAACGCGCGGTAACAGTATGAACATCTTCATTTTGCTGATATGCTTGCACTAATATCGGCTCTTGACTTAAATGAGCCAAAATCCGCAATTCAATTTGTGAGTAATCAGCAGCCACCATTAACCAACCAGCTTCAGGCAAAAAGGCCTTCCGAATTTGGCGACTAAAAGCTGTACGAATAGGGATATTTTGCAAATTCGGATTAGAAGAAGATAACCTACCCGTTGATGTTGCTGCTTGATTAAAATCGGTATGCACTCGCTGGGTATCTGGACGCACCAATGCAGGTAAGGCATCAACATAAGTAGACTTTAATTTAGATAGGGTGCGATACTCAATTATCGCCTCAACAAATCCAGTGTTATCATCTTCTTGAAGTCTTTCGAGAGTTGCTGCGTCTGTAGAGAATCCTGTTTGAATTTTACGAGAATGTCTAGTACTTAACCCCAATTTTTCAAACAAGATTTGACTTAATTGTTTAGGAGAACCCAAGTTAAAATTTTCCCCAGCTATTTCAGTTGCTTCCTCTTTTAACCTGGCTAACTCTGTTTCTAAATGCTGCGAAAGTTCTTGTAAATAAGCTGAATTAATGCGAACACCTGTGTATTCCATTTCGGCTAAAACTGCTTCTAGTGGCTGTTCCACTTCTGCTAACAGCTTAGACAAAGACGGAATTTTCTCCAGATCCTCACGCAATTTCGCCACTAAACCAAAGGTAGAATAAGCATCCATCCCACAGTAATCTGCTACGGCGGGAATATCTATATCAGCGATGGTTTTGCCTTTAGGAACTAAATCTAAATAACTTTTAGCCGTCAATCCCAAATATCGCTGCGACAAATCCATCAAATTATGACTTGAATCGGGATTTAAAATGTAAC
This sequence comes from Nostoc sp., assembly GCF_036917975.1. Taxonomy (GTDB): domain Bacteria; phylum Cyanobacteriota; class Cyanobacteriia; order Cyanobacteriales; family Nostocaceae; genus Nostoc. The sequence continues at coordinate 79,706 of NZ_JBALEJ010000030.1, forward strand.
TTGCTAGCATCGGATCAAACACTACACCCGCCAAATTAATTCCTTGACACCTGAGAACTAAGCGGTCAAATTTGGCATTTTGTAAAGCTTTGGGATAATCAGTACTTTCGAGAATTGGGCGTAATGCTTCTAGCACCAAATCTTTATGCAAATTTTCCCCAGTTTTGTGTCCCACAGGAATATAGGCGACTTCATCTGGTTGCGTTCCCCAACAGCAACCAATTCCTACTAATTCAGCATCTCTTGGTTCTAAAGCGGTGGTTTCAGTATCCCAAGCAACGGGTGTTTCTAGATTAGTGAATTTTTGCAAAAGTTTCACTAACTCAGTTAATTTGGTTTCGGTGTTAATAATGCGTGGTGTAATTGGGGAAGTAGATTGTTGTGGAACTGCGGCTGTATCACTAGCACTAAAAAACCACAAATCATTATCTTCATCAGCGCTGAATTCTGAGTTAGCAGAGTTAGTATTACTTGCGTCTATTTTTGCTTCTTGTTTTTCTTCAACTTTGCCGCCAAAACGCTGCTGAAGGTCGTTTATCCTGCCTAAAAAAGACTTGAATTCTAATTTTTCTAAAATTGGTGATAAAACACTTGTATCAAACCCTTTTAATTTACAATCTTCTAAATTAAATTCTATAGGAACATCTAAAACTATAGTTGCCAAATAGCGAGACTTCTCGGCATCTTCTTTACCCTCTGCTAGTCTTTTCTGAGTTGCACCTTTAATTTCATCTAACGCAGCATAAACATTTTCAAGTGAACCATAGGTATTTAGCAGTTGTACTGCTGTTTTTTCCCCAATTCCCTTGACACCAGGAATATTATCTGATTTATCACCACAAAGAGCTTTGAAATCAATAATTTGTGAAGGTAAAACGCCCATCTTCTCTTTGACTTGTTCTGCTTCAAATTCTGTGATGCTATTTGTAGAGCGCTTTAGGGCATCTGGACTAAAATTCAGAACAGTGATTTCTTTGTCAGAATCGATCAGTTGAAATAAATCGCGATCGCCAGTCAGAATCTTCACTCTATAGCCAGCCGCAGTTACTCGCTGTGCTAAGGTTCCCAAAACATCATCAGCCTCAAAACCAGGGGCAGTGAAAAAGGGTAGATTGAAGCCATTCAGCAACTCATGGAGGTTTTCTAAGTCGGGAATAAAGTCTTCTGGCGTTTCCGGGCGATCAGCTTTATAAGTCTCATCGGCTTCGTGGCGAAAAGTTGCCTCAGCCAAATCAAAAGCGATCGCCATTGCTTGAGGCTGTTGTGTTGCCATTACCTCTAGCAGGCACTTCACAAAGCCAAAACATATACTTGTCGGAATCCCCGTTTTGGTACGTAGTCCTCCATCTCGCCCTTTGGCGAAAGCAAAGTATGAACGATAGGCCAGCGAGTGTCCATCGACGAGGATGAACGTGGGGCGTGTTGTAGTTACAGAAGTGAAAGTTTCAGACATAGCCCTATTTTAGCCAGAAGCTTTGTCACATAGTTAGCAATTTCCGATGCTAGTTCAGCTTGGCTTTGGCGATAATAACGTACTTTATTCAGTACAAATTACTTTATAAATAACTCTGTGTGTAATTTTATGTATTAAAAAACCTAAGTATATACAGTTTTAGTACGGAAGCCCAGTAGAACCAACTTTTACCAGGGATACTACCCTAATTAAGTACGTGAGTATCAACATAGTAACCAGATCCCCAACTTCTCTGCAGAAATCGGGGATCTATACTCCTGAGCCTTTTATGTTTAATTAGATAGGCCTAGCTTACTTCTCAGGAACCACAAACACTAACTTCGTATTTCGATATAAGACTACCACTATCAAAGCCTCTCTTCTTTAATAAAACTTTATATGTACCGATCATGAACTATACTTTCCGAAGGGACTTGAATATAAAAGCTTTACATAAAGTTACGTATATTTATCAAGCCTACAAGTAAAGTTTCAGAGTTAGAAAGTAAGTTATACCAATTTTGTATGAAGATGCATAGAATATTAAACGAACCGCCAAGTACGCCTTCTCTACGAGAGGCTCCGCCAACGCGCAGCGTCTCGAAGAGAAGAGCGCCAAGAATAGAGAGTTACTCATTTAGTGCAGCTTCACATGAAATTGGTATTAGTAATCCCGTAATGATTCGTTTTAGAAAAAATCTTTCATCATGAAAACAAAATTATTGAACACTCTCGCAGCTGCGACAACTTTGGCAGGAATAGCTGCAACTTCTGGACTAGCTAATGCAGCCTCTCTCTCGTACACTAGTTCCCTTGATTATAAATTGACAAATATCGTTGATGCACCTTTGAGCATCCAACAATTTAACTCGTCTTTAGGCACTCTCAAGGGTGTAACGATAGGATTTACTGGCGACATACTTGGAAATGCAGGTTTTGAAAACACAGGTAATACTTCAAGTCCGGTGACAGTAAACCTTGCCAGTCAACTCGCCTTAAAACTAAATAATCAGTCTTTATTTGCACTCAATCCACAAAATAGCTTCAGTTACGAAGTTGGTCAATTTGACAACACCATTGATTTTGGTGGTACATCTGGAAAGACTGTTTCCGGACTAACTGCCACAAAATCTGGTACTCAGTCTTTCACTGATACCCAATTATTGCAGTCTTTCATTGGTAATAGCAACATAGACTTTTTGTTTTCAGCTACAGCCAATTCAGTAGTTTCAGGTTCGGGCAACATAGCAGCTTATGTTCAAACACTTGCCAAAGCAAATATCAAAGTAACTTATGACTACGATGATGTTAAATCAATACCTGAACCCTCTGCTACACTTGGAGTTGGTTTAATTGCTGGGCTTTGTCTGTTGTCACAACGCAAAAAAAGTTGGATAAAAGGGTAAAATTCATAGACTTTCTGGAATAATCGGTTTTTTCCATCCTTTCTATCCGTCAAGCTCTCTAATTTAAATTAAAAACCCCAATTTTTTCGATAATTGGGGTTTTTTGTTATGATTAATATCCAGAATTTTGAGCAATTTTGAACAATATTTAAAAAATACTATAGCAATCTGATTTGATTTCTGAATTACTCGTAGAGGTAAGGGACTAGGGACTGGGGACTGGGGACTGGGGACTGGGGACTGGGGACTGGGGACTGGGAAGAAGGAATAAAGGTGTACTGAGTTTTGTTCAAAAATCAAATATGAGTCCTATATAGGAATCTAAAATCTTGTGATTCCGCATCCTTATGTTATAAAAATTTAAGTTGAGTAGAGAACCCAATTTTTGTTATTACTCCCCACTGGTCGTTAGACCCTGTTAACCTCTTACTGGAACTTAAAATCTAGGAAATTATGCAGAAAGCATCTGCTACTCATTTGGCATCTACCGATTACCAGGCTGCTGCAAAAGACATTAAACTACTAGTTTTGGATATAGATGGCACGATCGCCGGACACTCTAACACCATCAGTACAGGTGTCAAGCAAGCTATTGTGGCAGCGCAAGCACGAGGAATTCAAGTGGCGATCGCAACAGGTCGAATGTATCGTTCAGCTTTACGCTTTCATCAAGACATCGGCTCTACCTTACCATTAATGGCCTATCAAGGAGCCTGGATTCAAGACCCAATCACCCAAAAAATTCATCGCCATTGGGTTGTTTCCAGGGAAATCGCCTACCAATTAATCGACTATTTTGAACAACCTGAGTTGCGATCGCTTTTGTCTGTCCACTTTTATATCAACGATCAGCTATACGTCCGTGAGTTAACGAAAGAAACCCAAATTTATGCAGAACGTTCTGGTGTGATCCCAATTCCCGTAGGTGATTTGCGCCAAGCCTTAACGAATGAACCAACAAAAATTCTTGCTTTATCTGATGACACTGACGTAATCGACAAGCTATTAGGAAATTTACGCCGTCAGTACACACCCGCCGAACTTTACTTAACAACATCTGTAGCTACTTTTTTTGAAGCAACTAACGCTTCTGTAAACAAGGGGACTGCTGTACGTTACCTAGCTGAAGAGTTGTTGGGATTACAGCTAGCCAACGTGATGGCCATTGGCGATAACTTCAATGATGTGGAAATGCTGGAATATGTTGGACTTGGTGTCGCTATGGGTAACGCACCAGCAGCAGTGCAAGCGATCGCACAGTGGGTAGCTCCTAGCGTAGAAGAAGATGGGGCAGCAGTAGCAATTGAAAAGTTTTTGCTGTAGTGAAGGTATTTTTTCAAACCTAATCCATATAAATCAGAAAGGACACCGACGACTGGCCGTGTTTCGTCTCGGTGCCCTAGCTGGTTCGCTCCTCACACTCCTGCTAATGTAGCCGAGGTGGTGCATTGAGTCAATAGCTATATAAAAAGTTTTTATTTTTGCCTAAGCCAGATTACCCATTTATAACTCCAAGGGCGCAAAAACCCGCAAGTTTTCCTCTAGAACATATCTTAATACTGACTGAGTAGCCATGAGCAATCCGAGTCTGGCTTGGGCTAGCTCTGGTGATGTAATTTTCACCTCACCCCAAATCCGGCAATTAGACCAAAACTTTTCAAAAGCTTGGCTCAAATTCAGGGCTACTTTTTCCCATTTCACAGAACCACTAACATCAGGGCACTCTATGTTATCTACCACTTGTATTAATTCGTCAATTAGACGACGCTCATCTGGGTGATTTAGCCGCAATGTCCCGTCACAATTAAGCCAAGGTATGGGGTTGGGAAAGATAACATCCCAAAAATCTGGACTAGTATTTGGAACCGGTTCTCTAAATTTAATCAATCCCTCTCGATGAGCCAGAAGCACTAGCGAACAGCAGCGTGCATGGGCATATTGAATAGGGAATAGGGAATTGGGCATTGGGAAAGAGGAGGCAGGAGGCAGAAGGCAGAAGTTCTTTAATTTTGAATTTTGAATTTTGAATTTTGAATTGATTTCTCCCCTCGCTCCCCGCTCCCTGCTCCCCTGCTCCCCTGCTTCTTTCAAACTCCCAACTACGAGATTTTGTAACCAAGTCGCTAAGGTTGAGTGAGTTAATTCAAAATGCATCCAACCAGGCGGAACTACTTGGATGCTAAAAACGTCCTCACAAATCCCTGATAAATCAGAAGCGATCGCACTGGCAAGCTCCATCGCTTTTCGATTCTGAGATTTTGATAGTCGCAAGGACACACTTGAGGTGTATAAAACTCTATTATCATCTCTACCTTTATATAGAGGAATTTTTTCATCTTTTATGCATATATTTTCGGGTTTATAAGTATCAATACTTATTGATTTTATTAAATGACTGTACAATAGCTGTTTTATTGACTTATATTTGCTAATTGGTAATCTATAATGCACGTAATTTTATTTAAATAGTCATGTAAGATATATTTGTTACATTTCTGTCATCTAGCTTGCGGTATAAATTTAATTAAGATGAAGAAAAATGAGAAGAGGATAAAATTTGATGAATAATCGATGAATAGTAAGTAATCTTTACTACCATCATTGTACAGTAGGAAGTATAACAAAAGAGTAGAGAGTTAATTTGCTTTCTATTCTTTGGATTGGCTGGCGCTTGTTAGGCGTTAAGCCTGCCTCGTCAACACAAAGACACTCCTTGCACCCTTTTGTTTATGTCTTTGTCTTCAGCCGAACGCTCTTTGTTACCTATGCAATCTCAATCCTCCTTTTCTGAGGCATCACGGCCTTTTCTGACTTGGCAACGCATTCTTGACTGGGCTCAAGAACACTACCGCTGCCGCACCTTTAGCAAAGATGAGCGCATTCCAGCCCGGCCTGGATTGCTGTATTTGGTGCAAAGGGGTGCGATCCGCATGGTAGGAACCGCACAAGTTAGTGCGACTGCTAGTCAGCTAACGTCTCGACGAATCAACAGAACCCCAGAAGAAGCGTTCTTGGGTTTTGTGGGAGCGGGACAGCCATTTGAAATTGTTGCTCAATCACCATTCACACTCCAGGCTTACGCCCATGTTGATCAAACTGCGGTGCTGTGGATGTACTGGCACGATTTAGACAATTGGCCTCACTTCCGTCGCGAAGTTATGGATGCCTTTAGGTATCAGCACCAGCGTAAGCTGCTGTGGTTGAGTGCCTTGGGACAACGCCGCACAATTGACCGACTTTTAGGATTTCTCACATTGTTAATTGAGGAATATGGAGAGCCAGCAATGAGCGACACTGATCCTGATGTGATTCGCGGCTATGCTCTGCCCTTCCCCCTCACCCATGCCCAAATTGGTAGCGCGATTGGTTCCACTCGTGTTACCGTCACCCGCTTGATGGGTAAGCTGCGTCAACGTGGTTTAATCCTGACTCAAGGCGATAACCTCATTTGCTTGCCAGCAGAGTCGATTAATAGAGCTGGTTAAAGCACAGTTCAGAGCGGCGATTTCCGCCACTCTGTCTTGAGTGCGATGGGCTACGCCCCAACCGAAGCGATCGCAAGAGTCAGCGAATTTTGACAAACCCAGCTTGGCTAATTAATTCCTGTCCTTGCTCAGTCAGCAGTAAGTTGGCGTAAGCGACACCTGCTTGCTGCTCAGTCTGACCATTCTGTTTGACCACCACAAACAGATTGCGGGTAATCGGGTATTTTCCTGATTGGAAAGCATCAATGTTCAATTTGTTCCGTTTCCGAGGACATTCAGACGGGAGGACAGAAGGTTCTTGGTATGGTGCAATGTATTGTCCTTGCGTCCGCCCCAACGGCAAGGCTTTGATTGAACATTGAGGAATCACCTCTGGGGCAGAAGCGTAGTAGATACTGGCAGGACTACCAGCCAATTTTTGCAAGGCTTGGGTGGTTGTGGAGATAAATTCCACATTCGGGCTGAAAGCTTGACCACCCAAGATGTCTTGGACAAAAAGCTCAACCGTACCGCCATCAGCAATGCGGCGGGAATAGGGCTTAATCGGGATATTGGGGCCGCCCACCTGGCTCCAATTATTGATTTTGCCTGTGTAAATTGACTTTAACTGGTCTACCGTTAGTCCTGGGATATTCAAGTTGGGATTAACCGCGATCGCTAAACCATCAATTGCCACAGGAATTTGTTTTAAACTAAACCCACGCTGCTGGGCACGGCTTAATTCCTGATCTAGAACTGGTCGGGAGGACTGGGCAAAAGCTAGTTGACCGTCTATTAGGGACTGAATGCCAGTACCAGAACCAGGAGAAGCATTGCTAGGTTCGACATAGCGCAGCCGCAACTCTGGCCGCGCGGCCTGGATTGCTGGATCAACTACTAGTCGAATTGGTGCCCAAGATGTACTACCTCCGTAATTGAATAATCCTGTAGGAACATCTTTTACTAAAGAGAAAGTCCCGCCGCTAGGTTTTCCTGATGTGGCTTGGGGCTTGTTTGTGCTACCAGAATTAACTGTATTTAGCTCCAAACCAGACTTTCTGCTGAACCACCAAAAGCCGCCAGCTACTAGCCCGACGGTGATTAGGATGGATAATACAAGAATAGGTATTTCATTTTTTTGAGACATAGTAAATTCCCCCTGCGTCCATTCAATAATAAGTGGCTGGCTGGATAGGTTCTTGCTACTTGAGATTGTATTTGGACGATGGGTGTTTTATAAGAAGAATTCAGAACTCAGGAGCGGAGCCGGAGACGTTTCCGTTGCTCCGGTCAGAATGAGCGTATGAATTCTGTACGAGTCGGTAATGAATATTGGTTAAAAGCGAGTGGAATGGTGGGCGAAAAAAATTAAAATATTCTCGCCTTAAAACTCTATCCCTTTATGGATAGAGTATTCACCAATTCTGAATTCTGAATTCTGACTCCTGTTTTATACCTCTATTAACTTGGTTGAAATTACTCAAGGAACGGACTCAGAAGAAGTCCTCCCTGGAAATGGTTCGTATTTAATCCGCGATCGAGCTTGAGTAGAGAGCCTTTCCCCAGATGGCGATCAAAGATATCGCCATAGTTGCCTACAGATCCAAGAACGCGGCGCTGCCAATCCTTATCCAGACCTAAATCTGGTGCGGAGATCGGCATTGCCCCAGCACCGCCCGCATACCAGCGTGTTTCCGTTCTCTCTGCGTTGATTAATGTATGTACAGTCCAGGCGACGATCGCTGACCACTGGCCATCCTCGGTTCCAGTCGCGGCAATCACCGGAAAGGTCGTCAGTGGCTCTGGAAGGATGCGGCTCGATAATTGGTTTACCCCAGGGTCGAGGCGGATATTTGCAAGGGTCGTAATCTCGCCAACAATGGCATGGCAATTTTGCACGTTGTATGTATCAATCATTTCCCCATCCTCAGAGAACGGGCGACGGAACCAGTTTTTGTGGAGCGCACCGAAGTAAGCCGTGAGGCTCCGCTCAACCGGACTGCCAATCATAAAGCAGATGCTTTCTCCGGCCAGATCGCTGACGTGGTGTGCAGCCGAGGTGGATGCCACCATCACCGCATTCGATTCTACGAAGATAGTCGGGCCAGGCAGCAACTTACCAGCTAGTTTTTGCTCCTCAATCTCCGATCCTGTAAGAAAGAATACGTCATCCTGTTGGTTACGCACCGCGTCGAAGTCCTTCTGTGTCTCATACTCGTGATATTCGATCCGGTCAGGAGATCCCAGCACGGCGGCAGCGATCGCACGACAGATATCGACATTTAGACCACTCCAGCCACCTGCCTCGGCTTGAGTTGCTAGACCTGTCCGCTCAACACTGCCACAGCGAACCACATTGCGTTCCTTCACACGTTTGATGACGGAACCCGCCTGAGCGTCGGAAATCGAGCAGCAGACACCAAACAGAGTCAGGAAGATTAACAGAAAACGCATGAATTATCCTCAAGGAATGTCGAAAAACGGGGGACTGGGGATTGGGGATTGGGGATTGGGGATTGGGGATTGAGACCCCAACCAAATCTTATTCATTTCTTTACTTAGTGCAATCAAAAGGTGTCTTGGGTTGAAAGATGGATGGGGTAGTGTGCCCTATCCATCTTTGTTTTTAAGGGTTAGCGGCTGGATAAGTGCTTGGTAGCGCGTTGAAACCCTTGGGGATGTTGTTGACGATTCCCTGGCGCTTGTCCTCCGGCGTGATTCCGATGGCGCGGCAGCCTTCACCGCCGTAGTGCGGTAGTGTGTTCACAACACTATCTGGAATCTTCGCAAAGGAGGCTGGTAGTGGTGGCGATACACCCAGTAAGCGTTTGGGATCGAAGCCTGACAGTAAGCTGTCGGTAATTGGCGAATTGATGTCCCGTGGGCCGAGGTACTTCTGGTGGAATCCTGGCGGGCCGAATTTGTTGAACTCTGGGGAGTTGCCAGCAGCGAGTGCCTGTGCCTCATCAGGCAAGCTGGCAAGGGCAGGCAAACCAAAGATCGTGTTGATTGTCTCGATCACCGAGTTGTGGTCGCCCTCGACGTGGGAGACGGCGTGCGTCCGGGCATAAGGTGAGATGAGGATTAGCGGTACACGGACACCACGGGAGAGTGGCAATCCATCAGGGCCATAGGACAAAATCCTTGGTGGAACATGGTCGTAGAAGCCATCAGACTCGTCGTAGGTAATGATGATGGCACTCTGCTGCCAGATTTTCGGATTTGACGCGATCGCATTAATTGCCCTAGCTGCCATCCCCTCACTGAGTTGGCGATCGGTATAGCCTGGATGGTCGTCATCACCTGACTTCGCGGCATTAATCGCAGCGATTTCATCCGCAGGGGTATTGGGGTTGGTGATCGGCGGCTTCAGACCTTGCTGGTTCGTGTAGCCGCCACGAATGTAGAACACGCCGCTTTTGGGTAGGGTATTGTTGGCGATGTCGCTAAAAAAGTCATTCAGCCCCCGAAGATTTTTGCTCACCTGCGGCGTGTTGGCAATATAGCCGAAATACTGTGCGCCGTTGTGATGGGTGACATAGGCATTGTGGGAAGCAATACCGTTGGTATCGGTCGGTTCGAGATCGTAGCCTTCTTGATACCAGCGCCAATTCACAGGCTCAGTCTGGAGTTGGTGGATATAGGGAATATCCTGTTGGATGTCGGCTAGATCGAATAAAGGATTCCTGTTACCAGCCAAGACTGACCGAATATCGCGCCCCTGGAAGGTGAGTGGCAGACTGGCGAAGGTCAGGTTCGAGGAGATGTTGTTATCAGCGTAGCTCTCTTTCGTACCAGCAGGTTGCTTGTTATCTGTCGTTGTGTCGAACTGGGAGCCATAAAAGGGCTGTGGGTCATTGACCAGGGGTACTCCCTGCGTCGTGCCAGTGTGACTACCTACAGTGTAGGATTGGCCACTCGCACCGTGCTTGACCCATTGCGTTTCACCCGCCTGCCCTGCGAGCATTGCCACTGCATTCGGGGTTGAGGGTGTGTCTTCAGTTGCAAAAATATTGTCAAAGACCGTGAAGCGACTAGCCCACTTCCAGAAGAACGGAATGGTGTCGCAGTCGATGTGCGACATGACAAGACGCGCGAACTGCTTGCCTTCAGCAATGTTGGCGGCTCCACCCTTCGACGCGAAGCGCGTGTACTCGTCGTAGACGAACTGATCCATCTGTGGTTTGCCGTCCACAACATGGATCTTGGTTGCTAGTCCAGTGTGTGAGTGGTCAACGCTGTCAACGGCGCTGGCGTTCTGTTCAGCTCCGATTCGGAATGGCTGAACTGTAACGGTTGCGCCGCTAGCATCCGTGTAGGTCTGGGTGAAGCCCGGCGTTTTCTCTGAGTTACGAGGCTTTTGTCCATCTGAGTAGAGTCCGTTCACACCAGGTAATGTGCCATACTCGTTGTCGAAGGAGTGGTTCTCGTTAAAAATTACGAAGACGTACTTGATCCGCTCCTGAAGCAGCCTTGTGAGTAACTTCGGTGGTAGCTGGGGTTCCCTGCCTGGATCGTTTAAATATCGCGCCACGTCTGGCGTTGCATCTGGCTGGGTCGTAATGGTTGATTTTGGTTGCGAAACTTCCCGTGGAGAGGAATCCTCCGCGCTCGCCGGGACGATTAAGGACGGAAGCAGCAAGAATGTTAGAGCAAAATAGAACTTCGTAAATCGTCTCAAAGCACATCTCCTTAGCAATTTCTATCGAGCTAATATCGCTATGCGGACTTCAGTCATATACCGCAAACATTTGATTGATTGAGAATAGGTATTTTGGTTACGCCGTGCTTTATTGGTTACGAAATTTAGAAAAAATTAACACCGTTGAAGATTAGCAAAATTATGCTGTTATTTAAGCTTTTTGCTTTCTTTTTAGCGACAAACCGATAGTAGCAACAACTACTGTTCCGGCAAGGGTTTGAGGTTCAGGAACAGGCTCACTTTTAGCGAAAGTAACGGCAATAAGTCCCGAACTTTGGACACTTCCAAGGTCACTGTTGTCCAAAAATTTGCCATTATTAGTACTACCTGTACCTGTGAAATTGCCGTCAAAATCCAGTTCCAAACTGTACAAGTTATTGTTTTTGCCTGTCAATAAACCTGCGTCTGAAAAAGAAAGTATGTTCTCTTGAATGTAAGCTGTATTACCAGCTAAACTGTTGGATAATGTTCGTAAAACAGTATTGTCTTTGACTAAGTTCACTGTCCAATTTGCCAAATCGACAAAAGAATTAGAAGCGGGTAATTGATCTACATCTACTGTGTAAGTTCCATTAAAAGAGGCATTTGCTAAATTCACAGGTAGCCCTACTGAACCATCAAGAGGCGCAGGAGCAAAATCTCCTGAAATATTAAATGTTTTCAAATCTACAGCTTGGGCAGGATTTGTGCCAATGGCTGCAAGTATAGCAAAACCAACTGCTGCGGTGGCAGTTGCTTGCGATAGCCTTCTTAGAGGTGTTGCACTCAGCATAAGTTGGGTCTTAATATTTTTGCCCATAGTTTTAGTTAAGTGTGCTTTTTGCACACCGAAAATAATGCCAAAGTGAAGAGACTCCTATGGCTAGGCTTGAAGGTATAAAGAAAAATCCAGAAATGACTGCACCTATAATTTGATACAATTTTTATCACATCAAATTATTCTTGATTTTCCCCACAAGGGACAAGCTATTAAACCACTTATCCATTAGCCTTCTAGTTTCGGTAGTTACTCCCACCTCACCAGTTGCTCAAAATCTCCACTTTTGTATTTTCTTACCTGAAAATTAATGACAAGTTAAGAAAAAGCAAAATTTATCGTAAATTGAAGGGTTTAAGAGGCTGTTTGAAAAGTCTAATTTAATACCAGCCCTGGCGATTAGAAATCGCGGCTACACGAGACTTTACCCACCTCCGTGGGTTGAAGAACTTGATTTTGTCTGCGAATTATATTCGCTCAAAACTTTTTAAACATCCTCTAAGGCAATACGGTTCGGATAAGGTTTTTTGATGACACGCCCTAGACCGCAAAGACGCGATAAATCGCCGTCTTTACAATAATTATTCCTTTGTAGAGACGGCGATTTATCGCGTCTCTTGCCTTAACCGAACCGTATTGGGGTTTAAGCCAGCTATCTCTATGCGTAGTATCAGTTTCAGTTGGGGTTTAAATCCCAGTCTGTTCGCATAGCGTGCCGTAGGCAAAATGTTTTGAATTTTGAATTGTTATTGGTGATTAACGTACTGGTTCAAAGTCATAACCAATACCAGAGCGAGAACCAGGAACAATTTTTACAAGTTGGACTGGCGCATTGCGATCGCCTGATGCTAAAAACCGAATTGTACCAGAAGCGCCGTTAGCAGAAAAATCAGAGGACGCCAATGCTTCTTGGACTCCTAATCGCGTCGGATTACGTTCTAATGACTTAATTAAAGAGACAGTGGCATCATAACTAAGGGCGCTTCGCCAACTCACATCAGCACCCCATAGATGCCGCGATTTCTGAGGAAAATCTGACTTGGGATCGCCATCAATATGCCAGGGAACTGCCACTACCATTCCCGCAGCTTGCTCTCTGCCAATTTCTAAAGTTTTAGCAGTGTAAACATCATCTCCCGCCAGCAGAGTTAATTTTTTCTGATTAATCTGAATTACTTGCAACGCTTTATCCAGAGTTTCAGTATTAGCAGCTAACATCAACACTTCTGCACCTTGTTTAGTTGCTTGTTCTACACTTTTAGCTGCACTAAAATCAGCCTTGGATAAATCAAATTCGCTGGATACTTGTCCACCCTCTAGAGAAACAGATGAGACAAACTCTGACTTTAAAGACTGGCTATAATTACTTTGAGAATTAAAGAAAACCACTGCATTTTTTTTCTGCAAAGTTTTCACCATATAGTTAGCTAAACTTCTCGCAGCCATAAAATCACTGGGAACCGTGCGAAAAACATAGCGGCTAAAGTTAGAAATTTTGACAGATGTGCTGGTAGGAGAAATTGCTACAAGTTCTCCAGAATTATAGATAGTACCTGCGGCTAAGGTAGAATCGCTAGTATTCGGCCCAACTACACCTAATACTTCGGAATTGCTGACTAGGTTAGAAGCGATTTGCTTGGCTATTTCTGGATTTTCGTCGTCGTTAGCTATCCCTATTCTCAACCGTACTCCCTTGATTCCCCCAGAGGTATTAACTTCATTTTGGGCTTGGGCGATGCCACGTAAAATTTCTAAAGAAGTATTGGGATCAGTGCCAAATGGTACAGAGGCCACAATGGTATAGCTCTTAGAAGAACCGATGCGGGCATTGTTAAGAAAAATTAATGCTTCTGGATCGTTACGGTTGAGTTTTAGGGCAGCAGTGAAATTAGCGATCGCCTGATCATAACTTTTAGCAGCGATCGCCTGTACTCCTTCTTTTTTCACTGGAGAAATGTCACCTGGAGTCAAGGATTTTTCCCCAAAACTAATGCGGTCTTGTAAGGATGTATTGTTACCTGCGTCCTGATTTGGAATGGCAGTATTACCAATTTTGACCCCAGAGTTTTTAGTAAACAACCAAACACCACCGCCAACTATGCCAACTGTTAGCAGCAAACTCAAGGCTAAAATTTTGATTTCATTCTTTTGTGACATGAACAAGTTTGAATGAAGTAAAAATGTTTATTATTTGTAGAACTTATAGATTAAGATAAAAAACTAACTACTCCAGACATAGAGAACACGGAGTCAATAAGAGTTTTTGCATAAGTCCTAATTTAATTATTTGGCTAAATCTAACCATTTTGATCATTTAATTCTGACAAATCCAGCTTTTTCGATCAGTTCTTGACCTTGGGGTGTCAGAAGCCAATTTGCATAAGCTTCCCCAGCTTGCTGATCTCTTTGACCATTCTGTTTAACAATTACAAATAAATTGCGGGTAATTGCGTAGTCTCCACTCCGAAATACTTTAGTATTCAACTGATTACGCTTACTTGGGCATTCAGATTGAGGTATAAATGGTTCTTGGTAGGGAGGCACAAATTGACCGCTTATCCGCCCTAATGGTAGAGACTTAATCGTACACTGGGGTACAATCTCTGAGGCAGAAGCATAGTAAATTGCGCCAGTATTTATTGCTACTTTTCGCACGGCTTCTGTGGTCGTACCAATGTAACTAATGTTGGCAGCAAAATTCTCTTTATTTAAAACATTTTCCACAAAAAACTCTACTGTACCCCCAGCTTGTTGACTGCGAGAGTAGGCTGTAATTGGTAAATTTGGGCCACCCACCTGTTGCCAATTAGTAATCTTACCTGTGTAGATGTCTTTGAGTTGAGCGACAGTTAAACCTGGGATATTGAGATTTTGGTTAACTGCGATCGCTATACCATCAATGGCCACCGGAATTTCTTTCAAACTAAATTCTTTTTGTTTAGCTTCGGTATTTTCTTCAGCTTTCACTGAGCGAGAAGATTGAGAAAAAGCTAGTTGATTATCTATCAACATCCGAATCCCAGTTCCAGAGCCGGCTTGGACTGAAGGAGGTTGAGTATAGCGTAAAGTAAACTGAGGGCACAGGCTTTCTAATACTGAGTCTACATCTTTACGAATGGGTGCCCAGGTTGTACTACCACCATAGTTAAATGTTCCCTCTGGGAGATTTGGCACATTACATCTATTGTTGTTGACAAACTGGTTTATGGGATTACCTGTGTTGCTATTCCCTGAAGCTTTAGAAACATTTCCGTTTAATTGCGCCCACCGTTCCATAAGAAACCATAGACCACCAAAGATTAAACCAATGGTGATGAAAATGGCTAAAAAAAGACTAAGTGTTTCGTTTTTCTGAGACATTATGTAGCTGTTAGCACCAGGAGTTTTTAAAGTAGGAGAGATAATAATTTATAAATAAGTCGAAATATGGCTGTCAGTGAAATAGCTACTAAGCCAGCTGCAACGGCTAAAATAACCACCGGCACAATGTCAAGACCACCCCGTAAAAATGGGAGAAAAAAAATAATCGCAAAAGTAATTGTGGGAATAATTAATAAATCGAACTTTTCAATCCACCGCCTAGTTTGGGCAAAAATTAGTATACCTAAAATCAGGGCGGAAATAGTAAAAACAATTATTGTTGATTTTACTAGACTGAAGAGGGCGATCGCGATTAATGCACCCTCAAATCCACTAAATGCCGCCCCACCCAACAATTCCAATGTAGAAAATGCTGGTTGAGTTGATGAACGGCGGGCGAAAATACTGGAACCTTTGGATGCTTGTGGCGGGAGTGTTGCAGAGGGTGAATTAAGTTGTGTCGGTGCTAAAGCCTGTGAGTTAAGGGCACGTAGAACTTCCTGGGCTGACTGGAAGCGCTGATTAGCAGCAGGTAGCAGCATTTTATCGAAAATGTCAGCAAGACGGGGGTTGATATTTACTTGCGATCGCCATTTCCACTGGTTGCTATAGGCATCAAATAGTTGAATTGCTTCCTGATGTGTTAACAAGGTAATCAGAGTGACAGCTAAAGCGTATAAGTCCGTAGATGGAAATACTTGACCTCCAGTCATCTGTTCAGGCGGTGCAAATCCCATAGAATAAATTCCTGTGGAAGAAGCCGCAGAAGCAGCGTTTGTTACTTGCTTGACTGCACCAAAATCTAGTAAGAAAAGTTTACCATCACGACGACGCATGATGTTTGAAGGTTTGATATCTCTGTGGATAATGCCTCTGTCATGGACAAACTCTAATACTTTCAGGATTTCTTGCAATACCTGTAACACTTGCTGTTCAGAGAATTTGCCCTGTTGAACTAATTCTTCCTCTAGGTTTTGCCCATCAATGTATTCTTGCACCAAGTAAAAAAATTGGTCTTCTAGTCCTGATTGCAAGCTATTAACTATTACTGGAAAGAAGGCAAATAAATCAGGAATTTGCTCGTGGTCGTTACCAAGCTGTGCTAAAACTTCTGCTTCTCTCTCAAACATTAACTGTGCTTGTTGCAGCTGAGTTGAGGTTAAATTTCCTGCTGGTTGAAACTGCTTAACCACGCATTGACGCATTCCTGGTATTCGGCGATCGCGTGCCAAAAAGGCTGCTCCAAAACCGCCCCTTCCCAATAGCTTTGTTGGCACGTATCGACCATCTAGCATCAGTGGCATACCACAGGTAGTGCAATACTTCTGCTGAGTTGTTTTCAGTGTCGTAATATCGTCTAAATCGGCAAAATAGTTTTGTGGGCGTGGACAACGTGGACGAGTGCAGTAAACTTCCATTTTCGTGATTAGTCAAAATAATTCGTAATTGATAATATTCATCTTCTCTACGAGATGTTACGCCAATAGCGAGAAGCAAGCTACGTAATTCGTAATTAGTTCAGGTTACAGAGCAGCTAAATTTATTAATTGCAGAACAGGAAACTTTTTTCCTGATATGAAACCCTTGGCTTGTCTACGGCATCCTGTACAAACATCGATGGGTTAATAATTACGAATTACGTTAGCGTAGCTTTAGCGACAGAGGAGCGTCATTACGAATTATTTGGTCATTTACAAAAAAACAAAGGACAAGTGACTAATAACCTGATTTTAGTCTTCGCCGGATAAGCTGGGTGTTGCTACCTCCAATGTAGTTAATACTATGTTTTTTTGTGCTAATTTTAACACATCTTGATTCCATCCTGGGTTAGCGAACTGGGGCAAAATTTCTTGACTAAAGGCTTCTGCGGCCTTGGATCTATAGCGATTGGGATTAAAAATCAGCCACAGTGTCCGTTTGACAACTACACCTTCAATGGGGGTACGGTGCAAAACGCCCATTTGTAACTCTTTAGCGATCGCACTAGTTGAAACAAAAGCAGCCCCTAAGCCAGATTGCACAGCATTTTTAATCGCTTCAATGGAATTCAATTCCATTTCAACTTTAAAACGTCTGGTATCAATTTCACAGCGTCCTAGCACTTGGTCAATTACTTTGCGGATAGTCGATTGGGAATCTAGGGCAATGAATTGTAATTTATATAGGTCTTCTTTTTGGATTTTTTCAAGTTTGGCGAAGGGATGAAAGACAGGTAGAATCAGGGCTAGTTCGTCTTCAGCGTAAGGAATAACTTCTAAAGATTCTGAAAGTTCCCCAGGAATTTCACCGCCGATAATCGCCAGATCAACTTGTCCATTCGCGACACTCCAAGCAGTCCGCCTGGTAGAGTGGACGTGTAATTGCACTGCCACATCTGGATATTTTTGTCGGAACATGCCGATCATTCTGGGCAAGAGATAAGTGCCGGTGGTTTGAGAAGCACCGACAATTAAAGTCCCACCTTGGAGATTTTGCAAATCCTCGATGGCGCGGCAGGTTTCCTGACACAGACTGAGGATTTTTTCACCGTAGCTTAAGAGTAGATGTCCGGCTTCGGTTAATTGGGCGCGTCGTCCTCCGCGATCGAATAAGGGGACATCGAGTTGCCGTTCGAGATTTTGGACTTGCAAACTGACGGCGGGCTGGGAGACGTAAAGACTATCAGCGGCACGCTTGAAGCTTCCTTCTTGGGCGATCGCTTTTAAAATACGTAACTGATCTAAAGTGAAAGGAAGGTCAGACATAAGGCTCAACCCACAAACTTTGAAAGGAGCGGATGCACACAACAAATCAGGTTTAGCAGCAATCAGCTGGGTATGATTTGCTGCATATTGAACTTGAAGGCTTGACTCGAAAAAGACAGTGGCACAACATCTTGACTAAAGTCCCCTTTTGAATACTTTGTGGTATTGGTTGTACTGAATTCAATTTTCTTTAAATTACTTCACTCGTTTATATGCCGTTGATTTCTTGGTTGACACCCAGTCATTTTGTCATACTGGGGTTACAAATAGTTTTTGCGATCGCTCACAGTGGAGGCGCTGCTTTGCGTCCAAGGGCCGAAAAATACATTGGCCCAAGGCTTTATCGCATTCTCTTTGCATTAGTCAGCCTACCGTTGGCTGTGATATTAATTATTTACTTTTTTGGGCATCGTTATGATGGTTTGCAACTTTGGCAGGTACAAGGAGTGCCAGGAGTGCGAGAATTTGTTTGGCTGCTGTCAGCAATCTCGTTTTTGTTTTTATATCCTGCTACCTTCAATCTACTAGAAATTGCTGCCATTCAAAAGCCCCAAGTTCATCTCTACGAAACAGGAATTATTCGGATTACCCGTCATCCCCAGATGGTGGGGCAAATAATTTGGTGTGTTGCCCATACTCTCTGGTTGGGAACTACCTTTACCCTTGTGACTTCCCTTGGATTGGTGTTGCATCACTTGTTTGGGGTTTGGCATGGGGATCGCCGTTTGAGCGATCGCTATGGCGAAGCTTTTGAAGTTGCCAAACAGCGGACTTCAATTATTCCCTTTAAAGCAATTATTGACGGGCGTCAATCTCTCAAATGGCAGGAATTTCTCCGCCCTGCCTATTTGGGAGTTACCATTTTTATCGCTTTGCTTTGGTGGTCGCACCCTCTGTTACAGGAAGCAACTAGTAGGATAGGATGGTAACTCTAGATGATCCCCAGTGTCAGCAAAAATCCGAAATAGAGGAAATTTCAGCTTATCAATTGCCCCAAATCAATGTAGGATAAATTCAAACACCTATAAATGGGGGTGCATTGAGTCAGTTTGAAATTTTATATTGGTAGTCGTTGGTCAGTTGCCTTTAGTTGGGAAAACGTGGCAGATTCAGTTAAATCTCCAGGCAGCCACGGCAATCAGGAGTTTAACATCCAAAAAAGCCAGCGCGATTTCCACGGTGGCTTTTTTGTCAGAGATACATTAACGCGCTCATTTTTTCTGTGTCCTGAATGAAATTTTTGTCCTGAAAGCATCTATCGGCATTTAATGACTTGCCAATCTTTCACTTCAGTCCTGATAGCTAGTTTGATATAAAAACCTTATAATCCAAGAGGCGTCATGGTGTTGTCGGTTAATGAGCGGACATTTACTCAAGAAGTTTTAGAATCTCCTATTCCTGTTTTAGTTAATTTTGAAGCACCTTGGTGTGGCTTGTGTCGGATTATCCACCCACTATTGTTGGAATTTCAAGCCCAATGTGGGGAAGAAATTAAATTAGTTGGGGTTAACGCCGATCAAAATTTTAAATTGTCTACTACTTATAGGCTAAAATCACTACCTACTTTACTATTGATTAAAAATGGCACTGTTTACCATCGCTTGGAATGCTTTAGCGGCAGAGAAGATTTACGTCTAGCTTTAGAAGAGATTAAAGCCAGCTACAGCAATTGCCCGAAAATCTACGCTAGTTCCAAAGCAATGGATTTAGAATATCGATCAGCCTGAAGAGAGTGCTGAGTTGCGAGTGCTGAGTACTGAGTGGGGAATCTCAGTTCTTTATTTAGCACTCAGCACTCCTAAAAGGTATGTGGCATTGGGCAAAACAGTTCCGAGTTCCGTTAGCGGATAGCTAAGGTTGAGCCAGTGCTGAGTAGGGAATCTCACTTCTTTACTACCTCTTCGGGGCGGGAGTAGGGAGTAGGGAGTAGGGGATATATTAGCCCTCGATTTAGGTTTAAAGCCGTACAACTCTTAGAGACGCTACCGCGTAGCAAGATCCCCGTAGGGGTACGTCCCGCTACACGCTAACGCCTGCAAGTGGCGCGAACGCGAACAGCGTCTCGTCAGAGAAAAAATCCTTGTATTGCATATTGGTTGAAACCCCGCTTTTCGGAAAAGCTTTCTTAGTTTCCCTACTCCCCACTCCCTACTCCCCACTCCCTTTCATTCAGCACTCAGCACTCCTGAAGGGTATGGGGCAAATGACCAATGACCAATGACCAAATCTAAAACCATGCTTAATACCCCACCCAATCAGTCTTGGGTGGGTTATTTTATGCTAAAGGGTGTGTGTCACAATTATTAACAGTTTCGACACACTAATCAAGAATTCTAAAAGTAGGCGTCAGTGATGGAAGTAATCTATCAGTATGCCTGGCTGATTCCAGTGTTCCCGCTTTTTGGGGCAATGCTGGTCGGTCTAGGGTTAATCTCGTTGAATCAGGTGACAAACCGCCTCCGCCAGCTTAACGCTGTGGTGATTATCTCCATGATGGCAGCAGCTATGGGGCTGTCGTTTGCCTTGTTATGGAGTCAAATTCAAGGACACGCGCCTTATCTTCGCACCTTTGAGTGGGCAGCAGCAGGTAATTTTCACCTGAGCATGGGCTACACTATCGACCACTTGACAGCCCTAATGCTGGTGATTGTCACAACGGTAGCCTGCTTAGTCATGCTTTACACCGATGGCTACATGGCTCACGATCCCGGTTACGTAAGGTTTTACGCCTATCTCAGTTTGTTTGGCTCTTCAATGTTAGGTCTGGTGGTCAGCCCCAACCTAGTACAGATTTATATTTTCTGGGAACTGGTCGGGATGTGTTCCTACTTGCTGGTCGGCTTTTGGTACGATCGCAAGTCAGCAGCCGATGCCGCGCAAAAAGCTTTTGTAACCAACCGCGTGGGCGACTTTGGTTTGTTACTCGGAATTCTGGGGCTATTTTGGGCAACAGGAAGCTTTGATTTTAATATCATGGGCGATCGCCTCGCCCAACTCGTAGAATCAGGTTCTATCAGCAATTTTCTCGCTGTCTTGTTTGCGATTTTAGTTTTCTTAGGGCCAGTTGCAAAATCAGCCCAATTCCCTCTCCATGTCTGGCTACCAGACGCAATGGAAGGCCCCACCCCCATTTCTGCCTTGATTCACGCGGCAACAATGGTGGCGGCGGGTGTGTTCCTAATTGCCCGGATGTACCCAGTATTTGAAGACGTTCCAGCCGCAATGAATGTCATTGCCTTTACTGGGGCCTTTACGGCGTTTTTGGGGGCAACCATTGCCATTACCCAAAACGACATCAAAAAGGGCTTGGCTTACTCCACCATTTCCCAACTGGGTTACATGGTGATGGCAATGGGCATAGGTTCCTACAGTGCCGGATTATTCCACCTGATGACCCACGCCTATTTCAAGGCGATGCTGTTCTTGGGTTCAGGTTCAGTAATTCACGGTATGGAAGGTGTTGTTGGACACGACCCCGCCTTAGCTCAAGATATGCGCTTGATGGGCGGATTGCGAAAGTATATGCCCGTCACGTCAATTACCTTTTTGATTGGTTGCTTGGCAATTTCTGGTATCCCGCCCTTTGCTGGTTTCTGGTCAAAAGATGAAATTCTGGGGAAGGCTTTTGAAGCTAACCCACTTCTCTGGTTCATCGGCTGGCTAACTGCCGGGATTACTGCTTTCTATATGTTTAGAATGTATTTCTCGACATTTGAAGGCAAATTCCGGGGTACTGACGAGAAAATCAAGCAAAAACTTAAGAAGGCGACAGCGACAATTGTCCTGGAATTAGAATCACAAGAACCAGCCCCGAATTTTGGGCCTGGGGCGATGAAGAAAGGAGAATTGGCTGCCACCGGTGAGCATCATGATTCCCATGACTCCCACGGGCATCACAGCGACTCCCCCCACGAATCGCCGTGGACAATGACCCTGCCGTTGGCACTGTTGGCTGTGCCTTCGATTTTGATTGGTTTGGTGGGAACTCCTTACGCCAATTATTTTGAAGAGTTTATCTTTCCTCCTAGCGAAACCCTCTCCGAAGTTATAGAAAAGGCTGCCGAGTTCAATCCGACGGAATTCTACATTATGGCGGGTGCCTCAGTGGGAATTTCCTTAGTTGCGATTACCTTAGCCTCGCTGATGTATTTGCAAGGGAAAATTGACCCGGCTGCGATCGCTGCTAAAATCAAACCACTTTACGAGTTATCCCTCAACAAGTGGTACTTTGATGACATTTACCATCGGGTTTTTGTCCTCGGCTTGCGTCGCCTAGCTAGACAAGTTATGGAAGTTGACTTCCGCGTTGTCGATGGTGCTGTTAACCTCACAGGCTTTTTCACCCTTGTTAGCGGTGAAGGTCTGAAGTACCTAGAAAACGGTCGCGCTCAATTTTATGCCTTGATTGTGTTTGGGGCTGTTTTGGGCTTAGTGATTGTCTTTGGTGTTACCTGATTTTAATCGGGGTGGGCGATCGTCCACCCCTAAGTTTTTTAAAAGTAGCGAATAGGCGAATGATAAAGAAGAAATACATTTACTGGCAAGATGATGATATGTGGTTAGGTTATCTCGAAGAATATCCCGACTATTGGACTCAAGGTGAAACTGAAGAGGAGTTAAGAGAAAATCTACTCGATATTTACAATGAATTAACAAGTGGAACTATCCAAAATATTCGTAGAGTTGCAGAACTTGAAGTTTCATGAAACGAAGAGACTTAATCAGTAAACTTGAAGAAATGGGTTGTATCTTCGTTCGTCATGGTGGCAAACATGATTGGTATCAGAATCCAATAACAAAAATATCTCAAGCTGTTCCTAGACATAGGGAAATTAAGGAGCAACTTGCAAAACATATTATTAAGATGCTTAACGATGAAGCAGGCTAATGCTTAGAATAAAAGGTACTCACTATGACCCTTGAACAGCTTGAAGCCGAAGTTCTTGCACTTCCAAAAGATTCTCAATTCACGATAAGGTGAGCAGTTTGACCTCTAGACATCCGGTTGATAAGCTCTTGAATAGGCTTAAAGGCATGAAGTTATTGCTATGGGAGACAGATTACACAGTAGATAAATGATATGCGATCGCGGGCAATAGAAGCCCAACTTTAGGAAAGATGATGAAATGCCTAATTTGTCAGTATGGAGAAACTAAACTAGGTTTAGTAACTGTGACATTAGAAAGAGATGAATGTATTATTGTATTAAAAAAAGTTCCAGCAGAAATTTGTGATAACTGCGGTGAATATTATTTAAGTGATGCAGTTACAGAACAGGTTTTAGAAAAAGCAGAGTTAGCTGTTAATAATAGAGGAGAATTGGAGATTATTAGATATTTTGAGTTAACATAGACATAAAACAAAGTAATTGTTTATTTTAAATTATGCTATCTCAACCAATTTCAACAGTTTTACCCCAAATACACAAAAATTTAAAACAACTCTATGGAGAACAATTAGACAAACTAATTTTATTTGGTTCACAAGCCAGAGGAACAGCACAAACCGACTCAGATATTGATATTTTAATTGTATTAAAAGATGTCTTTAACTATTCTCAAGAAAGTGAAAAAATAAGTCAAATTATTGCTGATTTATGTTTAGAATATAATGTTTTAATTAGTTGTGCTTTTGCTACTAGTGAACAACTAGAAAATTATAATAGTGGTTTCTTTCGTAATGTCAGACAAGATGGGTTATTAATATGACCCCTGAACAACAAAGACTTCTAGAAAAAGCGGAGAGAAGTTTGCAAGCAGCAGAAGAACTCAACCAAAAAGGTTTTGCTGAATTTGCAGCATCTCGTGGCTATTACGCGATGTTTTATATTGCTACCGCTTTTTTAGAAGGGGAAGGACTTGCTTACTCTAAACATTCAGCCGTAATTGCTGCTTTTGGAGAAAGATTTGCACGTCCAGAGCGAGTTCCTCGTGAATTTCATCGTTATTTAATTGATGCAGAAAGAACTCGTTTACGCGGTGACTATAATACTGATCCTAATATTACGCAAGCTGATGCCGATCAGATTATTCAAAGAACTATCGAAATTCTTAATTTTGCCAAAGCAAATATTGACTCTTTATCCTCTTGAACAAGCATAAAAAGAGCTTTATCATTTTTTTATCATTGTAGAAGAATTGGAGACTTCATAAATTTTCATAGTTCATTGGTTTTGCAAGTCCTTCTGCAATCTCTCTTTTAGCAGATTGGGCAGATGCAATCAGTTGTTGTTGATTTTTCTTAAATGATTTATTCCATTTCAATTCATCTTGTTCAATTCATCTTGCAAGTCTTCTAGGTACTCTCGGAGATGTTCTGCAACTCTTTCTTGCACATCTTCAGATAAAGATTCCATCATCTTAATTACAGTAGCGATCGCTGGAGATGACATAATCGAATTTCCCTTATCAACTTCCCTGTCTATTTTACTAAAAAAACTCAATCAAATCGCCTACTGTAGTCCCAAAGCTCTGAAACTGGGAAAGTTTGTCCTACTGCTGCTTTTCGCACAGACTCTTGCAAATCGGCTAATATTTGTGCTTTTGGCTCTTGTTCATCAATCCAAGCTAAACTACTGACGTTATCAGAATTTATGGAACTTATAAGCTGTTGCCAAAGTTCTAGAGGGACAACTACATCTGTTGTTTCTCCATTTAGGTTGGTGACATAACGAATCTGACTTTCAATTTGTGCGATGATCATCTGGTTACTTCTCCTGTTATGCTTTTTTTGCATCAAATCGCTTTTTTCAACAACCACCAAACAGCATCATGTATTTTTAGCGATGGGTTGGATTACGCGTAGACGCGGAGTGGCTTGTCGTAGACATCGCACATTCCTTAAATTCTAGTTTAGCGGCTTTTGTTAGGGTAAATTTTTGACTTAATTACCAGTATTTAAACTGATATTCTGCATTTCCTCAAGTAAAAATAGACTCCTCGGATACCAAATGGGGGATTGCAAATTTAATTAAATCAACCTAACAATGAAGGAAAAATTGCTAAAAAGCTGTTAGTTAATAACTAGTGACTTTTTGCCAAACATGATTTTGATAGCAGATTGATTGTGATGAATATAGCTAATTTCCCCTGGCTGACGACGATTATTCTGTTTCCGATAGCGGCGTCGCTACTTCTTCCCATCATCCCTGACAAAGAAGGCAAAACAGTGCGCTGGTACTCCCTCATCGTAGGGCTGATAGATTTTGCACTAATTGTTTATGCTTTTTATACTGGGTATGATTTCTCCAATCCAGATTTGCAGTTGGTGGAGAGTTACCCCTGGGTACCACAACTGGGTTTGAATTGGTCAGTAGGGGCTGATGGCTTGTCCATGCCCCTAATTATTTTGACTGGATTCATTACCACGCTGGCGGTTTTAGCAGCTTGGCCTGTTACCTTCAAGCCCAAGCTATTTTACTTCTTGATTTTGGCGATGTATGGCGGTCAGATTGCCGTGTTCGCTGTCCAGGATATGCTGTTATTTTTCCTGGTGTGGGAACTGGAACTAGTACCGATATACTTTCTGCTGTCGATTTGGGGAGGCAAAAGGCGGCAGTATGCAGCGACTAAATTTATTTTATACACCGCCGGCGGTTCGCTGTTTATTTTGCTGTCTGCCCTGACAATGGGATTTTACGGCGATACGGTGACGTTTGACATGCGAGCGATCGCCTTAAAAGATTTCGCCCTGAATTTCCAACTTGCCCTCTATGCTGGCTTCCTGATTGCCTACGCCGTCAAGTTGCCGATTATTCCCTTGCACACCTGGCTACCTGATGCCCACGGTGAAGCTACAGCCCCCGTACACATGTTATTAGCAGGTATTCTCCTGAAAATGGGCGGTTACGCCTTAGTTCGGATGAATGCCCAAATGCTGCCCGATGCCCACGCTTATTTTGCGCCAGTGTTGGTAGTTTTGGGGGTAGTTAATATCATCTACGCTGCTTTGACATCCTTTGCCCAGCGAAACCTAAAGCGAAAAATTGCCTACTCCTCAATTTCTCACATGGGCTTTGTGATGATTGGTATCGCCTCCTTCACCGATTTGGGATTGAGTGGGGCAGTATTGCAAATGGTTTCCCACGGGTTAATTGGGGCGAGTTTGTTCTTCCTTGTTGGGGCAACTTACGATCGCACCCACACCCTGATGTTGGATGAAATGGGCGGTGTTGCGAAGAAAATGCCGAAGATTTTCGCCATGTTCACTACCTGTTCAATGGCTTCTTTGGCATTGCCAGGGATGAGCGGTTTTGTAGCAGAATTGATGGTATTTGTGGGCTTTGCTACTAGCGATGCTTATAGCTCTACATTCAAAGTGATCGTGGTATTCTTGATGGCAGTGGGAGTGATTTTAACTCCGATTTATCTGCTGTCGATGTTGCGAGAAATTTTCTACGGTAAAGAGAACGAGGAATTAGTTTCTCACCAAGCTTTGATAGATGCCGAACCTCGTGAAGTGTTTATCATTGCCTGTTTGTTAATTCCAATTATTGGTATTGGTTTCTATCCAAAATTGCTAACTCAAATGTACGACGCCACAACTGTACAATTGACGGCAAGATTGCGTGATTCAGTGCCGACATTAGCACAACAAAAAGACGAAACACTAAAGGTTTCTTTGAGTGCGCCGGAAATTGGTAATTAAGTTGCGATCGCTAGTTTAGTTTAAATACTGATTACTTTGAGGGCGGGTTTTCTACCTGCCCTTTTTCTTACTCACGGAACTAAGTTAAAAAATACTGTATGGGGTAAGCGAGTAGAGGTGTTTTTTATAATTTTCATAAAAATAGATTTTAAGCTGATTGATTTGTTTGCAACCAGTTAAGTAAATCTTCCATAGCAGTAAAATCTAACAAAGCTTCGCCAAGGGTTTCTAATTGATTTAAAGGAAGAGATTAGATACGCTCTTGCAATTTTGGTGATAATTCTCCCACTCGTCTTTGTAGTAACCTTAAAATCAGCCGTTGTTCACCCTCTTGTTCACCTTCTTTTTTACCTTCTTGTTTTCCGCGCTCGTAGCCGATGCGCTCACCTGTAGTTACGTATCTCATAGTCCGCTACTGCTCAATTTTCATAAAAATAGATTTTAAGCTGATTGATTTGTTTGCAACCAGTTAAGTAAATCTTCCATAGCAGTAAAATCTAACAAAGCTTCGCCAAGGGTTTCTAATTGATTTAAAGAAAGAGATTGGATGCGCTCTTGCAATTCTGGTGATAATTCTCCCACTCGTCTTTGTAGTAATTTTAAAATAAGTCGTTGTTCACCTTCTTGTTCACCTTCTTCTTTACCTTCTGCTTTACCGCGCTCGTAGCCGATGCGCTCACCTGTGGTTACATATCTTATAGTCCGCTACTGCTCAAATTGTTTAAACTCTTCCCAAAACTGATTTTCTAATGCCTTTGGTAATATCATAACCCAATCGATAAATCGATACAGGTTGCGAATATCCTGCTCTCCTAACCCCAAATCATATAGCCGACGAATTAAGCTAAATTTCCATATTTTGCGCTGTTCGGGTGATGAGCGTGTCTGCTGTGTTTTCAAATGCGCCATAACGACAGTTGCAAATGGATTATCGCTATTTTCTAACTCGTGAAAGCGATTTTCGTAATCCAAAAGTTTAACACTACCAAATTCAAAACTTAAGCGAGTATTGAGATAATTGTAACTGTAATTGCTTGGTCGCCATTCGCGGTTTGAATCGCAGAGAATTGCAAGGCTAATTGCTGGTCGATCGAAGCGGTCAAATATGCGAAAGTTGTAGGTAAACATCCGCTTGGCAAAATTATCTTCTTTTTGTGCCTGAATTTCAACATGGATTAATAACCAAAGTTCTTCCCCTTGGGTTTGCCAAACTTTGACTAATTGATCGGCATATCTCTTACCCTGTTCAGCTTCACGAGTTATTTGCTGAAATTCTTTATCTAGAAATTCGTAGGGACGTTCCCAGTCAATTAATGCATAAGTTTCTGGAAAAAAGAAATACATTGCTTGGGGAAAATAAGCTTCTATAATTTCTTTCCAAGGGCTATCAAAATCAGCGCGTAGGCGTAGCCCGTCGTAGACATCGCTAATATCGGTCATATTCATCCAAGAAGCTGATTTTCGTCACATTTATGTGAATATTTTAATCCACAATCAATTGTCCCTCGTATACCTACTTAATTATCGATAAATTTTCTACAATCAAGGTAGAATCAGATGTGGTAAAACCGCTAATGTTAAACTACAATCCGCTACATTGTTTGCCATCTTCCGAAGAACTACCCGACTCAGATGATACTGCTGTGGATAATGAACTACAAAATTTAATTCCCGGCTTGCTAAAAACGATACTAGCTTTGGTTTGGTGCGATCGCTGGGATTGGTTCTTTGGTGTTGATATGGGTATTTATTATGACCCAGAAAAACCAGCTATTGTCCCTGATGCGTTTCTCAGCTTAGGAGTGAAACGCTTTATTGATGAGGACTTACGCCTAAGTTATGTGCTGTGGGAAGAAAACAAGCTGCCAATTTTAGCGCTAGAAGTTGTTTCCCAAATATATCGAGAAGAATATAGTACCAAGAAAGAATTTTATGCAAAAGATTTAGGAATTTTGTACTACGTTGTATATAGTCCTCTTCGGCGTAAAAAGTCACCTTTGGAACTGTATCGCTTAGTTGATGGGGAATATATTTTAATGTCAGGAAATCCCGTTTGGCTACCAGAAATTGGTTTAGGAATTGGGCGAGAACGGGGAATTTATCAAGGTATAGTGCGGGAGTGGTTGTACTGGTATGACGAAGAAGGGCAAAAATTGCTGACACCAGAAGAACGCATCAGAGAGGCAGAAGAACGCACAGCTTTTGAAGAACAGCGACGCGTGGAAGTAGAACAACAGGTGAAAATCTTAACGGAAAGGTTGCATACACTTGGCGTTGATCCAGAAACTTTATCATGACAAGCGATGTCTACGACGGGCTATTCGGTGTCGCGTCTACAACTCACTGATACAGAAATTCTAGACTTTATTGATTACCTGAAGCTACAACTAACCCAAAACTGCCTAACTTAGCTTCTGTTGTATAGTAATCCTATCTGATTTGTGAAAATTCTCGGCGTCCAGATCCCCGACTTCTCAAAGAAGTCGGGGATCTAGCTTTTCACGAATGATTTAGGATTGCTATATTAATTTTGTTATTGTTAAAGACATCCAATTTAGTATGGTATTAAGTTAACTTAGCCTTAGACGCAAGATAAGCTTTGTGCGCTTCTGCGTAAATCTTTAATGCTACAGCCATCTGTTGTTCGGCAGTCTCTCCCTGCTCTTTGAACCAAGCAAAAGTTTCAGGATCTACCTTAACTGTTATTGTTATAGCTGACTTGGGCATTCGCAATTGTGCTTTAGCAAAAAATTCTTCTGACAAGGGTGGAATATCTGAGGTGTCGATGTCTTCGTCACTCATTGCATCGACTCTAACCCAATCGGTTCTTGAGGTATTGTTCATAGCTTTTTCGTTCGTGAGACAGTGCCTTTCTTAATGAGATGATCCGAACCATTTCTTCACCTGGCTCGGTGTAAATAACTACTACAATTCGACCATCAAGTAGTCCAATACCGAGATACCGATCCTCTCCATAGTCCTCTCGTTCATCTAGGTAGACAAGCATGGGTAGATTAAACACGCGGAAAGCATCAGCAAAGTCGAAACCATGCTTTGTGATGTTGCTTTGGTTTTTACGTTCATCCCACTCAAACTTCATGGAATCAATATACCACCAGTAACATGGGAAAATGAACTGTGACTACATACCGGGATTGAATGTCACTAAACTCTCTCCTCACTTTCAGGGAAAATTGAAGTTGCGTACTCCAAGGAGAAGGATGCTAAATCATGCTGATCTTGCTCAGTCCAAGCATCACTTTGGTCGATGATTGACAAGTTTTGCTCGACTAGCTCATTTAGAATCAGGGTTGCCAAACTAAGGCTAGCACTCTTTGTCACAGTCGTTTTTTTTTAACGAACCACAGAGGCGCAGAGGACACAGAGAGAGGAAAGAGAAGGAAAAAATTGCTTAACTGAACTGTATTGCATCATGTCTTTGTTTACAATGAAAAATATTGCAATAGAATAATGTATTGCAATACAACTTTCACAAGACGATGAGCAAAGAAAATATTACGTTTTGGATAGATAGCGATCGCAAGGCTGCACTTGATGCGATCGCAATTCATTCCAAATGTCGATCGCAACTACATACTTAATGAAGCGGTAGCCGCTTATGTAGAGTATATCAGTGGCAAATCGAGGAAATTCAAAAGGGGATTGCTGAAGCAAATACTGGAGACTTTGCCAGCGATGCGATCGCATTGTAATAATGTTTTGATACTGCACAGCTATTCAATCCTCAAAAATCTTCATCATCAACAAAAAATTCGGCATCGTCTTCCAATCGAGAATTACCCTGCCCAACACCAGCAAGTCCCCACAGAGGTTGCAGCAATGCCATGCCAATTAACCCGACAACGGCACTAAAAGCTAGCACTAAACCCATTGGTATCTGAATCGATTGGAACGTTAAGAATTTTAACGATACGGGTGTGGCATTTTGGACTGAAATAATTGCGATCGCAATTACCCAAACCGCTACAACTAGAGATGTCAAAAAAGGAGCGAGAGTTTTCATAGTTTGATTGAAGTGAGGAGTTAGAGTTATTACAGCTATTTTCAGCTAAATAGACGACGAGGTAGCGCCCTTAACTGAACCATATTGCCCTCTACTACTGTAAAACTAGTACATCGTGCCAAAAATTTTCTTTCACCTCTTTCTGTACTAAATTATGAATGAGGGAAACTAATTGATCGAGGTCGAAGGGTTTAAGTAAATATTCTTCAAACTCTACATCTGGAATTTGATCGTGAGTACCTGTGGTAGAGGTTGAAGTCACAATAATTGGGATATGATTTCCATTGTCAGCTTTTATAACATGCAGTTTATTTAGCAATGTATAAATGCTTTCACCTAAAAACCTAATTTCAGACACCAGGATGTTGGGCGTGAACCAGCTCAGGATTTCTAAAGCTTCTTTTACCGAACCAGCGGTAATTACGTTGGCGCTCAAGTCTTTGAGTAAAAACGCGTACAAATCTCTACTATCGCGATCGTTGTCTACAACGAGTACTTGTATACCTTGAAGTATCCCATCTGCCAAGCAAAAGTCATTGATTAAATTCATAATAAGACCTGCAATTAGGACTTTAAGGGGAAAGCGATCTGAAAAACCCTTAGTTTTCAGGAGATGAGACAACCGGATAGGTCAAAGAAAAAGTAGCAGAGAACCACTTAAAACAATTCGCAATTCGCAATTCGCAATTACGTTTTGCGTTAGCGAGTCTGCGAGCGTCCGGGGATTTAGACCCCGACCCAAAACGGGCTGCCTGTATTGCTGGGGACTTAAACCCCCAAAGTTCATTAAAATTACTCGGTTCTATTCTTGTAATATGAGGGAGTGTTGTTTGATTTCTTACATGAGTTGATTAACTACGACACAAAACGTAGGAAAACTTTTCAAATAAGGGCAGAGAAATACCCATTGGTGTCAACTTACAGCAGTTTTCATGTATTTGAACCACATCTATCGTAAGGGCACAGCAATGCTCATTGGTGTCAAGTTAAGCTGAAACCCCTTTAAAACCTTGTTTCCAGCCTCCGGCTGGAAATGCTGATCCTGGCGGCTCTGCCGCCAGTAAAGAGAGGCGGAGCCTCAACGACGAGTATTCCCAGTCGGAGACTGGGAACAAGGCAATCTAAAAACTTGGTGTTGTTTGATTTTGTGAATGAGTTGATTGACTACGATACAAAATATAGTCAAAATGATTTTCCTAATCCAAATTTATTTGAGGAATTAACCAACAAAACTATTGCCATTCCCTATCCTCAAGTTCCTTTTGAGGTAATAATAAGGTTGCTTCAATTTCTTGCCTGATAGCAGCCGTTACTTCACAATTACTGTGCAGGCAATCGAGTAGTAACTTATTTGCATCATAGTAGCGTTGCAGCACTTGCTCTTGTTCAGAGCTAAACTGCCACTCGTGGTTAATATTGCGATAATTAACGACTGTCTTCTTTACCTGTTCAGCCCAAGCTGAATAGCTCGTTTGCGACCATAGCTCAAACCGTTGTTGACTTTGATCAGAATTTGGCAATTGGTCAGAGAGTTGTTGCAGGGATTTATGGAGTCCTACATCCAGAACAATACCCAGAATGTTGCTCATAGCTTCTCCACAGGCGTGGATGTGAGCAAAGTCCTGGTTTCCATCAATTGCACACTCCAGCAGCAGGTCATCTAATGCCGCATCCAGAAACATCCCCTGGTCGAGGGTGCTGGCTAAGGCAAAGTGAGAAGCTATATGAGGAGTCCGACTCAAGGCTAGGTAAAATGCTCGAACTGTTGCATCTTTTGTTTGGGTTGGAACAGTGCGAGATTTTTGGCTGGCCCAGGTCAAAAAATCTTGTAAATAAGGGTCTTCGGCAACCAGTGTATCAATCTGTTGCTTCAT
Source organism: Nostoc sp. (assembly GCF_036917975.1). GTDB lineage: Bacteria > Cyanobacteriota > Cyanobacteriia > Cyanobacteriales > Nostocaceae > Nostoc. The sequence continues at coordinate 112,136 of NZ_JBALEJ010000030.1, forward strand.
TAACTGTACCAATCCGTCTGCACTTTTGAGCATGGTAGCCGTTAATAAGAAGATTTCCCGCCAGTGGGGGTCAGTGATATGACTAACCAGACCGGACAGCGCTTGCTCAAATGCCTGTAGATTATGGCTGGCAACTATTTTCCTTGCCGTGAAGTATTCTTGAAAGGCCAGATAGGAGAAGGAAAAAATTCCCCGCGCCCGTTCTGCTAGTAGCCCATGTTGAGCCTCCATTGCTTTCAGTGCCGCTTCGCTTTCTACTTGCAGTTCATCTGTATCCATTGGTATTTTGGTCAGATTTTGAATATAGTCACCAATGTATTGCTCAACGATGCGTTGTTCAAAAAAGTATTGACCTTGCTCAAATGTAGCTGCTGCAATCTGACTCAGTAATTTCAGCTTTTGTGGTAATAAAAACCCTCGGTAAACCTCATCCCGTTCAATGCCTCTGGCTTCATCCCATTTACCCAACAGAAGGTCTAGACCTTGCTTATAAAAATCAGTCCGCTTAATCGGAAATTTATCTTTACCGTGAAATATCCAACAGGCAAGATGCAGAAATAGGGGTGTGACGATGAGTTGGCGAAATTGCCAGTTTTCAGGTAACTCCAGCTTCTCAAGAAACTGAACGGACTGCGCCTGACCATCTTGAATATTGGTCTTGGTAAATGCCACAAACCATTTTTGAGCGAATGCTCGGATTTGTTCTGAAGTCAATGGGGCAATTTCAACATCGGTAAAGCCTCGGAGTCTAAGTTTTTGAGATGCTGTTCGACAGGTAGCCACGAACTTGTTTTTGTGATACTTCTCTGAAAATCTGCGAATTTCGCTTAAGACAGCATTGCTTTCTTGGTTAAGAATTTCATCCATGCCATCAAGCAACAATAACACTCTGCCTTCACTAAGCAAGGTTTCGATGACTGAGGGATCTGAAATTTTAGATGTGAAAAACTCCTGGCGGATGTACTTTAATAGGCTAAACTCGTTGCTAATCTTAGACTCTTGGGCAAAATTTCTCAGTGTGATGAAGATGGGTATTTGATGCGCCGCAAATGCACCGTGGTTACACTGAATGGCAAGATATTGCAAAAAGGTGGTTTTACCTACTCCTGGTTTGCCTAGCACCCTGAGCTTGGAGTATGTTTCAACTACATTCATCCCAGGTATCTGGTTCTGGTCAATCTCACCTAAGCCAAAACGGTCAAAGTCTTTGGGATCAAGATTTTGCAGGTCACTGATTTCTACCCACTGTTGACTGGCAATTTGCTCCAAAATATTCACATCTATATATATGTCATCGATCGCAACGGGATGGCTGACATCCAATAACTGCAAGATCCCACACTGGTCTTGAATTTTGTCGAAGCGTTGCGATCGCACTTGCTGCACTAGCTTATCAATATGCAGCACAGGAGGCTGGGGATATTCTTGTAGTTCTAAGAATTCTGCTGGTGGATCAATAGCAATTTCGCGCCAATTCAGTTCTAAAACCAAGCAAATCTCAATAAAGGTATGACGCTCAACCGGACGGCCACTAAAAAACCGCCAAATCGGTTGTCTAGTCTTGAGGTTGACTTCTCCTGCTAGATTGTCTTGTGTCCACCCCTTGCGAGCAAATGCTCTTTTAGCCTCTTGAATACCGTTGAGTGATGCTTGGAGCGATCGCTTGACCATAGGACAAAACTTTGCTCCTCAAATCATGAACTTTAACGTTTTATTAATATCTGCAATCTTATCGCTTTCTTTATGATAATAGCATTCTGCTTACTTAAAGTTATACAAAAATCCAGAGTTTGCTCTCAATTTTTTAAACTTTTGTATCTAAATCAAACGTTATACCTTATTTTATACATTTCAATCTTTTCATAAGACTTAAATTCAAACACTTGTCTGCAATGCTTGAGCATTAAATAAAGGGTTACTTAGTCATTATTTGCTTGACTATAGATATGTATCATCTCACCATATCTATCTAGAAAATTTTGGCAGTAAAAATTGCTAAGTTTTCTCTATGCTTAGATTGTGTTTATTAACTCCAAGTGAAATAAAAAATATGAGCTTATTATCAATCAACAAAATATACAACGTGATTAAAATTGCTGAATTAGTTTATGGATCGATAGAAGATGAGATAAAAAAGCAACCAGAAACCTTTATAGACAAATTGTCTAATTATTTACAAGATTTCAACATTCCAGCAAGATATTTAGTAAGCATATTACACGAATATATAAATGAATTTACCGAGGAAGAAAAAGCAGAGGTCATAGCTTTGATGTGGCTTGGTCGAAGTATATCACATGGGCAGTTAGAAGACTTCCCCAATTTCGTTAAAAAAGTATTAGAAATTGTACCTAAAAATCAGGCAACCAGTTATATTCTCGAAAGACCCCTTTTAGCAAAATATCTACGAGACGGGCTTCAAAAACTAAATATTTCGACTTTTGCTTTATCGTGAGAAATTGTCAGGACATGAGGCTGACACTGCTTGATTACAGCAATAATGTCTCTGGCTTCTTCTTGATATAAGTCTTCGACGTAGCCACTTCTAGAAAGTTGTGCCTCTTTTTCACTATCAAAAGGGCCAAAGTAATAAGTACAGCGCGGAACGGCGGTGTTAATTTCTACCCACCAGGCAAACTCTGATTCATTAGATTGAAATAAATTCATGAGGGATACCAGGAATTAATTAAACTCGATCAAAGATAGTCTTTATTTCTAGATTGCTCTAGATTTTTTGTTAATGTGTATTTTTTTAAACTGGCATTTTCTGATAATAGACGTTTCATTTTTAAATTCTAAATGTCTTTATTTATCAGGTAACTTTGAAGATAAATGATGTTGACATCCAAAGTATTTACGAAAAAAAATAACATAGACCTAAAGCTATTTTCAGGTAAATAGACCACGTGATAGGGGCACAGCATTGCTCATTTGTGTCAACTTAAGCTGAAACTCCTTTAAAACCTCGTTTCCAGCCTCCGGCTGGAAATGCAACTCAAAAGTGGCTCTGCCGCGAGTCTTGAGGCATACGTGTCAACTTAACGCGAAACCGCTTGTCCACCGGGAATTGAAATTCCTTGAGGCGGCAGCCCCAACGACGAGCATTCCCAGTCTCCGACTGGGAACGAGGCAATCTAAAAGCTATTATTCTTAACCGAAACCTATTGAAAGTTGAGTTACTTAAAATATATCTAGATAGTTATGAGTTAGTTACTATAAATAGTTTCTATCTCACAAGCATTATTGGCTATCTATATATTTACCGAGGAATCAACAATGATGTGGAAGATACCGTTATCATCAGCAGCATCGGGTTTTGATCTTGCGGATCATAATCTGTGTTTAAACTATTGAAAGGGTCAATTTTAAAATTTGAGTCTTCAATCGGCTTCATCGGTATTACCTTGCCAGAAACTACATGATACCTCACGAGTTCCTGAATCTTATTAATATTTTTAAGCAACCTCTCTATAGTCTCTGGTGGTAGATTTGCAAAAGCTTGGTCTGTGGATGCAGAGGCGATAAACGAGTCAACACCTTTGAGAGTATCTATCAGATTTGCAGCCTTGATTGCATCAACTAGAGTGCTAAAAGAACTGACATTAACGGCAGTATCAACAATATTAACCATTTATTTCACTTGGTTGTATATAATTTGCTAATTATTTATAAGATAACATCCTAGTGTTAGAAATCGTGTTTGACTAAGCGGTTGATTAATGTATAAATTGTATGATACAAGCTAAAAAAAATTAAATAATTAAAATACAGCCAAATTTAGAAGTTAGAAGTTAATGGAAAAATTTTGTTAGTGACAATTCAAAATTTTTATGAAAAGAAGTGAGGTTTAAAACCGTACTTCTCTACGAGACGCTACCGCGAACGTCCCGCTACGCTAACGCCCGCAAGTGGCGCGTTCGCGGTAACGTCTCGTAGAGAGCGTCATTTTGAATTTTGAATTGATTCATTTCTTATTCCTAAATTACTAAGGGAATGAGTTTTGGGGAGAAAAAGGCAGTAAGTTACACCCGTAAGGGCACGGCAGTGCCCATAGGTGTCAACTTAAGCTAAAACTCCTTTAAAACCTCGTTTCCAGCCTCCGGCTGGAAATGCTGCTCCTGGTGGCTCTGCTGCCAGCAAGAGAGGCGGAGCCTCTAGGACGGCATTCCCAGTCGGAGACTGGGAACGAGGCAATCTAAAAGCTAGTTCTAGCCCACATTCCGCACTTCATGATGTAGTATATAAAGTTACGTAATTCCGTTCTGATACGAGTAGATAAAAATACTCATAAGCTTTAAGTAAGT
>NZ_JBALEJ010000031.1:0-74448 GCF_036917975.1 Nostoc sp.
AAACCTCGTCCATCTTGAAAGCTGGAGTTTTGTAACGCATCGGGCTATCCTAAGTTTTAGAAGTGGTGATTGAGGTTGGTACAAGAATGTTAAGCTCATAGCAAGTATGATATGTAACATCTTCACGTAACCATTGCCAAAGATGTTCTACAGGCATAAAGTCAGGGCTGTAGGCTGGTAATGGTTCTACCTTGATATCGAGTGCGGCAGCTGCGTCTTTGACAATTTGTGAGCGATGATAGGGCGCCCCATCCCAAATCAAAGTCATCGGGTCATTTGGGAATTCGGTTTTGAGGGTTTTGAGGACATCAATAGTATTAAGACCATTGGCGGTGTCCGAGGGGAAAATTCTCACCTCACCCAAATTATAGATGTAGACCCCATAGAAAGAGACCTTGGTTCTTCCCGGAGAACTTGAACTCACCCAAAACCGCTCGCCTTTAATCGACCATCCGTAACCTTCATCGGTATCAAGGTGAATATGAGCCTCATCGATGTAAATTAGCATCTGCCCGTGTTGGAGGGCATCATCGAGTAAACCCTTGAGTGTTTCCAGAAACTCGGCACGCTTTTTGGAATTTGCCTTGTTGAGTAGTTTACGGGCTTTTTTCCAAGACAATCCTAGTCGCTTGAGGGTCTTGCCAACGGTGTCGCGACAGCAATTAATATTGAATTGGGCTTTGATCCATGAGACTAAACGCTTTAAAGTCCAACGGGGTTGAGATTGCTCAAGACGCTTTTGAGATGGGGTTGCTGCTAATTTCAAGGCATCCCTGATCTGCTGATCTAATGCCTGTTCTATCTCTATAAACCTCGTCTAACTTGAGAACTGTAGTTTTTTACCAAAATTTTGCGATTGCTTCCTACCCTGCGGGAACGCCTCGGATGTTGACTGTGGTCACAACACTCAAGTCCCAAAACCGTAATGTTTTGGAGTTTATAACTCAGGCTGTTGTTGCTGCTCGTGGTGGTACAGCCACTTCTTCTCTGCTTCCAGAACCTACTGCTTGTTCTGATGATTCTGACTTGTTGAAAGCTGCCTAATTTTATTGCTTGATTTTGGAAGTTGTTTTTCGTCTTCTTTACACCCCCTGAACGCTTACACTTAATTACGAATTACGAATTACGAATTACGAATTACGAATTACGAATTATTTTAATCATTTCTTCTGCCTAACTTATTCTTTTCTTAATCTTTCAATGAAAATATTAATAATGCTCAAGTTCTCTTATAACTACTATCGACAAACTTAAGCTTGAAATCTAATTGCAACACTTGTACTACATAGCACAGATTAGTAGTGAATTCCGACTATCATTCATTACTCCAGCTTTCAATAACTCTGAAAAAACACGTTTTTTGTAAATGTATTCTCGGAATTAATTGCAGAATGTTACTGAGATTAACTATGCTTTTGCAATTCTGAAATACTCCTATAATTCCAGTTTAGTGAAAACGTGATTTTTTGCCAAGTGATGTAATTAGAGAACTTGAATAGTTTGTGATGTAGCTAAATCCAAATACCCAAAAAACATTCTGAATTATGGCAATTGAGAACGGAATACTTGCGACAACTGTACCCCAAATTGAGTTAGTCGGTTTTGCCTCATTACCTGCTGATACCTTTAGTGATGGGCCAGCTTCTGGTGCAGATGTTTCCGCCAATGGCAGAACCGGGCCTTTCCCAGGACAGCCAATACAGGGCTTTAGCGGTGTTCAATTTGCTAACAGCAACTCTCTCTACTTCCTCTCAGATAATGGCTACGGTAGCAAAGATAATAGTGCAGATTTTCTACTGCGAATCAATCGTCTAGACCCAAATTTTAAGGGAATAGAAAATGGAGATGGCAGCGTTAAAGTCTTAGACTACATCCAATTGTCTGACCCTAACCACAAAGTTCCTTTTGGAATTGTTAACGAAGCAACTAATGATAGATTACTAACTGGTGCAGATTTTGATGTAGAGTCATTCGTCTTTGATAAAGATGGGACAATCTGGGTTGGAGATGAGTTTGGCCCTTACTTACTGCATTTTGATGCCACTGGTAAGTTGTTGGAAGCTCCCATTGCAACACCTGACCATTTCAAAACTTTGAATGGAGAAGCACCTAAAGTCATTGGTCACAGAGGTGCAAGTGGCTATCGTCCAGAACACACCTTAGAGTCTTATAAGCAAGCAATTGCGCGAGGCGCTGACTTCATTGAGCCTGACTTGGTAGTAACAAAAGATGGAGTGCTAATTGCTCGTCATGAGCCTGCTTTAGCAGTTTTGAACGCTGATGGCACTGTCAATTTCAACAATACAACCACAGATGTTTACAAGCATCCAGAGTTTGCCTCTCGCCTCAAAACAGTAAGTTTAGATGGAAACACAATTACAGGTTGGTTTGCTGAAGACTTCACTTTAGCTGAAATCAAGACTTTACGCGCAGAAGAACGTCTACCTTTCCGAGATCACTCCTTTGACGATCAATTTGAGATTCCTACCTTCACAGAAATCATCAATCTAGTTAAGCAAGTAGAAGCCGAGACAGGTAAAAAGATTGGCATCTATCCTGAAACGAAGCATCCAACCTATTTTGCCAATGAAGCTACTTATGTAGGCACTACAGACAAAATACACAGAAACATCAGTCAGTTACTAATTGATACACTGAAGGCAAATAACTTCACTGACCCCAGTCGCATCTTCATCCAGTCCTTTGAAGTAAGTAACCTCAAAGAACTGCATGATACCATCATGCCTGCCGCAGGGGTAGATATTCCACTGATTCAGCTTCTAGATGCAAGTGACATTGATATCAACGGCAAGATTATAGAAAGTCAGCCCTATGACTTGAAGGTGAGTGGTGACACACGCACTTATGGAGACTTGCGAACACCCCAAGGCTTGGCTGAAGTTGCCACTTATGCTGATGGCATTGGCCCTTGGAAGCGGATGATTGTTAGCGTCAAAGGTACTGATGCTAATGGTGATGGTAAAGCCGATGATGTGAATGGAGATGGAGTAGTCAATGATGCTGATAAGACAACGTTACCTCCCTCTACCTTAATTCAAGATGCTCACAATGCAGGGTTGCAGGTTCATCCTTATACCTTCCGAGCAGAAGATCAATACTTAGCAGCAGATTACAAAGGCCAGCTAGCACTAGAGATTCAGCAGTTCTATCAATTAGGGGTAGATGCGCTATTTAGTGATTTCCCAGATATCGCAGATGAAGTACGGGATCAACTCAGAGACGATCCTCAGTATAATGTAGTGCGATCGCCACAAAATCCCGATGTGCTTTCAGGTGATGCCTTTGCTAACTTGGGTAGTTCCAAAGGTTTTGAGGGTGGAGCAATTAACGCCAGCAAAACCAAGCTCTATTTCCTCCTAGAAGGTACTGTTCAAGGCGATACTCCTGGTGCTTTGCGGATTAACGAATTTGACCTCGCTAGCCACAAATACAGCAATCAGTTACGCTACTACAGATTGGATAATCCGTCAAATTCCATCGGGGATTTAGCAGTTATTAATGACAATGAATACCTAGTCATTGAACGGGATAACAATCAAGGGGATGCGGCTAAATTTAAGAAGATTTACAAAATAGACTTGTCTAAGACAGATTCTAATGGCTATGTAGCTAAAGAAGAAGTTGCAGACTTGTTAAATATCCAAGACCCCAACGACCTGAATGGGGACGGTAAAACCACCTTCGATTTCCCATTCCAAACCATTGAAAATGTTCTGGTTGTTGACAAAAACACCATTTTGGTAGCTAATGATAACAACTATCCTTTCTCTACAGGTCGTCCGGGGAATGATCCTCAAAATCCAGTCATAGACAACAATGAAATTCTACTCCTGAAGTTGGAGAAGCCGCTTAATCTTGCTCCTGGCTTAGGTCAACCACAAGCTGAAGCAATTAATTTTGGCTCCACTACTAGCGATAATGTTACAGCTCAGGCAAATCAAACCCTATTCACAGGTGACGGAGCAGATTTTGTAGAAGGTACTACTGGTAACACAATCCAAACTGGAAACGGTGATGATATAGTGCTAGTCGGTAGAGACTCTTCAATGTCCGGCGGAGAGGGTAACGATCGCATATTTATTGGTCAAAACGGCCCGGCTCAAAATACTACTGCGGATGGTGGTAATGGTAATGATGTTATTACCGTAGTAGAAGCTAGTGGTAGTAATAATTTACTTGGAGCGGCAGGTGATGATACTCTCTCAGTAATTGAAGGTTCTCGTCAATCATTATTTGGTGGCTCAGGCAATGATACCCTCACCAGTGGCGGTAGCAATAACCGTCTCTACGGTGGTTCTGGGGATGACAAACTCTTCTCCAATGCCAATGATTCCCTGGTTGGTGGCGATGGTGATGATGTGCTATTTGCTGGTCAAGGGGGTAGTAATAGCCTGACTGGTGGTACTGGTGTTGACCAGTTCTGGATTGCTAACGCCAGTCTGCCAACTAGCAAGAATATTGTGACTGATTTTGCGATCACCATTGATAAAATCGGGCTTGGTGGAATTGGTGTTAGTCAGTTTAGTGCTTTAACACTGTTACAACAGGGTAGCGATACTATTGTGAAAACCGGAAATACAGAGTTAGCTTCATTACTGGGAATTACATCAACTAGCCTGACAGCGAATGATTTCGTTTTTTCTGCTAGTGTCGTTTAGCCGAAAGATGATTACAGCTTAGATTAAACGAAAATCGGCGGGAATCCTATCCCAACAAGACGGGTATCTGGGATAGCCGCCCGCCGATTTAGTCATTTTTCGGGACAGACACTCGTGAGAAGATTAATTAGTAAAAGGCAGGTAGACCCTGCCTTCATTCTGTAGATTACTAAACTCAATATTGCACTTCAAATTGACAAAACCATTGCAATGTTATGTCAAGTGTGTGTTTGTATTACTTACTTGGGCAGAGAACAGCAGTAGAAGTCAAACAATTTTGGATTTTAGATTTGCAATTTTGGATTGACCCTGACCACAAGGGTACAGGGCTTGGTGATTTGAGATTGACAATTTTGGATTTGTTCCGCTTGACTTCGGGCGGGGCATGAACCGAAATCATCTAAAATCTAAAATCTAAAATAGGTACGTCAAAGATTACTTGCCAAGTCTAGTAATTATTAATTTTTGCCATTGGTGAGAAGATGAATAGCTGCTCCTGCAACTGCACCATCGACTGCATCCCCAAGAGTATCTTTGCCACCGCGAGTTACCGCACCTGTAACTGTACTGGCTGCTGCCCCGACTCCAACATCTTGACCGAGATTTCGATGCTTTTTATGATACCTAGACCTAGTACCATTGACACCATTAACAGCCGCACCAGCCGCCGCTCCTTTGATGGCATTATTCAGCAACGAACCACGTCTTCTGACGACTGTCCCAGATAATACTCCGGCACCTGCTCCGATCCCAATATCTCGTAGTATATGTTCATCCGCAGATGCTTCTTGAGCCGGAACTAAGCTCACACTTGCTAAACTTACAGCCATCAGGCTGGAAATAAATACACCTTTCCAGGTTCGCTTCATCCTGCTACCTTTGCCTTTTTCAAACTGAAAACTAACCAAATCATTATAAATATGTTTCCTCTCATTAGAAAGTAAAACTGTGGACTCAAATGAGGAATTAGCCCTCTGATGTCACTCTGGGAGGATAAAAATAAATCAATTCAAAATTCAAAATTCAAAATTAAATTCAGCCACCTATAAGGGGTGAGGTTTCTACCTACCTTGGGAAACAAGGATTCTTTCTCTACGAGACGCGAACGCCCGCAAGTGGCGCGTTCGCGTAGCGGGACGAAGTACGGTTTTAAACCTTCACTTTTTTCATAAATGTAGGTTGGGTGGAACCTTCGCATAGCATCCTGTAGGGAAGTGAAACCCAAAAATACCAAACTCTTTGGATGTTGGGTTTCGTGCCTCAAACGCCACTTGCTTCTCCCAAAAGGAGACGCTGCGCGTGGTTTATTGAGTAGTACCAATAGCAGATTTTAGTTGAAGTTTAATATTTGTACCTTTTTTAAGCACAACTTCTCCACCAGGGCTAGACAAAACGAAAGCCGCCGCAGCTGCACCACCTGCTAGCCCACCATGCTTGAACTTGGCTTTATCACCAAGAAAACGACCTGCAATTGTACCACCTAAAATAATCCCTGCATTTTGAATGAACTTACCTTTGGTTTTTGTTTCTAACTTGGTGTTTACTAAGGTTGCATCAATGGGATAAGATGAGCCATTTTTAAGCGAAATATCATCAAAAACTAAATGTAAACTTGCTTTTTTTCCTTTAGCAGCTTTGACTACATCTTCCAGGTGTCCCTGTATTTGACCATCTTGAAGAACTTTATTGGCTCCGATTGAAGAATTCTTTATTTCTAAAACAAAGCGCTCGTTGTTTTGGCTTTTAACCGTAGATATCTCTTGTTTAAGAACAGTCCCAAAACTTGCTCCAGCAGGTACGGCTATTTGTTGATTATTTGGCTGAGTAGATGTTCTTTCAGCGATCGGAGTTTTGTTGTTACTAGAAGTATTGTCGGTCTGGCTATTTTTATTACAACCTGCTGTGCTACTTAATAAAATAGCACTCAATAACAATGGCAATAGATTTTTCATGGCGACGGTCTTGATGTAACAAATAATCACCATACAATCTTTTCAGAAAGATCAAAACGACAGAAGCGGAAACTTAACGTTCATCCACAAATGCTGATTGAGCCAGAACTAATGTTACGCTTGCTCTATCATGAGAGGTGAAGATCCAGTAGACACCTCCGAAAAAGAATTGTTTTGACGTAGCAGTGCTAACTCTCTACACGGGTTCTGGGTAACGCATCTTTAATTTCTGGAGATGTCTAGTACATAAAGTTAGCTGAGGCGCTGTTAGATTTCTCCAGTCAAAGTGATTTAGTGAATTACTTAGGGAATATCTCTGTACCCCAATCCAATCAGGAAGATTAAGTTTCGCCATCCCCATCATTAAGCACTTCTTAAGGCCACAATGGGGTCGAGTTTAGCAGCGCGACGTGCAGGAACAACACCAAAGAATAAACCAATACCTCCAGAGACACCAACTGCCATAGTAATCGCTACAGGAGAAAGACTTGCTTCTAAAGGAGTCAAAGCACTCACTAAGAGGATGCCACTAACACCAACCGCAGTCCCAACTAAACCGCCTGCTGCGGAAACTATCACTGCCTCAATGATGAACTGTAGCAAAATATCTTGCTCAGTTGCCCCGATCGCTTTTCGCAATCCGATTTCTTGAGTGCGTTCGGTGACGGAGACAAGCATAATATTCATAATCCCAATGCCACCGACAAACAACGATATACCTGCGATCGCTGCTAGCATAATTGTCAATGCACCTGTAATTTGACCGACAGTTTGCAAGGCATCCTTTTGAGAACGCAGAGTAAAATCATCTTCACCATTAATTTTGTGCCGTAGACGCAGCAAATTAGTAATTTGAAACTCTGCTGCATCCACGCTATCTGAATCACGAGCGGCAGCAACGAGGTAATCTAAGGCGATACCATAGGGAGAATTCTTGCCTACAAGTCGGTTTGCTGAAGTGGTGATTGGGATTAAGGCAGCATTATCATAATCTGCTCCCACGCTGGAACCTTTGGCTATTAATGTCCCAATCACTTGAAAGCTGGTATTTCCAATTCGCAATTGCTGGCCGATGGCGTTACTATTACCAAATAGTTTTTCTGCCAAGTCTGCACCAAGTACTACCACTTGGTTGCTTCGCTTGATGTCTACCTCAGAAAAAAATCTGCCTTTAGCAGTTTCAAAATCCCGCACCGATAGAAAGCTGGGAGTTGTGCCAATGATATTGACATCAGTGTTTCTGTTGCGGTATGTAACCACCTGTCTTCTGTTTAACTCTGGCGCAACTCCTACTACTGTTGGTACTTGAGAAGCGATCGCTTCCGCGTCTTGCAACACCAGAGTTTTTGGTACTTCAAAGGAGATTCGTTGAGTTTCTTGATTACCTGGTAGTACAAATAGCACATTTGGCCCTAGTGACTCCAGCTGTTTATTCACGTACTTTTGACCACCTTCGCCAATACCAATCATGGCAATCACTGAGGCGTTACCAATAACTATACCCAGCATAGTGAGGGCGCTACGTAATTTATTTGACAGCAGGGTTTTCCCCGCCATATTCATACTTTCGAGGAGATTCATGCCAATTTTGGATTTTGGATTTGAGATTTTGGATTAAAATTCTGTATTAAAGGGTTTAAGCACCTGCAATCTACATGTAGCACCCATTTTAGTTGGGGTTTAAATCTCCTTATGTAATGTCTTTAATTTTGAATTTTGTTAGCGCAGCGTTAGCGAGTCTACGTTCGCGTAGCGTCTCGTAGAGAGCGTCATTTTGACTTTTGAATTGTTAATTATTCTGTTTCTCTTTGGCCTTTTCGATTTTGTAGTCTTTGGGTGGGTTCACAAATATGCGATCGCCTGCTTGAACTCCCCCTAAAATCTGAGTTTGGTCTTGGATTTGTGCCCCGACTGTAATTTCGCGGAACTGGGGTTTATTCTTGGCATCTGGGATGAGTACACCCGTTTTACCTTTTTCGGTGACGATTGACACCGTTGGTAACACTAAAGCATTATTAACGCGATCGCCTAAAAAAGTCAGATCCACATTTAAGCCAGAACGTAGTTTATCTGTGCCAGTATCGAGAGCAATCCGCACCTGGAAGGATGTTACACCTTGTTCCACCACTGCTTCGGGAGCAATTAGGCGCACATGACCTTTAAAAACTCGATCGGGATAAGCATCAGCGACAATTTCCACCTGCTGTCCCGATTTAATTCTGCCAATATCGGCTTCGGGAACTTGAGCTAATATTTCTAAACCCCTGGCTACGGCAACAATTGAACTGGAAGTTGCCGATGCACTAGTAGAAGCAGAAGTTGTGGGTGTGACAAAGGCCCCTGGTTCTGCATACTTTTGGGTAACAATTCCCGAAAGAGGAGCGCGAATAATAGTATCTTCTAACTGCACTTGTACACCCTTCAATTGAGCCTCAGCAGATGCAACGGCAGCTTGACGCTGGGCAATTTCTTCAGGACGAGTGCCATCTTGCAACAGAACTAATGCGGCTCGTGATTCGTTGACAGCGGCTTGGCGTTGGTCAACTTCCTCAGTCCGAGTGCCACTTTTAACTAAGGACAATCGTTTTTTAGCTTCTTCTAAATTGGCTCTAGCACTTTTGTCGTCACTGATGGCTTGATCGAGTAATTGTTTTTTCTCTGCTCCCTCTTGATATAGATATTGATAACGCTTTACCTGTTCATTGGTGTAATTCACCTTTGCTTGAGCCGCATCCACTTGCGATTGAGATTGAGCAATCTCTTGGGGACGATTGCCAGCCTTAGCTGCGGCTAACTGGGCTTGAGATTGTGCTAACCGCGCCTTTGCCTGAGTGATTTCTTGAGGGCGACTACCAGCGAGGGCTTGGGCTAGTTGTGCCTGACTTTGGGCTAAATTGGCACGATATTGACTTCTTTGAGCTTCAATACTTGCACTATCCATACGGGCGAGAATTTGCCCTTGTTGAATGCGATCGCCTTGTTCTACGTATAATTGCGATAGCACTCCCGGATTCTTCGGGCTAATATTTACGCTTTTAACTGGCACAACTTTACCACTAGCTGTAATCCGCAATGTCACGTTTTGTGCTGTAACTGGAACTGTTAATTCAGCAATATCTTCTTTGTTTGCCCCTTGATTTATCAAGGTGTAAGTTGTTAATGTACCCACAACCAACACACTCCCTGCCATCAGCCCAATCAGCCAGCGTAATGGATACTTAACTTTGCCAATAACTGGAATTTCTATGTGAGTAGCCATATTAAAGAAGCCTGTAAATATTCCTGTATAGGAGTAGCCTTTGGTTCGAGGGTAAGTGTAAAATACGGAGATGTTAAAGCTTTGGGATTAAATTTTTATGAGTCAATTGACAACTAGACGCATAATTAGCTTCATCGTTGCTTAATCTTTCTTAATACTAGGCATTGCTTTTTGTGTATGTCTTCACCTGAATGGATGACTTTTGTCACTAGTACGCCTTCCTTGGAAATACTTTGGCGTACTTCTAAATCATGGAAATATTTAGTTCTGACTCTGCAACCACAAATAGCGATCGCCTCTTAATACCAATTTTGGGCAAAAAACTTTATCTGACCTAAATTAAGGCAAAAAAACAGTCCTTAACAAGACTATATGGGGCTATTCAATTGGGTCAAGCCATTTTTAGACCCTGCTAGAACTGGATTAATAAAAAAGATCGGGAGATTTGCATAAAGATACTTCATTCCGATGAAGTAAATAAATACCTGTTCTAAAGGCGTTATTGCACGTACAGGGAGAATGGTAAATTATTCCTGTAATGTTCAGTACTTAACCGCAATGATTTAGTTAGGTAAACCGAACAGTTGAAAAGTATCACACTCAATTCAGGAAAATTATATTATGCCCAGACTAATTGTTTCTTCACCCTCATCCATAGGCACTGCAAATTCCGATCTAGTGGTTGGCAAAGAGGATAATACGGCGTTGCCAACAACTCCAGCAATTGGAATTGAGGTTAGAACCAGGGGAGTCATTAATACTCAAGCAGGTAACGATACTATCTCTGGAATAGGCATTGGTGGCGGCAACGGCTATGACGCAAGCACTGGTACTGGCATTGCTAACAGTGGCATCATCAATGCAGGGCTAGGAGACGATACGATCTCTGGCGCCGGCACTGGTGGTAGCGGGTATAGAAGCGCTCAGCTTGGTACAGGTATCTTCAACACTCAGGGTGGCTACATTTATGGAGGAGACGGAAATGATTTGATCAAGGGAACCGGAACGGGAGGCGACGGTTTCGGAACAGGTATCACTAGAGGTATTAATAATACTCAGTATAGCCGCATTGATGGAGGAAAAGGGAACGACTCTATCTTTGGAACTGGTAGTGCTATAGGAATCTCTAACACTCAGCATGGCCGTATTGATGGAGGGGAAGGGAACGACTCTATCAAGGGAACTGGTGGGTTTACTACTAACTATGGAGTAAATGGTACAGGCATCCTCAACAGTGGTGGCAGCGTCATTAACGGAGGCATCGGAAGCGATTCTATTATTGGTATCGGCAAGGGTGGTGATGGGGCTGTAAATCCTGTTAATATTAATACCCCTGCGGGGAATGGTGTAGGCATCTCCAACAGTGGTGGTAGCATCATTAGTACAGGGCAGGGAAACGACTTCATTTCTGGTAAAGGTACAGGCGGTGCAGGGGCTTCGATCCCTTCTTATCCTGAAGCTGGGACAGTTGGCCCTGGTGTAGGTATAGGCATTGTTAACAGTAGCACTATCGACTTAGGCTGCGGCAACGATACTATCACTGGTACTGGCATTAGTAAAGGCATCGGTATTCTTAATACTAATGGCATTATTTATGAAGGGGCAGGAGCCGATATCCTTACTGGCTATGGCACTAGTGTTGGCATTCAAGGCGGCACGATTGATGGCGGAAGCGATAACGATTACTTCAAAGCTCGTCGAATTGATGCTAACGGTAATTCCGTTTCAAACCAAGGGGGTGCTATTGCCAATGTCTTGATTAAAGGTGGCAGTGGAAACGACACATTTGATGTTGGTTACGGCAATGCTACCATCGATGGTGGATCGGGATGGGACAAGCTAATTCTGCCTAATTTCAGAAATGATTACATTATTACAGGCAGCTCCAATAATTACACCATTAAGCGCGATCAATTTACCCTGCATGTCTTGAATGTTGAGCAAATTGCCTTTATTGGCGCTACTCAACAGCAGAATGTATTTGGGACTCATTAGGGATTTCTAGCAAATAGAAAAATTCCTCTTCCAGATGGGAGAGGAATTTTTTGGTAGCGTTTTGCGTCTGCTTGTATTCTTGATCTAACGTTTGTAAACTAAGAAACCTGCGATCGCATCCAAAAGTGCTTCTGGCTCATCGGCGCGGATCAAATGACTGCTATTCTCAAAAATTCTCAAATCGGCGTTAGGAATTGCCTGTGCTATTTCTTCCGAAAATTCTGGGGCGCAAATCCAGTCATACCGACCTGCAATTACTAAAGTGGGTGCGGTAATTTTGTGTAACTGGTCAAGAATATTGTAGTTGCGGAGAAAACCGCCAAAAGCAACATTAATCGCATCAACTGAGAGAATATTTCGCTGCCAAGCAATGCCTGAAGTGGTAGGCTCATATCTTAGCGAATACATTGGCCCCAACACTTGAAAATACTGTCTTAGCTGTTCCTCATTTTCAAAGTTTCCATCCCAAAGCCTTTGAGCGCTTGCTTTTTGTTCTTCAGTTCCCTTTGATGCAAGGATTTCCTTAGCCCGTTTTAAAAAGCCACTATGGGCTGCTGTGGCAATCACAATCAGATGAGAGACATTCTGAGGATAGCGGACTGCATAAGTCAAAGCCACCATACCACCGTAAGAGCCGCCAATCACAACAATTTTTTCCAGACCAAGGTGTTGGCGCAAAGCTTCCATATCTTCAACATTATTGTCTAGAGTATAGGTTTCTTTAGGCCCACGGGCAGACCTTCCTTGACCGCGATGGTCAAAATAGACTAGTTGTAGTTTTCGGCTTAAAGCCGAGAAGGTTGGTTTGAAGGAAGTATGATCTGCACCAGGCCCCCCATGAATTAGAAAGGCAACAGGTTTAGAGGAGATGTTCGCGCCATCCACCACTAATGCAGAACCTTCCACATCAAAGAAAATTTCTGTATCTCGTATTTTTGCTCGCATTTTCGGTATTGTATAAAATCAGATGACTTCAATTCAAAATAGTAACAACTTGCGTCGGAAGTCCTTTGCTACTCAAATGCACTGCCTTGTATCAGATTTTTAGCAAGCAGCGATCGCGCTACTCAAATGCTACTCATTTTTGCTGGGCAAAAATGAGTAGGTTGGGTGGAGGCTTTGCGTAACCCAACATCCAATATGGTTCGGTTAAGGCAAGAGACGCGATAAATCGCCGTCTCTACAAAGGACTGATTATTGTAAAGACGGCGATTTATCGCGTCTTTGCGATCTAGGGCATGTCATCAAAAAACCTTATCCTAACCGTATTGACCCAACATCCTGATATTTGTTGGGTTCATTGGTGTCAACTTAAGCTGGAAATAGCTTATCTGTTGGCTTCCATGCCCGCCAGGGAATAAATTCTCGGGCTTTTAGCTTAAGTCTACTGAAGTAGACTGGAGATTCTTGGCGATATTTAGTCATCTTCAGATGACTTTAGCTACTATACGGGAATTTCAATTCCCGGCGGACAAGCGGTTTCACGTTAAGTTGACACTAATGTTTGTTGGGTTGCGCTCCGCTCCACCCAACCTACGTTTAATGCACTTACGGCTGGGCAGTCACGCTTCCCTACTTGCATAGCCATGCCAAAGCAGCATCAACATTACTAACCTGCTCCCCTGGCGGTATGGCTGGGCGATTTACCATCACAACCTTTATGCCCAGTTCTCGCGCGGCAATAATCTTGGGCTTTGTGGCATCGCCACCGCTATTTTTACTGACGATAGTATCAATGTTGTTGTGAATTAGAATTTGTCTCTCATTCTTGAGGGTAAAAGGCCCGCGATCGCACAATACCATCCCCGGCGGTACTAAAGCATCATCGCCAGGAGGGTCAATCATCCGCATCAGAAACCAAATTTTCTCTAGGTGAGCAAAGGCAGCAAGTTCTTGCCTACCAACTGTTAAAAAAACTCGCTGTGCCTGGTTTTGCAGGGCTGTTGCTGCGGCTTTAACGCTATCAACTTCAATCCAGCGATCGCCCCTTACTTTTTCCCAAGGCGGACGAATTAACATCAGACGGGGTATTCCGACTTCTGTTGCAGCATCGGCGGCATTGAAGGAAATTTGACTCGCAAAAGGATGAGTTGCATCAATTAATAAGTCGATTTGCATAACTCGCAGATAGCTAGCCAATCCAGCCACACCACCGAAGCCTCCAACCCGTAAATCGCCCAAGGGTACTGACGGTTCACGGGTGCGACCAGCTAAAGAGGTGATTACTTCTAACCCTTGGATAGTTGCAACTTTGGCAGCTAGTTCTGCTGCATCTCCCGTCCCACCCAGAATCAAAACACGCATGATTAATATAAAAATATAAAACAGGAGTCAGAATTCACGCCTAATGTGAAATCAATAGAGTTTCAACCTAGTTCCCTGCTGTATTTATTGACATACATTAGACATCTCCAGAAATTAAATATACGTTATCCAGAATCCTTGTAGAGACGTAGCACTGCTACGTCTCTACATTCATTTTCACTCCTATGTCTATTGAATTTCTCTCACCGACTTAATTCGGCAGACTGCTCCAAAATCCATGCAGCCTGAAAAAAGTCGCGCTCACAAAACATCGCATAACGATAGGTTGAATGCACAACAACATTGTTAATGGCATAATTGTCAACTAAACTTTCTAATTGTTGTGTTAGTGGTTGAAAGTCTGCACTGCTGTAAGTACGAATCCAGTCAGCATATTGATGATTCGGAATACCGTTACGAGCCAATTTTTCTCCTAAAAAGGCATACAAACGCATACAGGGAGCCATCGCCGCCGCAGTTAAACCTACATCTCCACCCCAAGCAGTTGCTAACAAAAAGTCCGTATAGCGGCGGGTGGCAGGCGCAGGTTCTACGGAATGCAAATTGACTCCCCACTCAGAGGCATAGCCACTATGCAGCCGCAATTCTTCTAAAACTCCACTAGCTAAGTTATGAAATGTGGTAAAACCTAACCAGTCTGGTGCTTTAGCTGCGGCGATACTGTACGCACGGGCAAAAGCTTCTAAGAAAAAAGCATCTTGCCCTACGTAGTAAGCAAATTTCACCTGCTCAAGAGTCCCATCACCAATGCCTTGAACGAAAGGATGCTCTAGACAAGCTTGAGCTAAGTCTTGATTTGCTGCCCATAATTGGTTAGATAAAGTCACGTCGCTTCGCTCCGAATTCAAAATTCAAAATAAATGATCCGCATAAATAAATTTAGGGACTTGTATCATGAGTCGTTTTCGGTCATTTGAGGTGGAAAATACGATATTCTTAGTCTTGTTGATGAGCAAATTTATAACCACCCCACAGAGAAAGAGCGATCGCAACCACCAGCAAAATCGGTATGCTGTACCAAGGAAATTGGGACAAGGGTAAATGAGCAACTGCACGCAATCCCATGCTGGCGTAGGTTAGTGGCAATAGGTAAACTAAGACTTTGAAAGCCGTTGGTAATGTCGCTGGGTCAAAGAAGGTCGCTCCTAAGAATGACATGGGGATGATGATAAAATTGTTGTAGAGTCCGACTGATTCGAGCGATCGCACACTCAACCCCACAATCACCCCTAACCCGGCAAATACTGAACAATTGAGCGTCACCAACAGCAGAAATAGTGGATTGATAAAATTCCAGTTTCCAGTCAACAGCAGCGCTACCAAAATCACCGAACCGGAAGTCATCAACCCCCGCACGACTCCCGCCAGCATTTTACCAATATACAACGCTAGGGGATGTATGGGAGTTAATAACAATTCCTCGAAGGTTTTGGTAAATAATCTGTCCCCACAAATGGAAAATGTCGTTCCAGCAAAGCTAACCGTCATCGACGAGAGCGCTACCATCCCCGGTAATATAAATTCCAAATAGTTGTTATAGCTACCACTAACTCCTGAACCTGGTTTGATGGAACTACCCAAACCCAAGCCAAAAGCTAAAATATATATCAGTGGAGATATTAAGCCTGATGCCGCAATTGGTAAGATTCTCACACGTAAATCTAACCAATCTCCCCAAAAAATAGTCAGACTATCAGCTAGGAAGATTTGCAATTGCGAAGTTTTGAACCTCTTGCCCGAAAGTAGCGCTCTTTGAGATATCACGTGCTTTCAATTACTTATCAAAATTTTATTAAGTATTAATTTACATTGTTTTACACGTCAATTACTAGGGGTAACAAAAATATCTCATCTTAAAAATTTAAAATTAACAACCAAATCTAGATGTTTTAAGCATTATTACTACATTTTTGTGAAAATTCAGTTAACTATATATATCTGATAAAAATGAAAAATATGGTATGATTCACTAATAAATTGTTTACAAGTGATTAATCAAGTCAAGCAGCGCAAAGGTCATAACTAATAACAATTCGTTAACGATTAAATAAACAAAGATACTCATTAATTGTTCCAGATATAAACAACAACCGACTAGTACGACTTGGCTTAAGAGGATGTTTGAAAAGTATTAGGCGACTGGAAGTAGCTACTATACAAAACTTAGTCCACCTCCGTGGACTAAGGGACTTCCAAGAAATAAATTACCCAATCTTGTGGGGTGGGCATCTTGCCTGCCCTATGGACTGGGAGGGCGAGACGCCCACCCCACAAAAAGTAGTTGAGTATTTTTTTATTTTTTTATTTGGAAGTCCCTAAGAGAAAATCAAGAGTTTTTAACCCACGGAGGTGGGTTTGGTTTGTGTAGCCGCGACTTCCAGTCGCTCGGTGAGTAATAAATTAGACGTTTCAAACAACCTTAAAATTCTGTCCAGATATGTAGATAACTTCCTATTTTTCGCATTTAATAAGAATATTGCACAGAAAGTTACAGGCAAGTAAAGTCAAGAATAGGCATACTTAAAGAGGGAGAAAACTTTAGACAACTCCCTGCCAAATCGGCGTGAAGGTGATTAAGCAACAATGAGACGTAAATCTACTGGTAGATCGGCTACTACTTCTAAACCCTCTGTTTTCCAATCCCCTCTATTTAACTTCACCACCATCGCAATTATGGGAGGGGTGTTGATTTTGGGAATTGGGATTGGTATTGCTTTTAGTTCTACAACCACGTTGGCTCCATCAAATGTAGCTTCCCGTGAATTCATTGATCTCAAAGCACCAAACCCAGAAATTTGTGTGCAGTATGGAGCTAGCGCTATGGTGACGGACGCTAGATTGTTCATTACTCTCAACCCCTTTAATGTTTATGTTTCCCAACCGAGTATGCGTCCTGGATGTGTCATTCGACAAAATGACTGGGCAATTTTAGAGCAACGTAAGCTGGTGACATCCGATCAGGTAAGAGATTGCAAAAATCGCCTGAACACCTTTGGTTTTACAGGTAACTTGGATGGTGAGAAACCTGATATTAGATGCATATATCAGAATGAAGCCGCTCAAAATTTCTTCACTGCTCAACCAGGAGCAGTTGGAACACCTCAGCAAACGGACAGATTTTAGAATTGGGCATTGGGCAATTCAATTTGGGATTTTGGATTTTAGATTTTGGTGAAGCTGCGCGGTCTTAGGGGTTTCCCCCATGAGCGACTGCTGAACCCGAAGGGATTAAATTTCAATCTAAAATCCAAAATCTAAAATCTAAAATTCTTACTGCCCATTCCCTATCTCCTTTTAGGAAGAGGTTGACCAAACTCAATGATTTGGGGATCGGGAGCATTGGGGATTGTTGGAACTGGAAATTGCGATATCCCGACAGGGGGAATATTATTCAAATTATTGGGCTGATTTGGGAAAGAAGGCGGGGGAAGACTCAAAGCAGGTTGTTGAGAGGATGTATTCGGAGTTAGGGGGGGTACAGTGACAAAAGGCTGCCCTGAGTTGTTAATAATTGCTGAGGGTAGTTCATTGGATGGAGGCGGAGCTGTAAGTAAGGGCGGTTGTTGATTCGTAGTTACGGGTAAGTTACTCGGCGGCTGTGACTTATAAGGTGTTTGAGGTTGTTTCTTGGGTGAAGGTGAGGAGTTTCCTGGTTTCACGGCAGTAGTTTTACCAGAAATAACCGGACGTAACACCCAACGAGTGGAGTTTTTGCGGGAAACGGGTTGCAGTCGTATCTGTTTGGGATTAAAAATAGTCCCTGGTGCTAAATCTAAGACAATGCGTGTGTCGTTTGCGTTCAGTTGAGAAACGCGAATGCTTTTAATTGCTCCAGAATAATTTTGCAGCGTGGTAACTTTGCCCAACTTAGTATTCGGTAAATCTACAACCAGACGCGAGGGTTTGGCCAGGTAGAAATAACGGGGGGTTGTGCCTGCTGAGAGAGTGATTTCAAGTTGCTGTGTCTTGGGGGAAAAACGCCAATTATCTAGCTTGACCCCTGGTGTAGCAGCAGTAGTGGAAGTTTCAAGGGCGATCGCTGCGTAAAAGCCTAATATACTGATGCTAAATAGCTGCTTGCCCCATTGGCAAAATTGCCTAGTCTTTAGTCCCTGATCCATTCTTTTTATTTGCTCCATAAAACCCATACAATGCGCTCACATTGCCGTTTACTTCGCGCCGCCAGTCCCGTAGACGCGATTAATCGCGTCTCTACATGTCGCGCCAGGATTCCCGGACTGGGGACTGGGGACTGGGGACTGGGGACTGGGGACTAGGAAGAGTTTTCTTCTCGTGCGAACACTGCGCGAACAAAACTTGGGTAGTTATCTGAATCCCCGAACAATTTTCCCAGTCCCCATTACCCCTTATCCCCAGTACCCAGTACCCAATCCCTAATCCCCAGTCCCTAATTCCCAGTCCCCAATCCCTAATCCCTTTTTCAATTAACTTTTTGAGGCACAGCGGTAAATTTAAGAGTTTGGGGAATGCCCTGTACGGTTAATTGACCTGTAATATTAGCTTTATCCACAAGTTGCATTTGAATTGTTACTGAATTTAAAGGATCATTTTGGGGGCGAGGAATATTACAAAGGATTGAACTACCAACTTTCCCAGATAAATTTAACTGTTGATTTCTAAAGATGCCTGCCAGAGAGTGCTTTTCGCCAGTGTCGGTCTTAGCGTTTGTCGGTAATACAGAGGCATTTAAGTAAATACCCGACTGTTCAATATTTAACGTCAGGGTATCCGATTTTTCACAATTCGGCAAATTCTCCGCTAGGGTTAGACGATATCGCCCGTTAACTGGGGGAGGAGCCTTGAGATTATTTTCTCCGTAAACACTGACAGTTTTAAACAACAGTAGCACTGACGTGATTGCGACTCCGTAAAAAGCCAAAGATTTGAACTTGAAATGATTCATGCTCTCAATTCCTCAGTGTTGGCTCTTGACTGCTAATGTCAGGAAGCATGGAAGCTAGATGAGCGGTGACTTGACTGTAGCGGCGGGTAATCAGCAGAGAGGAGCAACATTGGATGACTAGTTGATCTGTATATCTTCCCAAGGTTTGACGCTCGATACCCCAAGTGCGGCTAGTACCAGCAATTGTCAAGTCTACATTTTTTGAGGCTTCGACTACTGTTTGGATTGCCTCTGGAGCCTGGACAATTTTGATTTCTATGCGATCGCGTACACTACTCGGTAATTGCTCCATCATGATGTCCAATTCGTAATTCAATTCATCTTTGAGGCGATTGTCGGGTAATACATGTAAAATCTGCAATGTACAAGTTTCATGATTGATTAGTAGTCTGAGGGCTAGAATCAGGGCTAAATCATCATGGATATTTGCAGAATAAGGTACTAATAAGCTTTCTAAGCGATCGCTTCCCCGGTCTAAAAATACTGCTACATCCACTGGTGCAGTGCTGAGAAGTTGACCGACTCTTCCACCTAAACGATTGCTACTAAAAGCTGGGCGATGCCATCCCACCAGAATTAAATCAACTTGCTCTAGTGCGGCTATCTGTGCGGTTTCCCGCGCGACATTGCTAGATATGCGAACGATGGGATGCACATGAGAGCGTGTTTCTAGCGGTTCGAGAGTATTAATCAATTGCTCTAGCTGCTGGCGGCGCTGGGCAATTAATCGGTCTGCTTCAACTGGTGTACTTTCAAAGGCATAATCTTCTTCAAATTCAATCAGGCTAAGAGGATTAACCACGGCGGGATGTCGGGAACTGAGAGCAATGCTGACTGCTAACTGTACCAAGCCTTTTTGGGTACTCGGATTAGCCACAGGCACTAAAATTCGGTAGGGACGAATGTAAGTGTCGGCATCATTAGCGCTTGTAGCTGCTTCTGCTTCTAACTCTGGCTCTATTACATCTAACCTGATCAGCTTCTTCGGATATGTCCATTCCAGCAGTGGCGAGGTCATGAATGTAGTTACCAATGCCATAATTACCAGCATGGTAAATATTAAGGGGGAAATTACCCCTAACTCTAAACCAATGTTTAGCACTATTAGTTCGGTCAAGCCGCGAGTATTCATTAACCAACCCAGTGCCGAGGCTTCCCGTTTATTAATGCCACTGACACGGGCTGCTACATAAGTGCCAATATACTTGCCTGCGATCGCCACTCCTAAAACCAACGCACACAAAAACCACAATTCGGGACGGTTGAGCAAGCCAATCTCTGTTCGTAAACCACTATAGGCGAAAAATATTGGTAGCAAAAAAATCAGGACAAAATCTTCCGTTTTGACTGCCAATTCCCGCACTAAATCTTCATTTTTGGGCATGGCTGCTCCCAGTAAAAATGCCCCAAAAATTAAGTGAATCCCAATTAGTTCGGTGATTAATGCCGACGCAACCACACCCATATAAATGCCAGCTAGCAGTAATTGGCTGAGTCGTCCCGCACGGAGGTAGTGTTTGGCAAGGCGTTGCAGAAACCAACGTCCCACCGTCAACATCAAGCCGATGTAAACTATACTGGCGATAATTGTGGGTATAGCACCAGCAAAGTTGCCAGTCCGAGCAACTGCGATCGCTACTGCCAACAAACACCAAGCTGTCACATCATCCACTGCTGCACAAGTTAACGCCAACGTTCCTAAACGCGTTCCTTGTAAATTGTTTTCAGTAATGATTCGCGCTAACACTGGAAAAGCAGTTATCGACATCGCCGCCCCTAAAAATAAAGCAAAGGCGGTGAAAGATACACTTGCATTGGAAACTAGGGGATAAAGTAGCACCGCTAGCAATGTTCCCAGAGAAAACGGCATTAAAATGCTGACATGAGAAGTTAAAACCGCTACTTCTAATTGTCCGGCGAGGTATTTGGGATTTAGTTCTAGCCCAATCAAAAACATGAAAAATATTAGTCCCACCTGAGACAAAACATTGAGAAAAGGAAAAGTTTCTGGTGGAAACAAGGTAACTGCTAGATGGGGAGCAACTAAACCAAATAAAGATGGGCCGAGCATAATTCCGGCGACAATTTCACCAATTACCAGAGGTTGCTTAATAGAACGGAATCCTAACCCTACTAAGCGTGAAAGTCCAATAACAATCAGCACCTCAACCAGAACGAGAACAACTATGTGCATGGTTTCCTCACAATTAACTATCTGGTTTCCCTAAGATAATTCTTTAAAAGACTGGGAAATGTCAAGCTTGTTAGATACAACCAAGAGTAATCTGTGCTTCGTGGTTATATGAATTATTGTTACGATACAGTTGCAGCCGTGAAATATGAATTCTGATGATTTTAGGAACTACATCTAAAATAACTTCCAAATTAACGATAGCAAGAAAATTAGCGTTATATGGTAATACTATTTAATTTGCTCTCCACCGCGAGGCTCAGATCCCCGACTTCTTGAAGAAGTCGGGGATCTTTTTTTGTAACTTATTTAGAATTGCTATCGCCAGAGTCAAAGCAGAGAATTACCTGATTACTAGGTAATTAATTTTGTATTTAATTTGCTTAAATGGAAGATTTTTCATAGCTTGTACCGTGCAAGAGAAAAGCAATTAGTGGTGATGCCATTAGGGTAGTAACGACTGCCATAATAACCATTATAGTGAATAAAGTTGGCGTAATTATACCTTGTTCTAGACCAATATTCAGGATGATTAACTCCATCAAACCACGAGCATTCATCAGAGCGCCGATAGTTGCTGATTCGCGCCAATTTTCCCCGCCCAATTTTGCAGCTAGCATACAAGCAACACCTTTACCCAGAATTGCGATCGCAATAATTAAGAGCGTAATTCCCCACAAAGTAGGTGTGTTTACCAATCCAATTTGAGTGTTCAGTCCAGAGAAGACAAAAAATATCGGTAACAAAAAAGAACTAGTTAAAAACTCCGTATATTGGCGAATTTGCTGGGCGAATTCTCCCCGTGGTGTGACTGCTCCCAACACAAAAGCACCGAATATTGCATAGATGCCTGTGACATCGGTAAACCATGCACAAAACATCAAAATTATCAACATTAAAGTCAGGGTTTGTCTGTTGACACCTGCATCGCGTTTCGTCATCCGCGTGAACGCTTTCAGTAGAGGTTGACCGAGAAAAATTGCAAATAGCACGTAGCAAATGCCACCACCAATTGCTAATATGGCAATGCTCAGAGAATTTTTGACGCTAGCAAGCACGATCGCTAGTAAACACCAGGCAACTCCATCATCTACCGATGCTGCACCCAAAGCCAAAGTACCGAAGCGAGTTTGTGCAAGACCGCGTTCGTAAAGAATGCGAGCTAACATGGGAAAAGCCGTAATTGTCATCGATGCACCCAGATACAGCGCGGCTGACCACGGCGTTACCTTTGGTTGAAAGAAATCACCATTGTGATAAAACCAAGAAGATGCGATCGCTCCTAAAATAAAAGGAGTAATAATTCCAGCAGCAGATAGCAAACTTGCACTTTTGATATGATGTTTTAACAGTTTAGTGTTGAACTCTAAACCAATTAAAAACATATAAATTACCAACCCAATCTGGCTAATAGCATATAAAATCGACATTGATGGATTGGGTATCTTGAGTCCGACAGCTGTAATGATGGGAAGCTTAGGAAACAGCCATTGCTGAAAACTTGGTGCAATTAATCCTAAAAGCGATGGCCCTAGCATGACACCTGCAATCATTTCGCAAACAACATCAGTTTGACCAAGATAGCGGCGTCCTAAAATCGTGACAATGCGACAAGTAGCTAAAATAACTGTGAGTTGCAGAAATAGCTGAATAACCAGATCAAAATTTGACATTATACTTCCTTAATTTGCGTCTCTGCATTGAAGAATCTCCCCCGACTTCAAAGCTTGTCCTGTTTTTTTATATACAGCAGGGAATAGGGAACTCTTAACTGAGGTGAAACTCTATTGATATATGGCTTTGTGCTTAGAATTTGTACCTCACTTACCTGCAATCTGCTGTATGACTACTACATCAGCACAAGTGTCACGTCGCTTCTCTACGAGACGCTGCGCGAACGCTCCGAATTCAAAATTCAAAATTCAAAAATAATGATCCCCATAAATAAATTTAGGGGCTTGTATCCTTTTCGTTTTCGGTCAATTTGGGAAATATCACATAGCTGTTTTTAATTTGATTAGATGTAATAGGCAATGCGCTGCTTTGGTTTTCAAAGTTGTAGCAACTACCATGTTGTTCTGAGAAACGCACACAACTGTACGTCAATACAACATATTGCATCCAAACTAAAAGCGCCATATATAATTTTTTATGATTTGTTACAGCCATTTGTGATTTATCACATTTTTCATCTATTTAAACCACAATCGGCTGTAAGTACGCATATACATGCGCCCCTACTTTACGGTTTAATTACCTGAAAATTACTGTAATTTTTGATTAAATTAGTTACGAATATTTAAGATATTACAACCATTCTCCACCCCGAAAACGCCAACGGAGAAAGATAATTCGCATCAGGCTTTGGGAAGTAATAAAAACTGCTAGCCACACGATACTATAGTGGAATAGAAAAGCTCCCACCAACAGTTCTTCCTTCGGTAAAGGTATTGGTAAAAAACCAAATAGTTTGACTCCACAAAACACAAACACCAATTCCCATATACCAGCTAAGAGTTGATAAACTGCGGGCCAATCTCTATCCCAACGAGATTTTTGCAGATAGTCATAAAGCACATCCCAGCCTAAGCCAAAGATGGCAACATAAGCAAGTATCCAAAAATAAACCGAGTTAGCACCAGGGCCAATCAAACCCATTGCAAAAGGCAAAGATACAAGTACGCCGACAGTTGCAAGTAATAATAATCGAGTTTGCCAACGTCCAAATAAAGTTGGTGTCATAGGAGTGCTGAGTTAGGAGTGCTGAGTTAAGAGTTAAGAGTTAGGAGTTAGGAGTTAGGAGTTATGAGTTATGAATAATATAGAGAAATTAGAGTTTTTATCAATAGATTTTGACTAGCTTCATTAAAAGTTTAGGAAGATTGTGGCGCTTTTTGCAAGGATCGCAAATACGACAATATTAACTAGTACAACACGGCGTAAATAAACCACCCATTTAAAATAGCTAGAAAGCTTACAAAATAAGCATTCTTTCTTTTTACTTTTGCCTTTTTACTTTTGCCTTCTTGTACTAGCCCCAAAGCACCAACACATTTATATTTTTAGGATGGTTTCAGGTGATAACCAAATTTAGAATGGTAAGCTGCATTGGCAAAGTTCATTGAAGGTATTGTCTCCCAATTGATTACATCTTCTAATAAAGCTTGATAACCAAGTGTATTGGGATGAAGACCATCTTCACTCAAGCGTTTGAGCCGCC
The DNA here is from genome assembly GCF_036917975.1 of Nostoc sp. Classification (GTDB taxonomy): domain Bacteria; phylum Cyanobacteriota; class Cyanobacteriia; order Cyanobacteriales; family Nostocaceae; genus Nostoc. Next base: position 24,546 of record NZ_JBALEJ010000031.1, read on the forward strand.
AAGTTTCACCACGTTCTATCCACTGCTCAAAAATATCTAAATAGGGAATCTGCCGTTTATTGCAAGCAACTCGAGTTGCTTCTTTGTAGCGGTACTGATCGGCATGATTATAATACAAACAATCTAAAAATGGCATCTTGGTTTCATTCACTGGCACCATGCCCACAAATAATACAGGACAGAGTTGCTGTGCCAAATCTAGCAGAGAAGCAATTTCCTTTTCAAATACGGTAAAATCTGTGTAGCTTCGGCCATCAGGACGCGCCAACCGCGCTGAGTCGTTCACCCCTACTGATAAAATAATTAAATCAGGAACGCGATTTCGCAGTTCACCCCGATGACGAAATTCAACTTCTAGCCTTTGTGCCACTTGTTGCGTGCGATCGCCTCTTACCCCTAAATTATAAAGAATATGACCCGCACTATCCGGCAACATCCACCATCGCCGTAGTTGCTCGATCCAACCTCCTTTTTCCGGGTCGCCGAATCCATAAATTAAGCTGTCCCCCAGCGCGACAATCTTCATAGGCTGAAAGTGATTTGGTGGTACAGACAGCTGCATTGAGGAAGAAGCTAAAAATGTGTGCATTTAACAACTATATTTTATATCTTTACAAGATTCTATACATTTCTATACCATAGATGACTATCTTTAGTGTGCAAGCTATGGGGTGATTGCCACCTTCACAGGGGAATATCCCATTTCTTGCTGTGCAGTTGCACCAGACGGCGTGACAATTGTGGCAGGAGATACTTCAGGTAGGGTGCATTTTTTGCGTCTTCAAGGGATGAGAGAGGAATCAACGGAGAAGTAATTTTACCTGCCAAAGATTTCATTGACGGTAATGTTTACATTAGGGAAAGCTTTAATTGATAAAGTTTGACCGCTAGCGAACTTTTGCATAAGCTGATATCTTGCGGCTGTTGGTTGTTGATAAACTTCGACAACTTGATCGTTAATATCTACTAACCAAACTTCAATTATGTTTGCTTCTGCATATAAAGGAATTTTCTCTTCCCGGTCATACGAGATAGTCGAATCAGATACTTCAATTAGTAAAAAAATATCCTGGGGTTGGGGGTGCGCGGTGGCATAGAAATCATCACGGGGTTTGAGTAATGCCACATCTGGCTGAGGTTCTGAGTTATTGTTCAACGCAACTGGATTTTGAGCAGCAAGGATAACGCGTTTACCCAACAGCTGCACCAACAGATTAACTAGTCGATTTACACAAGCAGCGTGTTTTGTTCCAATAGGCGACATATTAATAATCTCTCCCCGAATCAATTCCACTCGGTCATCTTCTGTGAGAATCCCCGACTCAACCATCTTATGATATTGCTCAATTGTGAATTTCCGTCTTAGCAATTGTACAGTCATGATCACCTCTACTGTTGCCTTATCTTTTAATTATTCCTCACAATTATGAACTCACCACCCAAACTACCCACTGCAATCAATTCCAGAGGACATCCAACGGAGTTTGAGCAAATCATTCAAGAATAAAGCCAAAACTTTGTCGGTCGTGAATTTGTCTTCACGGCTATTAACAACTTTCTCCACCGAGATAACCAGGGTTACTTTACTGTCATTGGCGCACCCGGTAGTGGTAAAAGTGCCATCCTCGCCAAATATGTGACAAACAATCCTCAAGTTATTTATTAGAGTTCTTGCAGAAACAACAAATCGCTCTAAAAACTCATTACAGTCTTTATCATTCCAACTTTCGAGACTGGTTAGGTAGACAGCAAATAAAACCATTCGAGACTGGTTAGGTAGACAGCAAATAAAACCATCTAAAAAATTCCCTAACCCTCTCAATTAACTTAGAGAATTACGGTGTGAGGAATGGAGCTAAGCGGATTCGAACCGCTGACCCCCTCAATGCCATTGAGGTGCGCTACCAACTGCGCTATAACCCCTTAAAATCCATTATATATAATGGCCTAATTATTAGAACTTTGTCAAGCTTTTTGTAGAAACTAAATTTTAAATATCTTCTCTAGCACTCAGCATTGTCTACGACACTCTCAATAAGTAGGTCATGCAGTGCCCCATCAAAAAGTAAACTACTAACATGGCAGCAGCAGCCAGAGCAACTAATGTACCAGCCAACATTAAAGAAAATTCTTTACTCTCGTAGGCTTTTTCCATTAAGTGCAGCGACCACGCTACCAGGGCTACATCAAAAAGTAAAATAGGAAGCAACATATTTCTTAATATTTGTTAATACTTGTAAAATAATATTAACACCCTTTTAGGGAAGTGTGTCTAACCTTAGATGGATGTCATTAAATGAAAAATGTTGGATCAAGATAATGTTCTGACCGGCACATTGCGATCGCACAAGTAACTTTTAATTTCTGCTACGCTTAATTGTCCGTAATGTAACAGAGATGCGAGTAATGCTGCTTCCGCTTTGCCTTCAGTTAGGGCAGTGTAGATATGTTCACAATTACCTGCACCACCAGAAGCAATGACTGGGATTTCTACAGCATCAGCGATTGCCCGTGTAATCTCTATGTCATACCCGGCTTGGGTTCCATCAGCATCCATACTTGTGATTAGCAGTTCTCCGGCCCCCCGTTTTTCAACTTCTTGTGCCCAAAGTAGGGCATCTAAGCCTGTATTTTCCCTGCCACCCCGCACATACACATCCCAACCTGGATTTTCCGGGTTATTTCTGCGTCTAGCATCAATAGCAACAACTATGCACTGATTACCAAAGCGATCGCTGGCCCGATTAATCAAGTCTGGTTCCCGCACTGCCGCAGAATTAATACTAACCTTATCTGCGCCGGCTCGTAACAAAGCTTTAACATTTTCTAAGGATTGAATGCCACCACCCACAGTCAATGGAATAAAGACCTGTTCAGCAGTTCGGTAGACTACATCTAAAATTGTAGCTCGGTCTTCATGAGTAGCTGTAATATCCAGAAATACTAACTCATCAGCACCGGCTTCGTTGTAAACCTTGGCCAGTTCTACCGGATCGCCTGCATCTTGGAGATTAACAAAGTTAACTCCTTTTACAACCCGTCCCGCCTTGACATCTAAGCACGGTAAGATTCTTTTAGCTAACATAATAACTTTTGTACTTCTGGGTAATTGACCGGAATTTAAATTTTAAATTGGCGCGGGTATTCTCTAACGAAAATTTTCATGGATATTGGGCATTGGGCATTGGGCATGGGTTATTTTCCTTCCTCATCTCCCTGATCTCCCCCAATCCCTAGTCCCCAATCCCCAGTCCCCAGTCCCCAGTCCCCAGTCCCCAGTCCCTTAACAATAGATAGCTGAATTATGGCGATAATCTCATCGAAAAAACAACCTCCAGAACCCAATGGAGAACCAAAGCAGCGTCGAGAGTCTGTGAAAGCACCATCCACAGAAAATATTTTGAAGCCGGAAGCTGCTATTGATGAGCAAGAACAGCAAGAAGAAGGTATTCGCCCACACCGATTTGCTGATTACATTGGGCAAAAAGATTTAAAGGATGTGCTAGATATTGCCATCAAAGCAGCTAAGTCTCGTGGTGAGGTGTTGGATCACCTACTGTTATATGGGCCGCCGGGATTGGGAAAAACCACAATGGCAATGATTTTAGCATCGGAAATGGGGGTAAATTACAAAATTACCAGTGCGCCAGCCCTAGAACGTCCACGGGATATTGTCGGGCTACTGGTAAACCTGAAGCCAGGTGATATTTTATTTGTGGATGAAATTCATCGCCTCTCGCGGATGACAGAGGAAATTCTCTATCCGGCAATGGAAGATTATCGCTTAGATATTACCATTGGTAAGGGTTCTAGCGCTCGAATCAGAAGTTTGCCGTTGTCAAAGTTTACCTTAGTAGGGGCTACAACGCGTGTAGGTGCTTTAACTTCACCACTGCGCGATCGCTTTGGTTTAATTCAAAAACTCCGATTTTACGAAGTTGACGAACTGACTAAAATTGTACTGCGAACCGCTCAGTTACTCAAAACCCCGATCACAGAAGATGGTGCCACAGAAATTGCCCGACGTTCACGGGGAACGCCACGGATTGCAAATAGGCTACTAAAGCGGGTACGTGATTATGCGGAAGTAAAAATATCTGGAGAGATTAATGAAACCATTGCATCCGAAGCATTGCAACTATTCCAAGTAGATCCTTGCGGTTTAGATTGGACAGACCGCCAGATGCTAAGTGTGATAATTGAACAATTTAATGGCGGGCCAGTGGGATTAGAAACAATGGCAGCAGCGACGGGTGAAGATACTCAAACAATTGAAGAGGTATACGAACCTTACCTGATGCAGATTGGGTATTTAACTCGGACTCATCGGGGCAGGATGGCGACCAAGGCTGCATACAAGCATTTAGGATTCACGCCGCCTAATGAACAGTTGTCATTATTGTAATTATGGGCATTGGGCAATTCAATTTTGGATTTTGGATTGACAATTTTGGATTGAATTCCAATCTAAAATCCAAAATCTAAAATCTAAAATTCTTACTCCCCATCTTCAAGATAAACAGGTAAACCTAGATGATTAAGTTGATTGGTATTTTTCTCAGTCTGTTAATTGTGTTTGGCTGGGGTACACCAGTTATGGCACAATCTCAAGCGCCTATTACTCAAGAACAGTTAAAACAAGGCGATGAGTGGGCCAATCAAGCATTTGCCGCGACGAATCAAGGTGATTTTGCGACGGCTGAAACTTACTGGACAAAGATTATTGAGCAATTTCCTACTAATGCGGGGGCGTGGAGTAACCGAGGAAATTCGCGGGTCAGCCAGAATAAGTTACAAGAAGCGTTGGCAGATTATAACAAAGCCATTGAACTAGCGCCGAATGTTACCGATCCTTATTTGAATCGAGGGGCGGCGTTGGAAGGGTTAGGAAAATGGGACGATGCGATCGCAGATTATAATCATGTCTTAGAACTCGATCCTAAGGATGCGATGGCGTATAACAATCGCGGTAATGCCAAAACAGGTTTAGGAAAATGGGAAGATGCGATCGCAGATTACAAAAAATCTAATGAGATAGCCCCGAATTTTGCCTTCGCCCGTGCTAACTACGCCCTCGCCCTTTATGAAACTGGTCAAAAAGAGCAAGCAATTCGCGAAATGCGAAATATCGCCCGTAAATACTCCAAGTTTGCTGATGTGCGTGCCGCCCTCACCGCTGCATATTGGGTAAATGGAGAACAAGGTGAAGCCGAAAGCAACTGGGTAGCAGCCTATGGATTGGATAGCCGCTATAAGGATATTGATTGGGTAAAAAATATCCGCCGTTGGCCTCCCAGCCTAGTTACAGCTTTAGATAAGTTCTTGAAAATCCAGTAGAGGCATTGATCGTGACATTAAATTGGTATTACAAGCCCCTAAATTTATTTATGGGGATCAATAATGCAAAAATTTTGAATTTTGAATTTTGAATTTTGAATTCGGAGCGAAGCGACGTGACTCATTTTGGTATCATCTGTCCTGGTGCAACAACTGGCCCCCTCAACACTATGCTTCCCTTGGGGCAGGAACTTCAACGGCGTGGGCATCGCGTCACTCTCTTTGCAACACTTGATTCTCAACCTAAAGCACTGGCAGCAGGAATAGAATTCCAATCAATTGGTGAAAAAGATTTTCTCCCTGGCTCAACAGCAGAATCCTTTGGCAAATTAGGTCAACTGCGTGGATTTGCTGCGTTTCGATACACTATTGAACTGCTAAAGCATATTTCATCTGTGACACTCCAAGAGGCTCCAGCAGTAATTAAAGCAGCAGGCGTAGAAGCATTGCTAGTAAACCAAAGTTCATTAGAAGGAGGGACAATTGCCGAGTTTCTCAAAATTCCTTTCATTACTGTGTGCAGCGCTGTGGTGCTAAATCGAGAACCTAGCATTCCTCCTTTTTTCACAACTTGGAAGTATAGCCCAGCTGCGTGGGCACGCTTACGCAACGAAATAGGTTACACGTTAGTTAATAGCGTCGTCAAACCAGTTAAAGATTTGATTAATGAATATCGTCGAGAGTGGAAATTACCCCTGTACTCTAGTCTTGAAGATACCAACTCTCCACTGGCTCAAATAAGTAATGCACCTGCTGAGTTTGAATTTCCCAGGGAAGAATTAGCCCCTTGGTTCCATTTCACCGGAAGCTACCATACTTCAGCTAGTCGAGCAACTGTTTCTTTCCCTTATGAAAAATTGACGGGGAAACCGTTAATTTACGCTTCAATGGGAACATTGCAAAATCGTCTGATTTGGGTTTTTCAGACTATTGCTTCAGCTTGTGAAGATTTGGATGTTCAGTTAGTGATTTCTCTGGGAGGTTCTGCTAAACCAGAATCACTACCAGACTTGGCAGGAAATCCTTTAGTAGTTGAGTATGCACCTCAATTAGAAGTGCTGGAAAAAGCTACCCTCATGATTACTCATGCGGGAATGAATACAACAATGGAATGTGTGAAAAAAGGAGTGCCAATGGTGGCGATTCCAGTTGCTAATGACCAGCCAGGAGTAGCAGCGCGTATCGCTTGGACAGGGGCAGGTGAGCTTGTCACCCTCAAAAAGCTGAATGTTCCCAGATTGAAAAATGCTATCAAGGGGGTATTGACAGAAGAATCTTATAAACAGAATGCTCTCAGATTACAAGCAGCTACTCACGCTGCTGGAGGGGTAAGCCGAGCCGCTGATATTATTGAGCAGGCTGTTTCTACCGGCAAGCCTGTCTTGGCTTAAATAATTCGTAATTCGTAATTCGTAATTCGTAATTAAGTTTTGTGACGGGGATTTAGACCCCGACCCAAAACTTGCCGGTTATTGAACCGGGGGATTTAAACCCACGGTACTCGGTTAAACACAATAACAATTCAAAATTCAAAATTCAAAATTAAAGAAATTTCAGACAGGGATTTAGCGAGAAACGCGGTCTTGGGATGCATCCCAAGTGGAGCGATTTCTCAAGACAAACCCCAACTGAAATGGGTGCTACATGTAGATTGCAGGTTCTTAAACCCTTTAATTTACGATAATGAGAATGAAATTGATGATCAACTCGGACTCGTTTTATCCATCCCAATTTCCTGACCGAATTTTAGATTTTAAATTTTGGATAATGGAATTGAAGATTCAAAATTCAAAATTTAAAAAGGTCTCAGAGCAAGCGAATTTAAACGCGAGAATAAATCTAAAATCCAAAATCTAAAATTAAATTACAAGCCCCTGACTTCAGGCATGGGGTAAATCTAAAATCTAAAATCCAAAATTGTGTGACCGGATTCTTTGAACATCCTTATATTCTCAGCAAGTTGAAGTCACTCAGCAAAAATTTTTTCTTTGCCTATATAACTGTTTTCTGGTATACATCATTGTAAATATACAGAAACAGTATTTATGACTCATTTTGGGCTGATCTGTCCAGCAACAACTGGTCATCTCAACACTATGCTCCCCTTGGGTAAAGAACTTCAAAAGCGGGGTCATCGCGTCACCTTATTCGGTATACTTGATGCTAAATCCAAGACACTAGCGGCAGAGTTAGAATTCCAATCCGTTGGTGAATCTGAATTTCCCACTAGAGCGATCGCTGAATCGATAACTCAGTTAGGTAAACTGAGTGGACTCGCCGCAATGCAATATACCGTCAACTTTCTTAAAGATCAGGCGGCTGTTATGCTCAGAGATGCACCAGCAGCAGTCAAAGAAGCAGGTGTGGAGGCACTTTTAGTAGATCAAGTTTCACCAGAGGGAGGTTCTGTTGCAGAATTTCTGGGCATTCCTTTTATTACAGTTTGTAGTGCTGTGGTACTGAATCGAGAACCGAGCGTCCCACCTTATTTTAAAACCTGGGGCTACAATCCAGCCTGGTGGGCGCGATTACGTAACCGAGCCGGCTATACATTGCTGAGTCGCACCGTAAAACCCATTACAGGGGTAATCAATCAGTATCGCCAAGAGTGGAAATTGCCCCCACAGTTTAGTTCTAACGATCGCTATTCCCAACTAGCTCAGATTAGTCAACAGCCTACACAATTGGAATTTCCAAGGGAAAATTTGCCCCAGTGCTTCCATTTCACAGGCCCTTATCATAGTCCAATTGGTCGGGAACTTCCTGATTTCCCTGATGAAAAATTGACCGGACAACCATTGATTTACGCCTCAATGGGGACTTTACAAAATCGCCTATTGGGAATTTTCAAGTCTATTGCAGAAGCTTGTAATGATTTGGATGCCCAACTAGTAATTTCGTTAGGTGGTTCTGCAACTCCAGAGTCTCTGGGAAGCTTGCCGGGAAATCCTCTGGTAGTTGGTTATGCACCCCAATTGGAATTGCTTAAAAAAGTGTCTCTCACCATTACTCATGCAGGTATAAATACTACTTTAGAGTCCCTAAACAATGGCATACCAATAGTAGCAATACCAATTGCTAATGACCAGCCAGGAGTAGCAGCACGTTTGGCTTGGGCTGGTGCTGGTGAAATGGTACCGCTTGCTCGCTTGACTGTTCCCAAGTTGCGAAATGCTGTACAAAAGGTGTTAATGGAAGATTCTTATAAAAAAAATGCACTTAGGTTACAAGAGGCGATTCAACTAGCCGGTGGTGTGAGTCGAGCCATTGATATTGTGGAACAGGCTGTTTCTACAGGGAAGCCTGTTTTGGCTTAAGAGAACTCCACAGAATGATTGCTCTAAAAGCTGTCATTGCGAGCGAAACGGAGTGTAGCAAAGCAATCCCAAGATTTTGCGGTTGCTTCATTTCGCTTCCCTTCGGGACGCTTCGCGAACGCTCCATACCCTTCGGGTTCTCCGAAGGAGTACGCAATGACAATTGGGCATTTCTTTTTGTGGAGGTCCCTAAGAAAATTCTGATGAAACATTTAGGAGTCATGAACAGCTAAGGGCAAAAGTAAACGGTTAACGACTCGATTATCTGGTAATTGATAAAAATTCAACTCTCCTCCTAGTTCCTGCATGAGATTTTGGCAGATCAGTAGATGCAAAGCTGGTGGTTGATCGAGGTTGGAGGGAGCAAGTATATCTTTTGGTCTATGATTGTGTAGTTCCGTGAGTAGCTGTGGTTCGATCGCACCGTTATATGTGATCGACAATTCTAGGGATGTCTGACGATCAGCCCCTCCAGTTGTAGAAGAATGCTTTGTATCTGAGGATTTTGACGCATCTAAACGGCGACACCAAATATCAATTCTGCCGCCGACTTGAGAACGGTTACAGGCAGTAAGCAATAATTCATGGATAACTAATTCAATTTTGACAATATCACCAGCGATCGCCATTGCAGATTGAGCGCTGGAGGTAGGAACGCCTCTGACTAATGAAGAATTCTTGGGTGATTCTTGCTCGTTAATTGATTGTCCCAAGCCATGTACGCCAATCCATAGCTTTTGTTGTTTAAGTAAATTATCGATGCGTTCGAGCGATCGCTTCAGTAAACTGGCTATGGACATAGTTTCCCAATTTATATGTAGCTGCCAGTTCTCAAGTTTTAACATTCCACTCATAGAGGTGGCTGTATGGTCTAACTGCCGCAGCAATAGCTGGTAGCGCATCTGAGTTAGTTCATTAGCAGGAATGCCCAAATAATGTATTTGTTTCAGGGAATGGGCCGTTATTCTTTGAATTTCTTCTAGACGACGATGTTTGTACCAATTAAGTTGTCGTAATTCTTCTGTTGTAGATTCTAAAAGTCGGGTAATTTGCTTTTCACGTCGCCACCAGGCTAATTGAGAAATCAGAGTTGCTGTTGCACTGAGGTTTTGTTCTGACCAGCGACGCTGTTGATAGTCTACTAACAAAACTACACCAGTGATTTCATAATGAGCAGTTGTACGTAATGCCATTACCAAAATTTGACTTTTGTCTGGAACATTCAACCATTTCCGGGTTTCCGGGGGTAAATTATCCGCCTTCAAAGTCAGGTAATTCTCTGTAGCAAGTGCCCACTGAATTAAGGCTTCAGCCTGGATCAGAATAGATGCCTCAGAAAAAATCCCAAATTGGCTATTGTCAACCACTCCAGGGATAATTTCTGCCCAACTTTGACCAGGTGCCCAGGATAGCATTATCGCTAGGGGACAACCCAAAATTGATGCTATTTGTTCGAGTGCTGCACTTCCTAAATGCTTTTTTTCGACCTCGATGCTGTTCTGAGATTGTGTCAGGATGCGTAAGCATTGCTCAAAAGCCTGGGAAGTTTTTTGCTGTTGGGTGGTGCGGTTATGTAATTGCCACTGACGAACAATTACCCCAATCTGTTGACTAACGACCCACAGCAATTCCTTTTCCAGAGTTGTCCAAGAACGATTGGTTTCGTGAGTGATAACTAAAAGTGGTGCTGGTATCTGACCGTGAGTGCATTTACAAATAAGTAGCGATCGCACACCATTCTCTAACAACGAGGGTCGCCAGTTAAAAAAGCGTAAATCTTCATCTAAGTTTTCAATTTCTACCGCTTGAGTTGAACGTTGCAAAAGTTGCCCATCTAATTCTTTGAGGGTACTGAGGGTAAATGTCAATGGTCGGCGATTATGGGGCTGGCTTTGATAAATAAATTGATAATTATTTTGCTCAGAGTCATACTGCAACAGCAAAAAGCGGGTGGCAGCTAGTCGAGCTAAAACTCTTTTAGCACAACTTTGTAAAGTTTCCTGGAGGTCATTTTCGCTATAAATACCTTGGGCAACTTGGCTAGTCAGTTGGGCATCCTCTTGAATCTGTTTGATCGTGGCTTCCATGTTTTCGGTAGGTGCAACGAGGGAAATTAAACCAGCAACACCCTGGACGAAATTTCTGTCTGTGTCCTTCCAGATGCGCGGTTCATTGCTTTCTACCGCCAAAAAACCGACTAAATTTTTTTGCCAGATAATTGGAGCTGCCAAGAGTGATCGCACCTTTAATCGTTGCAGCAATTTTGCCGTCAAATGGCTCTTTAAGGAACTGCGGGCATCACCAATGGAGACAATTTGGTTAACTGCCAAAGCATAATAAAAATCGCTCAACTCCTGTACAGTAATTCCTGCTGATTGCTGAGTGCTAGAATTGCGATCGATTTTAACCAGCTGATTGCTCATCCGACACCAAAAGTAGCGCCCTTCCCGCTCAAACCAATAAACATTTGTCCGGCTGGGGGAGACAAATTTATGAGTTGCTTGTACTGCTGCTTCAAGTTTTTGATTCAGATTACTGAGGTTGCGTAAATTTTCTAGCAGTTCTAATAATGGCTCGTCGCTTCGCGTGGTTTGCTTTTGCTGCTTAAGCATCTCATTTTGATAAAGCACTGCCCCCAGCTCACCTAAAACCATCATCAAACGTGCTTTTGTTTCTCCTGTGAGCAGGTAGCCCCAGCGTTCTGAACCCAATAACACCAAGCCTAAGCAACGGTCTTTATAGCGAATTGGTAAAATGACCGTTCCCTGGATGTGGAATTTTTCGGCAACTTTGTGCCATTCGGTGGCGCGGATTTCTGTTTGTAAATCAGCTACGCCCAAAGGATGCTGTTCAATTACTACTTGCTCTAATAAATCCCCAGGACTGAGAACTACCCTTTGCCGTAAAAAGCTATGATCGCGATCGGGTGTCATGCCCCCTTGGCCAAATAATATGTGATTCCGGCGATCGTAAAGAGCAATCCAAATCAGTCTGTAGTCAAACTGTTCTTTGAGATAAGAAATAGTAGTTTCAATCAGAACGTCAACATCATCTTCTTCTCTAAGGCTCTGGAGGACGCGCCCCAAAGAGAGGATCTGCTGTTCGGCGGCTATAGGTTTTTGCGGCTGCCCCATCTGATTTATTGGTTAACATAACTTGTAATATATAGGATGCCCAGAAAAGCACCCTGAGTAATATTGCCACAAGTGCTGAATATTTAAATGGGGGCTAGGGATTAGGGACTAGTAGTCTGTCCCAAAAGTTTTGAGAGGTTAGTGGTGTTCAGATCCCCGACTTCTTCAAGAAGTCGGGGATCTACCAGCACGGCGGAATTAAAAAATTTCTTCCCCAATCCCCAGTACCCAATCCCCAGTACCCAAAACTAATGGATATTTATCAACTTGCCATTCGTCCGCTTTTATTCAATGTGGTAAAAACCGATTCAGAGTGGTTACACCAGCAGACGATTCGCAGTTTTAGCTGGCTATCGCAAACCCCTACTAGTTGGGTAAACCAACGCTTAAAGCAGTCTTTATGCCTGTACGATTCACGCCTAGAACAAAATTTATTTGGGCTAAATTTCCCAAATCCCGTAGGGTTAGCAGCTGGCTTCGACAAGGATGGAGTCGCTGCTGGCATTTGGTCTAACCTGGGTTTTGGCTTTGCAGAATTAGGAACTGTAACTTTTCACGCCCAACCAGGAAATCTGCGTCCTCGTTTGTTTCGCTTGCCGTTAGATAAAGCTGCTCTCAATCGGATGGGCTTTAATAACAGTGGAGCAGCAGTCATGGCAGCACTATTGGTACAAGAAAAACAGGAGTTAACCCACTTAATACCTATAGGGATAAATTTGGGTAAATCGAAGGTAACTCCCTTAGAAGCAGCCGCACAGGATTATCTCGATAGTTTTCGTTTACTCAAAGATTTGGGAGACTATTTTGTTGTTAATGTCTCTTCTCCCAATACACCAGGGTTACGATCGCTCCAAGATGCTTCTATGCTCAGTGCCATCTTGAATTTATTACAACAAGAAAATACTGCACAAAAACCAATTTTTGTCAAGATAGCACCAGATCTATCATGGGAAGCGATCGCTGACATTATAATTATTGCTAAAACCTACCAACTGGCGGGAATTATCGCCACTAACACCACCATCAGCCGTGATGGACTGAAAACCCAGGTAATTGACCAAACTGGCAAATCACCCCAGGATGAAGCAGGCGGAATTAGTGGTGAACCATTGCGCGATCGCTCCACTGAGGTAATTCGTTTTATTTGGCAGCAAACTCAAGGCCAAATCCCGATTATTGGGGTTGGTGGTATTTTTTCCTCAGAAGATGCTTGGGAAAAAATTACTGCTGGTGCTAGCTTGATCCAGGTTTATACAGGCTGGATTTACGAAGGCCCACTGATGGTACGCCGTATTTTAGCTGGTTTACTTTCCAAACTAGAACAAAGCGGATTAAATTCCATCAACGAAGCTGTGGGTTTAGAATTCAAAAATCAAAAGTAATTAATATTTTTGGTGTTGCTGAATCGAGGTATGAATTTGGATGTAGAGACGTTGCATTGCAACGTCTCTACAAGGGTTTTGAAATAACGCAAAATTATTTTTCATACCGCACTCAGCAACACCATATTTTTGAATTATTATCCTTCTTCTTCCAGTGGGAAAAACTCTTTAGTTTTTTCCGAGTATGACCAGGCAATGCCATCAGGGTCTTTGCTACGACTCCACTCAGGAAATTCTGGATCGTTTCGCCGTTTATAAACTGTGCTGGAATAGACATTTAGCCGTTTAGCAAGTTCAGATTGGATGAGAGAGCCAAAAATTAACTGTTTTTCTAGCGATCTTTGAGCTTCCTCATGTGTTTGCTTTGGAAGTGATTCGGTTTCTGGTTCTTCCTCCTGTGGCGTTGGTGGTGCTAAGAGCGAACGCGCAGTTTTAGTAACCGTTGGAGCAGTAAGTTCTTTAACAGGCTCACTACTGTCAAGAATATTGCCGAGAATACTGGCAGTTATAAAGTAATAAGATTGCCCCGATTCTTTGGAGTTAACTATACTTGCACCAAATTCCGAGGCTTTACCATCCAAGTAGCGTTTTGCCGTTGTTCCGGGAAAATTGCCCTTGATTGCCAAGTCCATTGGCGTAAGTCTGCCTTGATTTTCGCGAACTAATTGATGAAAAATTGGGTTAACTCGTACAGTCCACTGTTGCCATTGATATTCCTGCCAAACCTTGAAGCCAATTGCCAGCACAATTAGCGCTAGTAAAATTCTCCAAGTGGCAACTAGGAAAATAATCAAAAACGAGATGGGCAAAAGTAGAACGAGAAAAGTCTTGCCGTTATCTTCTATGGGTTTCTCACTCATGCCGATTTTTGCCAAGTGAATTTTGGGAAATAATATTATATTGGCAAAAATTGAGACACTTTTTTGTATCTTTTGGCAAAGTTGCGGCAAAATTGTTGGCAAAACCTTTATTCGGCTGTGTTATCGGCTTATCGAACAGAATTCAGTAGTCAGGAGTCAGAATTCAGAATGAATTTTGACCGAAAAAGCGGATAGCGCAGCGTTAGCGAGTATTCGATAGCGGAGCGGTAGCGAGCCTTCGAGCGTCGCGTCTGAATAACCGGCGTTTTTGCACCCCCACCAAATCGTAGATTTGGTGGTCAACAAGAAAGTCGCGGATCTGAATCCCCGATTGATAGCGCAGCGTCTCGTAGAGAGGAACGAGCGTCTTGATTCTGACCGGAGGCGGAGCGTCTCCGGCTCCGCTCCTGAATTCTGACTTCTGAATTCTTCTTCAATACCTTTCTGCTTATCTACGGCAGGCTACGCCTACGCAGTGGGAGCAATCCAGGTTGCTCAACTTTATAGAATAGCCGATAGAAAATTGGGAATGGTTTTATCTGGAAGTTAGACTAGATAAGAAAAGTGTAATTTCCAGTTATTACAATTTTTAATAGAAGAATAGGCATAAACCATAGCTCAACTTGTGCCAGCAGACAAAGGGTAATTATTATGACAAACTTGGGAAAAAAAGCATTGATAAAAAAGCAGTCCTCGAACCGCAGCGCTTGGATTGATGCGTTGGCAAAGCCCGCCGTAGGCATCGCTGCTAGTTTGATTATGTTGCCAGGAATTTTCGCTAGTACTCCTGTCATGGCACAAAAAGCAGAAACCACCTCTCTAAACTATGGCGACTTGATCAAAAAAGCGAAGGCGGGAGAAATCCAAAAAGTAGAGCTTGACGAAACCGAACAGCTAGCAAGGGTTTATCTCAAGGGGCAAAAGGATGATGCACCACCGCAACAGGTGAGACTTTTGGTGCAAAATACAGAGTTAATTAACATTCTCAAAGAGAAGAATGTTGATTTTGGTGAGGTTTCCTCTGCTAACAGTCGAGCTGCTGTTGGACTGTTGATTAATTTGATGTGGATTTTGCCACTGGTGGCTTTAATGTTATTGTTCCTCCGACGCTCTACCAATGCTTCTAGCCAAGCGATGAATTTCGGCAAATCCAAAGCCCGCTTCCAAATGGAGGCAAAAACTGGAGTGAAATTTGAAGATGTCGCCGGCGTTGAAGAAGCTAAAGAGGAACTCGAAGAGGTTGTTACTTTCCTGAAACAGCCAGAAAGATTTACTGCTGTAGGCGCACGGATTCCCAAAGGAGTGCTGTTAATTGGCCCTCCTGGTACTGGTAAAACTTTACTAGCAAAAGCGATCGCCGGGGAAGCAGGTGTACCATTCTTCAGTATTTCCGGTTCGGAATTTGTGGAAATGTTCGTTGGTGTGGGTGCGTCTCGTGTGCGTGACCTCTTCAAAAAAGCCAAAGAGAATGCTCCTTGCCTAATATTTATCGATGAAATTGATGCAGTCGGTAGACAACGGGGCGCTGGTATCGGTGGCGGTAATGATGAGCGCGAACAAACCCTCAATCAACTGCTCACCGAAATGGATGGTTTTGAAGGGAACACAGGCATCATTATTATTGCTGCCACTAACCGCCCAGATGTTTTAGATACAGCGTTACTCAGACCAGGACGCTTTGACAGACAAGTGATGGTAGATCCACCCGATCTCAAAGGGCGACTAGAAATTTTGAAAGTCCACGCCCGGAACAAGAAAATTGATCCTAGCGTATCATTAGAAGCGATCGCTCGCCGCACTCCTGGTTTTACTGGCGCAGACTTAGCCAACTTACTCAACGAAGCCGCCATTCTCACCGCGAGAAGACGCAAAGAAGCTATCACCATTTTAGAAATTGATGCGGCTGTAGATCGAGTTGTTGCAGGTATGGAAGGTACTGCCTTAGTAGACAGCAAGAGCAAGCGCTTGATTGCCTATCATGAAGTTGGACACGCTTTAGTGGGGACATTGCTTAAAGACCACGATCCTGTGCAGAAAGTGACATTAATTCCACGAGGACAAGCACTCGGATTAACTTGGTTTACTCCCAACGAAGAACAGGGGTTAATTTCCCGTTCTCAACTTAAATCCAGGATTACTGCTACTTTGGGTGGTCGCGCCGCCGAGGAAATCGTTTTTGGCAAGCCAGAAGTGACCACAGGTGCTAGCAATGACTTGCAACATGTGACAGGGATGGCGCGGCAGATGGTGACACGCTTCGGGATGTCAGAATTAGGCCCATTGTCACTAGAAAATCAGAGTGCAGAGGTATTTTTAGGACGCGACTGGATGAATAAATCAGACTATTCTGAGGAAATTGCCGCCAAAATTGATTCACAAGTACGCGAAATTGTCAGCAATTCTTACATCAAGGCCAAAGAACTGTTGCAAGAAAACCGCATAGTTTTGGAGCGTTTAGTCGATTTGCTAGCTGAACAGGAAACAATTGAAGGCGATTTATTCCGTAAAATTGTTGCCGATCACGTTCAGGTAGCCGATGAACAATTGGCTGTACCTCATTAGAAATAATGTAGAGACGTAGCACTGCTACGTCTCTACAAGGGTTCTGGATAACGCATATTTAATTTCTGGAGATGGCTACTACACAAAAGTCAATAGTCTGTCAACTTTAGATGAGTGAAAATCTAAAGGTTCAGATTCCCGATTTTTTTAAGAAGTCGGGAAATTTTTTTGAAAAAAAGTTAGGGAACTCCAAGAAATAAATTATCCAATATTGTGGGGTGGGCATCCTGCCCGCCCAGTCCATATAGGGCGGACGAGACGCCCACCCCACAAGAGTTAATTAGATATTTTTTATTTGGAAGTCCCTTAGAAGGCTAACTCAGCCTTCCCAGAAAGTAGCACACCTCAAGTCTTGTCACTGTCAAGCTTACGCTATTGTATTATATATACCCAAACGATGTACTACAAATAGACATAAATATCATGAAACATAGATTTTGGGCAAGCTATCTGCTTGCTGCTTTAGCATTTCTCCCTTTCGAGCCTGTAAGTACTACTCAAGTCTTGGCAACGGAGTCAGTTTACCAACTAGCACAAGCTAAAGCAGATTACACCCAATATATGCTACTTGGTTATAATGAAACCAAACGAAGAAACTATAGAAAAGCTTTATTGAATTTTCAGCAAGCAGAACGCCTACGTCCTGGAGATAAATATGCTACTTCTGCAATTAGAAATGTTACAAGTTACATCCAACGCGGTAAAAATCGTATTGCCTTTGTTCCAGGTAGACCTGGTAGGGTCAGGTCAGCAGGAACACGGGGAAGTTGCTTTCAAGCTGGACAATATCTTATTCCCCTAACACCAACAGATAAGGAAGCTCAACGAACCACAGCAGAGCATCCCACATTTTTTTTCTACCTTCCTCAAACCTCTACAACAGTACAGGCACTAGAATTTGTTTTGCGGGATGGTGATAGCATTGACCCATTATATAAGGGAACTTTCAAACCTGTTGGGCAGAATGGTATTGTTAGTGTAAATATACCTGCCGATCAGCCATCTCTACAAATCGATAAAGAGTATAATTGGACTTTTTCGATGATTTGTGATACTAATAACCGCGATAAAGATTCTTATGTAGAAGGTACAATTGTGCGATCGCAAGATGAAAACCTATCTCTTCAGCTACAGCAACCAACTACAGACTTAGATCGTGCAGTTTTATTTGCCACAGCTGGATTTTGGGAAGATGCTTTAAGAACTTTAGCTAATTTACGCCGCCAGCGTCCTAACGATCCTGAAGTTGAGAAATATTGGGAAGATTTATTGAATTCAGTAGACATTAAAGAAGTTGTAAACAAGCCTTTATTGCCCTGTTGTACTGCCCAGAAATAAGTTAACAATTATTTAAAAACCTGGTTTTGATAGAGAAGCTGGGTTTTTTATCCTTCAATTTATAGCTATTTTAAAATACGGGAGGGGCACAGCATTGCTGTGCCCTTACGACAGATGTGGTTCAAATACATGAAAACTGCTGTAAGATTAAGCGATGTCTATGACGGGCTACGCCTACGCAAATACTTATGGCGGAAACGGTATCAATTCTCGCTAATTACTGCTGTAAGTCAAGCTGGTAGAAAGAACAGGAAGTGTGATCGTCAACTTTGATTGGAATTTAATAGCACAACAAACATATCATATCACTCATTTTCATGCTTCGTATGAGAACTCTTAACCCCTAACTCCCCAAATTTAGGACTCCACCACCCTTTTTGAGTACTGAAATAAGCTACATCTTTATGTTTAGTTTCTTTACGCGATCGCAGATCGCTACATCGCAACATTGTCTTACTCTGTCCCTCTTTGATGTAACTGTACTCCTCTAGAGGTTTTTTGCATACTGGGCAGGGATATTTCGTAATCTTGACAGAAGGCTTTTGTTGATTTTCAGGCTGGGCGCCTTTAGTTTGTGGTGGCTGCCAAGTTTTGTTAAAGTCGCTCCAAAATAGCACGACATTTTCACAGCCTTTTGTACATTTGAGGAAATATTTCTTTTTGACCTTACTACTCGGAATTTTGGCGAGAAAATTTTTGCATTCAGGGCATCGCGTTTTGGAAGTTTCGTATTTGCGCTCAGTTATCACATTAGCTTTACCTATTGAGGAACTTGGAACTATAGTTTTAGCTTTGGAAAGTGCTGGTATGAAGTAATTTTGATTCCAACTAGTTAAATAATGCTGCCAAGAGTTTTTTCCTTCGGAAATTGCATCAAGGGCATCCTCCATTTTTGCTGTGAATTCTGCCTCTAGTAAATCAGGCAGTGCTTTGAGCAAAAACGCATCAACTTCTAACCCTAACGCTGTCGGTTGCAGATGGTCTTTTTTCAACTCGACATAATTTCGTTTTTTTAAGGTAGCAACAGTAGGAGCATAAGTACTTGGGCGACCAATTCCTTTACGTTCCATCAGTTGCACTAGTTTTGGTTCAGTATAACGGGGTGGTGGTTGAGTCTGCTTCTTTTCATGTCCAGCATTCTCCAGTTTCAATGCTTGTCCCTGTTGTAATGAAGGTAAAACACTATCCTTGCTGAGATTGTTCCAGTATCGAGCATAACCGTAAAATTCGATCACTTGCCCTCTGGCTGACCACAGTAGAGAACCAGACTGAGTAATCACCAAAGTTTTACGCAACTGGGCAGCACGACACTGAGAAGCAATTGACCGTTTCCAGATCATCACATACAGATTAAACTCATCATCAGGAAGTTCTAAACGCAACTGAACTGAGGGACGAAATACATCCGTTGGACGAATGGCTTCATGTGCTTCTTGAGCCGATTTGCTACTGCGATGCTTGGCGACTTGCGACGGTACATTCTGCGGGTCGTTTTGCTCTAACCATTTACGGGCGCTAGCACAAAATTCTGGACTCAGCATCACTGAATCTGTTCGCATATATGTAATTAGCCCTGCCTCATAGAGCTTTTGGGCCACAATCATGGTTTTGTCGGGAGCAAACCTCAGCTTTGAACCGGCTGCTTGCTGAAGGCTGGAGGTTGTAAATGCTGGAGGCGGCTGGCGGTTAACGATTTTTCCTTCAAAATGAATCACCTGATGAGGGTGTTGCTGTGCTTCTTCAACTAAACGTGTCGCCTCTGCTTCGGAAAGAACGCGCTTAGACTCCGGTGTTTCTGGACTATTACCTACCTTTGCGTCATCATTAGTTTCAGTTTCTTGGTCTGGCGCATCTTTCGCAGAATCGACCGTCCCTTTGTAAAAAGCCCGAAATCCTTCCGCATAATCTACCCAGACACTCCAGTAATCTTGGGGGACAAAAGCCAGAATTTCGTTTTCTCGCTGACAAATTAGGTGTAACGTGGCGCTTTGGACTCTACCAACACTCTTGGCGCCGTTATTCAATGCCCAAACTAAAGGGCTACCTTTATAACCTACCAACTTATCTAAGCAATCTCGGCACAGCCCAGCACCGATTAAGTTTTGGTCTAGCTTTCTGGGATTTGCGATCGCACTCTGTACCGCCGATGCTGTAATCTCAGTATAAATTACTCGTTTCGGTTCCCTTAGACCAAGGGTTTCTTTGAGATGCCAAGCGATTGTCTCGCCTTCTCGGTCTGGGTCAGTTGCTAAGACAACTTCATCAACTTGCCTCACCGCAGACTTGAGCTTTTGGATTGTTTCTTTCGCTCGTTGGTCACGCGGAATATAATTGCACCGAACATTACTGCCGTCCATGACAAAGCCCAAGGAATCGTCCCCTTCATTGCTGAGTTCTCGAATGTGACCACAACTAGCGAGAACTTTCCAATCTGAACCCAGAATTTGACTGAGTTTTTTGACTTTTCCGGGAGACTCTACCACAAGCAAGCGTTTGATCATAATTTAGGAGACAGGAGGTATACACGCATTCAAGTGTGGGATTGAAGCGAGAATGCAGCCAATGCTGTCTTACTCTCGATACAATTATAGGACTAGCCTTTTCAAGGTGACTCGTAAAATCTCTGTTTTTCTCTCTGCGATCTCTGTGCCTCTGTGGTTTAAAAGTAATTTATTTAACCACAGAGACGCAGAGAACACAGAGTTAAGAGATTAAAGAGGAATTTTTTGAGCAAAATTTTTACTTACCTTGAAAGGGCTGAATTATAGGACTTATGTACTGTACAAAATAATTATGTTGTGTATCAACGTAAATACGTCGTTTCCGGTTTTTATGAATCATTCTTTGATTGTTGTAGAGCCAGACGGTAGAGAGATTGTTATGGGTAGAGCGAATGGAAGTAAGTGCCCAAGCACTACCAATTAGACATCTCCGAAAAAGAATTATTTTGACGTAGCAGTGCTACGTCTCTACAAGGGTTCTGGGTAACACATCTTTAATTTCTGGAGATGTCTATTGAATTATTTGCACAAATTTTTGAGCAAGTAATACAAACAATCACTATGCTAGGAAAAATTTTAATGGAGGTGCGAGAGATCCTGCACCATACATACAGTGCAGATGTTGATAATAGAACTTCTAAATAATATTGTTGCGATGAATGGTTGCCCCAATGTAGTAAAGCAGCCTGATGAAAGATGCATCTTGGTTTTGGGAACACTAGATTTAGTACCAGACTTGCCTCAAGACGAAGGAATACAGATCGAAAAATATATAGGACTCGTATTGATGTTTGAAAAAACCAGTACATATCTATTCCTTTCTTTCCTGTTCCCTTCCTACGCAAGCAAGTTCTCCGAATCAAATCAGATTGCTATATTTCCCCTGCAACTACCCATAACATACCTAAAACCAGTGAAGCGTAATACAATTACCCATGAATTTGACTCTGGTTCACAAGCAGAAATACTACCTCCACAGGAAAGTGACGACCATTCATCGGAAGGTTCCAAGCTATTACGGCAAGGAATTCAACAACAGCAAGCTGGTGAATTAATAACGGCGATGAAGTCTTTACAACAATCCTTGGCACTGTTTCAGGCAGCTGGGGATTTGCAAAAACAGGCACAGGCACTTTCTTTTTTAGGATTGGTAACTTACAGCGCTGGAGACTACAAAGGTGCTATTTCCTACTCCCAACAGTGTTTGTCTTTGCTTAATAACACCTCAGATTTAACATTGCAAATGCAAGCACTTTCCCATTTAGGTAATGCCTACCGTCACCTGAACGATCATCAAAAGGCAATTGAGTTTCTAGAAAAGTGTTTGAAAATAACGCAACAACTGCAAGATAAACGTAGTCAAGTGGCAGCACTGAATAATTTGGGATTGGTGTATAAAGCTTTAAGTAACTTTACACAGGCCATTGATTATCAGCAACAAAGCCTAGAGATTGTGCGGGAACTCAAAGATAACTGGGGTGAGGAACAAGTACTCAAAAATTTGGGTAATGCTTGGTATGCTTTGAACAATTACCCAAAAGCGATCGCCTATTATGAACAGTGTGTAGTACTATCACGCTCTTTAAAAAATGTTCGCAGTGCTTCTCAGGTGCTAAAAAATCTAGGTAATGCTTGTTATGCTTTAGGTGATTATCCCAAAGCTATTAAATATTATGAAGATCGGTTGCAATTAGCCAAAGAAATTCAAGATAAACGTAGCGAGGAACAATCTTTAAGCAGTTTAGGAGTTACTTGTGAAGCTTTGGGTGACTATAACAAAGCAATTACATATTATGAAGAACGTTTGCTGTTAGCTAGAAATATCAAAGATCGCCGCAGTGAAGAACAAGCCCTTGCCAGTTTAAAAGTTGCCTGCTATGCCTTAGGTGATTATGCCAAAGCTATGCAATATCAGCAGGGAACATCTTCAAATAATTCATAATTCGTAATGACGCTCGTTCCTCTCTACGAGACGCTGCGCGTAGCTTGCTTCCACGGAGTGGTACGCTAACGTAATTCGTAATGGGAATTTAGAAAGAGCCACAAAACGATCAATTCTCTCCCATTGTCTTTTGTTGCTGGAGATATGCAAGAACTTCTAATGTATCCACTTGGGGAAATTCGACGTAAAAATTACTCACACTCCAAAAGGGTTCCGGTGTTTCCAAGATGATTGTGCGATCGCCCCACTGTTCTAACCAGGGTAGCAATTTTTGTGGCGCGACTGGAGTACACAGCCAAACTGCTGCTGGAGAAAGCGCTTTCAGGGCAGTTGCCGCTACCGCTATTGTCATACCTGTAGCAATGCCATCATCAACTAAGATCAACGTGGCATCCCGTGCATTGAACTGCGGACAAGCAGGAATTAATTGAGCTTCAAGAGACTTAGCTTGGTTTATCGCTTTATTTAAAGCCATTTCCCGCCATCGCCCATCATGTTTAAGGCCAAGTAGCTTTTGATCGGCCCAAAGAACATTTCCCGAAGTAGTCACTGCACCAATTGCTAACTCTGGATTTTCTGGATGGCTAATCTTTTTCGCCACAACAATCGTCAATGGACAATCCAAAAGACGTGCTATTGGTGCTGCTACTGGTATACCCCCTCTTGGCAAAGCATAAACAATTGGTACGGGCTTTACCCCAGAATCAATAGTTTGCTGAGTCAAAACATCATGAATCACTTGCGCCAAGAACTCACCCGCATGGGTGCGATCGGCGAACAATGGGGTCTGTGACATAGTTTCCCCCAGCATCTTAGGACGGCACTGCTTTTATCATGACTGAATTTTGTCTGAAATTAACTGATACAATAAGATTTATATAAAACTAAGTATTCATCAAAAATCTATTTATCTTGATAAATTTCCAGCCAAAACGGTATTTAACTCAGACATAACAACTGGCGCTGATGCCAAAATCCTGATTTTCATGAGCAGCGAAACCCAACTCAGCCTCTTTGACGACTCAACTTTTAACCAACGAGAACTGATTCCAACAGACGCGAAAATTCCCATCACTCCCGGAACTTATGCCAGCATCACAGAGTTGACACAGCATTGCGATCGCTGTCACCGTTGTCCATTAGGAGACACTCGAATTCATACTGTTGTCGGACGTGGCAATCTCAAAGCACCAATTATGGTTATCGGGGAAGCGCCAGGTCAAAATGAAGATGAAACCGGCTTACCATTTGTAGGCAGATCGGGGCAGTTGTTAGAAAAAATTCTGGCATCTGTGAATCTAACTACTGAGGATGATGTATACATTGCCAATATCAACAAATGTCGCCCACCAGATAATAGAGTTCCCACTCCTGTAGAAGTGGCGGCTTGTCTACCCTACTTACTAGAACAAATTCGCTTAGTTGACCCCAAAATAATCTTGTTAACAGGTGCAACTGCTGTTAAAGGCATCACTGGTGATAAGCGGGGGATTACAAAAATTCGCGGACAATGGCTGGAGTGGGAAGGGCGTTTATGTATGCCAATTTTTCATCCTTCCTACTTACTGCGTAACCCTTCTAAGGAACAAGGTGCGCCAAAATGGTTGATGTGGCAGGATATTCAGGCAGTACGTGCCAAGTTAGACGAAATTAAAAATAACAGCTAATGTGGTGAACTCACTCCAAATATCTAGTTATGCCTTAAAGTCGTCGAAAGAATAGTGTTTTAGCTTCATCGATCATGTATGTGGAAGTTTTATCAGCTTCAATAGACGAAAAACCACTCATCCAGCAGATGATGGAGCTTTACCAATATGACTTTTCAGAGTTTGAAAACAAGGATCTTAATGAGCATGGTTACTTTGGCTATCCATACCTAGATTACTACTGGGTTGAGAGCGAGAGTGCTTCGCACACGCTTTGCGATCGCTACCCCTTTATTGTGCGGGTTGGGGGAAAGCTTGCCGGATTCGTTTTGGTGAATCAGTACACTTACATTCCAGGTAGTCAGTATTCAATCGCAGAGTTCTTTATCTTACGAAAGTACAGACAACAAGGAATTGGTAAAAATGTCGCCTTTCAAACCTTTAATCGATTCTGCGGGAAATGGGAAATCCATCAGATAGCCACAAATGTAGTTGCTCGAAAATTCTGGCGTCGTGTGATTACAGAGTACACAGCCGGAAAATTTACAGAAATGGTAATGGAGGTTGACGATTGGCAAGGAACGGTGCAGTGCTTCGACAATACTGATAGCGTATAGTACTTGATGACAAAATTTCGGCAGTGCGCCGCCAATACCTTGGCTCAAAGATTCTTCTTTAGTTTTAAAGATGCGGTCATTTTCTATAGGACAGCATTCTGAGAAGACTCTAAAGAACTAATCCATGTACTCCTGGCCCTAATTCAGGATTTTAAATAAAGAAAAATAGACTTATTGCACGAATATTTGAAAATTGGTATAACCAGGGTATAACCAGAAGCGTAGTGACTAAAAGGAGCGTAGTAATGAAAACTGCAATTTCGCTTCCAGATTCAATTTTTGAAGAGGCAGAAGCACTCGCTAGAGAGTTAGGCGTATCTCGTAGTGAACTTTACACAAAAGCTTTGAAAGCATATTTGCGGAAACACAACCGCAATCAGATGTTGAACCAACTGAATATAGTTTATTCTGAAGAGTCCTCTGAACTAGATCCAGTATTAGCAAAGCTACAATTCATGTCCTTGTCCCGTGAGGATTGGTAGTGTATCGCGGAGAAATTTGGTGGGCAAATTTGCCTGAACCACTCGGTTCAGAACCAGGGTATCGTCGCCCTATTGTGATTGTTCAAGATGATATTTTTACTCAAAGTCGTATCAGCACCGTAATCGTCGTCATTATTACCTCTAACACTCAGCTAGCAGAAGCACCAGGCAATGTTTTATTACCGCGTGAAGCTACAGGTTTACCCAGAGATTCTGTAGCTAATGTGTCCCAAATTTTTACTGTTGACAAAAGGTTTTTAGTAGAGCGCGTTGGCTCACTACCAGAGCATCTACAAGAAGAAATAGACGAAGGGCTGCGAACAATTTTGTACCTCTAAGTGAGGTCATAAGGATTAACCTCTCAAAAATCAATTCTCTTATCTCTGTGTTCTCTGTGCCTCTGCGGTTCAATAAATTACTTATTAACCACTCCAAACGCAGAGGAAGCAGATAGAGAAAGAAATATTTTACAAGTCCTTAGCAGTCTTAGCAGCTTTTTTCAAACCTTGCCATCTCTCTCGCAATCGCTGCAAGTTAGGAGTATGACCACCATAACGCCAACTAACATAGGCTTGGCTAATCTCATCTATGACCTCAGCAGTTGCTAAAGCATGATGCTGGTATGATCCTCTGGCATACTCTAAAGGTGTTTGTGCTGGATGTTTGCCTAAACCTTTTTGAGTTGTCCATTGCAGCATTTGTTGATAAAGGCTTTCCATTGCTGGCAATTTCTTTAACCATCGACGGTTGCGCCACTCTCGCCACTGACCCCAACCCAGCCAAGCAAAGAAAGCTGCTGTAGTTGCCAAGATTAAACCAGTCAATACACCAAACCAACCTTGAGAGAATAAAGCGATAAACCAAGCGATCGCTCTAATCACCCAACTCAATATTGCCCCAAATACATTATTCAACAAACCTGTCACCGGAGAAGGCAACCAGCCAGCAACCCAGTTCCACAACTGACGCAACACACTAAAAGTCTGAGTATCTTCAATTGAAGGTGGTATCAGAGGATGATTGGGAATAGGGTCAAAGGCAAACCAACCATATTTCGGAAAATATACTTCCGTCATCGCATAAGCGTCAGTATTACGGACAACATACAGCCCTGTAAATGGATTAAATTCTCCCGCACTAAACCCTGCTACTAACCGTGCTGGGATGCCAATGGAACGCAACATCACCGTCAGAACTGTTGAAAAGTGGTCTGGATAGCCCCCCTTTTGCTTAAACAAAAAAGTTTCTACTAAGTCTTCTTTTTCACTCAAATAAGGCAGTTCTAAGGGATTTTGGGGAACAGAGTAGCGTTGCTTTAAATATTGAGCTAAGTACAAAGCCTTTTCATAAGGTGAATCGAGTCTTTTTGCAGACTTCGTGACTCCTTCCCGATTGTAATTAGCGAGAATTTCTTCGGTGCGCTGCCGGACTTTTTCGGCAATTTCGGGAGGAATTTGCAGATAATGCTTTTTAATCTGTTGTGGATATTCAGTAGAAGCTTCACCTAATTTAGTGCGATCGCGGTATGGTACTTCAGAAACTACTGTGTAGGTGAGTCCTTCTGATAATTCTACAGGCGATCGCAATCCGTCTTCCTTATCAACAGCGATCAGTGGTGTGGGAAAGTAAACTTCCTTGGGATAAGCCATCGCTGGAATCAGGTTAGGCAAATCTGACACCACTGTATAAGTTTGTACTACCTCTTGGGTTTTAACAGTAATCACAGGTGGGTAAAGAAAAATTTGGTAAGACCAGGGCGATCGCCTAACAGTCATAACATCTTCATTACGGGAAACTTCCCATCCCTTACCTGTATAGCGGTCAAATCCTAATACTCGCCAAAAACCCTCAGCTTGCGATCGCACCCGCATTACAACCTTGGGTTTCATTTCACCCCGCAGGTTTTGGTTAATTTGGCTATTAAAACCGTAATAAAAGTTATTATCTACCTTACCTGGTTCACCAGTTTTATTTTGTCCCGTACCACCGCTACCACTGCCTTGATTCTCACCTTTACCTTGGTGGACATAACCGGGATTAATGATACTACGTCCTGTGAAATTACCTTTGACTTGAATACCAGAACTGACCGGAAAATTCCGTAATTGATAGCCGGGAAATCTAGGTAAAACAGCAAAAATTGCCAGCCCCAGACCGACAATTAGTAAAAAAGTTAGAATTAAAAATTTAAAATTAATAGTTGCGGAATTCTTCTGATTTAATTTTTCATTTTTTATTTTTAATGGCTGCAAACCTAAGCGTGAGCGGTAATCTAATACTAAAGTTGGTAGAGCGATCGCTAAAAATAACAGCAGCACAGGTGCAAATGCTAAAGTCTGACTTAGGGTTCCTGCCACACCCAATAAAATCAGTCCGATCACAATCGAATAGCCCAAATTTTTGCGGCGGGGTGTATCAAAGCTGTGTAACACCTGGAGTTGAATCAATAACTCTGCCAAACCCAACCGCGTATCATTTAACTCTCCCACTAATTGCCCAAAGAAAGCACCCAATGCTACTAACATCCCAATGGCGATGCCGAATTGAACTGCGACATTGCGATCGCGGCGACGATAGTAACTCCAAATTGCACCCACCAAACTTAGGGGTAATGCCCAAAAACTGAATGAAGTTTCAGCAGCAATATCCGTCGCCACAATTCCCAAAATAACCAACGCTAGCACCAGCACCCGCAAAGAAATAGAATCTTCCACTTCTATCAAAGGCGAACCCTGCGGATTTTGCCGCCAGAAATTACCTACAGGGATACGCCAAAACCGATTCATCCTGGATAAGTTAAACATTTGAGTCTAGTAGAAGCAATGATGTAGATGCAAAAAACACAATGCGGGGGACGTAATTGCCTACCCTACTACTGTGTCGAAAAATTTTGGATTTTGGATTGCCGATAGCGGAGCGTAAAGCCTTCGGCATGGCTTCGCTTAGAGCGAGTCCGCGTTCGCGCAGCGTCTCGTAGAGAGCGTCCTTTGGATTGACCCCGATTTGGCTCAAGGATTTTAAATCTAAAATCTAAAACCTAAAATTGCCACTGTTAAAAAAATGATAGATAGGGGGAAGAGATGGAGAGAAACGAGAAATGGGTGACGCGGTGAATTGAGAAATAATCAAATACTTTCTCAATATTCCGATGTCCCCATATCCCCGTGTCTCTGTGTCTTTGTAATAACTGCTTCTCGTAGACACCCTAATGACCGTTTGTTGAAAAATAGGATGAACTTCAAAACCAGGAAAATCCTCTTAATATATATCGGCGTTGATTGACGTAGTGTGCTAGCGGTGGAAATTTAAACTAAATCGTGGGATTAATCACAAACAACAACGACTGTTCGTCTATTTCTGGAAACTCAACTTCCAGAGTATAAATTGGGTTAAGTTGCTCGCAGCCTAACTCTACATTTAAGTATCCCGAAGTCGAAGATGTTGTCATTGCTAAAGTGCCACTTCCCCGCAGCGTTAAAGTTCCTTTCACAGGTAACTCAGCTTGAACAAGTAACTTCGTAAGTTTACCTAGAGACTGGTACTCTACTCTGATATTCAAAGCACCAACACTGGTTAGCCATTGTCTTTCTACCACAGGACTAGTTGCTGAAAGTGGTAGAGTCAAATTTTCCAACAGTTGTTTAGCTGCTAGCAACGACAAAGCCATTTGTTGACGCGGTTGTAAATCTGAGTAATCGCTCTGAATTGCAGGCATTGTCTCCAGAGTACTTACAGAACGATAGGTGCTTCTTAGCACCAATCCAGCGATGTCATTTAATGCTTGAGATTCATTGGGAAAAAAGTTCTCCACCACTTGAACTAATTTTGCCCCCAACGGCACAGAAGATGTCACCAAAGCCTGACACTGTTCTAGCAATTGCTGGAAAACTCTTTCCGGTAAGCGAGTTGGCAAGGTCAACTTAGACTGTTGTACCATCCATCCCCAGCTAGGAACGAGTGTCATTGACGGCTCATCAACAAAATCAGGATAGTCGATTAATTGTGTTTCCCAAGGAAACAACGGTGGGTGGTCTTGGGCTTGGATTTGTAACCGACGCTTAAGGACAGCTTGAAAACGATCTTGCACAGTAGGAATTTCTCCCAATTGAAAGGCCTGGGGTGTTCCTCCCAATTTTGGCTCACTGCTTTTTGAAGCAGTAGCTTCATTGAGGAGTTTTTTTACCCCGTCATTTTCCTCACATTCTACTGATCGCTCATGATTTTTGACATCATCTGTCAATAACCAATCGAGATACTGGTGTTGTAAGGATTCTGAGTCACTATTCATGAGTAGATGCACCTGATCCGGAAACTAATGAGTTACGAATTTCCCAAGCTTGCTCAAGCAGCTTAAACCATCTTTTTTGCAGTTGTGCCATTGACAGCCCTAAAGTTTTTGCTATTTTTTCATCAGCTTGTCCTTGTTGCTTCAACTCTAATAAAGACCGTTGCTTATTGTCCAGCTGTGCTGTGTAGACTTGCCATTGCTGGGGAGTTAAGCCCAAATTAGTATGGAGAGAAGCTTCCAGCCATTCGTGAACTAATTCCCAACGGTGCAACAGAGCAAACCGAATCAAATGATACTTAAAGCGCTGTTGCAAATAATCTCTCTGACGAGGGGTTAAACCTAAAACTGACTCAATTTCTTGTGCTGATAAATCCTGGAGGCGGAGAGAAAAGTAATCAGCGCAGTCAGATTGTTGTCGTTGTTCGAGATAATTCATTAATTCCGTAACCACAACCGAGCGCAAGGTGTCTTCTTCAGGTTCGGGTTCGGCTTGGGTTGCCATTGTGGAGCGTAATTGATGTACTGCTGGTTCTTCCCAAGAACCATCACCTTCATTATTGCTACCCTCTGAGGCTTGTTCTATATCTACGCTGGTTTCTGGGGGCTGCTGTTGAGAAAAAGTTTGTGCCCGCAGAATAATTAGCTGCTGCTGACGGCCTGGTAAGGGAATGCGTCGCTTGCCGTAGCGCTCGGTAAATGCCATATACTCGGACAATTCCAAGAGCGTCTGAGGGCGATAAGTAGCACCGAGTTGATTTTCTCGCCGGAAAGCGTTCAACGCTTCTAGATAAAAACTTTGGAGAAAATCTTCAATGATCGTCAGCCGCCCTTGATAGCTCAATTGCCTCTGAGGTGGATTAATATATCGATAAACAATTGCACTCAGAGTACTGTGTAATTCGACCCTGCCCCGATTTGAACCCAACTGATAGTACCTGAGACACTGTTGCAGCCGATGCCGAGCCAGGGTCAGCGCCGAGCTTTCTACAGTTCCAGAAGCTTGAATACGTTTACTTTCATGACAAATCCGGTAGACTTCGGTGGTAATACGTCTTGCTACGTCGTGGCAATTTTGTTCCGAAGCTTTGGTTGACTGCTGAAACTCCTTGGACAGGAGTTGAAAGATCACCTCCACGCCTGTAGAATTTTCTCCCAGAATAGTTGCAGATGGAATAGTTGCGGTTGCGGCTGAATTCATAGTCTCGGTTTTCAAAAGACCCTAACTTAGTTAAATACAACCTGTACGACTGTGGGTATTGGCTTTTTTGGTTTTACGTATAAGCTAAACGCAGACCAATCCTACTATTGAGGATGTGGCTGATTTTATTATTCCCAATTCTGATGGGATTGTTCACACTTGATAGATGTTATTGCCGTTACCCAGGAGCCGTATACAAGTCATTATGGATTTAGAAGCACAAATTCAATTGCTGATTGACAATGCACCCGACGATGGTGTGACACCACATCTTGTTGCAGCAATTGCTCCTGCCCTTAGAGCGATCGCTCAAAAATTACGCTACTCCCAGTATTATGTTCTCCAAAATTCGGAGTCAAGCTGGGTTGTAACTACGTTGAGCAATCGTGCTAATCCAGGATTGGAAAAGCGCGTTCTTTACGCTTTCCCTACCATACAGGATGTCTCTCTAATTTCCCCTGCTGGGCTTGACCCTCAAATGCTAGCTAAAATTACTCCTGTCACCCATATTTTGTTCCAAATGGTGGCATTAGAACCCGTAGATAGCATCGTTTTTTTGGAGACGCCGGGTAAGACCACTCATACCGTTGAAGTTCGGCGAACTGAACTAGAAAAACTCATGCAGCAACACTTACGACAACTGCGATCGCCTAAACAGATACCCCCTGATATTGCATAGAAAAAATTTGGATGTGGAGTTTTTTAGATACAACCCCACATCCAAAATTTTAAATCTCAAATTCTTTAAAAAAAGTTTTCTAAATTAGTGAAAAAAGAAATTTTTTCTTTCCCTTAGACCATGCGACTTGCTCTACTTTCGGTGAAACCTAAAATTTGTTAAAAAACAGTTATCAGTGAACATTTTTTAGTTTTAATTTCGCAGTGAACCAGAGTTTTACACTTAAGAACTTCCAAATAAAAAACTCTACTTTCTACCTGGTAAATAGGTGGGCTGAATTAAATATCAAACTGCTTTAGTGTGTTAAAGCGTGATTGAGGCACAACATTTCAGGTTTTTGGTGTGTTACGAAACCATAACACACCAAAAACCTATAGGACTTACGCACGAGTTACGGAATAAAGAACCGCAGAGGCACAGAGACACAGAGAAATCAGAGGTTGAGAGATATTTTGCGTAAGTCTTATCCTAAATCCATACTTTCTACCTGAGAACTGAGAACTAATTTAATAGAGGCGACTCAGTGTGTACTCAGCTATGTTAATCAATGCCTCGTGAGATTCTGAGGGTGGGAGAACTGCAAGATGTTCAATTGCCAACTTAGCATGGTGAGCAGCCAACTCTCGCGCCTGCTGTATACCTTCACTATCTTGAATCAATTCTAATGCTTGCTCTAAATCTCCTTCTTGGGCAAACTCTCGTTTAATCAGCACTTCCAAAGATGGTTTTTGGGCTAAAGCAAATAAAACGGGTGCAGTCAGATTACCGCTTTTGAGATCCGATCCCACTGGTTTACCCAAGGTATCTGTTGTACTGGTGAAATCTAGAATGTCATCAACAATTTGAAATGCTATACCAAAATGGCGACCATAGCTATACAGATGCTCAACAGTTTCTCGTGAGACTTCACTGAGTAACCCAGCAGCTTTAGAACTGTTGGCGATTAACGAAGCTGTTTTGTAATAACTCTTCTCAATGTAAGTTTCAATAGAGATACCAGTATCAAAACGATTTAGTCCCTGCTGAATCTCCCCGGTAGCCAGATCCATAATGACTTCTGAGAGTAATTTCACCACCTCTAAATTATCCAAGTTTGCTAAATACCAGGACGATTGGGCAAAGAGAAAATCTCCTGCTAAGATGGCAATGCGGTTACTTTCAAAGAAACTATGAACAGTAGGAACGCCTCGCCGCACATCTGATTCATCTACCACATCATCATGTACCAAGCTTGCTGTGTGAATCATTTCTGTAATCTCAGCAAGGCGGCGATGACGCGGTGTCATGTCTTGTTCTAACATTGTTGCCCGCGATATTAGCAGGACAATTGCTGGTCTGATACGCTTTCCCCCAGCACCGAATAAATATTCGGCTGCTGCAAACAGAATGGGGTGGCGATTTCCAACTAGCTGCTTTAGGTTATCTGCTAGTAGTCGCAGGTCTGCTTCCACAGGGGTAAACAGGGAGGTGGCTGGGGTCATGGATGGGCGGACTCTGACTTAGGTTACGAAAGTTTACATATCCTATCCTCATTTTAAGATAACCCTGTGCCGACGCAAAGTTTTCATGAGGTAATCCCCTTTTTATGAGTCTATGGGTGATAATTAAGGTTACTAAGTTGTTTGTCAATAAGTAATTATACTTGACTTATGAGAACTCAGACTTTAAACTAACTTAAAACATGAATTCTCAGTAAATGAGGATAAATATGAGATTAAATTGTGTTAAGTAATTTCTCATCTCACTTTTCCCGCCACAGTTAAAAGCATAACTTAAGCAATATTACTTATTGACAAAAAGAATATAACTTAAATTTGTCGCCAATGAGTCAGGCTAAATTTCTCCAGGTTGATGGTGTAGCTCTTCAAAAAATTTGAAATTTAGCAGCCGAATAGGCTCAAAATTCAGGGTCTTTGTGTTACGCTAAAATATAGGAATTTTAAATTTTGTAAGATATTCACACCCGAAAAGTGAGTCAGCGAGTAGTTGATTCTACTGACTTAGTGTTGTGAGTCTAAAATAAATATTCGTCGGTGAGATTAAGGGAATAAATTCTTTAATTTTTCCTACGATACGCAAAACTCCTGGTTTGGAGCTATGTGATATCCCTATGGGAAGCCGCTACACGTCTTCAGCGCACGTTGAGCGCAAGCATTGCTCTTTTCACAGCAGTTTGAGCAAAAATAAAGCAGATCGAGTAGACCGATGAGAATCGTAGTTTTAGATTGCTAAATGGCAAACTAACTACTGTGGGATCTATGGTCTGCAAGAAGTCGCATTATATTATAAATTCTTTGTCCGTAGAGCTATCTCTATAGGCTCATTTTACTATATGAAACTACAGCCATCAAGAATGCACTTGCTTGGTTGAGGTTCTACTAATTTTATGGAATTTTATATTCGTTTAGAAGGGTGCTAGTAGAACAATGATTTACGGAAGTATGCCTATGATGATTTTTATTTTAGCGTCTGGATATTTGTTCACAGTCTACCTGTTATTAGCACTGGCGAAGCGAACAGGTACAAAGACTGTTCCGACAAATTTTCCTTCATCTGGCGAAGGAAAACACAAGCAGGAGATATCAGTTAATAGTCATTAGTCAATGGTCATTTGTCCTTAGTCCTTAGTTATTTGTTTCAATAAATGACTAAGGACTAAGGACTAATTAGGGCTTGCTGAATGAAGGTGTAATGTAGTCCAGATAAGGGGTTCAAGCCTTTTTCCACAAAACAAATGCAAGGCTATAACATCTAGAGTCTCAAAACCCTTGCACAATCGTTAGCGATCGCTGGGTAAATTTGGAAACTGAGCAACGAAACAACCATTTTGTAACCTTTGTGGCTTCTAGATTCGGTTTAGAGACTTATTCAGCAAGCCCTAATTAGTTTTATTGGAGTTGGGAAATAGCGATATCAGTGAAGGAAACCTCTTCAACCATTGGGGTGTAACCTAGCCACTGGACTCCTGACTGAGAAAACTGTTGCGGACAACCGCTAACGGCGAAGCGAGTTGGTAATGGGAGATGAGTACTTCTTAACCCTAACAAGTCTAGCTCTTGGGCACAAGCTGCCACAACATGAACAGCTGGATCAACTAACTGGACTTGAGAGGGGAGGAGCGATCGCAGTATTGGTGTAAGGTGGGGATAATGGGTACAGCCGTGAACTAAGGTATCAATTTCCTGCTCTAATAAAGGCTCTAAGTAAGCTCGTGCTACTTCAGCCGTATATGGGTCGTGAATGCGGTTTTGCTCAATCAGTGGCACAAATTCTGGACACCCAACTTGCCAGACTTGGACATCAGGAGCAATTTCGATTATGGCGTGCTTATAAGCATTACTCTTGGCTGTAGCGGGAGTGGCAATTACACCAATCCGCTTTCCTTGCTGCACGGCAGCTTTTGCACCCGGTAGAATCACTCCCAAAATGGGTATGCTGAATTCTTGGCGCACGGTTTCTAGTGCGAGGGCGGAACTAGTGTTGCAAGCCATAATTACCATTTTTACCTGCTGCTGTTGTAGCCAGGTAATAATTTCACGGGTAAATCGTAAAATTTCTGCTTGTGAACGAATTCCGTAAGGAAGTCTAGCTGTATCCCCAAAATAAATAATTGATTCATTGGGGAGTTGTCGATAGAGTTGTCGCAATACCGTCAGCCCACCAACACCACTGTCAAAGATGCCAATTGGGGCACGTTGGGGTTCTTGAGCAGAAAAATCGTCAAGATTCCCTTCAAAAATGGAAGATGAATACACAGGCAGATATTAATTTAGGTTTTGGGATTTAAAATACAGAATTTAGCAGACAATCTCCAAATTGACTACTAAATTCTGTAGGTCAAAGAAGTTTAAATACCGCCTCTTTAATGAGTAATTTGTACTATATTACCTCTGCTGTAAGTATTTGAGAATGCCACGAGCGATCGCTTCTGCCATCCGATTTTGATATTCTGGTGTTCCTAATCTGGGATTATCCTCGTAACCAGTCATATAGCCTGTTTCCACGAGAATAGCAGGTATGGAGTTTTTTCTGAGGACGTAGAATCTGGCTTTGCGGGTTCCCCGGTCTTTGATAGTACCGATCTCCTGGAGGATGGTTTTACGAACTACTTCAGCCAGACCATAACCACTATCGTAATAATATACTTCTAACCCATTGACATCAGGGCGATTATCAACGGAATTAGCGTGAATGCTGACAAACAAAGTCGCATTAGCTTGCTTGGTAATGTCTACCCGTCCCTGAAGTTCTACGAAAAAGTCGGCATCCCGCGTTAGCACCGCTTGTACACCATTTTGCTCTAAAATTGCTCCTACCCTTTTCCCAATAGGCAGAATTACATTCTTTTCTAAAAGTCCGCCCAAACCAGGGGCACCTGAGTCTTTTCCACCATGTCCAGGGTCAATAACTACTACCAATTTCCCTCTGGGAACGGAGGGGCGTGGCCGTGACTGGGAGATGGGACGAGGATTATCTGTGGGGTTTGGTAATTGACCTTGGTCTGATGGTAGGGGAGGTAAAGTAATGGGTGGTGTGATACTGCTGCTAGCAGAGCGTCGTAATTCTAAAGCTAACAGCTCGTCACCAACTTGGTTGAGTTCGCCAATTTTTACTCCGGCTGCTGGTTGAACCAAGACATTGACAGTATTAGATTCTTGTGGTTGCAGGCGTACCCGCAGGATCGGGCTATTAGGATTAAAAGTAGGGCCTGTGACTTTGGGAGCTAACTTAGCATTGTTGATGGTGATACGGTACAGACCAGAGGATCTATCCCAGCCTCCTGTAGCAGATAAAGCTTGGTCGGCTCTAATCAGTAGTTGTGTGCCATTATTAGCCAGTTGTACAGACTGAATGGTAGCAGTTGAGTTGTTACTAGCTGGTATGGGACGTTGATTGTTACTTCCAGGCAACTGGGCAACGCCACGACTAGGTAGAACCACAAAACCACCAACGCTGCTAGTGGTTGCTCGCCAATTTGGACTATTTTCATCTACCTGTAAAGTCAGGCGAACAACAGATGGGCTGGTTTGCAGTTGGGTGAACTGGATACGGCTGACACCATAGCGATTAATCGACAAATCTCGCTGCTCTAGATTTGGTGATAAAGTTGCGCCAGCAATGTCGATGTTGATTGCTTTTTGATCGTTGCTACGATTTACCTGAATCTGAGGATTGCCACCACTTGTAGCAATGAAAAAACCATCGCCTGTGACTTGTAATTTCTCAATTTGAGTAACCCTGGCAAGAAGGGGTCTGTTGTGAGGTGGATTAACAGAGTCAGTTCTCACCACGTTGTAAATATCCCTTTGGGGGAATGCTGGTGTAGATGTTCTGGGTGAAGTTGCTGTGGCTATAGCTTGTTCTTGCTGCCCCTCAGTGTTTCTTGAGGGTGCATTTTCGGCTTCTGGCGTAGGTAATTGCACTGTCCAGCGATCGCCAGTTGTGGCCAAAAATCGCACTTGTTTAGGGTCTAAAGTATAACCAGGAGTGATTTCAACCACTATGCGCGTTGTTTGTTCGTCAAACTGCCCAACACGTATAGAACGAATTGCACCGCCTACCTGTTGGGTTAGCTGCGGACGGCCAAATGTGGTTCCTGGCAAATCAATTACCAGACGAGTGGGGTTAAAAATTAATTGTGCTTGGGGTTGAACATTCCCGAAAGTATTAATTTCCAGCCTGTTTTGATTGGCATCAAAACGCCAAGATTCGAGTTTCGCGGCCATTGCGGGCGACGATAGCATGAAGATGGTTCCAATAGTACTGGATAGTAACCAGCGTAATTTCACAGTCTTTTCTCCTAATTCACATTTATGGGAGCCGTCAACATCTCAACATATTGGCAAATCCTCACACCGTCACCACGCACACTTGAGTTTTGCGCTGTTATTAAGACACAGCTAATGGCGTAAAGTATATAGCACGCTCCTCTGATTTTGCCATGTCATTAGCCTATATAAGTTTGACTGCCAATTTTAGATTTTAGATTCCCGATTTTAGTTTCCTGCCAGACTAGTGTCCTGCCACGCTAACACCCCTTGTAGATGATACAAATCCAAAATCCAAAATCTAAAATCCAAAATTTGTTGACTGACATGCATTGCATCAGATGACAATAACAAAGAAGCTGCTTGTACCCCGCCGCAAGAATACTTAAATTGTTTTACTACTAAATTGGATAAAAATGGTAAAGATTAGATGTATTTACTCAACAATTTAGACTAAATTACTTATCTTCTCTTGAGATACTGAAGAACGCCACGAGCGATCGCTTCTGCCATTTGATTTTGGTAAGCTGAAGTTCTCAGCCTAGCCATATCCTCTCGACCAGTCATGTAACCCGTTTCCACAAGAATGGAGGGCATAGAACTTTTTCTGAGGACATAAAATCTGGCTCGTCGTACTCCCCTGTCTTTGAGAGTACCAATACTTTGCAGAATACTACTACGGACAACGCGAGCTAGATCCAGTCCATTGTCGTAATAATAAACTTCCAAGCCATTAACATCGGGACGACTCGCACCGGCTGAATTGGCATGTATGCTAACAAACACATCAGCATTCGCACGCTCTGCTAATTGCACCCGTCCTGGAAGGGTAACAAAATAGTCAGAATCCCGCGTCATAATTACTTGTATGCCATGTTGCTGCAAAATCTCAGCAAGTCTTTTACCAATAGGCAAGATCACATCCTTTTCGCGTGCCCCACCAATGCCAAGCGCTCCAGAGTCTTTACCACCATGTCCGGGGTCAATAATGACTACCACTCGCCCATTAGTAACTCGGCGTTGTGGTTGTGTTAGGGGCTGGAGATTGGGATGATTTGGATCTGGGAATGGCCCACGGTTTGGTGGTGGTAGCCCAGGTAAAGCAAAAGGTGGTCTTCCGGGGAGAGCGACAACTCGCCGAGAACCTTGTATTGGTACCAAAAGCTGGTCGTCGATTTGCCTGAGTTGCCCAAGTTGCACTCCACTTGCTGGTTGAACTAAGACAATAACAGTGTTGGGTGCTTGGGGTTGTAGACGTACCCGAAGAATCGGGCTATTAGCAGCAAAAGTAGGGCCTGTGACTCTGGGAGCTAATTTGGCGTTGATAATCGTAACGCGGAATAGACCAGAGGATCTATCCCAGGTTCCTGTTGCCGATAAAGGTTGGTTGCCTCTAATTAGCAGTTGTGTACCACTATCAGCCAGTTGCACAGACTCAATTGTTGCTGGCGAGTTATTGGCAGACGATCTATTAGGAAAGGAAACGGCTTCTGACTGATTGTCGGAATTATTACTTCCAGGCAATGTGACAACGCGATTAGGCAAAATTACCAAACCACCACCGTTACTATTAGTTGCTTGCCAGTCTGGGCTATTTTTATCTACCCGCAAAGTCAGGCGGACACCAGGAGGTTGGGTTTGTAATGAGGTGAATTCGACGCGGCTAATACCATGTTTGTTAACGGGTATATTATGTTGCGCCAGATGTGGTGATAAAGATGCCCCAGAGATATCCACAAAAATAGTAGCGCGATCGCGGCTGCGAATTACTTGAATTCCAGGATTACCACCACTGGTACGAATAAACAACCCATCACCTGTTACTTGTAAATGCTCAATTTGAGTCGCCCCTCGTGTAGTAGTAGCAACCCTTGAAAAACTTGGTTGAGGTTCTGAATCTGGGGTAACTACACTGTAAGCACTTCTGGGAGAAGATGCGACTCTCTCAACTTCTGGTCTAGGTAATTGCACCGTCCAGCGATCGCCAGTTGTACCAACAAATTGTACTCGTTTGGGGTCTAGAGTATAACCAGGAGTCAGTTCGATAACTATGCGTGTTGTATCTATATCAAACTGCCCAACACGGATCGAGCGAATTCCACCGCCCACCTGTTGGGTTAGCTGCGGACGACCAAATGTAGTTCCTGGCAAATCAATTACCAACCGAGTCGGGTTGAAAACTAGCTGTGCCTTGGGTTGAACTGTTCCGACAGTATTAATTTCTAGCCTGTTTTGATTAGCATCAAAGCGCCAAGATTCAAGTCTCGCGGCCATTGCTGGCGACGATAGCATGAAGATAGTTCCAATAGTGCTGGGTAGTAACCAGTGTAATTTCACAGTCATTTCTCCTAATTCACGTTCATGGGAGCCGTCAATATCTCAACTCATTAGTAAATCATCACACCGTCACCACCTAAACTTGACCTCTGATGCCTTTTTTGATTTTTAAGCTGTGATTACAGCATGTTTCAAGTAATTTAACTACACCACTGCCTACTACCCATTCCCCGTCTCAGTGGCGATCTAAATACCTAAAAACTGCTCTGATACACATTTAAATCAGTTATCAGGTTTAATTTAGGGTATAAATCCCCATACGAAACCTTCCACCTGTACAGGTGGGGTACTGACTCCTAACCAAGCTAGAAAACTGATAATTGATAGCTGTTCAATGATAAGTGTTTGTTTTTTGTTGCGATCGATGCACTGAGTAAATAATTCCCATTACTGTCAGATGATCTAGCAAAATTTATGGGTGTTACTCCCCAATTATCTGGAAAATATTCAGATAAAGGCTTACAAGCCGAGGGAAACTAGAAATAACGAACATTTTGAATGCTAGTAGAAATTAGAAACAAACAATTATTCTACAATCACACGCGACGGAGATTTGGGAAGAGAAGTTTCCACTGCACAATGGCGCAGTAGGGAGGCAGGGGGGTAGGGAGCAAGGGAGCAGGGAAGAAGTAACGGAGCAGGGAGCAAGGGAGAAAAGTTTTCCCCTCTGACTCTTTTCAATGCCCAATGCCCCATTCCCAATTCCCAATAATTAACGATCGCTAGAATCTGGAGTTACTTCCAAATTGCCACTGTCATTTGATGCTGATACCCTTGGTTGAAGTGGTTCAATTACCAACGAAGTCCCAGAGGAACCGTCTAAAATTAGTTGCTCTGAGCCTGCCTCCACGGTTTTTGGATCTGGAAATACAAATCGTAACAAGGGAGGAGCTAAAAAGGTTGTCAAGATAACCATCATAATAATTGCTGCCCCTAATGGTTTCGAGAGAGCGCCACTGGCAGCGCCAACACCAGCAAACACTAACCCAACCTCGCCTCTGGGAATCATCCCCACACCGATCGCTAAACGGTTGATTCCTGGTTGACCAAACACGCTTAAACCTGTGATTACTTTACCGAGAATGGCTACTGTAATCAGGAAAGTTGCCATAATTAGACCTTCACGATTGTCGGGAATTGCTGGGTTTAACACTCCCAAATCAGTTTTTGCCCCAACAGTCACAAAGAAAATTGGCACTAACATATCGGCAATGGGACAGACTTGTGTTTGCAGTTCTTTGCGCTTCTCTGTCTCTTCTAAGACTAAACCTGCCGCAAAAGCTCCGAGAATTGCTTCTAAGTGGATGACGGCGGCCAGGTATGCCATAGCAAAGGCGAAGATGAATGCTGGTATCACCAATCCACCACGTGTTTTGAGTTGATCGGCGATCGCTACAAAGGACTTATTGAAAACATTCCCTAGTAGGATTGCTCCCAAAATAAAACCAGTGGCGCTGATAATCAAATAAATCACTTTGCTTACATCCACCACACCATCTTTAGCTAAACTGGCAACTACCGCTAAAACGATGATTCCCAGTACGTCGTCAATTACGGCAGCACCCAAAATAATCTGCCCTTCTTTAGAATTGAGTCGCCCCAGTTCTGACAGCACTTTGGAAGTAATACCAATACTAGTGGCAGTCAAAGCCGCCCCTGCAAAAATTGCGGGTACAGCATCGATACCAAACAAAGTCATCAGTCCCACAGTACCAGCAGCAAAAGGTACTACTACCCCCACTACTGCGACGACACTAGCTTGTATACCAACTGCCATTAAGTCTTTTAAGTTCGACTCCAAGCCGATTTCAAACAGCAGAATGATCACACCCAATTCTGCCAAAGCGGAAACGACCTCGGACTGGGCTGCATACACGGCTGGAGTGGCTTCAGGCGTTAAACCAGCAGTGGTTTGAAGGAAGGACATAATCAAAGAGCTAGAACTGCCTGTACCGCCTTCTGGAAACACCAAAAGGTGGAAAACAGAGATGCCAACTACCACACCGCCGAGAAGTTCGCCTAAAACAGGTGGCAAACCCACTTGGTTTGATAACTCTCCACCAACTTTGCTGGCGAGGTAAACGACTACTAAGCTTAGTAGCACTGCTTCGACTACCATTGAACTGTCTGCGGCTTGTGTTGCGGTAGCCAGCAGAGGAAAAGAGAAGCTGATTGGATCTAACAAATGCATGGGTTCTGTGAAAATCCTTCTCTTTGATTCTGACGCGTTTCTGAAAAACATCCTATGGAAACGCGATTGACAGCTTAAATAAATTAATTTTTCCCCAGTTCGTAGTCAGGACTTCAGTCCTTATTTTTAAGCACTAAAGTGCTTACTACAAACCCTTAAAACTAGCTAGAGATTGTACTAGTGTAATTTTTTTAGTTTCCAAAAATGTAACCATTTCAGCTTTTGACGATCGCAGTGTCAAAGTAAGAACATACAAATCGTATCTAGCGATCGCACTTGAGTTGTGAAAAACTTGTGGTGGCTGTTGACTCTCAACAACCACCCGAAGATTGCTACATACATTTATTCAAAACATCTGTGGATTCTTTGAGGAGTGCAAATATTATGACTAGAGCCGCTTTAACCGGTTCTCGGTTTCCAACTGGAAACTTGTGGAAAATACTGCCTTTAGCAATGCTAGTATGTGCAACTTTTGTACTACCTGCACTCGCACAAGAAAAAGATAAATTGTGGCGAACCCTTAGTGTCAGTGGTCGCGGAGTAGAAACAATTCCGACAACTCTGGCACAAGTTAGTTTAGGAGTAGAGATTCAGGGAAAAACAGCACAGGAAGTGCAGCAAGAAGCCGCCCGGAGGTCATCTGCTGTAGTTGCGTTCTTAAAGAGCAAAAATGTTGAAAAATTACAAACTACTGGTATCCGGCTCAACCCAGTTTACAGCTATACCAATAATGTGCAGCAGATTACAGGCTATGCTGCCAATAACACCGTGAGTTTTAGAATTCCTACCGAACAAGCTGGGACATTATTGGATGATGCAGTGAAAGCGGGTGCAACACAAATTAACGGTATTAGTTTTGTTGCGAATGATGAAGCGATCGCAGCAGCTCAAAAGCAAGCCTTAAAAGAAGCTACTCAAGACGCCCGGCAGCAAGCTGATGCCGTTTTCAGTGCCTTGGGTTTTAAATCCAAAGAAATCGTAAGCATTCAAATTAATAATGCCACTGCGCCACCACCACCCATGTTTTTACGGGCTGAGGCTGCCAAGTCAGCTGATGCTTCCACCCCTGTAATTGGTGGTGAACAACAAGTAGAAGCATCGGTGACGCTGCAAATTAGTTATTAGTTATTAGTCATTTGTCATTAGTCCTTTGTCATTTGTAAAGGCAAAGGACTAATAATCAATGCCCAATGCCCAATGCCCAATTAGAAATGTTCTGGAGACATATTATCTCCCGTTCCTCCGTCTCCATCTTGCCTAGAACCCAATAAGTCCACCTGATCTACTAGAATAACTGGTTTAGAGCGGTTAATTCCTGTTTGGCGATCGCTCCAAGCGTCAAACTTCAACGAACCTTTAACGGCAATTTGTTTACCTTTTTGCACGTAATTCTTGGCAAATTCTGCTGTCTTTCCCCATAGTTCCAACTCGAACCAGTCAGGTTGATCGCTGTTACGCGATCGCCTTTTTACTGCTAGTGTCAATCTACACTTCACACTACCAGACTCAAAATACTTAATCTCCGGGTCGCCGCCTACACGACCAATCAGGTTGACAACATTGATACTCATCACGTTACCTTTTAGTACAAACGTACTTAGCAAATTCTGACTTTCATCATAGCGAATTGTGAAAGACTTGAAAATAATGTGTTAAACAGTTAACAATATAATTGACTTGAAAAATTATACACACTATTTGGAGAAACACATAAAAGTATACGGGTATACTAATCTAATCAGATAATATCAAAAAATACGGGGCTTGAGACATAGTAAATATTCCTGGGAATCATATAAAAATATAGTCTAGTTGACTCAACTCAGGATACGAACTTTATCGAATCCGGCACAATTAACTCTTAACCGTTGTAGTCAAAAAGTATCGCACATAGGGGGCTTACAGACGCGTGGGTATTTTTAGGAACTTTCGCACATCATGGGATATGGGTATCGACCTCGGTACCGCAAACACTCTAGTTTATGTATCTGGTAAAGGTATTGTACTACAAGAACCTTCTGTAGTTGCTATCGATGTCAATGAAAAGGTAGCACTAGCAGTAGGAGAAGAAGCCAAAAAAATGCTCGGCCGCACACCTGGCAATGTGATTGCCCTCCGCCCTTTGCGGGATGGTGTAATCGCTGACTTTGATATAGCCGAGTTGATGCTCAAAAGCTTTATTCAGCGTGTAAATGAAGGTAGGTCTTTGATTTTACCCCGGATTGTCATTGGTATTCCCAGTGGCGTCACAGGAGTAGAAAGGCGAGCTGTGATGGATGCAGCTCACCAAGCAGGAGCAAGAAAAGTATATTTAATCGATGAACCCGTAGCTGCGGCCATTGGTGCAGGATTACCTGTTGCCGAACCCACTGGCAACATGATCATCGATATTGGTGGTGGCACAACAGAAGTTGCAGTGCTGAGTCTTCAAGGTACAGTCATCAGCGAATCAGTACGCATTGCTGGAGATGAACTGACTGATTCAATCATTCAGTATATTAAGAAAGTTCATAACTTAGTCATTGGTGAACGTACTGCCGAGGAAATCAAGATTCGGCTTGGTTCTGCCTATCCTACTAACGATGATAATGACGCAATGATGGAAGTCCGAGGTTTACACTTACTTTCTGGTCTACCGCGCACTGTAACAATCAAAGCCCCAGAAATCCGTGAAAGCATGTTGGAACCGCTATCAGTAATAATAGAAGCTGTGAAGCGGACACTGGAACGCACACCACCAGAATTGGCAGCAGACATTATTGATAGAGGTATTATGTTAGCTGGCGGCGGTGCTTTGCTCAAAGGCATAGATACCCTAATTAGCCATGAAACAGGGATTATTACCCACATTGCTGCTGATCCTTTGAGCTGTGTTGTACTGGGAACAGGTCGTGTGTTAGAAAACTTTAAACAGTTGGAACGAGTTGTTACCGAAAGCTCTCGCAATATGTAGCAAAAAAATATCAGACTTGAGTTCTATTTGAGTTCTATTTGGGTTCTATATAAATAGAATCCAAGTAGAACTTAATTTGTATAAGTATACAAAGGTATATATGATGACAATACGGCGTTGGTGGGATCGTAAAGGGTTACAAATCGGCTTATTAGCTCTAGTAGTTGGTAGTGCTTGGATATTGCGACAGACTCAAGGTGAGTTGGTGCTTGAGACATA
The DNA here is from genome assembly GCF_036917975.1 of Nostoc sp. Taxonomy (GTDB): domain Bacteria; phylum Cyanobacteriota; class Cyanobacteriia; order Cyanobacteriales; family Nostocaceae; genus Nostoc. The sequence continues at coordinate 69,297 of NZ_JBALEJ010000031.1, forward strand.
CCAGGCAATTACCCGGCCGTTAGAGATGTTGCAGTCAGGGCCAACTCCAGAAGAACGTCTCAGAGACGCCCGGATACTAGAATTGCAAACCCGTATAGTAGATTTGGAAAGTCAAAAGACAAAGCTACAAGATTTATTAGGCTATGTAGAAAAAGAGCCACTGGCATCACGGCCAATTCCAGCACGTGTGGTAGGACGTAGTGCCGACCAGTGGTGGCAACAAGTTACCCTGAATCGCGGTGCGAATGTAGGGATTCAGGAAGGCTTCATAGTCAAAGCAGAAGGCGGATTAGTGGGTTTGGTGGAGAGTGTAACTCCCAATACTAGCCGTGTGTTGTTAATCAGTGACCTCAAAAGTCAAGTGGGTGTATCAGTTAGCCGCACGGCAGCTAAAGGCGTTTTGCGAGGAGATTCTTCGGCAGAAGCAGTGCTGGAGTTTTATGAAAAAGTTCCAAATGTCAAGGTAGGAGATTTAGTTTCCACGTCTACCTATAGTCAGAAATTTCCCTCTGGTTTGGCGGTAGGACGAATCAAGTCGCTGGATTTAAAGAAACTTCCGGCATCAGTGGCGAAAATTGAGCTTTTTCCGCCAATCCGCTCTCTTGATTGGGTAGCTGTTTATCCCAAGCCAGAAAACCAAGAGTCGGCAAATCAAGTGCCGCAAAAGTCTAAGTAAATTCTTCCTTAAAAATCTATAGAAAAATGAAGATTCCTGCATTTGGTGGTAGCAGGCAGAAAAAGCCAAAATCGTCAGAGCGAAAATCGAAATTCCGAATCCAGCCGCTTGCTCGTTGGCATCCCGGTATACGTCAGTTGTTGGTTTGGATAGTGACGGTTGGATCTGTACTGTTATGTTTACTATTATTGCCAACTCGGTTCCCAGGTATGGAATTATTGGGAATTGGCCCTAACTGGCTATTAATTTGGGTGGTAGCTTGGAGTGTGAAGCGCACGGTGTTTGCCGGAGCATTGGCAGGTATAGTTCTGGGGCTACTTCAAGATTCAATGACATCACCTAACCCTACTCATGCCCTCAGTTTAGGGATAGTGGGAGTTTTAACTAGTCTGCTCCAAAAACAGCGTTTTATCGAAGAAGATTTTATTTCGATTGCTGTAATTGTTTTTGTGATGGCAGTTTTAGCAGAAACTATCTTTGGCTTGCAATTAACTTTGCTTGGCAATGAGCGTAAGGTGACAGATATTTGGACATATTACCAGCGTGTCGCTCTTGCTTCTGCCATTCTGAGTAGTTTATGGGCACCGGTGGTTTATTATCCCCTAAATCTTTGGTGGCAGCGAATAAAATTGTTAGAGCAGTAGTAACCCAAGTTGCGGATTATCAACTGGCGTGTGCTTGTAACCTCTATGCGATGCCTGCGGTGGACTATGCCTACGCGTATAACAAAGTTGTGCTGGCGTATAGCGTCACCACACCTGAAAGTTGATTGAGGATTCATTTTTTATTTTTTCATAACAAAGAAGACTTGTTTTCTGTTGCTTCAATAAATGCCTCAAACTGACCATTAGGCGTCCATTGAATAGCTCCATCTCTTCCTGTAAAAAAAAGTTTGGTTTGGCTTTGATTCAGTTCAGATAAAGTTTTTGGATCAAAGTTAGCAGAAGAAGCGATCGCTACTTGTGGTTGCAGGGCAATAACTAAATCTTTCAATGACTCAGGCGCACACCAAAGTACTTGTGGGTGAGGTAAACTTCCATTTTTAACTAGTTGTTTTACCTCTTTAGATTTAACATTACCTACTAATAACCAATTCTGATCTAAAATTTGCAATTGTAAGATAGGTAATTGATCGTTGATTAATTGTGCTACTGTCGAACCAGCTTTCACAGATTGACCAACTGCCAAAGATTGATAAATTCCTTGATGTTTTTGTAGTTCCTGTTGAATTGCCTGAGTTGTAATAGAATCATCTGTTTTGGGTGAATACTCATAAAAATTATTGATTGGTAAACGTTGCATTAATTCAAACCAGGCATTACTTTCATTGCCTTGGAAATCAGTTGCGATCGCCCAATTGATTTGATTTACACCCTGTTGTTGTAAAAACGGTAGAATTGTGAAGCGTCCTGTACCTTCATCGCCACTATTAATTACAGTTACAGTGCCTCTATCTTGAACAACTACAATTGGTTCCGTACCAGATTCTAATACTGTTATCCTAAACAATGTATTTGTAGAATACCAAAGGGGAATGAATACTAAAGCAATCGCAATCACATTAGCAAACCACCACCGCCGCTGCCACCAAGGCACTAGCCAAACCAATATAATCAGTACATAAATTGCCAAAAGCTGCCAACTAGATATACTACCCACAGCAACAGAATTTCCTGGCAGCTTGCTAAAAAATTCCACTAGTTTAATTAGCCAATCAGTAGGGTAATGCAACACACCAGCCAGGAAGCTTCCAGCTTCAGTCCAAACTAAACCTACTAACGCACTGATGATTCCACCAATACTAATAATCGAAATTAATGGAGTAGTAACCACATTTAGCAACAAACTATAAGATGGTACAACTCCAAAGACAAAAAGTTGCACAGGTAAAGTCCAAATAGTGGCAGCTAGGGGAACGGCAATTAAAGAAGCGATCGCAGGTGGTAGCCATGCTAGGCGGTTGACTAATGGAGTTACTGTGACGACTAATCCCAGCGTTGCTAAAAAACTCAATTGAAAGCCTAAATCCCAAATCCATAGAGGATTAAATACTAATAGCAGAGTTGCCGCTAATAGTAATGCTCCAAACTGTTTTACCTTCCTTTTTAATAGCAAACCAACTAATGCCGCAAAACCCATAATTACGGCTCTAAGAACCGCAGGTTGAAAACCTGTTAAACTCAGGAAAATGATTAAAGCCAAAAAGCCAAGGGTAAATTGCGTTCCTTTCTTTGCCCGCCGGGTTAACTGTAAGATCACACTTAAAATCAAGGAAGTTTGGAATCCGGAAGCTGCCAAAGCATGAGCCAATCCAGCTTGCACAAACAAGTCCCGGATATCGTAGGGTAAATCAACAGCTTTGCTACCTAAAACCATTGCACTGACAAGCGGCCCTTCTGGGACACCTAACCAACGAACTTGCGATCGCACAATTCGCTCCCGAATTTGCCACCATCCCCATTTCCGTTCCTGATCCAAAACATTTATTTGTCGCCCAATCAAACCAGCAAACGTTCCTTCTTGCTTGAGAAACTTCTGAAAATCAAAACCACCAGGATTGGAAGCCGCCTTTGGTTTGTACAAAATCCCAGTCACAGCAATTTCTTGACTAGGGTATAATCCAGTAGCCTGAAGTATAGGCACTGTCACATACAATTTACCTGTAACCCCTTTTGGAACATCTGCTGAACCTTTATCATTTTTGACCTCATCTAACTGAGTCGCTTCTAACCAAAATTGTCCTCGCTGACTGCGAGTCAAGTGGGAATTACTCGCCACTTTGCCGCGTACAATCACAAGTTGTTCTTGATTGCTGCTATTTCCAGGCGGGACGAATTGACTAATATCTTTTGCACCCGGTTGCGGTACTCGCCATTGAAAATATAGAGTTGCCAATAATCCCACCAAGCCAGCAGCTAGCCATATTCGAGGATGGGGAGTAGTTTGCCAAGTGTTAGGCACTGTCTTATTTTTGCTTCCAGCATTTTCTGGTTTCTGAGCAAATTGCCGTAGCGTTGAGCGTCTTCTAAAAATAATTGCTCCCACTATCCCCAGAACCAAAATCCACACACCACCCCAAGGAACTGCTGTAAACAGCAACCCAAAAATATAGCCAAGACAAATAATTACACCACTGGTTTGAATCATAAGATTTTTGTAAAAGCACCTGGCAACCGTAATTTGTAGCTGACTTAACTTAAATATAGATAGGGTAGCAATGTGGTGAAGTATAGTCCATCAAGTTTATACAAACAAAGCCCGCTTGTGCGGGCTTTGTTTGTAGCTTTAATATTCTAGACTCAAGATTTAACGGGATTTCTGACCTTTAGCAACAGCCACATCATAAAGATATACCTAGTTTAAAGAATGCAAAATCAGAGGTTTAACCTGCGGAGGCAGGTTTTGTCTGTGTAGCCGCGACTTCTAGTCGCCCAGGCATCACTTCGAGCAACGGAAAACCCAATTTCTCCCTCTGCTCAACATATAAATGAGCCACCTTCCTAGCCAAATGCCGAATCCTGGCAATATAACGAGTTCTCTCCGTCACCGAAATCACACCTCTAGCATCCAGCAGATTAAATGTGTGCGAACACTTCATTACATAATCTAAGCTAGGCAAGACCAATCCTCGCTCCGTCAATTGGGTAGCTTCCTGCTCGTATAAGTTAAATAGTGTCAGTAGCAACTCAGGATTTGAAGCTTCAAAGTTATACGTACACTGCTCAATCTCACTTTGCAGGAAAACATCTCCATAAGTAATATTGTCTGTCCACTGGATCTTTGTAAATGCTTCTACCTGCTGGAGATACATTGTCAGCCGCTCTAACCCATAAGTAATCTCAATCGACACCGGACGGCAATCAATTCCTCCACACTGTTGGAAGTAAGTAAATTGAGTCACTTCCATCCCATCCAACCATACTTCCCATCCAGTTCCCCAAGCTCCCACCGTCGCATCTTCCCAGTTATCCTCTACAAACCGAATATCGTGGTCTTCAGGACGAATACCTAAAGCTCTTAAGGAATCAAGATAAATCTCCTGGATATTATCTGGTGACGGCTTAATCAAAACTTGGTACTGATAATAGTGTTGGAAGCGGTTAGGGTTTTCGCCGTAGCGCCCATCCGTTGGGCGACGACACGGTTCAACATAGGCCACAGCCCAGGGTTCCGGCCCCAATGCCCTTAAAAAAGTCTGAGGATTCTTAGTACCAGCTCCCTTCTCAATATCGTAGGGCTGTGCAATAAGACAACCGCGATCGCCCCAAAACTGATGCAATAAACCTATTACTGACTGAAAATTCACACTTCCTCCTTCCCTACTTAACACAGTGCATAAACCATTGTTGCCTACAACCCAACACTGTAGCTAGTTTCAGGAGACATAAAAGCGTTCCCAAATTATTTTGGAAAAAGTAGTTGACACAATGAAATGGGTTCGCTATATTGAATAAGTGCCTGAAGCGAAGCGAACGA
>NZ_JBALEJ010000032.1:0-3684 GCF_036917975.1 Nostoc sp.
ACCGAGATCATCAACTGGAAAAAGCGGGTATTCATTCCGGTTTCAGACAAAGCCCCAGCTATTCTAGCGGCTGTGATTGAAATCTTGGGATAATTCCCAACCTCAAAGACCCAGATTAAATGTCTGGGTCTTTTTTACTCTCAGAAAAATTAATAAGCTAATCGGTATTAAAGTTTTACCCATTCACATGTCGTAAAAATCAGCTAGATGCATAGCTTAGGAATTAGGTAGTAACATAAGTTCAGTTGCTGCAAAATTCCCCGATTTCACCAGCTTTGCTTTTTGGGCTTTGGGGAAAAAATGTCAGATGTTTTTTACCCCAAAAGATGATGTTTACGCATTTCGATGCTAAATTCACGCGCATAGATGAGATAGTTCCTAATATATATAAGCTTTCGATCTCAAATAACAAGAAGTTTGTTTTCAGTCAATTTCTGCTCGTTGATGAGCGCCCGATGCTGATTCATACAGGTCGCTCAAATTGGTTCGAGCAAACTTATCAGCTAGTAGAGTCTGTCTGCGATCCTTCAAAACTTGATTACATAGGTTTTTGTCACCTTGAAGCTGATGAGTGCGGAGCGCTTAATCAGTGGCTTGAAGTAGCGCCGCAAGCGAAAACAATTGTGAGTCCTCTGAATCAATCAAACATGGATGACTTTGCACTGCGACCAACAACGGCTCTTAAGAATAACTCTGTTCTTTCCCTTGGTAGAAGAGATATCATCCTGATTGAAACTCCTCATTTTCCTCATGGATGGGAAGGTTGTGTATTTTATCAGCCGCAAGAGGAGATCCTTTTCTGTTCCGATCTCGCGGCTCATCCGGGTCAGTTCGATGAGCCTGTTACCGAGAAGGATCTTACAGAATCCATCATTAAGTTTCAGCAAAAAGTCGGGTTTATGTCTGAAGGGAAAAGTTTCACTCGAGGAATTGAGGCAATACAAAAGCTACCGATTAAGTACCTTGCAACAATGCATGGTTCTATTATTCACGGAGAGTCCATCCCAAAGCTTCTTTCTATAATGTTGGAAACCTTTGGCTGTTAAGTATTTCTGTTTTTACCAAAACATAATACATGCCTCAGTCGTCAGAACAGACATGATTTTTGTACGAGTGGCGGATCTGAGTTTGCGATCGATCGCCTACACCATCGCTTTGTCTGTAGTGAACCACGAGTTCGTAAACGTCGCCCCAAAATTTACCCCTTGATGACCAAACCCCGGCATGAATTACGTAAACAATTACAAACTGCTTAATTGATAAGCGTTTCCGCTTTTCAAGCGTGCCATTCAGTGCAGTATCATAGATAGCGATCGCCCCATACCAGATCTGGATGAGCGCCCCTATTTTCATGAGGCCCTTGTTGCCGTTTTATAATGAAAGGATGCAAAAGCTTACCATCACCCGACCTGACGATTGGCATCTGCATCTGCGCGACGGTGCAGCACTGAAAGCGGTTCTGCCCTACACGGTGCGTCAGTTTGCCCGCGCGATCATCATGCCGAACTTGAAGCCCCCTATCCGCTCGGTGGCAGATGCGGCTTGCTATCGCGATCGCATCCTCGCCGCCATTCCAGAAGGCCAACAGTTTGAGCCATTGATGACGCTCTACCTCACCGACAACACCAGCCCCGACGACATTCTCCAGGCGAAAGAATCTCAGTTTATCAAAGCGGTCAAGTACTACCCAGCCGGTGCAACGACCAACTCAGACTCCGGTGTGACGGATATTCAAAAGGGTGATCGCGTCTTTGAAGCAATGCAGCAGGTGGACATGCCGTTATTACTGCACGGGGAAGTGACCGATAACGATGTTGATACGTTCGATCGCGAGAAGGTGTTTATCGAGCGACATTTAATCCCTCTCAAGCAGCGATTTCCCAACCTGCGGGTGGTGCTTGAGCATATCACCACCTCCGATGCGGTGCAGTATGTCCTGTCTGCCAACACCATCGCAGCAACAATTACGCCACAACATTTGTTGTTTAACCGTAATGCCCTGTTCAAAGGCGGCCTTTGCCCCCATTTTTATTGCCTGCCCATTTTGAAACGGGAGGAGCATCGTCAGGCTTTGTTGCAAGCGGCAACATCGGGGAATCCGAAGTTTTTTTTAGGTACCGATAGCGCTCCCCATACCCGCACCAGCAAAGAAAGTTCCTGTGGCTGCGCGGGATGCTTTTCGGCTCTGCACGCCCTTGAGTTGTATGCCGAAGCATTTGAAAGCGTGAAAGCCCTGGATAAATTGGAGGCGTTCGCTAGCTTCTATGGCCCAGATTTTTATCAACTGCCGCGTAATACCGAGCGAATTACCTTGTCCAAAACGACTTGGCGCGTTCCTGATGAAGTTCCATTTATGGAATCTGGGCTTGTACCTTTGGGGGCGGGGCAGGAAATGACATGGCAAATGGTATGACATTTGCATTGTGCATCAGCCGTTGTGGAATCCTGTCGGTTAGCTTAGGCCAACGAGTAATTTGAATCCTGGCTCAAATTTGAGTCTGCGAATCTTCCATTTTGAGTGGTGATCGCCTTAGCAGAACTTTAATATTTTAGCTAGCACTTACCTGTTGCAATAAATTTGAGTCCCAGGTATAAAGTCCGATTTCTTCAGGTACTCTTGAAAATCTTCCTGTGCGATGCCCTCGCGATAATTCGTTCAGGACTTTGGGCTTTACTTCTATGACATCTGATGGATCAAGTTCTCCATATAATTCTTCGATAATTTCCGCCACATTGAAAACTTTACCCGGATTTTGTGACAACAAAGAGGTCAGCGCATCAATCAAAAACTGCCCGGAAAATTCTCCTTGCATTGCTATAGTATTAGTTTGTGCCTGTGGGTCAGGTTTTCTGTTTTTGCTCTTCTTAAAAGAACTAGTACGATTCGAGTTAAGCAATTTTAAATCTAGGGTAAAAGAACCTGGTTTACCAGGAACAAGCGACCATTTACCGCTTTCTCTGCCATAAGTTAATGTAGATTGAACTCTGCCCTTTACTAGTTTGAAAATATCTGGTTCTAAATCACCATAGAGCGATCGCACCACAAAATCTATGTGACATACAGTACCCCTGTGTTTTTGCAATACCTTTAGGATCGCTTCGGTGCGGTTGAGAGATTGATATTCCGGCAACATTGGAATTTCTGACCACAAGAGGGATTTCTCTAAAGTTTCTTGTTGTGTCTCTATCTCTTTTGATGTTGGCACTGGTGGCTCGTCGGCTTCACCAGATGTCGAGGATGATTCATTTATTTCTAAATTATTTGGCTATAAGCTTGGCACAAACAAGCTTTTGGCGATTATTCAAAAGTCAAGTTCTCAGCCGTTTTTAGTATACGTGATTGAGATTTGCTAAAGCTTGTATGTATAACTTTTCGTACTTCTCCACAATCGGAGCATAGTAGTCTCGTAATGACAACAGGGGAGCAAGAAAGGTTTCAGGAGGAGGCTGTAATTGTGATTGACTTTCCATAAACTTTTAATTTCACCAAAACCGCTATCCCTTGTACCATGAGTACATTTTTTTGTTGATCCTGATGCAACTAGCTCGTCAAATCTGCTACTAGCTAAATATGTACAACATCACGGGATCAATGTCAGTGCCAACAGGATTTTCTAAGCGTTGACGTATAAGTTGAGCTAAATTCTGTTCTGTATGAAAGTAAGTCGGCTTGTAGCAAAGTAG
>NZ_JBALEJ010000033.1:0-18287 GCF_036917975.1 Nostoc sp.
CGGGGCTAAATGCCACGCTATAGACCGAACTGCTATGGCCTTTGAGGGTTTGGAGTTCCTGCCCCTGGAGATTCCACAGCTTCACCGTCTTGTCAGCACTGGCGGAGGCAATGGTTTTACCGTCGGGGCTAAATGCCACGCTATAGACCGAACTGCTATGGCCTTTGAGGGTTTGGAGTTCCTGCCCCTGGAGATTCCACAGCTTCACCGTCTTGTCTAAACTTGCGGAGGCAATGGTTTTACCGTCGGGGCTAAATGCCACGCCCCAGACCCCATTGCTATGGCCTTCTAGCCTGTTAAGTTCCTTCACCCCATAAACCACTTGCTCAAGTGTGGCTATTGCCAAAACGCGAGTATCTGACTCTAGATTTTTATCTAGTTTTTTCAGTTGTTTGCCTACCTTCAACGCTGCCATTAAAGCATCTAGCTCTAAATTTGATGCCAACAGGTTTTGTGATTTTAAACTCTGGGCAAGAATTTCTGCATTTATCCGACGTTTATTTGCATCGGCTGTGGCAGCAATTGCTGTCTGTTTTTGTCGCTGTACCAAATCTCGTTGATTTTCCGCTTCTATCTGTCTATCATTAGCTAATCGTTCAGCCGCTTTAGTTTTCTTAAGGGCATTTGCTAAGTCTTTACCCCGTTTTTGAGCGAGTTGTTGTGCAGACTTAGCTTGCTTTTGTCCATATTCAGCCCTTTGACGCTGCTTGTCTGCCTCCTGGCGTTCTTGTTCGGTTATTTTTTGCTCCTGAAGTGCTTTTCCAGCTTGTTGCCGTGCCAAATTGCGTTGATTTTCTGCTTCTTGACGCTGGTCTTCTGCTTCACGACGCTGTTCTTTTTCTCTGTTCTGGGCATTTAGGGCAGTTATACGTTCTCTATTTACAAACACAGCTACTCCCGTCATGAAACCCGAAAATACTAGCAGTGCGATCACATAAGGCAGTGCCGGTTTAAGTTGCTCCCAGCGATCCCGCAAGTTTAACGGCAAATTTTGATTCAGCCACTTGAGATCAAAAACTTGCCGATAGATTAGATTCCGCACCTGTAAGATATTATGTTCCCGCCGCACCACTCCCGACAACTTCAAGTGGGATTTAGCTAATGACTGCTCCTCATCCACAACTGCCCGTCTACCTCGGCGAATTTCTCGGTAAATAGTCAACACTTCCGGGCTTGGTGCGCGTGTAGTCAGCATATCTCGCACAAATTGCAAGTTATTATCCTGCTCACTCATTACACCAAAAAATGTGCTGCCGACTATCCCCTTTACATCTGCTTCAGTTATAATTGTCTGCCTCAACTGAAAAGGAATTTCACCTTGTTTCCCCTGCTGACTATCTCCTAAAAATTTTACTACTGCCCCACAAAGACGCTGGGTTAAATAAGGATGTCCCCCCGTCCACTTCAGCACCCACCGCAACACTTGTTGTCCTTCATCCTTCGCTACACCCAAACCATCTACCAAGGGTAAAGCTTCCTCAAAAGTAAAATCACTCAAATCCACACGTTGTCCAATATTAAACGGTGTGCGTTTGGCATCCTGAATTAAATCCCCCGGAGTTGCTACACCCAGCAAGACAAAGGAAAGACGCTGAAAATCAGGATTCGTTGCTCTCGCTACATAGAGATAGCGAATCGCAATAAAAAAATCATCAGTGAAATCTAAGCTGAGGGTTGAGTCAATTTCATCTACAAAAATCACCACCCGCCCCTCTACCTCAGTCAGCAACACCTGCTCAAAAAACAACGTTATTCGTTGTGACACCCCTAGATACGTATGTGCTTGCCACCAACTTACCACATCTGTATTCAGCATCAGTTGGTCTTCCAACTTCACCAAAATACCAAAATACCACTGTTCGGCTGTGACTTGCGCCCCTAACTCTTGCAGGTCAACCACTACCGAACTAATCTCTTCCTCCCTGAGTCTCTCCGCCGTGCGTACCATCAAACTAGACTTACCCATCTGACGCGGTGTGAGAACATAGGCAAAAGTTGCTGTCTGACATAAATTCAACAACTCCATATCTGCCTGACGGGTCAGATAAATCCCACCACCAGCCTGCACAGTTCCACCAACAGTGTAAATGCTTGATTCAACCACGCAGGTTCTCCCGGAAATACTCCGCATAAAGTTGACAACGGGGCATTACTACCAGCTTTTCTCGATGCACCAGACCTGCACCCCGCAAACGAAAGAAAACACGCTCATCTTTACAGTTGTTCTGGTGAATCACTTGTAGCATTCCTTGCACTAATTCGGTTTTGTTATGCAACCGGAATAGATGGTTACGCAGATGATTACCAAAGGGGCCCTTATCAGAGGTAGCATTAGCAAACAGTTCACTGCTAGAGAGGCGCCCGCTAGCAACTGAGTAAAGTGCTAGCCTAACTAAATAAGGATGTCCTCCCAGTAATCTGATTAATTGTCGTTCTTCGTTGAGGTTGAAGGGAGAACCATGAAGGTGGTTGAGGTTGGCTACCTGTTCTGCTGTAAAATCTTCTAAATCGATGACCACTCCCACATTAAAAGGTGATTGGTTGAGATTATCAATTAACTGGTAAGGTTCAGTGGATGTTACCAGTGCTAAATCTAGCTTTTTCCAGATGGGAGTAGTGGCACGGCTATTGTGCCAGCTTCTGAGCATCCCAAAGAAATCAGAACGAAATTCGCTATCAAAAACACTTTCCACTTCATCCATTGCCAACACTAAAGGCTTGCCAAAATCCTTCAGGAGATATCGTCCTACATAGCGAGTACAACGTTGGCTATTACCTAAAGGCATCTGCCAATACTCATCTACTTTATCTGCCATTTCTAGTTCCAGGGTTAGCCAAGAGCAAAACTGCCGAAAGAAGCTGTCAGCATTATTTAAAGTGGCTTTGTCAAACAATTGAAAATCCAGAAATGCCACCCGTTTACTTGCTGTCATAGCAGTCTCAATAGTCCGAATTAATAAGGAACTTTTGCCCATCTGCCGAGGGCCTTTAATAGTGATAGTCACACCCTGTCGCTTAATTGCTTCTAGGGCAAGTGGATCTGATGACCGTTCCACGTAAAATTTCGATTCACAGTCCATCGTCCCTTCAGGCATTTCCAGCGAAACTGGCTGTGCAGAAGGCAAAGGTCGTGGCAATGATGGTGAAGGCTTACTCTGAAGGATGTCAGCTTTTGCTTGTATTGCACCGATACTTAACTGACCGCCACAAATAGCCTGATTTAATTCGGCAATCAGGCGCGGTGTATCCTCCATCCCTTGCCAAAATGCCCAGTTAATATCATTTAAGTAAGCACTCAAAGGATACTGAAACGGCTCCCGATATGCCAACCGTACTGGCAGAATTGCGGGTTTCCCTCCTTGTAATTGCCCTAAGTTATGCGCCATCCTAATTTCTGCCTCTACCATCTCGCTATAAACTGACTGTCCTGACAAGAAGGTGATCAGAAAATCTGCTTGGCGGATTTCTGTTTCAATACGTTCAGCCCAACGTGTACCCACTAACATTGTTTGGTCAATAAATACCTGATGCTGCTGTGCTAGTGCCTGAAAGACTTGTAGCGCTACTGACTCATCGGCTTCTGCATTCTGGTTGTTACGTTTGTAACTGATGAAGATACGTTTCGTCTGTAATCCTTGCTCAAGATGAATTGGGTGATCTCGATGTTTGAGGACTGGCGTTGCTGATTCTGGAATATTCTCTAAGGCAATAGATACACAACCAAATTTGTAAGCATCTTGGTAGGATCTTCCAGCGCCGAGTGCATCATAAAATCCTACGGCAAACTTAATTGCTGCCTGATCTCCGATTGCTTGATTCATGCCCACAACATAATCAATATGTTGGTGAATTGCCTCTGCTTGTGCCTCGCTGTAACACGCATTTAATAATATACACTCAATCCCTTGAAATAGAGAAAACAACGTTGAGAGTGATTCACTACTCACCAGTTGCATTTTCCCCACGTGATCTTCAAGAGCTAAACCTTGAGTTCCTCCCCCATGTCCAGAAAAATGAATAATCTCAGGATTATGATCTAGAAGAGCGCGGCGTAAATCATCTGGACGTACTGCCCATTTCGTGATAATTTCAAACTGCTCCCGAATTTTGGCACGCTCCAACCCTGCCTGAATTTCTCTGACTTCTTCATCAAGGCGCAGTCTCCCCGTATCTGTAGGATTAGCCGACAATATCAGGATTTTTTTCACAGTGCCGCCAATTCTTGTACATAGCCTTTTTCTTAGAGCAGTTTACTACATCTGAATTTTTTCAGAGTATGCTCTCACAACTACAAACAACAGTTGCACCTTTCCAGATTTGATCAGCGATCGCTTTTCAGGAAACAAAGAAATTCGCGGCGTAAATTTTCCTGGACTTAGAGTATAGAGTGCCGGATTAAACAAGAATAAAATATCTTATACGGAGGTTGCGAGTTAAAGGTGGGAAATGGAAAGTGATTTGGATACTGAAACGATCGCACTTTAAAAGGCAGAGGGCAGAAAGCAGAAGGATTGATTAACTTAGGCTGAAATATTTTCAGCTTCAATCTCGGCTTTCACTAGCTCGTGACATACTCCCATCGCCGCCCTTCGGGACGGCGTGGGGCTGCTGTCGGAAATAGCTCAATAGGGTACGATTTGAGGAATATTCTGCGATGACCCAAGATAGCGCTTAATCCCTAATCTTTTGGCTCGTACCCATACTCATCTCCCCAGTAATATGGGTTTGGGTCTACAAAATCCGTGATATAGCCCTCTAACTCCTTCAGTGCCTGATCTAGGCTTTTCATATCTTTTCCGCTCTGCCAAATCAATTCACCAAACTGGAATGCTCTTACCAACGAGTGGGTTTCTTCATCCCAGCCAATTTCCACATCTTCTTGCATTTCTACTACCCAATAGCTGATGTTTGGGTAGGTTTCATAAGGCGTGTTCATTTGTAAATTTTCCTGGATATTGCGCTCAAGTGGAAAAGTATGCTGTTCTTGCTGAAAGCGATCGCTTTTAGCTTACCTTCCCCCTGGTCTTTCGCTAGCGGCTCGACCACCACAACGGCTGCCATCCCTAGCGATATCGCTAGGGAAGTTACAAACTCCAGATGAAGTACCTCCAGTAGAAAACTTCGTGTAGCCAGTCCCACCGTGGCTACTATCACCAGATAATCTGTTGTAGCTAGTGCTGACATTACTGACGGGCATTGGTGCAGAAACAAAACCACACAGGCGACTTAAATCAAAAGTGTTTGGGGTATCTGTCTTGGCATAACAAAGGGTTTCGTTTGATCCAATAGGATAGTTACTCTTATGAAGTGCTTCTTCAAAACCTGGTTGACTTTGGGCAGAGGCAGAACTCGCAAGCACAATAACCGTAGATGCAACATTAATAGCTAGTAATAAAGAGCGCATGCCAAAAATCTTGTAATGTTTCTTACTTTTTTATATGGCTCTGTGGGTAATACTGCCGCAGAGAAGACACCGAAAATTAGTTGAAGATTTGGTATGCATCTTGCTAGCCAGATCCGCAGATGCGAGAAATGCTGGTGTGCAGATATTGTGATCTGCTGATGCACTTGGGTAGGCGATCGCCACAGGCTCCGCCTTCACTTGACCCAATGGGGGGAGATGTCAAGTGCTGCAACTTTGGCTTAAAACAAATATAGCAGGGGACTGGGGACTGGGTTGAAAGTCTCTTTGTATATAAGTTTTATCATCAGTTAATGTCCTAACCTCCTTGTCCGTTGCTATAACTAAACTGCATATTCCTTCTGCCCTAATTCCCTGAGCGAATAGCGCAATCTTCACTTATTCTTCGGTATCTTTGCTGCATCAGTATTCCGCTTCGGAAGTTAAAAAGGAAGTAATCATTTTTACTTAGGACAAATCTTCTGATGAGATGTTTTTCAAGCCTGGCTCGGCGGCGGCTGTTTCCCTGCAAATGTATTGCAAGGCATTTCATGCTCGCGGGTGGTAGCAGTATCTAACAAGTTGCAGGTTCAAGTGCAAGAACATCCAGGAAAATTTTCCTGGATGTTCTTGTGCAGTCTAATTGCCTTTGGCGATCGCGCTCACCCTCCATCCTTAATTTCAGCACTGCTCAAGTGAAGGCGGAGTCAATCCTGAATACCTACGATTTGATAAATCCTTGCCACTCCAGGGATACAAAGCACGCACTTCTTCTCTGTTGTATAGCAAGACTTCTTCTAATTCCTCATAAGTCCATTTGCTAAATTCAACAATCTTTTCTAGAAGAAATTCTATTGAACGTCCAGCAAATGCATCATCTAATATCCGCTCTAGACCAGTTTCAGCAAAAGCGGCAAGCAAAATAATCGCTTTGAGATTACGTTGAATAATAGCCTCGTAAGTAACAAGTTTTATAAAGTCACGAAGGCTAATAGTCTTTGCTACAGAAGATCCTCGATAAGTTTTACCTTGAAACAGCCTAATAACTCTTAGCTCAAGTTGTGCGCCTGTAAAACCCGTATTGTGTAAGCATCTCAGCCATTTAGACTGCCTTTTTGTGCGGTTGTAAAACCAGCGGTCTGTATAGCCAAGAGAAATACCTATTCCTTCAACACCAAGACGCTTCTCACCACTAGGCATCATATAAGCGTCTAAAAAGGAATCGCCGAGAGGGATATCACAAGCAACAGCTTTAATAATATCAACCTCAGAAACATCACTCATGGTAGAAAAACCTGACTACGCATTTAAACAAGTATAAAACTAAGTAACCTGAAAACAAAAATCTACGACTAAAAATTTATATCTCAAGTACGGTTAACCGAATATCTTTTAGGGTTTTTACTTAGAAATACAAATGTATAATTAATCGAATTACAAAATCAGGAATAAAACAAATCCACTCATGTTGCCCAACGAACCGGAAGACCGCTTCGCTCGATTAGGCGGTGGCAGGGGGCAGAAAAATTGTCGTGAGGACAACTCTCGCAAGCCCGCCCCTGCCACTCCGCTTCGCCGCCTAATCGCTTCCAGTTCTTGCATCTCAAGTGGAAAAGGACGCTGCTCTTGCTGAGAGCGATCGCAAGCGGACAGGGCAGAATTCAGAATCACTTCGACGAATCCGCCAGTGCTGAATTTTGATTGTCGTCGGGTGCGATCGCACCCAGCGAGCATATTAATCTCTCAGGAATGCGATCGCACAAGTATTGTAACTATTAACTTCGCTATAAAAGTTGATGGAACCTACGCAATTGTCACAGCAGCAAACCAAGCGATCGCCAGAACATCAACATCCAGGAAAATTTTCCTGGATTTGCTGTATAGACTCTCTGCGATGGCGTAACTCACCCGCCGGAGTCAACTATGCTGGAGGATTAACGACAGGGGTTGGCGATCGCTTATTTATTAGTAATAAATCACCTAATGTGTTACTCCCTCAAGCTTGTTGATAGCTTCATTTAATATAGGTTCAATATATGATTTTAAAGTCAAGCTACTAACCTTGCCCTGTTTCCGTGTAATTTCTTCTAGCAATAAACTGTGGACACATTTAAGCCAGTCTAACTCCTCAAATAATTCTTTATTAAAAGTCTCAATTTCATAGCGCTTAACCAGGGAATTACAAACATTACGCTGGTCTTCAAACTTAAGAGATAAGAGTTTTTCTAGAAAGTCAACTTCTGTTATGTGTTTTAATACAGGGATTCTATGATATTGCTGGCTTACTGCCACTTGATTCGGCGAATCAATTAAACAAATCATATCTCTAAATTTCCATACATCGCTCTCCATGACGGAGAGCAATTCTTGCCCAATATTGGGCATATTGTCATTTTTTACTGACTCTTGACCTTTTTCAAGGTAAGTGCAAAACTCCTTAAATTCTTCAAATTTTGCACCTTTAAAACCCAGTCTAAGATATCCGTTATCAGCACTATAAAAAGAGTATGATGCTAGCTTTGATGGTTCATTATTTTTGAACCAATCAATATAAAGTTTTGAATCTTTTAGAATCTCTTCTGAGCTTTTGTGAAGCAGTCCAGCATCAGAAAAATTTAAGAACATTCCAGTGATATGCTTAACTACCCCAGGATCATCAAAATATCTATTAGTATATTCTGACTCGACTTGAGTGAGTAATTTCTCGAAATCCTCATCACTAAGAGAAGGATAATGCCATAATTTCACCCAGTCAGGTGTTGTCTCGTCCTCAAAATATTTGCTACTTTTAATCGATTTCTCTAATTCTTGTGCGTCTAATATACCTTTGTCAAAAAATGTTCCCCACCATATATAACTTGGAAATAGCGTATAGAAATTGATAAAGTGATACTTTTGAAATATTGACTGCGGAGAATCTGTTTTTTCTTTACTACTTACGCCTGGACTTGATAATTGACGATCGACAATCTGCTCGCTTAAACTGGATATGTATTCTTGCTGCAATTTATAAATATCTTCTGGAGATAATCTTCCACTCTTAATTTCAATTGACAAAACTATGAGGACTTTCAAAATGTCTTGAAGAATTTCTGACTTGGCTCTAGCTTTTTCTGGCAATGACTCAAAAATTATTTCAAAATCAAGAACAATGTGACTTAAAGTTCTTAAGTTATTATATTTTGCTTCTATATATACTTTTTCTATTAAATTGATATTTTCAAATAAAAAATCTCTAACCTTTGAGTTGTTTACCTCTTTTATGAAATTTTCTAAGGCACCATTAAAATCAATATTAATAGTAAAAGTTTTCTCAATCACCTTTTCTTTTATCACTTTATAATCAGATTTTTCGTCTAACTTTTCCTCATTTGCAATAATAATTACTTTTAGTTCTTGATGTTCTACAAAGTTGCTGATATATCCCAATATCTTGTTGAGGTCTATCTGACATCGCTCTAACTCATCAAATATTAATATACTTTTAGTAAGGTTTGTCACATATTCGGTAAGACTAGGACTTGGAATTGCACTATTTAATGCTTTGCCCTTACTGACATCTATTTTAAAATGATTACTGATAACTTGTGCAATAATACTACTCCCTATGGCTACATGCTTGGATGCTAGAAAAGGAATTTGTTGTAGTAAAAAAGCTTGTTCTATTTCAGAAAATGAGCTTACGCCGTTAAGGTTAACATACAAGCATTTTTGCTTTTGCTCTTGGAGCTTTACAATATACCTCTTGATAAACCATGTTTTACCACAACCCCACTCACCTTTTAGTAAAACAGCAAATCCGGGTGCATATAATCCACAGTAAAAATTCAAGTAATTTTTAATATGGCCATTTATTGGCTGGTTATCTTGCGTCATTTTTGTTTACCAAATCCCTAAGTTTAATATTTTGTCTCTTTGAACTAAGTAGGTGGGTGGAAAAATTTATTGTTGAGATAAGGCAGGGGGCAATTGATCAAAGAAGGCAGAAGGATCGCACAACTCCAACTAAACCTCTCCTTCCAGGATTACACCAAAGTCAACCCCTAAAACATCTTCAATCTTGCGAAGCGTCTCTATAGGCAGGCTTTTAGTGTCTTCAGACTCAATCCTGTACCAGTTGGCAGTAGTCATGCCAGCAGCAGCGCACAAATCAGTAAGTGAGCGCTTGTTTTTCCAGATAAGCTTTAATAATCTTTTAGATGTGCAATCTTTATCACTGTTAGTAGTAAGGAGCGATCCTGAATCTGATAAGTAATGCGGTATTGACCCAAACGAACTTTATATAGCTGTTCAGTGTCCCTCAATGAGTGAGAATCTTTTGGACGTGGATCTAGTGCTAGCTCCTCTAGCTTTTGTGCTAGTCGTTGCTGCACCTCTGAGTCTAGTTCTGCAATTTTCTGCACAGCTGAAGGTGCTAATGCTACTTGGTAGCTCATATCCCTAGCTCCTTTTTAATGTCTTCAAAGGGTGTTGTCCCTAGCCCTGCAATTTCTTCTAGTACTGTATAGGTATCTCTTACATCAGCGTCATCTAACCTTGCTTCAATTAGCTCATGCATCTGCTCTGTTGAAGTAATTTCAACACCTGGTTCTTCTCTAAGTTTGTCAGCTAATGCATAAAAAGCTTCTTGATCATCTCGATGCTCCAACACATAAGCTCTTAACTCTTGTTTAGTCATTGCTTGAAAATCTGGCTTTGTCATAAATACCTCACCTTCCCATTTGGAAGTATCTCTACTTCAAAAGTTTGTCCAGCAAGAATGTAAATGCGGGTTGTCCGTTCATCTAGTCTGACTAAATAAATTGGCAGGTACATCTGAGTTAAGTCCTGACACACCTTGAATAATTCAATTGCTTGTTCAATTGTTGGTTTCATTCAGCTTTAGTACCAGCAACGTATAGTTCAGCAGAAGGCAAAGGGTAGAAGGGTGGGGACAGGAAAATTAAGCATTTTTATCTTCTACTTTAATAACTTTTTGACTTGAAGTTTTGGTAGAACCGAATTATAGAACTTACTTGGATCGTGTCTTCTCAATCCGTTCCATATCTGCATATTGAGAACAGGATGATACAATCTAATCAATTCTTTTTCAATTAACAAGCGATGAAAACGCACTTCTGGGACAGGGGAAAGCCATGCAATGCGATCGCATCCACATTTTGGGCAATTCATTTATTGAAATAGTAGTATTTAGAGCATATTAGTTAACGACAATCTCAAGCAATTCGTTAATGCTTTTGCAGCCGAAATAATCGCATAACTTGGTAACAGTCTTTTTATCGAATCTGTCTAGTTGATTCCGGTAAAGCTTGCTAACAGTGGTAGGGCTTAATCCTGTTTGTTCCGCTAGCTGCCTTTGATTTACGCCTTTTTGTTCCATCAGTTGGGGTAATTTACAAATCATTTCTATGGCATCGACCGATGTTTCTGCTTTCGCACAGATGTTCATCGATTTGAAGGCCATATTTAGCGGAGGGCGAAACCAGTCAATCAATGCTTCTTCAATCTCAGGAAGTAAATCAGGGGAGATGACAAACATATAAGCAATTTTTACGTCTCCAATCGCTTCTAGTTGTTTGTATCTATGATGATTTGCCCACCTGTTTCTAGGATTTATAGAACGCCCAATGTATTGAACTGTACCATGAGAATCAATAGCAAAGTATATAGCAGGATTTTGAGGAAACGCTGATTTCGCATCCAGAGGCAACCAAGGAAGATGCGAAAGGTTAATAGCTTGTGGGTTAATCATCAAGATTTACTTCTAAATCGACCTGCAACACTTTTTCAATTTTTCGTAAGGTTTCTAGCGGCAAAAACTTAGTTTCTTCTTTTTCGATTTTGTACCAATTGGCAGCAGTCATATCAATTTCGCCGCAAATTTGAGCAAGAGAACGTGAATCGGCTTCTCTTGCCTTTTTTATTCTTGTCCCTAGTCCTGGAAATTCACGCTCTACAGTCCTTCTAACCTTCATTAAGCCAGGCATTTTGCAAACCTCAATTCCTGTATTTACTATATACCTTTAATTGTTGATTGACAACTCTCAACTGTCGGTTTACAATAAACAAATAGAGAAAGCGCCCCGGTCTCGCAAACTTAAGCGCTTCTCTATCCACGTTGATCATGGAGAATTCCATTATGACACAAGGAATCCTTGAGTCTCAAGCGATCGCCGCAGAGCATTGCGGTGGTTTGCTTGGAGAACCCGAAAAGCTATTCAAATCAACCGCGCAGTCGCTGGAGTTCTGGCTATCAGTTGCTAAGAAGCGGGAGACAATGCCCGCAAAAGAATACCTTGCATACTTGAATAGCTTTGGTTGGAATCGCCGCAGTGCCGGGCCTTATGTAAAGCTTGCCGACTTTATCAAAGAGCATTTGCCTCTCCAGATTGGCGCGATCGCCAAACTCGATATCAGAACTCTACTGAAGCTCCCCCTACCTCGCTATGCCCCAATTGTTGAGGAGATCAGGGCGAATGAACCGACGCAGGCAGAAATCACAGAACTAATTAAGAAACTACCAACGAAACCGAGGGAAAAATACAAATCAGTTGAGGAGAAGAAAGACGAGGTATTTGGATTGAATATTAGCAAGACGACTGATGAGATTGTTAGCGCTACGGCCCAACTGATGGGACTCTCGAAGCAGAGAGCCATAGAAGAGAATTGCAAATTAGTGCAAGAGCTTATAACGGGTGTTGATCCGGTGGTTGCGATCGCTAGATTCAAACAGCAGTTTGCCAAATATGAAGAAGAACCCGTGAAAATAGATGCTGAACTTCAAACAGACTTTGAAGCCTATCCCGTGCAGTGGTATGACGGCGGGGAAATCTATGCCTCGTGGGTAAATAAAACTGAGGGTGATAATGCCCTCTTAGAGGTCAATGAGGGGATCTACTCGGTGCCATTGTCAGACTTGAAGAAGATTGATATGGATGCGATCGCAGATGAGATTAGCGATCGCAAAAAACTTTCATACCCGTATCAGCAGTTGTACATCAATGCGGTAAACGCGAAGCAGGAATTGGTGACTTTACAAGCATTGCCTGATGGCGATGACACTTACGATTCTGTTTTAAAACAGTACACTCGCTGGATGTCTTGTGCGGTAGATGGTGCGAAGAGGAACGGGATTTGGTTTGATTCAGATGAGTTACAACAACACATGAGATTGGTTCTTGTTCCTGGGGGGGATGATTTGATTGCTGATGTCGCCAATGAGCCTAGATTTAAGCATAAAATCAGCAAAACTTCTTTCCTCGAAGCCTTCTATTCAGGTGTCCCCGACGAGCCAACCTTGGAACAGCGATTGAAGGATGCCGACGATTGGGACGAAATTGCATCACTTGTCAGATCCAACAACAAAACTTTGACTACTGCGATGGAGCTTTGGACAATCGAAGAAAAGCAGCTATTGATAGCCAAGCTTGCAAGTTACTTGGAGAACAGCTTCACTTGTGCGATTCACGAAAAAGAGGTTTCCTGGTTGCATCATGTAGCCCTAGCTAAGGGACTGGCTAAATTGGAGTTTGAAGTCAATCAACAAGTGTGCAAGTTCCATAAGTTTATTGACTATGGGACGGTTGACGAACTGTGGAGTTTTCGCACAGAAAAAGGCGAAACCATAGTTGTTTCTTGCAAGGAAGTAAAAGTATTTAAGTTTTAATATGAAAGAAGAAGTAGATAACGAAAACCTTCCTAATGATTTGTTTTATTTAGGGAAACTCTGCCCACGAAAACACGATTACCAAAATACGGGAAAATCACTTCGTTACAAATCAAATTTTGACTGCAAAGAATGCGCTGTCTTGCTAAGACGTCAAAGAAAAAATAGTAGATTAAGGATATTTCCAAATAAAAATGCACCACAGCCGGAAGGCATACTAATCCCAGACAACTGTTATCTAGGACTGCTTTGCAAGAATGAACATGACTATATGCAAACTGGTTATTCGCTCAGGAATAATCGGAGTACTTGTGTTATTTGCGTGTCTATGAAATCACGAGGAACACAAGCAAAAGAGAGGGTTGAGCGATGGAAGAAAGCTAATCCTGATTATATGTCTCAATACTTACAGGCTTACTACCAAACCAATAAACAAAAAATACTTCAAAAGTGCAAAGAATATGAAAAAACAGCTAAAGGAAAAGCTTGTAAAGCAATCAGACGCCACAAGCGTAGAGCTAGGATGGCTATTGCCCCAAGAGTTCCATATACTGCATCTGAGCTAGTCGCACATTTTCAAGCTTTCAATAGTGAGTGCGTTTATTGTGGCACTGTAGAAAATTTAACGGTCGATCATGTAATACCAATTGCTAAGGGAGGACACGACGCTTTGAGCAATATCTTGCCATGTTGCCTCTCCTGCAACTGCTCTAAGCAAGACAGAGTTTATTCTGAATGGTATCTACAAAGCCCACATTTCAGTATTGCTCGGCTAGCTAAAATAGCGGATTTTCTTCGATTGCGAAAAGACACAGAAGGAATCAATCCATGACCCCAAAACTTAACTTAGGACTTTGCAACCTTCCTGAACCAATATACCTCTACGTCAGGAACGGAGGCTCTGAAGGCAAAAATTATTGCTGGTACTATCACGATCCAGAAACTAAAATAAATACTCCTGAATATGCCACCGGCATATGTGGATATCTGTCTGAATTACGCCTGACCTCTAAAGAGTTCAAAGGGAAGGAAACCATGAAGTTGGATATTGTCGTTTCCGCAAATGAAACTTACATTATCCGAACTGGCGTTGAGACAAACTTTGCCAAAAGTTTTCTTTTAGCGATCGCCCTAGTTGAAGATTTGTCTAGACCTCTGATTATTGGTTGTAATGCGGGTGAGCAAAATACAGTTTTCTGTCAAGTTTACGACGCTATAACTAAATCTAGAATCAAAGCACCTTGGAATGTTCAAGCGGATTGTGCAAGCATCATTCATGATGTTCAAACTAAATTGGGTGGTGTTCAAGAGGACATCCAAGATGTACAGCTACAAACCAAGCGGCGATTGTCCCCACCTAATATATTTGGCGAATCAAATCCGGCGAAGCAGTTGCCATCAAACTCTACTCGTGAGAATACATTGCCAGTAGAGGAAAACTACGATCGCACCCTACTTAATGCCGAAATTGAATCGCTTTTAAAACGAAAGAATATCTCAGTGGAACTTGCCCAAGATGCACTGTTTGAGTTGTTCAAAGTGCGATCCAGGCAATATTTAAGAGATAAGCAGCTTGCAGAGTTTTTGGAATATTTGAAGTCGCCCAAGTACGCCGCGGCTCACTCTTGAACAGCATATCTGCCAATTTCTAAGTCGGATATCCTAGATCCAGGAAAATTTTCCTGGATCTAGAATATGACGTCTGATCGAGCAGGAACAAATTAATTTTATGGGAATGGTAACAAAAAAGCTTAGTTTTTGGATGCCAATCAACTAGAGAAATTCCCGCTGAAAAATACGAGGTAATAATCAATAAGTTACAGGCGACTCCGCACTCAGGTACTATCGCTATTTGCCACCAAATAATAAACTAACTGGCATTAGATAGTTAGCTTTTAGCGAAACAGAATTGGCTTAAGTCCTCTCGCGGTAGCGAGGGATATTTCTGTGCATCAAATATAGTCAGGATATTGAAAGATGACGAATTACAAAGGTATTCCACCAGAAGATTTGATGTGGGCAGTCAAGCATTTTTCACATTGCGCTCTCAAACTCTATAACTATGGTTGGGCTGTGCATCCTTACAAGCCCAAGTACGACAAATATTCTAGTTCATCTGTCAAAAAAGAAATTGTACTGTCAGATTCAGGGATAAAAGCAACTCATTTAAATAAGGCGATAGCAGAAGTAACAGATAGCAAGTTGTTCAAGATTTTTTATCTTCCTAATAAGCCATGCTACGAAGAGTATGCTGGCACAGTCTGTTTCTCAGAGAATAAACACGGTATTTATTTACCAGAACCCAAAGAGTATAATTTCAGCGCTTACAACGAGTTTTTGTCATCGGAGTATTGGCAAGACTGTAGGAGGCTGGTACTAGCGAGAGACAATTTTAGATGTGTCAAGTGTGGAGCTAATCAAAAATTACAAGTCCATCATTTAACTTACGAACATCATGGCTCTGAAATGGAGCATTTGGCTGATTTGACCACTCTGTGTTGTCGTTGCCACACCTCCACGCACAAGGGAGGTGTGAAATGACCTCTACCACCAAAGTGTTTAATCGGCCTCACACGATCATTCCAGAGGAAGACACAATATTAATGTTGGAGCAGAAACCATGTGTTCTCAAATTCTGGCATCAGTGCTGGCTCGCTGACCCCTACGGTTCACGCTGGATGAAGCTAACGACCAACCTCAGTGATTCAGCATTTAGATTTGCAAGAAGAATACTTGAGGCAACCCGTCTATTCTTGTTTCGCCGCATCAGTTCTGGTAGTGATGGCAGAACATCCTTTTGGGAAGTAATTAATTTACATGGTGCCAGGGTTAAGGAATTTTGGCATACCAAAAATAATGAAGCGGTATCCGCCTCAAATAAAGCGGATACCGCCCCCAACGATCCGATTACCGCTTCAAACGATCAAAAGTCTTTAGATCAAATCAAGTCAGAGCAAGCGCTCCAAGAACCTTCAGGAACTCCTCACGAACACATCACGAACTCTTCAAAAGAGTTCGTGATGTGTGATTCTCAAGCTGATGGAACGGCGAATGCACCCTTGGAGGGTGCTTCGCCTCTACCTCTGGAAGAAAGTGTTGAAGAATCGCCTGTGGCGACTGACTGCACGACGCTAGCGCTTGTAGATGATGCACCCGCAATGTTTGCAGCAGAGAACCAGAATTTTGGTGAGGAAGTGAAAGACTGTCATGTTCGCGTAGCGTCTCCAAGAGTTGGCGAAAGTTGCGCTGCGCCTGCTATCTTGCCTTTACAAAACCTTACAAACAGCGAGATATTAAACATTCTAGATGCTGCTAATCAGGGGATTTGTCCATCTATTGAGGCGATCGCAGCCCTGTTAGAAACACCTCATGCACGAAGTCTCATGGGGGTAATTACCCTGAATCCGCAGTGGGGTATCAAGTTATCTGATTACTCGACAGTCCCACAAGAAATAGCTCAGAATTCTAAATTGCGATCGCAACGTGCAACTAAGCTCAAATCCTATGCAGCGATGGGGGAATGTCCACCTGATGAATTTCTGCAAGAATGCCAAAGTGATCCAGTGTTGGCGATTCAACTTAAACGAATGGCTTTGCTTAAACTTTGGTAAATGTTCTCATGCAAAAATAAGCAATATCTGACGATTCCTGAATTGAAAGCGGTAAGGGTGTAGTAAAATTTGCTCACCTCTATAAAGTACAACATGACTTTGGAAGAATCTGCTAAAACAGCTATCTATGCCTCTGGCTTAAATCCGTCCCAAAAGTATTGGCATGAATCGTATCGAAATCAACAGGGACTAAGCCAGTAGCCCTTATTTTTGGGAGATATCGAATGGATAAACAAATACCAACGACAGCAAATGCCCAGATTTAGGCTAAAGAGTTCGTGAGGATTGTAAAAGAGAACCCTGCGATGCTTACGGCGGCAAGCTACGCAACTGATGAACAAACAATGGTTGCATGGTTTGCTATACTAAAGACGGGTTGCAGCTTTAGTTTTAAAATCGCCAAAAGTATTGATATACAAAGATTTTTGCCTGGGCAAAAGTCTAGCAATCATCCGTTTTTAGTATAACTCGATTATGTCTGGTTACGACTATGCGGAAAGGAAAAATAGGGAAGTGCGATCGCACCAATCAAGGATAAGCGAGAGCGAGATGAAAGTATGTAGTTTTTCACTCTCCCCCCATAAAGGAGAGTGAAAAACTACGTTGCTGTACCTCTTAACTTATCTGCCAAATTAGGATCGCTACCTTGGGCGACTCCAATGATTTGAATACTATACAAGAAGCTTCAAAATTTTAAAAACCCTCCAATACTATTGCGGGTATTGGGCTTTCTACAAAGAACCTCAGTGGCGATGGGCTTCCACAACAGCGATGTTTACCACAAAGCTCTTTGCGTCTTCTTGGCTGGCGTGATACTTTGACTGTTACAAAAATGTACGTAATGACAAGGCTTTTAAACTGCGGATGATTCGCACTGCTACACTAATAAACAATATTGCAGTATTTATGGGTATGACTTCATCTCATTGGAGACAAGGACTCGCCTCACCGTCACATCAGAGCTTTTTGTTCTGTCTCCCTATCATGCCCAAAAATGTCGGCAACCGTCGCAGGTTATCTCGCGTTTTCCTGTTTCTTTTTACTTGTTTACTGACTGTTGTCTTTTCACTTAATTGGGTAAACGCTGAAGAACCACCAAAGCCAAAGCCAGAATTATGGCAGATTCAGGGTATTATGGCAGCCCTTAATGATGACTATCCTAAGGTGAAGACGTTGGCTTTGGATAAATTAGGTGAATATAGACTGAAAAATTTAAAATCTTTAGAGAAGGAACTAGGAAATATTGCACAAATTGCTGTCAAACTTCTCAAAGATAAAAGGGTTGAGGCTTCAGTTCGTTCCAGTGCGGCATCAGCTTTGGGGAATTTGGGAACAGCAGCCACACCCTACGTCAAAGACATCGCTGACATCCTCAAAGATAAAAGCGTTGAGTTTCAAGTTCGTTCCAGTGCGGCATCAGCTTTAGGGAATTTGGGAACAGCAGCCACACCCTACGTCAAAGACATCGCCGACATCCTCAAAGATAAAAGCGTTGAGGCCGAAGTTCGTTACTTTGCGGCACAAGCTTTGGGGAAATTGGGAACAGCAGCCACACCCTACGTCAAAGACATCTTTAACTTCCTCAAAGATAAAAGCGTTGAGGCTTCAG
>NZ_JBALEJ010000034.1:0-320286 GCF_036917975.1 Nostoc sp.
AACGAATTTTAGAACTAAATGATGCGGAAACATCTGCACTTGAAGCAATTATTATTCAACCATCTTCAGAAGCAGAATCCCGGAAACAGCAAGATAAAAAACGAATTTTAGAACTAAATGATGCGGAAACATCTGCACTTGAAGCAATTATTATTCAACTATCTTCAGAAGCAGAATACCGGAAACAGCAAGATAAAATCAGACAGCAAGAAGAGATTTCCGTTAAGTTTGAAACGGTAACGGTGGATGAAAAAGGACAGGTAATTAAACCAGATTCTAACAACGAAGCTAAGTTTTTTAAGGAGGACTTAGGCAATGGCATAACTTTAGATATGGTTGAGATTTTTGGAGGCTCTTTTAATATGGGTTCGCCACCCAGTGAAAATGGTCGAACCAAAAATGAAGAACCACAGCACCCTGTAAATGTGCCTACTTTTTTTATAGGCAAGTTTCAAGTGACTCAGGAACAATACCAGCAAATAATGGGTAATAATCTATCTAAATTCAAGGGAAAAAAACGCCCTGTAGAGCGAGTTTCCTCGAATAATGCAGTAGACTTTTGCAAAAAGCTGAGTCAAAAGACTGGGCGCGAATATCGCCTACCTAGTGAAGCAGAGTGGGAATACGCCTGTCGTGCAGGAACAACGACACCATTTTACTTTGGCGAGACGATTACAACTGATTTAGCTAACTATGATGGGAATTATACCTACGCTTCTGCACCAAAAGGAAAAAATCGTCAAGAAACAACAGAAGTAGGAAGTTTTCCACCCAACGCCTTTGGGTTATACGATATGCACGGCAATGTCTGGGAGTGGTGCGAAGATACTTGGCATGACAGCTATAAAGGAGCGCCTAGTGATGGAAGTGCATGGATAGATGATAATGAATATTATAAAATGCTGCGGGGCGGTTCCTGGTTCGACTATCCTATCTACTGCCGTTCTGCGTCCCGCGACCTCGACAATAGGGCGGAGCGCTACCTCATCAACCACGATATTGGTATTCGTGTGGTGTGCGAGGTTGGGAGGACTTTTTAACCCTTTATACTTGAGCTAATTTGCCCTCTGCCCTTCTTTCCTTTAACCTTTTTGAGTGTAGCGAAGCGGAACAATCTAATTTTTTTCAAAAAACAGAGTAGATTAAATTGTGAACCAAGAGCTTACCCAAGCGATCGCTAATGCTAGAAGAAACCAAGCTCAGGGTAGAATCAGGGCGGAGGGTCATAACAGCTAAAAGAAAAAATTATAGATGCCAAAAATATATCCTAAGTCGTGGTTGGATAACGATACAGTAGCAGCCTGGATTTTTCTCACACCAGCACTAATTTTACTAGGCGTTTTTATCATTTGGCCGATCGCTTATTTGTTCTACCTCAGTTTCACCGCCGGTAGTTTCACCTTAAAAGGTATTTATTGGATAGGCTTAAAAAACTATTGGCGCTTGCTACTCAACCCCGATTTCTGGCAAGTTCTGGGTAACACCTTTTATTTTACTGTTGCTACCATCATTCCCAGTTTAGTTATCTCTTTGGGATTGGCAGTACTATTAAATCGCTCCATTCCCTTGCGGGGAATCCTGCGGAGTGCTTATTTTTTACCTTCAATTATTTCACTTGTGGCAGCCGGTTTGGGATTTCGCTGGCTGTTTCAAACATCAGGGCCAGTTAACGGACTTTTAGATTTTTTTAGCATTCCAGCTATACCTTGGCTAGGGGACACATTTTGGGCAATGCCGGTAATTATTTTAATGAGTATTTGGAAACAACTCGGTTTCAATATGGTAGTTTTTTTAGCAGGGTTGCAAGCAATTCCGCCCAGTCGTTACGAAGCAGCAGATTTGGATGGGGCAAATGCTTGGCAACAATTTTGGTATATTACTCTACCTGGATTGCGCCCGACTGTGATATTTGCAATCATCACTACCGCGATTTTTACATTGCGGAGTTTTGAGCAAGTTTATGTGATGACTGGCGGTGGCCCACTGAATTCGACTAATTTGTTAGTTTACTACATTTACCAAGAGGCTTTTGCTCAATTTGATTTTGGTTATGCAGCAGCCGCCGCGACGGTTTTACTAGCAGCGACGTTGGTACTAGTGTATTTGCAACTGCAAACTTGGGGAGAAGAGTAGGGGGACTTTATTTTTTATATAGGCTGCGATATTCCCAAGGATTCACAAATTTAGTATCACTCCAAATGCCAAGCCGTTGTTCTTTCGCCTCAGCTTCGGCTTGTTGAACTAAATCTTTGCTAGGACATTTGTTTAAATAGGGACGATACACTTTTGCTAAACCTTCTTGCAATAATACCTGTTGCACAAAAGTGCCATTTTTTAAACGGACTTCGGCAATTTTGCGTCCATAGCGATCGCTATCGGTGATATTCAAAGTCACGCGATCGCCTCCTTGTTGTACCAGTTGTTGCACCCGTTCTTGTGCTTTTACACCCCAAGTAAATTGATTGCGATCGCTACTGCGTTTACTCTGTTTTTCTTTGTTTGTATGGGCTATTTCTGGTGCATCTACACAAGCAAAGCGCACAGTGAAATTTTTACCGTTAGTATCTTTGACTACTAAGGTATCACCATCACTCACTCGCTCAACTGCTTCTCCAGAATTACCGATAAAGCGATCGCAGCCCATCAAACCCCAAATTATGATAGTTGCACAAAGCCAAAATCGCACTGGTTTAGTTAATCTCTCCATCCAAACTTACCTGCATTACCTCTGTGGGATGATAATAGCAAAATACAAAGATATATTTGTTAACTGTTGACATACTGCCACAGGTAATTCAAAATTCAAAAGATGATGCGACGGGAGCATCCCAAATGTGCAAGTTATATCAAACTCAGGTTACAAATTGTCATTGCGAGCACAACGTAGTGGAGAGAAGCAATCCCATATCTTGCGATTGCTTCACTACGCTGTCGCTTCATTCGCAATGACAAACATGTTCTTGCAAAATTGGGATGCTCCCGATGCGACAGATTTCTGCTATTAAAGTGCAAAAACTCAACAGTCTAGTAGCCCGTCCCAAAAGTTTTGAGAGGTTAATGGTGTTCAGATCCCCGACTTCTTGAAGAAGTCGGGGATCTAGCAGCCCTACAAAATTAACGGGACAGACCACTAGCCTGATGAAAAACTTTTCATATTCCCAGAACTGCTACACTAGTTATGGAAAACCTAAAACAAGTAATAATCAGATAAATAGCGTTACTACCCAGCAAACCTGAGTTAGGCTATTCCTAAAAAATCTATGAAAGCTGAAGCAGAAAACCATCTCAGGCTGACTTGTGAAGTAGAAACTACCATAAAGGTGATTGGCGGACGCTGGAAAGTTTTGATTATTAGAGAATTAATGAGTGGCGTAAAACGGTTTGGTGAGTTGCAACGCGCTTTACCTGGAGTTACGCAAAAGATGCTAACTCAGCAACTCAGAGAAATGGAGGAAGATGGCATTATTCATCGAGAAGTTTATCCCCAAATTCCACCCAAAATAGAATATTCTCTAACGCCTTTAGGAGAAACTTTGCAACCAATTCTCTATGCCATGCATGAATGGGCTGTGCAACATTTAGCTAGACCAAATCACCATTAATATTGAGCATAAGTAATAAGTAATAATTGCTAACTTTCAATTTGAGTTAGCAAATTTCTTCAAATTACGAATTACGAATTACGAATTATTTTATTCGTTGTTTCGTAAATATTCAATTGCTGCCTCTAATTTTGAGGGGTAACTTTCAGCAAACTTTTCAAACCAAAGTCCTTCAGACGAAAGTGGATCTACTTTAGCTAACCATTGTTTTGCTTGAACTTTCAAAGCCTCTAATTGTTTGGCTTTGAGTTGTTCTTGTCGAATTCTTTCCTGTTCTAGTTCTTGCTGTTTTTTTAATTCAATAGCAGCATCCTCTTGGGCAAAATCAGCTTTAACTTCTGCCAAAAGGTTATCTATGAAAGATGCCGACTTTGGCGATGATGGAATGAACGATTTGGCTGTGGCTGATTTTGACTGCTGCTGTTGTGGTTGTACTTCTTTGTATTCAGTTTGGAGTTCAGCTAATAGCTTATCAATGGAATCCATTTTGGCAATTCCTAATAAATGGTATAGCTAGTACCGCAAGGCGGAATTCAAAATTCAAAATTCAAAATTCAAAATGAATAGAGCATAAAGTTTTCAGAAATTTTGAATGGTATGTCTATTTACGCCGTGGTGTACTAGTACAAGAAGGCAAAAGTAAAAAGAAAGAATGCTTATTTTGTAAGCTTTCTGGCTATTTTAAATGGGTGGTTTATTTACGCCGTGCTGTACTAGTCATTAATGGCATTGAGTAGCACTTCTGATAGACTCAAATCTTCCATATCTTCCATAGTAATGGTGTCACAGATATCAAACTTAGCACCAGCACTTTGGAGTTCATCATCTAAGACTTTGAGAAAGCGGGTAGCTTGTGGATCTGTGCCGACTTGAATGAAGGAAATGGCTAATTCTTCATCTCGATCGATGCGGCGAGAAGCTTCAATAATTACTCTCATGACTGCTTTGCGATCGTCCGGTTCACCATCAGTAATCACTAAAATTGTTTCACCATTTGGCTTGGTTTGACCGGCTGCTTTGCGTTGTAGATAATCATCAGTTGCGTGCTTTAACACACCTGCCAAATCAGTTGTACCAGAGGGGTCATTCTCTCGGAAAATTTGCGTTACTATGCTAGATGTCACATTTTCATATCGCTTAAATCTACCAGAAAATACATAAATAGTGATGCCATCTGGGTCAAATTGCTCACACTTACTAGCTAAAGCTAAAGTAGATTCTTGTGCTGCAACCCATCTAGTTCTACCACCCTTTTGATCTTGGGTTGCCATGCTGCCGCTTTTGTCGATAATTAAGGTATAGTCACGATTTTCCAGCATTATTAAATTCTCCAGTTAATAGTAAAGAGTTACTAGACTATGAGCGATCAACACATTAGTCAGTTATTGCGTTTGTCAATACATCTACAAGGCTCATTTCTTCTAAGTCGTCTAAAGTGACGGTATCACAAATATCAAATTTAGCGCCGACACTTAGCAACTGATCGTCTAAAGCTTTGAGGAACTTAGTTGCTTGGGCATCTGAACCGACTTGAATGATTGAAATTCCTAATTCTTCATCACGTTCCATCTGGCGAGTAGCATGAATAATTACTTCAAATACAGCTTTGCGATCGTCTGGTTCACCATCGGTAATAACTAAAATTGTCTCTCCGTTTGGCTTACTTTTACCGACTGTTTTGCGTTGAAAGTAGTTATTGAGTGCATCCTGGAGTACACCTGCTAGGTTTGTTGTGCCAGAAGGGTCATTTTCGAGAAATATCTGCGCGACTTTGGCTGAGGTGACATCATCGTAGCGTTTAAATCTACCAGAAAACACATAGACAGTGATGCCATCAGGGTCAAACTGTTCGGCCTTTCTGGCTAAAGCGAGAGTAGACTCTTGGGCGATTTCCCATCTACTTCTACCACCCACTTGGTCGGGTGTGGACATACTACCGCTTTTGTCAATGATTAAGGTATAGTCGCGATCGCTCATCATAATCTTCTTTTGATTCTTACCCTGTGGTTCTAGTCTAGTCTACGGATTTGACGATACCGTAAGTATTTTAAGCTTTCGTATCAATTATGCTACTCAATCATGTACCTATCCTGCTGGCAATATACTCGCGCCAAACATCCTCCGCGTCTGTTCAAACTCAGACCGCTTCTTCAATAGACATCTCCAGAAATTAAATATGCGTTATCCAAAATCCTTGTAGAGACGTAGCACTGCTACGTCTCTACATTCATTTTCACCAGATGTCTAATTGATTCACTTGTTCACCGATACAGCCAAACTCGCAGCAGTGAAAGCAGTTGCTCAGTATCTACAGGTTTGGTGATGTAGTCAGAAGCTCCAGCTTCGATGCATTTTTCCTTGTCGCCTGGCATGGCTTTGGCAGTTAAAGCAATGATTGGTAATGAGCGAAACTGTTGTTGCTGGCGGATGGCGCGGGTGGTTTCGTAACCATCCATTTCCGGCATCATGATATCCATCAAAACTATATTAATGTCAGGATTTGTTTGCAGCTTCTCTATGCCATCTCTACCATTTTCGGCAAATAGCACTTGCATTTGATAGCTTTCTAAAAAGCTGGTGAGGGCAAAAATATTTCGCAGGTCATCATCTACAATCAAAATTTTCCGATTAGCCAGCACCGGATCGTTTTGATGTAGTTGCTCTAGTATTTGCCGCTTTGGTGGGGGCAAATTTGCCTGCACTCGATGCAAGAATAGGGCAGTTTCATCTAACAATCGTTCTGGCGATCGTACATTTTTAATGATAATTGTCTCTGCTAGTCCCCGCAATTGGGTTTCTTCTTGTCGGCTGAGTTCTTTGCCTGTATACACAATGATTGGCAGTTTCAACAGCCTGGATTCAAGCTTGATCTGTTCAATGAGGGCAAACCCGCTCATATCGGGCAGACCGAGATCCAGTACCATACAATCAAAGTGATGCGATCGCAAAATCGAGAGGGCTTCTGCTCCCGTACCTACTGCTGTACTCTGGACATCGCCATTACCAATCAGTTCGATAATACTTTGAGCTTGTACCGGGTCATCTTCGACGATCAGGAGATTTTTTACCTGACGCTCAATAAAGCCTTTAATCTCAGTCAATACCTGAGTTAGGGCTTCTGGAGACACAGGTTTTTGTAGATAGGTAATCGCTCCTAGATTTAATCCCCGTTGCTGTCTTTCATCAACAGAAAGGATGTGTACTGGTATATGTCTGGTATCTGGTTTATGCTTCAGACGATCCAGCACCGTCCAGCCATCCATCTCTGGCATGTGGATATCTAGCATAATTGCATTGGGTTTAAACTGTTCTGCTAGTGCTAGACCTTGTTTACTGTGTAAAGCAACAATAGTTTTAAAGCCCTGCTGACGCGCCATATCTAGTAAGATGCGGGCGAATTTATCGTCATCCTCAATAATTAACAAGGTGCGATCGCCTGGTTGAATTATTTCCCGATCATCTGGAATTTCGCTAGGGGAAATAGTAAGTACTTTCGCGGATGAAGATGTATCTATCAACGCAGGCGTTTTTTCCACCATTGGCACATCTTTGATAGTCGATGCTGTGTGGATAGAAGTAGTTGGCTCAGGGGGTGGGGTGGTGAGAGTATTTTGACTATTATTTTTTTCTTGTCGCCTGGGTAAGAAAAGGGTGAAGGTGCTTCCTTGCCCTGGTTCGCTAACTATTTCAATTCTCCCTCCCAACAGTTGAGCCAATTCACGGCTGATTGATAAGCCTAAGCCAGTCCCGCCATACTTGCGGCTGGTGGTGCCATCTGCCTGCTGAAATGCCTCGAAAATAATCTTCTGCTTCTCGGCTGGAATGCCTATACCTGTATCGCTGACGGCAAAAGCAATCATGGAATTATCAACTTGGGCGATTTGTAACTTCACGCTTCCCTGTTCTGTAAACTTAAAAGCGTTAGCTAGGAGATTTTTCAGCACTTGTTGCAGGCGTTTGGAGTCGTTATAAATTGTTGTGGGTAATTTCTCATCCAGTTCAATAGTAAAACTGAGTTCTTTATTGTGGGCAACTTGCCGGAAAGTCTGCTCTAGAGATGTTTCCAAATCTACTAAAGCAATTTGCTCAATATCAAGGGACATAGTGCCCGACTCAATTTTTGCTAAATCTAGAATGTCATTAATCAACTCCAGCAAATCATTTCCAGCTGAGTAAATAGTCCGGCTGTATTCTACTTGTTTGTCAGTTAAATTGTTGAGAGAGTTATCTGCTAGCAGCCTTGCCAAAATTAACAGGCTATTTAGCGGTGTCCGTAACTCGTGGGACATATTCGCAAGAAATTCTGACTTATATTTGGAAGACAATGCCAATTGTTCAGCTTTTTCTTCCAAAGACTGCCTTGCCCCTTCAACTTCCTGATTTTTGCGGGCAACTTCCTGATTTTGGGCTTCTAATAATTCTGCCTTTTCTTCTAGCTCCTCATTTAATTGTTGTAATTCTTCGTTAGACTGCTTGACCAGAAATTGTGATTCCTCTAACTCATGCGCCTGTTCTTCTAGGCGTTGATTGCTTTGCTGTAGTTCTTCTTGCTGGGTTTGGAGTTCTTCTGTTAAAGCAACAGACTCTTCAAGTAGTTGCTGGGTTTGCGCTTGTGAGGCGATGTTATTTAAAAATACACCAAGAATTTCACTCAATTGCTCTAGAAATGTTAGGTGCAACTGGTTAAAAGGCCCAAAAGAGGCAAGTTCAATTACAGCACTTACCTCTGCTTCAAATAGTATAGGTAAGACAATAATATTTAGCGGTGGTGCTTCTCCCAAGCCAGAATTGATGCGGATATAGTCATGAGGAACTTCTGTTAAAAGGATTCTTTGTTTTTCTAGGGCGCATTGTCCCACTAATCCTTCACCTAAGCGAAACTGATTTGCCAGGTTTTTCCGCTCTTTGTAAGCATAACTACTCAACAACTTCAGCACAGGCTGGTCATCTACAGAGTCCATCGCATAAAAAACGCCCTGCGAGGCCCCAACCAGTGGTGCTAAATTTGACAAGAGCATCCGAGCCACGCTTTCCAGATTTCGCTGCCCTTGAAGCATCTGCGTAAATTCAGCTAAGTTAGATTTTAGCCAGTTTTGCTCCTCATTTCTTTGAGTGGTGTTTCGCAGATTAACAATCATTTGGTTGAAGGTGCGTGTCAACACACCAATTTCATCCTGGCGATCGCTATCTGGTAAACTTACCGATAGATCCCCATCTGCCATTTTTTCTGCTAAATCAGAAACTTGCTTCAGTGGTGCTGAAATATGTCTGGTCAGGGTGAATCCGATTAAAGCTAAGAGCAAAGAAAATAAGGGAATACTATAGACAATACTGGCAAGCGTTTGCTGGGCGGCTGCTCGTGCTTTCTCTGAGCGTATTTTCAGCAGTGTATTCTCCTCATGTTCCATCGTCTGGATAACTTTACGGATTTCACTCATTAACTGCTTGCCCAGGTCTGTCAGAACGACCTTCTGAGAAGCTTCAAAACCTTGGTTCTGGCGTAAATCAATAGTTTCTTTAAGTTCGTCCAGCTTCTGAGTGATTAATGGCTGTAAAATATCCAGCTGCTGTTGCTGCTTGGGGTTATCTACCGTTAACCTTTGAATTTCCTTAACTTTTTGATTTATTACTTGAATAGCAGCATTATAAGGTTCTAAATAGCGTTGTTCGCCAGTGATAATGTAACCGCGTTGTCCAGTCTCAGCATTTGTAAGTTGTAAGTTCAGGTCTTCCAGCTGACTTAACACCTGGTAAGTATGGCTTTCTTTGCGCGAAGTTTCAATTAGCTCATTGGTGCTTTGGTAGGAGATTAGACCAATGGTGGTCAGAGTTGCCAAACTCAAGGCAAAACTTATCCCAATCTTGGTTCCAATCCTCAAACGGTTCAACATTATTCCAGGCAGGTATTTAAATTATTTCTGTTGTTGAGACTATTCTGATGATGTTTTAACTATCCAAAATCAATATTAGGATAGGTTGTTATGGAATCTATCTAGTTTTTTAGATTGCAAATATTACTATTTCTATCCTCGTTTATTTAGAAATGTAAAGCTATCTTAAATAAGTATATCAATAATCTCTTTATCTAGCATTCTGCTCATTTAAAAAACTAAACCTTTAGACAGCATAACTTCTTTCAAAAGAAGCAGCCACATTATTTTGTAATTTAATTTTGTAGTGGATAATTAAAAACTTATTCTTAAATTATAAATTGAGCATCATACTTTATTAAAAAATGGTTTTTTTATGATTATATTAAAAATAATCCAACGCTAATTTTAATATCTTAGTGGCATGGCAAGCTTAAAATAAGGCATTAGACGTAGGTTGGGTGGAGCGGAGCGCAACCCAACAGATATCAGGATGTTCGGTTACGCAAAGCCTCCAACGCCACTTGCTACAACGCGGGGAACCCGCGCAACGCAGTGGCTTCCCAACCTACAATTTTTTTTGTAACATTTTAGTCTTGCCACCCCACTAATTATGATTATTCAACAATTTTGTGTCTTTAAAAAAGCTGGATAGTAAAATCAAGTTGAATTATAAATTTGTCATAACCTGGCGATCGCTTCTAGTCGCATCAAGTTGAGATGGGCTATAGATAGTAAAGTGTTGAATCTTGTTACTCTCTAAAATAGCTCTTGCACCGGCTACGTATATATCAGTGCTTTTTAAGACTAATAGGTAACGATCAAGGGTCAAATGATGCTCATAATATCTAGCTAGATCGTCAGAAATTCCTAAATTATTAGTGTAGTTATCTTGGTAACTGCTGATATTTACCTCCGAAATATCATTTAGACTGCTTGTATTTTTAGTAACTATCGATATTTGACTCATTGGAAAGCCAGCAGTTTTCAGTTCAGTAAGCGCTTTTTCGGCATCTTGGCACGCATAGAAAACACCAAGCGCGTGTTTATAGCGACTATTTGGGGTAGAGTATGGCTCATAAGCCCCCCACTGTTGAATATCACGACGATTAAAAATCCTCTTAGCAATGCGAATTTCTATGTCTATGCCAGTTACTATCACCAAATAGTAACCTTTACAGACAAGATCGCTGTAACCCTGTGCTGGCTTTTCCGCAATTCCTAAACTTAGGAACAAAGTGGGTAAACCACCTGTTAAAGTGGTAGCGATCGCAGTTACTTCTGCTCCGGCTAAGATGACTGGGCCTATACCAGGAATTACCAAGAGTACTAAACCGACCAATAAGCCAGTAAGACCATCTAAAGCACTACCAGTAACGGCTCCAGCAGCATCTTCTGAGGATGTATTGCTAGTGTGTTCTCTAATTTCAACACCAGCAATATCACTTTGTTCTTCTGTATTCCGTGCAACAACAGAAACTTTCTGCATTGGAAAATTAGCAGCTTTTAACTCCTGAAGTACCAATTGTGCATCGGAATACCTAGCGAAAACTCCTACAGTTCTTCGCTCTTTTTCTAGTGTCATTTTATCGGTTTATTGCAGCTCGAAGTGATTCCCAAAACTGTTAGCTAATTCGGGGTAATTACACAGCCCGACGAGTTAGTAAACCCCAAAGGAAAATCAGTATCATCGCCCCAATCACAGAAAATAAAATGCTTCCCAGAGATAAAGCTCCTACAGATGCGGCGGCGGCTGAACTACTTCCGAGCAAGACTTGACCCAAATAACCCCCAAATACGGCTCCAAGGATTCCTAATACAATGGTGGAGAGAATACCACCACCTTGGGTTCCGGGATAAAATAACTTAGCTAATGCACCTGCAATTAAACCCAAAACCAGCCAAGCAATAATGTTAGTCATAGAATTTCTCCTTCCTTGAGGATCTGCTTTGTTTGTTTTTTACTGACTTTATATTAAAGTTTGCCTGCAAAATTTCTGATCTATCTAGAGAACTAATATCAAAAATCTTTAGATATTACTGATAGGAATGACTGGGGACTGGTGACTGGTATTTTTACTCAGCACGGGCTAAACGCCCCGCTACTGCTAACAGCACTCATTACCCAGCACTTAGGAATACTGCCCGACGCATTTTTTCAGGGGAACATCCCAATTTCGCAAGAACACATTTGTCATTGCGTACTCCTTCGGAGAACCCGAAGGGTACGAAGCGACAGCGTAGCGTCTCCAAGAGTTGCAATCCCATATCTTGCGATTGCTTCACTCCACTACGTTTCACTCGCAATGACAATTTTTAACCTGAATTTGATATAACTTGCACATTTGGGATGCTCCCTTTTTTCAGTAGATTAACAATAGACTAGACATCTCCAGAAATTAAAGATGCGTTACCCAGAACCCTTGTAGAGACGTAGCAGTGCTACGTCAAAACAATTCTTTTTCGGAGATGTCTACTATCTCAAGGGCACTTTATGACCGAAAATGACTCATGATACAGAGCAACTAAATTTATTTATGGGGATCATTAATTTTGAATTTTGTTAGCGTAGCGTTAGCGAGTCCGCGTACTCTTACAGAGAAGCAAGCTACGCGCAGCGTCTCGTAGAGAGCGTCATCTTGAATTCGGAGCGAAGCGACGTGACTTCTTTTGAAACTTCAGTTGAAGATTTGGTACTAGTTGCTGGTGCAACTGGTGGAGTGGGGCAACTGGTGGTAGGCAAGTTGCTAGAGAAAGGCTTAAAAGTTCGTGTCTTGACACGCAATACCGTAAAAGCTGAAGAGATGTTTAACCAGAGAGTAGAAATTGCCGTTGGTGACATTCGCCAACCAGCAACACTGCCAGCCGCAACCCAAAATGTTACCCACATCATAAATTGTACCGGGACTACCGCTTTTCCCTCTGCGCGCTGGGAGTTTGACCAACCCCCAAACTTGATTGAATGGGGAATCACTTTCCTTAACCCTAAATCTAGTGAAGCAAAAGCAAAGAATAGTCCGGCAAAGGTTGATGCCCAAGGTGTCAGCAATCTAGTGGCAGCAGCACCCCGGAATTTGAAGCGATTCGTTTTCGTTTCTTCTTGTGGAATTCTCCGTAAAAATCAGTTTCCTTTTAGTATTCTTAATGCTTTTGGCGTGTTGGATGCCAAACAAAAAGGTGAGGAGTCCATTATTAATTCAGGATTGCCCTACACCATTATCCGCCCAGGACGGCTGATAGACGGGCCCTATACCTCATACGACCTCAATACCCTCCTGAAGGCAAAAACAGGGGGTAAATATGGTGTGGTCGTAGGCACTGGCGATACACTTTCAGGTGATACCAGCCGGATTGATGTAGCCAGCGCTTCTGTGGAATGCCTTTTTCAGCCAAGTAGTTCTAGGAAAATTTTTGAAATAATCAACCAAGGACAAAGACCGTCTGTAATTGACTGGGAAACTCTTTTCTCTAAGTTGGGGTGAGTAATGTCTAATTCTGGGTTGACCATCTCACCCAGGTCTTTCCGTTTCAGTTACCCTGAAGTTAGCTATCCAACTAGTATTGACTGTCCCATAGTATAGAATAGATGACTCAACAAACTTCTAGAATTTGTATCCTTGGCGGGGGCTTTGGTGGTCTATACACAGCCCTGCGCTTAAGTCAATTACCTTGGGAATCTACGCAAAAGCCCGAAATTGTTTTGGTAGATCAAAGCGATCGCTTCTTATTCTCTCCTTTACTTTACGAATTACTCACTGGCGAACTGCAAACTTGGGAAATTGCCCCACCCTTTGAAGAACTTTTACAAGGCACTGGGGTGCGTTTCTATCAAGGGGTTGTGTCTGGAATTGACATCGACCAGCAACGGGTAAATATCCAAGAAGGGCCAGAAATCCCTTACGACCGATTAGTGCTGGCGCTAGGAGGTGAGACACCGTTAGATTTAGTACCTGGTGCAGCAGCTTACGCCTATACATTCCGTACAATCTCTGATGCCTATCGTTTAGAAGAACGCCTGCGATTTTTAGAAGAATCCGATGCTGATAAAATTCGAGTAGCGATCGTTGGGGCTGGCTACAGTGGTGTAGAGTTAGCCTGTAAGTTAGCCGACAGACTAGGCGAAAGAGGACGCTTTCGGATCGTTGAAATCGCTGATCAAATCTTGCGAACTTCCCCAGAGTTTAATCGGGAAGCAGCAAAAAAAGCAATAGAAGCCCGTGGCGTATTTCTTGATTTAGAAACCAAAGTCGAATCTATAGAGCAAAATTCCATTTCCCTAGAGTACAAAAACCAGTTAGATAAGATTCCCGTAGATTTGGTAATTTGGACTGTAGGAACTAGGGTTGCGCCCGTAGTCAAATCTCTTTCCCTCAAGCAAAACCAGCGTGGTCAAATCAGCACTACATCTAATCTGCAAGTTATCGCTCATCCAGAAATCTTTGCCTTGGGAGATTTAGCAGACTGTCATGATACTGAAGGACAGCAAGTCCCCGCTACCGCACAAGCGGCTTTCCAACAAGCTGATTATACTGCTTGGAATATCTGGGCAAGTCTGACTAATCGCCCTCTTCTTCCCTTCCATTACCAACAGTTAGGAGAAATGATGGCACTAGGAATAGACAATGCTACTCTCACTGGTTTAGGAATTAAACTAGATGGGCCATTGGCATACGTCGCCCGTCGTGCTGCTTATTTATACAGGCTACCAACTTTAGACCATCAGCTTAAAGTTGGTTTTAATTGGCTAGTCCGTCCGATCATAGAAACACTTTCTCGGTAACTTTCAGATTGGGCATTGGGCATTGGGGATTGGGCATTGGGGATTGGTGAAGAACCAAGACATCTATATTAAAGAAGTCGGAAGTCGGAAGTCGGAAGTCGGAAGTACCGTTTTGTCACGGGGATTTAGACCCCGCAAACACATACTTGCGGCTTGTTAGAAGCCGGGGAGTTAAACCCGCCGAAGTTTGATGATTTGTTTTATTTCCGTCAACTTATTTAGTAGATGCTAGACTCTACCCACAGAAACTTTCTAACAAGCCAAAATCTAAAATTCAACACTGATGGAACAACCGAAAGTTATTTTTTTAGATGCTGTGGGTACACTCTTTGATGTCAAAGGTAGTGTGGGTGAAGTCTATAGTCAGATAGCCCAAGAATTTGGCGTTATAGTTTCAACCGAAACATTAAATAAAGCCTTCATCCAAAGCTTTAAATCAGCGCCGCCACCGATATTTCCAGATGCGGAACTGCAAGATATTCCCCAGCGCGAGTTTGATTGGTGGCGGATAATTGCCCTGAACACTTTTGAAAATGCAGGTGTTCTCAAGGAATTTTCTGACTTTTCAGCTTTTTTTAGCGAACTTTACATTCACTTTGGCACTGGCGAACCGTGGTTTGTCTATCCCGATGTCTTACCAGCTTTAACTAACTGGCGGCGCTTGGGAGTTAGTTTGGGGGTGCTATCCAATTTTGATTCTCGGATTTATTCAGTATTGCAAAGTTTAGGATTGAGAGAGTTTTTTACTTCCGTCACCATTTCTACCCAGGTACGTGCAGCTAAACCCGATCCTCAAATTTTTGCGATCGCTTTAGATAAACATAAATGTTCCCCAGAGGCCGCATGGCATATTGGCGATAGCATTGTCGAAGACTATCATGCAGCTAAAGCAGCTGGATTGAGAGGCGTTTGGATCAACCGGGGAAAATGAGGGTTGAGCAACAGTGAAAACTGTACCATCTCAACTGTAATACGCTAAAACATAAACTACTTAGTTAGCGATCGCAGCAGAGTTAATTCACCAGATACGAGATTATCGTAAATTAAAGAGTTTAAGAACCTGCAATCTACATGTAGCACCCATTTCAGTCGGGGTTTGTCTTGAGAAATCGCTCCACTTGGGATGCATCCCAAGACCGCGTTTCTCGCTAAATCCCCGTCTGAAATTTCTTTAATTTTGAATTTTGAATTTTGAATTTTGAATTTTGAATTTTGAATTTTGAATTGTTAATTGCCGTTGTACACGGGGGGCAGTAATGTATTATTAGTTCAAAAAAGGTATGCCAGCCCTCTAATTATCGTTAAATGCTGAAGCAAACTTTTCCTTCCCCTGATGCACTCCGACGGTTTCCTTTTGGTCTAGCTGATATTGC
Source organism: Nostoc sp. (assembly GCF_036917975.1). Lineage (GTDB taxonomy): Bacteria > Cyanobacteriota > Cyanobacteriia > Cyanobacteriales > Nostocaceae > Nostoc. The sequence goes on from NZ_JBALEJ010000034.1 coordinate 15,626, forward strand.
CCTCATTCTTGGCACATTAGTACTGCTGGCGCTAATTGCGCGTGTCGGTGCTGGAACATTAGTGAGCTTTGTACCACCAAATGTAGTACCAGGTATCAGTCTTGACCCACGTAATTTACCCTATTACGCTGGGCGCTCAACCCTGCGAATGTTTATTGCCCTGTTTTACTCAACGCTGTTCACTTTAATTTATGGTTATATTGCTGCCAAAAGCCGCCGGGCTGAAAGAGTTCTGATTCCGCTACTCGATATCTTGCAGTCGGTTCCAGTACTAGGCTTTTTATCCATCACGGTTACAGGTTTTATTGCCCTGTTTCCCGGAAGCCTATTAGGACTAGAGGCAGCATCGATTTTTGCGATTTTCACTAGCCAAGTCTGGAACATGACCTTTTCATTCTACCAATCACTAAGAACACTGCCACCAGAACTAGATGAGGCCGTCAGGCTCTATCGGTTATCGGGATGGCAGCGGTTCACCAAACTAGAACTTCCTACAGCCATGATTGGGCTGCTGTGGAATGCAATGATGAGTTTTGGAGGTGGCTGGTTTTTTGTCGCGGCGAGTGAAGCGATCAGTGTACTCAACCAGCAATATACGCTACCGGGAATTGGCTCTTACGTAGCAGCGGCAGTTACCGCCGAGAATTTACCTGCCTTGGGTTGGGCGGTATTGACGATCGCGATCGTAATTATCCTAGTAAATCAACTATTTTGGCGACCCTTAGTCGCTTGGGCAGATAAGTTTCGCCTGGAACAGAGTGCCGCAGCCCAAGCCCCCGAATCCTGGGTCTACGATCTGCTAAAAGCAGCCCGAATTCCGCGTCTGCTGGGGCGGGTGTTAGATCCTTGGGGTGAAGGTATCAACCGTATTCTCTCATTGCTAACGCCACCCCGAATTCCTCGTGTTGTGGAAACTGGTGGGCAAGAAATAGGCGATCGCCTCTACAACTTGATCCTCCTGGTAGTAATTGGTGGGCTGTTGGTTGTCGGATTACACTTCATTTTCACAACAGTAGGACTAAGTGAAGTCATCAAAACCTTTGGGCTAGGATTACTCACTCTGTTACGTGTGCTGGTATTGTTGGTATTTTCAACTCTCGTTTGGACACCAGTTGGAGTAGCCATTGGGTTTAATCCCCGACTAGCAACTTTGTTGCAGCCTGTGGTGCAATTCCTGGCTTCATTTCCCGCAAACTTTATCTTTCCCTTCGCTACCCTATTTTTTATCCGTTCCCATATCAGCATTGATTGGGGTAGTATTCTGTTAATGTCCCTGGGCGCACAGTGGTACATCCTCTTCAACTCCATTGCTGGAGCGATGAGCGTCCCAACAGATTTGCGCGAGATGGCAACTAGCCTCGGTTTGCGTGGTTGGCTGCTGTGGCGCAAGTTAATCATTCCCGGCATCTTCTCCGCCTGGGTAACAGGTGGTGTCACTGCCAACGGTGGCGCATGGAACGCCAGTATTGTCTCTGAGGTTGTGGCTTGGGGGTCAACTACCCTGACTGCTAACGGATTGGGAGCATATATTGCTCACGCAACCGCAGCAGGCGACTGGCCTCGGATTACCCTGGGGATTGGAATGATGAGCCTATTCGTTGTTGGACTGAACAGAGTTTTTTGGCGACGACTGTATGAGTTAGCAGAAACCAAATACCATCTCTAAACCATCGTTCGCTAGAGGAGCAAGCATGACTTCTACCCAAGTTACTAATAACGTATTAATCTCTGTCGAACAAGTCAATAAGAGTTTTCCACTACCAGAGGGCAAAGGGGAATTTAAGGTTCTCCGCAACATTAATCTGACGGTAGCTGCGGGTGAAGTAGTAGCATTACTGGGGCGCAGTGGCAGTGGCAAAAGTACCTTACTACGGATTATGGCCGGCTTGATTCCAGCAAGTGAAGGTAGGGTAATCAGCAATGGTAAACGCCTGCAAGGTGCTAACCCTGGTGTCGCAATGGTATTTCAAAGCTTTGCACTGCTGCCCTGGCTGACAGTACAAGAAAACGTCGAGTTAGGGCTAGATGCCCAAGGTATTGGTCGAGATGAGAGACGACAACGAGCGCTTAAAGCTATTGACTTGGTGGGTTTGGATGGTTTTGAAAGTGCCTATCCTAAAGAGTTGTCGGGGGGAATGAGGCAACGGGTGGGCTTTGCCAGGGCATTTGTGCTGGAGCCACAAGTACTATTTATGGATGAGCCATTCAGCGCCCTCGATGTATTGACGGCTGAGAACCTGCGGGGGGAAATTGATGATTTATGGAATGCTGGCACATTTCCATCCAAAAGTATTTTGATTGTCACCCACAACATTGAAGAAGCCCTGTTTCTGGCAGATCGGGTAATTATTTTGGGATCAAATCCGGGGCATATTCGCGGTGAGGTGGTGATTGATCTGCCGCGGCCTCACGATCGCACCAGTATCCGCTTCAAATCACTGATAGATTATATCTACACAGTAATGACTAACCCAGACGTGGAAGTAACTGGGGCAGTTGCAGCAACCACATCAACCACATCAACTACTATAGAAATATCGCGATCGCCTGGTGCAATCCAAGAATCGCCCTATGCAAAACCCCTGCCTCACGTCAGAGTCGGCGGTATTAGCGGCCTGTTGGAGTTAATTGTCGATCAACCAGAGGGCAAAGATGATATTCCCCGTTTGGCAGAACGAATCCGGCTAGCCGTTGACGATCTCCTACCAATGCTTGATGCAACCGTGATGTTGGGCTTTGCTGAGGTTGCACAAGGGGATGTCTTTCTCACCGATATTGGACAAGATTTCGCAACTACAACTATTCTTCGCAGTAAAGACCTATTCCGGCAGCAAGTGCTATCAAATGTGCCAGTCGTCGTTAGCATGGTGCAGACATTGCGGGAAAAACGGAATCGCTCAATGCGAGCGGATTTCTTTATCGATTTACTTGATGAATACTATCCCCATGAAGAAGCCGAACGGCAATTTGCCACAGCCGTAGATTGGGGGCGTTATGCCGAATTGTTTGAGTATGACGCTAGTGAAGATAGATTGTACCTGCCAGAACTAGCAGCAACGCCAAGTAGTGAATCTGAGTCGATGGAATGACCAGAGGCAGATTGTCTCCGGCATAGTTACTCAGGCTATTTAATCCCACATATAGCGTTTCCCACTCAGATGGGGTACAACGTTATATCACAAGGTGTAGGGGCACGGCATGCCATGCCCCTACGGGTGTACCTCACTCAAATTGTACAAGCGATCGCCCTGATACAATGATGAAACCCACGGAATCAAGCCTGAGTAGCGGCTGACGAATTCCCTCTAGAATGGCTGCATTTAAAGCAGTTTCTATCTTGACTTCTTCAGCTAATGCCTGATCCCAATTTTGCTGGTTCAGACGCAGGCGTAATTGTTCTACTCGATTGCTTAATTTCTTTTCGGCAACGCTAGCACAATTTTGGCATAATTCAATAAAATCGGGACGATTGGAAAGTAATTCTGAAGAAGTGTTACGCACTTGATAGCAGAAATTTTGCCATTTACTAGGGTCAACAAAATCGTCAATAATTCCTAAGCGCTCTTTTGCTAGATTGTAATCTCGTCCTTGATTATTGTTTTTATCTTTATATGGACGTTGCAGGATACTTAAGAGTGCTTTATCTTCAACAACGCGTATTGGCTCTTTGCGACCATCAACATAGATAGTTTCTATAATTGGCGGAAATAAAGCATCAACACGTCTCTGCAAGTTTTTGAATTGAGAATTATCTAGTTTGTAATCGATTAAAACTTGTTTGACATTTTTTAAATTTGTCTCGACTACATAATTGCATTGGAAACCGAACCACTCTTTTCCTTCTTTAGCATCCCAAGATGTATCAGTGCGCCACATTGCAAAGGCTTCACCTCGGTCATCCCAGTTTATATAGTTCAAGAGTGCTTCGACAAATCCTTCGCCAACTCGAAAGAGCTTAATCCCAGGATTCTGGTTTGCTACTCTACGATTATAAGTACCAAATTGGTCTAGATAACTCTCAGCAAAACGGTTTTTTAACTCATTTATGGGAACTAAGGTACGCGTTGTTGGTTGATAACGTCGCATATCTGATGAATCTGGGTTATTCATTCCCCTGAATCCCAGCGCGTCACAAATCCAGCCTTCAATTGCTCGCTTAATTTCTAAATGGCAAGCATCGTAATTATCTAAATCTTGAAAATACTGGGTTGCAATTTCATCATTAGCGTCAATTTCATCGAGAGTATTTTGTTCGCTAATTTTGACTATTTCCGCTTCAATTTGCGCTTGAATTGGGGAAACCATCTCTAACAATCCAGCCGCACCTGATTGAAATAAAAGTGTTTCTAATTCTACAAGTTTCTCATCGACATAAAATTGAAGACTGGCAATTGATTGCTGGAAAATACCAAACCCATCTTTTAAGACTTTATACCAAGCATTGTGAGGACTATCTTCCAAATAAGGGCCAATCAAGGCAGTAGATTGAATGCCAATTTTGCTGCCAATGCGGTCAAGTCTGCCAATTCTCTGCTCTAATTGATTAGGCGACCAAGGCAGGTCAAAATGAATTAACCAATCGGCAAATTGGAGGTTACGCCCTTCTTCTCCAGAGCGATCGCATACTAGAATAAAGCAGTTTGGGTTATTCTTGAACCTATTTAAGCCTTCCTCAACTTTATCTGGTGATTCTCCAAATTGATGGCTGGCTACTGTCTCTGCACCAAAGGTATCAGACAAATACCGGACAATTTCGCCACAAGTTTGCACAAAACTAGTGAATACAATAAATTTGGGTAGAATATCGCCAGTAATTGGTCTCTTGATTCTCTGCTGGATTCTGGTGATGAATTCGTTTTGATTCTTGCGAACGTTTGCGGGAATTTTGAAGTAAGTACCTAGCTGATTCAGCAGCACTGTTTTTAAATTTTCCGTCCGTTGTCCGTCTTCTTGAGGTTGACGAATAATTTTTAGTAAGGATTGCAGAATTTCTTCTTCCCCTGAGAATTTGGGGGTTGTAGTTAAGATGCGAATATCATCTTCTTTAAACTCTTGGATGAGTTTAGGATGAGGTTTAGCTGTTAACCGAGCGTTAATTACTTGCTCTAAAATGCCTAACCAAGTGCCAGCAGCGAGAAATAACAGCAGAAAAATTCGCTGATATTGCTTTTCTTGAGGGGCAACACTCCGCCATTGATTGAGGAGTTCGTGGATATCAAGCGATCGCTCGTCTAAATCATACTCTTCTTTGGGCGTGAAGTTGCGGTCAAATATCACATCTTCCACCGCCGCGCGACGGTTGCGAAGCATTCGCCGATGCAGTCGATAGGTATCGCTGACATGGACACGAATCCCTTGGACGATTTGCTCTTGCTCAGTAGAATTTGTTTGTAAACAATTTTCTAAATCATCCGCCAGCTTCAGTAAATACTTATCTTCAGCAAAGAGGTTTCGTAGTTGCTGCAAGTTGCTTTTGAGAACCAGAGGTTCTGCACCTTCTTTAAAAGAAAGCAGAACTTTACCAATTTGCTGACGGCTTTCAACTTTGGTACGGAAACCTGCTAAATCACCCAGTTTATAGGTTGTTGGGTCGAGCAAGTGCAACATGGCTAAAAAATCTTGCTCATGATTCAGAACCGGAGTGGCAGATAATAAAAGTAAGCGATCGCTTTTATGAGCAAGTTCTTTGCAAGTCTGAAAACGCTGGCGAACTCCTGCATCCTTAGAGGTCGCCATTGCTGCAATATGATGAGCTTCATCTAAAATTAAACAGCCTATCTTCGCTTTCAGGTTGATTTTATGAATATCTTCAACCGCCAGCACCGCTACCCGTTTGCCAAAATGGGAGATGTAAAACTTGTTTTCTAACTCAGTCCGCCATTGTTTGAGCAAATATTGCGGAACTATCACCACCGCACCTCTTTTCGGCTCATCAAGAAGGAACTGACGGAGAATCGCACCCGCTTCGATGGTTTTTCCCAGTCCCACCTCGTCTGCTAACAAATAGCGTTGAATTGGGTCTTCCAGTACCCGCCTAACTACTTCAACTTGGTGAGGATAAAGATTGATATTTGCCGAAATTAGTCCTGTCATCCCCCGACTCACAGCGCGTTGCTGAATCAAGGATTTCACGAAAGCCAATCTTTTGTCATGGAAGTAGGGGGTTTCGTGACCCTTCATCGCCAGAGTTTCGATGGGATTTGTGTTGGGTAAATTGCAGCGAACGTAAATGTCTTCCACAGATGCGATCGCCGTCTTCTTATCTGGTAAATCTATTTGATACATTTCTGTATCTTCATCCCAGATAAAAACTCTGCCAACTATCCATTTTTCCTGGGTTGGGAACTTGATGTAGCATCTCGCTTGGGGTTCAAGCTTGACTTCAGAGAGCGAACTTAAAGGTAAAGTTTTTTCAAGACGCTGCCCTAGTGAGCAGAAATACTCAACGATCGCATTGGCATCAGATATTTCCGTAACTTTTCCGATACCCAAAGAGTTATTCTGGGACTGTACTAATAAACCAAGCTTAATCATAGATCCAGTCCCCTGAACACACTAAAAGAACCTTCCAGACTAGTTTTTGAGCCTATATCTGGTAGTTTTGTCGATCAACATTATAGATAATAAACTGGCATTACAGTTTTTATGAGAGCGATCGCGATGCTTTTATGAAGATACAAATATTGACTCGAACTCAGCCAATTTGTATTTTTACCTAAAATTACTCAATTTTAAGTATAAATTCATCTTCCCATTGTTCGACTCAGCAACCTTCAAGATCGGCATATCAGTTCGTGACTAAGTACAACATTTCATTAATTCATCGCGAATCCACTTTAGCAAAACTCTGCGTACCTCTGTGTTCCTCTGCGTTGAAAAAAGGCATTTAAACTAGACAAAATACTTGAGGTTGTATTTTATTTAATATCGGCTGATGTGTAGCATAACAGATTCACACTTTACCTTGATAACGCCACGATACAATTAAGGTAATGTAGTTTTATTCACGATGAAGAAAATCAGAGACAACACAATTAAGTTAAATCAATTTTTAAAGTTGATGGGTATAGTGCCAACTGGAGGACAAGCCAAGCTGATGATTCAAGGTGGCGATGTCCAAGTAAACGGTATGCTAGAAACCCGACGAGGACGGCGACTAGTACCAGGTGATAAAGTGACAATCCAAGGACAGACTTTAGAGGTAAATTTGAACAATAATGAAGACCAAGACGTAGTAATCGATTTTCCCGAACAAACCCAGTAAAAGATTTTTATCCCAGATTTCAAAGTTCCTCTTTTGCCTTGTGAGTAATGCTACAAATTTCCAACAAAGTTATTATCCCACAGACTGATATTGAAATTACTGCGATTCGCTCGCAAGGAGCAGGAGGCCAAAACGTTAACAAAGTTTCCACTGCGATTCACTTGCGCTTTGATATTGTGGCTTCATCATTACCCGATTATTATAAACAACAGCTTTTAAAGCTCAACGATCGACGCATCACCCAAGAAGGAGTCATCGTTATTAAAGCCCAAGAACATCGAAGTCAAGAGAACAATCGCGATTCAGCGTTGAGACGACTTCAAGAACTCATTCAAAGTGCAGTTGTAGTCACGATAAAACGCAAACCCACCAAACCAACCCGCAGTTCTCAAAGAAAGCGCCTCGATCATAAAATTAAACGCGGACAGGTTAAATCTAACAGAGGGCGGGTGACAGATGGTTGATTTATCGATTATTCGTAGAAAACATGATGGATAAAAAAAAGATGAATAAGACATTACTAAAAATTTTGATATTTGCACTTTTAATCTTGTTTATAATTTCTCCCTTTGCAGCCCTTGCGAGTTTAATGCTTGTAATATTATTTGCAGCATTTTTATCTTTACTAGGGGAAGTATTTCAAGCAATTATTGGTGGCGATACAAACCCGAAAAAGTCATAAAAGTAAAATTCAAAATGAAGATAGGGATTTACACGAAAGAGTTGTTTTCAAGGTGCGATCGCTAGATTGTAGACAATTTAAAATCTGTCACAGCAAAAGTTGACATATATAATTTCTTCTCGGTCAAACAAAAATTAAATAATTACAATATCGATTACCTATGAGGTTGTATAGAATAAGTTGGTTAGAGTACTCTACGTAAAAAAATACCCAATTGTCATTGTGTTCGCGTAGCGTCTCGTAGAGAGTGAAGCGAAGCAATCCTAGTCTTTGCGATTGCTTCGCTTCGTACCCTTCGGGAACGCCAAGGGCGAACGCAATGACGTGTTTTGGATCATTAGACATCTCCGAAAATGAATGTAGAGACGTAGCACTGCTACGTCTCTACAAGGATTCTGGATAACGCATATTTAATTTCTGGAGATGTCTATTTATTTCTTGGAAGTCTCTTAAGCAACTTATCTTACAAAGCCTGATTTTGTGCAGTTTCACAAAGAATTAATATAATTATTCATAGTATTTATACAAATTTAATCTCCAAATATGTATCTATGTTAATGAAAAATATCTCTTTTTTTTGGCATAATATTATTTGAATAATTCCCTATTTTATAAAAACACCTAAAATAAATTCATACAGAGATTAATAATTATATTTGATGAGCGTAAGCATACTCACAACTAATAGAGCTAGATAACGATAAAAATTAGAAATTGGACATATCAACTACAAAAGGTACTAACCATGAGTTCCCGCGCACTGCTGTTAGTAAATCGTCATGCCCGCCAAGGGCAAAAGGGTCTGTCGGAAGCGATTGAATATCTGAAGACACTCGACTTTGATTTAATTGAAGAGTCTACAGAAGATCCCAAACATCTTGCTGAACTTATACATCGCTATCAGTATCAAGTTGACTTGGTAATTATTGGCGGAGGAGATGGTACTCTAAATGCTGCCGTAGATGCTTTAGTTGATACTCAGTTGCCTTTGGGAATTTTGCCTCTGGGAACTGCTAACGATTTAGCGAGAACTTTGGGAATCCCGAATTCCCTCAACGAAGCTTGCAAAATTATTGCATATAAAAACTTACACCGCATCGACTTGGGTTGTGTGAATGGCAAGCATTTTTTTAACGTTGCCAGCCTGGGATTGAGTGTAAAAATTACTCAACGACTTACCAAAGAAGTCAAGCGCCGTTGGGGAATATTTGCTTATGCTGCCACTGCATTGCAAGTAATTTGGGAATTTAGACCTTTTACAGCCGAGATTTCGATTAACGGTGAATCAGTTCACGTCAAAACAGTGCAAATTGCTGTGGGTAACGGTCGCTATTACGGTGGTGGTATGTCCGTCGCCGACGATGCCGCAATAGACGATCAAAGACTAGACCTTTATAGCTTGGAAATTGAACACTGGTGGCAGATGATATTATTACTACCTGCAATGCGACAAGGGCAACATATACATTGGCAGAATGTACGCTCTCTTCAAGGTCAAGAAATAGAGGTACATACTCGTAAACCGCGCCCTATCAATACAGATGGTGAAATCACTACTTACACACCTGCTCATTTTCGGGTTATACCTAAAGCTATAGCTGTTTTAGTACCCCCAAAAATCATGAGTTAGGAGTCATTCAATTTTAGATTTTAGATTTTAGATTTTAGATTTTCCTTCAATCCAAAATTAACAATCTAAAATTGGCAGAGTTAAGAGTTATTCTCCCTGCTAGAAAGTGGGAACTCGCATCAATTCACGCCAAATGCATCTGAGATTTTCTCAAGATATAAAGTCCCTATTGCAACGCCTAGCTGAACAACCGCTAACTCTAGGTGATATTTTGGCAGAAACCTCAGAACGAGGCTTCAGCCTGGTAATTACGTTATTAGTTTTGCCATTTTTATTACCTATGCCACCGGGATTAACTGGCCCTTTTGGTGGTGCTTGTTTACTATTATCAGGGCAAATGGTTTTAGGGAGGCGATCGCCTTGGCTACCAAAAAGAATCGCTAACTACAAATTTCCTCGTCCCTTCGCCCAGTTGCTTTTGCAAAATTTGGGGCGTCTTACCAAAGTTTTACAGAAAATTGCCCGTCCTCGATTAGCAAAAATAGCCCATAATCCTTTGATTTGGCGAATTAATGGGTTTTGTATCTCTTTATTAACAGTATTACTAATATTACCAATTCCGTTTACAAATCCCATCCCCACTATAGGTATTTTACTTTTGACTGTTGCCACCATTGAATCTGACGGTTTATTAATTTGCATCAGCTATGGCATTACTGCCTTGATTAGCTTGCTGTTTGGATTTATTGGTTATGCAGTCTGGTTAGCTCCTAGTTTACTACCTTCTATATTTAAATAATAAAAGCCCCCAGCTTTTGACTGAGGGCTGTAATTTATTAGGGTGCATCTACCATTTATTAATCCGCTTTAATTATTGCCATATCCGGGAAAATTAGACTCATGAAAAAATTATTTTTTCTTCCAGTCTGAAAAAATATCAGCAATAAAAAAGCCTTCAACTAAAAGCTGAGGGCTTTGATTTAATTAAGGTGCATCTACCATTTATTAATCCGCTTTAATTATTGCCATATCCGGGAAAATTAGACTCATGACAAAATTATTTCCCGAATTAAAAATATATTGAGTAATAAAAAAAAGCCCCCAACTAAAAGCTGAGGGCTGTGATTTAATTAAGGTGCATCTACTATTTATATATCCGCTTTAGTTATTGCTGTATCAGGAAGAATTGAAAAAATAAATGGCTGTGGAATTGATTTCGCTAGCTACAGCAGTAGTACTAAGCTCAATGAAGAGCATCTACGGTATTTGACTAGATAATCATTGACTAGCTTCACAGTAATTTTACAAATATCGCAAATTACCTCTGGATACACAAAGTTTCTGTTAATATCTCTAATAGGATATCCGCAATAGTACGAATATAGTTTATTAGTTGGGTATATGACTATAAAAGTTAGACACACCCAACTTGATGAAGCGATCGCAATTTCTATTAGCCCTTGCTAGTCTTAGTATTGTCGGCGGAAGCTTTTTTATGAGAACAACTTTTAGCAGTACTAGTGAGCCTAAAGTCATTACTGATGCCTCACGCTATAGAGAAATTCGTAATCAACTATGGTCTGATAATGACCAAGTAAAACACTTTCCTAATGAGATTCCCACTGATGCCAAAAACGTTCGCATTGCTTACTCTCCCGAAATTTTGCAGGGAAGTAGTTTTTTTCAAATTAGGCTAAAAGAGCCACCAAACAAAATTGAAAAATTACTTTCACAATACAGAAGTAGTGCCAAGCACAAATATAGGGGTGGTAACACAAATGACCACATCAACCAGCCTAATGGTGTGCCGACAACTTTTTTCTACACCAGTGACTCGCCTACAGAATCTTTTCCACCTACTTATGAAATATTGGTATTAAATACAGATGACAAAGGTAGACCTGGTTTCAAGTGGAATCATGGAGATAGCTACGGTGTGGCCATTAATAGTTCTGCCTCAGAAATAATTTATTGGTCTGAGAAATGGTAACTAGCAATTCAAGATGACTTTGAGTCGTCATGAAAATCACTATTGAGAACATCCGACTTGAGAAAAAATTCAGTTTACCCAAGTAGGGAAATCCGCAACGCTCGATTTTTGTTACCACTGATACTAATACCAAGCGACTAGCTCGACTTTTCGCTAAATCCCAATTTAAATCTTAAAAAATACTTAATTCTTAATCCCCAGTTCTCAATTCCAAGGTTTCTGTTATCCATCAGCAAAGATGCTCTTGAGCGTAATTGTATAAGAAGCAAAAAAGGTGAGATGATTCTGTTATACAGGAACTCATGTTACTGGTACAGTTAACAGTGTTCTGTTAAATTCCCAATAAGTTAAGCGAGAGAGGTGTGCAAAATGAAAAATTTAGTAAAGAATCTCCTTGATGAACGCACAAAATCAATTATTAGATCATCCGATCTATATCAATCTTTACATAACAAAATGCATTCAAGTAAGCTAGCTGTTGCAGGTAAAAGGCTTGATATTTGTGCTAATGAAGTTGCTATTTATCTACTTCAGTCTGGTAAAGGAAAATATGCATTGCGTGACAAAATTTGTCTTGAAATTGGAAGTGGGTGGTTACTGACTCATTCGTTAGTATTTTACCTTCTCGGAGCCAAAAAGGTTTATGCAACCGATGTTTACCCCTTATTACAACCCGACAACATTTTCAAAGCTGTGTGTAAGTCTGTAGATTGGAGTATCTTAGATAGTCTATCTACATTTGAAGATCGCGAGATTATCCGCTTACGTTTAAATAAACTACTTTCATTAAGAAATTTATCTGTAGAAGCCTTAAAAGATTTGGGCATAGAATACATTGCTCCCATTGATTTATCTCAACAACTACCTGGTAAAGAAAAAATAGATTTTGTATTTTCCAAATCTGTGTTGGAGCATGTACCAGTTGATGATGTTGTGCCACTTTTAAAAAATCTTGTAAGTAGCCTCTCCGAAGATGGCTTTATGTTTCATCTTATTCATTTACTGGATCACAGAAATATGGATGAAAGACCATTTGATTTCTTTGTTTACCAACATGAAGCCTATTCGAGAGACTTACAATCAAGGTGGGGAAATCGAATTCGACGCAGCCAATGGAAGCAGATATTTTCTAACCTCAAGCATTTGGACTCTAAATTTGTATTTGAGTGGTCGTGCAAGGACGGAGAATTACCTGAAAAAATAGACTCGTCTATTCAATATATAGATGAAGAAGATTTAAGAATATCCCATATTGGTGTATTTGGAGAATTCACATCACTTCCGAAAGTCAAATCTTAGGTAAGGATAAGTTTTGAATAGAGTAAGCAATCCCTCACTTTCTATCTGATACCATTTTTTTGTGAAGTTGCGCTAAACCCTTTTAACTTCTTTCTTTTTTTGTGTTCTTTTTGACGAGAGGCTGCGCGTAGCTTGCTTCGACCTAGTAGTATTAGCCTGCGGCAAATCGCTCCAAGTCTACGTTTTTTTGTACTTAAATATGGTTTAGTGCATCTTCATACAGAATTGGTATGAGTATTGCTTTTACACTTTTGAGTATATTACTTTGGGTAGTTAAAACTTATAGTCAGCATAGTTAAGATTTATAAGTGATTAAAAATTATCTGAATATGTAGAATGCCAACTGCTTTAATTACCGGTGCTTCTAGTGGTATTGGTAAAGCCTTTGCTAAAGAACTAGCTGCACGCAAGACAAATCTTGTACTTGTTGCTCGTTCTGAAGAGAAATTAAGCCAATTAGCTAAACAATTACAAGAACAACACAAAATTCAAGTAGAGGTTATAGTCAAAGACCTCACAGAACCTAATGCCGCTGCTAGTGTATTTGATGCCACCAAAGCAAAGGAATTAACTATTGATTTGTTAGTCAACAATGCTGGTTTTGGTTCCTATGGCGACTTTGCCGAAGCGGATGGAGAAAAACAAGTCAAAATCGTACAATTAAATATTTTGGCACTGGTAGATTTAACCCATAAATTTCTACCCTTGATGCGGCAACGTCGTTCTGGAAGTATTATTAATGTATCTTCTATTACGGCATTTCAACCGATACCATACCTTTCTGTTTATGCTGCCAGTAAAGCTTTTATTCTCAGCTTTAGTGAAGCATTATGGGCAGAAAATTATCAATATGGTGTCCGTATTTTAGTCACTTGTCCTGGGCCAATAGAAACAAACTTTTTTGCAGAAGCTAATTTTCCTCCAGCACTGGCAAGTAGTACAGATAAAGTATATTCTTCTGAAAAAGTCGTCTGGGAATCTTTAGAGGCTTTAGAAAAAGGCTATCCGACTATTATTAGTTCTGATACTAACACTCAAATTAGAAGCAAATTATCTCGGCTTTTGCCGCGTAAACTGCTGCTGAATATGTTAGCAAAACACTTTAAAGTTTAAGGATAAGGAGTTAGGAGTTAGGAGTTAAAGAAAGTGATAAATTTAAAATTACTAACTTTTCACTCTTAACTTTTAACTTTTAACTCCTCACTTTTAACTCCTCACTCCTCTTTTATTAGATGTATCTTGTTAATTGAACTCGGTAACGATCTTTTTTTGTCACTGCGATCTCCCCAACTTCTAAACGCCCTTTAGAGCGAATGGCGATTAAGTCGCCTGATTTGACTTGAGAACTAGCTTGGGTAACTTCCTTCCAATTGACGCGGACATCACCAGCATCAATGAAATCAACCATTTTGCTGCGGGACATGCCAAAACCAGCAGATGCGATCGCATCTAATCGCAAAGAAGCCTCCACAGTAGTTAATTCTTTTTTCTTGGGTTCCCGAACCCTTAATTCAGTTATCTCAATCTGCTGAGTTTTCACAGGAACCGATCGCACCTGTTTCAGACTCATTTCCAAAAATTCCACCAACTCTGGGGCGACAATCGCCTGCGCCCCTCGTTCTCCTAAAACAATTACATCTCCCGTCTTTTCACGAACAATTCCTGTCCCCAACATTGCGCCTAAAAAGTCGCGGTGAGAGGCGGTATCAAACAGGAAATTACCAGCAATTTCCACAGCCACAAGACTGACTTGAGATTGATCTAAGGGAAGTTCCGAACGAGCGATCGCTATTCTTTGGCGTTCAGCTTGCGGATATCCACCCCACGCCACCAATTGCACTTCTGTTAATCGGTTAAACACCCGTTGAATTTCCACCAATTCTGGAGGAGATAGAAAATCTGTCAAAACCACTTCCCAAGTTTTGATTGCTTGTTCAGCTTGGTCGATTACACGAGCTACACTATCTCGATTTTCAACACCTTTTAAAAGTTCTTCTCGTGGCAACATTCTGAAAAATTATGAGTTATGAATTGAGAATTAATCTGCTATAACTATCTTGATTCTAACTTTCTCAAGCAATTATTGACGCGGCATTTTATCTAGTCTAAAAATCTCTCATGCTTTTCTTTTGATAGTTCCAGCACCCAGAGTTTTAATCCCTATTGACCATTGATGAATAATACGTACAATTATACGTAGGGACTAATAATTGTGTTAAATCGGCGTTGACTAAAAACGCATAATCTATGTCTATCGCTACCTTCGGCAATATCTACTCAGATGAGTTAATTACAGCCACTGAGTTGAATCGTCAGCCTGGGCGAGTTCTGGACAAAGCTTTAGAACATCCAGTGACAATTACTCGCAACGATCAGGCTTTTGCCTTGTTGCGCCGGGAGGAAGTGACTTTTCTCATCAAGGCAGCAACACAGAGTCAAGCTGTTGTCGAGGCGTTAACTGTCGCCTTCTCCTTATTACTGGGAAAGGAAATCGGTTTTGAACATCCTTATGGATGGCTGAGTTTGTTTGCAGAAGATGATCTGCAAGACTTTATCAAGGAACTGAGTGAGGCTTTTCGGTTGATAGATTCTTCAACTACAAGATGGGAGATAATTGATGCAATCATTCATGAATGGTATGAAAGCGCCGTTGCGATCGCTAGTCCTGAACTGACAGCCGCTTTTAGTGCCGAAACTAATGAAGTAGCATAAAATGTTGCAAAAAAAATGTAGGTTGGGTGGAGGCTTTGCGTAACCCAACATCCTGATATATGCTGGGTTACGCTCTGCTCCACCCAACCTACGTCTAATGCACAATTTTTTTGCTTGCCACGCCAGTAGGCTACAAATAAATGTGTAAACTATGATTTATTCAATACACAGTATTTGTATCAGCATAACCTTGGATATTTTCTGGATCAAACTGACGTAATATTCGTGTTGCTTGCCGAGTAAGAGTTTCAGAACCTTGAACAGCAACTAAATATTTACCTGCATCTAAGCGATTGCGATAAGGTAAAGCATCACCACCACCTACTAGTAAACCGACTCCACCACCGACAAACACACCACCCATAGCACCACTGACAGCACCCAGCAGTCCGCCGACAATATGATTGCCAACTTCACCCGCCCAGGCAAAAGTATGTAAACCTGTGATGAGGCTGAATGTAAAACCTGCAAAAAAGCCAAATGGTATCAGCCAGGTTGCCATCAATTTTGCTTGCTTTTTAGCTTGGTCTTTGGGGTCAATTAAGCCGAACTCATCAGCCGTTTTATACCCCCTCCCCAGGATAGTACTGTTTATGCCTTCTTTTTCTAAGGCTAAGTAAGCAGCTTCGGCTTGAATCCGGTCAGGTAATACGGCAACAAGGTAATTCATTGATTTTACAATTTGTCTAATAGAAGTTTTGCCTTAATTAACAGCGTATCAGTCCTGGTCGAATCAATCTTGCATTAGGTAGGAGTTTAGACAATACGGTTCGGTTAAGGTTTTTTGATGAAAATTATAGATCACAAAGACGCGATAAATCGCCGTCAAGACAAAGAACTGATTATTGTAGAGACGGCGATTTATCGCGTCTCTTGCCTTAACCGAACAGTATTGGGAGTTAGGAGTTAGGAGTTAGGAGTTAGGAGTTTGGAGTTAGGAGTTTGGAGTTTGGAGTTTGGAGTTTGGAGTTTGGAGTTTGGAGTTAGGAATTAGGAGTTAGGAGTTTGGAGTTTGGAGTTAGGAGTTTGGAGAGGCTTTTATTCGTTACTCCCCTTCCCTTGCAGGGAAGGGGCTGGGGGTTAGGTCTGTATTGAACTCAACTGCAAACCGCGACGCCGAATAGCCCGCCGCAGGCATCGCACAAGTTAGCACAAGTTAAATGTACATTATCCAATCACTTGAGCAAATCTAGTGGTTCACAAAAATTGTTCACGCCTTGCTTGAGGACATATATTAAAACTGGTGCTGCCAAAATCTTCGGAAAGGTTGGCGTTGTTTTTAAATGTTCCATCATCTTTTGAAGAGAAGTATTAAGTAAATCTTCTCGATATTCTTGTTCGCAAATGACGACACGCCATTTTCTAGCTAAAGCATCTAACCACTCGGAATTTGCTCTTTCTGGCTGTTGTCCAGCGCGGATAGCTAGCGTCATCGCTGCATCTTCTAAATCTCCCTCACAGTCTTCAATCAAATCCAGCGCTTCCATATCGCTGGGATCATCTGCCAATTGAGAGCGAAACTGTGCAATCTCTTGAGATGTTACTTTAGTCATGAGTCTTTGACAAGGCGAGCGATCTACCACTCAGTTATGCTAGATCATTTCACAAAATTCTTGTTACAAATAGGTTTTTTTGACCAAAAAGCCTCATTCTTCAATGTAATTATTGGAAAATGAGGCTTTTTGAATTTGGAATTGGGAGATCAGTCAGCAGTACTAGCGTAATGCTCTGAGGGTAACAGACCGTTGTAACTGAGCTAGAGCCTTATTGTAATTCAAAATTGCCGAGACTCGATTACCTTCAGCTGTTGTGAGGTCGTTTTCAGAGTTAATGACATCAGTTTGAGTGCCTACACCAGCTTGGAATCGCAAACGCGCTAAACGTAGAGCTTCTCTAGCCTCTTCTAAACCAGTATTAGACGTTTGAACGTTGGTCAAACTAGATTGCAGGGTAGAATAGGCTTGTTCTACCTGAAAGCGAATTTGGTTGCGCTGTTCAGCAAATTGAGTTTCGGCGATCGCAATATTAGACCTTGCCTGAGCTGCCTTTGCTTTTGCGGCTCCCCCATCATACAAACTTAGGCTTGCCCTTACTCCTAGTGAATAGCCATCAGTCACGTTGATATTATCATTGAACTGATCTAGTAGGCTGTAGCTAGCTACCAAACTAATTTGAGGGCCTAGTGCTGAAAGTGCTTGCCGTCGCTGTTGTTCGCTAATGTTACGTTGCGCCAATTGCTGTTGCAGTTCCGAACGGTTTTGAAAAGCCAGCACAATAGTTTGCTCTAGCGACTGGTTCCAAAGACCAGCTAATTGTACAGGGTCAGCTGCACTGATATTCACTGACTGCGACAAACTTATGCGAGTAGCTAGCTGACGACGGGCAATTTGCTGCTGGGAGATCGCATTAATCAGGTTTTGTTGGGAATTTGCTAAGTTTACCTGCGATCGCAACACATCAAAACGCGTACCAACCCCAGCCCGCTCTAAAGCTTGTGCATCACGCAAACTAGCTTCGGAGTTTTGCACAGCTGACTGGGAAATACGTACTTGTTCATCTGCTTGTTGCAGATTGTAGTAGTCAGTGGCGACATTTAAACGGATTGTTTCAAACTGGGTTTCTACAGCCAGTTGATCGGAGCGCTCCTGTTCTTCAGCCTGTCTGATGGTAGCTTCCCGACTCCCAGAAGTATAAAGGTTATATGTCAGTTGTGCAGATCCGTTGAAAGCTGTCGCAGGTATGCCTGCGTTAGGAGAGAGTAAACCTTCCTGTTGGTATAATTCGTCCTCAAGCTGACCAGAAGCAGACTGACTGCGAGTGATATCACCACTAATACCTAGAGTGGGAAGCAAAGCAGCTTGTGCCTCGCGCACAGCAGCGCGGCTGCGCTCTAGCTGTAATATCGATACCTGTAGATCGTGATTGTTACGCCGTGCTAGCTCTAGAGCCTGTGCCAAAGTAATCGCCTGATTTCCCTCAAGTTTCACTTCCTCTGGCTTGGTGGGAAATTGCAGGGGATTGGCATTGGGACTGAGGTTCTCTGGAACTTGCACAGAACCTACCGGCGCAGGAGTTACGTTTCCTGGGACAGTCTGAGGTTGCACCGAACCTGCCGGCGCAGGAGTTACGTTTCCTGGTAAAATCTGAGGTTGCACCGAACCTGCTGGAGTCTGAGTATTACTCTGAGCTAAAAGTTCCCTAGCCGGATTTTGTTGTAAGCAAGTGCTTGAGACTAGTAACAAAGAAGCCGAAGAATCACTTTTGTTTTTCCCCAACTCCTGTGGACACTTCTGCGCTGACAACAGTTTTGCTGTTCCTGCACCCGTAGTTGAAGCTTGTAAAAATGTTTGTAACTGAGTAACAGTATTTATCTTTTTAGCCACTGGCTGCTGTGCAGAAGACAGAGACAAAATTTCTTTTTGGACAGAAGGGGATTTTGAAGTGTAGTTAGGAACTACTATCTTCTTTAATTTCTGCCCATTCGGGTCTAAATTACTCTGCTTTTGGTCGCTTTGAGCAAACTGGCTGACATCTGGCTGTTGAGAAGGATTAGAGGTAGGTATCAAACTTAAAAATCTACCTTCATCTTTCTTCATTGGCACAACAGTATTTTCAGCCGTGAATACTGGAATACTGTTATTACTTAAAGGCTTCACACTAAGTTTAGTAAAACCAAAAGCAGGTACTAGGGTTCGATCACTAACATTTGCACTGTTAGGCAGTTGCGTATTCATGGTGTCTGCTATCAAGTGTTGACCATAAATAGAAGTCAAAACACTAGGAGAAGACGCTATCTGTATCCCTGTTACTTTCACAGTACCAGCCCAAGCAGCCTGAGTTGTTAAGACTGCTGCTGTTACACCAGGTAAGAAGCTATAAAATAATTGCTGTCCTTTCACCGCATCCCCTCACACAAAAATCAATACTAGCGGCAGAAAACCTTTCTTCACCAGAGAATATAGCACGATACTAAACTTAGGAAAGAATATACTACGATACTAAATTTAGGGTTCGGAACTCTGTTTGTCTTCAAAACGTCTAACAATGCGAGAAAGTTCCGCCTTTTCATCGATACTAACGCGAGTAGGAGCACCGCTGATAATCCGTTCGTAGTTTCGGAAAGAATCTTTGATATCGGGCCCGTCAGCAGTAATATTATACTCACGAATGCCCTTATCGTGCCAAGAGCCTCTCATTTTAAATACGTTAATTGCCCGCGACATTTCCCCGCGAATTTCTACGTACTGTAACATTATAATTGTATCGGTAATCGTGGAAATATGAGAGTCGGTAATGGAATGCGCTCCCAGAAATTGGTCGGTTGTGTTAGTAAAGAAACCAGTAATTTCTTCTTGTTTAGCATAACCCGTCACCCCAATTACAAACTGCCTAAATGCATTATTGCTCACTCCTCTAGCTAGGGCTGAAAGGGAATCGATAGCGATGCGAGCAGGTTTGAAGATCGCAATTTCTGATTTAATAATTTGTAAATGGTCTTCTAAGCCAGTTGATTCGGGATAGGTACAGATGATTTTGAGTAAACCTTGATCTTCTAATTTTTCAAAATCAATTCCCCAAGAGGAAGCATTACGAGATAGTTGGGCCCGTGATTCTTCATAGGCAAATAATATCGCCTGTTCTCCATTGAGGCAGCCATCTTGAATAAACTTACTGACTAACAAGGTTTTGCCCGTACCTGTGGCCCCTGTTGCCAAAATGATGGAATCTTTAAAGAAACCACCACCACACATTTCATCTAAGGTTTTGACACCAGAAGATACCCTGACATTAGAAGATCTTTGAGTTAAGCGCATTGCTCCCAGTGGGAAGATGTTAACTCCTTCATTAGTAATTGTGAAGGGATATTCACCTTTCATGTGAGTTGTGCCACGCAACTTGAGAATTTCAATTGTGCGACGGCGGCGTTCTCCTTCTAAAACGTTGCGAACAATTACTACATTATCAGAAACAAATTCTTCTACTCCGAAAGAGGCAACGGGGCCATATTCTTCACCACGTTCAGTAGTAATTACAGTGGTAACACTCAGCAGTTTGAGACGCGCTACAAGGCGAAAAATTTCGCGTCGCACCACTCCCATCGCTTCATACTGCTGAAATACTGCTGTGATTGAGTCGATGGAAACTCGTTTAGCTTTGTATTTACGAATCGCATATTGCAAGCGCTCAATAAGTGCAGAAAGGTCAAAATTTCCAACTATATCTTGACCTTCTGGATCAGGAGAAGCATCAAGAATAAATAACTTGCCTTCTTCAATTAGACGTGGCAAGTTCCAGCCAAAAATATTGGCATTTTTAATAATATCACTAGGCGATTCCTCAAAGGTAACAAATACTCCGGCTTCATCAAAGTAGGTGATACCGTTATAGAGAAACTGAAGAGAGAATAAAGTTTTGCCTGTGCCGGAGGTGCCGCTAATCAAGGTAGTTCTACCAATTGGTAAACCACCATGACTAATATCGTCAAATCCTTCGATCATCGTCCTAATTTTTTCTAAACCCCCAATTTTCGGTGGTTGCTTTGGTTCTAATTGCTCGTTTTCACTCATTGCTTGATAATAAATTTGGATGAAAACCTGTTTTTTTATGAATAAAGTTTGTAGTAATTTTTTATGATTAAAATTTTACTCTTCAATATCTTCTTCACTCAGTTCTTCATAGAGTAAATCTAATCCAATCAATACTCTTTCTCTATCTGAAAGATCCCCGATAATTTTGCGAACAGGTGGAGGCAAAATTTTAGATAATGTTGGCGTTGCTAATATTTTATCTTCTTCCGCCAGTTGTGGGCTTTTTAGTACATCGATCACTTTCAAAGCATAAACACCTTCAAACTCCTGCTCTAAAATATCTTTGAGTGTTTTTAAAGCTCTGACTGAATTAGGAGTGTTCCCTGCTACGTAAAGCTTAAGAACGTAGGTTTTTCTGAGTTTCTTCATATACTTAATCGCTAGTCATGAACATAAAAATACAATATCTTTCGCATATTGAGACAAGTTTAACATTGATGAATTTAATTTATTTAGAAATCGAACTGCGATATACTTCACACAGGTGAGCTAGGATATCTATCAAGGTTAGGCGGTAATCAAGTAGCGTTTCATTGCTCCTTCCTTCTAACTTTAGCTGGTTAGAAAAGTCTTCAATTACCTCCATGTGAATTTCGATTATTTGCGGCACAGGAATATTAGCATAAAATATAGTATTGATAAATTTATCAATTTTATCTTTAAGTGTTTTATCTGTGCTAAAATAATCTATAAGAATCAGGCTATAATCTAATTTAAGCTGTCTTAATAATCCTTGCCTTTCTGCTAGAGTCATCTCCTGGAAATGCTGTTGGCTTTTTTGCATCTGACTGGCAAACACATATATGTACTTGCCAGTGTATGCCTTACTTGGATCTTGTTGCAGCCAATTTGGGAAATAGTTGATGTTTACAGTGGCAGTTGCACCAACGGGTAGGTAGGAAAACTGGGCAATAATCGCATTGAGCAAGTTCCACACCCACGCGATCAATTTTTTGGGGTTGGTTAAGTCAGCTAAATTATCTAAACATTTGTTAACATCAGGTTGCAGAATCAATATCGGTAATAACATCTATTCTTAAATATATTTCATTGATCGCCCTGACCAAGAAACGTGGGCTGATAAGTTTGGCTAACGCTTCTAGGGTACTACTGGCTGTACAGTAAAGAAGTCGGAAGTCGGAAGTCGGAAGTCGGAAGTACAGTTTTGTAATGGGGATTTAGACCCCACCACAAAACTGACTTATTTATTGAACCGGGGGACTTCAACCCACCGAATTCGGTAAAGTGGTGATTCCACCCCAAATAACGCTCTGTGTTAGCAGATAATGCTAGCCAATCGACAACCTAGTAGTCTGTTCCATTAATTTTGTTCGGCTACTAGATCCCCGACAACTTCTGCGAAGTCGGGTATCTGAACACCACTAACCTCTCAAAACTTTTGGGACAGGCTACTAGTGCCGCAACTGAGTACTAAGACTTAGTACTCGTCACCGTAAAAGAAGTTTAGAAATATCAAGGGTTGATGTTGGGTTTCACTACGTACCCCTACGGGGATCTTGCTACCAACCAACCTACGAATGATTAACTTCCATACTATTTTTGTGGTGGGCTGTACTAAGTAGGTCTTTGATGATGAGCTATCTGTCAGCATAGGAAGACACAGTAGCTAATTTATTATTTGCATATTTATGTATATAAATAGATAGATTTTTGGATTTTGCTCCTTGATAAGATACTTAAACGAACTTAAAGGATTGTCGCGTTCTAAATCATTATAATTCCTCAAGGTTCTAAAGCGAATCTTTGGGGCCATAATTGTTTTAGCTGTCGCTATCGATGAGGAGTTTAAATACCAGTAAGACACTGGGGAGGCTAGTTGCCAAAAATGAGAAATATGGCCTCTAGACAAAATTCACTTGTCCGCAAGCAAGTGTTCGTGAAGGGAAATCCCATTATTTTTTTAATGGCGTTGAAATAACCAGAGTTGCTTATATGAGTCTTCTTAGAGGATATGACTTCAGGCGAAGAGACCATCAACTGGCAGATGGAAATGCTGGAGGGTTCCACAGGAAGAATGACCCCCAAAGCCCTATGTTAATGCTAGATTACCCGCTTTATGACTTTCAGGCAACCGTACCTAGCTGCCCTCAAACAAGTTCTCTGGCAGTGGTGTTGGAGATTTTTGAGCAAGAGCAGTGCGATCGCTTGGTAGTAGTGAATCAACAGCAATGCCCCATCGGATTGCTGTATTCTGCCCGTTTAATCCCAAAATTATTAGCATATAGTGACGATAAAAATCTAAATTTACACCAATCGCTCTCTACCTGGGGTCAAGGTCTAATTGAGCCAATACAGACAATATTCGCTTCTGAGCGTGTAGAGCAATTGAGCTTGCACTTGGGCGATGCAGCCGAAAAACAGCAGAACTTAGATTGGGCGCTGATTGACTCTGATGGTCGATATTTGGGGCTGCTGGATAGTTCGCGCCTGGTGCGATCGCTGGCTAAAGAACGCATGGCTGGCTTACAAAGCTCAGATGAGCATCACCATGAGCATGATGCTGGGACAAATGAATCCAAGTCATTAGGACACCAACCACTGGTTCACTTGCTAGAAAGACTGCCTTGGCCTTTGATGTTGCAAACGGGTAATGGCGAGGTAGTAGCGCGAAATCCAGCTTGGTGGCAGCAATTAGGAACCTTAAAAGACCCAGAAGGAGTTAGGCAACAGGTGGAGGCAATACTTGTGCCTAACCTCTTGGAAACACCAGAATATGTTAATCAACAAGCAATCAAGGTTCATCCCAATGGCAGGGAGAATGAGCATGGTGAAGAGGAACTGATTCAGCCAGAAGCATTATTAGATACTGGATACAGTCGGTGCTATTTAGATAGTCAAGTAGGTACTTGTACCTGCGTTGTCGAAGTGCAAAATGGTCAAGAGCGAATCTGGCAGTTTGCCAAAATTCCCTTAGATAGTCCTGAGTTTTCAACACTGGCTCAACGCCCCGCTACCGCTAACAGCACTCAGGACTGGCTCAACGCCCCGCTACCGCTAACAGCACTCAGCACTGATTTGTGGTTAGTTTTAGCTACTGATGTCACTGAACAGCAGCAGCTTTGCAAAGAATTGGCGGCAAAAAATGCCGATTTAATTCAACTAAATCGGTTGAAAGACGAGTTTTTAGCTTGTATTAGTCATGAACTCAAAACTCCCCTAACTGCCGTTTTAGGATTATCGCGCTTGCTGGTGGATCAGCAGTTGGGAGAACTTAACGAGCGTCAAGCCCGTTATGCAGGACTGATTCATCAAAGTGGACGCCACCTGATGAGTGTGGTTAATGATATTTTGGATTTAACCCGTATGGAGACGGGACAAATGGATTTGACGCTGACTCCGGTAAAAATTCGGGCTGTGTGCGATCGCGCCCTATCGGAAGCTAAAGCTATCCACACTCAAACCACCAAAGCGACATCCGCCTCACCACCTCCAAATGCGCGTTCATCCGCTCCCCAATTCTGCCTTTCCATTGAACTAGGCTTAGATCAGATGGTGGCAGATGAATTGCGCTTACGCCAGATGCTAGTACACCTACTTTCCAACGCCTTTAAATTCACCGAAATATCTGGCGAAATTGGACTGCGGGTGAGTCGTTGGGAAGGATGGATTGCCTTTACAATTTGGGATACAGGCATTGGCATTCCTGAACACCAGCAACACTTAATCTTTCAAAAATTCCAACAACTAGAAAATCCCCTCACCCGCCAATTTGAAGGCACTGGTTTAGGGCTGGTCTTAACTCGCGCCTTAGCTCGTCTCCACGGAGGAGATGTCAGCTTCTTATCGCGTGAAGGAAAAGGTAGCCAGTTTACGCTACTGCTGCCCCCCAGTCCCCCAAATACAGGCTTTTCTGAACCAGATATGGGAATCAGAGAAGATGAGGAAACACGACACCAACAGACACGGCAAAACCCCGCAGCCGCTCTTCAGTATGTTAGTACGCCCACACAGCATCATCATGCTAGTTCGCAACGGCTGGTTTTGGTAGTCGAGGCAGTAGCCAGATATATTGAAGACTTGACCGAACAACTCAAAGGTTTAGGGTATCGGGTAGTGATTGCGCGATCGGGGACAGAAGCAGTCGAAAAAGCTCGGCGCTTGCAACCAATAGCGATATTTTTGAATCCATTGCTACCCCTGCTATCAGGTTGGGATGTGCTGACTTTACTCAAATCTGACACCGCAACCCGTCATATATCTGTAATTGTGACAGCGACGGGAGCCGAAAAGGAGCAAGCATTTGCTCATCGAGCCGATGGTTTCTTAAGTTTGCCAGTTGAGCATCAGGTATTAGCACCAGTTCTCGAAAAATTATGTACTGTACAAGCAGTTGGGCAGCAAGGGTTAAACAACGATGCAATTACCCCAACAAAAACCCCACTGCGAATTCTCAGGTTGGTGAATCCCCAGTTGGAATCAGTTAATCCCCATCCTTCACTTCGAGAACATCGGGTGATTGAAGTAGATGACCTAGATCAGGCTGAACTTTTGGCGCGGGTATGGCAGTTTGATGTCATTTTGTTAGATGTTGAAAGTACCACCGCGCAAATTTATCTGCAACAACTAATTGGACATCCACGTTTAGCGGCCATACCACTGGTTACTTGCGATGTCGCAACCACCTTAATAGCTTCTAAAATACCAGGGCTATCTGTATTTCCTTACTTAACACCATTTGCCAAAGACAACAGCGATCGCACCGAGAAAACAGATGCTTTACTATCAGTACTGCAAATTGCTTCTGGGATTTGCTGCCCTCCTAACATCTTGGTAGTGGATTTGACAATGCTGCGTGATTTTCCCCAGGTAAGACGCAAGCCAGCTAAGGGTTATCGGACTGAAAAAAATTGCTCAATTAGTAGTGAAACTGCAGAACGAGGTTCTGAGTGGTTCCAAGCTTTAATTCAGTATTTACAAACAGCAGGCTTTAAAGCGGCGATGAGTCCATGTTGGGCAGAAGTGTTACAACAAATTCGCCACCAAAGCGTTGACTTACTGCTAATTTGTTTAGGAGAATCTGCTATCCACAAAGATGTACTCAAAGCACTGAAAACATTAGGAGATTCGCCGTTAAAGTTACCACCAATTTTGGTACTGAATCAGCGATTAAATCATCCAGAAACCAGTTTCCAGTCTGGGGTAGCTGATCAGGAGCAGAAGAAGAATGGTTTGGAATCGATAGAAACTGTTATTGGTGCGATCGCTACTCAAATATTACCGCGATCGATATCAATGGAAGACCTCTTAAATCAGATCAATCAAGCTTTAGCTGTCAACGGTTACAATGGTAAGTGTTAATAGGGATTGGGTACTGGGTACTGGGTACTGGGTACTGGGGAAGAAATTCTTTTAAGATTACTTAGGATATAAATCTACAAACTTATCTTTCCTAATCCCCAATCCCCAATCCCCAATCCCCAATCCCCGTTACGATATATCTATTTTTTCATTTTTCTTTTTCTTAAAAGGAACTCGAACCAAGTTATAAGCACCCTTGGTCGATAAACTCTTGTAATCATCTGGCTGTAAGTCCATTTGTAAAAACTTTTTCTGTTCAGCCAACAGTAGCACTGAGGCAGGTTTTAACCCTTTAGCAGCCTGGTTTTTAATATGCTGTAAAGCCTCTTGGGGAAATCCTAAATAATTTACATGAATGTGGCTGTAAAATACCACACTAGGTTTTTTGAAGCCAAGCATGATTAATTCTTCATTTGGTTGTTTTGCTTCTAGGACGACCGCAGACAATTCCCTTAAGGGTAATTGACGTTCTCGATCGATAAAGAACAAAGCAGGCGTTAAGACAAAAATTAAAAACGCCACAAACCCGATTAGATTAATACTGATAACGTAGTTCCAGCGACGAATCAGTAAAAAACCAGCAACCAAAACAGCACATACCAGCCAAATTACACCCGCGATTACTGGTATACCGGATTGTTGAATTAGTTCGTGGAAGTTGCTGATAGCTGGATCAGTACCTAATATGTGGGTTAGGTTAAATAATGCTGTTGACAAAAATGATAAAAACACTACATTCACCCAACCACTCCAAATGAGTGATGTGGGGATGGAGACACGTGGGGATGAAGAGGAATTATCAAATACTTTTTCCTTTTCCCCATGTATTTGTGTCTCCTCGTCATGTTCAGTGTTGGGGAAAAGGTCACTCCACAACAAGGCTACCAGAATTGCTGCTGCTGGCATTAAAGGCAATACATAGCTAGGGAGTTTGGTAACAGCAATGCAGAAAAAGACAAAGATGCTAGCAAACCAGAACCAGGTAAATAAACCAAATTGCTGAAAACGTTCAAGAGATCGCCAATGCGATCGCTGCCAAAACTTTAGTCTGATTATGGAGGCTGGTAAAAATACTGAGTAAGGTGCAAAACCTAGTAGCACCACTATAAAGTAAAAATACCAGGGTGCTGAGTGACCATTAACTACTTCTGTAAAGCGTTCCAGGTTGTGATAACCAAAGAAGGAGTTAATATAATTCCAGCCATTACGCCAAATTACTAAAGCATACCAGGGCACTGACAAACCGATAATTATCAGTATACCTACAAAGAGGCGCATTTCCCGCAGCACCTCCCGCACTTTACCCACGTAAAGCAAAAAAGCACCAACAATTATCCCTGGCAAGACAATTCCCACTGGCCCTTTAGTCAAAATTGCGCCAGCAATCAGCACATAAAAAGCTAAGTACCACTTATTGGGGAATAGGGCATGGGGCATTGTGGATTGAAAAGAGGCAGAGGGGCGGGGTGCGGGGGGCAGAGGGGAAAACTCTTCTCCTGCTCCCCTGCTCCCCTGCTCCCCTGCTCCCCTGCTCCCTTCTTTCCCTGCATATCCTAGAAAGAAACATAACAAGGCTGATGCCATGCAAGCAGTGAGCAGCATATCAGAGACACCCGTTCTCGCCCAAATAATAGTTTCGGGATTCAGTGCCATCAGCGCTGCTGCGATAAAAGATATTAAATAGCGGCGAGTGGGACGTGAAACTTGCTCTAATTCGTCTTGTTTAGTCAAATACCACTGTATGGTGTAAAAAGCTAAACAGACTAAGCCTAATGCTGCGATCGCAGAAGGAAGACGTACTGCCCATTCATTCACCCCAATTATGTGATACGCGATCGCTTGACACCAGTAAATTAAAGCAGGTTTATCGAAACGAGTGTCACCATTGAAAAATGGAGTAATCCAATCACCTGTAACGAACATCTGGCGGGAAGCTTCGGCAAAGAGCGGCTCTGTCTCATCAATCAAGCCAATATTGCCCAAATTCCAGCCAAAAGCCACCCAGCCAATCAACATCAACCACAAAATCGACACAGTTACACTAAGGGCTGGATTTTTTGCTATTTTGTTGAACCACCGATCAACAGTGCGCTTAACACTCAATTTCATTCTCATTTAGTCAATAGTCAACAATCACTAATCAATAGTCGTTGGTTATCTATCTTTTGTTCTTCGGAGTTTTTAATTCAATAATTTTCCTCTACTCATTACTCAACACTTTACCAACTATAGGGTAGTGGCGTGGCAAGGCTAAAATTTTGCAAAAAAATTGCTTTGTTGGGGAGCCACTGCGTTCATTGGTGTCAACTTAACGTGAAACCGATTGTCCGCCGGGAATTGAAATTCCCGTCTCATATCTAAAGTCATCTGAAGATGACTAAATATCGCCAAAAATCTCTAGTCTACTTCAGTAGACTTTAGTCTAAAAGCCAAAGAAATTTATTTCCGGGCGGGCATGGAAGCCAACAGTTAAGCTATTTTCAGCTTAAATTGACCCAATGCACTGCGTTGCGCGGGTTAAGAGCGTTGTAGCAAGTGGTGTTGGAGGCTTTGCTAAAGCCAACATATCTCAGAATGAGTGCTGAGTAATGAGTGCTGAGTCTGGAATCTCATTTCTTGTACCAGGACTGGGAATGGGTTAATTTTTGCGATCGCCTTCACTTGCTTGACCTCATGAAAAATTTTTCATAAGCGACTCCCCTCATTGCGATCGCGTAAAATTCTGAGAATTTGAGCTACATCAGAAGAGAGTGAGTCAAGACGATTGTCAACGCTGTTAAATCGCTCGTCTTGGCGGTCAAATCGATTGGTAATTTGATTGAAATTATTGTTAGCGGTTGCTTCAAGTCGCTCTAGTCGATCAAGAATTTGTACGACTGCGTATTGTGTTGTACCCACTACACCGATTTGGGTTTTGAGAGAATTTACCTCAGTCGTGAGGCTATCTAAGCGGGTGTAAATATCTTGGATTTGTGCTTCTGTCATGCTGATTTCTCCTGATGATTCTGCTGTGTATAGTCATCAATTGCTTTTTTGGTTAAACGCCGCGCTATCGCTAACACAAAAGAGGAACTATTATTTTGCCCCTGCCCCCTGCCCCCTGCCTCTTTCAAGGACTCAGCACTAGTTGCCATTCTTTGTTTTGCGAATTCCACTTAGGTAATTGAGTTTCACCGACAACATAAGGGCCCCAGTAACGACGGGAACCATCTTGTGCAAAAGCAACTAAAATATCTCCTTTCTCCAGCTTTAAATTATTCTGAGGTAGGGATAAAATCAGTCCCTTCTCACTACCTTCCTGGGGGGCAAAATCCCAATGTGCTGGTACATCATAGTTAGTCTGTTTAGTACCAGAGCCTTTTGCTACCGACTGTCGCGCCAGTAGAGCCAGCCGCACAGGCTGATTTGTTTGATTGCTCATTCGCAAAGTCCCTTGATTGTTGACTTTGCTAGCTGATTTATCACGATCTGCCAAGACAGGATAAGTATTCTCTTTGCTGCTATGTTCTATTTGATTAGTTGAGTTAGTTACTGGAGTAGATACACTAGCAGCAGTATCTTTTTTAGGTAAAACAGAAGTTGTCTGCTTCTGAAAAGTTTCTGTTGGCAGTTGTGAAGATGTATCTGGGTTTGTGGACTCAAAGGATACGCTAATTCCAAAGCATCCCACCAGAGCAAAAAGCAGTCCCAAGCAAGATGCTGTAACACCGACGTTACGATACACTGAATATTTCATATTGATAGATAGTTATTAGAAATAAATATTTTGTCTAGGCTTGACCAAATGGTAGCCTATTATCCCAAAAGATAATCACACGAATTAGCCTAATATAGACTTTGTTAAAATTAGGGACACGGATGTATTATAAATATCATTTTGATGAGAAAACATTTGGAGTAAATAATTTCTTTGATGTTTGAAAAATAAGGGTTACAGACACCCATACCTTGGAATTCTGACCGTAGTATTGAATAAAAAAATAACATTTGATACAGAGCTAGCTAATTCATTTATATAAAAAAATAAAAGTTTCCTGAAACCGCTAGCGGCTCTAACAAGGCGTGCTTTGCCAAACCTCAGATAAATACTAAGTGGTATATTTTATCTTCTGCTATGAAAAGCCACCTGATTAAAAGGATGTTTGGAAAGTGCCTATTGATATATCAAGCGATCGCAGATCCCCCTAAATCTACGCTAGTCCTTTCTCCTATTGGAAGACACTACAGGTAGCTTACCTATATGTCTAAAAGTGAGGAAACTCGCGTAATGGACTAGTTTCCTCCAATAAGAGGGAATTTGAGTTATTTTCCCCTTTATTTCAAGCTTACTTATCGAGATCAAACTAAAATATTTATACTTTCCAAACATCCTCTAAGAAAATGTACTTCTCTAAAGATGATAGAATGAGCAAATTTCAAGAAACACTGGAATCGTAATAGATATCTACAATATTAACAAACAAGCTGATACTAAAACCAATATCCTCCTGAATTTAATATAGATATATTTCAAGATATCTTGACTTTTCCCCAGAAGTCCCCTCAATGCAAAACACTCGTCTCAATAACTTGTTCGATGCCATTGCTACACGCTTGGGGCAATGGTTTTTAAATCCTTGGCGGCGGCTATCGTTGCTGATAATTAGTTTTTTGTTCGGTTTTTTTCTGGGAAACGCAGTTTCCACGACATCTGGACAACGGGCAGAATTAGATATTGTGGCAGCTGGCTTTTTAGTACTGTTGACGGAAATTACCAGTAGGATATTTTATAGTCGCAGCTTTTTGTCGAGGCGATCGCTCTTGATAGACTCATTGAATCTCCTAAAAGTTGGTTTTACCTACAGCCTGTTTCTCGAAGCCTTCAAGCTGGGATCGTAGTGAGATGGGGAATTTATGAATTTGTGGCTGGATGAAATTTTGGCAACCGATGCGGTGGCGGAAACTTGGCAACAGCAAGCAAGAGTTGCAGCGCTGGCAGATCGGTTAAGGGCTAAAGCTTTTGGGATCGCGCCGGAAAATGTCGATGCAGCGATCAAAGAGCGATCGCATTTACTAAAATCTGTCTTGCCAGCTTTTAAACAATTCTGCCAAACTACCCTCCAAATCGAACCCCAGGAAATGTTACCAGTTTTGTGGGACTTGTGGCTTCCTTTGGGAATCAAACTAGCATTGCACCGCCAACAATTGGGACGCCCCCTGATTCAGGGAATATTGGGAGGACAAGGCACGGGTAAAACCACAACCTGCAAAATTCTCAGTTTGATTCTCGATCAGTTGGGATACCGGACTGTGAGTTTATCTTTGGATGACTTATATAAAACTTACAGCGATCGCTTGCTTTTAACACAGCAAGATCCCCGCTTAATTTGGCGCGGCCCGCCAGGAACCCACGATGTAGACTTAGGCTTAAAGGTACTAGATCAAATCCGCCAGTCGCAAAGTTCAGTGATGGTTCCCCGCTTTGATAAATCGGCTTTTAGAGGCGCTGGCGATCGCACTACTCCAGAAATCGTTACAGGTGTAGATATTGTACTATTTGAAGGTTGGTTTGTGGGTGTACGACCAATCGATCCAAATGTATTTGATACAGCACCGCCGCCAATCCTAACTGAGAAAGATAGAGTATTCGCCCGTGATATGAATCGTCGCCTCCACGATTATTTACCACTGTGGGAGCGATTAGACAGCTTAATTTTGCTTTATCCCACCGATTATCGCTGTTCTTTAGAGTGGCGCAAACAGGCGGAACAGCAGATGATTGCTAGAGGTAAGTCAGGGATGAGCGATGCAGAAATAGAAGAATTTGTCAATTATTTTTGGCGATCGCTTCACCCGGAATTATTCATCAAGCCGTTGCTAAAAGATACAGCAGCAGTTGATCTAGCGATCGAGATTCATGCCGATCATAGTTTTGGTGAAGTGTATGGCAATTAGTATTTTAATTAATGCAAAGATAAATACATTATGAAAATACTTTTTTGTTAAATAACTAACTTTTAAAAGTTTAATATTTATTATTTTGACAATTCATAAAAATTTACTTAAGCTAAAAGATAGGTTAAGCAAATCAACAAACGACAGCGATTTGATTTAGCTCCATCAAGAATTGCTGTCGCAGGCTATTAGCATAAGGAAATGAATCAAAACTAAAATTATTCCATGTAGGCAATTCAACCAGATTTGGCTACAAAAAGCTAAGACATGATTAAATATTGCACCGCGCAGATATTGAACAGAATCAGATCAATTATGGATGGATACTTGTGGTGGTGTTAGTGAGTGTCCATCAATTATTGAAGTTTGACTAGCGATTTTAGATTTGGGATTTTGGATTAGGGTCTTCGGGTTTATCTCTCGTCTGGGACGGAATAAATCTCAAATCCCAAATTGGCAATCCAAAATCCAAAATTAATAGACCAAAGTGCGATAGATATGTCCAGGAGAAGACTATGCTTGAGTATTTTACATCTTTGAACGACCACAATTTACCTTATCCAGATACGGTACATCCCATCGTTGTCCACTTCGTAATTGCGATGGTGTTGTTTTCCTTTGTCTGTGATGTAATTGGCTATTTTACTGGTAAATCTGGTCTTTTTGAGGTGAGTTGGTGGAATATGTTAGTTGCCACGATCGCCATCTTCGTCGCGATCATTTTTGGTCAGTTTGAAGCAGGGTTAGCACAGCCTTACAGCCTAGCAAAATCGGTGCTGAATTTACATACGCTAATTGGTTGGTCGCTTTCAGGAATTATCACAGCGCTGACAGCTTGGCGCTATGTAATTCGTGCGCGCAATCCGCAAAAAGTACCGATTTATTATTTGGGAGCCGGACTAGTTTTAACCCTAATAGTTGGCTTACAAGTATACCTCGGCGATGAACTTGTTTGGGTATATGGATTGCATACCTTGCCAGTTGTGGAAGCAGTAAAGGATGGTGTGTTGCGATGAACTCAGAATTAATTAACCAATTAACCGACTCTCTAGGCGCAAACGGATTACCTTACACAATTCCTATTCATCCCAACTTAGTCCATCTGACAATAGGTTTGTTCATCATTGGGATGACCTTTGATATTGTTGGTGTTCTGTTCCCCTTTGAAAAATGGGTCTTCAAATTTTTGGCAATTACTGTGGAACGTGACAACTTATTTGCTGTTGGCTGGTACAACATGTTAGCTGCCAGCATCATCACATTTTTCACAGTAGCAGCAGGCTTTTACGAAATGCTGTTAGCAACACCACCAGCTGATATGAAGAGTGCCTGGGGATTGCAGGCAATGGAAAGTATGCTTTGGCATGGTGTAGGTGGTGTGTTCCTATTAGCGCTGATTGTTAGCATGACCATCTGGAGAGCTTGGCAGCGCTTCGTTTGGGGCAAACAAGAATATAAACAGACAGATAGAGAAGTGCAATGGATCTATCTGTTCGCAGGCATCGCAATCATGTTCATTCTGTACATCCACGGCACACTAGGAGCGCAACTAGCCGCCGAATTTGGGGTACACAATACAGCAGATAATTTGCTGCGATCGCACCAAGACCTCAATACAACACTCAAGTAAGTCATTTGTTATTTGTCCTTTGTCCTTTGTCAAGAACCAATGACCAATGACCAATGACTAATGACCAATGACCAATGACTAATGACCAATGACCAATGACCAATGACTAATGACTAATGACCAATGACCATGAAAATCCAGAAGATTTTAAATATTTTGACGCTGCTTACAGGCGCGATCGCAATCACTGTTATTAGTCTCTGGATCGGCAAGCAGGCTTACTCCTGGCTTCCTCCCCAAGCAGCAGCCGAATCCAAACTAATCGATGATTTGATTAGCTTCTTAGTAACCCTCGGTGCTTTCATCTTCTTGGGAGTAACAAGTACTCTGATGTATTCTGTGATCTTCCATCGGGCAGTCAAAGATGACTTCACTGACGGCCCTCCGATTGAAGGTAATGTCACCTTAGAAGTTGTCTGGACAGCAATCCCAATTCTCTTGGTATTTTGGATTGCAAGCTACAGCTACCAAGTTTATGAACAAATGGGGATTCAAGGCCCATCGGAAATGGTTCACCTGCATAATCCGCTGGGAATGCAATCGGCTTATGCAGAACCAGCTAACGCCTTAGCAGAACCAGTTGAGAAAATTGACGTACTAGCTAAACAGTGGGCGTGGGTTTTTCACTACCCAGAAAGAGATATTACCAGTACTGAATTGCATTTACCAAGCGATCGCCGGATACGTTTAGCACTAAAATCACAAGACGTTTTGCACGGCTTCTATATTCCTGCATTCCGCCTCAAGCAGGATATTATTCCTAACCACGCGATCGACTTTGAATTTACTCCCATCCGCCCCGGCAAATACCGATTGACCGATTCTCAATATAGCGGTACATACTTTGCCACGATGCAAGCGAATGTCATCGTCGAATCTCCTGAAGATTATCAGCAGTGGCTAGCCCAAGCTGCAACCCAAGAGCCAACCCCAGCAAAGAATCAAGCGGCTGCTGAGTATGCTCAAACATCCCATCAATCAGTCCAAACAGGTTGGGTTACAGTTCCACCTGCTGCACCTCCTCTAGTCAATTCTCCTGGTTGAAAGGAAAGTAACCATGACTAATGTTCCTATTGAAGGTATCCTTCTCCCAAATGAGAAGCCTAACCACCAATCTCCGGGTAACTGGAAAGAATACTTCAGCTTTAGTACCGACCATAAAGTTATTGGTATCCAGTATCTCGTTACTTCATTTTTCTTCTTTCTCGTCGGCGGTATCTTTGCGATGGTGATGCGGGGAGAACTGATGACACCCGAATCAGATTTAGTCGATCGCACCGTCTATAACGGGATGTTCACCATGCACGGCACTGTGATGCTGTTTTTGTGGACATTTCCCTCACTGGTTGGTTTTGCTAACTATCTAGTACCCCTGATGATTGGGGCGCGAGATATGGCATTTCCCCGCCTGAATGCCGTCGCCTTTTGGATGGTACCAGTAGTTGGGATTTTGATGATGGGTAGCTTCTTTGTCCCTGGAGGCCCTGCCCAAGCCGGTTGGTGGTCTTACCCACCAGTCAGTCTCCAGAATCCCACAGGTAACTTAATTAATGGTCAAGTTATCTGGTTGCTAGCTGTAGCAATATCCGGCGTATCCTCGATTATGGGGGCAGTCAACTTTGTCACCACCATCGTCAAGATGCGGACCCCAGGCATGGGCTTCTTCAAAATGCCCTTGTTTGTCTGGGCAGTATTTAGCGCCCAAATCATCCAACTATTTGGACTTCCAGCACTGACAGCTGGTGCGGTGATGCTGCTACTTGACCTCACTGCTGGCACCGCCTTTTTCGACCCCGCTAAAGGTGGAAATCCAGTAATGTTCCAACATTACTTCTGGTTCTACTCCCACCCCGCCGTTTACGTGATTATTTTGCCTGTCTTCGGCATTTTTTCAGAAATCTTCCCAGTTTATTCACGTAAACCCCTATTTGGTTACAAAGTAGTTGCCATTTCATCCATCTTGATTGCCGTAGTTAGCGGCATTGTTTGGGTACACCACATGTACGTCAGTGGTACTCCTGGCTGGATGCGGTTGATCTTCATGCTGACAACAATGTGTGTATCTGTCCCCACAGGAATTAAAGTGTTTGCTTGGGTAGCAACTATTTGGGGCGGTAAACTGCGGCTAAATACTGCCATGCTGTTTGCCTTGGGCGGATTAATCATGTTTGTGTTTGCAGGAATCACAGGCATTATGCTTTCCTCCGTGCCCGTTGATGTCCACGTCAACAATACCTATTTTGTAGTCGGACACTTCCACTACGTCCTCTACGGCACAGTGACGATGGGCTTATTTGCAGCCATCTATCACTGGTTCCCCAAAATGACTGGGCGGATGTACTCAGAAAGCTGGGGTAAAATCCACTTCTGGTTAGCCTTCATCGGCACCAACCTCAACTTTTTGCCCATGCATCCCTTGGGATTGCAAGGGATGTTACGCCGAGTTGCCTCCTACGCCCCGGAGTATCAATTCTGGAATATTATCGCTAGCCTCGGCGGATTCCTCTTAGGAATATCCACCTTGCCCTTCATATTCAACATGGTGATTTCTTGGATGCAGGGCGAGAAAGCACCCGCTAACCCTTGGCGGGCAATTGGACTAGAGTGGTTAGTTTCTTCACCACCCCCAGTAGAAAACTTTGAAGAAACTCCCATCATCATCTCCGAACCCTACGGCTACGGCAAATCAGAACCCTTAACAGCCAACCTCCCAGAATAACGCCAACCATCGGGAAGACGCAAAAACCCTCCGCGTCCCTCTGCGCTTCCCTCCGCGCACCTACCCTGCGGGAAGGCAAAGCCTATGCGTTTCAAACTCCCCCTCAAAAACCAAAATGGACAGCTATATCAATTCCCACGAATTGCCCCACACAGCCGCAGAACATACCCACGACGAAGAAGGCAACAAAATGTTTGGCTTCATCGTCTTCCTCCTCTCAGAAAGCGTCATTTTCTTAAGTTTTTTCGCCGGATATGCCATCTACAAAACAACAACACCTAACTGGCTACCAGCAGGTATTTCTGGACTAGAAGTAAAAGAACCGGCAATCAATACAGTAATTCTTGTTGCGAGTAGCTTTGTAATTTACTTAGCAGAACGCGCCCTTCAACGCCACGACTTAGTAAAATTTCGCCTGTTTCTCTTGGCGACAATGGCGATGGGAACTTACTTTTTAGTTGGCCAAGCGATTGAATGGAACGGCCTCGCCTTTGGTTTCACTTCCGGGGTATTTGGTGGAACGTTCTATCTGCTTACAGGCTTCCACGGTTTGCACGTGTTCACTGGTATCCTGTTGCAGTTGATAATTTTGGTACGTTCTTTCCTACCTGGCAACTACGATACAGGTCACTTTGGTGTCAATGCAACTTCAATATTCTGGCACTTCGTCGATGTTATTTGGATTATTTTGTTTATCCTGATCTATGTTTGGCAGTAAGGATTGATGTAAGGAAAACCCAGATAATTTATCTGGGTTGGTGTATGAGGCATTATTAATTACTTTTATGCCCCATGCACCGTTTATTCTCTCTGTGACCTCTGTGCCTCTGCGGTTTAAAAGTAATTTATCTAACTACAGAGACACAGATAAAACAGAGGTTAGAAGTTAAAAAGGGGTTTTTGGATACAAGGTTGGGTGGAGTGAAACGCAACTCAACATTACCACCAAATTTTATGTTGGGTTACGCTATCGCTGCACCCAACCTACAAAACTACTAATCAGCATTCAAGTTGCATAATCAGGGCGGGCAAGATGCCCACCCCACAAGATATTGAGAAAATTTTAATATGCAAATTAGATGTGTTTTAGCTTATCAGTCCCTAGTACAACACGGCGTAAATAAACCACCCATTTAAAATAGCCAGAAAGCTTACAAAATAAGCATTCTTTCTTTTTACTTTTGCCTTTTTACTTTTGCCTTCTTGTACTAGTGATGCATAGCTATGCACCCTAACTTCACGCTTAAGCGTCGGGTTTGAGATATTCTCGTAATTGTTGGGTACGCAGTTTTGTGATATTTTCTAGACAACCAAAATAAATTGTGGGGGAAATACTTCCGCCCTCATATTTACTTGTCTCAAACTCACAATTATTATCTCGAAACTTAATCCATGCTTGCTGTGCAGTAATCAATTTTTGTTTTCTAGACCTTTCTAATGTAGATACCAATTGCTGATAAACTTGATTCAGTTTTTTATCTGCATTCTGAGAAGATAACTTCGCGCATTCATTAATTACTGCTTGAGTTTGAGCATTATTGCAGTTTAGCTTTTGAGCTAACTGCATTTTTGGTAGATTCGATGTTGTGTTTGCTGTTGTAACACTAGGAGTATGTAAGCTGCTAAAAGCTAGTATATTTACTAGCAAGAGTGATAGATAACGCATAGATTATTTCGTACTTAATGTTGATTTGTATACCGCGTAAGTCTTCACTTGACTTTATCCCACCAAAATACATGAATTAGTTAATAAGTCAAGAATCTTAATTTGGGAGCATCCAAATTTTGCAAATATACATCTCGAATGACTAGAAGTCGCAGCTAGAGGTAAAAATATCCCCAAGAGTATAAAGCCTGTGAGTTTTAGGGAATCTCAAGGCGGGGAAAGCGATCGCTAGTATATATACTTATAAAATTTCCTAGAAAAAGGGATGAATGTTTCTTTAAGCAAATAAAATATACATTTTGTTAGAAGTATGATATCTATGTTTAAAATACTTTCACATACCTCAGATTACGACAAAACTCTTGCGTTTATCATTCAAATAACTGTATTCTTTATATTGTTGAAAATTGTTTTTCACAAAAGCAATAATACAGCATAATCTCAGCACATCGGAAAAGCATTGCCTTGGCAAATCGATAAATGTCGAG
Organism: Nostoc sp.; assembly: GCF_036917975.1. Lineage (GTDB taxonomy): Bacteria > Cyanobacteriota > Cyanobacteriia > Cyanobacteriales > Nostocaceae > Nostoc. The sequence goes on from NZ_JBALEJ010000034.1 coordinate 54,487, forward strand.
ATCAAAGCAAAATATGTATACCGTTGTTGCTAGCATCACAAGTAAGTAGAAAGGAATTTAAAATTTTCTCTATCTGCTATTCCCTACAAGCCACATCTAATCTAAATATAGAAGAGTATTGGCTAAATTTTCAATCTTTTTATCTCTCTAATCGGGGCAAGAAATATATTCTGTGCTGGCTGAGTTTGGGATTTAAAGCCCATTTTATCAAAGAATCACGACCAGGAAAATTATGACCTCTTTAGATCCTAATTTTTTTGACATCCCGGACAAAAGCCTAATCATCATCGACCCAGCCGTTGATGACTATAAAAAGCTAAATGGCAATAACTTGGAAGTCATTTTTAAAGACGTAGTAGATACAGAAGTCAGAACGGTAACTTCAGAAGCACATAAGTTGCTGAAAGCTCCACCGAAGGAATTTTTAGCACCTCCTGGTGATTTTAATCCGACGCTACTACTGTTTTTGGCATCTGTGACAGTGTTGGTGTTATCTAATTGTGGTTACTGGCTTTGGCAATGGCCAGACTGGTTGTGCTTTAGTTTTAACACGATTGCCTTGCATTGTTCTGGGACAGTAATTCATGATGCTTGTCACCAATCTGCTCACCGCAATCGAGTAATTAATGCCATTCTAGGGCATGGTAGCGCCCTGATGCTTGGGTTTGTTTTCCCCGTGTTTACGCGAGTACATTTGCAGCATCACGCTCATGTCAACCATCCGAAAGATGACCCAGATCATTTTGTTTCTACAGGTGGACCTCTGTGGCTAATTGCATTTCGATTTTTGTCCCATGAGGTGTTTTTCTTTCAACGGCGACTGTGGCGCAAATATGAGCTATGGGAATGGTTTATTAGCCGCTTAATTGTTGTTGCAATTGTTTATATCTCAGTTCAATATCATTTTTTAATGTACGTTCTCAATTTTTGGGTTGTGCCTTCTGGGATAGTGGGATTAATACTAGGTTTATTTTTTGATTATTTGCCCCATCGTCCTTTTGTTGAACGCGATCGCTGGAAAAATGCCCGCGTCTACCCTAACCCAATTCTTAATATCCTGATTTTAGGACAAAACTATCATTTGATCCATCATTTATGGACTTGTATTCCCTGGTACAAATATCAGTCTACATACTATTTGATGAAACCTCTGTTAGATGAAAAAGGCTGTTATCAAACTTCAGGTTTGCTACAAAAAAAAGACTTTTTAGAGTTTATTTACGATATTTTTGTAGGAATCAGGTTGACTCATCAAAAAACTAAAAATCAAGATGAATAGCGATTAAAAGTTGCAGCTACAAATCAAATTAGCCCAAAACACTTGTAGAGACGGCGATTTATCGCGTCTCGAAAACTTCGATTTATTAAGAAATTAAAACTCCATTGTGTGGGTTTCATTTTCATAATTAGGGTCTTCAGTACCTAGCAGTTTGTCCCAGAACGTAAAATACAAACCGTAATGCACTTTATATTTACGATGATGTATTGAATGATGCCTAGAACCAATCAGCCATTTTCCAATCCAGTAACTCTTAGATGAAGAGGGAAATACCTCAAATCCAAGATGGGTAAAGACTGCCCATGCTGTCATAGCTATCAGTGCAGCAACTAAGGTGATGAAATGCAGTGGAACTATGAAACTTACACCTACAAAAAAAAGTCCTTGTACAATCGCCTCTGGGAAGTCAAATGCAGAAGAACTCCAAGGTGTTGGTTCTCCTGAACGGTGGTGTCCAGAATGCATCCATTTGAAAATTAGAGGCTGGTGAAATACCCGATGGATGAAATAAAAGTAAGTATCCTGAAGAACGAGTACTGCAATAAAGCTAACTACTAAATACCATAGTCCGTACTTGTATAAGTCACTATATAACAGCGTTGCTCCCAAACTATACTCTGAGATCATAAACGCTCCACAAATAGCAAAAACTACTGCGGAGAGTACTGATAATTCGATATCTTTTTTAATAGAACAACTCATCAACGGTTTCAAATGCAAACTCCTGCTGGCAAGCGACTTTCCTAGAACTAAATAAAAGAGCAAGTATGCTCCCCCAGCAATCAAAAAGTATCGTGCAAGAGTGATACCGAAGAAGAAAAAGCAATAATACCAAAATGAGTGGTTTGTCAATTAGACCCATCCGTAATATTAATTTAGGGCAATGAAAATGCTGATCGTGTCCAATTGTTTTGGTCTTCGCTACCAAATATGGGCAATTTATGATTGAATTTGTTAATCGACAAAATCCACTGCTTATTTTACAACATCAAGTAGTTCAGCTAATATATGTTAAAGTTTGTTAATTAAATTCAACCTGATTTTGTTGCATAGATATTAAGATTCTTGGTTAACTCCGATTCTAGTAAATAGCTTATTTTGTAACAAAGTTACAATTTATTTTAACCGAGTACCGTGGGTTTAAATCCCCCGGTTCAATAACCGGCAAGTTTTGGGTCGGGGTCTAAATCCCCGTCACAAAACTTAATTACGAATTACGAATTACGAATTACGAATTACGAATTACGAATTATTTAAGTAGTCCGTTTATATTACAATATCGTTCAGTTAACCCCAGCAGAGCAAGATACCATAAGGTGTGTCGGTTGCATTGCGGGAAATGCCAAAGGCGTGCAGTGGCAAGTTAAAGGTTCTCATTTTTCTTGGTGCATGATGCGATCGCACATCACCCTGAAAGCCAATATATCCAGAAAACTCCGCCTCAAAAGGGAAGCTGAAAATTTACAGGAATGCTAAGAATAATTTGGTATCTTCATTAATGATCCAAGCTTAGTTGTAATACCTTATGAATCGTTCCGCCTGTCTCATCTTCAATCCTGTTGCGGGTCAGGGCGACCCAGATATAGAACTGGCAGAAATCCGTGCAATATTAGAGCCAGATATTGACCTAGATATTTATTTCACAACTGAAGAAATCGACGCTGACCAACTGGCATATCAAGCGGTAGAGCGAGGGGTAGATGCAATCATTGCTTCGGGGGGAGATGGTACTCTCTCGGCGGCGGCGGCGGCTGTAGTGGGTACTGATATTCCATTTGGGATCATTTCTCGCGGCACAGCAAACGCTTTTGCCACAGCTTTAGGTATCCCTGACACGATCGCAGGTGCGTGTGAGACAATTTTGGAGGGAGGAACCCGCCATGTAGATGTAGCCTATTGTAACGATCGGCCAATGGTACTCTTGGCAGGTATTGGCTTTGAAGCTGAAACTGTAGAATTGGCAGACCGCGATTCCAAGAATCGCTTTGGGATGATGGCCTATATCTTGGCAGGAATCCAGCAATTGAGAAATTTACATAACTTTGATGTTGAAATTGAAACTGAAGACAGGATAATTAAAACTAGTGCCTGTGCAGTAACAGTCGCAAATGCCGCGCCTGCCACCTCAGTTTTGGCTCAAGGGCCAGCAGGTCTGATTTATGATGATGGGTTATTAGATTTAACGATTGTAGCTCCAGCTAACAAAGCAGGAGCGATCGCAGCGACATTTCATCTATTTCAAACGGCTTCTACAGGTAACGCCACAGAACGGAATGATATTGGTTTCCTGCGAGCCAAACAATTTAAAATTACGGCTGAACCACCACAAAAGGTTGTGTTAGATGGTGAAATAGTGGGCACAACACCAGTAGAAATTAAGTGTGTACCAGCAGGCTTACGAATTTTTGTGCCATTAGTAGAAGAAGTTGAACCTACAGAAAAACTAGAAGGACTCCCTAATCTGACTATTGAGATGAAAGACACAGTAGGAGAATGAGGGCATTGGGCATTGGGCGTCGGATGGAGGGGAAAGACTTGCTGCAACCTTGCTCATACTTATCTTCCCAGTCCCCAGTCCCCAGTCCCCAATCCCCAATCCTTCAGCAATTCTAAATTCAGGAGTAGATTACATTGAAACTTGTATCCGATCCGGCGATCGCTAACAAAATTCGTAAAATGAATCAGCGAGTACGGTGGCAAGATCCGTTAATTGTGGAACGGAACATCGACCAAACTCGGCTGGTGTTGGAGGATGATCAAACAGATAATTCTGAGTTCTCATTTTTAGTTGTAGGTGATAGTGGTTCCGGCAAACACCGAGGACACAATCCCCAGCGACAGGTGGCTGAACTCATGCTGCCTCATCACAACGAATCCCGTTTTATGCTGCATACCGGGGATGTGATCTATTTAGTGGGATCGAGTGAATACTATCAACAGAACTTCATCCAGCCTTACCGAGAGTTTCTCGCGGGTACAGAGCATTCCAAACAGGTTGCTTACGATCGGATGATTTTTAAGCTGCCCATTTTACCTGTACCGGGAAATCACGATTACTATAACTTGCCGATTCTATTAAGCTTGGCATCCTTAACAACATTACCCATTCGTCACCTGTTGCGATCGCGCTTAGACTTAGATGTGGGACTGCATGGTTCAGGAACCGGTGACGCTTACGCACGAGCATTTCTGGACTATCTGAAGGCGTTTCAGCTTCCGGGAGAGTTAGCTGGCCACTTAGATAAATACTACACAGCCAAGACAGATACAGGTCGTTGTCTTTCATATCAACCTGGGCAGTTTACCCGTCTTCCCAATCGCTACTACACTTTTCGCTATAGCGGGATTGATTTTTTTGCCTTGGATTCTAATACATTTAACGATCCACCACCGCTACCTAAAACCAAAGAAGGTGACGCTAATCGCAAACTCTTAGAAAAACGCCGTGAAGATTTCGAGCAAGAAAAGCTGGAAATCATTGAAAATTCATCAAAACTTCGTCCCGAAAATCCCAGCGAAGCCGACCAATTAGACGACTTACACGCCAAGATGTCACAAATTGAAGAACTGATTGTTGATATCGATAAACAACTAGCTACTAATAAAACAACGCTAACTGATATCGAACAATTAGACTGGCTCAAACAAAGATTAATTGCATCTTGGAATAATAGTGAAGTTCGGGGAAGGGTGATTTATTTTCATCATCCACCTTATGTAACTGAGGCAACAAAGTGGCAACAAGCCCAAACTCTGATCGTTCGCGATCGCTTACGTGGTGTGCTGGATGCGGTAGCAAAAGAAATCGGTTCCTTAACTCAGGGGCGTCCCTTGGTAGATTTGGTATTGAACGGTCACGCACACTGCTTGGAACACATTGAGACAATGGATACAGGACACGCTGATTCTCATATCCACTGGATTGTTTGTGGCGGTAGTGGCTTTAGTTTGCGCCGCCAGCGAATTGAGGGAGCAGATTTGATGGAAGAAAATAGATTAGTGGCGCGATCGCATCTCTTCATTGGTCGCAACGGTCAAGGTTTTCAAAAGCGACGACCTTATTCAGGTTTACGCATTGACGTTAAAGGCGATGGACAGCCTAAGTTTATTATCCGTCCTTTGGTTGCCGAATGGCATCAGCGGCAATGGCATAATCGTGAACTTGAGCCATTGATTATCTAGTAAGCTGTTGCTAATCCTCAATCCCTAATCGCTAGTTTAAAGTTGGTATTATATAGGACTCCGATTTGATTTCTGAAAACATACTGGGGAGCATCCCAAATGTTTCACTTCGTTCCACCCAACCTACGATTATCCTTAACTGAACCGTATTGAGTTAAAAGTGCTTAACAGAGAAGTATTGCCTTGCTACTCTAAGATAAGTTTTTTAACCGAGTACCGTGGGTTTAAGTCCCCCGGTTCAATAATCGGTAAGTTTTGGGTCGGGGTCTAAATCCCCGTCACAAAACTTACTTGCGACTTGCGACTTGCGACTTGTTTTAACCGGACACGATCTTAATTTTGGTTTCTGACTCCTGAATTCTTTTTCCAGAAAAAGCGGTAAAACTTCGGTTGTCCGAGCTTTTTCCGTAATGCCTCCATGTAAATATAAAACACTGGAGTCAAATAGAGAGTCAATATCTGAGAGAACAGCAACCCACCAACGATCGCAATCCCCAAAGGACGACGTGCTTCTGAACCTACTCCCGTCCCCAAAGCAATGGGAAGTGTGCCAATTAAAGCCGCCATCGTCGTCATCATAATTGGGCGGAAGCGAGTCAAGCAAGCGGCATAAATGGCATCAAAGGAATTTTTACCTTCCTTTCGTTGCGCTTCAATGGCAAAATCCACCAGCATAATGCCGTTTTTCTTAACGATACCCACTAGCAGAATGATGCCGATGAAAGAGTAAAGATTTAAATCAACCTGGAAAATCAGCAGCGTCAGTAATGCGCCAAAACCCGCCGAAGGTAGACCGGAAAGAATAGTGATTGGGTGAATGAAATCCTCATAGAGGATACCGAGAATCAGATAGATGACTAAAATAGACACCAACAACAGCGCCCCTAAATCATTGAAGGACTGTTGGAAGGTTTGGGCTGAACCCTGAAAGCTGGGGGTAATTGTTGAGGGTAACATCTCACTAGCTGCTTGCTTGATGGCATCAGTAGCCTGACTAAGAGACGTTCCTGGGAGAGTGTCAAAAGAGATAGTCGAAGACGGGAGTTGACCAACGTGATTGACAGTGAGGGGGCCAACATTCTGGGTAATATTAGCGATCGTACTCAGAGGTACTTGTTTTCCAGCACTCGATTGCACATAGAGCATTGATAGGGCGGTGGGATCTCGCTGAAACTCCGGTTTCACTTCTAAAATTACATAGAATTCGTCATTTGGGGTAAAAATAGTAGAAACCTGGCTGGAACCATAGGCAGCACTGAGGGTTTGTTCAACTTGTTGGGCGGTAATCCCAAGAGTTGCGGCTTTGTTGTGGTCAACTTCGACTTCGATTTGGGGAGTGCTGAGTTGTAAATCGCTGTCAACATCCCGGAGTCCTGGTAGGGTTTTGACTTTATCTAGAAGTTTAGGAACGTATTGGCGCAAGTCTTGTAAATTCAAGCTCTGCAACGTGAACTGATAAGTAGAATTAGTTTGTTGACCACCGATAGGAATAGCTGGCGGAGAGCGGAGGAATGTCTTAATCCCAATTGTACGTCTCAATTTGGGGGTTAGCTCTTGAATGATTTCGTCAGCACTGAGTTGACGTTGATCGCGTGGCTTGAGCCGAATGGTAATTCGCCCACCGTTGACTGAACCGTTCGGGCCACTTGCACCCACAATGGAGTCAACTGCTTCAATATTGGGGTCTTTGCGAATAATCTCAACAACCTTTTGCTGGTGACGCAGCATATCATCAAAAGAAATATCTTGCGCGGCTTTCGTGTTCCCCATCAATTGTCCGGTATCTTCTGTGGGGATAAATCCTTTGGGAACGATGACGAACAAATAGGCGGTCATTATTAGCAGAATCCCAGAACCAATCAGTGTCATCAAGCGGTATTTTAAGATGGGCTTGAGCGTCCAATCATATCCCCGCAGTAGTAAATCAAATCCCCCTTCTAAAAATTGATAGAGCCGATTTGGTCTTTGCTGATGGGGCGAACTTAAGAAACGACTGCACAACATGGGGGTGAGACTGAGGGAAACAAAACCCGAAACCAAAATTGCCACAGCGATGGTAACAGCAAATTCATGAAATAATTTACCGATGATTCCACTCATAAACATGATGGGGATGAACACCGCCACCAAGGAGAGGGTCATTGACAAAATTGTGAAACTGATTTCCTTTGATCCCTTCAATGCTGCCTCTAGGGGAGAATCGCCCATTTCCCGATAACGGACGACATTTTCCAACACCACGATCGCATCATCCACCACAAAGCCCACGGAGAGGGTCAAGGCCATGAGTGAGATGTTGTCCAGGGAGAAGCCCGACAGATACATCACCGCAAAAGTACCAATGATCGCTACAGGTAGAGCCAAACTGGGAATCAGCGTCGCCGTGATGTCACGCAAGAATAAGAAAATCACCAAGACAACTAGACAAATCGAGAGAACCAAGGTAAATTTTACATCGTTGACAGAGGCTCTGATAGTTTGGGAGCGATCGTACATAATCCCCATCTCAATGGATTTGGGAACTTGTTCGCGGAGTGTAGGTAAAAGTTTCTGGATAGCATCAACGATATTTACAGTGTTAGCACCTGGTTGCGGCTGTACAGCGAGAACAACAGAATGGCGGTTTATCACCTTGTCATCGTTATACAAATTCGAGACTTTGTTGTTTTGTTCACTGTCAATCACGTCCCCCAAATCCTGGAGCCGCACAGGCGCACCATTAGCGTAAGTTACAATAAGTTGGCGATAGCCGGCAGCATCGGTAAGTTGACCATTCGCCTGAATCGTATAATTTTTGAAAGTATCAGAGAGACTGCCGGTTGCTAAATCAACATTTCCCTGTTGAATAGCAGTTTTTACCTGATTTAGACCAATTCCCCTCGATGCCAACTCTCGCGGGTCAACCTGAACGCGGACTGCATATTGCTGTTGGCCATAGACCTGTACCTGAGCAACACCATCAATCATCGAGATGGGTTGACCAACTGTTACCTCTGCATATTCATCTACTGTCGAGATTGGCTGTGTCTCAGAATACATATAGAGGTAGAGAACAGGTGAGACAGATGGGTTGACTTTGCGGTAGGTAGGCGGGTGAGGCATTCCGGCGGGCAATTGTCCGGCGGCGGCTGAGATGGCTGCCTGGACATCTTTGGCAGCATCTTCTACTCTCCGGCTAAAGTCAAATTGTAGGGAGATGCTGGTGCTGCCTGTGGAACTGGTGGAATTAAATGAATTGAGTCCGGCAATTTCGGTAAACTGTCTTTCTAGAGGTGCAGCGACCGAAGATGCCATTGTTTCCGGGGTGGCACCAGGGAGACTAGCAGAGACAGATATAAAAGGATATTCAACGTTAGGCAACGCACTAATGGGTAATAGTAGATAACTCATCAAACCGAAGATGAGGATACCCATCATTACCAAAGTGGTCATGACTGGACGACGGATGAAGAGTTCTGAAAGGTTCATGGGTTTTGTTCTCCCAGAAATGTGGTAGCGATCGCTAAAAATAATTTCAACGTGAATTTGATCAATTTGTAATAGTGCAATAACTCTATCTTTGATTTCTAAACATATCTAACGCCTCCTTCACTGCTTCTTTAACAACTGGATCTGGATCTTCTAAAAGCTGCGATACAAACTCCACAGCCTCAAATGCTTTGATTTTTCCTAAAGCAAAGGCCGACCGACTGCGAACCCATTTGCTAGGGTGTTGAAGTCCTTGAATTAAGGCATCTACTGCTCGAAGTTCTTCGAGTACTAATACTACAGAAAAGCCGGAATCATATTTTTCGTCTTGCAGCAGATTCAGAAGAGTATTAACTACTTTATTTTTCAGATTATTTGGGGGAATTTCTATTCCATAGCTATTGCTCATATATAGGTCGTTATGAAGTAGTTGTACGGTTTGCCAAGAGGAATCTTCAGGAAATATCTTCAGAAATCTTTCGAGAGCTAAGTCTGTAATTCCTGAGTTGTATTTTCGATATGCAGCAGCATACTTTTTCTCATCTTTCTCTATGTAACCTTTGCAATCGACGAACAATCCCCCAGTCTCATAAGATTCCGCTAGAGTCAACATCATGGCTGTTAAATTGGTGTATCGCAGTGAAATTTCTACAATTTCGGAGATATGAATTACAGGAGAAGTTGTTTGTTCATCATCCGTTGCGACAACTGCTAAAAACTCGACATCTGACATACAGACTGGCAAGACAGGTTTACCTGCATACTTATACATCAGGGCTATTTCTTCATGTTCCTCTACCCAAGTTTGAGCTTCTGACACTGCTGAATCTAAACTTAGAAGAAACATCGGATAAAATATCCAATCATCTGCACAGCCATACATTGGGTATCCATTTGACCATTCATAAATTTCCTGAACTTCTTTGGATACTTGAAAAGATAGGGTACTCAACACATTATCTATTTCTAATGGACTTAAACCTGATGCCAATGATGCAATCTTTGCTGGATAATTTTCTTTAAACCAGTAATGAATTCGGGTTAATGCATCTTTAATATCTGACATAAGTGTTTAATTTGTAATTCTTAATTCGTGATTCGTAATTGAGAAAATCAGAAGTAGGGTGTGTTATACCGTAGGCTAACGCACCTTGAATTGTTAACGGTGCGTTAGTTGAAAGCGTAACTATATTTAAATTTCTTAACTCTCTGTCTCCTCTGCGTCTCTGCGGTTCGTTTAAAAAATAATTAACTTCAGCATTGACTTTTTTTCAGATTATTGCTGGGCTAATAAGCGAGAACAAATTAGGCTCAAATCAGGTTGAACATTACGATCGCCCCCCTGAAAATGAGAACACCCGCCGGAATTTAACTTGACTGAGCTTTTTCCGCCACGATTCCATATATATATAGAATACGGGTGTTAAATACAGGGTCAATATCTGAGAAAATATCAGCCCGCCCACAACTGCAATCCCTAGAGGACGGCGGGATTCCGAGCCAGCCCCAAACCCGATCGCAATCGGCAAGGTTCCCATTAATGCTGCCATCGTCGTCATCATAATTGGGCGGAAGCGCACCAAACAGGCTTGATAAATTGCCTCAGAAGGTTTTTTCAATTCTTCTCGCTGGGCAACAATCGCAAAGTCCACCATCATAATCCCGTTTTTCTTGACTATGCCCACCAAGAGAATTATCCCAATGAAGGAGTAAACATTGAGTTCCACATGGAATATGATCAGCGTTAACAATGCCCCAAAACCTGCTGACGGCAAACCGGAAAGAATCGTAATTGGGTGAATGAAATCCTCATAGAGAACACCCAAAATCAGATAAATTACGAGGATAGCGATCGCTAACAATAAACCCAAACTCGGCAGTGAACTTTGAAATACCTGGCTTGCACCTTGAAAGCTGGTGCTAATGCTGGCAGGAATCACCTGATTAATCACTTTTTCAATCTCTCCGTTGGCATTTCCCAAGGCCACACCGGGAGCGAGGTTAAAGGAAATGGTGGCGGCGTTCATCCGACCGTTATGATTAACCATTAACGGGCTGACTCCCTGAGATAGTTTGGCGAATGTCTTCAGAGGTACTGCCACTCCTGTGCTGGAGTTAATGTATAACGTCAACAGAGCATTGATATCCTGCTGAAATTGGGGTGCTAATTCCAAAATCACCTGATACTCATTAGTCGCAGCATAGATGGTTGACACTTGGTAAGAACCGTAGGCACTTCTCAGGGTATTTTCGATTTGCTCGGCGGTTATACCATAAGTTGAGGCTTTATCGCGGTCAATGTCAATTTGAATCTGGGAAGCAAACTGTAAATCGCTGTTCACATCCTGGAGTTCTGGCATCTCCTTCATCTTGGTAACAAGTTGAGGAACATACTCCTGTAAGGGTTTGACATCAGAACTCTGGAGTGCTACCTGATAAAGTCCTGTGCTTTGTTGAGCGCCAATAGGTATCGCTGGCGGATTTTGTAAGAATACTTGAATACCTGGAACAGTGGCGAGTTTGGTTCGCAAATTTTGCACGATTTCGTCAGCCCCAAGTTGACGCTGCGATCGCGGTTTTAACCGAATAAACAAACTCCCAGAATTGGCTGCAACTGCTGCCCCACCGCCACTCGCACTCGCTCCCGCCCCGATATTGGAGTTGACTGCATCCACATTTGGGTCTTGACGGATCAGGTTAGCAACTGTCTGCTGATGCTGGACAAGATTATCAAAGGATGCATCTTGGGCTGCTTGGGTAATGCCTGTAATTTGTCCGGTATCTTCGCTAGGAATAAAGCCTTTGGGAACTATCATCAACAGCCCAACTGTCACCGCAAATAGAAAGACAGATAAAATCATCGTGGTGCGATGATATTTTAAGACTTTTTTCAGACTCCAATCGTACAAACCGAGGAAGCGATCAAAGACATATTCCGAAGCTTGGTATAACCGACTTTGATTAGCATGATCTACAGGACGCAGAAAACGGCTGCACAACATGGGAGTCAGAGTCAAAGACACAAAACCAGAGACGAGAATTGCCACTGCGATCGTTACAGCAAATTCATGAAATAATCGTCCCAGTACTTCACTCATGAACAACATGGGGATGAAGACTGCAACTAAGGAAAGGGTCATTGATAGGATGGTAAAACCAATTTCTCTCGACCCATTCAACGCCGCTTCTAGGGGACGTTCTCCCATTTCCATGTGACGGACGATATTTTCTAGCATCACGATCGCGTCATCCACGACGAAACCCACCGAAAGGGTCAACGCCATCAGCGAGAGGTTATCTAGTGAGTATTGCAGCAAATACATCACTGCAAAAGTACCAATCAGCGAAACGGGTAACGCCAAACTGGGAATCACCGTGGCTGAGAGGTTCCGTAAAAAGATGAAAATTACTAAAATAACTAGAGCGATCGTCAAAATCAACGTAAATCTGACATCATCTACTGAATCTCGAATTGACTGAGATGCATCATAGAGAATCCCAATTTCCACGGATGCTGGAATCTGGTCTCGCAATTTCGGGAGTAGTTTCTTAATCGTATCTACGACTTGTACTGTATTGGTTCCGGGTTGTCTTTGAATGGTGAGAATAATGGCGCGGGTATTGTTGTACCAACTTGATACTTTGTCATTTTCTACACTGTCAATAATCCGACCGAGTTGATAAAGATAGATGGGCGCACCATCTTTATAAGACACAATCAGCTGACGATAAGCAGCCGCATCTTGGAGTTGCCCGTTAGTTTGGACTGTAAAATTCTTGTGATTTCCCGAAAGACTACCAGTAGGTAAATCGACGTTACCATCTTGAATCGCTGTCGCCACCTGATCTAGCCCAATTTGCCGCGTAGCCAATTGCTGCGGATCTAGTTGAATTCGAGCCGCATACTTTTGGGAACCATAAACAGCTACCTGTGCCACCCCATTGATTGTAGATAGCTTTTGCGCCAAATAAGTCTCGGCATAATTGTCTACCTGGGAAAGGGGCAGAGTGGGAGAGTCTAGATAAAGGTAGAGAATCGGTTGATCGGCAGGGTTAACCTTGCTGTAGGTGGGAGGATTGGGTAAATCAGTCGCAATTTGCCCCGATGCCCCCGATATCGCGGCTTGCACATCCTGTGCCGCATCATCAATATTCCGACTCAGGTTAAATTGCAGGGTAATTTGAGTCTGTCCCAGAGTGCTAGTTGAGTTCAGCGAATCCAGTCCAGCAATACTAGAAAATTGCTTCTCCAGAGGACGAGCAACCGATGCTGCCATCGTTTCGGGGCTAGCTCCCGGTCGGGAAGCACTTACCTGAATTGTGGGATAATCCACACTTGGTAAATCACTGATTGGCAGTAAGCGATAGCTCATGAAACCGAAGATCAAAATCGCCGCCATCACCAGAGTCGTCATGATTGGGCGACGGATAAATGGTTCTGAGAGGTTCATGAATCACCTCCGCCTGACTTCGGCGCATGATTTCCTTTTGACTTTGAGGAATTTCCACCTGCACTTGAGTTATTGTCGGCTGTTTTGATGCGGATTTTGTTACCCGAAACGAGATTCGCTTGACCATCGGTGACAATTTTATCGCCGGGTTGTGGCCCTTTCTGAATCACATCTAGTCCATCAATGGTGCTGCTAACTGTAACTGGCACATTTTCTACTGTCATGTCGGGCTTAACTACAAAAACAAACTGTCCATCGGGGCCATTCTGCACGGCTTGGGAGGGAACAACTGTTGCATTCGGTTCTTCGGTCAGCGTTAGTGTTGCGTTCACAAATTGACCAGGAAACAAGTTTCCTTCAGCGTTGTCAAATTGGCCAATCAGTTGAATTGTTCCCGTGGTGTTATCAACCGTATTATTGACAGATGTCAAAACACCTGGTGTCGAATGACTTTGATTGGGGAATGTCACATCTACTTTCAGCTTGCCATTCCGCATATACTTTTGTACCTGGGGTAGATTTGTTTCGGGAATGGAAAAAGCAACTTCAATTGGGCGAATTTGGGTGATGGTGACAAGTGGAGCCGTGCTGCTAGTCGTACCAGCTGTACTGTTGGTTTGCAGGGCATTACCTTGAGTCAGCGAAGCACTACTGTTAGCTTGCACCACATTACCCTGAGTCACCGAAACATTCCCAGCACGACCATCAATTGGCGCATAGATTTTGGAGTAAGACAATTGCACTTTGGCATTGTCTAATGCTCCTTGGTCGGAACGAACAACAGCTTGAGCATTAGCGATCGCAGCTTCATCGCCCTTAACAACTGCACCAGCATTAGTCAACGCCACTTGATCGCTTTTCAAAACAGCCTGAACATTAGCGACCGCTTCTCGATCTGCTTGTAGGGTTGCTTGAGCTGTACGGATGTTTTCAACGTATTGCTGTGCTGTATCCAAGCTGATCGCGCCCTTCTTGTACAATGCACCATAGCGATCGCTTTGTCCCTGGGCAAAATTTACTTGTGCTTCATCCTTGATCACAGTCGCCTGGGCTTGTCGCACGGAGGCTTGGTCTTTGATTAAGGTGGCCCTAGCTTGGTCTACCTGACCCAAATCTCTAGCTAATGCAGCTCTTGCTTGTTCTACCGAGGCTTGGTCTTTGGCGACAGTTCCCTCAGCTTGCTGGATAGCAGCAGTTTGCGATCGGTCATCTATGGTAAACAAAAGTTGTCCCTTTTTCACATCTTGACCTTTCTTGAAATAAACTCCAATAATCCGGCCAGTGGCTTCGGGCGTAATCGATACCGTAGATCCCGATTGCACACTACCGATCGCCTGCAATTGTATCGGAACCGTTTTTTGTGTCACCATTGCCACAGTTACAGGTGTCACTTGCTGCTTATTACGATCAGATTTTCCAGTTTTCTCTGTCTTGGCTGCACCCGCATGGATACCCAAAATAACTAGCCCACCCAGCAACAGCACGCCCAAAATTATCCAAGTAATCTTTTTCTTTTTTGGCGATTGTGGTAACTTCGGTTCCACACTATTTTCAGTCAAATTCTCGTTCCTATTTTCAGTTGAACTCTCGTTAGGAATTTCATGGTTCATCAGAACCTCCAGTGGATTCTAGCTTATTAAAAACACTCAGGCAATTATAGTCGAAAGTTTCATTATCTTAAATCCTTTGATATAGACTTGAATTTTTGTTGATTTATCAAGAATAATTCAGAACTCAGGAGTCAGAATTCAGCATAATTTTGAGTTCAACAGGGTAATGAATCTTACTATAGGACTCCTATTTGATTTTTGAACAACACTCACTACATATCGATCCCTATTCCCTATTCCCTATTCCCTTTCATACTAGTTACTTAGCTGTCGATTTAGAAGGTTAAGAGCTTGCTTCTCTATCTGCCTAACTCGTTCTCGGCTAATACCCATACGTTGAGCAATCTGTTCTAGAGAAAGTCCATTTCCGTCTATCAATCCAAAGTGCAAAGTTAATATTTCTTGTTGCTGCTGAGGCAGATTTGACAATAAGCTTTCGACATCTTGACTAATGTATTCTCCAGTGGTATAGGCATTATCAGAATATCTGTAATCTTCTATTAAATCTTGTAATTGTATATCTCTATCCGATCCAACTCGAATATCGAGAGAGATAGTTTGGCGAGACAAAATTAGAAACTCTCGAATCTGACTAGGCTTTAAAGAAAGTGCATTAGCAATTTCTGTACTAGTGGGAATGCGACCTAGTTTTTGAGATAATTCTCGCTGAACACGCTTAATTTTATTTAACTTTTCATTAATGTGAATGGGTAATCTAATCGCGCGTCCTTGCTGGGCGATCGCTCTAGTAATTCCTTGACGAATCCACCAGTAAACGTAGGTTGAAAATCTATATCCTAAAGCCGGATTAAATTTTTCAACCCCTCTCTCCAAACCCAAAGTACCTTCTTGAATTAAGTCCATAAGCTCTAAATTGCGTCTCTGATATTGCTTGGCAATTGACACCACAAGCCGGAGATTAGACGCGATCATTTTCTGCTTGGCTTTTTTCCCTTGATTTAGCTGCTGAAGTAGTTCTTGTTCACTTAACTGCATCTGGTTAGCCCATTCTGCCAGTGTGGGTGTACGCTTTAATTCAACAGTAAGTTTTTCTGATTCAGCAAGTATTTTTATCATCTGCTGAACTTGTTTGGCAAAATAAATTTCTTGCTCGTGGGTTAATAGAGGTATCCGACCAATTTCTTTAAGATAACTACGTACTGTATCAGTTGTAGATTGAGATGTAGATTGAGATGCTTTACCTGTGTTACTAAATTTGGTGTGTGTGAATGTTAAGTTACTCATGGTAAATTGGCTTCTGCCTATTAATTAGGGTAGTTTTTATTCGGAAAAAAGCGCAAATAGTGACTCGAAGAGCCATAGAGGCTTTTATAAAAAAACCAGGTGTCAAGTACTAACTCTAAAAGAGCAATCAATACCCAAATTGCTAAAGAAACAATTACAGGTAGGCTGAGATCGGGAAACTCCCTTTGCAAATCGATAATGCCAAATAACAGCAAAAAAAGGAGCGAAACTCCCAGGAGAAAGGACAACTTTACAATCGCTAGAATGAAACGGCTCATCTCCAAAATGCGATTATAAAGCCGAGAAAATCTCTCCAGAATTTCTTCCATGTTATTGATAACAAGTGAAATTTGTTGTTGGTGTAGGTGGGTAGCTAAGGAAAATTCTTGCTGCACCCGTATCAATTTATGTTCATTCTTGAAATTGTCTAAAAGCTTATCCCAAGGTAATACTTGAGAGGTAGTTGCCCAAATTGGAAAATCCTTTAAATGCAAAGGAACTAAATAGTTAATCAGGGCTATCAAAGTTTCATCAAAATTACTAAGTTCGGGAGGAAGAGACTGAGTTAGACGAATGAGTTGGTCAATCTGAATCTGAAGTGTATAGTAGTCTTCATATCTCCTTTGAGCAATCAACTGACTAGTAAAGGTGAGGAAAACAATTAACACTCCCAATAAAGCGGCTAGGGATTGGGATACAGCAGAAAAAAATTCAATCGCTACCTGTTTCGGTACTGTCAGCCAGGGGGCATTGTCCCGCATAGAAAAAACTAGAGTGGCAACAAATACAACCCCAATGATTGCTAGCTGATGGTGGGTAACAGTAGTTATGATTGTCCGCACTAAAGGAGTGTTACTGAGTTTAACCAGGATTTGCAGACCTGGGACTGGTTCACAAATTTGAAGTCGTTGGGCTTTGCGGGTTGACATGATGGAAAGATACGGTTCCTGACTTGTTCACGACGGTGTTTATTAAGGAAGGCAGGAGGTATAGGGCAGGGGAGGCAGGGGAGGCAGGGGAGGCAGGGGAGGCAGGGGAGGCTGCGGAGGCAGGGGAGGCAGGGGAGGAAAGAGAGTTATTATTAAGCAATTTCTCTTCCCCTGCTCCCCCTGCTTCTCTTCTTCCCCTACTCCCCCTGCTTCTCTTCTCCCCCTGCTCGCCTCAACAGATAACTTTGTTAACCGAACCGTATTGTCCTGCCTCCTTCATTTCCCATTCTTTAAACTCACATGATCGGCCCCGGACTGAATCAATTTGCTCAGGTCAGCAACGGCGCTAGCATACTGAGGATCGGCTAATGTCCCCAAGGTTTGCTTTTGTAGTAATGCTTTCTGTTGTGCCTCGGTTAACTCCACAGTAATATCTGGTTCAATGCCGACATGATTGATATCTCGACCTTTTGGTGTGTAGTATTTAGCGATCGTTAGTTTCAGCCCCGAACCATCCTCTAGTGGCTCTACGGCTTGAACTAAACCTTTACCGAAGGTGCGAGTCCCGACTAATCTGGCGCGATGATCGTCTTGCAACGCTCCTGACAGAATTTCGCTGGCGCTAGCAGATCCCTTATCCACCAGTATCACTAAGGGTTTGTTGGTGAGAGGATGTCCTGAAGCATTGTAGCTATCTTTAACTTTGTCTCGATTTACCAAAGATACGATCGCTCCTTGCTTCAACCACATACTGGCAATTTGTAAACTTGCATCCAGCAGTCCACCTGGATCGGAACGCAGATCCAAAACGTAGCCCTGCACCTGTTGTTGTTCTAATGCTTCAATTGCTCGATGCATCTCTGCGGCAGCAGTTTCCGTAAACTCTGGTAAACGAATGTAACCAATCTTGCCTGCTGGCGTTATTCGTGTGTTGTAAGTTACAGGATAGATGGCAATATTTGCACGGGTAAGGTTGAAAGTTTGCGATTGGCTACCCCGTTGAATTGTGAGTACTACCTTAGTTCCCACTGGGCCGAGAATTCGCTTCACGGCATCCTCAATTTTCATCCCTTGAGTTATTTGACCGTTAATCCGGACAATTATATCGTCTGGTAAAATACCCGCTTTAAAAGCAGGCGTTCCGGCAATGGGGGCGACAACGGTTAAGGCTTTAGTTTTTTCATTCTGTGACAGTTCCAGCCCTACACCACTGAGGTTGCCAGAAATGTCGTTATTTAGGGCTTGAAATTCCTGGGGGTCGAAAAACTCGGTGTAGCGATCGCCTAATTTCGCCACCATTTCTTGAATCGCCCCATAAGCCTGTTGATTAGAACTATAGGAACGGCTAAGATATTGCTGTCGAATTGCTTTCCAATCTTGATGGTTAAAGCTGACATCAACATAATTTTTATCTAGGATTTGCCACACTTCATCCACGAGCTTTTGAGGGCTAGATTCGGCTTTACCGAAAGCTTTGGAAGCGTAGAGACTAGTTCCTAAAAGCATTATTGCTATAACAGCTAGCTCTATCTTGACGAGAAATTTTTGTTTAAACATACTTTAAATCTGCAAGAAGAATACAGAATTCAGAATTTAGAATTCAGAATGCAATCAATGAAGCGTTGAATATCCTCAGTCATTAATTTTGAATTTTGAATTCGGAGCGACGCAACGCGACTGACTACTGAATTATGTCTCGAACAAACTATTAGGAATTATCTTGAGATTTACCTTTGCGGTGGGGATAGGCAGTCTTAAAAATATCCTGAATTTTAGTCTTTTGATCAGCCGTTAGATTCAGGCTCAACACTGCTTGACGCATTTTTTCACCTTGTTGTAATTTTCCTGACAATTCCTTTACCTGATCTGGGGTCAGAACTGCTTCAATTTGTTTGCGAATTTCTTCGCGCTTTTGAGCGCGTTCTGGCGTATTTGATGCCGGAGAGTTTGTCGTAGAAGTATCAGATACCTTTGTGCCAGAGTCATCCCCTTGGGATACATCTGGAGATTTAGAATTGCTGCAACCTGTCATTCCCCCAATCAGAATAGTCGCAAGTAGCATGGTTGGTAAAATTATCTGTTTTTTAATCATTTACTTCTCTTGTTTTGATTGTGTGTAATACCATTGTTATGAGTAAATTTCAGCTTCTAACTGTTTAGAAGATGTTTGAAAAGTTGCTGATTTACTCACACCAGCTAATCTTAAAAGCTGTGATGGGTTTGCACATGAGCTAGAATTCCTAACCTGACCAGTAAAAAAGTACTCAAGTGATTGTGACTTTTTTCCTAATTTAGAAATAATTAATCAGTCGGAACGGCTCTACCAATACCAGAGATAGATTCGTTATATAGAGGAGTAATGAGTATTGGGGAATGGGTACTGGGCACTGGTAAAAAATTATGAGTAAGAGTTGATTGAGGTATGAATTCCCATTAAAATTTTCCTAATTCCCAGTCCCTAGTCGCCAATACCCAGTCCCCAGTTCAATATTTCCCTCTAAAATTGTGAAGATACCTATGGTTTTATCACAAAGACCATTAAATTGGAATAATTCTATGGTTAGCTTGACCTACCCATCGTTTCGTCTATTGCTTTACCTAGAGTGGCTGTTATTGGCTACGGCAGTGTTCATGGAAGTTCTGCTGCCATTTCAGTTGTCTTGGTCGTTGCTGCTACGAGTTATGGCGATCGCCATCTTCAGCTTGATGGGCTTAAGACTACCAATGGTAAAGCTGGAAACAAAATTACTCTATACAGCCCTGGAATTAGTTTTAATTTGGCTGCCAGCAATTCAACAAAGCTTATCTCCTCGCTCAGTTTTGCTGCTGTGTCTAGTACTGGTAATGCGGAGTTGTCTGATATTTAAGCGATCGGGACAGTTGGTTGTCTTGGGTTTATCTCTGCTCTCTCATGGAACACTACTTTTATTAAGACCCATTGTACCTGAGAATTTTATGCGCGATAAAATGATCGCCATGTCTTGGGATTGGCGATTAAGTAATATATTATTATTTAGCTTAACCTTAGTATTCGCTTTATTGTTAATTAATGCCCTGCTTGCAGAGCGCCAAAGTCGAGAGCAGTTAGAAATTGCCCATCAGCAATTAGAGATTATCAATCAACAACTGTGCCAGTATGCACTAAGAATTGAAGATCAGGCAACCTTGCAAGAACGCAACCGCATTGCCCGCGAAATTCATGATGGGTTAGGACACACTCTCGCTGCCCAAACCATTCAAATAAATAATACTCTGTTGTTCTGGCAATCAAATAATGATAAAGCATTGACATTTCTCAAACAGGCGAAAGAATTGGGGGCTGAGGCGCTGCTAGAAATTCGGCGATCGCTTTCTGTTTTACGTTCAAATCCTTTGCAAGGGCAATCTCTCAAATCAGCCATTGAAAAGCTGCTGACAGATTTTCAGCAAACCACAGGTATTGAACCTTCCTGTAAATTTGATCTCCCGCACACTTTACCAACAGAAGTAAACACCGCCCTTTACCGTATTGTGCAAGAATCGTTGACAAATATTTGCAAACATGCTCAAGCGACAAGTGTCACCGTTAAACTTCTGGCTCACGCGGGAATGATTTATCTCTCAATCGAAGATAATGGAAAAGGGTTTAACCCCACTCAAAATACAACTGGGTTTGGACTGCAAGGAATGCGAGAACGGTCGGTTGCACTAGGCGGCCAGTTAAATCTCCACAGTCAACTAGGAACAGGTTGCTGTATTTCTGTTTCTTTGCCACTATCAAAGCTTTTGTTATAAGACTTTTTAATTCAGAAGGCAGGAGAAACCCATGTTTAAACATGGGATAGCAAGGACGCAATACAAGTCGCGCTACGCGTCTGGCTCCAATTCTTTTTTTTTGACTGCGGCTTAATACCCAGAACTAAAGTTTTCTCCCTTCTGCCTCCTGCCTCCTGCCCCCTGCCTTTCTTTGTAATTGAATTACCTACTCCCCACTCCCTACTCCCCATCTCAGTTATGATTCAGATTTTATTAGTTGACGATCAGCATCTTATTCGCCAGGGACTTAAGAGTATGCTTGAGTCGAATGCAGAGATGCAGGTAATTGGTGAGGCGGAGAATGGGCAACGGGCACTCGAACAGATTGCCGCGCTGCAACCCGATATTGTGCTAATGGATATCCGAATGCCCGTAATGGATGGAGTTGCCACTACAAAAGCGATCGCTCAACAATATCCCAACATTAAGGTTCTCGTCCTCACCACCTTCGATGATGATGAGTATGTTTTTCAGGCGATGCGTTTGGGTGCAAAGGGCTATTTGCTCAAGGACACCGAACCAGATGAATTAATGTTGGCAATTAGATCCGTCTACAAGGGACAAACTCTACTCGGCCCAGGATTATTTGAGAAAGCACTCACGCCGATTGCCGCCCCTATCTCCTCTGTGCAACCTCCTCCAGAATTGGCGCAACTCACACCCAGAGAATTAGATGTATTACGGTTAATTGCTTGTGGAGCCAATAACCGTGAAATTGCTGAATCTTTGTTTCTTTCAGAAAATACTGTTAAGAATTATGTTACCAATATTCTGAGTCGGTTGAATTTACGCGATCGCACTCAAGCCGCTTTGTTTGCCCATTCGTTGTTTGGTGGACTTAAATAAATAATTAAGAATCAGAAAATCGCCGGGAATCCCACCCATGCAAGATATGTCCGGGATAGCTGGCAGTGTATGCTGGGATAAAGAGCGATCGCATAATTTGACTAACTCTCTATAATTAGCTGATAGTATTTTTATACCTAAGCTGGGTACTAGGGACTAGTACAAGAAGGCAAAAGTAAAAAGGCAAAAGTAAAAAGAAAGAATGCTTATTTTGTAAGCTTTCTGGCTATTTTAAATGGTTGGTTTATTTACGCCGTGTTTGTTGTACTAGGGACTAGGGACTGGGGAAGAGTTAATCCCAATGCCCAATGCCCAATGCCCTTCAGGAGTGCTGAGTGTTGAGTAAAGAAGTTAGATTCCCTACTCAGCACTCGGAACTCGGAACTCGGAACTGTTTTGCCCAATGCCCAATAACTAATATTTGAGGATATTTAATGTGTCTAGCCGTAAATTATCTTGGTTACCGAAACTAATCATCATTACATTGCTTACTAGTGCTAGTAGTTTGGGTATAAGTTTGCTTTTAACTACCAGAGGATTTGAGCATCTATTGGGAATTGTAAAGCCAAAAAGCGAGAGCGCTAAAGCAAGTCAGAACAAGTTGATGAGTGCATCCGCACAACAGAATATCAGTCCAGCTACAGACCAGATGAATGAAGTTCCCAAGTCTTTTCAGGGAACAATCGTTTATCAAGGGAAACTAAAAGTAAATGAGAAAGTCATCGCCTTAACCTTTGATGATGGCCCAGGCCCCAAAAATACGACACAGATTTTAGAAATTTTGAAGAAAAATGATATCAAAGCCACATTCTTCATGATTGGGGAAATGGTGAAATATTTTCCCCAAATTGCCAAGCAAGTCGCTGCTGATGGTCACGTAATTGGTAATCATACATGGCATCATTGGTATCGCCGTATGGACGTAGCTACTGCGGCTAGTGAAATTGATCGTACAGCAGAGATCATCTACAAGACTACTGGAGAGAAAACTACTCTATTTCGTCCCCCTGGCGGCTTTCTGAATAATGGATTAGCCGAATATGCCAAAAATGAGAAGTACGCTGTCATGATGTGGTCAGAAGAATCGGGGGATGCCGAACGTCGTTCGCCTCAAGTGCCAATGCTGATCAAAAATGTGCTGAAATATGCAAAACCAGGTGCAATTGTACTGATGCACGATGGCGGTGGCAACCGTTCTAAATCTGTCAAAGCTTTGCCAGAAATGATCGCAGGTTTAAAGTCCCAAGGTTATAGATTTGTGACAATTCCCCAATTACTGGAAATGCAAGCCCAAGAACAACATTTGGCGGAAGTAGCTTCACCTGTAGTTACAAAGGATGAACATCCAAACAATTAGCTTAATCATCAGTCAGAAACCCCAGCCCTAAAGGGCGAGGCTTGAAAAAGTCCCACATCTGACCAGTCTAAGTTCTTAACTGAACTACGTTTAAGGCAAGAGTTTAAAGACCTACCAGAGGATGCGTAGCTAGTCCCCTGCTCTAGAAATCGAGAATTAAACACAATACGGTTCAGTTAAGGCTAAAATTCTTTTTTTAACGTAGATGCGGAGCAGCTTGCCGCAGGCTACCGCAAAGGACGCAAAGCAAGAGAAGGAAGAGAAGGAAGAGAAGCTTAACTGTACTGTATTGCCATATGGAGAGTTGGTATCAATATTTAGTATACTAAATCAATCCGCTAAAAACCTGAAAATCCTGTTGGGAGAAAGAGTTAATAATGCGGATGTTAATTAAATTTTTTATGATTCATCATAAACTCAACTCCAAAGTGCGATCGCAATGACTGATAAAGAACTCAAGCATCTAATTGAGAGTAACGCTAAAACAGTCCAAGCTATCTTAGATGAAATGGCGGAAGCACGTCAGGAACGCCAAGAACTCCGAGAAGGAATGCTCCAAATTCAGAATGCAGTAGCACAATTAGCGAACATCCAAGAGAGAATCACCAATTTACTAATTTCTCTTGATGGCGATCGCCCCACAATTCTCAAGAAACTCTCAGCGCTGGAAACTAAGCTGGATCGGTTATTGCAGCAAAATCCAACGGATGATTTAGGTTAAATACTTATATTAATCCCTAGATGCACTGAAACAACATTTATTTTCCTTAAACAGTCGATAATGTAAATAAATGTAAAAAATCCTCAGGCAGGACAGAAGCATCTATGCGTGTAATTTTAATGACCGGGAAAGGCGGCGTGGGCAAAACTTCCGTCGCTGCTGCAACTGGACTCCGTTGTGCGGAACTAGGCTATCAGACATTGGTTTTAAGTACCGATCCCGCCCACTCCCTGGCAGATAGTTTTGATATGGAACTGGGACATGCACCCCAAAAAATTCGCCCAAATCTCTGGGGTGCTGAACTAGATGCGCTGCAAGAACTGGAGGGAAACTGGGGCGCTGTGAAACGTTATATTACCCAAGTTTTACAGGCCAGGGGTTTAGACGGCGTACAGGCGGAAGAATTGGCAATTTTACCAGGCATGGATGAGATTTTTGGCTTGGTAAGGATGAAGCGCCATTACGATGAAGGTGAGTTTGATGTCTTAATTATCGACTCAGCCCCCACCGGCACAGCACTGCGGTTACTGAGTTTACCTGAAGTCGGTGGCTGGTATATGCGGCGTTTCTACAAGCCATTTCAAAACATCTCGGTGGCACTTCGACCCCTGGTTGAACCTTTGTTTAGACCAATTGCTGGTTTTTCGCTACCCGATAAAGAAGTGATGGATGCACCTTATGAGTTTTATGAACAAATTGAAGCTCTGGAAAAAGTATTAACAGATAATACTCAAACTTCAGTGCGTCTAGTAACAAATCCTGAAAAAATGGTGATTAAAGAATCTCTCCGTGCCCATGCTTATCTGAGTTTGTATAATGTTGCAACAGATTTAGTCGTGGCGAATCGGATTATTCCAAGTGTTGTCCAAGACCCATTTTTCCAACGTTGGAAGGAAAGTCAAGAACAATATCGCCGGGAAATCCATGATGATTTTCACCCTCTGCCTGTAAAAGAAGTTCCCCTATTTTCTGAAGAAATGTGTGGATTGGCTTCCTTAGAACGCCTGAAAGAAACTCTTTATAAAGATGAAGATCCTACTCAGGTTTATTACAAAGAAACAACTCTTAAAGTAGTGCAAGAGGAAAACCAATACAGCTTAGAACTTTACTTACCTGGTATCCCTAAAGACCAAGTTCAACTCAGTAAAACTGGAGACGAATTAAACATTACGATTGGCAACCATCGTCGTAACTTAGTTTTGCCACAAGCCTTAGCAGCACTGCAACCAGCCGGGGCAAAGATGGAAAATGACTATCTAAAAATCCGCTTTGCTGACAACACAAGGGTTTAATTTTGTTGAACATTAGTCTGTCAACAAAAAGTTAAAACTAAAAAGCAAGAACTTTCTCTTATAGCTAGTACAGACGCAATCTTTTTAGCGTCTGTTTTTATGATTTTTTGGTGAATTTTTATAAAAGCCAAAAAAATATTTTTATTAATGATTTGACCGTAGTTTTACTGAAGACAAATTGATGAAATAAATTTCAGAATGTCTTTAGATTTAATTATGTCAGTTTTCAAATTATTAATTTATTTTGCTATAACAATGACCTCCAATCCTCGCGATGAAGAAAGTTTTCTACGCCGCATTACAAACCGTATCCGACGCAGCTTAGAATTAGAAGAAATTATCACAGTCACAACGGCAGAAGTGCGATCGCTACTAAAAACTGATCGAGTGATGATTTACAAATTTCATCCCGATGGTAGTGGTCAAGTAATTGCTGAATCGATTAATAAAAATTGTTTGCCGTCGCTACTGGGGTTAAATTTTCCCTACGATGATATTCCATCCTATGCCCGTGAACTATTTATCAAATCACGGATGCGTTCGGTTGTAAATGTTGACACTAAAGAGATTGGTCAAATTCACCTGCGTGATTTAGATAATGGAGAAACTATCTCAGAGGAGATCCGCTACCGCCCTGTAGATCCCTGTCATATTGAATATTTGACGGCAATGGGGGTAAAATCTTCGCTAGTAGCGCCTATTCTCTATCAAGATCAACTTTGGGGGCTGCTAGTCTCTCATAATTCTGAAGCGCGTTCGATTTCAGAATATGAACTAGAAGCAATACAAATGGTAGTCGAGCAACTGTCAATGGCGATCGCTCAAAGTACCCTTCACACTCAAGTTCGCAAAACAGCCGAACGAGAAGCGATCGTTAACCGCATTGCTACCCTCCTACATTCACTACCCACAATTGTCTTACAGCCAGCCCTAGAAACGGCTGTTGCTGCCTTTAATGGTGTTGGTGGCAGGCTGTGCATTAGAAATAATGAAGCTCTTGATTTTCACAATGGCAACGTCACCAGCTTAACAGAATGCTTAATACCAGGAAATACTTGTATCAAGCTTTATATCTGTGGACAGCAACCTGTAATGCCAGAACAAACCATATATCCACTCATAGAGCAGTATAGTGTCTGGCAAGAATACTACAAGTTTAGTAAATACGATGTTTGGGCAATTTCAGATATATATAAAATTTCTGACTTGCGAACTTTGCAAGTTGCTTTTCAACCAACTAAAATTCGCAGCATATTGATGATCCCACTCCAGTATCGTCAGCAATTGCTAGGCTATTTAAGTATTTTCCGCAATGAAGTAGATACAGAAACTTTATGGGCGGGGCAGCATGAGGGCGATCAAAGGCAGCTTTACCCTCGTTTATCGTTTGAGGTTTGGCGCGAATCTAAAAAAGCACAAGCTCAAAAATGGACAACTGAAGAGATTGAACTGGCTAGAAACCTCAGTAAACACTTTGCTTCAGCAATTCAGCAGTATGAATTATACCAACAAGTGAAAACCTTTAATGAAAATTTAGAAAAACAAGTTAAAAGACGCACAGTTGAGTTACAACGGACAGCTGAACAAGAACAGGCTGTGTTTAAAGTTATTGCCGAAATTCGGGAATCTCTAGACACAAATACGATTTTTCAAACCACAACTAAAGAGGTTTGTCAATTAATTAAAGCCGATCGCGTTTCTGTTTATCGTTTCGATGCTAATTGGGGTGGTGAATTTGTCGGAGATTTTGAAGCTGCTAGTCCATACTGGTCGAATGAGTCTGAACTAGGTATTAATACAATTTGGAATGACACCTACTTACAAGACACACAGGGAGGACGCTACCGCCACAATGAAACATTTGCAGTCGATGACATCTACAAGATGGGGTTTACTCAGTGTCATATCGACAATCTAGAGCAGTTTCAAATTCATGCTTTTGTACTTGCACCGATTTTTGTTGGGCAAAAACTTTGGGGTTTGTTGGCAACTTATCAACACACTGGGCCTCGACAATGGAAAGTTTCTGAAGTTAACTTTCTCAGTCAGATTGCGGCTCAAATGGGCGTAGCACTCCAGCAAGCTGATTTACTCACTCAGACACGACAACAGACATTAGATTTGCAACAAGCAGCAGAACAGCAACGGGTATTGTTTGAAGTTGTAGCGAAAGTTAGAGAATCTTTAGATTTAGATGCGATTTTTCAAGCAACCACCCAAGAAATCTGTAAATCACTACAAGCAGATCGAGTTGCAGTCTACCGCTTCCAGGCTGATTGGAGTGGTGAATATATCGCCGAGTTTGTAGGTGATAACTGGGTAAAATTAGTAGGTTCAGATACCAAGACAGTTTGGCAAGATAGCTATTTACAAGAAACCCAAGGTGGGCGATATCGTCACAATGAAACCTTTGCAGTCGATGATATCTATGAAGCTGACCACTCTCAATGTCACATTGCAGTTCTAGAGCAAATTCAAGCAAGGGCTTATGCGATCGCACCCATATTTATTGGGCAACAGCTATGGGGCTTACTAGCAGCTTACCAGAATTCTGCACCCCGTCATTGGGAAGCCTCAGAAATTAAGTTTATTACCCAAATTGCTAATCAGCTTGGGGTTGCACTCCAACAAGCCCAATTACATCATCAAACCAAAGAGCAGACAGAAAAACTGGCTCAAGCTTTGCATGATTTACAGCGAACTCAAACCCAACTGATCCAAACTGAGAAAATGTCCTCACTTGGTCAACTGGTAGCTGGTATTGCTCACGAAATTAACAACCCTGTGAACTTCATTTATGGCAACATCAATCATGTCAACGATTACGCCCAAGATTTACTTGGTATATTAGACCTCTATTTGCACAATGCTCCCAACCCTAACCCAGAGATTCGCGATCGCGCACTCGAAATCGACTTAGAATTTCTTATGGAGGATTTGCCCAAAACTCTATCTTCCATGAAAGTTGGGGTCGATCGCATCCGTCAGATTGTTTTGGGTTTACGGAATTTTTCTCGCCTTGACGAGGCAGAAAAAAAACCAGTTAATATTCATGAGGGCATTGATAGCACCTTGCTAATTTTGCAGCATCGCTTGAAAGCAAAACCAGAAAGTCCGGCGATTAAATTAGTTAAAGAATACGGCAACCTTCCTTTAGTAGAGTGCTATGCTGGGCCACTAAATCAAGTATTTATGAATGTTTTAAGCAATGCGATCGATGCTTTAGAAGATTACACAGAATCTCAATCAACAACTCATAACAGTCAAATTACTATCCGTACTTCTCTTGGAGAACTTGAAGGCAATATCAAGAGTGTAGTCATTCGCATAAGAGACAATGGCCCAGGAATACCTGAATCCCTAAAGGCAAGAATTTGCGATCCATTTTTCACAACAAAGCCAGTAGGAAAAGGCACTGGTTTAGGATTATCAATTAGTTACCAGATTGTCGTAGATAAACACGGTGGTGTGTTGAGATGTGATTCTCAGCCAGGGTTAGGTACAGAATTTTGGATTGAAATTCCAGTGATACAAATCACCAAATCGCACCATCAAACCCTGTAGGGTTGGCTTGACGCACAAAACCTGAGCAATTTATCGAGGCCTGAACCAAATCAGAGAATTGGTATAAACCTCATCTATGTTGAAACCTAAACCTCGTCCATGTTGAAACCTGGAGTTTTGAATTATTCTGTTGTGTCATTGCGACGTAGGAAGCAATCGCAAAATTTTGGTAAAAAACTACAGTTCTCAAGTTAGACGAGGTTTAGATGAGGTTTATAATTGGTCGAGTTGCTTGAGACGGTAGCCTATACCGTGAACTGTTTCAATAAAATCTTCAAAAGCTCCGGCTGCTTTGAGCTTTTGACGTAGGCTTCTAAGATGAACCTTCACAGCATGTTCTTCTGGAGGAGAATCTAATGACCAAATATGTTCAATAATCACGCTGCGACTCAGGACACGACGACCATTTCGCAGCAGTAACTCTAAGATTCCGTACTCTTTTGGGGTTAAATGTAGCATATTTTTTCCATAGCTCACTTCATAAGTGCTGGGATTGAGGTGCAGATTGCCCCATTCCAAAATCGGCGGCGATGAAACATTACCCCGACGAAGCAAGGCGCGAATTCGGGCAAATAGTTCTTGTAAATCCACTGGTTTAACGACATAATCATCGGCTCCGGCATCAAGCCCGGTGATTTTATCGCTAACGGTATCACGAGCAGTGAGCATGAGAACAGGCATACTATAGCTGTGCGATCGCAACCGATGACATAAACTAATTCCATCGAGTTCTGGCAACATCACATCCAGCAGCAGCAAATCATAATCCAGCATTTTGGCTTGATTCCATCCTGCCTCACCATCTGTCACCACATCAACCGTATAACGCTGATCTGTCAGGGCTTCTGCTAAAGTTTCGGCAAGGCGTAAATCATCTTCAACTAAAAGAATTCGCATAATTTTTTAAAGATACTTGGTTATATTTCAAACAATCGGCAAATTCTCATTGAGAAAATATTGCAAAAAGTAACAATTTCTCGATTTGGTTGCTTCTTTCCGATTTCTTTACTATTTCCTGAGTAATTTCCTTACTTTTGAGATGTAATTTTATATTTTATATGGGTTTCTAATAACCTTCTTAAGATGTTTCAAACAAATGGACTTTGAACTTAGTTCACCCTTAGGTATCAGCCTGTTTCAAGAGACTCACTCAAATTTTAGAAAAGGCAGAATCAGCAATTAAGCATTTTTCTGTTAACCTGGAACGCCTCTAAATTAGACAAAAATTTATTTATCCAAGAAGTTTATTGATTGAAGAATCTATATAAACTTTGCATTTTTATCAAGTTACTTGAAGCAAAATAATGTTGCCGCCACAAGCGCATAAGAAGCTCCAATGTTGGATAAGAAGCCGCCATTTAATCTGCTCCGGCCATTTTTTTATATTTGAGACTATAGACTATTCTTGCGTTGAGAGATTTAACGAGTGTATAGCCGCTCTGGGAGGTACATTAATTTCCGTTGAGCCAGTTGATAAAATTTGGATGGGCGAACATCGGCAGGTTTTTCTTTATCGTGTTAAAGCCAGTTTATTTACACCTTGTCATCAGTTAAGGCAATACTGGTTTAAGTATGGCAGTTTTTACACTAGATTTGATAAAAGTTGTTAATTCTTTTTGATGTTTAGCGACTTCTATGCTTTCGGAAAGATGGAGTCAATTAACAATTTCCGATTTATATAAGATACTGTACGTGAAAGCTGCCGCAACTCAGCATCAAGCAATTGCTGTAAATCCCGACGACTCTTTGCCTGACGACTTAATTTCTCATGAGGTTCAGCAAGACTATAAGCTGGAATAATAAGTTTTGCCTGTCCTATTTCACAAGATTGCAAAATCTGCTCACAGCTTACGCACTGTTCTTGTTCAAAGACTAGTTCTAAGACGAAGTTAGTTTCAACGTAAGCGAGTATTCGAGCGTCGCGTCTTGATTCTGACTCCTGAATTCTGACTTCTGAATTCTTCTTCAACTTGCAATGTCATAATTTACCTTGTTAGGCTGTAGCCCACAAACCTAGCTCAAACAATAGCACCAGTTGCATAATCCTTTTAGAAAAAATTTTCAGAGTCAGGAGTGACAAACAATCAACCTTCCAGACTCTATTTCTCTAATATCTCCTCTCTATGCTCATACCCGATTTTAGTATTATCAATTTCAATCCTATCGGTATTGGTTTTAGCATTATTACCTTGGGAGTAATTTACTATTTTCTCAACCTAGAAGTAACTAGGCGACAACGGGTAGAAGCGATCCTGCGACAACAAACTGAGCGGGAGCGACTAGTAAGCCAGATTGCTCACCAGATCCGTAAGTCTTTGGAGTTAGAGGAGGTTCTGACTACCACTGTTGCAGAAGTACGCGAGTTTCTCCAAGCGGATAGGGTGTTAATTTATCGCCTCTGGGAAAATGGTACGGGTAGCGCCATCACTGAAACAGTTCTACCTGAATATACAACAATTTTGGGAGAAACCTTTCCACCAGAAGTGTTTCCTAGAGAGTATCATCAAGCGTATTCGTTGGGAAAAACCCGGGCGATCGCAAATGTCGATCAAGCTGATGTCGAACCATGTCTAGCAGAGTTTGTGAAACAGTTTGGTGTCAAAGCTAAGTTGGTAGTGCCAATTTTACAAGAGAATCGGCAAGGGGATAAACAGCAAGACAGCAAAACACCAGCTTCTACCCCTTATCTTTGGGGCTTATTGATTGCTCATCAGTGCGATCGCACCCGTGTATGGGAATCTTGGGAAATTGAGTTAATGAAGCAACTTGCTACCCAAGTAGCGATCGCCATTCAACAATCGGAACTTTACAAACAGCTACAAACACTCAACGCCGAACTAGAACACCGCGTTCAACTGCGGACTCAAGAGTTAGCTACAGTCAATGTCTCTCTCCGAGCCGAAATTGCTGAACGTCAGCGCACCCAAGCCGCACTACAAGCTTTGATTACTGCCTCTCCTCGCGCTATCTTCACACTTGATTTAGCAGGCAACGTAAAAATCTGGAATCCTGCTGCTGAAAAGATGTTTGGTTGGACAGAGGCAGAGGTAATTGACCATCCCAACCCCATTTTTTTAGATGACCAATTAGAAGAATACAACACTCTTCAAGAAAGTATATTACAAGGAACAACTTATACCAGAGTGGAATTGCGCCGTTTAAAAAAAGATGGCACTGCGATCGATATAGTTTTTTCTGCTGCTCCATTGCATGATAGCGACGATAGTATCAACGGCATGGTAGCAGTGATTGCCGATATTACACACCAAAAGAAGCAAGAAGAACAGGTGCGGCTATTGCAATCTGTAGTTGTAAATACTAATGATGGTGTAGTTATTACTGAAGCGCAACCAATTGGCAAACCTGGGCCGCATATTATTTATGTTAATGAAGCATTCACCAGAATCACAGGTTACAGCCCGGAAGAAGTTTTAGGTAAAACACCGCGTATTCTTCAAGGAGCGAAAACAAGTCGGGTTGAACTGGATAAAGTCTGGAATGCTCTATCTCATTGGGAATCAGTCACAGTTCAGGTAATTAACTACCGTAAAGATGGCTCGGAATTTTGGAATGAATTCAGCATCGTTCCCGTAGCCGATCAAACTGGCTGTTACACCCACTGGATAGCAGTACAACGTGACATTACCGGACGCAAAAGGCTAGATGAAATTCGGATGGCACTAGAGCGAGAGAGAGAACTTAGCGTCCTGAAAACACGCTTTTTCTCAATGGCATCTCATGAGTTTCGTACTCCTCTAAGTACTGCCTTAGCAGCAGCGCAATTGCTAGAGAATTGTCAAGATGAATGGGATAACTCTTCTAAGCGACTGAGGAACTTACAGCGGATTCAACTTTCCGTCAAAAATATGGTTCAAATGTTAGACGATATTTTGACTATCAATCGAGCCGAAACCGGAAAACTAGAATTTAATCCCAAACTCATAGATTTAGAAGAATTCTGCGCTTATTTTGTCGAAGAAATGCGCTTAAGTACAAATGAGAGGCACACATTGAGTTTTGCTTGCCAAGGAAAAGCTGTTTCTGCTTGGGTGGATGAAAGGTTATTGCGTTCCATTCTGTCTAATTTGCTGCTGAATGCGATTAAATATTCTCCTGAAGGAGGGAATGTTAATCTGAGTCTGGAGTTTAAATCAGATACGGTCATTCTCCAAGTTCAAGATCAAGGTATTGGGATTCCGCTAGCAGATCAAAAGCAGCTATTTCAGCCGTTTCATCGTGGCAAAAATGTCAGAAGCATTCCCGGTACAGGATTAGGCTTGGTAGTGGTGAAAAAGTGTGTAGACTTACACCAAGGTCATATTAACATCACCACAGAAGTAGGAATTGGTACGACTTGTGCGGTAATACTGCCATTAGAAGATAAGTCTTAAGGAAAGTTTTGGGTAAAAGCATAGCGTTTTTAATGCAAGGAGACCATTGGCATTGTTAGCCGACGCATTGGCATTGTTAGTCGGCGCATTGGCATTGTTAGCCGGCGCATTGGCATTGTTAGTCGGCGCATTGGCATTGTGACTGGACGCATTGGCATTGTTAGTCGGCGCATTGGCATTGTGACTGGACGCATTGGCATTGTGACTTGATGCATTGGCATTAGACCTCTTGCATAAATCAAAAATAAAGAACCCCACCCCACATTTGAGTAAAGCAAACGCTTCTCTCCCCGCAAGCCTACGGTGTACACATAAGTGGTTACGCAAAATTATTTATGTCATTGCGAGCGAAATGAAATGTAGCGAAGCAATCTCCAAACCCTTGCGATTGCTTCATTTCGCTTCTCTACGAGACGCTACGCGAACGCTTCATTCGCAATGACAAATGTATATTTAATTTTGCATTAGTACTTAATAAAATCAAAGTCGTTGAAGATCCCCCTAAATTCCCCTTAAAAAGGGGGACTTTGAATGAAGGGCTTTCGCCCCCATTAAAAAGGGGGGTTGGGGGGATCAAAAGCTTGTGGAGCAATGGTTAGAAGACTTATGTGTACACCGTAGCCGCGCAAGCGGGGGGGTTGGGGGTGTTAAGGACTTTTGCAAAGGTCTATTATTACCCGACGCATTGGCATTGCAAGATTTTGCCAAATTTAATTTGCTTGCTTGAAATTACTAAAACCAGCTTTTAGTAAAGAATTGTAATCCAAAATCCAAAATCCAAAACCCAAAATTCTTATGAGTCCCTGACTACGGTAGTCTAGATGAGAGTGAATTTATCGCCTGCGATATTATATTGTTTTATGACATCAGTTGTTTCTAGTCCCCCACGCACTATTCGGATTGGTTCACGCAAAAGCCAACTTGCTCTGGTTCAGACCTACTGGGTACAAGAGCAACTCAAGAATTGCTATCCTGATATCACTTTTGAAGTCCACACCATGTCTACCCAAGGCGATAAAATCTTGGATGTAGCATTAGCTAAGATTGGCGATAAAGGACTTTTTACTAAAGAACTTGAACTCGGAATGATCAATCAGGAGATTGACTTTGCAGTTCATTCCCTCAAGGATTTGCCGACTAATTTACCAGAAGGGTTGACACTGGCAGCAATTACTGAACGGGAAAATCCCGCCGATGCATTAGTAGTGCATGAAAAGCACAAAGATAAACAAATCGATACATTGCCAGAAGGTGCGGTAATTGGAACATCTTCGCTGCGGCGGTTAGCACAGTTACGCCACCATTTCCCGCACTTTACATTTAAGGATGTCCGGGGAAACTTGATTACACGGTTGGCAAAACTGGATGCAGGCGAATATGATGCCCTGATTTTGGCAGCAGCAGGGTTAGAAAGATTGGGAATGAGCGATGGCTGCGCCGGGTTGCACCTACGCATTCATCAAATCCTCCCCAGTGAAATCTCCCTCCACGCCGTTGGACAAGGTGCTTTAGGGATAGAATGCCGTGCTGATGATAGTGAATTGCTATCTCTACTCAAAGCGATTGAACATCCCCAAACACGCGATCGCTGTCTCGCTGAACGCTCTTTTCTACGCTCTTTAGAGGGCGGATGTCAAGTACCTATCGGTGTAAATACAGAAATATCTGGTGAGAATTTGACCTTAACAGGAATAGTCGCCAGCATAGACGGTCAAAAGTTCGTCAAAGATGCCGTCACTGGTCAAGCTAACAATGCTGAAGCACTAGGTATAGAACTAGCAGAACGGTTGCGGCAACAGGGAGCGCAAGAAATTTTATCAGAAATTTTTGCAGTGATTCAGCGCGGTTCCTAAGCAATTGGTGAAGCCGATGTGATTAGATAAGAATTGATCGCCGTTGCACAAAATATGTGCTGCAATTTTAGATTTTGGATTTTGGATTTTGGATTCAAAGAATTTTTTGGTTCATACTTCGTCCCTTATGGGCATAGTCATTCCAAAAGACGCGACGCTCGTTCGCCTTTGGCGTCTCCCCTTGGGAGAAGACTCGCTAACGCTACGCTATCGATAACTCGCTATCGCAAATCTAAAATCCTGTAGACAAGTACCCTTGTGGTCTGGGTCAATCCAAAATCGGCAATCTAAAATCCAAAATCGTTTGACAATATAGACTCAGGGAAGCAAAAATTACCATGCGGATTCTATTTGTTGCAGCAGAGGCAGCACCCATTGCCAAAGTAGGAGGAATGGGTGATGTTGTCGGGGCATTACCCAAATTTCTGAGAGAAATGGGGCATGATGTGCGGATATTCTTGCCTTACTATGGCTTCCTGCCAGACAAAATGGAAATTCCTAACGAACCCATCTGGCGGGGATCTGCCATGTTCCAGGAATTTGCTGTTTATGAAAGCATTCTGCCTGGTACTGATGTTCCCTTGTACTTATTTGGACATCCTGCCTTCCTACCCCGCCATATTTATTCTGGAGATGGTGAAGACTGGCGGTTCACCTTGTTTGCCAACGGTGCAGCCGAGTTTACCTGGAATTACTGGAAACCAGAAATTATCCACTGTCACGATTGGCATACGGGGATGATTCCTGTATGGATGCACCAAGATCCTGATATCACCACAGTATTTACCATTCATAATTTGGCTTATCAAGGGCCGTGGCGTTGGTATTTAGAGAAAATTACTTGGTGTCCCTGGTATATGCAGGGACACAACGTAATGGCGGCGGCGGTGCAATTTGCCAATAAGGTAAATACAGTTTCGCCCACTTATGCCGAGCAAATTAAGACACCTACTTACGGTGAAACATTAGAAGGTTTGCTGTCCTTTATTAGCGGTAAATTATCTGGAATTATCAACGGCATTGATACTGAGGTATATAATCCAGAAAATGACAAATACATTGTCCAAACCTTTACTGCTGATACTTTAGATAAACGCAAAGCCAACAAAATTGCTCTGCAACAAGAACTAGGATTAGAAGTCAATTCCAAAGCCTTTTTAATTGGGATCGTTACCCGATTAGTGGAACAAAAAGGCATTGATTTGATATTACAAATTCTCGATCGCTTCCTCTCTTACACAGATGCCCAGTTTGTACTATTGGGGACAGGCGATCGCTACTATGAAACTCAGATGTGGCAATTAGCATCGCGCTTTCCCGGACGCATGGCAACTTACTTACTGTATAACGATGCCCTGTCTCGCCGGATCTACGCTGGCACTGATGCCTTCTTAATGCCCAGTCGTTTTGAACCATGCGGTATTAGCCAAATGATGGCTTTGCGCTACGGTTCTGTACCGATTGTTCGCCGTACAGGTGGATTAGTTGACACCGTAACCCATTATGACCCTGAAAATGTCGCAGGTACTGGTTATTGCTTTGACCGTTATGAACCGCTAGACCTTTTCACCTGTATGATTCGGGCTTGGGAAGGCTTCCGTTTCAAACCGCAATGGCAAGAACTACAAAAACGTGGCATGAGTCAAGATTTTAGTTGGTATCAATCTGCCAAGCAGTACGTGAAATTATACAGGTCGATTTACGGTTTGCCAGAAGAAGAAGAGGAGACACCACAACCAAAGCTAGTATTAAACGAGATAGTCACTAGCACCAGCAAGTAAAAGGGCGGTTAGAAACCGCGTCTATACAGACAAAACCCACCTCCGTGGGTTTCAAACCTCAGTCTTTCCTTAGTCCGCGGAGGCGGACTTTGTTTGTGTAGCCGCGACTTCCAGTCGCCAGGGCTATTAATTACTTGTCGCTTTCGCCCTAATTAACCAATCACGATCGCTAACACAAATTTCTCGACCAAATGAGTCTCCTAAGCGGTCTAGCGCTAATAAACAAGCGTATTTCAAATCCCAAATCGGTGTATTTAGGCAAATTTTGAGTTCAGGAATTGCTCGTAAATCACCCAATTCAGCAAGAGCGATCGCACACGCAGCACGAGATTTCTGAAACTGGGGTTCGCGGTTGTGGAGGTTTTCCACCAACAAATCGTAGGCGGGAGCATATTTCAGCCAGCCGAAAAGTTTCATGACATGATAATGAGCGCCATAGTCGTTATATGCTTTGTCCCCATAAGTTACTAGAAGTGCTGCTGGTGTTTCTTGCGAGTAGATATCCAATAAGGTTTTTGTCGCTAAATAACACCGTCCAAAATCAGTTTCGTAAAGTTCATTAATCACAAAATCTAGCACAGGGGTAGCATCATACTCATGTACTAAATCAAGGTCGTCGGGATGATCGTAGAGTACTTGTTCTAAGTAAGGTTGAATTTCTGTAAAGGTAATTTCACCACTAGGAACGCCTGCATCTAAAAGCATCCGCAAACCTCGCAAGCGAAACACCAGAGATACAGGACAACGGGCGATTTCTGGGATGGCTTTGTAGTAGCGGGAATCAATCAAGTCTTGAATACAACCGCGCCGTGCATTGACGCTGGAACTTTGCAGCAGCGCCATCACCTCAGTGATTTGGGAATAGTCACCAGTGAACCGACAAACTGTAGCGATCGCCGCACTACGGGTAGGTTCATCCTCCACTTGGGTAAATTTCCGTACACGTTCTAGAGACTGCTGATAGTCAGCGTTCGCTAAAGTGTGAATAATCACTCGATAGATTTGACCTGGCTTATCCAGCAGTTGCGAGACTTCTTCGAGAATTTCTGGATCTTTCGTGCCGATTTCCCCGATCGCCCACACGGCATTCTCAACAGTATAAATATCATCATCTTGAAGGCACTGCCGAATTACAGGTAAAGCTGATTCCGCCTGCAATCGCCCCAAACTTTCCACAGCTTTGCGTCGAACAATGCGGTGGTCTAACTCATCAGGGTTACTGGTTTCAATCGCCCGTACTAAAGCTGCGATCGATTGCTCAGTGGGAAAGTTAATTAGATGGGAAACAGCAATATACTTATCAGAAGCATCTTCGAGTTGTTCTAATGGTGTATCAATAATTGCGATCGCTTCTTCTTCTGTTAGCCCAAACATTTTAAAAAAACGTTTATCCATTGATCTGTAAATTGCTCTTGGATAATTTTAGAGATCACTTTTACCATCGTACTAGGGACTGGGTACTGGGGATTGGGGATTGGGATCTATTTGGGGATTGATTGAACCATCAAAAGCGTCTACATAGCTATTTGAGAATAATAGGAACAAATATGAGTGATTATTTAGATGACTATGAATTTAATAACCTCGATTTTTATAGAAAAAATCATGGTTTACAGCTTTATTACAACTGGTCTGGGGAAATTTGGTGGCAAGAAACACCAGAAAAATCCAAAGAAAAATTGTTCTCTATTATTGGGATGAATGCTACCAAAGTATTTCTCAAGCCCGATTCTGAGTACGGCGAAGTCGGATATCGCATTAATAGAGAGTTGGGTTTATTTTGTGACCCAGATACCCAAGAGATTTTGCACTTTTGGAAGTCACCAACAGCGAGTCAACCAGTACCAGTAGTACACATTGCTAACCGCATTGTCCAAGGCTCAGTCAAACCAAAGAAATTTGTCATACCCAAAGGCAGGGGATATATTACCTCTGTCATGGAAATTCCTTTAGAATACCCGCATCCCTTAGCAGGAGATAGCAAATATTCAGACTATTGTCCTGGAGAAAAATTTAAGGGAGTTGAGTACTTTATCTCAAATACTTGCCGACCCGATGCAACTGATGTCCCTCCTGCTAAGTGGGCGAGAGACTGTCCTTGGTTGCCCTGGATGAAGTTAGGATATGCTCATCCAGCGAAATTAAGATTTGAAACCACAATATTTAGAGTAGATTCTTTTGAGCAGCTTCATCCTAGTTTGGTCAAGCTGGTGAGGGAGAAAGTACCAATTTATGAATTCACGCCGACAGAAAGTGATGAGCCAAATGTGACAAGCATTCAATACTTTAAGAAGAACTTTGAATCCTACTTGCAGGGAGATATTTTTCCACTTCAAGAAACCTCTTAAAGTAATTACTAATTCGTAATTGAATTCTTAACTACGAATTATAAAAAACTCCACGCCACTTGCGGGATGGAGTTTTTAGTCATTAGTCATTAGTACCAATGACCAATGACCGATGACTAATGAATGACTAATGACTAAAGCGGCGGGGCGGCTATCCCTCTCCACCCACTTGCGGGATGGAGTTTCCCGCCGCTTTCAATAAAGAATATTGTTTTTCCTAAACTCCTGCATTTTTAGCACTGATCAACCCATAGATGTTTTTTTAACCTTAAGTTAACTTATCCTTAGATACAGTATGTATACAAATTTACTGTATTTTTTGTCAGTTAGCAAAGTAAGGAGTGCTGATGCTGAAGACTCAAGATCCCACACAAGTATTGATACTGTTAATTGGAGGTTCAACGCTGCTTCTGTACGGAGTGAGACTAGTTACTGATGCAATGGAGCGGGCATTAGGTTCACGTCTACGGCTGGTGATGATGAAACTGGCGAGGTATCCTCTAGCAGCTTTTATCTCAGGGATTATCGTAACTATGCTGACTCAAAGCTCTACAGCAACAGCCTCCGTGATGGTAGGATTGGTAAGCGCACAGTTAGTACCCTTAGCAGCAGCAGTGATCATGTTACAGGGAGCGGCTGTAGGCTCTACATTGGTCGTACAACTGTTGGCGTTCCACATTACTCAATATGCACAAGAGTTCCTGGGTTTAGCGGCAGCGTTTGCCCTGTTGACTCAACGCAAGGCACTGCGGGATGTTGGTCGTGGTGTATTCAGTTTTGCGTTGGTGTTGCAGGGTTTAGCAATGATTGATGCTAGTAGCGCCCCCATTGCCGATAATCCGATTACGAATGACATTATGCATGCACTCTCCCAGTCTCCTTTAGTACTGGTATTACTGGGCAT
This sequence comes from Nostoc sp., assembly GCF_036917975.1. Taxonomy (GTDB): domain Bacteria; phylum Cyanobacteriota; class Cyanobacteriia; order Cyanobacteriales; family Nostocaceae; genus Nostoc. Next base: position 94,503 of record NZ_JBALEJ010000034.1, read on the forward strand.
CTTGCTAGCAGCAGCATTTGTCTCTAGCATTGCCGCAATCGGAATTGTTATGGCTTTGGCTGGAGGAGGTGCCCTCCCGCTAGAAGCTGCTCTGGCAGTAATGCTAGGTGCTAATATTGGCACAACACTCATGCCCTTACTCACTGCATTAAACCGAGGTAGCATTGTTGGACGCCGGCTAGGATTCATCTATGTTGGCACTAGGCTTCTTGGAGGAGGATTGGTGCTGGTATTGCTCAATCCCTTGACGGTGTTGTTGACTCGTTTGCTGCCCAATCCTTCAACACAAGTAGCATTGGCACATCTGGGATTTAACTTAATATTGGCGATCGTTTTTGTGCCACTAGCAAGTCTACTAGCAGACTTAGCTACCAGACTCTTACCAGAGCCGGAGACAGAAAAGAAACTAAGTTCGCGCTACCTTGATCCCAATGCATTGACATTGCCTGCTGTCGCGCTCGGTCAAGCAATGCGTGAGATTATGCGGATGGCAGATTTATCCGCAGAGATGTTACAGCTTAGTATTCAGGCGTTTGAAGATGGAGTAAAAGATTTACCTAAACAGATTGGGGCACTCGATAACCAACTTGACGATATGGAAACTGCTATTAAGCATTATCTGATTCAAATAAATGATGAATTGCTGACAGCAGAACAGTCGCAACGGGAGTTAACATTGCTTTCTATCAGTACGGAGTTAGAGGCAATTGGCGACATCATCGACAGACAACTCATGCGATTAGCCCGACGCAAACGGCGCAAACGAATTGCTTTTTCTCAGCCGGAGTGGAACGACATTGTTGCTTTCCACGGCGAGGTACTAGGACTGTTGCAACAAACATTAATAGGGTTGGCTGCACAAGATTCAACTATTGCAGGCGAAGTATTGTCCCAACGGCAGTGGCTCAATCAATTCAAGCGAGAAATTTATCTACGCCATCTCCAGCATCTAAGTTCAGGAGATCCTGTCAGTCTTAATGCCAGCTCCATTCTTTTGGAGATGGTTAATGCAATGAGTCGTATTCTTTCTCACATCAGTAGCATTGCCCGTGCTATTCAAGGAGAGTTGTAATTTATTGAGACCTGTGTCAGGTAGTTGGAGATTGAGATTAATATATTAAGTGAATATTATTATTCATAGTTGGTAATTATTTCTTAGGGTAGATTAATTCATTAGTAGTAGACTTGACTTGAAGACCTCCTGGCAAAATCAGTGTCTCGGACTCAATCACATTGACTTCTCGTGTTGCACGATGCTAGTGCGATATCTATGATGTCCTACGCTTACGGGAACTACCAGAAATAAATTATATTTTGTGGGGTGGGCATCTTGCCCGCTCAGTTCATAGGGCGGGCAAGATGCCCACCCCACAAGAGTTAATTGGATATTTTTTTATTTGGAAGTTCTTAGGCACTGTCTTGTAGACAACTTTTGAAGATTCCTGTCAAAAAGCTTTACCAGTGGTTACGCGATCTGAGAAGATCAAAATATATCTATTCGTCAGCTATTTAGTTAGTTGCCTCTTGCCAACTATTCCGTTCTATGTAATAGCTAAATACTGGTCTTTAACAAATAACCAAACACAAACATTCTTGGAACACTGACCACACATCATTTATATAAACAGACATTTAGGAAACAAAAGTTATGGATGAAACCTCAGAATTGACAACAACCAATAACGTCACAGCCCAAGATGTAGCAGAAGTAATTGCAGAACTTGAGCAATATCGGGAACGTCTAGTTCAAGAAACTACGGAAACAGCAAAACGAGCTAAGTTAATGAAAGTAAGTGTCATGGCAAAACTGGAGCCTGAGCTTGCCAAGATTGATTCTGCTCTCCAGGAACTCCGCGATCAACAAGCTGCCCTGAGTGTCAGCAACTAGTCATTCATCTTGATAATTCAACCAGAAGTTATATGCTCAACTCCGAAACTCAATCCGGGGTAGATTCGTTAAATCTGTCCCATGTAGAAACTGATGCTTTATTTGCAGTCGTGAGTGAGCAATTAAGCTTAAACACCTTCAACTCAGATGATCAAGAGCTACTCAAGCGAATGATTGAGAGTATGGGAGACTCACGGGGCATGGTTAGGCTGAGTTTTGCAGAGGCTTTGGGTAAAATTGGCAAACCAGCGACCCCTTTATTAATGGAAGCTGTGGCAAGTCATCCAAACCCAGTTGTGCGGAGAGCCAGCGCTAAAACCCTGACACTGATTGCTGATCCGATCGCAGTTCCCACTTTAGTCAACGCCCTGTTAAATGATGAAGATACCGTGGTCAAAACCTCGGCGGTGGGAGGGCTTGCTAAAATCGGTGAGGCAGCAGTGCCAGCATTGCTGAAAATTTTAGCGTCAACCGAGTATCCAGAAAGTGCTAAAGGTCATGCGGTATGGGCGTTGGGGTTTATTGGGGCAGACGCTAAAGAGTATTTATATCAAGAGATTAACTCAGACTCAGATGAAGTTCGAGCGGCGGTAGTAGGTGCGATCGCTAAAATTGCTCAAGAAGGCAACGAAGAAGGAGCATTTAATATTTTAGTTAACGCCCTCACCGATCCATCTGAAATTGTACGGTGTGAAGCAGCAGCAGCATTGGGTAGCCTCACCTATCAACCAGCAATTCCTCACCTGGTTGAGTTACTCCATCATACCGATTGGGAAACTCGAAAAGCAGCAGCTTTAGCATTAATGAAGATTGGCGATCGCACTTCCTTAGAACCCCTGCAAGCCGCATTGACCAACGAAGAGGAAGCGGCAGTTCAGGCAGTTATCAAGCTAGCGATTTCTCAAATTGAGAGACAATTAGAGGAGGATGCTTGGGAATAGGGCAATGGACATTTACAACTTGACATTTTTCTCTCGTTTTGAGAGTATTTAATTAGCAATTAGTTTTTCATTGATTGATGAATATAGACAAGAGCGTAGAGACAAATGCATCTGATTGCGATTCGTAACCTCCGCATTGATGCTGCCCACTACCCCGATGTCAAAAAGCAAATTAATGACTGGTACGCAACCGTCAAGAAAGTGGAATGGCAGAACTTGGAGGATGTTCGTCAGATTTATCGGGATGCTGAAGCGGTTGGAAATTTTACAGTCTTTAACATCAAAGGTAATGACTATCGCCTGATTGTCGGTATTGACTACGAAAACCAAACGGTTTACTACAAATACTTTCTAACTCATACCGAATACGACAAAGGTAAATGGAAAAATGACCCTTACTTTTGACCAAGCAGTTTATAGTAGTCTGCTAGCTGAAGTTGCTCCCAAGGTGATTGAGACGGAAGAGGAGTATGATCGCGTCCTAGCTGTGGCAGAGCGCCTAACTTTTTGCAAGAATCGGACTATAGAAGAACAAGCTTTGCATAAGCTGATAGTTACGCTGATTGAAGCGTATGAGGCACAGAACTATCCAATGGATGAATCTGCACCGTATGAAATTCTCCAACACATTATGGAAGTCAGTGATACCCGTCAAGCCGATTTGGTGGGTATTATTGGGTCGAGCGGTGTGGTGTCTGAGGTTGTGAACGGCAAGCGGTCGATTAGTAAGGCACAAGCTAAGGCACTTGGAGATTACTTCAAGGTGACACCCAATCTGTTCATCTAATGTATTCGTTCTATTGGAATTGATGAAAGTAGTTGTATTTAAGAGCGATCGCTACCCTCTTTTATATTTAATTACCTGATCTAATCGAGGCAAAGCACTCACTGCTGACTCTCGAACATAGGGATCAACAGATTCATCATTTGTCAACGCCGTCAGCACTTCCAACCCTCGGATATCACCCATTGAACCGAGTGCATTGACGATCGCTACAGCCACCGCCACATTATCTATTGTTTTCAGAGCTTCAGTCAAAATCTCAAAGGCAGGAGAACCAATTTCACCCAGCGCCATCACTGATGCAATATAAACAACGGGATTTTGGTCATTGAGCGCTGTTTTCAATCCCTGTAAGCCCTCAGCCGGAAAAGGAACATCGGGATGGTTAGCAGCAATCTGTGCCAGGGCCTTAGCACAGCTACCCCGAATGGTCGCATTATCGCTATTTATTAATGACTCTACCAGTAGCGGTACAGCGTCCGTACCAATAGCGCCCAGTGCCTTTACCGCCGCTCGACGGTAGGTGACATCTTCCTCATCTAAAATACCCATCAGCCGAGGAATGGTATTTTCATCACGGACATCAGCCAGTTCCCACATGGCTCGTTCTCGCAAATTGGGGTTGGGATGTTTCAACTGTTCAAATAGAGAATCTATTGTCATAAAATCAAATTTTCCTGTTTCAATCCCCCAAGTTCAATCATTAATTACCTTAGCGCAGCGTTAGCAAGACCTTGAGCGTCATTACGAATTACGAATTACGAATTACGAATTACGAATTACTAACAACTGAGGGACTCTTGGTCAGTCACTCAACCAGATACAGGCAAAGCAACAGACTGAGAGTCCCTAAGTTTTAGAGTATGACGATCGCTCGTCTATTCAATCCTTGTTACTATGACAGGGAGTTGATTACATAGTCGAGGAGAGCGCGGAATTCAACCAAAGCTTGAGGAGACAAATCACGAGGAGAGCAAGCGCGATCGCGAGTGTAAGTCAACGCGGTTACATAAGGAGCGGTTGGCAGACCCAAAGAGCGATAAACTTCACGAGCGCCTGCAATACCCCATTCATCCAGAGGGCCAGTACCGCCCACAACTAAGCTGTAGTTGATCAAGCGTAGGTAGTGCTTGATGTCGCGCAGGCACTTATCTTTTTTAACTTGGGTAGCACCAGCTTCACCTTCTTGGGTCAAGTAAGGATATTTCTTGAAGGCAGCATCATAAGCTTCCTTAGCTACGTTATCGATACCAGCAGCTAGCTTTTCAGCAGCTTCTAGACGAGCAGAAGCACGTTGAATGCTACCTTGAACTGATTCTAGATCAGAGCTAGTTGGGAAACGACCGGCTGCATCAGCAGCTCCAATAACCGTAGTGATAACTGATTTCATTGCTTTTTATACTCCAGATTAGATTTGATCGAGTTGTGATTTCAGTTGGCTTGACTAATAGGCTTTAGCCGTTAGCGATTAGCAATTAGCTCAGAGCAGAAATAACGCGATCGAAGTAGCTAGCAGCTTCAGCAGCTAGAGCAGAGCAGTCGCCTTGAGGAGTATCCAGTTTACGGAACTTCTTACCAGCGTTAGCTTCAGTGTTAGTGTTGGTGATGTGAGCGACGCTGATCGCCTTCAAAATCTGAACAGCACGTATAGAAGAAGAGGCAGGTACGCCCAAAGCTGTGTAGGTTTCTTTCAAACCATTCAAAGCGCGATCGTCTAATACAGAAGAATCACCAGCCAATAGTGCATAAGTTACGTAGCGCAGAATGATTTCAGCATCACGTAAACAAGCAGCAGTCCGACGAGTGGGATACAAGTTACCACCAGCTTGAAGCAAACCAGTGTTTTCACAAGCAATCCCAGCGATCGCATCAGAAACCGCACAGCTAGCATTGCTGGCGATCGCATTTACAGCATCAAGGCGCTTGTTGCCTTCAGCAATAAAAGACTTTAGGGCTGCTAAATCAGCACCACCGATAGGAGCGGTTTTGGCATCAGCCGTAATTACAGCTCTGGAAAAAGCATCAAGAACCATGAGTTCTCCTTAATATTCACAAATGGCGGATATTATTTTTGGCTTGTTCTCGATCAGGTTCACTGTGAGTAGCCAAACAAAAACATAGGGGATCAACAGTACCCTAGTCTTTACTATGAGAGACAAAGTAATAATCTGTAATATTTAATTTGGGCAAAAAATTAAGACTTACGCATTTCAATGGAACTCTGCCACTGCGTAAGTCTTAAAAGAAAAAATCTTATTTTTTACTCGATCAAGCTTGTTTTAGGAGATGTTTGACCAAATTATCTTTCACCATCATCTGCCGTAAAACTTCTAGCAAAAAATCCTGAGCCTCTTCTTGACTCAAACTTTTTACCTGGTCTTTCAAATTTTTTAAGCGAAACTGTTGCTCTAAAGTTAGTTCGATTGGGAAGTCCATCATTCACTCCTCGGATTGACTGGATCGAAGGGTATTTTTTATTACCACTAGTTTCAAGGTCTATAGCTGTCGTAGAAATTGCTTTCCAATATTCTAGCACCGAGATATTAAAACGTCTACATTGTCAAGTCATAACAAATCATGCTTATAAAAGTTTACAATTACACGACAACATGTCTGCCTCTCCCTTGGTAGGGAATTTATTGAACCTGACCCGCTAATGGCTGTAATGTTTAGAATGTTTAGATACGAATAACTCTAAAAAGAAAAAACAAGGTAAACATCGTCCGCAGGAGTAATTAAGTAGGAGTCAGAAGATTGATAGACGCAATGGAATTTTTTCAGCTAAGTGCTGGTAAGTGGCGATCGCAACGTGCAACTCATCATCTAGCGTTCAAGCGCTCAGAGACAGGAGAATCGGATATACAGGTAGAAACTCTCGATGCCGACCATCCCGAAATCATAGAATTGTGCCAGTATCATGAGATTGACCCCAGCCTTTCAATAGGTGGTTCGCGCGTGCGTTGGCTAGGGACAATGGCTTGGGATCGAGAGGGTGAGGAGAATCATCAAGGGAAAACCATTTTTGCGATCGTGCCTGATGGCGATAACCCCAGGCAAGGAAAATTACTCCGCGAAAGAGGTTACGCCGAAATCGTGCCTGTAGTCGGTCTTTTTCACATGGATGATGAAGATGGACTGGTGTTGACAACCGAATACGAAACAATGAGTTCCATTGAGCGATTCTGGTTTGCCAGCCCAAATATGCGAATGCGAACCAGTACAGTCAAACGGTTTGGCGGCTTTAGCACAGCATCGTTTTGTACTGAAACTCGTATTGATGCTGCTGTTGAGGTTTCCAGCACAGAAGAAGTAACAGAAAGACTTGGGACGGATGTTCTAGAAAAAAGACAGTTTTATTCAGTTTTGGGGTGGTGAATTATCTCAACCAGAGTGATGCTTTTACTCGTGGGCAAGATTATCTGCATCTAGTGCAGAGACTTGCCCTAGAGCCGGGTATGGTGGATGTGTTTGATAATTTGCGCGATCGCATCCCCATTTGCACTTGGATCGGCGATAATATTAATACCGTAAACGCCCAGATCAACGCTTATCTGGATTTTTGTCATGAGTGCTTTCATCCCCAAGAGCGTCGCCACATCCAAATTTTTGCAGTACCCATAGCTCAATCCTTCGGCATAGATGGACTATGTAACATTCTTACAAACCCAATCACTATTTTGGTAGATGTCGGTCGAGTTGCGCCTAAAGACTGGTTTGGTGTAGTTGTCCATGAATACGCCCATGCCCATCTAGGAGACTTTGGCCACAATGAGCAGTTTGCTAGTATCCTATCTCATTTATGTTTAGGACTGGGATTGGAACCACCCTACTGGGAGGCAGGAATGGAAGCAACTTTGCGTAGCTGGCCTTACTGTAAATCAACAATAGATCCCCTGGAATTTTGGATAGGTCGCTGAGGGAGGCAGGAGGCAGGAGGCAGGGGGCAGTAAGTAGAAACTCTTGATGTCTGATTTTGAGTCCTGCATTTTGTACCTTATCTACTTGAAAACTGCTGCATTATTCCTACCCAGTCCCCAATCCCCAGTCCCCAGTCCCCAGTCCCCAATCCCCAGTCCCCATTAATTTCTTTTGCTAAATGTTAAAAATTATTGCTCTAGTTCAAAAAGGTGAAACTGAATCTCCTAATCTAAAATATGTGAATAAAGTTTGTTTGGTGATTCACATAGTTATTTAAGGTGGAAACCCCCCACTCCCTCTATTGATTAGCTATGGTTGAATCTAGCAGACTAATCATTATTTCATCCGAATCCTGAAAATCACTCTTAGTTAAGTTTCGTAAAATTTTATCAGAATTCTGAGGTTCTGATCCAACTACTCCTTTAATATGTGATTAAAAGTTGTTAACTTTAATTAAGAACATGGAGGCTTTAGAGTGCCAATTCCTCTGTTAGAATATGAACCTTCAAGTCAAAACCAGCGTGTAGCTGCTTATGAAGTGCCGGGTGATGAACAGCCCAGGATTTTTAATACAGACAATATTCTGTCTCCGTCAGATTTAGGCGATCTGATTGAAGCTGCATATCGTCAAATTTTCTTTCATGCCTTTGCTGCCGATCGCGAAACATATTTAGAGTCTCAACTCCGTAATGGCCAAATTACAGTGCGGGACTTTATTCGTGGGTTGTTGCTTTCCAATACCTTTAAGAGAAGCTTCTACGACCTCAACAATAATTATCGCTTTGTTGAGCAAGTAATCCAGCGTGTTCTAGGACGCGACCCATACAACGAGCGGGAAAAAATCGCTTGGTCAATTGTAGTTGCTACCAAGGGTATTGTCGGCTTTGTTGATGAAGTACTCAACACTGAAGAGTACCTGAGCAATTTTGGTTACTCCACAGTGCCTTATCAACGCCGTCGGATACTGCCATCTCAATCTGCGGGTGAGTTGCCATTCAACATCAAATCTCCGCGATACGAAGATTACCACCGTACTAAACTGGGTTTCCCCCAAATTATTTGGCAGGTAGAAGTACGCAGATTCCTTCCACAAGAGCAAAAGCCCAAGGCTGGCGATCCAGCTTTATTCTTGGCTTTGGCACAAAGTATCAATGCAACTGGCAATCCTCCCCAACGGATCTCGTCATTCAACATTGATATCGAAAAGTCTGTACCTTATCGGCAAATAGCAGGAATTAAATAACAATTTTTGGTCGGTGGCTGGCTAGTACATCCACTTGATTGATTATTTTATAGCGTGCATAAGTCTTGGGTTATGTAGGAGTTTCATTTAGATATAACTAAGTGAAACAGACTCTATCCCATGTCTGATGCACGCTAGTTGTTAATGGGAATTGGGGATTGGGGATTGGGCATGGTTTTTTTATCGTAAATTAAAGGGTTTAAGAATCTGCAATCTATATGTAGTAACCATTTCAGCCCTTCGACAGGCTCAGAAACCATCGGGGTTTAAATCCCCGTCTAAAATGTCTTTAATTTTGAATTTTGTTAGCGCAGCGTTAGCGAGTCTACGAGCGTCATTTTGAATTTTGAATTGTTAAAGTGTAGTTCGTCTTTTGAGCATCTCCAAAAGTTTTGTAAAGTGGGCGGGAGGAGTTGCTGTCACCTCAATCAACTCCCCAGATATGGGATGCTGCAATTTTAGTCGCCAAGCGTGTAGTGCTTGACCAGGCAAATTTACCCCCACTGAATGACCAGAACTATAAACTCGGTCGCCGACAATTGGATGTCCAATTTTGCTACTGTGGACGCGAATTTGATGGGTACGTCCAGTTTCTAATTGAAAGTGAATTAAGGTGAAGTTACCAAGGCGTTCTAGTACTTGCCAATGAGTGACAGCGACTCGACCGCCTTGTTCAACGGGTATAATCGCCATTTTCTTGCGGTCTTGGGGATGGCGACCAATGGGTAAATCTATAGTGCCACTTTCAGTTTTTGGCGCACCGTAAACTACACCCAAGTATTCTCGTCGTGCAGTTTTAGCTTTGAGTTGCGCTTGTAGATGACGATGGGCAATATCTGTTTTAGCGATCGCGATCGCTCCTGTTGTATCCTTATCCAATCGATGGACGATTCCCGGACGTTGAACTCCGCCAATTCCTGGTAAATTGGGACAGTGTGCCAATAAAGCATTTACCAAAGTGCCATCTGGATGACCCGGTGCAGGATGGACAACTATGCCTGCGGGTTTATTGAGAATGAGTAACTGGTCGTCTTCGTAGAGGATATCTAAAGGGATATCTTCTGCAAGCAGTTGCAAGGGTTGGACTTCTGGTATTTCCAGAGTGATGCGATCGCCTAACTTGACATTGATCTTCTTAGATGTGCAAACTTGATCGTTAAGTTGGACGTTACCCTGTTCGATTAACTGTTGGATGCGGGAACGAGATAAATCTGGTAATTCTTGGGAAAGGAAACGGTCAAGGCGATCGCCTTTGGTGTTGACGCAGTGTATCGTATTAGTGGAGGGAAGTAGGCTAGGTGCTGCATCCTCCATAACAGAAGATAAGCGTTCGCTATTTTCTTGGATTTGTAAATTAAATTCGGTCACAATTGCTCTAGATTAATTCCCCTTCTTTAAGTAAAATGCGGAATCCTTTTAGTTGGGCTTCGGAATTGCCTAACTCGATTAATATAACAGAATTCACGAGTCAAACAGGCTTTACAAGCTTTGCGGTAAGTGTAAAGCGAGCGTATCTTTAGACCTGAGACACAAGCGATTCGTGCGGTTTTAACCGCATTAAATATTAGTTTTAATGCAATGCTTTGTGATTACTTCTTCTATGTAAATCGGCACGACAAAAGCAATATATGTTTAGTTTGGTTTATTTTTAGAGAAATGGGAGTTCTTGTTTGTCACAAGTGATTTAGATAGGATTGCTATATAGCAATCCTATCTAAATGCCTTCATTAACTTTGACTAAGTAGGTCTGCGTAAATAATTATTGTTGGGATAAGACAGGGAGCAGGGGGAAAAAGGGTTTGAGCCTTGTTTACTTTTTTTCACACAGTTTGGTTTTATTGTGCCGACTTACTTACATCAAATTTAGAACAGCCAGGAGCATTTAAGACATTGCCAACTATCCTTCTGTCTGAAGGTGTGAGATTTCCTTGCAGATCAACAGTCATATAACCACTGGGTCGAGAAATCCAGTTAGTAGCTTTTAGTTCTAAAGTATTAGGGATTTCTGATGAATTGAAAATTGTATAAACTCCTTTCATTCTAAAAGAACCAGAAGGGACAGTTGGGTTACTAGCATGAGCAGAGAACAGAAAAACTGCATCAATATCAGTTGTACTTTTGGCTGCTATCACTAATTTTAAGTTTGTTAACCCCTGAGCGCATATATATGTTCCTTGCCAAGTCCCATTTAAAAATGCCACTTGAGAAGCATCTTTAGATAGTTGCTTAGATTGATTACCAGATAATTCTATAGCTTGATACTTATTAGCTTTAGCTATTACAGCTAATGAGTTCATCAAATAGAAAACAGGCAGCATTACAATAGTTGTTATAATTATAAGTCTTACTGAATTGTAATGTTTTGTACTATTTTGTGTGGTAACTTTCGATTGCAATAACACCAAGGATTTTGATAAAATACTTAGAAGGTGGTTCACTATTACCTCTTCAGATGATAATTAGAATACAGTATAATATGCCTAGCCATAAAGCGATCGCGTGTCGCTGGATCAAAATCCTGGCGATGCGATCGCTTTAATTCTCTCAAAATTTGCCACTACACCATCACGATACTCATCTCTCCTTCTCCGTGTCCTCTGCGCCTCTGCGGTTCGTCATTCTAAATCTATAACTTCTTGCGGCAACTCAAATAAACCATCTTCCCCAGCTTCAAAATCAATCACTTGAAACACAGCATCAATATTTAACTCTCCATAAATATGAGGAAATAATTCGCCTATTTCAGCAGGTTCATGGCGAATTTCAGCTTGTACTTTTTCCGAATCAATAAAAAGTAGTACCAATTCTTTTTGATTATCAAAAAATCTCTTGGCAACTTTGAGTATCTGTGTTGATTTTGAGCAATGTATAAAACCTTCACTGTCTAACGAATCAGCACGATATTTACCGAGATTTTTTGCTTGTTCCCATTGTTGGCGTTTGGTAATGTGGAGGATAGTATTCATTTATTCAACTCTGGCGCGGAGTGCGGGAGATGGAAAAAGATTTTGAAATCCAGCTTGTCGCTCTTCTAAAGATTCTTGGGCATCGTTCCAAAGACTTTCATAATAAAAGAAGGTTACGCCTAAACCGCGTTCTTGGGCAGCCCGCACCTGAGACTGAATTTGCTGCATGGGAACTGGGTTATTTCTTAACCCTGTCATAATACCAATACCAGTTGGAATTATTTGTTGCGCTTCTTGAATTTCTGGGCGGGAAATATTGGCTATAAAACTTTGCAGATTCGGACGATAAACTTGCACAATTAATTCGTCTACAATATTTTGCCGCATCCAAATCAGCCAGTCTTGCAGTTGAAATTTGTAAGCAAAATCATAGTAATTGGGAGAAATTGAGAAAATCGTTTGGGGTTTTCTCTGCTTCACAGCTTGGTTAAGTTGTACCATGAACGCCGTAATTTTATCTGCCCGCCACTTTACCCAGTCTTCATCTTGAGGATTACTTGGGGGAGCATTATTAGTTTCTTGGGTGTACAAGGCAACTGTATATTTATCGTAGCCAAATTCGTAGGGTAAACTTGTATGATCGTCAAACTGAATGCCATCGGCATCATATTGGCTGATAGCTTCTAGCACCAGATTGGTAATGAACTGCTGCACTTGTGGATGAAACGGATTCAGCCACATTACCTCACCCGCCGCACTAATTGAAGTTTGGGTACCATCCCGCTTTTGTGTGAACCAATCGGGATAATTTAATGCTAGTTCTGAGGTTGGGGGAGCCATGAAACCAAATTCAAACCAGGGAATTACTAGCAATCCTTTGCGATGGGCTTGGGTAATGAGGTCTGCAAGAATATCATGTCCATCTGAACCTCTGGAGACAAAAGGTTGAATCCCTGCACGTTGCGCTAGGGCACTGGGATACATTACATAACCAGAGTTCCATATCACAGGATAGATTGTATTGAAATTCAACCGCCGCAGTTGACTCACTGCATCATGCACTTTATCGCGACTCTTAAGGGTATCAAAATCATTGCTGGTCATCCAAACCCCGCGAATTTCCTGACGGGGTATCTGTGCGATGGCAGGGGTAAAACTGTCTACCAGCAATACCGTAACAAAGGATATTAAAATCAGAAAGGGAAAAAGATACTTGAGCGATGCCTGACAACAAGCTGCTAGGCATCTACGCCGCCAATTTTGAATACTAAAAGATGATTTCATAGGTTTGAATGATGCATTAACTACCCACACACGTCATTGCTCGTTTTTATAAATGAATTTACTAAGCATATATAGTTTACACAGTATTTATGCTTACAACAGGATTGATAAGTTGGTAGTTTTTTGTTCCCTGCTTATGGAACTTTTGCACCAGAATAACCAAAGCCAGACCCAGCAAAGTTATAAAATGTTAGACGTAATTAGTAGATAGTTGTTCACCATTGGTCTGCCTCTGGAATAATTATTATTTTCAATAACTGTATATTTTATTTCTTGGAAGTCCCCAATCACAACTAATGCGATCGCTGAAGCTGGATTGTTTTTGCATAGTCAGGACAATCAGGAGGTTGCACCAGATTTACAGTTTTTCTTCAGTCCGATTCTGTGGGTACCTCCTGGCTATCCCAACTCTGGTGTGGGTGGGAAAATTTATAACTATGTCATTGCGTACTCCTTTGGAGAACCCGCAGGGTACGGAGCAAAGCGAAGTGTACCCCTACGAGGAAGCAAGCTACGCGTAGCGTCTCCAAGAGTTGCAATCGCAGGGTTTCGTCCATTTTACATTTAGTTACATAGTTAGGTTTATTTAAGCCAACCTACTTAGGTTTCACGGGTCTAGTTTGACTCATCCCCAAAATATTGGTAGTGTTAGTTTGCGATCGCCTAGCGTGGGCTTTGCCCAATCGCCTCGTCAAGTTTTGGCGGATTTCGCTGTGCCAAAACAGCATTAACAACTGAGAAGTTATACTTAGTCAAAAAATCGATTCAGGTAAGAAAAAATAATGGCAAATATCATTGGAACCAACGGGAATGATACCCTAGTGGGCAGCGACAGCGCTGACACGATTAATGGTAAAGCAGGTAACGATACCATTACAGCTAACCAGGGCGACGATACCTTAACTGGTGGTGGTGGCAAGGATAAATTTATTTACGACTATTACAGCGACGGCTACTCGATCGACGGCTACTCGAGCGACGGCACTGATATCATCACCGATTTCGGTGGCATAGGTAAAGGCACAAACCCAACAGCAGCAGTCATTGCCGAAGTCGATACCATCAAATTCCAGGGTGCTGGGTTGACTGCCCGAAATCTTGTGCTGACTCAGAATGGGAGCAATTTGGAAATCACCTTTGAAGGACCATTTAATACAAAAGTCATCCTGAAAAACTTCAAATTAGAGGACTTTAAGAACCTGAAAGCTTCTGGTACAAGACCAGCCATTGGTAATATCTTGTTTGATGGGCAAACTAGCATCACCGATAGTTTTAATGTCCTAGATGCCAACTCTACCGATACGAGCATCGGCATCAAAAACACGGTGACCTTCTTCAATGACCTGAACAACAACATTACGGGTTTAGACAACTCAGATGATGTCATTAATGGTCAGGGAGGTAATGACAAAATCGATGGCTTGACTGGCAACGACCTTTTGAGAGGTGGTGCGGGGAATGATACTCTCATTGGTGGCGTGGGTGATGATACTCTCGTTGGTAATGCGGGCAATAACTCCCTCGTTGGTGGCACTGGTGACGATAATTTGAATGTTAACTATTCAGAAGGTAATAACCTGCTGGATGGTGGCGATGGAAATGATTCTCTTTCTGCCTCTGGTGACTACACCCGACCCCGACACAGCATTTCATTTGGCAATCCTATCTCTGGGAATAACACCCTCAACGGTGGTTCTGGTAATGATTACTTGTATGCTGAGTATTCAACAGGCAGTAACACCCTCAACGGTGGTGCTGGTAATGATTACTTGGATGCTATCTATTCAACAGGTAATAACCTGCTCTCTGGAGGCGATGGAAATGATAAACTCTCCGTTTCTGGTTTCAACGACTACGAATTTGGATCTTTTGGTAGAATTTATGGCACAGGCAATAACACCCTCAACGGTGATGCTGGTAATGATTACTTGGATGCTAGTTATACAGCAGGTAATAACACTCTCAACGGTGGTATTGGTGATGATTACTTGAATGTTGTAAATTCATCAGGCAATAATCTGCTCTCTGGGGGCGATGGCAATGACTCATTCAGTGTAGGGAACAATCCCAATGATGGGAACTCTGGCAGCATTAGTGGCAATGATACGATCGATGGGGGTCAGGGTGACGATTTGTTGTCCGTCGATTACAGCTATGCTACTGGAGGGATCGCAACGACATTCAATGCCACTACTAACATTGGCTCGATTACAGCAGGTACGAATCGCGTTAGCTACAAAAATATCGAACGATTAGATGTCAGTGGTACAACCTACAATGACAACATTGTGGGGAGCAATGGCAACGATACCCTCTCCACAGGTGATGGCGGTAAAGATACGATCGATGGGGGTAAAGGTGACGATTTGTTGTCCGTCGATTACAGCTATGCTACCGGAGGGATCGCAACGACATTCAATGCCACTACTAACATTGGCTCAATTACAGCAGGTACAAATCGCGTTAGCTACAAAAATATCGAACGATTAGATATCAGTGGTACAACCTACAATGACAACATTGTGGGGAGCAATGGCAACGATACCCTCTCCACGGGCGATGGTGGCAAAGATACGATCGATGGGGGTAAAGGTGACGATTTGTTGTCCGTCGATTACAGCTATGCTACCGGAGGGATCACTTCAACTTTCAATGCCACTACTAACATTGGCTCAATTACAGCGGGTACTTATCAGGTTAGCTACAAGAATATCGAACGATTAGATATCAGTGGTACAACCTACAATGACAACATTGTGGGTAGCAATGGCAACGATACCCTCTCCACGGGCGATGGTGGCAAAGATACCATAGACGGGGGTAAGGGTGAAGATGTGTTGTTGATCAATTACAGGAGTGCTAACGGAGGAATCACTTCAACTTTCAATGCTACTACTAACGTTGGATCAATTACAGCAGGCACGAATCAAGTTAGCTACAAGAATATCGAACGATTAGATATCAGTGGTACAACCTACAATGACAACATTGTGGGAAATAGTGGGAACGATACGATAGATGGGGGCTATAGTGGCAATGATACAATTATTGGCGGTGCAGGTAACGATATCTTGACTGCTAGCTATTCAGGCAATAACACCCTTTATGGTGGTTTTGGCAATGATATTCTCACAGGTGAGTCTGGTAATGATACCCTCTATGGAGGAGATGGTATTGATACCTTTAATTTCTATAGTTACGACGAAGGTTTCGATCGCATTTATGACTTCAACGCCGCTAATGAAGTGATTCAGGTATCATCTACTGGTTTTGGTGGCGGGTTATCACCAGGTATACTCTTAGCTAGTCAGTTTAGAATCGGAACATCTGCAACCACAAGCAGTCAGCGATTTATTTATGACTCCACTACAGGTGGATTGTTCTTTGATCAAGATGGTAGTGCAGGCGCTTTTGCTAAGGTACAATTTGCACAATTATCTGCAGGTCTGTCATTGACCGAAAATAATTTTGTGGTTGTTCTTTAATCTTTATTCGCACTCTATCATCACCAATCGGCAAGGTTTGCGCGGTGCTATTTTTAGCATCTCGCATCTCTTTTGCTAAATGCAAATCCTCATTCTTTAGTAGTCATTAGTGCCCAATGTACATTGGGCATTGGGCACAAGAGGAAATACTTACTACAACTTCTCCTCTGCTCCCTGCTCCCCTGCCTCCCTGCTTCTTCATCTTCACATTCCCCCACGCCCGACCTGTGTCACAATAAAGAACTGTAATAAGAAAAATATTGTTAAGGTAATTTAGTGAGTCCAACTGCTCAATCCACGGCAAGTGCGCGTCGCGTAGTATTTCCTTTTACGGCAATAGTGGGCCAGGAAGAAATGAAACTGGCGCTGCTATTGAACGTGATTGACCCCAAAATTGGGGGTGTAATGATTATGGGCGATCGCGGCACCGGAAAATCCACAACTATCCGGGCGCTGGCGGATCTGCTGCCAGAAATTTCTGTGGTTGCCAATGACCCTTTTAGTAGCGATCCTAGCGACCCCGACTTGATGAGCGATGAAGTCCGCCAACTGTTAGAACAAGGGGCAGAAATTCCCGTAGCTCACAAAAAAGTCCAAATGGTAGACCTGCCGCTAGGAGCTACAGAAGACCGAGTTTGTGGCACAATCGACATCGAGAAAGCTTTATCTGAAGGTGTCAAAGCCTTTGAACCGGGACTGCTGGCAAAGGCTAACCGAGGAATTCTCTATGTGGATGAAGTCAACTTACTAGATGACCACCTTGTAGACGTGTTACTCGACTCCGCTGCCAGTGGATGGAACACTGTAGAACGGGAAGGTATTTCTATCCGTCACCCAGCGCGTTTTGTGCTTGTGGGTTCTGGAAACCCCGAAGAAGGCGAACTACGCCCCCAACTGCTCGATCGCTTTGGGATGCACGCTGAAATTCACACGGTCAAAGAACCAGCCTTGCGGGTGCAAATCGTAGAACAACGAGCAGATTTTGACCAAAATCCGCCAGTATTTCTCGAAAACTACAAACCCCAGCAAGAAGCATTGCAAGAGCAAATTGTCAATGCTCAACAGCTTTTGCCAGAAGTGAAAATTGACTACGATTTGCGGGTGAAAATTTCTGAAGTCTGTTCAGAACTAGATGTAGATGGTTTGCGGGGTGACATTGTTAGTAACCGTGCCGCCAAAGCCTTAACAGCTTATGAAGGACGCACTGAAGTTACAGTTAATGATATCCATCGCGTAATTACCCTATGCTTGCGTCACAGACTGCGGAAAGACCCCTTAGAATCGATTGATTCTGGCTACAAAGTCGCCAAAGTTTTTAGCCGCGTCTTTGGCGTTGAACTACCAGAAAGTGATACGGCACAAAAAAACGGCACAGGTCAAAAGTTAGGGGCTAGGGGTTAAAAGTTAGGAGTTAGGAGTTAAGAGTTTTGAATGGAAAGCTGCTTCATAACTCACAACTTTAATTCCTCACTCAGCACTGAGTATATAACTCACAACTTCTAACTCCTAACTCAGCACTCAGAACTGGGTATATAACTCCTAACTCCTAACTCAGCACTCAGCACTAAATATGAGATTTTGGTCTTTTTGGTTCAACAGCTTTGTTTTATCTAGTCAATACAACCCGCCCAGGTTTGTAGAATTATTGATGCTCTTATTAGCGATCGCCATGCTGGCAATAGCCAGTATTTTACCCGATATACCCTATTTAATCTTAGGCTTGAGCTTAGTAGTTGGGGCATCTGTTTCTATCTTAGTGCGGGAAGCGATCGCCCCCTCACCCCAGACGCGAATTACCCAACTAACAGCATCCCTATTACTCATCATCAGCCTCTATGGTTTTGCTGATTTAATGTACACTCTTTAAAATTTAATTAATCAGTTAGGAGTTATGAGTGAGAAATTAATTAGCAACTCCTAACTCCTAACTCCTAACTCCTAACTTTTGCATTTACCAATTCTGCATTTCCACCAATTCCATACACAACTCATTAATTTGCTCCAAATCAGGTTTATGAGGTAGGGTAGATTGTTCGTAAACAACTTCCATTTCGGCAACTAAATCTTCTGCCATTTTCATCACCTGCTCATAAGAATACTCACCCTTTAAAATAGCTTTTAAATCCTCAAAATTACCAGCTATTCTTCTATCTACAATGACTTCGCCTCGTCGCAATATTTCTACTCCACTGCGTAACAATCTAATGCAGTGCATTCCATGTTTGAGGTCAAAACCCGACTTTCTTTCCATTTCTGCCCTAGCCGGATTTCTATTTTCCTGCCACGATAAATAAGCCTTCCATTCTCTTAAAGCTATTTGATAGCTTTGGCTTTTCTGAAGCAGACGGATAAAATCTTTACGGCTATTAGTTAACTTTTGGGTATATTCTAAAGTTTCATCAGGTAAAGTATATTGTTTTAGCACTCCCTTAAAATCAATATCTGCTGTCAGCAATTGATATAATTGTTCTGCTTCTTCCAAAAACTCAATCCGTCCTCTAATTAAGTTATAAAGATACTCCAGAAAAGCATTTAGCTCATCTTTACTGAGGGGTGCTTCGTCTTCTATGGCGAATTCAGATGGTATCGGTTTTTTTTGCGGTGGCTTTAACAACCATTTCCGATGAGTTTCCATCTTTTTAATTTGGGCAAAAGCATAACCAGTGTAAGTATGTTTTACCTTTTTACTCAGAAATAGCTGCTTATGATCGATTAAATGCTGTCCGACTGCGCTTAAAAAAGGATAATTATTTAACCAGAGTAATTCTAAAACATTGGGATTAGCGCCCGCTAATAACTGGAGGATTTTTCTTAATTCATATATAACCGTGTCTTTGTTACCATCAACGAATGGAAATATTCCTGGTTCATCCCAACCAGTATCTTTTTGTTCTATGTGGTCAAATCCCAAGTAATATCTTTTGGGCGCGATAAATACTCCCCGATAATCAAAGTCGGAATCAGGACGATTTAAACCATAGCCGTGGCTACCAGCCAAACCAATTAAAATAGTTCTTTGCTCAACTTCTATTCTTTTCATCTACGTAAGTGGGTAAAATTTATAACTGTATTATTGCGTAATCCTTTGGGGAACCCGCAGGGTACGTAACGAAGTAGAGTGTACCCCTACGGGGATCTTGCTACGCGTAGCCTCTCCAATGGAATTTGCCTACTATCGCCAGTCTTGAATCCACATTAGCAATTAGCATCGCTCCAGGTTGTCTGATTATAAAAGACAACTTGGAGCTTAATTCAGTCACTTAATTGATTCTGACTCCTGAATTCTTCTTTATTTCTTGGGTTCTTCAGAATCGACACAGGTATTCCCGAATGCTGGATTTAATAAACCAATTACATTAACACTGTTACCACAGACATTAACAGGTACATGAACGGGAACTTGAACGAGGTTACCCCACAGAACACCAGGCGACGAAACATTAGGCTTTTTTACACTCGCATTGGCACCAACGCCAACTACAGTTGTACTAGATTTTTTTGCTGGAACATCTTGAGTTTTTGTAGAAGACTCAGCAGCAAAAGCTTGATTATCAAATAGTACTGGACTTATAACAAGTCCTACAGTTGCAACAAGTATCAAAAAGCTGAAAACTATAAGCTTGACAAAGTTTTTCATTTCTTTTACCAAAGAATATTAGGTTTTGACTTAACTTCTGCAAAAAAAGTTTATGATACAGATTTTTGTATTCTTCCATAAACAAGGAGACAATAGAAAGTCTCCTGTTGATACTCTAGCAATTCTAAATTTAAAAAATATATACTTCAAAACTCTTGCTTCAACATAATTTAATAATTATTAACAAAGCATCCATAATTCTTGATAAAAAGGCGGTATACAATCACTGGGATAGAAGTGTTGAACTGTTATCTAGTCGTCTGTAAAATTTATTTTGACGGCTATAAAGACGCGATAAATCGCCGTCTCTACAAGTGTTTTGTTGCTCATTCTGAATTGTATTGGGTTATATTAATCTATCTGTCGCAATTATTTTTCAAATTGGGATTAGCGATCGCCTGTGCTAGAGTTTAAATTCTCTGCAATATTTAGCAAATCATTACCATCTACTTTATTTGGCAGTTTATTTGAAGCAACTGCACTATTAGTTGCTTTTATTGGCAATGTATTTAAACTATCTACATCGCTTGCTAATTCCTAAGTAACTGGTTTATATTCCGGGTTATCTCGGTTAGCACCTGCTATTTCTTCTGCTTTACCTATAAAATCTTTTGCAAGTCTTTCACTAAAACCAACAACGAATGCTATTACAAAAATTAGAGACCTTTGTTGGTCTTGAGATGATTCTTGATTGGTAGTTGGATTGAGCTTAAAGACACTTGGATTAATAAACATTAATATTATTCCAGAGTTAATTAAAGCTAAAAATAACACAGAAAATGCTCCTCCAATCATTGGTTTAAAAGCACCAACAAGAAATGGAGTTAGTGGCTCAGAATATTTCTTTTTCTGAAATTCTTCAATTCTGATTAAGATACTGATAATACTACCTAATGTTCCTGCCGAAATAGCTAAACTTAGTTGGAGAAGAAATTCATTATATTTCTCGTTTGCAGCTTGCCTTTTGCTATATTGTGCATTTAATTCAGCAAGATTACTCTTTAGTGTTGTTAGTTCTGTACTCTTAAATTCTGCATTTTTTTGCGATATTATACTTAACTCTTTAATTTCTTCTTTACTTTGTTTTAATTTATTAATATCATTTGCAGAAGTTGGATTTTTGCTTTCTGGCTGACTTTGTTGTTCAGCATTATTTTGAATTTGCTCTACTCGGTTATCTGTATATTTTTGAATTTCTTTGATTTCATTTTGTAATATTTTTCTATTTGTATTATAATTATTGTTATTATAATAATTAGCAAGTTCTGAAAAAATCCAAAGTCCGGCGATAGAAGAAGAAGTAATTCCTCCATAGATGAAAACGGCACTTATAAGTCCAAAAATTACTTTAGTCGTCGTTGATGGTGAACGGTGGACTGAGAGAAATGGGTTAATAATAAATCCTGTCAAAGGATGCTCATATTTGCAAACTATTTGTTCAACGTCAAATCTAATAGCTTGAGCAATATTTATATTCGATGATGATTCGCGTAGAGCTTCTATGGCAAATATTAAAGCTTTAGATAGTTCAGTCAGTTCTCTTTGAGTTTTATCCCTATTGTCGGGTATAAATAGCCTTGGTATTCTATCCCACCAAATATTTTGTGGTGCGTTTCTATTGATGAGTTTTTGCAGTCGATTAAACAAGATAATTATTTGAGATATTTCTTTTCCTGCTGCAATTAATCCTTCTTGTTTAAGAGGATCTGTAAAACTATTTAAATTATTCTTGTAAAAATCTTTGATCAGTGCTTGAATCAGTGTCCTACTTGCACTTAAATTCCAATCATCATCAGTTACATCAGTTATATTTTGATTAGAAACCATTTTACCTCCAATTATTTGCTAAAGTTGGGTTATAGACTGGCTTTTATCTGAAGTTGATATTTATTGTCAATGATTGCTTTTTAAAATATCCTCTTAAACTTTTAACAACAAAATTTAAAATTTATTTAATTTATTTCAAATTTTAAATCTAAACTTCAGCGAGAAACTTACTTCAATGCTGTTCGGTTAAGATAAGAGACGCGATGAATCGCCGTCTTTACAATAATCAGTCTTTCGTCTTGATGACGATTTATCGTATCTTTGCGATCTATAATTCTCATCAAAAAACTTTAACCGAACCGTATTGAAACCTACTTTAGTTTTCTCACTGTCAAGGTGAGGTTATTGTATTATATAGAACGAGTTAATGTACTACAAGTTAAAAAAGCTAAACAAAAGTGCGCCTCCAATGGAAGCGCACTTTACAAACAAAAACAACTCTAACTAGTTGAGAAGCAGAGACGCTACTTATTTTTGAATTTTGAATTGTTAACCCCTACTCCCCTTTGGCATCAGGCGCGGGGGAACCCGGTACGTATTTGACTTGCTCGATCGCACCAGTGTATTTAAAGACCCCATATTTTTTGTAGAGATCCCATGATACAGGGCTACGGGCATCTTTACCGATGTCCAATCCTTCATAGGGAAAGCCACCAAAGGTTAGTCCCAGCTTACCTGCTGCGACTTGCTTGCCGTTAACAGAGAGTGTTCCAGATCCCTGGCGTTTGCCCAGTGCATCGTAATTCAAATCGATGTTAAGTTTACCTGGCTGTAACGAGACTGGGGGAAATTTAATCGACTGACCATAGTTATTGTGTTCATAGAACAGCTTGCCATTGTCAATATAGAAAATGTAACCAGCTTCCTGTCCACCGTGGGCCAGAATCACCCCGCGATCGCCTGCTTTATATTGAGCCTGCACCTGGATGGTATAATCGCGATCGCTCACCAAGGGCAAAATATCAGGTTCTAGTACCGAGTCACCCGTATGGAATGTCTTCGGTTTGACTTTCTCCTTGATATAAGGCGGTACTCCTCCATGTTGGGGGGATTCTAACAGGGGATAAACTTGATACTTAAATGCCGCCGCATCAAAGGCTGCTGCCAGTTCTTGGACTTTCTCTGGATACTCCTTCGCCACATTGTTGCTTTCAGAGTAATCTTTGTTCAGGTTGTATAATTGCCACTCGGAATCACTAAATGGTTTCCCAGTCTGATGTTCGGTGACAGCATACCAGCCATCTTTGTAATACCCTCGATTACCGGAATTCTCATAGTATTGTTCAGTTCTTTGTTCCGGCGCATTGGCATCATTTAAGAGATAGGCAAAGCTGATACCTTCTAGGGGTTTTGTCGGTTTACCGTTAAACTTGTCAGGATGCTTAATCCCCGTTAATTCCAGGATAGTAGGTGTAATATCTGTGATGTGCGTAAATTGTGTGCGGGTAGCACCCTGATCTTTGATTTTTGCTGGGTAGGAAACAATCAGTGGATTCCGTCTACCGCCCCCAAGAGTAAAGAACTTGTAACGCTTTAAGGGTGTATTGGAAACCGTTGCCCAGCCAATGGGATAGTGAGGCGCAGTCTGAGGACTACCAATTAACTCAAACCGACTGATATCTAGGGCTTTATCGTCTGGTAAACCGGAGTAATGACGAGCTACATTCGTTGTACCATTTGCCCCGCCTTCTCCAGAACCGCCATTATCAGAAGCAACAATAATAATTGTGTTGTCGAGTTGCTTGGTGGACTCTAAATAGTCATAGAGTTTGCCAAAGTTTTGATCTAAGTTATCAACGAAGGCTGCATAGGCCTCTTGATAACGAGCAAATAGCTTTTTATCTTCATCTGACAGTGTATCCCAAGCTTTAACCCCTGGATTTTGGGGTGGTAGTTGAGTGTCAGCAGGAATTAGCTTTGATGTAAGTTGCTTCTGGTAGCGTTCCTGGCGTAGCACGTCCCAGCCAGCATCATACTTGCCTTGATATTTGGCGAGGTCTGCTGGATGAATATTAAATGGTGAATGAACAGCATTGTTAGCAAAATACAAGAAAAATGGCTTGTCTGGAGACTTCGTTTTTGCATCTTTAAGTAATGCGATCGCTTTTTCTGTCCAGTAATCGGTGGTGAGGAAATTCTCAGGATAGCGATCGACTGAAATCGGTGTATTGTCTTCGTAGAGAATATGGGGTGTCTGGGGATGTTCCAATCCATCTAAGAAACCAAAGAAATGTTCAAACCCCCGCTGTAACGGCCAAGAATTGAAGGAAGCGGTGGCGGTGCGATCGTAAGTCTGAGTCAAATGCCACTTACCGGTCAGCAGGGTAGAATAGCCGTTGCTACGTAAAATTTCTGCCAGAGTCACAACATTACTCTGAATTTCACCCGCATAACCGGGAAAACCAGGGTGTCCCTCAGCAACCCAACCGACACCCGCAGAATGGGCATTTAATCCTGTCAGTAAGGAGGCTCTTGTAGGAGAACAAAGCTGATGGGTGGTAAAGTTGCTAAACCGCAGTCCGTTAGCTGCTAATTTATCAATATTCGGTGTACTAATTTCTGAGCCGTAGGGGCCTAAATCGGAAAACCCCAGATCGTCAATTAGGAAAACAACAATATTGGGAGCCTCTTTTGGCGCTGCGGTGGTAGAGGATGAAGCTAGAGATGTTTTGGCTGATGGCGGTTGTGGAGTCCACCAAGGTATTGATTCTGCCAAGGTTCTGCCGATTTTGCCTTTAAATCCCGCATAGGCTTGTGTACTTGCATTACCTGCTTCCTGAGCAGGGTTCTGGGCGAAACTGCTAGCGATCGTTGTGCTAATAACTAGCAAAATGCTAAACGTAACCACTGCTAACCAAGCGATGGGTGAAACAAGTTTTTGCTTGATTTTTTGAATGAATGATGAATTTCGTTTTCTGTTCAACAGACCTGCCTCCTGACAAGCGATAGTAGTTAAGCCAACACATCATCAGACCTCATGACTTACGCAGAGGTGATAGAAAATCGCACCACAGAGGCGCAGAGGACACGGAGGAATAAGAGTTTTTTGTTTCTAGTACAAATAAATGCAAATATCATACTATATGTTGATCGAATTATCGTAGTATGAAGTAAAGGTACTCCGACTCGCTAATATTGCCTAGCTAGTTTTAAAGAGGCGATCGCAGACTATTGGTAAAAGACAATAAATAATTGATGGGTAGATTCCTTGTAGAGACGGCGATTTATCGCGTCTCTCCAACCGTCAAAATGAAAATAGACATCTCCAGAAATTAAATATGCATTACCCAGAAACCTTGTTTTGACGTAGCACTGCTACGTCAAAACAATTCTTTTTCACCAGATGTCTAATGAATTTGACACACTACTATGAATAAAAGTTAGGTTTTGGCAGTTCATCATTTAACGCCCAATTTCCGATCTCTTGAATTTTGTAATCTACTGGATCGTGGAGAGTGAACGTGCGGAGATTACGCCAATAGCGATCAAAGCCATATTTTGCCGTAGTAGCGCGTGCGCCCATAACTTCAAAGATGCGGTTGGTAATGTCTAAACCAACTTTAGTCGCTGCAACTTTGGCAGTAGCGACGTAAAGCGCACATTCCCCACGTTGTTCGGCGGTGAGTGACCATTCTTCTTCCCAAGCCGCTTGTAGTAATTCTCCTGCTTGCTCAGTCAAGCTCTTAGCTGCTTGGAGTTCAACCCATATTTTGCCAAAGTGCTGAACGATATGAGGATCTTGGGTTGCACTCTCTACACCTGATGTCAGCCAAGGTTTTGTATTAGTGGAAGTATACGTTTTAGCAGCTTCAAAGGCTCCCTGAGCAATTCCCAGGTAGATATTAGCAAGATTCAATTGAGTTAAGCAGGCACGAATAGTGGTGAAGGGTTGACCTTGTTTGTCTCTACTACTAAGAATTTCGTCAGGATACACCAACACATTCTCAAAAGTCACACTACCACTATCTGTTTGGCGTTGCCCGATATTATCCCAATCATGATGAACAGTAACGCCTTGCCGTTGGGTGGGAATTACCAAAATACTCAATTCACCGGTTTCTTGATGAGTGGCAGTGATCGGCAATATATCTGAGTCTTGAGAACCAGAGCAAAAGCTTTTAATCCCGTTCAGACGGAAATAATCATTTTCCGGTGTCAGAGTAGCTCTTTTATCTAGAGGGTTGAGGGCATTGCACCAAAACCAATTATTGTGAATAGTTTCTGAGTAATATCGCTGTTTTTGCTCCGCCGAACCAAAGATATGAGGAATGACTACACCTAGATGATGGTAAGAAAAGACGTGAGCAATGGAGCTATCAACCTTGGCAAACTCGCGGGTAATTTGCAGAACGGTAATCCAGTTTTGTCCGAAACCACCGTACTCTGTGGGTATAATCAGTTTCAGTAAGCTGCTTTGACGCAAGCGATCGCGTTCATATTTTGGTGTTCCACCTTTGGCATCCCGCTCTACAGCAGTTTGGGCAAATTCCTTTGCTAAAGACTTAGCTATATCAAGATAATTTTGGGACTCTTTAGTTTCGATTAATTGCATATCTTGCAACTTTTCCTGCTAACTTTTTCTGAGGAGTAACTATAAACTTGGTTGGAAAAACTTTCAATTTACAGTGTTTCGATAAAACTACCGTACTATCACTATAGTATTGCATGGTTGAACTAATAAAGCAAGTTAAAATTAAATTATTATTGCTAAATCTATAGCTTATTAGTGCGGATAAAAAAATATTTATTTGAGAGTCGAACAGAAAAAAAGTAAATTAGAAAAAATATTTTAATATACTTGTTTTTCAAGAAAATATATGCAATATTAGTAACTTGAATGCACTAACCTACTCTAGCTTGGTTGACAAACAGTAGTTAGTAAACAATGGACAAAAATTAGATTTTTGTCTAAAAGTTTAAATATTTTTACAGATAGATATTTCCTTGGCAAACATACCAGCTTTTAGAGGAATTCTATTGTTGTGAAAAAAGTATTTTTTGACACTAAAATATGCAGATAAAACTTCAGTAATTAACTGATGTATCTGATTATATCTGTAAGTGTAGCAATATTGGTGAAACCTTTTAAGTGTAAGAGTAATTCAACATTTCTCAGGGCAGTCATAAGTTTTTTAGCTGGACAAGTCACCGAGATGTCTGATGGCTTTCACTAAATTTTTCAAATCAACAATGTGAGGAATGATAGAAATGTTCAATCGTTCATTTCATAATTTATTTATGGAATCGGTGATTTTGGGGGCTACTTTGCTAGTCAGCACATCAGCCCATGCCGAAGACAGGAAATTAGTGCCTGAAACCGCCAATTTTAGGGACAATACCTCGATAATAACCATTGCCCAAACGCCTAAAATTCCTGCAATCAATAGTGATATAAATGTCCAACAGACAAACAGGATGTCTCAAGTAACATCTGTATCTCAGTTTTCAGATGTGCAACCAACTGATTGGGCTTTTCAAGCACTCCAGTCTTTAGTTGAGCGTTATGGATGTATTGCGGGATATCCAAATAGCACTTATCGAGGAAACCGCGCCATCACTCGCTATGAATTTGCAGCAGGTTTAAATGCTTGTTTATCTCGAATCAATGAGCTAATTGCAACAGCTACATCTGACTTAGTTACCAAAGAAGACTTAACTACCGTCCAAAGACTGCAAGAAGAATTCACTCCTGAACTAGCAACTCTACGAGGTCGTGTTGATCGTTTAGAAACTCGGACTGCGGAACTAGAAGCCAATCAGTTTTCCACAACTACAAAGCTTTCTGCGGAAGTAATTTTTGCGATGACAAATGCCTTCCAAGGCACAGTTAATGGGAATAACACCGTTTTTCAAGATAGAGTTCGCCTCGTTTTCAAAACTAGCTTTACAGGTAAAGACACTCTAAATACTCGTCTAAGTACTGGAAACACTACTACTTTGCAGCTTCCTGGTGGTTCAGCCGAAGGTTTGCAAACCTTCAATCTTGCTCCTAGTAACAACCAATTATCCGTAGATTGGCTCTCTTACTACTTCCAAGTTGGCAGCAAAATCGATGCTTATATAGGAGCCGTAAACGGAGTATTTTTTGACTTTGTTCCGACTCTGAGTCCCTATTTGGATAGTGCCACAGGCGGTGGTCGTGCTTTGACAGAATTCGCTTCCTCTAGTCCTATCTACCGTATTGGTGGTGGTGCCGGTGGAGGATTCAATTATCGATTAAGTGACCAATTGGTATTGAGCTTGGCTTACTTAGCAGGAGATCATGCCAATCCTCAGCCAGATAGTGGTTTTTTTAATGGTCAATACAGCGCCTTTGGACAAATAGCATGGAACCCCAACAATAACTCTGGCATTGGTTTGACATACATAAATGCCTACCAAAATCGGGGAGGAATATTTGACCTTGGTAGTGGTTTTACACTAGTCGGAACACAACAAGCTAATACTCCATTTGAGCGGACGATTACCAACTCCTACGGAGTCGAAGCCTTCTATAAATTTAGTCCTCGATTTGCAGTCAATGGCTTCTTTGGCTACACTAACGCCAAGAATCTGGCAGGTAGTGGTAGTGCAGATATTTGGTACTATGCTCTGGGATTGGCATTCCCAGATTTAGGTAAACAAGGCAACCTTGGTGGTGTTCTTGTGGGTGCAGAACCTTATCGGGGTGGTAATCCTGCGCCTGCAAACGATTTATCCTTACACATTGAAGGCTTTTACAAGTATCAGCTGACAGATAACATTGCCATCACCCCTGGCGTAATTTGGATCACTGCTCCGGCTCAAAACAATGACAATCAAGATGCGGTAATTGGTACTGTCAGGACAACCTTCACCTTTTAAATAGTCTCAGCAACGAATGGCACTAAGAAAAAGCGAAAGGCTTGTGTCACCTCGTTCCCAGTCTTCAGACTGGGAATGTATTCCAAGAGGCTCTGCCTCCGAGAATGGGTTCCCAGCCTAGAGGCTGGGAAGCAGTTAGGGCAAAGCTTATAGCTTTTTTTAGTGCCATTCGTCTCAGGAACTATGATTCTGGGGTGGGCATCTTGCCCGCCCTGATAATGCAAGTTGTATACGTAACAGCTTACGTGCCTCAACCCAATCTAATAGCTAATTCATAATTCGTAATTGAATTCTTAATTACGAATTACGAATTACGAATTATTCTAACGCCCTTCACGATTCAAGCTGAGGGGTTGCTGTTCTTCAACTATTGGTGGCACATCCTGCCAAAGACTAATTCCGTCGTATAATCCTGGAGCCATTAAGAATACTTGAACCCAAAGGATATTAAACCACCAGTAAAGCCCTTGGATAATATTTTCCTGACCTATTAGGGATACTGTCACCAGGTAGAATAAGACCGAAATTATTAAACTAGCAACAGATGCAACTATGCCTTTTGTGGGCTGTGACAACTCAGTGAAAGGCCACATATTGAATTGCCAAACAAATCCTAAACCAACAGTTGTCCAAATAGCTGCAAAGGTTGGTCCTGTCGTTGTGGTAAACAAATCCAGTCCTAGCTGTTTGAGGAACAATTCTGTAATCAGAGTGAGTAACAAAATAATACCTGTATGGAGTAACCCCAAACGTGGCATTCCTAGTTCCAATTTGTTTAAAGGCCAACGTTCAAAGAAACTACCGAACACTGTCGAACAAGGAAACCAGTACCAAGGAATGTAAAACGGTTGAAGTCCCCACATTTGTGGAAAAAATGTGAGGGCAGGGGCAATAAAGAAGATTGCAAAAAAGACATTGAGAAAGCCGCTTACTGGATGCCAGTTACGTACTTCGTCAGTGGTTACAATGGTGTTGTCAAAGAAGAACAAACTAGCGGCTGCGACAATAATTGCTGTTTGTCCCCATAAGCCAGCAGGTGTATCAGTGAGAATTACTTTTGCAGAGATGAATTTCCAAGCTTCTCCAGTTATGTAAACTAGCGCTAACAGCACTACTAAATTAACTGTTCCTCGTCCAAATCGGGTGGAGGAAAAGCGGGAACCTGGATAGCCGTTGAGGGAAAAACCTATATGCCACCACCAGACGAAGCATATCGTGATGTAAGTCAACTTTGTGCCCACATTCAGCTGAATAACTTGACCAAAGATGAGTTCAAAAATATAGCTAATGACAGCAATTATAGCAACGAAAAGTAGCCCCTTAAATGGCTGGCTTTTCCAAATGCTCCGCCTCTGGGTTGGGTTTGCAACGCTCATAGTATTAACTTGAATAATGTTGGATTTATCAGGGGTAAAGCATTCTGGGAAATTTTAGATTTTAAATTTTGGATTTTGGATTTAATAATTCAAAACCCAAAATTTTAAAAAATCTTTCAATTTTAGATTTGCGATCGCTTAGTTAAGGGAACTCCAAGAGATAAATTATCCAATATTGTGGGGTGGGCATCCTGCCCGCCCAGTCCATAGGGCGGGCGAGACGCCCACCCCACAAGAGTTAATTGGATATTTTTTTATTTGGAAGTCCCTAAGCCGAATCTATGAGGGTCTTTCAGATTGAAAAAATTTCCTAATCCAAAATCCAAAATCTAAAATCCAAAATTGAGTCACCCCAATAGAGAATGTGGCAATTACAGCCAAGGATGACGTGGAGGGTAGACACCATTGAGGAAGTAGTTACCAACAGCGTAGTACTTCCAACGCACGGGATCGTGGAGTGTGTGAGCGCGGGCATTTCGCCAGTGGCGATTGTAGTTGAATTCCTCCAATGTGGACTTAGTACCTGCTAGTTCAAACAACTTGTTAGTAGCTAGTAATGCTGCTTCGGTGCCTAAGGCTTTGGCTTCGGCAACTGCAATTGATGCTTCAACTACCTTGGGTTCTTCTAAACCTGACTGGTTGGCAACGTCAAGAAATTCGCCTGCACGACGCAGCAATGCTTCAGCAGCGTGAACCTGAATTTGGACATTGCCTAAGTTGTACAGTGTCAGCGGATCTTCGTAGCCTTTTTCTAAATTGCTGTCAACCCAAGGGCGGGTATGCTTGCGGACAAAGTGGATGGTGTCACGGACTGCGGCTTTGGCAATTCCTACGTCTACGGCGGCTTGGATGATTTGCGCGATCGCACCCATTGGAGTCGCCCTTTCAAAGGCTAAATAGTGCGGAATCACGTGTTCTGCTTTAACTTTCACATTTTCAATAATGGTAGTGCCACTAGCAGTGGTACGCTGTCCGAAGCTCGTCCAATCATCAAGTAGGGTTAGCCCTTCGGCATCTCTTTCGACAAATGCCACCACTGTCTTACCATCTGCATTGCTGGCAATGACGGGAACCCAATGTGCCAGTAATGCCCCAGCAGAGTAGTATTTGCGTCCGTTGAGTACGAAGTCAGATCCAGATGGTTCTAACTTTGTCTGCACATCGGTGACAGATTTAGTACCTACTTCCGAGAAGGCGTTACCAAAGCGCTTGCCTTGTAGAACCAAATCAAAGAAGAACTTTTTCTGTTCATCGGTGCCATCCAAGCGGACTGCTTCGACCATGTAGAGGTGGTTTTGGGGAATTTGACCAAGGCTAGAGTCGGCTTCGGAGATGATTTTAACTACTTCTGCCAGGGTGGCACTTGAGACAAAAGCACCGCCGTATTCTTTCGGGACTGTAATTCCCCATAATCCACTCTGGGAGAACTTTTCTACCTCCTCAGCAGGTAAACGCCGAGTTTGATCGCGCTCTGAGTCTCCCTTGGCAAACTCAGCTGCTAATTCGTGAGCGATCGCGATCGCTTCTTTGTCATCCCGAATAATATGGGCTTTTTGTTCGGTATTAATTACTGATGTCATGATAAAACTCCTTGATTGTGATTGATCATCTTTAAACGCAGAGGAACGCTAAGGAAAACGCGGAGGTACGCAGAGTTATCCCAAATTGAGGAAATTTATGCAATTAGGCGTTGATGTCTGCGTAGCGTTTCGCTAGTTGCTGTAGAAGTGGGTTTAGCTCCACAAAACCCACTCCTACAAAATATGTGCCTGTTAATCTACACTACAACTAACTCATCAGCAGTCCGACGATTAGATTTAAGTTCGCGCACAAGTGGTATTACTGTCTTACCAAATGCTGGCAAATCATCTGAGTAGTGTAAGAAGCCACCAAGAATTAAATCAACTCCCGCTTCATGGAACTGGCGAATCTTGTCAGCGACTTGTTCAGCCGTACCAATCAAGCCGGAACGGAAGCCGTCGTTATACTGCACCAAGTCTTCAAAATTGGAATTCGCCCACATTCCCTGACGTTCACGAGTCGAAGATCCCGCCTGTTTCACGGCTTCGCCAAATCCTTTCACAGCTTCTACATCAGCTTGGGCAATAATATCGCGCAATACTTCATGGGCTTCTGCTTCCGTATCTCGCACAATAATAAAGGAATTCAGACCAAACTTAATTGTGCGTCCTTCAAGACTCGCTAATTCAGATACTTCTGCAATCTGCTCTTTCACCCCTTCTATGGTGTTGCCATTCATGAAATACCAATCGGAGACGCGGCCAGCCATCCGCCGCGCGGCTTTGGAGTTACCACCTTGGAATATCTCCGGGTGGGGATTCTGATTAACTGGTCTAGGCTTCACCCAACCGCCGTTAATGCGGTAAAAGTCGCCCTTAAAGTGAAATTCATCCTCAGTCCACAAACCTTTGAGAACACGGATAAATTCTTCTGAACGACGATAGCGTTCGTCATGATCTAACCAATGTTCACCATATATAGTGAATTCATCTTTGAACCAGCCGCTAACTACATTTAAAGCAAACCGACCGTTAGAGAGAAAATCAATACTGGCACCGATTTTGGCAACTACTCCCGGATGCCACAATCCAGGGTGAACTGCTGCAATTAGCTTCAATTTTTTGGTGACTGGAGCCAAAGCCGATACGGTTGTAAGTGCCTCTAGCTGATACTCAGCGCCGTAGCTGGCGATAAATCTGGCTTGTGCTAGAGCATATTCAAACCCAACTTCTTCAGCCGTCTGAGCCAGTTGAGCATTATATTCGTAAGTCCAATCTGTGCGTTGGGGAATTTTACTAACAACTAACCCACCGCTAACGTTGGGAATCCAGTATGCGAATTTAATATCTACCATAATTGTGCGTTTGTAATTGAAACTGCTTGGTTATTTATCTAAGTTTGCAAGTGATGCAACAAAGCCGAATTTGTTATCACTAACAAATCAGCTAAAACTTGATAAGGCAAAATCTTAGTCAAAATCGAAAGCTTGAGAGCGGTTGGAAACTACTTTGAGTTTACAAGTAGACAAATCTCTGATGGCAATAATATACCATAACCCGATCGCGCTACCGTAGTTCTGAATGAATCAGACTGTATCACAACAATTTTTCTGATGTAGTGACTCGATATACTTAAACTCCATTTCTATATTCCATTTTGGAATACTGCCCAATTTCCCTGTGTATTAATTTTGAATTTTGTTAGCGCAGCGTTAGCGAGTCCGCGTACTCTTACAGAGAAGCAAGCTACGCGAAGCGTCTCGTAGAGAGCGTCATTTTGAATTTTGAATTGTTAACCTTGCTGGCTGTTATCCTGATTCAGTCAGGACAATTAGGAATCAGGACTCGACAAAATATCTATACTATTCCATATCGTGATAGGAAACTGCTTTTCATGTATCATCTGCAACTGTACACAGCAGAAATAAATGTGGTAGTGTGGACTACTAAATTACGGTAAAAAGATGTAGATACCGTAGTTTGGTTGATGCCTCGTAAAAAAAAGCACAGGGAAAACATTTATGCCGCTTCAGTTTGGAATTTGGTCGCCGGTCTGTGGTGGATGGTTGCGGGTTGTCAACCATGAGGCTAATTTATCCACCCAAGATTTGGTAAAGCTGGCAGTTCAAGCAGACGAGTTAGGTTATGACTTCTATTACATTCCTGAACATTACTTAAATGCAGTTCATGGGCCTAACTATAATGTTGCTGACGCTTGGATTACAGCAGCTTTAGCAAGTTTGAACACCAAGAAGATCAAGATTGTGGCGGCTGTACAACCTGGTTTTAAATTGCCTGCGGTGGTGGCTAATTTGAGTGCAAACATTCAAAATCAACTTAGTAACGGCAGATTTGCTCTCAGTGGAATTGCAGGTTGGTGGAAATTAGAAGTAGAAAGCTATGGAGATATCTGGCTACCTCATAGCGATCGCTACGCCCGATTAGAAGAGTATATTGAGGTAATCAAGGGGCTGTGGACAGTAGAAGACTTTAATTATGTGGGCAAATACTACACCATTAAGGGTGGTATTCTTGCAGATCAGCCGACACCAACACCACCTATTTTCATTGCTGGGGAATCAGACAGGGCGATTAACCTAGCAGCTCGCCTGGGAGATTATTTATTTATCAACGCTGATGATCCTGAAAAAACAGCAGCCTTGGTACAGAAAGTGAAAACATTGGCTAGCGATCGCTACGGTCGTCAGATTAAAGTGGCAATGAGTGCCTTTGCGATCGTTGGTGAACATACCGCCCAAGCTGAAGCCAGATTAGAAGCGATTTATCGTTCTGCGGATCAGGAGCAGATTAAGTACTTTCAAGAGCAAATCGATCCTAACGTAGTTGCCCACAACAAACTAGATATCAGTCAAACCATTGAAGCCAATCTCGGTTTATCTGCTCAACTGGTTGGCGATCGCTATACTGTTATCAATCGTCTGAAAGAATACGAAGCCGTTGGCGTTGACTTAATAGTACTCAAATTTGAATCTATGTTGGAAGACACTACTCGCTTTCACAAACTAGTTATTTCCGAATATGCAGAACAAAGTAGCTTAATTACGTTGTAAGGGACTTCCAAATAAAAAAATGTCCCAAAACTGACCCAAAAACCCTCTCTATTTCTCCTTTCTCTGTGTTCTCTGTGTCTCTGTGGTAGCCTGCGGCAAGCCGCTCCGCGTCTACGTTTATTTGGATAATTTATTTCTTGGAAGTCCCTAATTAAAAACCTTGCTCTATCTAGCATGAATAAGATTAAACTCGAAGACATTACCCTAAATCACCTGAAAATCTTAAAAGCAGTAGATGACTGTGGTAGCTTCTCCAAAGCCGCCCAAAAGCTAGGATATAGTCAAGCATTAATTAGTAAAAAGGTCAAGCAAATAGAGGATTATTTCGGAGTAATTCTCCTAAATCGCTCTCCTGGCTCTATATGCTTGACTAATAAAGGCAAGAAATTGATTTCCCAGACACTTAATGTCGTAGAAACTGTAGAAAATCTGCAAGAAGAATTTCAGGCAACATTTAGCGCCGAGGGCGAAGATTTGACATTGGGAGCTACTAATTTAATTTTAGAAGTCTGGTTCCAACAATATTTGCAGCGATTTCAGCTTTGTTTTCCGGGTAGAAATATTAAAGAGATTGCAGTTAAAGATAGCAGCTTTTTTTCAAATTCTCAACTCATAGAAATGGATCTCTTGCTCAACAGTTGTGCTGGATATAAAGAAGAACACCACTGCACTAGATTAACAACTCATAAAATGCTGTTGGTATCCTTTGGAGCAAGTAAATATCTCAATGAGCATAGCTTAGTTAAAATAAATGATATTGATCTGGCTGATGTTGTGCTTTTAGACGAGGTTCATCAGGAGCTATCTAAAAATGGATTTTTGATAAATAAATTAAGTGGCGTACAAGTGCTACAAAGTTATCAAGATGTACTCAACTATGCTTCAAAAAATCAAAAGCTAACGATTTTACCTGACTTTTGTCAAGCTGATATAATATCTGAATACGAAGCCTTAATTTTTCCGATTCAAGATATTAACGAATATGGAATTTATCTTCATGTTCCTCGCTTTAGTGAATTGTTAATATCCGCAGAGAGTTTGGTGAGAAGTTTTAGACTCGATCAAGATAACTTAGAAAGTTTACCTAATGTAAATCTATTTTTAGGTAGCGGTTCTCCCAAAGAAGAAAATGTTCTGAGGATAGGTATTCAGAGGGATTCTATAGGACAGTTTATTGCTGGGTATGGAACTAAGTATATTTCTGATTTACAAAGAGGATCATCACTGGAACAGGCTATTTTCAAAAATGTTGAAATTAATCGAGATTTTGAGTTACAAATTCTGCCGTTTGCTTCTGGGGAAGAAATGAACCGTCAGATGAAACGGGGAGAACTAGATATTTGTATTTTAGACGATATTGCTCTTTTAAATAATGGTAGCCAATTTTTTGATGATTTAAGTTTTGGTTCTAAATTAATTGGGATTGCTTCTTATAATATTTTGGGTCAAGATATAAATATTGTTCTGCATAAAGATTCTTCGATAAACACTGTCCAGGATTTAAAAGGTAAACGAATTTCCACTTTATTTGGTTCAAATGCTCATAGGTTCATCATCACTCTTTTTGATCTCTATGATCTGGATGTCAGTAAAGATTGCAGATTAGTGAATGAAGATCCTCGGAAAGCCAGCAAGAGTTTGGCAAATAAAACTATAGATGCTTACGTATGCTGTCACACCTTTGCCTCAATTTTAGAAGCTTATGCTTTTGTTAGAAAACTACCTTTATCTCAAACCATTAGTTTAAGAATTCCATCAATCAGAGGAATTGTTTGTCGTTCACAGTTTATTAAAGAAAATCCAAAAATTGTAGTTGCTTATTTACATGATTTAGTAGTTGCTAACTATTGGTTTAATTCATCTCCCATTAATGCGGCAGATTTATTAACTAAAGTGAGTGATGTTAGGACAACTCAAGTAAATCAGTTTTTTAATCCTGTATTTGGTAATCGTATCGATCCGACCCTCAAACCTCAATGGTCTTGGTTACTGAAAACTTTAAATCGTCGGTTAGAAGGAAAATATGGTATTTCACTATTTGATGTAGATTTTTGGATAGATGATTATTTTTTAAGACTTGTCTACAATTTGCTGAATCTAGATTATCATTTTCATCAAGTTTCTTTTGCAAGTGAATTTTCTAGCAGCTATTTTGTTGAGGAACAGTTTAGCAGACATCTAAAAGTCCTCTATGATAAAGATAATCTACCGCTACCAATACCTTTGCCAATTTATGAGGGTTCAACGCCTGTTGAAACAGGATGAAGAGTGCTGAGTATGGTAAAAACACACCTAGTGGTCTGTCCCATTAATTCTGATAGGTGAATCAAATTTAAATTTCTCTTCTTTCCTTCTTACTCTGCGTCCTTTGCGTCCTTCTCTAACGAGACGCTGCGCGAATGCGGTTCGTTCTCTTAACGCTCAAATTTAATGGGACAGACCACTAGCCCTGGCGAATGGAATTCGCGGCTATACAGACAAAACCCACCTCCGTGGGTTTAAAATTCTTTGAGTCCCCGTAGGCGGATGAAAGTTTGTGTAGCCGCGATTTCTAATTCCCTGGTATATTTTCTCAGGAGTTTTTTGTGCCTACTTTCAGAACTCTGCAACCTGGAGACGAAGTATTGTTGGAAGCATTTCTCTTGCAACACACTGATACTTCTATGTTTTTGCGCTCTAATTGGCGAGCTGCGGGACTGCTTGACCAAGGTGCCAGATTTCAAGGAACTTACATAGCAGCCTACATAGATGAAACTATAATTGCAGTTGCAGCCCACTTTTGGAATGGGATGGTAATAGTCCAGGCCCCTGTATATTTATCAGAGGTGGTGCAAGCAGTTGTGGCACAATCTGGACGTGCCATCTCTGGAATTAGCGGGCCAGCGACACAAGTCGAAGCAACAAAAAGCATTTTGGGACTTAGCAACCGAACAACTCAACTTGATGAATCTGAGATTTTATTTTCTCTAGCACTGCCAGATTTACAAATACCCCAAGCCTTAGCATCGGCAAAAGTGCAGTGTCGTTTACCACATCCAGATGAGTTGGAATTACTCACTGAATGGTGCGTTGCTTATAACGTGGAAGCTTTAGGGCAAATAGAAACCACCAGTTCGCATCCAGCTTGCCGTCTCGTAATTGAAGCCCGTCAAGCTACGGCTACGCATTGGGTTTTGGTAGCAGGAGATACTCTAGTTTCTTACTCTGCCTTTAATGCCAGCCTACCTGATATTGTGCAAATTGGTGGAGTTTGGACACCGCCAGAATTGCGGGGTAAAGGCTACGCTAAAAGTGTGGTAGCAGGTTCGTTGTTAAATGCGCGATCGCTCTTAGTCAAACGTGCCATACTATTTACAGGTGATAATAACCAAGCAGCCCAAGCAGTTTATCGAGGAATTGGCTTTTTGCCGACTGGCGAGAAATATGGCTTAGTGTTATTTAAAGAAACATCGAAATTTTAGATTTTTTAGATTTTGGATTTTGGATTCAATTATTCAAAGTGCATTCAATCATAATAGAACTGAGAGTTTCATCATCAGGACTGCTTTATGATGTATCAAACTGACCCGCCGCGATCGCCAAAAGATGTATTGCCGACCATGTATGATCTTCCCAGTGAAGATCCACAGGAGCCTGGTTTGCCCGATCAGTTTCATTTATTGCAACCTCGTCTGTTAGACGAAACCTTTCGTCCACCAAATTATCCTAGCGACGAAATATTTGTTGCTAGCGATCTGAATCTTTATTATGACCCGCGCTATCCACTGTGGCATAAGCGACCAGATTGGTTTGCCGCTTTAGGTGTTTCCCGTCTCTACGAACAACGGGATTTACGCTTAAGTTATGTCGTTTGGCAAGAGGGAGTTCACCCTTTTATTGTGATTGAGTTGCTGTCTCCCGGCACTGAAAAGGAAGATTTGGGGCAGACATTGCGGGATATCAAGCAACCACCAGGAAAATGGGAAGTATATGAGCAGATTCTACGTGTGCCTTATTATGCAGTATTTGATCGGTACAAATATAAATTAAGGGTGTTTAAATTAGATGGCGGTCGTTATGCTGAGATAGCGTTGTCAGAGTCACGTCTTTGGATACCAGAACTAGAATTAGGCTTGGGTGTCTGGCAGGGACGCTATCAAGATGTAGAACAGCCCTGGTTACGGTGGTATGATGGGACTCTCAATTGGGTATTGACTTCTACAGAACAAGAAAGTCAACGGGCTGAACAGGAAAGTCAACGGGCTGAACGAGAAAGTCAACGAGCTGAACAAGAAAGACAACGGACTGAACGGTTGATTGCACAATTGCGATCGCTAGGCGTTGAACCCGATCTAGATTAGCTTCTTGCCTGCCTCATAACCCTGCAAACCACTCATAGCCCTTATCCTCCCAATAGCCTTTTTCAGTAGGTAACAAGTTGCTGACAAATGTAATTTGAGTTACCCACTTGCTTTGCTTGTATCCCAGTTTAATTGGAGATGCTAGGCGCATAGGCGCACCATTATCAGCTGATAATGGTTGTCCATTCTTTTCATAAGCCATGAGAGTTTGGGGATGTATAGCAGAGGCAATATCCCAGCTTTCATAATAGCCATCAGCAGATTTAAAATAGACATAGCGGACGTTTGACTTAGGCTGTACCAGCGCTACTAAATCTCGCAATCGCACACCTCCCCATTGAACGATCGCAGCCCAGCCTTCAACACAGACATGGCGAATTACCATTGAAGTCAAGGGAAGTTTTTGAATATCTGCCATACTCAATTGCATCGCGTTATTAACCTCACCATCAATCGTCAGGCGAAACCGCGCCGGATCAATTTGCGGAGTGAAGTTAAAGGAATTAATTAGCAATTTGTCTGCTTCTATGGCATTGACAGAAAATTCAGGTACTAGTTTTTGACTTAGCAGGAGTGCTTCAAAACTTTGGTTTAGTGGCTCAGATATTTGCCGGAGATTATCTGAGAACAAATCTGTCCCACAGCCACCTAAAAGAAAACCTACCCCTGAAAGTCCAGATAGTTGCAGTAACCGACGACGGGATAATGTGCGTTTGGGAAGAATCAGACTCATAGAACCTCTACAGGAACATAGATTTAACTAGACGGATGCTTCCTACCTTCAGGGCAAGTAAGGAATGAGCAATTGTAAATAGTATGACAGTGGGAACAGTGATAAAGTGAACAGTCCGTAAAGTCTGCCAACTACCAAACAGCCCAGAAAGCCAATGCAGTTGAGCAGGTTTGTACATCGCCAAACCACTCAAGATGGCCAGCAGCAGCACTGGAATGATAGCAGTATAAACTAGACGATGCCATGCGTAATTCTTGCGCTTTGGGTTCTGGCTGACTTGCAATGCTTTTAAATCACCGCCATCAGCAAAGCGACGCTGCCAACGACGAGTTACAAAGATATAAAGTCCATACCAAAGTAAATTCATTGAAAACAGCCACATAGCAGCAAAATGCCAGTGTCGCCCACCCCCTAACCAACCTCCCAGCAACAAAAAGTCAGGAAAATGCCAACCTGCACGCCCTCCAAATACCGGATTAGCATTATAGATTTGCAGTCCACTAGAGATCATCAAAATGAGACTGATGATATTAATCCAGTGAAAGGTTTTTGATAAGAAAGTCTGACTTGGTGTTGAGCGGACTTTGCGTTTAGATGAAATCATACCAATTTTGGATTTTGGATTTTGGATTTTTAGTTGGATCAGCAGAAGCCTCACACTCACTTTTAGGAGTGTGAGATGAATGCGAGTGAGGTGACGACTATCCCTTTTTGGATGTGTAAAGCACGGGAAAAAGGGATGTGGAGGAAACGAACAAATCCAAGTTAAAATTAATAAATAGGGGCGGTAGGGCATTCCGTCTCTTTAATAAAGCTCATCGCCTCCTAAGCAATAGCCGGATTGGGTGAGAAGCCTACACTGCACTGCTTGCAGTCCGTGTAGGAGTATGTCACATTGTTCCTAGTTAGACTTTTGGATTGAGTCTTCTAACCCAAAATCTAAAATTGGCACGTTTCACAGGGATTGAGTGGGAAAGAATGGAGCTAGTGATCTGTCCCATTAATTTTGTTGGGCTGCTAGATCCCCGACAACTTCTGCGAAGTCGGGGATCTAAACACCACTAACCTCTCAAAACTTTTGGGACAGACCACTAGTTGTCTATCGCATTAATTTTGATAGGTGAATCAAATTCCAATTTCTCTTCTTTACCTCTTAACTTTGCGCTCTTTGCGTCCTTCTCCCAAAGGGAGACGCTGCGCGAATGCGGTTCGTTCTTTTATCTCTCAAATTTAATGGGACAGACTACTAGTACCCAGTACAAGAAAAGTGAGATGCAAAGCTAGTTGTGGCTAAGGTTTGGTGGAAGCAGGCGATTGCTTCATCGCATCACCCGCTTTGTCTTTACCCATTGCATCTTTACCCATCGCATCACCCGCTTTATCTTTACCCATTGCATCTTTGCCCATAGCATCGCCGGCTTTGTCTTTGCTCATAGCAGGAGAGGCGTTAGGAGAAATTTGATTGTTGCTTGCAGGACTGCTAGAACAAGCAGTGAGACTGGTAGTTAAAATCAAACCAGCAATTAAAGAAAGTATTTTCCAGTTCATAGTCTTCTTTCGTCCTTTGGATAGTTCTTTTGTATTGATTGATCGGAGGAAACTAAGCTAAAAGCAGATTTATAAAGGCTATTGGAGTAAAGAAGATGTCTTCTTGTAAAGGACTCCATCAGATTCTTGTTACTGCAATCGCATCTACATTGCAATCAAATAACGTCTTCGGTTATAACACTACTGATGTTTGAGTTATCCTGAACATCCAAAGTATCTCTGTTAGGACTGAAGCCTATCTGAAACAAAGCCATAATTTTCATAAATTTATCCCTTGAGAAAATTTAGTTAATTCTCAGCATTTTCTCAGGTATCTATGGTAATCAAGACCACAGCCTATATTTAATTTGTCTTAAGCGCTATTTTAGAAATATTAAAAAGCTGATTAGCTACAAATTTCAAATATGTCAAACAACAAAGAATTTTCATCCGAAAAAAGCTCTTCCGTTAAAAATGTCCTGATTATAGGAGCAGGCGGCTATATTGGCGGAGCGCTGTGCCGTAAGTTTTCTCAGACAGAAGATTTTGCCGCATTGGCACTTGTGCGACCGAGTAGTGATATTGAGGGTATAAAGCCTTTCTGCAAAGAAATAATCCGCTCTCAAGAGGCAGATATTTCCAGCAATGATGTTGCACAAGCAATTCGCAAACATGATATTACAACAGTAATTAATGTAGCGTGGCACATGCCTCTAGAATCAACCAAAGAAGCTCAATTCGCTTTCGACCGTATACCATTAGAAGCCGCTTTACACGGTGCTAGTGCAGTTTCACCAGATATTCATGTAATTACAACCAGTGGGAATTTCTCTTTGATTACCACCAATGGAGGACGAATAACAGAAACACCTCCGCCAAAAGGTTATACACTGCCCGAATATTTAGTATGTCTTGACTTACTAGCAGGTGTAAATGTGTTGAAAGATGGGCTAGTAGAAGAATATATCAGCAATGGCGGTAACGCCTCGATTGTCTATCCTTCATCAGTGTATGGTTCAGCCCCAACTCGTGGCGGTTTCTGGGATTTTGCAATTCAGCAGTTCATTACAGGGAAACCACACCAAGGCTCTCAGCCATTTCCACCAGATTTTATGACCGCGTGGATTCATGTTGAAGATTTAGCAGACTGCTACATTGGCGTAGCGCGATTTGGCTCCAAAGGAAGACATTACCTTGCTGCGCCTGAAAATTTGAGTATTAGCCAAGTGTCAACTTTATTTGCCCAGGCTGCTAAAGTAGAATTTCTGGCGCCAGTCTTTGAAAACAAAGACAAAGTTATATTTGATGATTCTCATACTAGAGAAGTACTTCAACTTCAATGGAAGTATAAAGTGGGTGATGAGGTAAAAGGTTGGGTAGAGAGAATAAAAGAGTTAGGAACTTATTTTTTAGAGTAAGTAAGGGGTAAAAGTTAAGTGAATATATATTAATTAATATTTATGCAAATCTGATTGTCATATCAGTGCTATATAGCGGTTCCCATTCAGATGAGGTACAACATTATACCGCAAGGTGTAGGGGTACGGCAGTACCCATTGGTGTCAACTTAAGCTGAAACTCCTTTAAAACCTCGTTTCCAGCCAGAGTCGGGAAATGCTGCTCCTGGTGGCTCTGCCGCCAGTAAGAGAGGCGGAGCCTCAAAGACAAGCATTCCCAGTCGGAGACTGGGAACGAGGTAATCTAAAAGCTAATTCTAGACTTGCTTTCACGTTAAGTTGACACCAATGGGCAGACCGTGCCCTTACACC
This sequence comes from Nostoc sp., assembly GCF_036917975.1. GTDB lineage: Bacteria > Cyanobacteriota > Cyanobacteriia > Cyanobacteriales > Nostocaceae > Nostoc. The sequence continues at coordinate 137,595 of NZ_JBALEJ010000034.1, forward strand.
TTGTGATATAACGTTGTAACCCATTTGAATGGGAAACGCTATAACTAGCAATTAGGGTGGGAATTGAATTATGCCCACCCTAACACTCTAACTTGCTACTGCTTCAGCAGGAGCCGCCTCAACAGCAGCAGCTACAGGTAAATAAACACTAACTTTTTTACGGGTTTTGCCCTTTCTCTCAAAGGTTACAACGCCGTCGATTAAGGCAAACAGAGTGTCATCGCTACCAATACCGACATTGTTCCCAGGGTGGAATTTGGTACCACGCTGACGCACGAGAATGTTTCCTGCACGTACAACTTGACCGCCATAACGCTTAACACCCAGACGTTGAGCATTAGAATCACGACCGTTACGTGTACTACCTGTTCCTTTCTTATGAGCCATAATTTCCTCTTGTGTATCTACTTCTTTTATTATTCAGCAGCGGTTTCTAGTTCTTCGGCAGGAGTTTCATCGATAACGGGGGTTTCTTTCTCCGGTTCTCCTTGGGCAGCAAATACTGCACCGTTAAGGGTGATGGAGTCTATCAAAAGTCTGGTAATTTCCTGACGATGCCCCCGTTTTTTGCGGGTTTTCTTTTTCGGCTTCATTTTGTATACCAGGACTTTACGACCTCTGTAATGTCGCAATACAGTCCCTTCTACAGTTGCCCCCGTCACTAGTGGCTGTCCAATGGTGACTTCGCCATCGTGCTGCACGAGCAATACGGAATCTATTGTAACTTTTTCGTCTGGTTCAATCGCAAGCAGTTCAATGTCGTAAAACCGACCTGGCTCTACTCGTATTTGTTTGCCGCCAGTTTCAATAATTGCGTAGGTCATGGAATTGTCCTTGAGGTTGCCGTACAGGTAGCTGGTTTTATCTCTTATAGAGACGCTTTTGCCAGCCTTTGTAATATGTCTACCTGATCCGAGCAGGAATTAGACAGACAATCTAACATACTATTTTATTAACAGTCGTCAAGTCAAGCTTTAACAGGATTTTTGGGTTTGGCATTGCTGTCTCCTCTGCCTGAAAATGAAAACTCATTTTCCAAGAGTGGGGAGGAATTAGCCAACAGTGGTTATTGATGTAGGTGTAGTCAGTCTTAGATGTTGCCCACTCGCACAAATCTAAATTGCATTTACAATAAGTCAGAAGTAGTACTTTTTAGATAAAAATTGCTACTATCTTAGGACTGAATTTAAAAAAAATAATATTAAGATTAGCATAAAATTTATATTTTTTTATCAAAATCAACACATTTTTCTTCTTTGTTTTAAGATCAAATGTGAGATTGCATAATTTAGAAATTCTTTGCAGAAGTTAGTGAATCCCCAAAAGTTAAATTACCACATTCAAACCTGATATTTCAAACAGGAGATTGATTGTCATGACACAGCAAAACGCTGCTCGACTTTTTCAAGCTGTAAAACAAGATCAAGCATTACAGCAAAGACTCAAAGCAACAGATGATCCAGAAGCCTTCATCAAAATTGCTCAAGAGCGTGGCTATGATTTCAACACCAGAGAACTGGATAGTGAAATTAGCAAATTATCTGAAGAAGATTTAGCCGCCATTGTCAATCCAGGATGGGGGACTAGACGCCACATTTATCCTAGATAATTCTTGCTCTGGGAAATCGAAAGTATAGGAACAATTGAATTGACAAGTTTTGCTCCTCAAGGGGATACTGTTGCATCATCTCCTTTAGGGGCATTCTTGTTAAAATAAAAATTCATCCCATACCTCACTCTTAGGAGCGTGAGATGAATTTTTGGGGGATAAAGAATTGACCCCTAAGGTGAAGATGGTGTGGTGCGATCGCTACTGAATGGGAACCGCTATAATTATTTACCTCAGCCTCAAAGAAAAACTTGTTGTAAAACATGGTAAAACAACAAGAGATTTTCTGGGGGCACAATCTTGGAACAATCCGACGATAGTTGTTACGACTTATCCTCAACCACCAATGTAGACTCAGCAGTTCGCCCAAATTCTTCTGGTGCATATTGCAAGTGAACTTCCGCACCAGGCCAAGAAAATGTCCCAGGGGTGACAGAACGGACTAGGTAGTGCAAGCTATAAACTCCTGGTTCCAGATGGTCGGCGTAGGCGATAATGCGATCGCGGTACACATTCTTAAAGCCAAGTTCCCAGCTATCGGCTTTTGCTTGTAATGCAGCTGTGGTAGTTTGAAAACTTGCATCCACCGCTTCAAAACCTGATGGTAGCGGATCTTTTATCACCAAATGATCCACAGGATGATCAGCAATAATTTCTAAACCAATATCAAACACCTGTCCAGAGGCTAAAGTCAAGGGTTTATCGAAAGCATAAAGACCTGTTTTTTGCAAAATTTTCTCTTGATTTACTTGACTAATTTCTCGTGTTATGCGTATACCATTAAATCTGCCTGGTTGATTGCCTTGCAAGCGATAATTATAAGCAACCAAATAGTGCAAAGTGCCATTACCTGATTTTTGCAGCGTTAAATCATTACGCCCACGAGGTAATTTATTCATCGGCACATTTAGTTGTAAACTAGGATTTTGATAGCCATTAAAGCGATTTTCTCCTAACTTATTACCAGCTAATTCCACTGTGGCAACAAAATTCGGTGGTGTGGGTTGTAGTTGGCTATATTCTACCAAAGCTGTTAATGCTTGGGCATTATTATAGTTAGTTTGCCATGTGCCATCCCGTCGCAATGCCAAAAGACTTTGGAATAACTTATCTATAACTTCGGGTTTACTTTGTTTGGCAATAAATAAACGTAAAGCTTGCGCTTGCGTTGTGGTAGATGAACTCATCCATCCCCAATTACCTGGTAAACTTACAACAGCTGTGCGGCCAGTTTCATAGATATTCTGTTGCAGCTTGTTGACTAATTGTTGAGATTCATCTTGCCATTCAGGGAATTGAGATAAGTATCGCGCTAGTTTAATTTGAGTTACTACATCAAAGTTGTTGCGCTGTTCATAAATATCTGCGAGGAAAGTATTGCGTTTGTCTCCCAATTCTGCTAAAGAGATTAAAGCATGAAGTTGCAGTTGTCTTTTACAGAGTATTTGTTTACAAAAGTCGTACTCTCCGGGGTTCGCCAGAACTTTTTGCAAATAAGCTTTCAGGCGAGACACCATTGCCGAATCGACTAAATTCGGGAATACCTGATTGGCTTTAGCTAAAGATTCACCTGTATAGGAAGAAACCCAAGGGTCAGATTTTTCTTGTCCGGGGAAAGCAGCAAAACCACCATCGGCTATTTGAAGTTTTTGTAACTTTTCAATTGCTTTATTTGCCTGTTGGCTAGGATTAAATTCTGCAAAAGTCTGACCATATTTTTGGGAAATAGTTTGCAGATTGGCAGCAATTATTAACTGACTTGCAGCTGGTTCAGTAAACGGCAAATCATCATCTTCTAAAACCTGCTTGGCTGGTGCTTGAATCTCCGTTATCAAAGTACTCGCCAACTGAATATCTAAACCTCCCGCATCAGGGAAGGTATTTTTATCAACATTCAGGGGAATCTTCACCTGTTTTTCAGTAACACCAGTTTCCACGACTTGTTCTGTAATTTCAATTGGGTTAATTTCCAAAGGTACTTCAAAAGCATCTGCGGCTGTACCATTTAGCTGAGTGGTAAACCGAACTTTACCAGTTCCCACACTATCCGCCATCATTGGAAAGCGATAAGCGTGAGTTGCGGATTCGGCTTTGGTTTGTAAAGAAGTTGCTGTGGGGTTTTTATCAGCAAACTTCACCGTACCGCTAAGTTCGCCATTAATTGAGAGATTTCCTGAATTCCCGGTGTTGTTAGTTACAGATAAACCAGCGAGGATGCGATCGCCTGGACGGGCAAATTGTGGCAAGATGGCATTAGTTAGCAGTGGCTTGGTGGTGATAAATGTCGCGTCTCCATTACCGAAACGTAGATTTCCATCGGTGGCTACAGCCATCACCCGCCATGTAGTTAAGTCATCCGGTAATTTGAAGGTTATCTGTGCATTCCCATTTGCATCGGTGAGAACAGAACCGTTGTAGTAAGCTAAGGCTTGAAAATCGGTGCGAGTGCGAGTATTTGCTGCACCAGTTGAGAAACCACCGCCATAACCCCAACCTTTGGGTTTAGCTACATCTTGTGCTTGTAATATGACATTTGCGCGATTATCGTTAAAGCGGGTAGAAATCAGCTGTTCTGCATAAACTGTATCTACCAAATCTGGCGGACGATAACCAGAAAGTTGTAACACCGCTTCATTTACCACCATGACTGTAAACTGTCCTTTGGTGGGGTTTCCTTGATTGTCCTTCAGTTCTAGTTGTACTGTTTCTTCTGCACCAGGTTCTAATGATGCTTGTACCGGCTTAACTTGCAGTTTTAAATACTTATCTTCTAACTTAACTTTAAAAGGTGTAATACCAATCTTAACCAAGTTATCTAAACTTCCCGCTTCTACCTGGTTTATGGGTTTACCTTGTCTGACTAACACAGCTTCAATAGCTGCATTTGGCAGCATTCCTGGCGTAACTTGAAACTGAATTTGTGGTGCGCCTCCCTGAACTTTGATAACTTGCTGATAAAGGGGTTTGTCTTTAATTACAGCAAAGTACAATTCTGCATCTGGATAGGGAGATTGAATTAGTGCAGTAGCGGTATCGCCTGGTTTGAACTCTTTTTTATCTAATTTAACTTCTAAGACATCTTTTTCTTTAGAACCCCAAAATACAGAATTTCCTCCAGTTGCCCAAATTTGTAAATCTGTCGCACTTAATTCGCTTTTGGCATCGCTAAAATTAACTCTAATCCGGTATGAAGCAGATTCAGGTGCTGTCAAGCTTACCGATTGTGGATTACTAGCAGATGTAATTTCTGCTTGTCCTACCGTTTTATATTCAACTTGATTTTTTGGTGTTCGGCTACCTTCAACTAATTGCGTGACGCTGCTATATTTTATCTGCTGTAATTCTACCCGGACTCGTTGACCTGTTATCGGTTTTCCTGTAGGGTCAGTAACAATTAATTCAATGGAAAAAGCCTTGCCAGCATCAGCGATGAAATTACTTTTTAACCCGATGAGGCGATTACTTGGTAAGGCGGTAAAAGTTTTGGAATTGGCTACAGACAAATTAGAAACATCTGCAACTTGCACATCCACCTGATAAGTCATCGGATATGGTAAATCATTAGCCACATTCACAGTTTGACTACTTTTACCATTAGCATCTAGCTGGGCATTAGTTTGCAAGACATCACTAGATATACTAGGAGTTTCCTCTGGCCATAACCATTGCCTACCAAAAGTAAATTCTTCCCAACCTTTAGGAACAAAATTTGCTTGCTGGCGAGTGATAAAATATTTTGCTTCTCCACCTTCTACAGGTGCGCCAAATAAATAATTGCTTGTAGCATTAATATTAACTTTCTCGTCAATAAGAGCAAATTCTTTATCTAAGTTAAGTTCGACTTTAAAATTCGGTGGCTTAAATTCAGCTACCCGAAATTCTCCAGAAATTTCTTGTCCATTCTTCCCCTTCGCCTGGATTGTATAATAGCCTAAGCGCTGAGTAGTTTTGATTGGCAATTCTAGAGAAAATGTGCCAAATTCATTTGTAGTTTGTGTACCCAAGCTGGTTTTTTGCCCATCAGGATTTACCAAAGTTAATTGGTAAGCAGCATTTTTATCTTGCTGAATTGCGCCATTTTGTAAGAAGTCTGCGAAACCAGTCAACCAAGCTTTTTCACCTGGTTGATACAATTGTCTATCCGAAAAAATTACCCCACGTGATTCAGGTTTAGCATCTTGCCAACCCGCATCAATACCATAGCCATAAACGCCGCTATATTCTTCGGTTCTAGCGAATGCCCAATCTTGATTTTCACGGGCAATTACTAATAATTGTGGTGATTTACTAGAGCTTTCATTCCCAGAATAACATTGCTGTAGTCCTTCACGAACAATTCTGAAAATTCCATTTTCATCAGTTTTACCTGTTGCACAAGGTACTGCTTCGGGGCGAGATTTTGCTTGTAATTTGGATTGATAAATTTCTATACCCCCATTTTTAACTGGCGAACCATCTGTAAGATGATTGACGCGAATTAAACCTGACTCAGGAAACCACTGAGTAAATACGCCCAAATTAGTCAATTCAACTAAGCCATAAGTCGTAGGTTCTCGCCACAGTTCTTTACCATTATCCTGATATTTATTCGTGCGGGCTTGGACTCCATAAGCTAACATTCCCGTCGCTGCACTAATTTTTTCCCGCAGAGGAACAGCGATATCAACTGATTGATTTTTCTTACCCGATACCTGAAAGCTTTGCCATTCAGAAGGTTGTGGTAATAAATCACTACCATTATTAAAATAAACTAAATCTGTCGGTTTAACTACTCGATAAGCTGCTTTATATTTAGATTCTGGCAGATTTCCCGTACTAATATTTAGCTGTAAATCTTTACCTGTAGGGAAAATATTCAAATCTGATGGCACCCAGATATCCCCAGCTAAATCTCCAGTATCATATTTAAGTGTTAGAGGTTTACCCAAAGTCTGCCCAAATTTATCTTTGAGATTTCCGCCGATAGTAATTGTATAAGTCTTGGCAGGTTCTAGCGCATAAGGATTGATGCCGACAATTTTATCTTCATCATTTATTTGGATAATTCTCGCAATCTCTTTTGGTGCAGGATTAATAGAAATATTTTCTTTAGCTGAATCTGGCAATAAAACATTATTAAATTCTAGCTGCGGACTACCTTTGAGAAATCTTCCAAAAGTTCCCCCTGAATCTGGTTGTCCATAAAAGTTAATTTTCTGAAATGCCAAAGGCGAATAAGTTGCTAACTTACTGGCAAATTCTTTCTCTGTAGGTAGATTGCCATAAGCCGGGCGTATTCCAGGAGAAAATACTAGGCGATAACGGGTTGCTTTTTCGAGATTTTGTTGGGGGATGAGGTTATAAATCCAATTACTTGCTGAAGGGTCAAATTTTTCTAAAGGGTCTTCTTCATTTTTTAATGGTTTTTCTTCTTTGTTTAATTCGACTTTGAAACCTACACCCTTGTTTTTTCCTTCAGGGGTTAACTGTAAATGTTCTTGTACAGAATTTAAATCTAATTCGACATTAGAAGTAAACTGTAACTTCTGTTGTAAATCAATTGGTTCAATATCAGCTTTTTCAATGGGATTGACACCTGGTAAATTCGTCAGGTTGATAGATGCGGTATTGAAAGTCCAAGGTAAATCTTTGTCTAGGCGATGATTTTTTAAGTCTGCTAAACCCGCTTTGAGGGTGACTTGAAATCTTGTCGCTATTGGCAAGGCTTTATCAGCTTGAAATCCTACCATACGCGGTGTCAAAAAGCGAAATTGACCGGGTAAAGGCGGCCAAAGGGCAAATTTTTGTAATAATTGTTGCTGTTCTGGGCTGTCAAGGCTTTCAACTGGGATTAAAGCCTCTTTAAAACGGATGCGAATTTGGTTAAGAGGTTTGGCATCCCCAATGGGACTAATTTGTTCAATCCAGTCTGGTAATTTTGGTGGTGTGAGTGGAGAGACTACTGGGAGTTGTTCTTTGGTTGAGTTGATACTAAAGAAGTTACACCCTGTCATTGCTAGTGTAAATGTAAAGAGTAGAAGAAACTGTATTGTTTTCTTGCGATGTGAGATTTTTTTTAACGAACCGCCTTCGCGCAGCGTCTCGAAGAGAAGGACGCCAAGGACGCCGAGGAAGAGATGGATAATTTTATAATGAAAACGTAGTAAAGCTCTAATAATCATATTTTTAGTAATTAAAAATTCACAAACTATAACGAATAAAAGTTTGTATTACCTTATGTATTGGGCAATGTCAAGGCTAATAAAGGACGCAGTACGACTAGTTCAGGGCTATTTCATTCTAGATATAAACCGCCCAGAACTAAAGTTCCGCAGCTCATAACTAAAGTCCGTTAAAACGGACTATAACCTTTTATCAGTCGTCTTTAGACGACTTTTGCTATTAGACTCAGAATTCATTCTGAGGCGGGCTAGATGGGAATGAAATAGCCCTGACGACTAGTTAGTTGTACCCAAGGTTTGGATTTAACTATGTTTATTTATATTGATAACTAACTCAGTGTGATTGTTCCAAAAAATAACTACAATTCTTAACTATAAAGAAGTATTTAAATTTCGCAAACATTAATTTCTATCTGCTAAGTTAGTAATAATAAATTATTAAGTATTTGATATATTTACTGATGTAGATATAAGTAAGTCTGCGGGAAAGTAAAGGTAAGTTTTCTTAGACAGGGTATTCCCTGATGAAACTAGTTTCACGATCGCTACTCAAACTTAAGCACAGTAGCAAAGTTATCCTGGCTGTGCTGCTAATCTGCTTGATTATACGTTTACTACCCTATTTTGCGCCCGTTCGAGCCGCAGATATTGCCCAAAATCAGTTGGCAATGCAATTTAGCGATCGCAATGGTTTACCATTAGGAACACTACTCACTCGTGACCAAGAGCATACATCAGTAGTACCACTAAATCAAATTTCGCCCCAGTTTATCCATGCCATTTTAGCCGCCGAAGATGGCAGCTTTTACCATCATGGGGCGTTGGATATGAAAGCAATTATCCGCGCTGCTAAAGAAGCCATCCATGCGAAACGAATTGTTTCCGGCGCTTCCACTATTACTATGCAGTTGGCGCGGATGTTAGATCCAGTGCCGCGCAGCTTCTCTGGTAAACTGAGTGAGATTTGGCTATCTTGGCGGTTAGCAGCAGGGATGAATAAGGATGAAATTCTGGCTGCATATATCAATCGGCTGCCAATGGGAGGGAATATATATGGTGTGGAAGCAGCCGCACGGATTTATTTTTCTATCCCAGCGAGTGAATTGAATCTTGCTCAAGCTAGTTTGTTGGCTGCTATTCCCAATAATCCCACATACTTTAACCCTTATGAACATTGGGAACGGCTGAAACAGCGACAAAAATACGTCCTTAATCGGATGGTACAGGAAAAGTATATTAGTGAGGCGATGCCTACGGCGGCAAGCTACGCAACCCGAACATCCGCCGAAAAAATTGTGTTTCAATCTCGCCAACGGGGAATTATCGCGGCACCACACTTTTTATTTTGGTTAGCCAATCAGTTTGATAAGACGCAAACAGAACAAAATTCCCCTATCCGCACCACCATAAATCGCCCTTTGCAGCAGTTTGTCGAAGCACAGTTACAACAGGTAATTTCTTCTCTCGCCGCTAACAATGTCCATGATGCAGCGGCGTTGGTGATTGATAACCATACTGGGGAAGTTTTGGCTTATGTCGGTTCACCTGATTACTTTAATGAAGCCAAACTGGGACGCAATGACGGAGTGCAAGCGTTACGTCAACCAGGTTCTACCCTCAAGCCTTTTGTCTATGAATTAGCTTTAGAAAAAGGTTTAATTCGTCCAAATACCATTTTGGCAGATGTACCCGCCCATTACGCCATTCCCGGTGCGAAACTTTATAGCCCAACTGATTACACCGAAAAGTTTCTTGGCCCTGTGCGGGTACGGATAGCTTTAGCAAATTCCCTAAATGTACCCGCAGTCAGGGTGTTAGAAAAAGTAGGTGTGGAAACTTTCTTAGAACGGCTGCATCAACTGGGATTTGAACACCTCAATCAAACACCAGAACATTATGGTTTGGGTTTGACTCTTGGTAGTGGTGAAGTGAGTCTTTGGGAATTAGCCCGTGCCTACCTGAATATAGCACGATTTGGAGATGCGATTCCTTTAGTAAGCACATTTTCTAATTACCCAATCCCTACAGACGCGATGAATCGCGTCTCTACAAGTTATACACTCTCTAATTACAGAATTTGGCAATTGATTACGAACATACTCAGTGACAACCATGCTCGTGCAACAGCCTTTGGTGTAAACTCGGTGTTAAATTTACCCTTTCCTTCGGCTGTTAAAACGGGCACTTCTTCCAATTTTCGCGATACTTGGACGGTTGGTTTCACTACAGATTACACCGTCGCTACCTGGGTAGGTAATTTCAATGGTGAACCGATGCGTCAAGTTTCAGGTGTGACAGGCGCAGCACCCTTGTGGAATCGAATCATGTTACATCTGCACGAACATCAAGAACCAGCAGGTTTTCAGCCTCCAGAAGGTTTGGTGCAATTACCTATTTGTGCAATTTCGGGGTTACGACCAACACCAGATTGTACCTCAGTGGTACAGGAATATTTCTATCCAGAAGATAAAAATAATTACGAACGTGAAAATCAGTTCAATTTGCCGCCGGAGTATGATGAATGGTTGGCGAAACAACAGCAATCAAATTTTACTACTTCTAATAATTTGAGAATTTTATCTCCCCATCATGGCGATTTATTCTTAGTGTATCCAGGTGAAGAAGCGAAGCAGAAACTTGAATTTAAGTTAGTGGGAAATAAATCTGCACCTGTAGAATGGTGGCTGAATGGTGAAAAGTTAGATACCAACTCAGCTAATTCTTTATTTTGGTATTTGCGTCCTGGAAAATGGACTTTAGAGGCGAGAAGTGGCGAAATGAGCGACAAGGTGAGTTTTCAGGTAGAGTTAGCTAGTCTTAAACCTACGCGTCGAGGATTTTCTATTAGTGGGACTTAAACAAAAAGAAGGAAGAAAAATGAGTATAATGCTTTGATAGCTAACTTCGAGACTTGAGTCACCATCTCTTAAGGGAAATTTCACTTCTATTACCAGAGCGATCGCCCAACGAAAGAATTAGTGTTATATCTTCATAAGCGGGTAATATTCCGCTAATTTAGTAGACATCTCCAGAAATTAAATATGCGTTACCCAGAACCCTTATAGAGACGTAGCAGTGCTACGTCTCTACGTTCTTTTTCGGAGATGTCTAGTAGTGATACGAACTTAAGAGTGCTTGAATATCTTCTGGACTTGTCCAGATTTCTAAAGCCTTCAGTAACCACTGTGCATCTTCATTTTTTAGAGATTTAATGTTTTTACCGTTGCAGTAAATAACTAGATAAATACTGTTATCTGCATAATCATGAACCGGATAATCATAAGTATAAACCGGAGAATTTTTAACTTGTTTTTTATTCATTAGACCGAAATTAGGCGAAACAACAATGTTTGTAATTCTCTAGAATCACTACCAGATTTAGCACTTACAAAGTGGCGCTCTAGGATTTAAGGATATCGCTTAAGTGCGATGGCGTAACCGCCCGCCGTAGGCATCGCACTTAAAAATTCCAGGGAGAAAAAGTTGCACTACCTCTACCTAATACCCAAAATAAACCACCAGATAGAGTCAGAGTGGGAAAACTGATGATAGCTTGAGATGATGGAATAAGAAAACAACCAAGAGCGTGAATAAGTCAGTATTAATTGCCCTTACTCTCACCGCCTGTACAGCCGTGTCACCAGTCAGCATTGCTGGTACTGTCCCAAGTTCAACCCAAGCCATCAAAATGTCTTCATTTAACCTTAGTTCCCAAAAATGGCAAAACCGTGTGTTACTAGTGTTTGCACCGTCGGTTGATAACCATAACTATCAGCAACAGATGGAGTTATTTAACCAGCACCAAAACGGTTTTCAAGACCGGGATTTAGTTCTCGTTCAGGTTTTGGCAACAGATAAAAGCTATGCCAACGGACAGTTAATAGATCAGTCTTCTGCTGCCAAGTTGCGAAATCGCTTTGGGGTTGATAAAGAAAATTTTCGCGTCATTTTGGTAGGCAAAGATGGTGGTGTTAAGCGCCAAGACACTACACCTGTCAAAGCTACAGCAATCTTTGAGCAAATTGACGCTATGCCCATGCGCCAGCAAGAAATGCGCTCTTCGAGGTAGAAAGTAACTATAAAATACAAGCGAGGAAGCGATCGCTTGTGACAAAGCAGTACACTGCTGCTATGAAAATTCCCGACTGCGTAGGCGTAGCCCGCCTTCTCTACGAGACGCTCCGCGAACGGCATCGCTGCCATCTCTACACTCACAATCCGCACATTGTCTGTTTTGTCCTTTACGGGCGTGGTGGATAATACTACTTTTCTTGAACCATTAAAACTGATTTCACGGGTCGCTTGATGAGATTTCCTTGTAAATCAACTTTTCCGTAAAAAGTTTTACCCTTGTAATAAAGCGAAGATGAACTACCTCCGTCCAAGTTCATCGCTTCGGACGCACCAAGGATTTTCATTAAGTCTGCTAGTTGCAGTAGAGATATGCCAGAGTTATTTGGTTGTGAAGGTTTTTGCGCTACCATTACTAAAATAATGCTGCCATCACGAGTAATACCTACAGCAGTTCTAGCGTTGAGTTGGTTGCTGCCTAGTGCATCGCGTCCCTTGGCATTATCTACAAAACCCTCTTGTACTAAGGTGAGTTCTGGTAACAGTTGCGGTCCAGCACCTATGGCATCAACTAAGCGACAATCTGCTGGTAGTGATTCATTGTGCAAGGCAATCGAATAACGGACGGTTTGCCCACATCGGTAGCGGCGAAATTCGCGGCGATTAAAAATTAGATTCAGGTAGGGCTTTAACTGGGGATTATTCACTAGCCGCTCATTATCTTTGGGATCAGCCACAAGTTGACCAGCAACAACAACATAGGATGTAGATTTTTGATTGGCTGGATCAAAAAAGCCTGCGTTTAAGATAGCGATCGCTTGACGTTTTTGGGCAAATTCCTCTACGGTGTTTGCTTTGGCTGATAATGCCCCAGTTACCACAAATCTGCTATTGGCTGGAATTAACAAAATGTGAGCTATGCCTTGGGGCAAGATGCGCTCAAGGTAGTGGATAGTTTTTGGTGGTGAGGGCGCAACAGAAGATATAGATTGTGGTGAGGAACGCAAGCTAAACCACGTTCCCAAACTAACTAGTGTCAAACCTAGCAACCCAATTTTTCTCATTTGTTTCCCCCAAATCCTCTTTGATAAGCTCAAATGCAGATGACATAGATAGTATAGATACTAGCTTCTGAGCAATGCCTACGGCGGCAAACTACACTCCATTCCCGACAATTATTTAGCTAATTATCAATAAATTTTTAAAGCTTTTATAAGAAGAATTCAGAACTCAGGAGCGGAGCCGGAGACGCTCCGCCTCCGGTCAGAATTCAGTATGAATTCTGTACGACTGGGTAATGAATATTGGTTTAAAACCGTACAACTCTTAGAGACGCTACCGCGAACGTCCCGCTACGCGCTAACGCCTGCAAGTGGCGCGAAACTAGTATTAAATTTTTTCACTCATTTAAAACTCTATCCCTTCCCTACGGGACGCTGCGCGTAGCTTGCTTCCCTGTAAGGGTACATGGGTAGAGAATTCACCAATTCTGAATTCTGAATTCTGACTTCTGACTCCTTTTTATTTGATAAGCAATTTACAGACTATTTTTCTCAGAAGTCTTACATAGATTAGTTTTCAAGCGCCGGGTAAAAATAAAAGCCAAAGGTTTTTCGTGAATCGCGCCAGAGGGGCTTCGCCAGTATAAACCCAATATCATACTTAATACCCGCTTAAAGCTTCTGCCAGCAATGCTTGACTACTTTGGTCTTTGTCAAGTGCTTTCTTTATCCTGCCTTTATACAATGCTAAAGATTACGTAAAGGTTAAAGAAAGCACAATTTTTTCCTTTGAGATCAAGCAAACTTGTATTTATTAAGACAAATTAAACACTGGTAATAACACTTAAAAGTGAATTATAAATACGCAATAGTTTTGGGAATCCTGGCATTCTCCAGTTTTCAAGCTCCAGCAAAAGCCGTTTCTATTCTGGGAACGGCGAATAGCTTCGGGGTCTTGGGTGGCTCGACGGTGACTAATACCGGCCCGTCCCTGATCACGGAATCTCTGGGTGTCAGCACAGGTTCTTCAGCCACTGGCTTTTCTCCAGGGAGCGTCACCGGAACGATATTCACATCTGATAGAGTCGCGGCTCAGGCTCAGGCGGATAACGCAACTGCGTACAATTTTCTAGCAGGATTGAGTAGCAATGTGGACTTGACAGGTAAGGATCTGGGTGGACTCACGCTCACACCTGGCGTCTATTCTTTTAGCTCATCGGCTCAGTTGACCGGAACACTCACGCTCGACAATCTAGGCGACCCCAATGCGCTCTTCGTTTTCCAGATAGGCAGCACGCTCACGACCGCAAGCAACTCGTCTGTTGTCACGACCAACGGTGAAGCTCCCAATGTGTTTTTCCAGGTCGGCAGCTCCGCGACTCTCGGCTCCGGCACTCATTTCATGGGAAATATTCTAGCGCTCACGAGCATCACCCTGACTACTGGCGTAAATATTGAGTGTGGTAGAGCCTTGGCGCAAAATGGTGCCGTGACGATGGATACCAACAGGGTCTCCAACGCCTGCGATACAAAGCCACAGAAAGTAGCAGTGGAGGAAGTAGCAGTGGTTCCAGAACCTGACTCATCACTTGGTGTTCTCGGCTCCGGGATGGTGGGTCTGTTATTCGCCTTCCGCAAAAGATTTAGAAAAGGGTGGTAGATTGCAAATATTTTTTTGAAATACTTGATTGGCACTCCAGCACCATTACCGAATGGCACTAAGAAAAGCCCAAAGGCTTGTGTCACCTCGTTCCCAGCCTCCAGGCTGGGAATGTATTTAAAAGAGGCTCTGCCTCTCGTCAAGCTACTGGAGGCGGAGCCTCCCAGAATGGGTTCCCAGCCTGGAGGCTGGGAACCAGTCAGAGCAAGGGCTGTATCTTTTCTTAGTGCCATTCCACCATTACCAGAGAACCTCTGGGGAGAACAATGGCGTTTTGCGACTCTAGCTGCTAGTGATGTAGAAACGAGATTTAGCGATCGCCCCATTCCCATTTTGCACATCCCAGAACATCTCAAACCGATAAATTTGGGTTTGGCATCAACAATCCCAGTCAGTCCCCAGTCCCCAGTTATTCTTTCATTCAAGGCTGTGAAACTTGTTTCATCAGGACTGCCTCCTGCCTTCTGCCTCCTGCCTTATCTCAACGACAAATATTTACGCCCACCTACTTAACAGGTTTAACAGTGGAGCAAGTGCAGCAGTTACAAGCAACGCTGTCTCCAGGAAATTAATTTCAGTACACATTCATGTATCATCATTGAGGTGTCAATTGTCGTTAGAGTTTTTTCCCTTGAAAAAAGCATAAATCTTCTATGCCTCGAAAAACCCCACCTTCATCCCACTCGACTGTTACAACTCCACTGGCTCTCTCTCAACTACATATCCGCTTACAGTTTCTAGAAAAAGAACACCAATCACTGCTCAAGCAGATTAAGAGAAAACGGACAGAACTGAATAACTTTGTTGAACAGACGCGAATTTTCGCCACAGAAATCTTTCAACAAGCTAGTCCCAGCTTTCAAAAAATGGCTGAGTTAGACCAGGATATTCATGCTCTATTTGATGAAATCTTTACTACTAGAAAGTTTGGTAAACAAACCTTCAAAAATATAGAGGCAGTTTACCTTCAACTCCAGTTGACAGGAATCATTAGTCAAAAAACCAATGGCAAACAATTTTCAACAGAGCTAGACGAATTGTTTGACAACCCCGAGCCAGAATCAGATTTTTCCAGGGAAACTGCTGAAGGTCGCTATCAACATTGGCAAGCACAAGAATCTGTAGAATCTCAGTCTGTAACTAGAACAGAAGATAAGAGAAAAATTCGTGAAACATTTCTGAGGTTAGCTGAAATCTTCCACCCCGACAAGGTAAAAGACAGCCAGACACAGACAGATCATACAGAAATCATGAAATCAATCAATCAAGCCTACCAAGAAGGCGATTTGGCAAGACTTCTAGAAATTGAGCGACTTCACCAAGTGGGAGAAATTATTGATCTTAATAGCGAAGATGATTTAACTCGTAAATGTCGAACTATAGAACAGCAAAATCAAATTCTTCTCACTCAATATGAAAATTTGAAACGGGAACTGCGTTTAGCAAAAAATACTCCCGAAGGATCTATGGTTTCTGATTCTCGCAAAGCTGCTAAAAAAGGCATTGACTCTATGGCTTTGATGGTAGAAACGATAGAAAATCAAATTAACCTTGTTTCTCAGATTCGGGATTTTGTCAAGGACTTTAGAGAACAGAAAATCACTATCAAAGAATTTCTCGGTGGCCCACAAACTCTGCACTCCCTAGACGAGGAAATTATGTCAGATATTCTTGAGCAGATGTTGTCAGAATTAATGAGATAGTAATTGATTTTTCTTAACAAGTTTTAGCTTGCTTTGTAGATTTGTAGTTTATCTAATCAAATTCAAAAAATTTTCCAGAACTATGCCAATTAAAAAACACATTAATCTGAATCACGGATGTTTACTTAATTCCACAAATAAAAAGATAGTTGTCAATTTAGCCACAGGTGATATCTTAAGTCTAATAACCCAAGAATTAAAAACTCGTTACTCCCCAGAAACTCAAAAACAAGTAATTGAGGAGAGTTCTCAGTTGTTGCCTGATTTCGTGCTTCAAGAATTATTAAAGCGCCAAGAGCAGGTAGTAAACGTTAACCCTGATAGTTTAATTGTGGTTAACTGTACGATACAAGAGATAGAGCTTGATGAGTTTGGATTTAATTTAAATGTCGAAGTATATTTTGTCATTGCAGATATCAAAGGTCAAAATCATTTTCGCGCTAACCGGATAGTCCTTTGGTCAGATATCTGGGGTGATGAAGAAAAGCTTTTCGATTTAGAAGATGAACTAGGTGAGCAATTCTGGACAAATTATCAAATCCAGTTACTCTTTGATGATAAAAATCAGCAAACAATTGAATTAGAAGTATCACAAACAGACGATTATGCCGCGAGGTTAGAATTTTACCCATCACTGAAAATGTTTTCACCATCCATAGTTCCCTTTACGGATAATGACTTTTAAAATTTTCAAGTCATAGTCACCAGTTGCCACACTCAAAAACTCAATCATTATTCAAATTACTACAAAAGGGGATGAAGGGGCTGCCGTCGGCCATTGGTGTCAACTTCACACGAAACCGCTTGTCCGCCGGGAATTGAAATTCCCGTCTCATAGCTAAAGTCATCTTCAGATGACTAAATTAAATATCGTCAAAAATCTCCAGTCTACTTCAGTAGACTTAAGCTATTAGCCAGGAACAGAGTTTACAATCATGCTTCCAGTTGCGGTTAAAACTAACTGAGAATTAAACCATCATCAGCAAAAGCAAACTCCGATTTAACATTCCAGCGCCTACCGTCGTGAAGCAGTAGCGTTAATTTGTCGGCGGTAAACTCAAAATCCAACTGACGCTTTTCAAATTCTGGCCAAGCAGCTTTAAAATTCTGCTTTGTTAAATCCCGAAACGCAACCGTTATATGAGGTGCAAAAGGGCGAGTTTTAGAAACCTTGTCAACAATTCCCAAGTTGCTTTCTGTGTAAGCCATTAAATCAGCTTGCAAAGTTAAAATCTCTTGACTTATAACTACATTTATGTATATGACGCGAGGCACAAAGGCACTAAACCCCCTGAGTGTAATTGCTACTGGCTGTTGTCCACTAGCAAACTCTTTCAAAGATGCTTCTAGCAATGACAGGTTAGCATCTGCCCATTCAAAGGGCGGTTGCAAAGTAATATGAGGCGGAGACTTTAGCGCCCCGCTACTAGCATAGCGATCGGCAAAGTACTGTTTAACCTGGTTAGCGTAATCTTGAATATCTTGCGGTGGTAAAAGGGCGAGAAAAAAACGGCTCATTAAAATAATTCGTAATTCGTAAGGGAACTCCAATAAATAAATTATCCAATTTTGTGGGGTGGGCAACATGAGCGCCTAGTTCATAGGGCGGACAAGATGCCCACCCCACAAGAGTTAATTGGATATTTTTTATTTGGAAGTCCATAAGTCAATACGCTTGGGTTAAGGATAATCGTAGGTTGGGTGGAACGAAGTGAAACCCAACAAACCCGCGAAAATGTTGGGTTTCGTTCCTCCACCCAACCTACGCATCTGAGGGGTTTTTGGCGCTAACTGAACCGTATTGGTCTATAAGTAAGTCGGCACAATAAAAGCAAACTGTGTGAAGAAAAGTAAATAAGCCTCAAACCCTTTCTCATTCTGCCCCCTGTCTCCTTAACTCGCCTTAGCCGCTAGTTCTGCGGGGTTCATCTGCTCGTAGTGTTCAAAGGGTTGGTGAATCCAGGGATTGTTAGCTAAGTAATCGACATAGTAATCGGGTTTTAGAACTGAACAGGCTTTATACCAAAGTACGGCGGTGCGAATTTCCTCAATGGGGAAATCACTATATTGCTTGAGCCAAGGTATAGTCTGTTCCAGTGTTACCCCAGAGTCCACTAAGTCATCCACTAGAAGAATGTGCGAACCTAGCTTTTCAGCAGTCATTGTTAAGTGGTGGGAGACAATTAAATTACTTCTATCTTGTTTACTAGGGCCACTGTAAGATGAGGTTGCTAAAATTGCCAGTGGTTGCTGGTATATCCGAGAAAGAATATCTCCAACTCTTAGTCCTCCTCTAGCAAGACAGATAATCTGGTTAAATTTCCAACCGGATTCATAAATCTGAATAGCCAGTTGTTCGATTTTTTGGTGATAATCTGACCAAGAAACATAAAGGTCTGGCATAAGGCTAAGGGGAGTGGTAGATAGCTAATATTGATGGCGATTGCAAATTTATCTTAGTATGAGTGCAAGTTATTATGAACGATTCTGCTGCTGATGGCGATGCCCAACGAGATATTCTCAGTAAAAAACTCGATTTAAAAACAAAGCTGGCTTACGGTGCAGGAGATTTAGGCCCAGCAATCACTGCAAATATCTCCGTCTTTTATCTGCTGTTTTTCTTTACCAATATCGCTGGTATCCCTGCGGGTTTAGCTGGCAGCATTTTGATGATTAGCAAAATCTGGGATGGTGTAAACGATCCGCTTGTTGGGTTCCTGAGTGATAAAACGAAATCTCGTCGCTGGGGTCGTCGTCTTCCTTGGATGTTTTATGGAGCAATCCCCTTTGGGATTTTCTTTTTCTTGCAGTGGATTATACCGCAATTTAGTGCAAATCACAGTGATAATATTTGGCCGTTATTCTGGTATTACGTAATTATTGGGGTGATATCTCAGTCTTTTTACACGGTTGTAAATTTGCCTTATACGGCGATGACTCCAGAACTAACTCAAGATTACGACGAACGCACCGGACTTAACAGCTTTCGCTTTACATTTTCTATTGGTGGTAGCATTCTGTCATTGATTTTAATGAAAATTGTTTTTTCCCAAATTGCCGATCCCCAACAACAAGTTATCGTTTTAGCAGCAATTTGTACGGTAATTTCGATTGTAGGATTATATTGGTGCGTTTTTGGAGTCCGCGATCGCATCATGGCTTTTGAGTCCAAACGCATCCAAACTGAGGAACCTGCATCTCTCCCCTTCTTGGAACAGCTAAAAATTGTCTTCAGCAACCGACCTTTTCTATTTGTTATTGGTATATATCTTTTTTCTTGGCTAGGTGTGCAGATTACAGCCAGCATTATTCCCTATTTTGTAGTAAATTGCATGGGTCTCAAACAATCAGATGTGCCGACAATACTGATTGCAGTGCAAGGAACTGCCCTACTAATGCTATTTGTCTGGGGGGCGCTGAGTAAAAAACTTGGGAAAAAAGTTGTTTATTTTCTGGGAATGAGTTTATGGATTATAGCCGCAGCCGGACTATTTTTCTTACAACCAGGTCAAATAGTTTTGATGTATGTGATGGCTGTGATGGCAGGTTTTGGCGTATCCACAGCTTATTTAATTCCCTGGTCAATGATTCCAGATGTGATTGAATTAGATGAACTCCAAACCGGACAACGCAGAGAAGGCATTTTCTATGGCTTCATGGTTTTGCTGCAAAAATTTGGTTTAGCTTTCGGGCTGTTTTTGGTGGGAAATGCTTTGCAAGTAGCCGGTTTTCAAGCATCTGTAGCCGGAAGTCCATCGCCCATCCAACCGGCATCGGCACTGTTTGCGATTCGCGTTGCCGTCGGCCCCATACCTACAGTTTGTTTGATTCTGGGCTTGATTTTAACGTATTTTTACCCAATTACCCGCGAGATGCACGCAGAAATCATGCTGAAACTCAAAGAACGGCAAGAGAAGAGGGGGAGTTAAGGGAGCAGGGGGAAATAATTTTAATCGGTTGCTTTACATCATTTTCCTACGAAACTTTGAGGGAGGGGATTGTCTCGTTCCCAGTCTCTGACTGGGAATGCCTATGAGAGGCTCCGCCTCTTGACTTGCGGCAGAGCCGCTTTGAGGTGCATTTCCAGCCAAGAGGCTGGAAACTAGATTTTAAAGGGGTTTTTATTGTACCAACCTACTTAGCCCTCTTTTATCACTTCTGCTAGAGAATAATCTAGAATCCTTACAGAATAATAATTTTGCGAAAAAACCTTGATTTAAGTCATTCTGTTAGAAAATAAACGCTCAAATGCTGGCTTTATAGCTTGATTCTTCGGATTTTGTATTTAGCCGTTCCGGTAGATGTTTATAATGAGTTTTTTAGTCGGAAGTTTATTCAAAGAATTATTGGCGAATATCAACTAAAATTACTAATTTTTAATCCAGAGCTAGAGGAGATAGTTATATGGAGAGACTAAATTATCAAGAAATAGTCCAAAAAATTCTGGAAACTCATGTCAAAAATCGCTCAAATAGTCAGACAGAAGTCAAATTTTTATTTGATACTGAGCGCGTTGGGCTTTGCCCCGCCGCAGGCATCGCTATCAAGTTATGAATATTGGTTGGCAAGAGCTAACGCGAATATTTGGTTGTATTATTTATGTAGAAATTAAAGCAAAATTTGGATCGAACGCGATGGAACGGAAATCGGAGTGGCTAATGAATTAGTAGAAGCTGGAGTTCCTAAACAAGATATAGTTTTGGCTTTTAAAGCCCCATACAAACGAAAATTTACAAGACTCAGTGCTGAGTGCTGAGTGCTGAGTAAAGAAGATTGAGTACTCAGTACTTTCGCACTGGGTAAAAGCCCCGCCCCTTGTGGGCGGAATCTTTTTATCAAGGAGAAGGTTGATACCCCGCCCCTTGTGGGCGGTCTTTTAACTCAGCACTCAGCACTCGGAACTCAGCACTCTTCATTGAGTTTGCTGCTAGTTGAAGGACATAGGAGTTAGGAAATCTACGGCAATTAGGGAAATAACAACTTTATAGCGATCACCCATCTTTCATCAAAGCCATTTTAACCTGAGCGCGATGTCTACGACGGGCTAGGCCTACGCAACTTCCTCACCCAACTGCGATCGCCTACATCAACCATTCTGCACCATCCAAACCAGAAAGCCCAAAATTTGCTCGACTGGTGGCAGTGGATAATCAGTCAAGTCAATCGTCACAGTTTGCCCTTCTAGTTTGAGAAACCGCCAAACCGTACCACTCGTCACTGTTCCGTAAATCGTGGAAATCGGCTGCTGCTTCTGTTGATTAAAGCGTTGTGCTGCCACCATTTCGGCTAAACATTGTCCCAGTCCTGGTTTCAGGTCTTCTTTCTTTGCTTCCACCAAAACCAGCGCCGGGGCTTTAATAAACAACTGCTCTGGAGAGCGACTAATCAGGAAATC
The DNA here is from genome assembly GCF_036917975.1 of Nostoc sp. Lineage (GTDB taxonomy): Bacteria > Cyanobacteriota > Cyanobacteriia > Cyanobacteriales > Nostocaceae > Nostoc. The sequence continues at coordinate 159,195 of NZ_JBALEJ010000034.1, forward strand.
GACATAGCCTGTCAAATCAACCTCTGGCTGCACGTTGAACTCTTCACCCGAAAAGACGCTAATTTGTCCTTTAAGCTGACGTTTAACTTCTAGCAAGACTGGATTGATAATGCCTTCAGAACGCGCTTTTTCACTACTCACTGCGATCGCCCAAGGCAGGGTTTCTTTCAACGTATCTTTCAGTAAAGAAGTCGGATTGACAGGGGAAATCTCTAACAGAAAGGGATCGCCTTCAACGATCGTCAGTTGAAAATCATCTACAGCTTTACTCAGAGTAAATTTACTATAAGGCATAAAGTTTTCCTAATCTGTTTTTCAAGCTAGCGCGATCGCCTCTGTAATCACTCTGCTTTTACCACACAGCATAGTCACGCCATTACCGCTACACATTTCCGCAACTGAAAGAGTGGCACGCTATCATTGACTCAGATTCTTGGAAAATGCGATCGCTCTCTCTAACAAACAAAGTAGCTCGATCATAGCTCTTCCTGCATGATGGAATCGTAATCCTGCCCCGTAACGTCGCAATGATACTTGATCAGAAAGCACTATTGAAGAAGAATTCAGGAGTCAGAATCAATCAATCGGGGATTCAGACCCGCTACTTTCTTGTTGACCACCAAATCTACGATTTTGTGGGGGTGCAAAAACGCCGGTTATTCAGAAGCTCGTTCGCCCTTGGCGTCTCCCCTTGGGAGAAGACTCGCTAACGCTACACTATCCGCTTTTTCGGTCAAAATTCATTCTGAATTCTGACTCCTGACTACTGAATTCTGTTCGATAAACACTTATTTCATCTAGTCAAACTCTTTACTGACACTATTCTCTCAGCTTCATTTACTGTAATTTGCGCCAGCCCAAATTGTTCAATTACTGCTGCATTTGTCGTCAAATGTCTACTCACCTCAGCCACCCGATAATGACTTTCCTGTGACGCTAAAGCAGCTGGCAATAATAACTGATCTGCTAAATGTTCATCTACTGCTGCGCCGGTGTAATGAAACTCAAGGAGTTGCTGACAAGCAATCTCTGCAACTGTCTCCGCCGACAACCGCAAACGCCCAAATCCACCAAAGCCAGTCAAGCTGTTTTCATACTCAGCAGTGAGAAAAATACCCGCCCCTGGTGCTACACCTCTTTCTCGCAAAGTCTGTATAGCAACTTTCAAATGGGCTTCACGTAACAAATTTTCGGCCCGATTCGCCATCCGTTGGGGAATATGCGAAGGCAATTCCGTCACCACTGCTATTCCCCGCACTTGTTGTAAATTGCCCCGTTCCAACAAGTTGATCCCGCCGAGTTTACCAGCGCCATCCACCTGTAATTCTACCTCTCCGCCACCTTGGGGAAACCAACCCCAAGCGCCTAACTTGACTTGGGCTTCCACTCCCATACGTTGCAGTATCGGCAAATAAACTTGCTCAATATATGTCACTGTTGGGCTAAAGTTCACATGAGTTCCGCCCTTAAGTGTTACCTGGGAATTACCAGATGCTAGTGCTAAAGGTAAGAGAATTGTCTGTAAAACCAGAGCGATCGCACCCGCCGAACCACCTTGTTGTGCTTTACTAACATCAAAGGTATAAATTCCCGCTTGCACAGCACTACCTGGAATGAATTCTAGCAGCGTTGAACCCAAAGCATCACCCTGTAGTTGGGCATTACAAATTCTTGCCGCAGCCCGAACTGCTGTTAAGTGTTGTGCTGCTAACCCTGGTTTTTTGCGTCCAGCGCGAATGCCTGTAATTCGTATGGGTTCGCCAGTAATGGCTGCTAGACTTAAGGAAGTGCGAAGAACTTGTCCGCCTCCCTCTCCGTAGGAACCGTCAATTTCAATCATGGGCGATTCTGAGATGTTGGATTTTGGGTTATCTCCACGGCTCTTAAAATCAAACCACAAATTATAAACGCCCAGCAACTAGCTTTTTGGTATGAGGTTACACAAATATACAGAAAAACTAGCTACGGTATACCCATGCAAATTTTACCAATCCTCAATCCCCAGTTCAATTTTGAATTTGGAATTGAATAATTTTGCTTTTACCGGGATTCATCAACCCATAAGGATCAACAATTTCTTTAAATTTTAACTGCTCAGGATCAATAACTTTTCTACCGCCGTCTTCAATAATATATGTGTGGGGATTAGCAATACTCACACCCTGTTCTTCGTGATAGCGGATAATCTCGTTGAGGCGTTCTTCTGTGGTGTAACGCACAAGTTGCAAAGCACCAGGAACTACAACACCATTCACCCGAAAAAATTCTAAATGCATCATTACCTCATCGCCGAAGTGATGATACATTTGCTCTATTAGTTGCAAACTGTGCTTGCCAGGAAACATACTTTGTAAGTAAGTAATACCCGTATCTACACTCCGGGCAAGTAAGGTGGTATGGTTCCAGCCAAATTCTGCTAAATGTATACCTTTAGCCGCTTCCTCTGCTGGTTTTCTATATGTAATCTGGCCGCCGTATTGCTGCACCAAACCTGGTAAGAATTCCAAACTTGATTCAGCAATTATCAAAAATACTGGGTGAGTTCCTTCAGGAATATACTCTTGTAGGGCGTGAAAATATTGGGGAATTTGGGATGCAAAGACAGAAATCAACTTCTTAATCATGCCATCAGCATTGCCAAGAGCCTGACCAAACTTTGCTGCTGTCATAAACTGATCAAATGTCACAATGACTTCTGCCCAAGGATAAGCTGGCCCCAAAGGGATTTCGACTTCGGTGATAATGCCATTAATTCCCCAAGCATGATTCACTTTTTGCACATCGTCGCCGCGTAATGCGATCGCACGGGGTTCATCTTCTACAGTTACCACTCGCAATGCTAAGATATTACCGCGTTCGGCTAGTAAGCCATATTGGATTGAGCCAATGCCCCCACTACCCCCAGCAATAAATCCGCCAATTGTCGCTGTGCGGTACGTGGAGGGTGCCATGCGGATTTCCCAGCCGATTTCTCGTGTTTTTTTATCCAAAGCTGCCAACTTTACCCCGGCTTCTACCCGCGCTACCCCCGGTTTTACCCAAAGAATCTCTTGCATCCGCGTCATATCTAAAATTACGCCACCATGCAACGGTACGCATTGCCCATAATTCCCTGTTCCCGCACCCCGTACAGTGATGGGTACGCGGTATTTAGCACAGGCGGCTGCAATTTTTAAAACTTCTGCTTCATTGGCGGGACGCACTACGATATCCCCGACTTTTCCCTCTAGTTTTGGTACTAGCACTGGGCTAAAGGTGTGATAATCTTGGGATAATTTTGCGACTTGGGCGGAATCGGTGATGGTTTCTATGCCTTCTAGAGAATTAATCAGGGCATCTAAGTTAGTTTTTGTCATGACTTATTAATCAGGGTATCCAAGTTGCTTCCCCTCATAGCTTATTATTAATATTGAAGCAGGGAAACATTTTATCTAGGAATTTGAGAAAAAGTATAAAAACATTGTTTTCAGATTCTTAATTTAGTTGTGAATGCGATGCTTTACGACCAAATGAAGGTCATCACTTGATATTATCCCTTGCTTTGACGCAAGCAAACTCAACATTTGCTAACATATCCTAATATTTAAGTGGTATAACATATAGAAAATTGCTAAAATAATCAAATATTGGTACTCAAAATATACGATGAACAAATGAACATATCGCTTAATCCTACTCACGAGCAATTTGTTTTATCTAAAATTGAAAGCGGGAAATACGCAAATGCAGACGAAGTAATTGCTACTGCATTGCAATTATTGGAAGAACACGACCAATATACTCTTTGGTTAAATGATACTCGCCAAAAAGTAGCAGTTGGTTTGGAAGAAATTGAACGAGGTGATGTTCTAGATACCGAAGTTGTCATTAACCAACTTAAAGAGAAATTGCTTCAAAAACGCGAGGCTCAAAAATGAGTCGTTCCACTATCTCTCAAACTGCAAGCAGAGATTTGGTTGAAATTTTAGATTACTTTGTAAATATTAATATTGAAGCTGGGGAACGTTTCATACAGGAGTTTGAGAAAAAGTGCAAAAACATTGTAAATTTTCCAAATATGGGGCGTAGTTACGAAGATATTGCTCCCTTTTTACGAGGAATCCCTGTCGATGGTCATATAATTTTGTATAAAGTAATCGAAGATGAAATTACAATTGTCCGTGTTGTTAGTGAAAAGCGAGATTTGAAGTGATTGTTTTCAGATTATTAATTTAGTTGTGAATGCGATCGCAACTATCAGAGTTGTTTGTAAAATTACTGCATAAGGAAATAAGCTGCGTTAAATCCATTTGCTTTGAGTGAATAAAACCGCCATGAGTAAACCAGAAATAGCCGCAGCGATAAAAGCAACAGCTGTGATTTGCAATGTAATTAATAATTATGAAAAAAGCGTTCATACATCAAACTGCCTTACTATTTACATACTCTATACTGCTGGTAGCTTGTGGTAAAAGTGGCAATAATGATGCAAATTCTGCAAATAATCCAACAGTGACAACAGGTGTAGCTAATGCTATTCCTATCGGTATTGCCTTTGCCCAAACGAGCAATGTAGCATTACTTGGTCAAGAGGGAACTGATGGAGTCAAAATTGCTGAAAAGTATTTTAATAACAAAGGAGGTATTAATGGTAGACCAATTAAATTAGTCTATCAAGATACTAGTGGCGATGAAGTTGGAGCTATTAATGCTTTTCAAACTTTAATTAGTAAAGATAAAGTTGTTGGTATTATTGGCCCTACCTTATCACAACAAGCTTTTAGCGCTGATCCTGTAGCAGAACGCAATCAAGTTCCAGTTATTGGAGCATCAAATACTGCTAAAGGTATTCCCGAAATTGGTGATTATGTGGCTCGTGTTTCTTCATCTGTCGCTGTTGTCGCTCCTTATTCGGTGAAAGCTGCACTAAAACAAAATCCTAAAATCAAAAGAGTAGCTGTATTCTACGCTCAAAATGATGCTTTCAATAAGTCGGAAACAGAAATATTTCAGAAAACAGTTAAAAATTTAGGATTGGATTTAGTTACAGTCCAAAAATTTCAAACTACAGATACAGACTTTCAAGCTCAAGCCAGCGATGCTATTAATTTAAAACCAGATTTAGTGATTATATCCGGGTTAGCTGTAGATGGAGGTAATTTAGTTAAACAATTACGAGAACTTGGTTATAAAGGAATAATTGTTGGTGGCAATGGTTTTAACACATCTCATATATTTTCTGTGTGCAGGGCGCTTTGTGATGGTGTGATTGTGGCTCAAGCTTATAGCCCTGTATATCCCAGTGAAATTAACATCGCATTTCGCAAAGCCTATCTTGAACAATATCATAGAGAACCACCCCAAGTAAGCGCTCAAGCTTTTACTGCTTTACAGGTATATGTAGAGTCTCTTCAATCTTTAGATAAAAAAAGCAACATTAACAAATTGAAGCTACCACAGTTGCGTGCAGAATTGAATAAGGAATTACTAACAAAAAGCTTTCAAACTCCTCTCGGTGAAATTGCTTTTACACCAGTAGGTGATGTAATTCAAAAAGAGTTTTACGTTGCTCAACTTAAGATGGAGCCAAATGGGATCAATGGTAAATTTTCTTTTTTAAGCATAAAATAGTTGCAATATTACCGAATTGGAAACATGTTTGATAGTCAACATAATTATTAGTTAAAACTCAAAACCTTAGAAAGTATTAGTAACATTACCAACCTTGAATTGAGGGATCAACAAATTGCTGCACTCATTCAGGATTTTTTCTACTAGTTATTTTTTTGTTTCAATAGTGATTGCATACGGTTGATAACCATAATCTGCTAATAAAAATCCCACTGGCTGAAAATCTCTCTGCTTTTAAATGGCACAGAGATCAGACGTAATATAGCCTTGCTGTGCTGAGTTTTTGTTAATCAGAAAAAGAGCCGGGTTAAAGTTGTAGGGACATTTTTGATCGTCGGTAAAACCATAGTTAGCTTCTAGTAATGGCCAATAATGTTAGCAACAGAGACATAAATTGCTTTGCTTTTAAGATTGGCATGGGTTTTAATTGCTGGGTTGGGATGTGCAATCAGACACCAGGGGTATTTCTGGAAAATTGCTGTGACTGTGATTTTGGGAATATTTTGTGCTACACGTTCAAGGTATTCATGCCATAACCCATAAAGAAATCTACCGCACTCCCCATCAACAATTGAGTACCACCGAGAATCTGAGGGCCAGCGCAGCCCGTCGTAGACATCGCCTGATAAAATCCACCATGTTCTGCTTGTGCTATCCAGTTTGTACCAAAGGTAACTTTATTCAACTGAGAACTGCTAGTTGACGGTTGGTTGTTGTTAGTACAAGCAGCAATAACGCTGCTACCAATGCAGATGGAACCGTATTGAATAAAATTGCGGCGACTAAGGCGATGAATTGCTGTTGATGAGGATGATCACGGATTCATAAAACAGTATAATTTTCTCTCCTATCTGCCGTTGTAGCTAAATCTAAATGTACATTCTAGAATCAACTTTTGATTCACTAGCGAATAGGGCTGAATTTCTAAAGCGCGCTGAAAGGCTCGGATAGCCTGACTATACTCTCCTAGTGCGGCATAACACAAACCCATACCGTGAAGTGCCCCAAAATGTATTGGATTTATCTGCACAACCATCTGACAATCTGCTAGAGATTTTTGATAATCACCAACACTGTAATACAGGAAAGCTCGACGATTCCAGGCTTCAGCAAAGTCTGGCTGGTCTTTAATTAGTGCTGTCAGCGCTGTTTCAGCTTCAGCAATTTCGCCTGCATCCAGTAATTTTTGACTGCGGTCAATTATTTCCAGCCCATAGATTCCCTTTTGCTGAAACCAGATCCGCCAGATTTTTCTGGTTGCTTTGTCCCGAACTGTGGCATCGGGGTTTTTTAACTCTTCAAGTAAGGAATTGATAGATAAAGAATCCATAAATTTGAAATCAGTGAATATACCTTTGTATTAACTTTCTCACAAAATATATCGATTAAATCATTTTTAAAGTCATCTTTAAATTTGCAGTGATTAATTGCTATTTATGAATTTTCTGTGTTCTTGACTGTATCCAGCAATGTGACTAATACCATGCTAGATATTTAGAGTCTTGAAGAAGAATTTAGAATTCAGAATCCAGGAATTCAGAATCAAGATGCTTACCAATACGGTTCGGTTAGGGCAAGAGACGCGATGAATCGCCGTCAAGACAATAATCAGTCTTTTGTCTTGACGGCGATTTATCGCGTCTTTAGCGATCTAGAATTTTCATCAAAAAACCTTAACCGAACTGTATTGAGATGCTTACAGATTTGCTTTCTCGTGTCCGTGAACGTCTTGAAAATTTGGCTTAAACCCTATTCCCATGCCCAATGCCCAATGCCCCAAGTTGGCTCACTCTCCACGCCACTTGCGGGATGGAGTTTCCCGCCGACTTCCAATGAATTCGCTAAATGCTTAAGTTTGGTTCTCTGATACGAGCAGGACAGGGAATTTTGGATGGATGCTGGGGTTGATGCTGTAAGCACGGGTGAGGCATATTTTTTTATACCATGAAAAAACCTAATTCTTGGATTGGGAGATGTAACGCTTAGGAACATTAGAAAGAGAAATATCACAGCGGATCATCAAATTCTATAATGATAGAATAGGTAAGCCTCATAGCCAAATCATTTGCCATTTTTTTGGATACTGAAATTGTCATTTCTCTAGAAAACTCAGTTACCCAAACTGAAAAAACTCTACTGAAGGGAGGTTATGATAATTTAGCTGAACAAGTACGATTATATTTAGAGAAAATAATTAAACCAGAATTGAAAAGTTTGATTGAGTAAATTATTGGGAAGCCACTCTTTGACCTCATGATAAACACAAATTTAGCAACAGGTCGTACCGGAATTATTGTGGTTTTCAATCAATTATCTGAGGCTCGTAATCCCAAATCTATATCCCAAGGTAAACGTCAGGAATGTGGCTGACTGATGTGGCGATTGATTACTACTTCTAATTGATTAAAATCATAGGGTTTAGTAATGCAATCATCAAATCCTGTGAACATTGGGGATGCTTCATCTTGTGCCATTGCTGGAGGTGCTACTGCAATGATTGGAATAGTAGCAGTTTTTGAGTCGTGTTTGAGGTCATCAATGACTTGGTTTGCACTCAAATTAGATAGCATCATAATCTAGCAAAATTAAATCTGGTTGATGAGTTTGTGCCAATATCACAGCCCTCACTCCTTGTTTGGTACAAATACATGAGAAATTTAATGTTCCTAGATGAGAATTAAGTAGTTCTAAATCATGTAGACTCTGTTCTACAACCAAAATTAAAGGCTGTTCATTCATAAGTAAGCAGTTAATCCTGTCCAATAAAGTCTACGCATAAGTATTCCATTCATCAGGAAAAGATTGAGGTCTTTTTTTATAGTAAGCACTTAAGTAAATGTACGAGGACGTATTCAGGTAACTAATTAAGGCATAAAACGAATAGGCTGGTGTATAATCCATTAAATTGCTCATTTTCACTGAATTTTAGGGGACAATATAACAAGATAACCATAACATCAAGCAAATATTAGCATAACTGATGTATGTATTTGCAAAGGTTGACTAAAAGAATTGCGATTTTTTATTAAGTAGGTGACACGTAAAGGACTTGGGGTTGTGGATTTACCAGCCTTACGCGAAGATACCAAAATTGCGTAAGTGTATCCCGCACTGCGACAAAGATTAGCGATCGCCCCAGGCATTGCATCAGGTAGTTCACCCATCAAGTAACTGACGTGCAAGAGCGATCGCTTCTGTTGGTGTTGAGACTTTCCCCTCAGCTTGTGCTACGGCAATTTCTTTCAATAATTGGCCGATGATTGGCGAAGCCGGAATATCTAATGCTATAATCAACTCCTTCCCGCTCAGTAGCGGAGTGGGATGAGCGACCAGATCATCAGGGTTCAGGTAGCGGTTAATTAAAGATGCTAAGACTTGCCAGCGTTTTGCTTTGGTTTCCTCTGTTGTAGCGACTGCTGGGTGTAATAGCTTGTCACCAGATATCGCCTCTACGGAATTATCAACTGCTACAGCTAGCACTGCCGTGGCAGGAAACACAATATCTGCATCATAGAATAAAAAGTATTGTTCTCGCAAGGACATATCCACTACTTGAAACTGCGGTAACAGTTTCAGTGCAGTGGTTACACCCCGGATTTCGGCACGACTATAAGTTAGTTCTTGTAGCTCTATTTCTGCTAATTCTGGATTTGGGTTGACAAGAGTTGCAAGTTTGGCAATACCTAACCAAGTGGTTTTGATAGTATCGCGGACAGACTCTTGTAGTTGTGCCCCTAATTGTTGCCAATTTTCTGTAAGTAAGGCAGCTGCATTGTCAACTGCTGCTAGCTTGAGTAAGCTTTCACGGGTGGCGTTTTTGAAGAAAGGAGTAAGTAAACCATCTTCCCAAGCGCTTGTAATCCAAGGAGTACCCAGAGAATTGGCCAGTAGATAGCCAATTTCTACCCTAAATCGTTCGGCTGCAATTGTGCTTATATGTGATGCCAAAGAGCGAATAGCGGCTTGGGTAGCTGGCTCAATAGTAAAATCTAGTTGGGCAGCTTGGCGATAACCTCGCATTAACCGTAAAGGATCGTCTTCTAGGTTTGCGGGTGAAACCATTCGCAAAATGCCCTGTTGTAAGTCTACACAACCTTGCAGAGGATCGATAATTTCTTGCGTATGGGGATTATAGGCGATCGCATTTACTGTAAAATCCCGTCTGTGCAAATCAACTTCTAAGCTATTTCCTTCTTGTTGGGCAAAGTCTGCTGTGGCGTGGGGAAAAACCACACGGGCAATTTGTCGCTCGGCATCGAGTAGCACAAAACCAGCTTTATAATGATGAGCGATCGCTCTCGCTACCTTTACCGCCTTAGATGGGATAACAAAATCTAGATCCAGATATTCGCGAGTTCTGCCAAGGATGGCATCTCGGACAGCGCCACCTACCATATAAGCAGGTTGTGGCAAAAATTCCAAGCTAAAAGGCCAATTTTCGGGAGCTAGGCTAGAAGGAACTGATTGGTACATTGTAATAAAAATCAACCCATCAACTCATGAATAACAGTTGGGCTTAAGTTACATTAACAATAAAGGCCCCTGGAGTTGGTTCTATTATGTGTATTTGCGTGAACTGCCACTATGTAGACACCTGTGTTACCTATCATGCCGTGGAAGGGCAGCACCAACAGCCTCACTTGACTGAAACACCAGATTTTGATCCGAATGAACCTTCTATCAATGTCAACATTCGGACTCAAGATGATGTAATTGAAATGGAATGGGACGTTGTTGGTTGTCTAAGCTTTAAGCGGGAAACGGGTAAGTGGTCGAAGTTGCGTCCTGGTGAATTAGTGCCGACTTGATAATTTAAGAGTAGTATGCAGCCCTCTCAATATCCACCAATTGACATCCACCCCAGCCATAAATGGCGGGAATTCTAAGAAGTTGCCTTCTTAGGTTTTCTGCTTCTACGAGTCGGCTTGCTTGGAGGATTTGCATCACCCAAGTAGAGGTCGTTCTCATCCACAGACGTTAACGTTCCCGTGGGGCACACGGTACGGAGTCCGATCTCAAGTATGTTCAGTGCTGCATTATGGTCACGGTCTAACACCGTTCCGCAATGGAGACATGAATGAGTTCTAGTGCTAAGAAATTTTTTGACAACCTGACCACAATTAGAACAATTTTGACTCGTGTTATGGGGTGGAACCGCAACAGTTGCCACGCCAAACACTTTGCCAAAATATTCAACCCATTGCCGGAATTGAGTCCACGCTGCATCACTAATTGACAAGGCTTTGTGATGGTTCCTCACCCTTACGGGTTCGCCAGTCGCTTCAAGTCGGGAAACCCGCCCAACGCGCTGGCTCACCATATTTCGCACCTTCAAGTCTTCATACGCCACAATGTCTTATCTCTTATTAAATCATAAATAACAACAACAACAACAGCGTAGCTGATATGAAGTTTTATCACTACGCACCTTGCTAATTTCACAGCAAAGTCTTTATGTTGGCGACTTACCTTGAGGTGCTTACGGGCTAATTTATTTCTAAACTTAGCCCTGTTCTGAGAACCTTTTTTGGTTTTAGAGAAACGACGTTGCAATCGTTTAACCGATTTTTCCGACTTTCTCAAAGCAAGAGGATTCTCAACTTGGTTTCCATCACTATCGGTCAGAAAGTAGTTTAAACCAACATCTAACCCAACTGTTTTATTAGTTGGCTGTCGTTTTTCTATTCGGTCTTGGTCGATGCAAAACTGGCAATTAATGACTACGGTAAAAGAAGCGCTTACAGTGACTTTGGTCAAGCGGTTTGGTGCGCCTTCCCCAGCAACAATGGTGATAGTTCTCAAACCTCTGGAATTTGGACGACCGATCGCTCTGGTGTACTTGGTTATAATTCGGGTAATCAGAATCTAGGTGACACCGCAGGCAACTACACAAATGAATTTGGCGGAACTTCCAGTGCTTGCCCAGGTGCAGCAGGTGTTGCAGCCTTGATTCTTGCCAAAAATCCAAATCTGCGTTGGGATGAAGTGCGAGATATTTTTAAACGTTCTAGCGATCGCATTGATCCCACTGGAGGTAAGTATGATGCCAATGGTCACAGCCCTTTCTACGGTTACGGTCGAATCAATGCTCTCAAAGCTGTAGAATTAGCCAAGCCTGCTCAAACATCGCCCATTAGCATATTTAAAGCAGTCCAAGATATTCCAATTAATGACTTGCAAGTATCAACATTATCGTTGGCGATCGCTAATACCACCCTTCTGAAATCCATCAAAGTTCTAGTAGATATCGAGCATACTTATATTGGGGATCTTATAGTTACTCTCCTTCCCCCAGTGCAAATCGGCATACTGCCAATAGTTCTGCACGATCGCCAGGGGGGAGCTACAAATAACATCAAAACAACTTATGATGAGGTAAATACCCCTAAACTTGCTGCCTTCAAAGGTAAAAGTCCTCAAGGAACCTGGACTCTAGAAGTTGCAGATAAAGCTAACGCAGATATCGGAAAGATTCGGAGTTTGACCATTGAAATTGGATTTTGAGTTCAGGATAATTGTTGGATGGATAGAGCGATCGCTCTATCCAACCTTTTTACGACCCCTTCGGGGCGGGAGTAGGGAGTAGGGAGTAGGGAGTAGGGGAAGAAATTAGCCCTCGATTTAGGTTTTAAGCCTCGCCCTTGTGGGCGATAAAATCCTTGTATCGCATATTGGTTGAAACCCCGCTTTTTGGAAAAGCTTTCTTAGTTTCCCTACTCCCCACTCCCTACTCCCCACTCCCTACTCCCCACTCCCTACTCCCCATTCCCTTTCATATAAATTCGTGGTGAATTGAAAGTTGAAATTTAAACGCAGATCCCAGAGACTCCAAATAAAAAACTCCATCCCCTTGTGGGTGGAGTTTTTGGGCATGGGGAAGAAGTTACCAATGCCCAATGCCCAATGCCCAATGCCCCAAATCAGCGGGCGGCTATCCCTCTCCATCCCCTTGTGGATGGAGTTTCCCGCCGACTTCCAATAAATAACGGAAGTTGCAAACCCAGCATTTTGTATACAAGCAACTTGTTCCAAGTATGCTGCATCCGCTTTCTTAGGTAACGATCGCTTGACTTTTAAGACAGTCGCTACAATTTTTTTGCAACATTTTAGCCTTGACACGCCATTACATACAGTACCTATAGGACTCATATTTGATTTTTGAACAAAACTCAGTACACTTTTATTCCTTCTTCCCGGTCCCCAGTCCCCAGTTCCTTACCTCTACGAGTGATTCAGAAATCAAACCGGATTCCTATAATTTTGTTCAAAAATCAAATAGTAATCCTATAGATTTGAATTAAGAATAGAATTTTCATCTATCAAAAGTATGAGATACGAATATAAAAATTTCCTATATCTAAAGAAATTAAATACAGATTAAATATTTGTATTTAATCTAAAAGTATACTTCTGACAGAGGATGTAAAAAAAGATTAGGTATAGTAAATTAAAATAAATTCAATATTAATCAAAGTTCCTAAACAATTCAGGCAAGTGTGTTATTCACAAGCTTGGAACAGCCTAAAACTTTGTTAAAATCAGCAACACACAAACTATGAACTCTACCACCGAAAAACGTATCGCCTTGATTTCCGTCCACGGAGACCCGGCGATTGAAATAGGGAAAGAAGAAGCTGGGGGACAAAATGTTTATGTGCGCCAGGTGGGTGAAGCACTAGCGCAGCTAGGATGGCAAGTTGATATGTTTACCCGCAAGGTGAGTCTGGAGCAAGACTCGATTGTTGAACACAGTGACAATTGTCGAACTATTCGTTTAAAAGCTGGCCCTCTTGAGTTTGTGCCGCGAGATGAGCTTTTTGATTATCTGCCTGAATTTATCGATAATTTCCTCAAATTTCAAGTAAAAAATGAGATTACATACCAGTTAGTTCACACTAATTACTGGCTCTCTAGTTGGGTGGGAATGGAGTTAAAGAAAATCCAAGGGAGTCAACAAGTTCACACCTACCACTCCTTAGGGGCAGTAAAATATAACACTATAGAAAATATTCCTCTGATTGCTAGTGTGCGATTAGCAGTAGAAAAACAAGTGTTGGAAACAGCAGAGCGAATTGTGGCCACAAGTCCACAAGAACAAGAACACATGCGATCGCTAGTTTCCACTAAAGGCAATATCGACATCATTCCCTGTGGTACAAATATTCAGCAGTTTGGTTCCATTGGGCGAGAAGCAGCCAGATTTGAATTTGGTATTGACAAAGAAGCCAAGGTTGTGCTGTATGTAGGACGTTTTGACCAACGCAAAGGTATAGAAACCTTGGTGCGTGCAGTCAACGAGTCTCAACTACGCGACTCGAAAAATATCCAGCTAATTATTGGTGGTGGTAGCACTCCAGGTAACAGCGATGGAATTGAGCGCGATCGCATTGAGGCTATTATCAACGAATTGGGAATGAGCGACTTTACCATTTTTGCCGGTCGTCTCAGTCAAGAGATTTTGCCAACTTATTACGCAGCAGCCGATGTTTGCGTTGTTCCTAGTCACTACGAACCCTTTGGACTCGTAGCGATCGAAGCAATGGCAAGCGGTACACCAGTTGTCGCTAGCGATGTCGGCGGACTTCAGTTTACTGTAGTTCATGAAGAAACTGGTTTATTGGCTCCAGCACAAGATGTAGATGCCTTTGCCTCTGCCATTGACCGAATTCTTTTAAATCCAGAGTGGCGAGACGAATTGGGTAAAGCCGGTAGAAAGCGCGTTGAAAGCAAGTTTAGTTGGCATGGTGTAGCAACTCAGTTGAGTGAACTTTATACTCAACTGCTACAACCAGTCCAAGAACCCCTATTGCTTGCTAAATAATCTTCTCAGCAACTCGATACGGTTTCGATAAAATTATCTACATAGCGATAACTTTTGTAGAGACGCAAATTTTGCGTCTCTATAAGTCTGAAATTATGACAAACAACCTTGAAGCCAACAGTATTGCCAACCAACCCTAAAGAATTTGGCAATACTGTTTATTTTGTTAGCAATCCCTTTTTATAATAAGGGTTTCAGCCATGTAAATCGTGGGATAAATAGCGATCGCTTTAATTTAACTAAAGCCATCGGCTGAAACATCGAACAAAAAACAGGAAATTATACTCATGGTGGAAATTGAACAATGCCGGTAAGGATTCAGGTCTGGGGGTATTGACAAGTGTGACATCCTTGGCGCACAGTATCAAAATTATGGAAAAAGACCTGCCTCTACAACTAGACCGTGAGATCCTTGGACAGCTGGCTACCGAACAACTGGTGGATATGATTATCGAGCAGGCGATCGCTATAGTTCAGCTAAAATCCAGAGTAATAGAACTAGAATCTGTAATAGAGAAACTCTTGCGTCAGTAGAGACTTAGACTTTCACTTCATCATCAAAACCACCGTCGGCAGACATCCTCAAAAAAACCGAGAAAAAACTTGAAGATGAACTAGGGGGAGTGAAACGCCAAAACGGAAACCAGGAGGACAGCCAGGACATCCGGGAAAAACGAGAAAGGGTTTTGGGAGAGTAGATAGGTTTGAGATATTAAGACCGCAAGTGTATAAATATTGTGGTCAAAAGGGATTCAGTAATGAACCAATGAAACCAATTCGCAATTCGCAATTGAATCAAGACAGACACAACGGGAAGAGGGGTTTCTACCTATCTTGGGATACAAGGACTGTTTCGCCCGCAAGGGGCGAGGTTTTAAACCTTTACTTTTTTCATAAAAATAGAAACCCAGCAAGTAGCACAGTTGGTAGAAAGACCCATCGAAATCGTAGAATATCAAAGACATACCTGTATTTGCAGCGAGTGTGGGTCAAAACAAACAGCAGACTGGTCGCCAGAAATAGTACCGGGACAAGATATAGGAATCAGACTGCAAGCTTTCTTGGGATGGATAAATAATTACGGGCATTTACCATACGAAAAACTTTCAAGTTTTGTTGTGGGAACTGGGACAAATAGAAATTGGCGTGGGAACATTAGTAGCCACGAATGAACGAATAGATCGTGCAGTAGCTCAAAGTATTGATAGTCTCAAAGAATGGATAAAATCAGGAAATATTAGCCAATGCCCTACCTTACTTCCGCCAGTCAAATTAGTGCCATTGTCGCTGAATATACCAATGCCAAAACTCTGTGGATAGATACAGAAGTGGCTGACTATAAAAGTCGTAATCCCCGATTGTCGCTGATTCAGGTATTAGATAATCCTCAAGATATGAGTGGCGATCGCGTCTATCTTTTAGATGTCTTAGATCAGCCTAATATTATAGCTGAATTTATTGAAGAAATTATGATAAATTCTGCTATTGAAAAAGTTTTTCACAACGCCAGTTACGATCTAAAGCTTCTCGGTAACAAGAAAGCCAAAAATATTACTTGCACTTTGGAAATGGCAAAAAAAATTCCCTACTATCTTTTACCATTACCCAACTACCAACTTAAGACTATAGCTACAGCGCTTTGTAGCTTTAACAATATCGATAAACAAGAACAAACAAGCGATTGGGGAAAACGCCCCCTGACTGAAGAACAGATAGAATATGCTTACCTAGACTGCATTTATCTTGCTCAAATTCACCTAAACTTGTTAGACTTACAAGCCCAAGCCAGCCCCGAACCCGCAACGGAAGACTTAATATCACTAAGTGCCAAATACTCACAAGTTGAGCAGCAATGGAAGTTGTTGAATTCAGAATTTGAGCATTTGCAAGAACGTATAAAAAAAGCTATGCAGGCTCAGAATATATCTGAAACTTATGATTATAAGCTGACTAGTTATGAGCGCACTACAATCAAAGCTACATTTACCGAATTGGCAAGACTAGCACAAACTCAAGGTATTAATTTAGATTTTCCGATTACATTAACTCAAAAACTCCAAAAAGATTTAGGGCAAAATCTGGAACAATTGTCTGTAGATATTGACAAGAATACCTCTTGGCGGCTAATTCCCAAAACTCAAGAGAGTGAAGCTGAGGATGGGTAAATTGTTCATCAGGCTACAAATATCGGAATTTATAGAGTTATTGTGAAGCATAAATCTGGAAATTTAATAATTATTTTCTCGTGCCTACCCTGATAAATCTATAAAATATTAGGGAAATTTGTCAATTAACTTTAAAGGTCTATTAAAAGTTAAAATAATTATTGAGTTAAAAAATTAAAATCTAGGTTTTGGGATTAATTCGATTCAGGTAATATGGCAGTTTATATTAACTTATGAGACGGCGTTTATTTGGGCAAAAGCGAACAAGGGTAAATACTTTATTTACCATAGCTATTTTTACTACATTGGCTGCAACTAGCAGTATTTCTTGTAGTAAGAATGACAATGTGTTGGTGACAGAAATAGGAGTCAGTCAACCTAGCCGTCGTTCAGCTACAACTTCTAAAGGTGGAGAATTCTATCTTCAGGGAAAGAATCAGCATTTAAATGGCGACTTGCAAGCTGCGATCGCATCATACAGTAAAGCAATCGATCAAAATTCTCAATATGGCGCTGCCTACAACGGCCGGGGATTAGTCTACTTCGATTTGGGAGACAAGGAAAAAGCGATCGCAGATTACAATCAAGCACTCCGCATCAACCCTAACGACGCTGAAGCCTACAATAACTTAGGAAATGCCCGCGCCTCATTAGGAGGTAACAGAGAAGCAGTCAAAGATTACAGTGAAGCGATTCGCCTCAATCCCAACTATGCCGAAGCCTACAATAACCGAGGAAATGCCCGCGCCGCCAATGGAGATAAAAAAGGGGCAATAGACGATCTTGGTCAAGCAATTCTCCTCAACCCCAGATATGCGATCGCCTATAATAACCGAGGAAATGCCCGTGCTGCCAATGGAGATCCTAAGGGGGCGATCGCAGATTACAATCAAGCCATTCGCCTCAATCCTAACTTTGCCCCTGCCTACAATAACCGGGGAAATGCCCGTGCCACTAACGGAGATAAACAAGGGGCACTCAAAGACTTACAACAAGCAGCAAACATTTTTCAAAGTCAGGGTAACAATGACTTATATCAACAAGTGATGAATAACATCAAAGAACTTGGACAGTAGCAGAGGGGAAGGGAGCAGGGGAGCTAAGGGGGACAAGGGTGAATTATTGAACAAGTTTCTTCCTTATCTCCCCCCTCTTCCTTTGTCTACCTTGTCTCTTCCCAATGACAAATGACAAATGACAAATGACAAAATCACATCCCAGAACCAATGTGAATACGATCCTCAACTTCCGCAAATTTTTCCTGTGCTTGCTGTTCAGTACTCAATAGGGAAACGACAATTGCCACAATAAACGCCAGTGGAATACTGATTAATCCAGGATTTTTTAGCGGAAAGGGTGCAGAAGCGTGCTTAAGAATCGTTACTTGAATCGTAGGCGACAAATAAATCAGCACTAAAGAGGAGACAGTACCTACTAACATACTTGCAACCGCACCGTTGGTAGTGAAGCGTCGCCAAAGCATTGATAAGAGCAATGCTGGGAAGTTTGCACTAGCAGCGATCGCAAATGCTAAACCTACCATATAAGCGACGTTTTGCCCTTTAAATACAATGCCCAGGAATATTGCTACTAATCCCAAAAGCATTGTTGCACCGCGAGCTACTTTCAGTTGTTCTGACTCGTCAGCATGACCTGAACGCACCACGTTCACCCATAAATCGTGGGACAATGCAGCCGCACCTGAGAGTGTCAACCCAGCGACAACCGCCAAAATCGTTGCAAAGGAAACAGCCGCAATAAAACCTAAGAAAGCATCACCACCGAGAAATTCTGCCAACATCGGCGCAGCCATGTTACCACCAGTACCAATTTTCTCGATGGCATCTTTACCTACCAATACCATCGCGCCAAAACCCAGGATGAAGGTAAGGAGATAAAAAACACCAATAATAGCTGTGGCATAAGTAACAGAGAGCCGCGCTGCTTTGGCATCGGGTACTGTGTAGAAACGCATTAGGATGTGAGGTAATCCAGCAGTGCCGAACATCAACGACAGTCCTAAAGAGATAGCATCCAAGGGGTTAGAAACTAGTTTGCCCGGAGCTAAGACACCTGTATACTTCGCAGATGCAGCAGCGAAAAGAGCAAGTGGGTTAAAGCCAAATTGTGCCAGTACCAAAATAGCTAGTAAGATAGTTCCGCCGAGCAACAGAACTGCTTTGATAATCTGTACCCAGGTGGTGGCAATCATCCCACCAAAAATCACATAAGCCATCATCACACAACCGACAATGACCACAGCTAGTTCATAATCAAAGCCAAACAACAGTTTAATTAGCTCCCCAGCACCTACCATTTGGGCGATTAAGTAAAAGCTAATTACTACCAGCGTTCCAATCGCAGAGGCGATACGTACAGGTTTTTGCTGCAAGCGATAAGCCACTACATCGGCAAAGGTGTATTTACCTAAGTTACGTAGTGGTTCGGCAATTAAGAACATGACAATCGGCCAGCCCACCAAGAAGCCGATAGAATAAATCAAGCCATCAAAGCCGTTGAGTGCCACCAGCCCAGCTATACCTAAAAAGCTAGCTGCACTCATAAAGTCTCCTGCTAGGGCCAGCCCATTTTGGAAACCGCTAATTTTACCGCCAGCTGTATAAAACTGTGCCGTATTTTTGGTGAGCTTTGCCGCCCAATAGGTAATGCCTAAAGAACTGATAACAAATAGAAAAAAGAAAGCGATCGCTAACGGGTTAAAGTGACCAAGATTGGTAATATCCGCCGCCAGTGGCAGATTGAACCACACACTATTCATGCTTTTTTGGTTTAGTATTTTTGAATTTGGGACTAGAAATTGCTATTGGGCATTGGGAAAGAAGAGGCAGGAGGTAGGAGGCAGAAGTTCTTTAATTTTGAATTTTGTTAGCGCAGCGTTAGCGAGTCCGCGTTCGCGAAGCGTCTCGTAGAGAGCGTCATTTTGAATTTTGAATTGATTTCTCCCTCATCCCCATGCCCAATTTTCACTTACGTGTCAGCCTTGCGATTTGGTCGTCATAACTGCTATTTGCCCAACGCACGTAGATAAAAATTAATACCCATGCTGAGACAATTACCAGCGCCCCTAGTAAAATTCCCAGGCTAAGGCCAGGAAATACTAATGACCCCAGCAGGGGCTTATTGAACGCGATTAATAGGATAAAGCCGAAGTAAATAAAAATCATGGCTCCACTGAGAATCAGGGATATCCGCCAACGTTCAGCGGCGAGAGCCTGAAGAGCCTTTGTGCGATCGTTCATGTCTTCCTTTCGGTTGAGAAGATTAGGTCAGATTGTCTCATTGAAGTTGATTTCTGCGTAATTTTCTTAAAGATTATTAGTAAATCTATTGCCATATCAGGTAATAAAACTAACTTTGCTAAGTGATATACCAAAATAAGCAAGACAGTAGCGACTCTATTTTGAGTCAGAGAAACATAAAACTATGAGATGCAGTTAGACACAAATAAAGCTGATCTACTCAGTGATTTATGATTTTATGAGATTTAATGTACTTTTTTATACTATATATTTCAGGCGCTAGCTTAGGAATTAAATTTTTATATACTAAAAAATAAAATAAATACGTAGTTGCTACCAGGCTTTAAAATTATTCAAGTGTTATGAAATATTTTTTTAAGTTATCAAATCAACTGAGATTAATAAAAGTAGTAAATTTTGATTGATAAAATATACTAAAAATCACCCTGGAATCAGTCTTTTGTAGAGACGGCGATTTATCGCGTCTTTGTGATAATTTATTGGAGCTTTGCGATCTATAATTTTCATAAAAAAACCTTAACCTAACCGTATTGAATCCCGACTTATCAAATAAGTCGGGATTCTAATATTTGCATTCTCACAAATCAAATTAGATTAGTATATCCAATCTAATTGTCTACACCTACAGAAATAAGTTTGCTGTAATATTCAGTTTTTGCATAGATGCTGATAATACTATCACCAACTGCAAAAAAAGTACCTTCTTGCTGATCTTTAGAAAATTGCAAATTTCGATATTTAGCAGCAGCTTCCTCAGCAGTCATGGCTGTTGCTTGCATTTGCTCTGGCAATAGTCCAGTAGCACCAATGTAAAATACTAAGGGAGATATCTTGTCTTGGTAGATATTGTCTGCATATTTTTCTAGCTTGTTACTTGCTGCCGTTAAAGCTGCAATCATTTCCTCTTTGCTGATTTGCTTACCAGTTTGTTTATCCTGCAATAACTGCGCCAAACTATCAGCATCAACTTTCTTAAGAATACCTCCAACAATGCCATTTTGCTCAAGCCCAAGAAAATCATCAAAAATTGGTTTCATTAACTCGTCAATTTTTGTAATCTTGGTGCGTGATGAGAGTAACCTATGCCTAACAGCAAGATTTTCATTAAATGCCATCTCAAAACTCGGCTTAACGATCACTTCTCCAGTTTCTTTGTCATAAAAACGATACATTCTATTGAGAAACTTGTTAGCAGAAGGTAACTTGCTCAGATTTAGAATATCTTGACTACCGATATCGATTTTATAGCTCAATTTTGAGTCAAGACTACCATTTGCTAAAGCTTCTTTGATATCAGTGTATTCGGTAGATGTGGGAAAGTTGATGTAAGTATTCTTAGACAGATAGTGCTTTTTAAATTCATCTAACTGCGCTTCTATAAATACATCTGACTCCTTTTTCAAGTGAGCGCCAATAATACTAGTCAGTACTTTAATTTCTGTTAGTTCATTGAATAGTCCATCAATACTGCTGTAATAACTATTAGCAGCTACAAGGGGTAAGTCATCTAACTGAATGGTATGTTCAGCACGAAAGTCAAATTCTTCTGCATCCAGTATGCCTTTTTCTTTGAGTAAGTCAAAGGCTTTTTTGCTGCTGATTTTGACTACTAAAGACTTTACGTTAATTTTGCCGTCACTAACAATTGTATAGTTATTAAAGGTATTGAGGTCATTCACTAGCAAACCGGCTACCTCAATAGTGGGGGTTTGGTCTTCAAATTTGGCAAGTTTGACTTTACGTTTGATCAGCATATTGAGAGTAGCAGTATTGCGATTAAACTGAAAATCGCCCATACTTACATACTCAGCATTATCAATATATTCTGTTCTTAACCAAGGTTGAAGCAGTTTCCCATTTTCGTTTCTAACACCTTTAACACGCTTGATACCTGTTCTTTGATAATGTTCTTGTAGGTGCTTAATATTGACGATAATATTGTTGCGGTACTGTGTAAAAATTTGGATTAATTCTACCAGAGAAATTTGATTATTCGTCATATTGCTACCTTCTACATAAAGGTCATTAACAATTCAAAATTCAAAAATAAATTCCCTGTAGAGACGGCGATTTATCGCGTCTCTCTAACCGTCAAATTCATTTTGACGGTTAAGAGAACGAACCGCAAAGGACGCAAAGAGCGCAAAGGAAGAAAAGTTAAGAATGAGTTCTCCCATTAAACATAATGGGACAGGCCATTAGTACAACACGGCATAAATAAACCACCCATTTAAAATATCCAGAAAGCTTACAAAATAAGCATTCTTTCTTTTTACTTTTGCCTTTTTACTTTTGCCTTCTTGTACTAGCTACTATGGGCGTTCATTTACTACAAGTTTTGGACATCGTCTGGTAAATTTCGCGCTGCATACTCACCGGACATTCATATTTTTATAGTACAATCGTATCATAAAAATGCCAAGTTGTGTAGACGTAGCTCGTGGTCAGTATGAGTAGTTCACGCTCCGGGTTTGAAATAATCGAAGAGGCGATCGCCTGAATCTGCGCGAATCAATGCCACAACTACATCTGGTAAGGCGGTTAAACTGGGGTAAACCAAATAACGCGGTTCCCAACGCGGGCGGAACTTCTCTTTGTAAGCGTGCAATCCCTTGAAGTTGTAGAAGCGATTCAAGTGCCCATAAAGATAGTGCAATACTTTTTCCAAGCGACGCGATTCTGGGTTGTCTCCAACTCCCGCAAGGGCAGAAAGACCAAAATTAAAGCTGTCGTAGCCACCCTCTTTAAAATGTTGGAGTAGGGAAATAAATAAAAAGTCCATTGTGCCATTTTCAAGAGATGAGCGATGTCGCATCATGTCAATAGTGGCTTCGTTGAGTTGGTACTCCCGGAGAATGTTCGCAAAGGCGCTGATCTGACCTTCAGGATTATGCACTACAGCAATCTCGCACTCTCGCAGGTAAGCTTCATCAAACCAACCCAAAGAAAATTGTTTTTCCGAACCTTGCGCCATTTTCAACCATTCATCACTGACAGGTTTGAGGAGGTGCAATAAATCATTGGCGATGGGTGGTTGGTAAAAGTCGATTCTGTATCCTAGCTTAGTTAAACGACTGATTGATGGTCTAAAGTTTTTACCGGCTTTACCTTGTAACGTAAAACTTTTCAGGTCAACGATCGCTTCTTCTCCAATCTTAAGTACTTTAAACCCCAATGACTTGTAAAGCTCAACATCATCGGGCAAAGTTTGATAAAAGCTGGGATACCAGTCGTTACGCTGGCAAAACTCTCGGAAAGCAACAATTGTCTCTTTGCGGTCTTCAACAGGGCCAATGGGATCTCCTAAAGCGATCGCACCCCGT
Source organism: Nostoc sp. (assembly GCF_036917975.1). Taxonomy (GTDB): domain Bacteria; phylum Cyanobacteriota; class Cyanobacteriia; order Cyanobacteriales; family Nostocaceae; genus Nostoc. Next base: position 182,395 of record NZ_JBALEJ010000034.1, read on the forward strand.
CCCTTAGGTACATAAGCAATTACACTGTTACCAGAAGGACTGAAATAATAACTCTTATCATTTAAGAGTGCGATCGCTGCTAAAGAAGAACATCCATATTGCTCGACAATTTCTTTAGCTCTTTTTCGCTCATTTGTAGTTGCTAGATCCCCCCAAAATACAGGTTGCAATAACATTAGGATTGCATAAGCAATAGTAACTCCTGCAATAATATAGATGGAGTTAGCAAAAAATTCTCCAAATGGAGTCTTTGGTTGCAGTCCCCAATTATCCGCAGTGAAGAACATCGCCAAAGTCTGAACTATCGCTTCACGCCAATTAAAATTCTCGGAAAATTTGCCATCTAACAAATAAAATCCAATAGTTCCGTATGCCAGAGTAAATAATAAAGCGCCTAGAAGTACTCTGACTCCCCGTGCGATAGAAGGACGGTCTGACTGCGCCGTGAAAAAATGGCGCATCAAGATTAATTGCCCCAGTAAAACTCCAGAGAGTAGACTTTCCTCATAGTCCAATCCCTTCAGCAAATGGCTGAAAATGGAAATTACTAGTAACCCAATGGTAAGCAACCAGGCTATTTTTTTTCGGCGTAATAAATTAGTAGCAAGTGTTAGTAAAATAAACCCAGTCAGGGCTGTAAATATATGACCACTAGCCCGGATATCAAATGGCAAAAATTCCTTCAACCAGTGATTTCTACCATACAGATTAGGTGTCACTGCTGATAACAAATTTACTACTCCGACTAAACCTGTAAGGAATGCCGCACTCCAAAGTCCAATCTGAGTTTTTAAATTATTAGTCATTAGTCGTTAGTCATTGGTCATTGGTCATTGGTCATTGGTCATTGGTCATTGGTCATTAGTCATTAGTCATTAGTCATTAGTCATTGGTTATTGGTCATTAGTCATTAGTCATTAGTCATTAGTCATTTGTCATTAGTCATTTGTTTTGGCGTTAAAACTCTTAACTCCTAACTCCTAACTCCTAACTCTTAACTCTTAACTCCTAACTTTTTCTCTTAACTCCTAACTTTTTTGAAACTGTTCACCTACATACGATAGCGAATCTTTAAGATGTTTGTGAAAGTAGTTCCAGCCTATATCTGCACCAGACAAACCATGACCTCCAGGAAACGCATAAAATACGTGAGCAATGCCTAACTGATTTAAGGTTTCATTAAAAGCTTTGGTAGAAGCTAGTAAATTAGTATCGTTCATACCTGCATCCAGGTAAACACGCAATTGCTTCCGATCTTGGGGTGATAGCTGCTGCACAATTTGTTGAGGACTATTTTGTGAACCACTATTATCGGTAAAATAACCGCTATGGCTAAATAATATCTGGAAGTTGTTAAGATGCCGTAACCCAATATTAAAAGCCCCCCATCCTCCAGAAGACAGACCTCCCAGCGCCCAAGACTGGGGTTTTTCTAAAGTGCGGTAGCGCGACTTGACAACTTGCACTAATTCTGATCCAATTAAAGTTCCCACTTTACCATTTGGCCCATCAAAGTAATCGGGGTCATATAAAGGACTGGAACCGCGATTATCATTACCATCGGGTGTAATCACAATCGATGGTGGTAATTTTCGACTTTGATAAAGTTCATGCAGTACGTCTAAGAGTGCATATTTATCAACATAAGCACGGGCATCATCATGACCACCGTGTAGTAAGAAGATTACAGGATATCGCTTTTGCGGGTTTTTGCTATAACCAGGGGGCAAAATCACGCCATAATTACGGACTGCACCCATTGCTTGGGAGTTAAAGGTTGCTAATTGAAATTTTAGCCCAGTATTGGCCTCTTCTTGGGGTGGGTCTAGTTGGGGCGCACCTAAGATGAATACATAATAGTAACCAGCGCTGGTAAGGAGTGCGATCGCTCCTACCAAGATAATTAAAATTTTATAAATCTTCATATTCTTTTAGCATTTTAAAAAATTACCTGCATTAGAACTTACTATAACGATTTTTATTTTACTACCCCTTCGGGGCGGTAGTAGGGAGTAGGGAGTAGGGAGTAGGGGAAGAAATTAGCCCTCGATTTAGTCGTCAGAGAAAAAATCCTTGTATCGCATATTGGTTGAAACCCCGCTTTTCGGAAAAGCTTTCTTAGTTTCCCTACTCCCCACTCCCTACTCACCACTCCCTTTCATACGGAGATGTATATACACCATAGTTTGTTAAACCTCGTCTACCTTGAGAACCGTAGTTTTATAGGTTGGGTGCAGCGATAGCGTAACCCAACATAAAATTTGGTGGTAATGTTGGGTTGCGTTTCACTCCACCCAACCTACATAAATATATCTTTTAAAAAACTCTATGTTTCAACATAGATGAGGTTTAGGAGAGAAGTCATAGTGTCTTTTTAAGGATTGTTATTACCTAGAAATTTAGCTTTCAATTCTTCTAATTCTTGATCTATTTTATTTGTACTAGGAGGCTGAGATGTGGGGTTTTGTGGCTGTACTTTATTTGGTTGAGGTTTACTGCTACCCATAAATTGGGTTTTCATTTCTTCTAATTCTCTCTCAAGTTGACTAGGAGATTTCGATAAAAAAGCAGGTGGAGAATTGAGTGGTGGTTGAGGGATCGGTTTTGCCGCAATCGCTGGTGTGGCTGCAACTTGTGAGTATTGATTTAAGTCTTTGAGAACTTCATCGACCGTTTGATAACGCCGAACTGGAATACTTTCTAGCATCTTGTTCAGAATGCGACTCAACGGATTACTAATCGGGGTTTGCAAGTATTGCTGCCAAACCCATGTATCATTTTGAGTATCATAAGAATCGAAGGGCGATCGCTGGGTTAATAAATTTACACAAGTAGCACCCAAACTGTAAATATCGCTAGCAAAAACAGCCCGACCTCTCATTTGTTCAGGTGCAACATATTCTGGACTACCAATACTAGTACCAGTTCTATTTAAAGCAGTGCCAGTGGCAGATTTAGCCGCACCAAAATCTACTAATACTAATTTGCTATCACCGCTACGTAAAATAATATTTTCTGGCTTAATATCACGGTGAATTACGTGTCTGGCGTGACAAAATTGCAAAACTGACAATAAATCATTTAATAGTTGCCAGATTTGCGTTTCACTAAAAGCCCCTTTATGTGCTAATTCCTGGGCTAAGTTTTGCCCGTCAATAAATTCTTGTACAAGATACTGCCGGGCTTCTTGGGTAAAATATGCCAGTAGTTCAGGAATTTGGGGATGTTTGCCTAATTCATCTAACTGCACCGCTTCTTGATTAAATAACTCTACGGCTTTTGCAAGAGTGTTCGTGCCTTGGGATTGGGGATAAAATTGCTTAATTACGCAGCGTGGTTTGGAGGGTTTATCTTCATCCACAGCTAAGAAAGTTTTGCCAAAACCACCTTGTCCGATTGGTTTGATAGCACGGTAACGTTCTTTGAGGAGTAACTTAGAACCGCAAGTCACACAAAAATTCACATGATCGGGATTTTCCGGCTTGGGACAATGGGGATTAAGGCAGTAGCTCATACAGGCGATCGCTCTTATATCTCTTTATTTTCCCCTGTCCCAGGCAAAAGGGGGTAATTAACAGATTTTGGATTTTAAATTTTGGATTTTGGATTTGTGTTACCCAGAAGGGTTGAAAGCGCGTAGCGGGATGTTAGAACCAAAATAATCTAAAATCTAAAATCTAAAATTGGCTCGGTCAAGAGCGATGTCTACGACAGGCTACGCCTACGCACTGTTAACTACCCTATACTTTCTATAACTGGATGGAAGTAGAAGGCGAACCCCAATACTGTATAGGCAGCTAATAACAAAGTCCCTTCCAGCCAATTGGACTTACCATCAGAACTAATGCTGTTGGCAATTAACACTGACACAACCACAGCTACTAATTCAAAGGGTTTGAAATCTAAATCCATTGGTTTACCTAATATCCGCCCTGCGATAACTAACACGGGCGCGACAAATAGGGCAATCTGCATACTCGATCCCACAGCTACCGAAAGGGAAAGATCCATCTTATTTTTCATTGCCACGGTGACTGCTGTGGCGTGTTCAGCCGCGTTACCGACGATTGGAACCAATATCACCCCTGTAAACAGCGCCGTCAAACCTAGCTGAGATGTGGCCACTTCTAAAGTATCGACCAACATTTCTGATTCAATTGCTACTAGCAAGGTACATACTAGCAACACGCCAACCCACAACACCATATTTGGTTTAGCCTCTGGGATTTCCTCTTCTTCTGTCTCCGCTACGCCCACATCATATAAATAAGAGTGGGTTTTCATCGAAAATAGCAGCGTTAGGGCGTAAACCAAAATTAATACTACAGCAACAGCAATAGAAAGATTTTGCAGTGTTTCTTCGTTAATTCCTTGAGAAGTGTAATTCATCGCTGTTGGCATCAAAATGGCAATCACCGCCAAATTCATCGAAGCAGCATTTACCCGCGCCACAATTGGCTGAAATGTCTGTTCTTTGTAGCGCAGTCCTCCCAAAAGCATGGAAAAACCCATCACCAATAGTAAGTTGCTAATAATCGATCCCGTGATACTGGCTTTGACTACATCGATTAACCCAGCGTTCAGCGCTACTAGGGCAATGATTAATTCTGTGGCATTGCCAAAGGTGGCATTTAATAAGCCCCCTAATGATGGCCCGACTACGACAGCAATTTCTTCTGTGGCTGTACCCATCCAAGCTGCTAAGGGCAAAATTGCTAATCCAGCTGTAATGAAAACTATCAATTCTCCCCACTCCAGAAAGTGGGCTGCGACAGAAACCGGGATGAACAGTAGTAAAGCGAAAAGAATAATGTTTTTGGTTGACATTTCTTGTTTTGGGTTGAGGGTATCATTCACAGCGAGCAATCCTAAGTTTTAAATTTGGAGTGTTGAATTAATAATCACTTTCATTCAGCACTCCGATATGGTACTCTCAACCGACTGTAGACCAATTCAGAGATTGTACTGTTTTCAGCTCACTGTTGCGAATGTTGTGTAAAATCAGATTGCGATATAATGAGTTTTCGTAATCTTTTGTTGCAAAAGTATGAATTTGAGCCAAAATATTACATCAGAAATGGGGTTTAATATATTAAAATACATTTAAAATTTTGATTAGCATCCAAGAAGAGAAAACCCCTAACTGAGGCTTTGTTCAATGGCTAATGATTTTGAGCCTTCAGGGAAAGGGCTGTGCGATAACGCAGATTTCCCACTACAATGAAACCGCTTTGTCAAAAATTTAGTTGGATTCCATAGTTGTTGTTTATACCGAATTTTGTGTTCAAACTATTGGAGAAAGGTTTACGCACAATACTTTCGGTGCAACTGCAAATTTTTTGTTTTGGATAAATATACATGACTTCTGCTGCCCAAATGCCAGCTAGCTCTGGCTCAACGTTAACATTACATTCAGATCCCAATAACACCAAAGAAACTGATCCCCTGAGAAAGGCTAATGGTGTTTACGTGACGGTGCATGGTCATTTTTACCAGCCACCAAGGGAAAACCCTTATCTGGACGCAATTGAACGCCAACCGAGCGCTGCACCTTTCCATGATTGGAATGAGCGGATTCATTGGGAATGCTATCGCCCGAATGCCTTTGCCAGAGTCTTAAATGATCGAGGCGAAGTGGTGGGGATCGTCAACAATTACGAGTATTTCAGTTTTAATATTGGGCCAACGCTGATGTCGTGGCTAGAACGCTACGATGTGGAGGTTTATCAGCGGATTTTAGAGGCGGATGCCAAGAGTAGCGATCGCCTGGATGGTCATGGCAATGCGATCGCGCAAGTATACAATCACATCATCATGCCTCTGGCCAATGAGCGCGACAAATATACCCAAATTCGCTGGGGTAAAGAAGATTTCCGCTCCCGCTTTGGCCGCGATCCCGAAGGGATGTGGTTAGCAGAAACGGCTGTAGACTATGCAACCCTAGAAGCCCTTGTTGCTGAGGGGATTCGCTTCATCGTCCTTGCACCGTCTCAAGCCCTGCGTTGCCGTCCCCTCCCTACTCCAGAACATCCTCATCCTGAATGGATCGAAGTCGGCGGTAGTCAGATTGATTCCACCCGTCCCTATCGTTGTTATTTGCAGCCGACACTAGACACTTCGTCTTCACCGCTAAGTGCGATCGCCACTAGCCCCAACGATAGTAGTACAGAAGAATTACCCTACATTGATATCTTCTTCTACGATGGCCCGATATCGCGGGATATGGGTTTTAGTGATGTCGTTTATAATTCGAGTCGTTTTGCCGGACGTATCGGTTCAGCAGTACGTGGGGATCATCGCCCAGCACAGTTGATTTCAGTAGCGACAGATGGGGAAACCTTCGGACACCACAAAAAGGGAACTGAGAAAACTTTAGCCTACGCCTTTACTAAAGAGTTTCCTCAACAGGGTTGGACGGTGACGAACTTTGCCCACTACCTCAGCTTAAATTCTCCTGATTGGGAAGTGGAATTGAAGTCAGTCACAGCCTGGAGTTGCGCCCACGGTGTCGGTAGATGGGAAGATGATTGTGGTTGTGGTGGAGAGGGCGGTGTTTGGCATCAGAAATGGCGTCGTCCTTTGCGGGATGCCCTAAATTGGCTGCGGGATCAGCTAACTGAGGTGTATGCAGAACATGGTAGACAGCTATTTCGCGATCCCTGGCTAGCACGAGATGAATATATCCAAGTATTGCGCGATCGCTCTGCTACCAATGTCAACCGTTTCTTAGCCCGTCATCAAACCCACAAATTAACGGCAGCCGAACAAGTAGACGCTCTACGTCTATTAGAAATGCAGCGTCACGCGTTGTTAATGTTCACGAGTTGCGGTTGGTTTTTTGAAGAAATTTCCCGTCCAGAGGGGACACAAATTCTGCGCTACGCCGCCCGTGCTTTGGAATTGGCAGGGGATGTGGCAGGTGTGCAGTTAGAAAAAGGCTTCGTCAAACGTCTTGGTTTAGCCCCTAGTAATGTGGATCAGTTCAAACACGGTGCAGAAATTTATCGGCAACTTGTGTTAACTGCCCAACTTGGATTTAAGCAAGTTGCAGCCCATTACGCTATTACTTCCCTATTTACCAGTCAGAAACCAGCAGAGACGCACAATTCCCTACCGAGAAAAGATGCTGCTGACAAACAGTCTCAGCGTTACCACAAAAAGGTTTATTGCTACGCTGCCAATGAATTAGATTACCAACTGCAACGCATGGGATCGCTAACTCTGGCTGTGGGAAATTTAAAGCTAGTATCAGAGATCACTTGGGAAAGTGAGCATTTAGTATTTGCGGTGCTGCATTTGGGAGGCTGGGATTTCCACTGCGGCATTCAACAATTTACCGGGCGGCGTGATTACAGCCAATTAAAAGAAAAGCTGTTTGGGGCGCTAAAACAAGCTAGTGCGGCTCATACGATCTTGGCGATGACGCAGCTATTTGGAGAAGAAGCTTTCAGCTTGCAAAATCTATTTGCTGAAGAACGCCACCGGATTATGCGGCTACTTAGTGAAGAAACATTGACACGTTTAGGACAGTTATATACTCAAGCCTACCGTGATAATTACGGTGTGCTGATGGCGTTTCATCGAGACGAAATCGCAGTACCGCAAGAATTGCAGGTAGCAGCCGATATTGCTTTAGGGCATCGCTGTCTGATGACATTGCGATCGCTTGAGCAAGATATCGCTGATCCCCAAAAGAGTTGGAGTCACATCTTAGAATTAGAAGCGATCGCAACTGAAGCAAAACATCTGCGTTGTCGGCTAAATATTCCCGACGGTAAGCAGATGTTAGAACAATTAATTGCGCGATCGCTCTGGCAATTGTTGCACGATGCCAATGGTAGTTTTAATGCAGATATCCAACTATTGGAACGATTGATTGATGTCGGGGATCAACTAAATATTGATGTTTCCCTACAGCGATCGCAAGAACTATACTTTAGTTGTTTGCATAGTCAGATAGCGCCAGTGTGTATTACTAACCTTGACAATGAAGGAAATAATCAGTGTCTTCAGTTGCTCAAGTTGGGCAAAAAATTAGCTGTTGATGTCAGCATGATCTCAAATCAATTGGGATAAGTGCGTAATGTATCCAAAACCCTAATTAGACATCTCCGAAAAAGAATGTAGAGACGCGATAAATCGCATCTTGATTGAGAACCGTCATAAATCAAAATGCCGCCGGAAACGGGGATCAATATTGTCTGTTTTCTGCTGATTGCAGTTCAAGCAAAGAGTTTGCAGATTACTGATATCATTTTGACCGCCACGGGCGAGAGGAATGATATGGTCAATGCTAAGGTTGGTTTCTACGGTAGTTTTACCACAACTTCGGCATTGGTATTGGTCACGTTGAAAAACATATTTCTTTACTTCCGGCGGAATACGAATGCGGGGAGTTTTGCTCATTTGTTTTCTAATTACTAATAAACCCTTCCAAGCTGGGAACATCTACCCAGCTTGCTTTTTGATGAGATTCATGGGATAAATCCATCAACAACTGAGAATAAATTCCTTCTCGTAATGATGGTGTAATTTCCTGATTGCGTTCAATTCCCTGTAGCCATTGGTCTACGACGCGGATAAATGCCGAAATGCGCCCATCAGCATGATTTTTGGGAAAAACTAACCGATTCGGTATTTCTATTTCCGTTAGAGGTTTACCAATCTGGGAACCCCAAACCCGAAAACCATGTATATAATCTTTTTGATTTTCACTGCCCACAATTAATGTACCGCGATCGCCATATACTTCTACCCAATGGGTTCTTGGTGCATGAACAACCGCGCTGATAGAAAGTTGACAAGGTGTGCCATCTGCCAATTCCAGGGTTAATATACAGTTGTCATCTGTACCCACTGACTTAGATTCCCCACTCACAGGGTCAACTCGTGTGGGAATCGCAGTAGTTAAATGGGCATTTAATCTACGGACTGGCCCAAATAACCAGTGAATATAATCAAAGGCGTGAGAACCCAAAGATCCCAATGCACCGCCTCCTTTATCTTTCTCAGAATACCAATTCCAAGGGCGTGAGGTATCAGCACGAGAAGAACCTAACCAATCGATTTTAATTAAGCGCAACTTACCCACATAGTCTTCTGATAATAATTCAGCAAACAACTGCCATGCTGGTACAAAGCGAAATTCAAAATCTACAGTCGCAATCACGCCTTTTGCTTTAGCTAACTCATAAAGTTCTTTAGCTTCAACTGCATTTAAAGTTGTCGGCTTTTCTAGTAATAAATGTTTGCCAGCTTGGAGTACAGTCTTTGCCATTTCATAGTGCAAAAAAGGCGGTGTAGAGATGCTAACTGCTTGCACTTCTGGTAATGCCACAATATCTGTAAGTGAGTCGGAAGCGTGGGGGATATTATGGGATTCTGCTATGGCTTTAGCTTTATTGATATCTCGGTGATAAACAGCAACTACCTCAGTGCCAGGATGTGCTTGGAATCCAGGGATGTGGACTTTTTGACCAAAGCCGGTGCCTGCGATCGCAATTCCAATCATATCATTTTTGCTCCCATTAATTACTTATAGCGGTTCTCAGTTGCATAGAATACAGACCTAACCCCCAGCCCCTTCCCTTCTAGCGTTGGGGAGTAAAATTCAAAGCCCCTCTCCTTTTAGGAGAAAGGAATGGAAGTGAGGTCAAAGTATATTGCATCCGAACGAGAAACGCTATAGTTAAACCCTAATAATTCCACCTCAAAAAAGCATAGCTTTATTTTGGTAAATTTGGAAGATATAATCTCAATGGCATCGATAACAGAAATCTGATGTTTGAGAGCATAATTTTTTAGTTGTATGATTTATTCTTCCAATAATAGTTTTTGATCTAATTCAAATTTATTTGCTTGGGCTAATCCCTTAGATACTTCTTCGATTACTAGCAGAATGTCAGCGAAAACTAGATTATTACTTGTCGAGTAATATCTTGATTCGATCAATCTTTTTAATTCCGGTGAATCTTGTACAGAGTCCAGAATATAAGAAACACCGTTTAAAAATGTCACAAGTTCTGAAATACTCATAATCAACCACTCTCCAATAGTGTATATTTTTGATTCAAAATCTCAGTTCCTCCCAAAGGCAATTAACAATTAACAATTCAAAATGACGCTCTCTACGAGACGCTAAAAGCGAACGCAGACTCGCTAACGCTGCGCTAACAAAATTCAAAATTAAAGAAATTTTGGTCGGGGCTTGAAACCCAGACCTTTGCTATCGTCTGGGTGTCGGGGCTTGTATCCCACTGGTTGTTGGGGCACATCTATTTCCCCTACTCCCTACTCCCTACTCCCTACTCCCTACTCCCTACTCCCTACTCCCTACTCCTTACTCCCGCCCCAACGGGGCTTGGTCAAAGTGTGGACAAGACAAGGAACGGACAAGAAACCGACAGTCTTAGACATGTCTAAGACGTGTCCAAGTAGCTACAAGACAAGTTACTATTCTCTATCTAATCTTGTAGCCTATACCTGTCTGGTCAGATGTTGTATATTTGTCCACCTTTTTAATATACCAATGTTATATAGGTTTAACATCACATTAAAAAATATTAAAAAGTTAGTGCAAGTAACTTATGTCACTAGTACACTATAAGTGTACCAGTATCAAACAAGTGTAATATAGGAGAAATAAAGAAGTAAAAAATGGCTAAATTAAATGTCGGATCAATAGATTTATCAGATTTTGATAAAGATTGGTTTTTGGTAGTCTCAAAGCTAATGGAGCGATCTATAAGGGCTAATTTAGCCTCAATAGTTTCATTCTACATAAGAAGAAATATCGGAGCCTTTAAAGAGCTACTAGCCTACAAAGCTAAAAAACACGGAATTTCAGAAGATGAATGCTTTGAAATACTACTCAATAACGGTGAATTCCCTCCCCCAATTGTTAGCTTTTTAGAAGAACCTCCAGAAATAAATGAAGAGTAAGTGGGGATGTGTTGGGAGAGGTCTTTATACTTAGACAAGACTTACGCAACTGGCACACTGAGATCGCCCTATGATAGTACCTAAGTATTACTTTGTCTTCGTTCTGAAAACTCTGTATTGGGAATATAAATGGCATGAGTGAAGCAGTAAGTAGTCAGACAGAATTAATTACACAATGTTATTGCGAAGGTCGCATTCGCGGTAGCGTCTCCAAGAGTTGCAAAATAAAGCAATCGCAATGACTGTAAATATTTTTGTCTGACCACTTATTGAAATATTGATGAGAAAATAAGTATAGCGGTTCCATTCAGATGAGGTACAACATATACCGCAAGGTGTAGGGGCACGGCACTGCCCATTGGTGTCAACTTAAGGTCAAACGCTTACCCGACAAACGTTTTACCCCCCTTAATCCCCCCTTAGAAAGGGGGGAAAAGGAAATGCAGTTCCCTCCCCTTTATAAGGGGAGGGTTAGGGTGGGGTAACGCGGATCTTGATGGTAAGAGAATGAATTCAAAATCACCTCTTGACAAGGGTTTCACGTTAAGTTGACACCTATGGGCACTGCCGTGCCCTTACGGGTGTACCTTACGCTTGTCGGAAAATGCTATATCTTAGTGTAATGAACTACCCCTATCTGGCTTCGCTTGAGATTGGGGTTTCTACATCCCCCAAGTCATTAGCAAAAAAAATTGCTTTGTTGGGTGGAGGCTTTGCCAAAGCCAACATCCTGATATATGTTGGGTTGCGCTCCGCTCCACCCAACCTTGTATCTGCGACACAAGTGCCACAGGAAAAACCATCAGCCCAACCTAAGCCACAGGAAAAACCATCAGCACAGAGTGATGAGCCGATTGAATTGGTGGTGACGGGTGAACAAGATGGATACCGCGTACCAAATGCCACGACTGCGACCAGAACCGACACTCCCATACTCGACATTCCCCAATCCATTGAGGTAGTTCCGCAACAGGTAATCAAAGACCAACAAGTGACTCGCTTGAAAGAGGCGCTAAGCAACATCAGTGGGGTAACGTTTAACGGAACCACGAATGGCCGAGGCGATACATACAACCTGAGGGGTTTTAATAATGCTCCAGTTCTACAAGATGGGTTTAGGATATACAATACTGAGCAGCCAATTAAAGAAGTTGCCGATCTTGAGCGGGTGGAAGTCCTCAAAGGTCCGGCTTCTATTCTCTACGGTGATGCTCAGCCGGGAGGCATCATCAATTTGGTAACCAAGAAGCCATTGAAAGACCCTTTTTATGAGGTGGAACAGCAATTTGGAAACCGAAATTTCTTGCGCTCAAGCGTTGATATTTCCGGTCCTCTCAACTCTGATGGTAGCCTGCTCTATCGACTAAATGGGTTATATACACAAGGTGACAGTTTTCAGAATTACGATAATCAGAACCAGCGCTATTTGATTTCACCTACATTCAGTTGGAAGATTAGCGATCGCACTGACCTGAATGTTTCGCTGAGATATTTCGACGATCAAAGCCCTGTAGCGTTTGGACTGCCCGCTCAGGGCAATAGGGTGGTTGATGTTCCGCGCGATCGCATTGCCAACGAACCTAACGACTCATCCATAACGAAGACATATTTAAGTACAGGCTATGACTTGGAGCATCGGTTTAGTGAAAACTGGAAATTACACAGTGCCTTTCACTATTTGAATTACGACAGTAACACCGGAGTCGTTGTTGCTCCTTTCGCTCTACGCTAGCTATTCCGGGTCATTTAATCCGAATACTGGAACGACTGTTAGTGGCGATGCTCTGAAGCCGGAAAAGGGGGAAGGGTATGAAGCCGGTGTTAAGGCAGAACTGCTCGGAGGCAAACTCTTGACCACACTGGCATATTTTGACATTACCAGGCAAAATGTTGCGACTGCCGATCCAAACAATTTAATAGGTGGTTTTCAAATTGCCGCCGGAGAGCAAAAGAGTCGAGGTGTTGAACTCGATTTGAGTGGGCAAATTTTGCCGGGATGGAATATCATCGCTGCCTACACCTATACAGATGCTACCGTCACAAAAGACACAAACGCACTTTTTGTTGGCAGTACGTTACCAAATATTCCCAAAAACAGTGCTAGTTTATGGACGACCTATGAACTTCAACAGGGTAGTTTACAAGGATTGGGCTTTGGGGCGGGATTCAATTATGTTGGTGATCGCTTTGGCGGTTTGCCCAACAGTTTTGAAGTCGGTAGTTACTTTGTCACAAATGCCGCTCTTTTTTACCGACGAGACAACTGGCGGTCTAGTAACTCGAATTCTCTATGTCTTCGTTGGTCTTGTACCAATGATTCTGTTTATCACTGGCTTGTTTATCTGGCGCGATGCCGTTCGCGGAGCGTCTCGTAGAGAAGGCGGACTACGTCTTCGGTTTTATATAAAAGATCGTAGGCGTAGCCCAACCTAGTCATCACGGCAGTTACTAAATTGATGTTGAAGATTCTTGCTCACTTGCAAGTCTTACTTGTTCGACTTGTTCGATAGTTAAATTAAGTATCCTAGCAACCTCTTCTATCGAAATACCATAAGCTAAACACCGAGGTATAAGTTCACGTTTTGCTTGCTCTCGTCCTTTTTTCCGTATTTCTTCTAGCGCTTGTTTTAGTCCTTCTTGTCGTCCTAGTTCTAGTCCTAGTTTTAGTCCTTCTTGTCGTCTTTCTTCTTTAGCTTCTCGATAAACCCTAGTTTCTTGTAACGTAATTTCAAACATTGCCTCTACCTCTTCACGACTTAAGTCGGTAAATTTATAACCAGTAATTGTTGTGATTATTCAGATGCAATTCTTACTTGTTCGATGGTTAAATTAAGTAATTGGGCGACCTCTTCCATCGACATACCACGAGCTAATAACTGAGGAACAACTTCAACTTTTGCTTGTTCTCGTCCTAGTTGTATTCCTTGTTGTATTCCTCGCTCTAATCCTTGTTCTAGTCCCTCTTGTTTAGCTTCTTGATAAACCCTAGTTTCTTCTAACTTAACTCCTAACATAGCCTCTACCTCTTCACGACTTAAGTTGGCAAATTTATAAACAGCAATCGTTGTGATTACATCTATTATCTCCTTTTTAGCTAAGACAGTAATCTGTTCTTGTTGCACTCGATCAATTAAACGTTTTGCTTGTACCACCATTTGAGTTTCTGAGGCAATAGTCAACTGCATCAAACTGATACCTACTTTTTGCTCATCAGGACTACCTAACTCATCTAAATAAATCCGTTGTACTTGCGAACTGTTCAGTAACGATCTGTGAATAGTGGTTTTTTCCGGTTCCAAGCTGCGAGATTGTAAAATAATTACCCCGTACCAGTCATCGTAAAGCGACGCGTTACGATACATATACAGCATGGATTCGGTGAAAAAGCGATGGTACAGTAACTCATCCTTTTGGAATTGTACCTCAGCAAAAAAGATCGTTTGAGATGTTGCATCCGGTGGAGGTAAAAATACCCCATCAATCCGAAATGTTGGTTCTTTAACTTCAACTGATTCAAAGCGATAGCTAGCGGCTTCGGGCGGTGGCTGTTCTACTAACTCGAAAAACAATCCTGGGACACGCTTAAAAATTGTATAAAAAATCGCATCACGTCTCACAAATACACCCTCATATCTCTACGCGATCGCTGCTTATCTCAAATCATCTGAGTAAGAAACAGCCGCAGTTTCGGAAATAATCTGCAACCAAGTAGGAATTTGAATCTCAGATGGCAATTCCCCAGCTGCCAAATATCTTAGCAAAGTTTCTTTTTTGGAAAGGTTTTGCAGACTAGGAATAATTTGATCCAAAATGCCTTCTAGTTCGGAATTAATTTGCTGATTAACTTCGCTGACATACTGCACGAGATGGAGGCTGGCACTAGCAGTAATTTCATCTCGCAGTCGCAGTACTAAAAGTTGGTGATTGCTCGATCTGGGTAAGCCTTGGCTTTTCTCTGGTGCCCAATCAAAGATTTGACCAACGTTGTGTTTGTCGTCTTGACGTGCTAAGGGAAAGATAATTTCGGGTGCAACAGTTTTGTCTTTACTAGTAATTTCTGAGATAATTGCTTCTTTCCATTCGTTAGGATCGCATCCTAGTAATAATTTGTAAAAGAGATCCGCGTCTTCAAAACCAAATTTTTCTTCGATTTCTTGTTCCATTTCTGGGTGGAAAAATGCCTGCAATTGTTCGCGTTCTGGGGCGATATGATTTGATAATTGGTTCAACAAATCTACCACGGCTTGATAAATGCGATCGCGGGCAAAATCTTCTACTTCTTTAACGGTTTTTTCAAATACTGGATAAAAATCATCACTCTTAGTCGGAAGGGAAGTATTTATGCGGTTTCCCCGATCGAATAATTTACCGGCTGCACCTTTAGATTCTGCCAGAGCGATCGCTCCATTATTGGCTTTGTTGAAGAGTAAAGTCCACTGGTTCCAATTAAGAATTCTAAAGGTGAGTTCGTCTTTTACTACATCGCTGACAACAACACCGCGCCGGTCTTTAAGTGGTTCTTTGCCGATATCTTTTTGAAAATTTCTGTAGATTTTATCTAAGCTTTCGACTACAAAACGCAATTCGATAAAAGCGGGACTATCGCCTGTGGGGATACCTTGCTCGTGAATTTCATCTATGATGTCTTTTAAGTGATCTTGTTGCTGACTCACCACATCAGCAGCTCTTTTGGTATCTTCATGTAGTTGCTTCAGACCATGAGTAGCTACGTGGGTTTGAATCAATTCGCGCAGCTTACTAAGTCCGCCATCTTGACTAAAGTAACCTAGCTGTCTGCCTAAATAGCTACGGGTGTTAGATTCTATCAGCCGTTCACTTAATAGCTCCCATTTCTGTTGTAGCCGTTTAGACCTGTCTAGGTAATCAGGATAGTCTAAGTTAGCTAAAAACTCTGGTGAACCAGCTTTGACTTTACTAGAACGTTTTGCTAATTCAGCCAGTCCCAACAATGGCGACAGTAAAACGATGCGGTCTTTTTGGGTTGTAAATGCTGCTGCACCGTCAATGGTAGTTTGCAGAACTTTGAGTTTTTGGAGAACCGTTTCCTCTTCTAAATGACTATCTTCAATGAGATGGTCAAGTTCTCTTTCGCCACCCTCGCTGTCTAGAGGTAGTTGATCGAAACGACCCACACCGACGAGAATTAAATCTTTCAGGTCTTGTCCCGGTCGCTGCTGCTGCATCATGGTGAAGATTTTATTGGCGCGATCGCTTCCGGGAGATTTACCATTTAGCAATACCAAAATTGTCTGTACTTCTGCCAATTCTCGCAATGACAAAAAGGTATCCCTAGCCCCGGAATTCGCAGCCCCCAATCCCGGAAAATCGATGAGAATAAATTTAGCTGCATCTGCAAAATCCCAAATTTCCCGTGAGATTTTCACATCGATATCGACGCGGCGGATCAGTGGGAAGCTATTTTGCAATAACTTTGTTGGTAGCCTCTGGGGTGGACTCGGTAATCGGATGTGCGCTGGGGGTAGATCGTCAAATTTCAGAGTTTGGATTGCCATTGGCTGTTCGACCAGCTGTAGCCCCTCCCGGGCGGTGATAGCATCAATTTGGTAGCGCCCACCACACATAACTTCCCCATAAGCTTGATAAGCCCGCAGGAATAATACCAACTCTCGGAGTAAATAACGTAGCTCTAAATTGTTACTGCTATTCCATGCTTCTTCACACCAGCCAATAATATCTGTGCCAGAGTTGAGTTTCGATACTGGTATCGGAGGAAGCCCTGCTGCTGTGGTTCGTTTATTGGCTTCCCCTAGCATGAAGCGTAGACACTCATGTACTCCCTCATGGGAAAGATACTCTACCGTAAAGTTACTTAGTTGCGTAGTTGCGAAATCGTCTTGCGGGATAATATGGATGGCGGTAACATTACCAGTAGTGGGGTTTTCACTGACAGGCAAAGCATCTGCATATCCAATTAGACTGCCTAAAAGTAGGGTTTTTCCGCTACTGAATTCCCCCATCACCCCGATTTTGACAGGCGAAGTTGCCAAGTCTACAGTTTTCTGGGCAGCTGAACGCAAACGAAGAAGACAGTCATCAAGACTAGCTGGAACCCAATCTTCTTGTTTAGAAGGGTACTGGGGCACAGAATCTATCTTTCGGAGGATGAATTCGCCGTACTCCTTAAAACGGCCAAGTTTATCTGGTTCCATAAAGTAGTTTCCGCCTAACATTAATTTCTGTGAGCTTTATAACATAAAAAATGCGATTATCAGCCATTGTTACAACGTGTTGATATCACATTTAGCATTTCTCTCATTTAATTTGCGATTTTGCTATAGCAATCCTAAATCATTAGTGAGATTTGTAAATTCCATTTTTGTTCTCTTTTCCTTGGCAGTTGTCATCACCCAGATTTCTGATAACTCCGATAGGATTGCGATATAAGGAATTTTGAATAGTCAAGACAATTTTGAAAAATCGGGTTTTGTTGAGAATAATAAAAAAGAATACATTCGTCATCATCCAGGATTACGAATAAATAAAGTTGGGTTTTATACCACTGTTTTACTAAGGATTGCTTAGTATAGATGTGGCTCTCAAACTCTTTTATACCCCTGATTTTAAGGAAGCTAGATCCATCAGCCAGATTCTAATTCATACTGAATTCTTCTTGATGAAAAATCAATATTTATTTTGGATAAAATTCTTGATTATTGTAAATTTCTTATAAAGATATAAATACTCCATAGAAAATCATATAGCCTCTGTAAAGTTAAATCAGGTTTTTGAGCAATGCAATTACATCGCTAAGATGAATTTTTCAGTGATTTAAATCAGAAATAAAGTGGTTCTTCCGCTAGTTTTATGGATAATCAATACTAAAATGCCAGTTTAATAAACTGCGTAATCTAAAATTGCTAAAGTTACAAAAGCCATATCCAAGTCTTTTAATTAACTTAAGTTTATTATTAATTCCTTCTACAGTACCACTCGTGGTTCTCCCGTCAAAATAGCCTACTATTTCACCAAACCATCTAACCATAGTACCTATACTTTTCGGAAAATATGAAAGTGCATCATGCATCCAATCTAATAATTTAATTATGCTGTCTCCCCAAGATACAGTTGATTCAAATATGTCTCTAAAATCCTCTTTTAGTTTGTGCATTTTAGCTAAAATTGGTGAAGCCTCCTGAGCAGATTTTAACTTTTCTTTTTGCTTGTCTTTCTAGATTAACTCCTAACTTTTCTAACCGCCTAAAGTCCGTGTATAAATTACCTGACCTTGGGAATCATAGAGGAAAAGGGACAGGTTGGCGTTGTCAGCGATTACACCTAGCGCTTCCCGTAAGCTTTGCAAGTGGTTAATAACATCAACAGCAGTATCCGAGTTCTCAGAATAAGGATTAGCCAAATTATTTTGCCTTATTTGGTCATACTCAGGCGTTAACCGGACAATAATTCCTGCATTGTCTATGCTAAAGGTGCAAATCCGAATTCCATTATTAATACAGGTTTTATCTAAGTCAGTGCGGGTTTGTTGGAAACTACTAACAACTTGTAATTTTTCTTGTGCTTGTTTGAGGGCTGTTGAGTAGGGTTCGACGAGAGACTGAGCTTGAGTATAGTACAAGCTATCTTGGGGAACTTTTTTAGTAGTTTGCAAAGCCTGATCCCAGTATGTCGCTGCTGCTTGCCATTGGTTTTGTTGCTCATAAGCTTTGGCTTGCTTGGCGGTGATCAGGGCTTGTTGGTAGGTTTGAACAGCTAATCGTTCTTTAGTAGCGCGATCGCGAACTACTACTAACTTAGGTTTATAATCTATCAACAGCTTTTGAGCTTCTTGGTATCCAACACTATTCCAGGGAATGGTATTCAAGGCATTAACTACTACCAGCCAAGTAGACTGCACCTTTTGCCAGTCATTCAATGATTTAGCATTAGCTTCCTGCTTCTCGGCTGCAACGGCTACAGCTTTTGCTGCTGTTAGTTTTTTCAGCCATTTTTCCTCAAGAAATATCTGTTGATTTACCGCGTGTAAATGGACACGAAAATTAAGTAATTTACCCTGCACCAATCCATAGAGTTCGCTACTGGAACTTATAGTTTCTAGTGGCGCTATAGCTTGGCGCCATAAGTGTTGTCTAGTTTGTAATTCCTCTAGGCTAGATGCAGGAGTTTGAACTTTTTGTGTCGCCAAAGATGCCGTCTGCAAAGCCTTGACCACCTGGTTGATTTTTTCTGACCGCCCAGACAAACTTGCTTTTAGTTCTTTTGACATCTGGTAACGGGGCGACCAACTAGGAATTGCATTCAGAGCTACGCTGGCTGTCTCAAGTTCCTGTTGTATGCTAACTAATTCTTTTTCAGACTTGGCGCGGCGCATCAATTGTGAGGATTTTGTTTTTAATTGCTCCGCATTTTGCATTTCTTTACACTCAGACATCACACAAGGAGGAGTCAAAAAGTAAGCACTACCGCCTAAGACTACAATTGCCAACAATGCTGCACCCAGTAGGATAGGTTTGGCTTGAAATCCTGGCTTTGCAGCCGACAAATTCGGCACATCTGCAAAGGGATCAAACAGTTCCTCTTCCTCATCCTCATCCTCATCAATTGATGGAGAATATGTCAGAGATGATGAAGATATTGCTTCCTCATCTCCCCCTACTCCCCCATCTCCCCCTGCACCCTGCACCCTGCCCCCTGCCTCCTGCCTCCTACCCCCCGTCTGCTTCAACTCCAAAAAACATTTGGCATAAGGGATCTGTTCACCAAAAATCCTGAGGAAACATTGCACCCGTTGTTCTTTGTGGGGTGCTAGAGACTGAAGTACTTCCTCAATAACTGTAAAAATTAGTTGAGCGTCAACTATTACATCTGATGCGTGTTGCGTTAAAATCATTAGCTCGTCTTTATTGACGGCGCACTTAACCTCGAAGACTTCAGCTGTTGAAACTTCTACAAGTAATTGTTCCTGTAAAGTTTTGGCTAAAAGCTGTAAATCTTCCTGCTGGACTGCTACTTTCATAGAGCTTTCCTGCTGAACTTCTATATTGTTTTGATTATTTTTAAGAGGATGAAACGAACTTTCTCGGTTTATTGAATGCAAATGCACAATTTAACCAACTACAGCCTGAAAATCTGAACGACCAACTTTCTAACACAAATTCTGACTTTTCACCAAAAATTAAAAAAGCAGTTATTGTTCGCGGCGCTACATTTTCAGATTCATAGGTGAAAAATTAAATAATCTGTCTTCAGATATGAATTACAAATAAAAAATGGGAATAATAGAATGTTTGGGTATTTTCACTGCATTATTTCGCCACAATTAAATTCATAGGAGCTAGTTTCCTAGAAAATTCTAGTTGCAGAGCAGTTGTTACCAAATTATCCAAAGGTTAAGAAAACGATGTTATGTCAGAAGGTTTTGACAGAAATGCTAATTATCTTCTATGCTGGGAAGCTTGCTGAGGATATTAATTATGTGTTGTAAACGGGTTGGCTATCGAAATTAATGTGCCTCATTTGGTAAATTCGATAAAATTGATCCGTGAAAAATAAATTTTTATAGCTGCTAAAAGCTTCATTCTGCAATAAAGGTGCTGCAAAATATTAAGACAGCAATCAGCAAAAGCTTGGAAAGTATCAGTACAAGGTGTATCAATGGATTTATTAGAGTATCAAGTTAAAGAATGGTTTGGGAAGATAGGCATTCCGGTATTGCCTTCCCAGCGAATTGACCATCCTACAGATTTAAAACGTTTAAAAATTCGCTTTCCAATTGTACTGAAATCTCAAGTACACGGAGCAGAACGAGCAAAAGCTGGTGGAGTCAGGTTTGCTCAAACGACTATCGATGCGATCGCAGCTGCTCAAAATATCTTTAGTTTACCAATATGGGGCGAATTGCCGGAAGTTGTGCTGGCAGAATCCCAATACGACGCTAACCAGGAATTTTATCTAGCGGTGGTTTTAGATACTGCTGTCTGCCGACCGGTACTTTTAGGTTGCAAAGAAGCGGACATCGATTGGGAATCGGCTGGCGAAAAAATGCACCATGTTGTTGTAGAACAAGAATTCTCGCCATTTTATGCCCGACGACTAGCTTTGAAAATGGGTTTGCAAGGAACGCTGATGCAGTCGGTAAGCAACGTTTTGGAGAAGATGTACCACTTATTTGTGCAAAAAGACCTGGATTTAGTTGAAATCAATCCCTTGGCAGTCAGTGCTACTAATCAAGTTATGGCTCTCAATGGTAAAGTCAGAGTCAACGAACGGGCGATCAAGCGTCATCCCGATCTTGCCGAAATGGCGGCAAAAATTATCAGCCGTCATACCAGTACTGAAATCAACGGTATTTTAGGCGACTGGGATGGTGTAGCAATGCATGGAAAAATCGGTATTTTAGGTAATGGTACTGGTTCGGTGATGGCAACTTTGGATTTAGTTGCTAATGCTGGCGGTAATCCAGGTCTTTGTTTGAATCTACGTCATGCTTTCCTTACAGATACTACACCAACAACCTTCCGCGATCGCCTAGAAATGGGTCTGAAAATGCTGGAGGCTGATAAAAGTATTCAAGTAATATTAATTAACTTTCTAGGTAGCATTCCTCAAACTGAGGAAGTAACTGAAGTGATCGCCAGAGTTGTGCAGCCAGAGAATAGCGAAATTCAATCACAAATTATACGTTCTAATGGTAATAAAGTGCGGCGAGAGCGTAATTTTCCATCTTTAGTTGTCCGCCTTGCCGGTTCTGAATTTAGTACTGCAAGAAAATATTTGACAACACTAAAAACCCACAGCAATGCGCTTCTCGTGGTAGAAAATTTAGATGAGGCAGTGGATGCAGCAGTTCGTCTTGCTAAACCAACGGTTAATAAAAAGTAGTGAGCAATAAAGTAGGTGGGCGTCAATATTTGTCGTTGGGATAAGGCAGGGGGCAGGAGGCAGGAGGCAGGGGGCAGGAATTATTTCTCCTTCATCTCCATCACTCACTACTCAGCACTCACTACTCAGCACTCTCATGTCCCTTTCTTCAAGCCCAGTGGTTCAATTCACTGGCTTGGTAAATTTAAGGTAATTTTTTATGAACTTAACGCCAGAAAGTAAAGTCTTAATTCAAGGCTTTTGTGAATTTATATCAAGCACCTATGTTGCTCAAATGAAAGCTTATGGCACGAATTTGGTAGCTGGTGTCAATGCTGGATGCGGCGGACAAGAACTGCATGGACTGCCAGTATTTGATTTAGTAGAGGAAGTAATAGAAAAATTTGGGGCAATTGATACGACAATTATTTATGTAGATCCTTATGACGTACTAGATGCGGCATTAGAAGCGATCGCATCTAAGATTCGCCAGATTATTATTATTACTGCTGGCGTGCCGCCTTTGGATATGGTACAATTACTCCGCAAAGCCGAAGCCTGTGAAACTTTGGTCATTGGGCCAAATAGTCCGGGGATAATTGTACCGGGAAAAATTCTCTTAGGGACTCAACCCAGCGAATTTTATACCCCTGGGACAGTGGGGATCGTTAGTCGTAGCAGTACCCTCACCTACGAAATTGCCTATGAATTAACAAAAGCAGGTTTGGGGCAGTCGATTAGTGTCAGTATTGGTAGTGATGCGATCGTTGGTTCCTCGTTTCTGCAATGGCTGCAAATCCTTGATGAGGATGAAACCACAGAGGCGATCGTTTTAGTCGGTCAACCTGGTGGTGGTAGTGAAGAAGCAGCAGCCCGATACATTGCTGAGGCAATTGATAAACCAGTAATTGCCTACATTGCAGGTAGACTTGCACCACCAGGAAAAACTTGGCGAGAAACCGGGACTTTAGCAACGGTTATCGGACGCGATCCCAATTTTGGCACAGCCCAAAGTAAATTAGCTGCTTTAAAAGAAGCAGAAATTACAGTAGCCGAACGCCCTTCTCAGATTCCAGAATTATTGCGAAAGGAAATTAACTAATTACTAATTCGTATTTTGTAGTTAAGAATTCAATTACGAATTACGAATTACGAATTACGAATTATGAATTATTTAGTCTTGGGAACGATTTTGAGGAAACAGGTAGGCGATCGCAGCGTAACCCGAAAAACTGAGTAAACTAACCAAAAAAGCGGCCAGAACAAAAGTAGACATAATGTTATACTCTATGCAATTCCCAAATTTTGGTGTCTATCAACAAACAAAAATGTGGGATACTTTCAAATTAACAATTGGGTATGACACAGCCATGACTACCTTGTGTCAATCCCTCAGACTCAAGCCAAAGGCAGAAAAAACCGAAACTTACTGCCAACTCCCAATTCGCTTTCTACCTGAATCTTACCGCCTTGTAGTTCAATTAAACGGTGGGAAATAGTTAAACCAATCCCAGTACCTCCCGAATAGCGATCGCGCGATTGGTCGGCTCGCCAGAAGCGCTCAAACACATGGGGCAGATTTTCTGGAGCGATACCAATGCCTGTATCTATCACCGCAATCCAGAGTTGAGATGCTTCAGTCCCAACATCAATGGTAATTGAACCTTCGTTAGTGTAATATACTGCATTACCTAGCAGATTAACTAACACCTGTTCTGTCCGATCAATATCTGCCAATACAGGAGGTATTACAGATGGACACTTTAAGAGCAGAACTGGCCCATCTTCTAACAGTTGGTCGGTAAATTTTTCAATTAATGATTCTAACAACGGACGCAGATTTATCCGTTGGATATTAATTGGCAGATAACCTGCTTCTGCCTTAGACAGTTCTTGTAAATCGTTCACCAAGCGCTCTAAACGCTTAGTTTCTTTAGCTAAACGCCGATAGATTTCAGGAGACGCTTCAATTTCTCCATCAGCCAGTTCTTCCAAGTAACCACGCACCACTGTTAACGGTGTTCGTAGTTCATGGGTCATATCTCCAATTACTTCTCGCCGCCGCGCTTCTACCCCTTCTAAACTGGCTGCCATTCGGTTGAAACTAGCACTCAGTCCACTAAGTTCTGGAATATCAGATACAGGTAGTCGTGCATCCATCTGACCAGCAGCAAATTTTTGGGTGATTTGTTCCATCTCGGTTAACCTTTGCATAATCCGTCTGGACACCCAGTAACTCAATCCTCCGGCGGCGGTAGTGCCGACTAAGACTGACCAAATAGTGCTTCGTTGCCAAGCAAGTTCAAATCCTGTAACCAATTCAGCACGGACATCGATTAAGTCAAACCCCTGATTTTCTAATCCTTCCAAATGCAGTACAAACAAACGCGGGGAAGAGATTTTGCTGATGCTTACCAGACTAGCTACCCCCACGATCATCACTACTAAGTGGGAGAAAAATAGACGTGTTCTCAGACCCATCTTCATAACATTTACGCTACCAGAGGATCTTCAAATTTATAGCCAACCCCAACAACAGTTTTAATAAAAGTAGGATTTGCCGGATCGGGTTCAATCTTTTTTCGCAACCGAGCTACATGAGTATCTACCACTCGTTCATCGCCAAAAAAGTTATCTCCCCAAAGTTTATCAATTAGTTGAGTGCGGTTCCAAACTCGACCAGGATTGCTGACAAAGGTGGTAAGCAAGTTAAATTCTAGGGTAGTTAAGTCCAAAATTTCAACTTCTTGGGAATTCATCTGGCGATTAGCAGTGCGCTGGTCTACATCGACGATAAAGTGTTGGGTACGATTAACTTGATGTTGTCCCCCTTGACGGAGGCTACGCCGTAATAGTGCCCGCACCCTAGCTACCAACTCTCTGGGGCTAAAGGGTTTGACCATATAATCATCAGCACCAGTGGATAGACCAATGACGCGATCGATTTCCTCACCCTTAGCAGTAAGCATCAAAATGTAAGGATCTTTTGCACCTGGTTTCTGGCGAATTCGGGCACAAACTTCTAACCCATCCAAACCAGGAATCATTAAATCTAGAATGATTAAATCCGGTGGTTGATCCTGAAACATCCGCAGAGCATTCATGCCATCGCGGCTAGTGCGACAAAAAAATCCTTCTTTTTCTAAAGAGATTTCGATTAAATGAGCTATTTCTGGTTCATCTTCAACTATTAAAATATCCATTTAAATATAAGGTTGAGCAAAATTGAATTGGGGATTGGGGACTGGGGATTGGGGATTGGGAGGGTATGAATAGGGATTTAAACCCCACCCAATCTGTATAAACCTTCTACAAGTTTGTAATAGCTGAGTAGAGATTTCGATAGATTTGAAATCGGGTTTTAAAGGTTTGAATTTGACGGCGTGCGATAACTATAGCCAAGATTAGAATCTTTTTGAATATGTGTTTTAATGCTGTCGAGATCAATGAAGCAGTCAGCAACATCAATCAAACTTTCACTGGTCGTTGTTTGCAGACTGACCACTTCCACCCGAACCCCCATTCTGCTAACAGCGTTCACTGCATAAGCTAAATCTCCATCCCCACTAACTAAAACCGCTGTATCATAGTAAGGGGCTAAAGTGATCATATCTACAGCAATTTCTACGTTCAAATTTGATTTTTTGAAATTCTCTGCTGCTAAAACAAGCTCTTTTGCCACTACACGATAGCCATTACGACGCATCCACAATAAAAAACCCTGTTGCTTTTCATTGCTGAGATCAACTCCAGTATAGAAGAAAGCACGCAACAGTCTTGAACCGTTGGTTAAATGACAAAGTAATTTAACATAGTCAATTTCTATACCAAGTTGTAAAGCTGTATGAAATAGGTTTAAGCCATCAATAAAAATAGCAACTCGACCACGATTCAAGCTATTGAAAATCGAACTATCAGGTGCAGTATCTTGTATCTTTTTGATATCTTTACCTTTGACAGCAGTATCAGTCAAATTTTGCCCTTGCCAATGGGGTTTCGCTTTAAGTATTTTAGGTTCCTTAAATTCACTTTTTTGTTTGCTAAAATTAGTTATAATCATTGATACCTCTGATTTTAAAGTTGGAAAAAGTTTTGGGTAAATTGTCTATAGTATAGTCTGTGCTGATTTATAAACCTACCAGGTAATGGTCTTAAGTCACTACATACAGATAAACTTAACTGGTGCTCAACCTTCCTTCAAAGTAGACAGCCCAAGAGATTTTAATTTTTCCCAGGTTGGTTTAACGAAATATTGCGCCTCTGTCCACAGATATGTTAATCTTTACCAACCAAGACAGCAAGAGTCTGGAGAAAATAAATCCTTTTGTCAGGATAGGAGCAAGAATCTGCAAACGTCATCTATTTATTTTATTTTACCTCTGTATTTTAATAACCTGACAGTTAGCAAGTTGAGATTTACCGCAGGCTAAGGAAGATCAAATACTGACAGAGTTAGAAGCACTAATAATGTAATGTTAATGTGATGTGCGATGCCTGCGGCAGGCTACGCCAAGGCACCTCAAGAGGTAGGTTGTACTAGGTATTTAGGTAATATTTAATCTAATCAGCACTAACGAAAATACTAGATTCCCGACTTCTTGAAAGAAGTCGGGAATCTGAGTCTTAGCCTTTAGCTAACTTGTTATTAGATGTGTAGTAAACCTTACTACCAGTATCAGGGACAAAATGGCAGCTGATACATGAATGCCATAATGACTTCCAAATTGGTTCTTCTGATTTGTGGAAATACTCACCCATTACTGGTTTTATTGCCTCAGTTGCCTTCAACAAATTGTAGTGAGGGATGTTCAGGAATATATGGTGAGCGACATGAGTACCGATATCGTGATGGATATGATTAACCAAACCATAATCGCGGTCAATACTAGAAATTGCACCTTTTAAAAAAGTCCAATCTTCTCCACGATACCAGGGAAGTTCTGGCTCAGTGTGGTGCAAGAATGTCACCAAATCTAGCCAAACTATAAACACAAGGTAGGGCACAGCATAATATTTCAGCAACCACATCCAACCCCATTGGTAGGTGAGAAAACCGAGCAAACCTACCATGCCAATCAAAAGTACAGTGCTAGTGATTACATCCCATTTTTCTGATGCCTTGAAAAGCGAACTGCTAGGCAAAAAATGGGAGCCTTCTTTATTAGGAGAACGCTTAAACAAATACACCGGATAAGCCAATAGGAAAACATAATATCTGCCTATTTTTTGAGCTAAAGGCATCTCCTTATATTGTGATTCTGTCACAGGATACCAGCTTTCATCGTTATCGATATTGCCAGTATTTTTGTGATGAGTTCTATGGCTGATCCGCCAACCATGATAAGGAACAAGTATTGGTGTGTGAGAAAGATGTCCAATCAAATCATTGAGCCATTTGTGCTTAGAAAAAGATTGGTGTCCGCAGTCGTGTCCGACTACAAACAAAGCCCAAAACATCGTTCCTTGCATTAGCCAGAAAATCGGGAAGAAAAGCCAAGAATCCAGGGAATAAGCAACTGCATAAAGCAGACCAATAATCAAGATATCACGAAAAAAGTAAAAAAGTGATTTTGTCACATTTGGCTGAAAACATTCAGCAGGGATTGCAGCTTTTAAATCTTGAAGAGTAAAAGGCAATTTAGTCGTATCCTCAGACGTTTCACTAGCAGGAGGATTTTTGAACGTAATGATATTTGATTGCACTAGATTCTTTTGTTGGATATAAATCGGAACTTTATTTGAGACAAAATCATCTCATCTCTAGGATGCCCACGAAACTAGCGATCGCTAACATAAAAGAGGATAATTTCTGGCAGATTATCTAAAATCTTAGTCAGTAAAAAATCGCCAGAGTCTATTTAAAGACAGCATGATAAACGCTCTTGTTGGTTCAAGAGCGTGAGTGTAATTACAGCGCTATTTATTGCTCTGCATAATGTTCGTCGAAAGTTTTATAGCCAACATCAGTTGTGTATAGTTGACATTGGTCTGTAATCTGCTTCATTAAAGACCAAGAAAACTGACACTCATCATGCAGATGAGGCTCCCAATTTTCTTTGATGCTGCTGTAAGCTAGCCGCAAATTATAAGAAGGAATAGCGGTGGAAATATGATGAGGTACATGAACATTGATATCATGGCACAGAATTTCTACCCAACGCGGATAATCGCAATGAATAGTTCCAGATAGCTGTGCTAGAGCTTCATTCCACTTGGTCGCTGTCGCAAAAGGAACATCTGCGGCAGTGTGGTGAACAATAGTAAAAGTACTCATCCAAAAATGGTAAACCATCCAGGGTACTAGCCAAAATTTGACAAAGCCCCAGATACCAGTTGTAGCGACCAGAAGCGGGAAAGCGATCGCAGCAAACACAACTACCACAGCCACAGAAAGCTTGATACTCGATTGGTCTTTAGTTTTGAAGTTCCGCCAATCAAAATGCACCACAGCCCAATGTCCAATGGAACCTACCCACCAGAAACGTTTACGCATGAACAGTTCAAAAGCAGACTGCCGGGTTTGATCCCAATTTTGAAACACTTCTGGTCTAATTGGATGCCAAGCGTTATCTTCATCCAGCTTGTTGGTATGAGTATGGTGATAATTATGCTTAATACGCCAACTGTGAAAGGGGTAAATTAACGGCATCATAAAGAAATGCCCTACCAAATCGTTTACCCAACGACGTTTGGCAAAAGACCTGTGACCACAATCATGGCCAATAACAAAAAAACCTGTTAAAGCAGTACCCGTAAAAATCCAAGCTAGGGGTAAAAGAAACCAAGGAGTGATGACTAGGCTGTAATAGCCCAAGGCGACTGCCAAGACACTAAGTAGTACTTGTGTCCAAGCTTTGCGACGGTTCTGCTGAAAACATTCCCGTGGCAGGGTTTTGACAATATCTTTGAGCCTAAAATCGGAATTACCAGGCTCGTCACTTAGTTTCTGGCTGTTAATTATTGATGTAGTCATGGACACCTGAAAAACAACAAACTCCTCCACCAAGTCACCGAAAAGCAACTTGCCGCAAAAACTCTTCACATTAGCGCTTCGGATTATAGCAACCTAACAGACACAAGCGCACCCGTAAATAGCTTTTTGAAAAGTTAGGAGTAAAAAGTGATAAGTAAAAACACCCTTATGTAACTCCTAACTCCTAACTCCTAACTCCTAACTCCTAACTCCTAACTCCTAACTAACTTTTGTTGGGGCCAACTTCACATTAGTGGCCAGACCAACTGCTTGTAGCAATTGAACTGTCATCCAGGTCAAATCGATTTCCCACCATTCCAGCCCATGACGAGCTGAGTATTGAAAGGCATGATGGTTATTATGCCAGCCTTCACCAAAAACTAGTACAGCTACCCACCAGCAATTAGTCGAGCGATCGCCAGAATCATAGCTCCGATAGCCAAATTTATGAGTAGCGCTGTTTACCAACCAAGTGCAGTGGTAAACCCAAACAATCCGAACAAAAATTCCCCAAATCACAAAAGGCCAGCCACCCAGAAGCAAAAGCAGTACACCCAGAGCAACCTGGATCAAAATGAAATATTTTTCTAAAAACTGATAAACTGGGTCTTCGGCAATGTCTTTGGTGAAACGAGGAACATCAGCGTGAGCGGGACAATAGTGAATCAGCCAATCCATGTGGCTCCACCAGAAGCCTTTATTAGAATCATGAGGATCAGCGTCAGTATCAGAGTGTAAATGATGGATACGGTGTGTCCCGACCCACTCAATTGGGCCTCCTTGACATGAAAGTGTGCCGAAGAAAACCAAGAGATATTCTAGCCACTTGGGAGTTTGAAAACTGCGGTGGGTGACAAGGCGGTGAAATCCTAGAGTAACTCCTAAACCACCTGTTACCCAGTACAGCAAGAAACCCACACCAACTGCCGTCCAGCTAAAGTTACCGGGAACAAAGGCAAATAAAGCGCCGATGTGCAGTCCAATGAAAAACAGGGTATTAACCCAGTTAATTTGAGGTTTGGTTGAAGTAGCAATTGTCATGCAGTAACCTGAATTTTAATTTTTCCAGTCGAAGAACAGCGCGATCTGAAAATCCGCATATCTATAATTTAATTTTTTTGAACCGAGGAACTGATGAACAGCTTAGAACAGCTGCGGCAAGCAGAACATGCACTGTTAGAAATTTTTTCTGGAATTGACGCTCAGGTCAAGCATAATCTAAAACGAGTGCTGGATGCTTTTCGTAATCACCGTGTCGGCGCACACCACTTTGCTGGTGTAAGCGGCTATGGTCATGATGATTTAGGACGAGAAACCTTGGATAAAGTTTTTGCCGAAGTTATGGGTGCTGAAGCTGCGGCGGTGCGAGTGCAGTTTGTTTCGGGAACTCATGCGATCGCTTGTGCTTTGTTTGGTGTCCTCCGTCCTGGGGATGAAATGTTAGCAGTGGTTGGTTCTCCCTACGATACGCTTGAAGAAGTCATTGGTTTACGGGGTCAAGGTCAAGGTTCTCTTATCGAGTTTGGCATAAATTACCGCCAATTGGAGCTAACCTTAGAAGGAACTATAGATTGGCAAGCAATAAGTACTAGTGTGGCTGAAAACACTCGTTTAGTCTTAATTCAGCGCTCTTGTGGCTATTCTTGGCGTCCTAGTTTATCAATTGCTGATATTGAAAAAATCGTCCACTTAGTCAAAGAGCAAAACCCGAACACCGTTTGCTTTGTAGATAACTGCTACGGCGAATTTATTGAAACCAAGGAACCCACGGCCGTAGGTGCTGATTTAATGGCGGGGTCATTGATTAAAAATCCTGGTGGCACTATTGTCAGTGCTGGTGGTTATGTCGCCGGTCGTGCCGATTTAGTGGAAGCATCCGCCTGTCGTCTCACTGCTCCCGGTATCGGTAGTTATGGCGGTGCTACTTTTGACCAAAATCGCCTGCTGTTCCAAGGCTTATTTCTCGCGCCGCAGATGGTAGGAGAGGCGATGAAAGGGACTTATCTAACTGGTTATGTATTTGATCAACTTGGTTATCCAGTAAATCCCGCACCTCTTGCTCCCCGTGGGGATGTAATTCAGGCAATTAAACTCGGTTCTGCCGAAAAGCTAATTGCTTTCTGTAAAGCGATACAGCAACATTCTCCCATTGGTTCCTACTTAGACCCTGTTCCAGATGATATGCCGGGGTATGAGAGCCAGGTGGTGATGGCTGGGGGGACGTTTATTGAAGGGAGTACTTTGGAATTATCAGCAGATGGGCCTTTGCGTGAACCCTATGTGGTTTATTGCCAGGGGGGGACTCATTGGACTCATGTAGCGATCGCACTGGAGGCTGCGATCAATGCAGTTGGCAATTGTCATTGAACGGAAAAAAGTTGTGAGTGAGATTAGAGGCTTGAGAACTGAAAGTCAAACAATTTTGGATTTTAGATTTGCAATTTTGGATTGACCCTGACCACAAGGGTACAGGGCTTGGTGATTTGAGATTGACAATTTTGGATTTGTTCCGCTTGACTTCGGGCGGGGCATGAACGGAAATCATCTAAAATCTAAAATCTAAAATCTAAAATCTAAAATAGGTACGTCAATGTATTTTAAAACATTTGTTCGATAGACAGGAGAACAGCAAGTAATGAGCGATCGCCATACCACGACTGCTGCAAGTCTCAATGTCTACATCCAAGGTCAAGGATTCCCCATTTTAGGCTTACATGGTCATCCTGGTACTGGTCGTAGTCTTTCTGTCTTTACCAATCATTTATCAAAACGCTACAAAACTTTTGCTCCTGATTTACGTGGATATGGGAAAAGTCGCTACAACCGCAATTTTGAGATGAATGACCATTTGACTGATTTAGAAGCGCTGCTAGACCGCTTAGAGATTGAAAAATGCCTAGTATTGGGATGGTCACTTGGGGGTATTCTGGCAATGGAGTTGGCATTACGTTTGCCAGAGCGCGTTACTGGGCTGATTTTGGTGGCAACAGCTGCAAAACCCCGTGGTAGTCATCCGAGCATTACTTGGCAGGATAATTTATATACTGGCGTTGCTGCCTTGTTGAACTATATAAAACCGAGTTGGCAATGGAATATTGAAACTTTTGGCAGGCGATCGCTTTTTCGCTATCTAATCCAACAACATACATCTACCAGTTACAACTACATTGCCAAAGAAGCAGTGCCAGCTTATCTGCAAACTTCCCCGGCGGCGACTCGCGCCCTCTATAGTGCAATTCAATCGGGATACAACCGACTTCCAGATTTGCCACTAATTCAATGTCCGACTTTAGTACTTGCTGGCGATCAAGACCGCCACATTACATCTGATTCCAGCTTAGAAACTGCTCAACACCTCCAAAATTCTCGGTGGCAGTGCTATGCCAACACCGCACATCTTTTTCCCTGGGAAGTCCCCCAACTAGTTCTCAGTGACATTGATCGTTGGCTGGAAGAACATCCGCAGGTAATTAGTAGTCAAAAACCCGTGGATTATTGACTCTTAAGGAAATAATTCGTAATTACGAATTACGAATTACGAATTATGTTGGCCTAACTTAAATTTGACCGCCAAAGGCAGGCTGTACTTTGCGGTCAAATCTTTCCCCCAAGTCGTCAGCGATCGTTAAGGTCTTAGGTTTGCAACGCTTGACACTCACAAGAATTCCCGTAGCTCCTTCAAGCTCCAAATCTTCTATGTATCCTTTGCTGGCTAATGTTGCATCGGAAGAACTCAGAAATGGGCCGAAGTAGTACGTGCAGCGCGGATTCTGCGTTACAATTTCTACCCACCAAGCCAAGCCGAGGTTCTCAAACGTGTTAATTAACACTTCCTTGAGGTTATGCCAAATGGTTTTCATGGTTTTCGCCGATTTATAAACGTGCTACAGGGTGTGAAACGATATGCTACTTTATTATCTTTTACATTTCTTTATACTCTGTTACGTTATTTTTTAAAAGAGATTTTGTGTAATTTATCTAAGTGCAGCGTATTTAGCGATCGCTGACGATAAATTTCATAAAGCGCCATACCTGCTGCTACGGAAGCATTCAGGCTGGGAGTCTTACCCTGTAGAGGAATTGAAACTAAAAAATCACAGGATCGTTGAGTCAACATACCCAGACCTTCACCTTCTGAGCCAATTACCAAAACGATTGGGCCGGTGAAATTGACTGTATGCAGAGGTTCGCTGCCACTTGCAGCAGTGCCGTAAATCCAAAAGCCAGCTTCTTTTAATTCTTCTAAAGAGCGGCTGAGATTGACGACTCTAGCTACAGCAAAATTTTCTAAAGCGCCTGCTGCTACTTTCATCACAGTAGAAGTAATCCCAGATGCTCTTCTTTGGGGAATCACTAACCCTTGAGCGCCGATTGCTTCGGCGGTGCGAATAATTGCTCCCAAGTTGTGGGGATCGGTAATTCCGTCAGCCACGACAATTACGGCATCGGTTACAGATTTGCACTGTTCAATTAGATCGGGCAATTCGGTGTAGGCGTAGGGAGCGATTTGTGCTGCCACACCTTGGTGATTAGCGCCGTTGGTGAGATAGTCTAAGCGCTTGGGTTCAACCTCATCAATAACTGTGCCATTTTCCTTCGCTTGCAAGAGAAAATGGTGAAAGCTGGGATCGTAGCGCAGACGGGTAGTAATCCAGAGACGGTTGAGATTGCGCTGATTTTGCAATGCACTCAATACGGGGTGACGACCGTAGATGAGATCGCTATCTTCTTCTATCGGTTGTGTAGGTGCAGATGGCTGGGAAAAGTTATTATTTCGTTGTCGGGAGTTCCCATAACTGGGGTTGTTATCGATTTTCCTGGGATTGCGATTCGGATTAACAACAGAGATAGTGTTGCCATCTACTTTTCTGGGATTACGAGTTGGATTCGCCACAGAAATGGGGTTACTATCGATTTTTCTGGGATTGCGAGTTGGATTAGCTACAGAGATGGGGTTGCTATCGATTTTTCTGGGATTGCGAGTTGGATTAGCTACAGAAATGGGGTTGCTATCGACTTTTCTGGGATTGCGAGTCGGATTCGTAACAACACGCTTGCCTTTAATTTTTACGGGTTGCCCACGATTGGGTTCACTAGAAGTCCTGATTTTTTTTGGTTTATTCTGCATTTTAGTTATGGATATAGCGTATGGTTGATCGCTCCGATTGCCTCAATTTCTTGAACCTAATCTAGTGTTACGGCAATTGTGAAATTGAGTTTTCACTCTTTTTCTATATGAAGTATTTGCAATAGTTCGGTTAGACGCTGATAATCGGTGAGATATAAGTAGCCAATTAAGGTTTCTAGACTAGTAGCCTGTTGATAAATTTCGGGATTAAGTCGCTTAGGGCGTCCTGTTGCGGCGTTTCTACCCCGTCGGACAATTTCTAATTCGGTATCCCTGAGATGAGGAATCAGCGATCGCAAATGTAGCGCTTGTGTTTCCGCTCTTACCTGCTCCACTACCAGACTATGGTAAATCCCTGACCGCTGCAATGGCAGCAGATAGAAGATTCTAACATACAATTCATAAATTGCATCCCCTAAATACGCTAAAGCAGTAGGAGAAATTTTTTGCACTTGTGAAAAGGAAATCTGTTGGAATGGCGCTGTGGTTGCCAAGAGTGCTTGATCCCAAGATAAACTCGGTTTGGGAGTTTTATCTTGTCCATCTAATAGCTCTTCCTCCTGTGACTTCACAAATAAATCATTCCTTGACTGGCTCTATTTGGCAGGCATTCTTCGCAAAGATTGATTTTTCTGAAGTATGCCATGATAGTATACTTAGCATAATCAATACTATCAAAATTACTTCCTAATTTCATCTTTTTGATTGAGAGTTGGCATTTTAAATCACCATGATGTCAACATCTGTAAACCAAATTTCGCCTACTTATTGTGGTCTGTGCCGAAGATAGGGTAAAATCTGAACATCAAATTTACGCTTTGGCTCGATCGCATTGTCGTGCTTACTTAGTAAGTGACAATTTTTAACTATACAGGATCAAGTCTACTTATCGACAAAGATGCTGGCTTGATATTTCTTACAAATTTCTCAAGCTTTGATTATTTATCAGATATTATAGCCAACGATTACATACCCAAGAACTGGGTTTTTATATCTTTAAGTTATTGCTTAACTTTAAATATACTAGCTCAACTGGCTTTTTGCCTCTCCCACAAGCAGCTACGGTGTACACCAAGTCTGAAATAGCTGAAAAACCAAGGTTTTACCCCACCCTAACCCTCCCCTTATAAAGGGGAGCCACTGCTTTGGGCGGGCAACGCCCGACTTGAAGCATGTGGCGTGAAAGAACTAGATTTCTTGTTTCTCCCCAATATATCGGGGGGATTAAGGGGGGTAATTTTACTTGTGTGTACAACAAGCCCACAAGGAGAGAGGTTTTTTGCCAGAAGTTTTAAAAATTAAGCTATCTGATGTTGAATCTAGATAGCTAAATTGAACTTTCAGGTCTAGCAATCAAGGCTACTTGACGTTTTCTAGAGCGTCTTCAACTGATTTTTGCAGGGAGAGAAACTTCTCTAGGCGAACAAGCTTGACCGTTTGAGTTACACGGGCATTCGTGACAATTTGCAAAGTGCCATCAGCAGTTTGAGCCTGCTTGGCTAGCTGCACCAGAGCGCCCAAGCCAGAGCTATCTACAAAGTCAATTTGTGAGAGATCCAAAATAATATGCTTAGGGCCATCGTCAATCTTGCTGCCAAGTGTCTTGCGAAATGTCGGCTCAGAAAAAGCATCTAACAAACCTGTGAGGCGGAATAGCTGACAGTTATCCCGGACTTCACGAGTGCCCCTCAGGCTAACGGTTAGATTTAGTGGCTCAGCAATAATTCCCTCCTCATGAGTTAAAGTGAACGCTCAAGTATAGATGGTTTTTGAGCAAGTTGTCTACAATCTGTTGGAATAGGGGATTGGGTACTGGGTACTGGGTACTGGGTACTGGAAAATAGTATTCTTAGATTTTATTCCCCAGTCCCTAGTCCCCAGTCCCCAGTCCCTATTCCCCTATTTTTACCTCACCTCTGCCACGGTTTGACGTGCTGTTCGCATGGATTGAACAAATTGCTCAAACAAGTAATCAGCATCGTGGGGGCCAGGACTGGCTTCTGGGTGATACTGTACGGAAAATACAGGTAGAGATTTGTGACGTACCCCAGCAATGGTGCGATCGTTTAAGTTTAGGTGGCTGATTTCCACAACTGCTGTAGGTAAAGAATCTGGATCAATAGCAAAACTATGGTTTTGGCTAGTAATTTCTACCCGTTGTTGTAAACCGGCAGGCTGATTCAAACCACGATGACCAAATTTGAGTTTATAGGTTTCTGCCCCTAGTGCATGACCTAAAATTTGGTGTCCCATACAAATACCAAAAATTGGTTTTTGACTTAACAGGAGTGCTTTTGCAGTTGCAATCCCTTCAGTGACGGCAGCCGGATCGCCAGGGCCGTTAGAAAGAAATACACCATCTGGATTGTAGTTGAGGATTTCCTCTGGTGGTGTATCAGCAGGTACAACAATCACCTTACAACCGTAACTTACTAGGCGACGCAAGATATTACGTTTAATGCCAAAGTCAAGGGCAACAACGGTAAAGGCTTCCCCAAGATTTTCGGCAGCTTCAGAGTTGAATTCCCAAGCTGGAATTGTCGGATCTGCCCATTCATAAGCTGTTGGGGTGGTGACTTCACGAACCAGATTCAATCCTGCCATGTTGGGAGCCGTTAGTACCTGCTCTAGCAATTCTGCCTCATCGAGAATGGTTGTAGAAATGCCACCGTTCATCGCTCCAAACATCCGAATTTTGCGAGTGAGGGCGCGGGTATCGATGCCGTAGATCCCCGGTACTTGGTTATGCTTGAGGTAGTCAGGTAAAGATTGTGTCGATCGCCAGTTACTTGGACGCTGACAAATATTCCGGGCGATCGCACCCCGCACTTGAGGCCCATCTGATTCTTCATCTTCAGGATTGACGCCAGTATTCCCCAATTCAGGATAGGTAAAAATAACTATCTGACCGCGATAACTAGGGTCAGTCAGGACTTCTTGATAGCCGGTCATGCCAGTGTTGAATACCACTTCTCCGATCGCGGTTCCCGTCGCACCGAAAGACCAACCGCGATAAGTGGTTCCATCTGCTAGGACAAGTAAAGCTGGGATTGCTGCGTCAGTCAGGGGCATAGTAGATTGGGGATTGGGTACTGGGTACTGGGGATTGGGTACTGGGGATTGGATAGAGAGGTACAGGGCGGGGAAAACTCTACTCCCTTGCTCCCTACTCCCTTGCTTCTTCCCCAGTCCCCAGTCACCAGTCCCCAATACTGCGATTGTTAATTGTCCCATAAGTTGAGCAATTGGGAGTTTTTAAAATAGTTAATTAAAATTAAAAGGGAATTAAATTAGCGGGAGTGGATTTGGCAAAGCTTGGGCAGTTAAAATTAATTATGCTTCAGTCTTTTTTATCCCGTGCAACCCTAATTTTTGTATCAA
Organism: Nostoc sp.; assembly: GCF_036917975.1. Classification (GTDB taxonomy): domain Bacteria; phylum Cyanobacteriota; class Cyanobacteriia; order Cyanobacteriales; family Nostocaceae; genus Nostoc. The sequence continues at coordinate 219,675 of NZ_JBALEJ010000034.1, forward strand.
GCGTTCTAGCGATTTTATGTGTTGCCTGTAGTGAAGACAAACAAAACACCGCGACTGGTGGCAATGACCAACCCACACCTGTTGGGGGTCTGGCATCAGTAAAGCCGACTGTCGAACCAGTGACACCCGCAGCTACCCCAGAAGCGCAGCCGCTAGATCCGTCTGAATCTGAAAGTGAACCAAGTCTTTTTGAAATGGGGCGAGACAAAGCTGTTGGCGCTTGGAGTATTAGCCAATCGGCTCAATCTCCAGATGACTGGAAGTTGGTGGCGAGTCAGTACCAGGATGCGATCGCGCTGATGCGAAGAGTGCGACCACAAAGCCCAGAATTTGCGATCGCTCAAACCAAAATCAGAGAATATCGCCGCCTAGTTAAATACGCCCAGCAGCAAGCTAATCCTCGCCCTGTTGCAGTTAGAGAACCTCAGAAAGTAGTAGTTGTTGTTCCCCAAAGAGAAACCATACCAAAGTTTACTTTACCTTCTATAGAAACAAAACCGTTATCACCAGAGCCAGATTTGCCCTCATCAGCAGTGGTGATTCCAGATCAAGCAGTATTTACAGCCCCGATTAAAAGGCGCATTGGTGGTACGCCAATTGTGGAAGTTACCTTCAATGGCCAGCAGAAATTTGAGATGATTGTGGATACGGGAGCGAGTGGTACTGTCATCACCCAACAGATGGCTAATGCTTTGGGAATCGTCACAGTGGGGAAAGCTAAGGCAAACACCGCCAGTTCCAGAGCGGTAGAATTTCCTGTGGGCTATGTTAATTCGATGGCAGTTGGCGGGGTAATAGTGAATAAAATACCAGTAGCGATCGCAGGTGCGGAACTAGAAACTGGACTTTTAGGACATGACTTTTTTGGTAATTATGATGTCACCATTAAGCGTAATGTCGTAGAATTTCGCCCGCAATTGCGATCGCAAATCAATTCCCCAGAAACTCAACTAACTGTTCCAATTTCGTCCAAGCTGCCCCACTCTGTAAGATATCCTTAGCGATTTTAATACCCTCAGCGTGATCGAGGAAGGCGATCGTACCTGCGACTTGTAGCGCCAACGAAGCATTCAAAGCTACTGCGTCCTGTTGCGCCTGAGTTCCCTTACCTTGGAGTACCGCCTTGAGAATCTCCGCATTTTCTTGGACATCTCCACCCCGAAGCATACCTATGGGAGCAGGCGTTAAATCAAAATTTAGGGGATTAATGGTAGTTAACTGCACCTCCCCGTCTGATAACACCGCCAAATCAGTTTCATCTCCTAACCCCGCCTCATCAAGTTTTTCTCGTCCGTGCAGCACAATCGCCTTTTCCTTACCCAAATTTTGTAAAGCTTCGGCAACAGTTGCCAAAAGTTTAGGAGTGAATAAGCCCACCACTTGCCCAGTAGGACGCAAGGGGTTTACTAACGGCCCAAGCAAATTAAAAATTGTTCGCACTTTCAAAGTCCGCCGCAATTGGGCAACCGCTTTGAGTGCTGGATGCCAACCAGGAGCAAACAAGAAGGTGATCCCGACTTCTTGTAGTGCGGCTTGTATTTTTTCACTAGAAGCACTCAAATTTACACCCAAGGCTTCCAATACATCTGCACTTCCTGTGAGACTTGAAGCTGAACGATTACCGTGTTTGGCGACGCGTATACCGTAGGCTGCGGCAACAAAAGCAACAGCTGTAGAAATATTGAAAGTTGATGAACCATCTCCACCAGTACCACAGGTATCAATTAGGGGGATTGGGGATTGGGTAGATTCTTGCCCAGTCCCCAGTCCCCAGTCCCCAGTCCCCAGTCTTGATTGAGATTGTAATACTTCAGCCATACCGGTTAACTCATCGGCAGAAATGCCTCTAAAGTTCAGCGCTGTTAAAATTGCTCCCGATAACTCTGGGGGAACCGCTTCACTGAGCCAACCTTGCATCAATTCAGCAGATTGAGTACGAGACAATGATTGTCCATCTATTAATTGTTGCAGCAGAAGATACCAGCTAACAGAGGATTCTTGAGCAGGGATTGGGGAAGTTGTCATAGCTAAGGTTTTTGTGGGTATGGGAGCTATCCTACCGAAAAATGAGAAATAGCAGCCAAGCTTGGGAAACTAAAATCCCAACCTTTTGCTGTTCTTAGGAGTTGACATTTAAGCAATTACTTATGTATTCTATAAATAGTTAAGCGTTTGCTTAAATATATGGTTAATAGGAATGAGTAGACCTGCTGCCAGTGCCGATGTTTTTGTGGCGATCGCAGATCCCACACGCAGGGCGCTACTGGATCTGTTACGTAGTGGTGAGCAACCAGTCAAAGAACTAGCCCAGCCATTTGCCATGAGCTTGCCAGCGATTTCTCAGCACTTACAGATTCTTTGTGAAGCAGGCTTAGTACAAATGCGAAAAGCAGGGCGACAGCGTTTCTATCGGCTAAACCCGGAGCCATTGAAACAGATATCTGAATGGATTGCTCATTACGAGCAGTTTTGGCAAGAAAAACTCGATGCCCTTGGCAATTATTTGGAGGAAAATTGATGCTCCGAAACTTGAATATGGAAGTGTTCTATCCCTATCCTCCCCAACGGGTTTGGCAGGTACTCACTAACCGTCAAGCATTGGCAGTATGGCTAATGGAAAACGACTTTGAGCCACGTTTAGGACACAAATTCCGATTTGTGCATTCGACACTGCCAGGGCTGGAGGGAGACATAGACTGTCAGGTAATTGAACTTGATGAGCCAAGACGACTGGCGTTCACTTGGCAAGACAGTATGATGTGCCAGCCTTCAGTTGTTACCTGGACAATCCAACCCGTAGTTGGGGGTACGAAACTTCTACTTGAACATAAAGGTTTGATTCAAAAAGCCATCAAGCTCAATGAACCAATGGAACTTTCCCAACCGTGGCAAGGGAAATTTATGCATGAGTCCAAGGCAGGGATGCAGACAGTAATACCAAATAATCGCAGCCCTGTATTCTCATCAATACCCATTAGTAGATATGAGGCATTAGATAGTATCGTTCTTAGTTATTTTCTCAATGGTGGATGGAACTATAGTTTACATGAAAAATTACCGCAAATCTTAGTCAAAGATTGCAGTAGTTAAAGTGTAAATTCACATATTGCACGCCAATAATTACATTTCAATTTAAAGCTTGGCAACATTATTATTTGTAGTTGGATGAGTATTAGCCAAGCTACATTAAATTGAGCTTTTGGAAAATTAAATATGAATAAACAGACTTTTGATAAAAATCCTAATTCCTGAAAAAAATAGCTTAAGCATTTTATTTTGAATTTTGAATTTTGAATTGATTAATCTTGCTTGGAGATATCAAATATGAATTCTCAAATTCAACTCAGCATCCCAATGATTATTCAACAATCAGAAACAGGGGAACGAGCATTAGACATTTATTCCCGCTTACTTGCAGAGCGAATTATATTTTTGCGAAATGAAGTTACAGACGAGACAGCTAACCTCATCGTTGCACAAATGCTATTTCTTGATGCTGAAGATCCAGAGCAAGATATCACATTGTATATTAACAGTCCTGGAGGTTCGGTGACAGCAGGAATGGCTATTTACGATGCTATGAATCAAATTCGTTCAGAAGTATGTACTGTATGCATCGGTATTGCTGCTTCAATGGGATCATTCTTGCTTGCTGCTGGAACTAAGGGTAAAAGATATGCTCTCCCAAATGCTCGAATTATGATTCATCAACCATTAGGAGGCGCTCAGGGAAAAGCATCTGATATTGAAATTGCAGCCAAAGAAATTTTATATTTCCGCCAATTAATGAACAAAATACTCGCTGCTAATACAGGTAAATCGCCAGAAAAGATTGAACTGGATTCTGAACGTGACTTTTTCATGAGTCCTGAAGAAGCAAAAGCTTACGGTTTAATTGACAATATCATCTTGAAAACATCTGCATCTATATAATCTGCAAACCACTCTAATATCGACAAACAGTAATGGATGAAAACCAAAATGAAAATACTCATCATTGGTGGCACAAATTTTATTGGCCCTTCTGTAGTCCGTCAACTGATTGCAATGGGTCATGAAGTGAGCGTATTTCATCGGGGAAAAACTACAGCTAACTTACCACCAGATGTGCAGGAAATTTTGGGCGATCGCTCCCATCTTTTGGAGATGAAAAGCAAGTTTAGACAGCTTTCGCCTCAAATTGTGGTAGATATGATTGCTTATAACGAACAAGATGCACTAACTCTGATGAACACATTTGAAGGTATTGCCCAGCGTGTTGTTGCGATTAGCAGTATAGATGTGTATCGTGCATACGATGTGCTTTGGGGTAAGGAATCTGATGTTGTACCTGTACCACTTACCGAAGATTCACCCCTGCGCCAACAACTTTATCCATACCGGGAAATGCCCTCTAGACCGATCGCTGTGCCAATTGATTATGAAAAGATTCTGGTGGAGGGGGTGGTGATGGCATCCAACTTACCTGGAACGATTATACGCTTGCCAATGGTATATGGTTCCAGAGATTTCCGACATCGCCTGTATTCCTATCTTCGGCGGATGGATGATAACCGTCCTGCGATTGTTTTGGAAGACAATATCGCTCAATGGCGTGGCTCTTATGGCTATGTGGAAAATGTAGCGTATGCGATCGCACTAGCAGCAACAAACGAACGCGCAACTAGTCGCATTTATCACGTCGCTGATGTAGAAGCACTTACCGAAGCTCAACACATCACCAAAGTCGGGAAAATAGCAGGATGGCAGGGTAAAGTTGTTATCGTACCCAAAAGCCAGTTACCATCAGAGTGGAAATTGCCTGGTAATACAGCGCAAGATTGGTTTGTAGACTCAACTCGTATCCGTCAAGAGTTGGGATATAGGGAAATTGTGCCGTTAGATGAAGCATTGCGGCAAACAGTTGATTGGCAACGAACTCATTCACCTCAAGAACCGCAGCAGTTTGCAGTACCGTGGTTGCTGGACTATGCAATAGAAGATGCGATTTTGTCTAAATCCCGTTGAACTTCATAGTTAGCAATGAATAACTCTTTTCCCTTAGCCGCACCACTCTGCTTATAATTATTCATCCCATACTGTAATTCCCACTCTGAAATATTAGCCCATTGAAAATTTTCTCTAATTTGTGTTGAGTTGTCATAGGTAATTAACCAGCGATGATGACATTGTTGCAAAAGTTCAGCAAATCTCTGATGTTCAAATGAGGTGTGCAAGTCACCTCTTTTACCATATAGCTTTGATTTTTCAGCGCTAAAATATGGTGGATCTAAAAATATAAATACATCTTCACCTTCTGATTTTAATACGTGGCTGTAATCCAAATTAGTAATTTGCACATTTTCTGATAAAATATTTTCTAACTTTTCAAGTCGTTCTATTGAAGAATCAGTAAATCTTTTATGAAAAGCTTCTTGGGAAAAACCACCGGATTCTACAGTTCCAGAAAAAGTAATTCTATTAAGGACGAAAAAGCGAACGGCTCTTTCTAAATCAGATAAATTATTGATATCGACCTGAGTTAATTTTGTAAAAAGCAACTTACCATCTGTATATTTAACTTTAATCTGTCGAATTTCTTTAACTAACTGAGCTAAATCAGATTGGGCAAATTTCCAGAATAAAAAAATTTCGCGGTTTAAATCGTTAATCCAGATTTTGAGATCCGGAAACTTTTGTCTTAAATAAATGAATACAGAACCACCACCCACAAAAGGTTCTCGAAATTCCGAAAAGCTCTCTGGCAAGTATTCGACTATTTGATTAATTGCTTTTGACTTACCACCAGGATATCGGAGAGGACTTTTGAGCATAATTAGAAATCGTCACATTTGGGGTAATATAAACACTCAATTTGTTTGCTAAAAACTATTGTTGTATGCTCTGACTAAATCAGCATCAATGCTTTCATTGTCTGCTCCTGTAGCGTAACCAAGGTTAATGCTTCCAGCATGACTTCGGAAACGTTGACGAGCGACTTCTTTCTCTGTTTCAGCTTGCGACTTTTCACGTCTTGGAGAACCATACTGCTGTTCTATGGAAGTAGCTACCAATTCTGCAAGAGATACGCCTAAAACCTCAGCTTGTTGCTGCAATGCCGCGTAGACTTCATCACTTAATTCCAAGCTTAAAACTTGACTCACTGCACTACACCTCAGCTACTATATGTAATTATGGATGTCATACTACCTTAGTTTATTGACTACGCATAACCTTTTAATTCTAACCATCCTCGGGATATTGACAAGAAATTACGCATACTTAATATAAGTTAGCTAAATAAATTTCATTTTTGAGCCAATTAAATGTTGCAATTTCGTAAAAATCTGTTACATTACTTTACAGGCAGTTATAACTGTTACAACATAAAAGCTCGGAGTATTATTTATGGCAGACGTTAAGAAGACTACGCCTTTGGTTTCAGAAGATCCTAATGCTTTGCGCTGGGGCTTCACTCCTCAGAGCGAAAACTGGAACGGTCGTTTTGCAATGATTGGCTTTTTATCTGCTGTTGCACTTGAAGTATTTTCTGGTCAAGGGATTCTACACTTCTGGGGCATCCTTTAGATTTAAACGTTTTTACCTTCATTAGATTATGAGGCAAGGCGGGGATTAGTAAAATTGTCTGCCTTGCCTCATAATCTCAAGAATTAGAAAACTCGCCAGCAGCTAGCGTGATGAGCGAAATATTATACGACCTGGAGATTCTTCTTGATTAATTCGCGCATATACTCGAAGACAAGTTAAGACTTCGCCAGGAATACCACCACAGTCTAGTTGTAAGTCATCCTTGGATAAAGCACAGATATCTGCATAAAGTCCCGATAATTGGCGAATTCGCACTTCATTACCTGCATTAATAGCTTCATCAGCGACTTTCTTCAGGATACGCCGTGATTCATGTTGCAGCTTTCCCCACCAAGAATAGCGTTCAGCCGGTGGTACAAATACTAGGGAATGTATAGCTTCGTCCATGTCAATCCAGGCACGGAGAATTAATAAGGGATCAGTGTTTTTTTCTGCTTTTTGAGTGCGTTGGAAGCGATCGCTTAAAGCCTCAATATATTGATCGCGCTGTTCTGGTTTGGAGTGTAAGGAAATAACATCGAAGCTAAAAACATTTTTTAAAGCATGATGTAAATCCGGGTCTATTTCGATAAAATTCATATATAAAAATAGAAACGCTGCTGCTAAATCGGATGTATTACCTTGGGGAATTTTAGAATTTGAAAGTGCTTGCTGATACAAGCTCAATCCTTGAGTTTGAACAGTACCACTAAGTCCGGGGTAGATAATTTCGTTGCGGATAAAGGGAAGTTGATAAAGGTTAGAATTATCTGCGATCGCACCAACTTCTTGAGCCAGATCCAAGGTACGCTGTTGCCAAGATGTAGCTAAATCCTCTGGAAGTCGTAGCAGTTTGCGTTGAATCTCATTCCACAAATCTGAATCTGTTTGGCTTTGCAGTTGGGAATTACCCAGATAATAACTGAGTTCTGAGTCAGAATTAAAAGCTTCTCGGAGGTGACTTAGTTTTAACTCATCTGGCGGGGAAGATCCGCCAGTATTTTGCTGTGGCGACGTAGGTTGCAACAGGTTATGAAGTTCTTGCAGCACCTCATCGCATATTTTAGATCCTGGATCTAGTGGTAATTCTGCACGAGCCTGATTTAAACTAGCCTCTAGTCCATACAAACTAAACCGCAGTAATTGGGCTAACTCTGAGTTTTCTATCTCTAATAATTGACGCAAGTGCTGCATAAATATCACCTCCAAATATACTTGGCAAACCTCTGCGCCCCTTTGCGTTTACTCCGCGCCCCTTTGCGTTTAAAATATTAATTTTTTCAACGCAGAGGAACGCAAAGGTTAGCGCAGAGGAACGCAGAGGTTTAATGTATCCCGCAAAAAGGATCGCGTTCTTTATCAACTTCATTAGGTTGTAACTCTAATTCAGCACGATAAACACATCCTTCTTCCTTTAAACATTCTTGATTTTGTGATGTCCAGTAAGGGACTTCACCAGCGTGCATCCTTAGAATACCTTGATCGTCGAGAGTTACACGATATTGGCAAGGGTAATCTGTAGTCACATCTGGTTTACTGAGTGCGCCAATTCTTATCCATTTTTTACTGTTTGTTTCGGCATCTGTTTGATAAACATAGAAGGTGTGCTGGCCAGTTTGTGGGAAGGGAGGTAAGGGATTACTAATTAACCCAATTCCTGGTTGCGTCACTCCATCGCGCAAATAGTGAAATTTGTGAAACGTTCTACTACCATCATTTCCTACTTCAAATACAAGATGATAGGCATCTGGTTGATCTACGGTTGCAGACTCAATAACATTGACGGCAATATCACCATCATTCAAGTCTTTATTGAAGCCTTCCACAGCAATATTCCAGTTTAATTTACCATCAGCAAATAACGCAGAAGTTTCTGAAACTACCGATTCTAAATTAATACCAGAAATATCAATCAAATAATGGGGATTTCCCTGACAAAGCAATACATTAAATTCGAGGGTTTGGTCAATCTCAAACTGGACTTTGATTTTTTTTAGAAACTCTGCTTCTTGCATCTCCAGTTTATTCATGAGGTTTTTGCCGTCAAAGCTTCCCCATAATCGCAAATCTCCTTCTTCGTAATCTTGACGGTAGATAATGTTAGTTAATTGTATGCCTTGCCAATGAGTACGAACTTTGGCAGCAGTTTCCCAAGGTGCGAGTTGATAGAGTTCTTGTCCGGCTTTGAATATAGTTAGTAAATCGTTGCTTTGGGTTTTGCGTTTGAAGTTGCAGGGCAAATAATAAAATAGATTTTTGACATCAATTTCTAGCTGGTTTGCTCCCTTACGCAGCAAGCTTTTGGATTCTTCTGGATCGAATCTTAATCTTCGCAGCTTTTCGGCATAACAAGCACCGGCGGAGGTGGCTAGCTTGGTAAATTCCAACACAAAGGTAATCCGTTCTGGATTCCAGACAAAATATGGGGACTTACTAAATTCTTGGTAGATTTGGCGCTGTACTATGTCTAAATTACAAGTTTTACCAGACAAAATTAACCAATCAACTTTTTGAGAATTCCAAGAATCTTTGGTGAGATCGTCGGGACGCAAGCGACTTTCCATTAGTCCTTTGGCAATTCCGATCGCTTCTTTAATTCCAGATGCGGCGGCTCGTTCAAATTGCTGGTTATCTAAGGTGACACAGATGTTATTTGGATCTGTAACTTGTAATTTAACGGCGCTTTGAGTGAGTAATTCGGAAATTTGCTGTTCAGAAAGTGTGAAGGTTAATAGAGAATTCTCTGCTGGTGGCTTTTGCCCAAGTTTAAGTTTAGCTGCTTCTGCATAATCCCAGAGAATATAAAAAGATTGTAGACGTTGGGGTGCTTGTTGCCAACGGGTGGGCAATACTTTCTCGGCAGTATCTAGAGCATCTTTATAAGCAATATCGCCTTCTGGATTTTCTCTATCCAGACATTTTAAAAGACTGCCAGTTTTGAATTTGCCTTGTTCTAAAAAACGCTCGTTTAACTCGGAGTTAATTAAATCTTCTAGCTTTTCGTTTTCAATACCACCTTTTGTTACTGCTGTCAATAAAAATTCTGCGATCGCAACTTTTAATAATCTAAAAATTCGCAGTGTAATTAACTCACCGCCTAGCTGTAAATGACCAGATGAACCTAATAGTTTGGGGGTAAGTTTATAGTAACGTCCTCCTAAACCTCGGTCTTCATAATCAGCAAAAGCTGGGGTTTTATCTTCTAAAGTTAGTTCGATTAAAGCTAAGTCTGTAGTTCCCCCACCAATATCCAAGACGAGAACATTTTGTGACCATTTGTTTCCTACTTGGCGACAACGAGTTTTGAATGACTCAATCCCAATGTTGAGATTACCGCCAAATTCTCGCCATAAAAAGAATATTGCCACAGAAACGGCTTCATCATAAGCAGTTTGCACATCATCGATCCCCAACTGCTCAACTAATTCCCTAACTTCCTTACGAACAACTGGTGGGGCGACTGTTGGGTAGGTGACAACTGCTGTTAAAAAATCTCCTTCTGAAAATCTGCGTCGTGCGTGTTGGCGGTAGTCTTCAGTTAACTCGATTAAATGCGCCCAAGCAGATTGGATTAACTGGTTAGCGGTAATTGTTTGTTCTTCACCATCCAAAATAACTGAAAACGATCGCTCCTGACCAAAATAGCGTTTGGGTGAATGGTGAAACCTGCTGATAATTTCCTTTAAAGAACCGCTTGTACCTTGAGCGATCGCTTTTTTTCGGTTATCTCTAGCTTCCCTACCCATCCGCAGTTTTAAATCCCCTAAGTGCGAAATTTCCGACTCGCTGGGAATTTCCGTATCGCGGCGATCGATATCCAGCACAACTGGGATCAGATTTTGCGACTCTAGGGTAGGGACGCGGAACACCTCATGATAGATTTGGTAAAGTTTTTTGCTGACAGCACGGCGGAATCTCTCGCTGTTTCCTAAAGAAAGTTCAATTTGGCGAATTGCTTCCAAAAATCGCTCTTTATTATCACTTTCAAATACTTCACTCAGCTTTCTTGGTTCTATCTCCAGATTTTTGCTAATTTCTACAATAAACTTTTCCCAATCATCAGCGCTGACATCTGGTAAAGCCACTGAGGCGGGAGAACTCAGCCATTGTGATAAGCGATCGCGCAACCGCATTTCTTGTTCTTTGGGTAAAATTTCTGCGATCGGTACTTCAATTGGATCGAAAAGTGTAACTGTCGAATTCGACGTACCAAAATCTAAAGCAAACCATCCCGGAAATCTTTTTTGTTGTTTCTCACTGGGTTCGCGATCGCTATAGTTATTCAATTTAAAAGGGTTCATTATAGTATCACTTTCTGGTGTTTGTTTTTTAGCTAGCTAAAAACTGCGCTATTATACCATAACATGACAAATTTAGATAATCCTTGTGGTAAAGACTTTTAATCTAAAATCTTAAATTAACGTTAAAAGGGCGGTTAGAAACATTAGTGTCAACTTAACGTGAAACCGCTTGTCCGCCGGGAATTGAAATTCCCGTCTCATAGCTAAAGTCATCTGAAGATGACTAAATATGGCCAAAAATCTCCAGTCTACTTCAGTAGACTTAAGCTAAAAGCCAAAGAAATTTATTTTTGAAGTAATAAGTAATGGGTATTACTCATTACTCATTACTCATTTATTTATTTCCGGGCGGGCATGGAAGCCAACAGATAAGCTATTTCCAGCTTAAGTTGACACCTATGAACAATGTTGTGCCCCTACCTGTGTACTTCAATTACTTGAAAAATGCTGTATGTTATTATTTTTGGATTTTTAATTCACATTGTTGAAAAATATAATTAACCGCAGCAAATAATTTATCTAAATCTTGAATTACATACAGATTTTTATTCCGAGTAAAAACATCGGAAATTAACTTTCCAAATTGCCATATTCTGCCATTAGAAACAATTCCAAAAACATCGTTGGCAAAATCATCATTAATTCGCTGCACTGCGATCATTTCAGCTAAACACCGACCCCAGCCTTCTTCAAATTTGTCTTGTTTGGCTTCAACTGTCAAAAAATAAGGTTTATCAAAAACAATCGTACCTAGTGGGTTTCGCTGTGTCACAGTATAATCTGGAACGCCTGATAAATCTTCGTCGTAAGCTAATGTTTCATGACTCCAAAGTGTTAACTTACTTCGGTAAGTTTTCCATACTTCTTTTAATACTGGATAGATGAGATTTTCACAAATAGCATCTTCAGAATTATCAATAACTCCATCAGCAAATAGCAAATCTAATTCATCTTTGAAAGACTGTTCAACTGGAAATGATACCTCCATCATAAAATTAGACTGTACGTATTTAATTTGAAATTTTTTAATGACAGTGCTAATACTTTTATAATTACTAAATGCCATTTTAATTTACCTTTTATTGAAAACTCTATCACCTATGACTAAAATGATGTTATGAAAATCATCAAACCAAACATCATTTGCTAAAACTGTATGGAGCAACAGACGGTTCGCACAACACTGACTCTGCCAAAAGATTTGCTAGAGGCAACGGATAAAGCCGTTCAGTCAGGAAAAGCCAGAAGCCGCAACGAGTTTGTAACACGGGCATTACGGCGTGAACTCGCTGCCCAAAAACGGGCAGAAATTGATGCAGCCTTAGCAGAAATGGCAAATGACGTAGAGTATCAAGCCGAAGTTTTGCAGATGGAGGCAGAATTTGCTCCGTCTCAGTGGGAAGCTTTGAAGTTGAAGGAAACTTCCAAATGAGGCGGGGTGATTGGATGTAGATTAATCCCTTCACCTCACCAACTGGGCGGCAGAATTAAAAAATTGACGACACAACCCCTTAGTAAGTAAAACTGTTGTCAACAAGTTAGCGAAAGTAACCATGAACATAATCAAAATTTCGTAAGATACAGCATCCAAGGGTTTCACACCAGCTAATAGCTGTCCGGTGGTAATTCCTGGGATTGCGACCATCCCGATGAGGATCATTTGATTGAGAGTGGGAATTAACCCGGCTCTGATGGAGTCTTTGCGATACTGGCTAACTGCTTGCTCTGGAGTTGCGCCCAAGCTTAAGTGGGTTTCGATTTCGAGATGGCTGGAATTAATGGTGCTGACAAGGCGATCGCCTGCGATCGCAGCTGCATTGGTAGCATTACCTAAGACTATCCCTACTAAAGGAATTATATACTGTGGTTCATACCATCTTTCTGGTTGAATAATCAGGAAGTTGGTGTAAAACACTGTCAGGGCAGTACTAATTAAAATTGCACCCCACACCAAAGGCAACAGATGAGGAATTTTTTGGCTGATGCGATTTCGTGCGACAATCGCCGTAATTGTCAGCATTATTGCTAATAGCGTCAAAACTGCCCAAGCATTGTCTAAAGCCAAGATGAAATCTAAAATGTATCCCAATACCAGAAGTTGTAAGATGGTTCTCCCAGTCGCAAGGGCTAGGTTCAACTCTAATCCTAATTTTTCCCAGGCAGATAAACCAATGGCGATCGCCATCAATCCCACAGCCATAGCTAAATCCACGAAATCCAGTTTGATTAGATCCTGCATAGGTTCTCTATCTCCTGGTATTTTCTTCTCAAAGCAGTCCACACAAGCGGAACTTTGATCCGATGTGTTGGATCTTGAGTAAAAAGGACTGGATACTGGGGATTAGGGACTGGAGATTTGGTTTTCAAGCTAAAAATTATGGAATTTGCTTTAATTACTCCCAAATTTTTGAATGTTTTCCCAGTACCTAGTCCCCAGTCCCCACTCCCGAGGCGGCGTTCCTCCCACAGCAACGAGTACCTATAGTGTGAGACTTCTCGCCGAAACCCGTTGATATGTATCACTTTCATCAATTCAAAATTCCAAATGGTACGACCTTAACATGGCAAAAACCTAGTATGCCTATATCTGTAAATTAAATGTGCGGTAGCTTACTGCACCACAACTTAAGTAAAATCCCTAATAGATGCGTATCTTGGGCGATAGTCTTTTAGTAGCTCCTCTTTGATTAACAATTCAATCAGCAAAAATTGACTGTCGAAGTGCATCCTTTGTATCTCCCAATAAAATAAGAACTCATGATCCAAAGTGTAAATCTTATCCCTGCCTTTGATATCAAGCAGCAATACACCACCATTGAAGCAGAAGTAAGTGCAGCTGTCTTAGAGGTTTTGGCTTCTGGTCGCTATATTGGCGGCCCCTTAGTTGAAGGTTTTGAACAACAGTTTGCCGCTTATAATACTGTTACTGAATGTGTGGCTTGTAATTCTGGTACTGATGCGCTTTTCTTAGCGTTACGAGTCTTGGAAATTGGTGCAGGCGATGAAGTGATTACAACGCCTTTCACCTTTATTGCTACATCTGAAGTGATTAGCGCCGTGGGGGCAAAGCCTGTTTTTGTCGATATTGACGCAACTACGTTTAATTTAGATATAGAGCAAGTAGCGGCAGCAATTACACCCAAAACTAAAGCGATTATCCCGGTTCACCTATTTGGGCAGCCTGTGGATATGACATCATTGATGGCGATCGCTCAGTCTCACGATTTGGCAATAATTGAAGATTGCGCTCAGTCTACAGGGGCAATTTGGGCCGATCAAAAAGTCGGAAGTATTGGACATATTGGTTGTTTTAGTTTCTACCCTACCAAAAATCTTGGTGGTTGCGGCGATGGCGGCGCAATCACGACTAACGACCCAGCGATCGCCACTAAACTGCGAATCTTACGAGATCATGGCAGTAAAATTAAATATTTACATGAAGAAATTGGTGTAAATAGCCGCTTAGATGCTCTCCAAGCAGCTATTTTGCAGATTAAGCTACGTTATTTAGATATTTGGAATGAGCGCCGACGAGATATCGCCAACTATTATTACCAATATCTGTGTCAAATTCCGGGGATCGTCCCGTCCCAAGAATTACCTGGGGGTATTGGAGTATGGAATCAATACACTATTCGCATATCAGGCGAAGGGCGAAATGGTTCTAGCGCCAAATATCGGGATTGGGTGCGTAGCCAATTGCAAGAACAGGGTGTGAGTTCAATGATTTACTACCCCCATCCTTTACATTTGCAGCCAGTTTATCAGAATTTGGGCTATCAAATTGGAGACTTACCAATAGCAGAGCAAGCTTGCCATGAAGTCATATCCTTGCCGATGTTCCCAGAATTGACACAACAGCAGCAAGACCAGGTGATTTATGCCTTGAAAGAAGTTATGAGTTAGGAGTTAGAAGTTAGGAGTTAGAAGTTAAAACAAGTCGCAAGTCGCAAGTCGCAAGTAAGTTTTGTGACGGGGATTTAGACCCCGACCCAAAACTTACCGGTTATTGAACCGGGGGACTTAAACCCACGGTACTCGGTTAAAAGTTTTGTTGAATGAATAAGTTTCTTCAACTCATAACTCATCACTCCTAACTCATAACTCATCACTCCTAACTCATCACTCTTAACTCCTTACTACATTTGCAGTCGCCAAGGCTTCTACTAAGCCACGCACGGCGGCAATCATTGCGATTTCGCTATTGAGTTGATTGATGGCGGAACCAACACCAACACCAGCAGCACCAGCCGCGATCGCTAACGGTGCGGTAACGCTAGAAATGCCTGAAGCACACAATACTGGCACTGACACTACGCGGGAAATCTCAAAAGCTGCTGCCAAGGTGGGAGCAGCTTTTTCAATTAATCCTAGAGTTCCGGGGTGAACTGGGTTACTGCTAGTACCGCCTTCGGTTTGGATAATATCTGCTCCAGCTTTCACCAGTTCTTCTGCTAACTGCACCTGTTGATCTAGTTCCAAAATGTGAGGAACGGTTACAGATAAGGTAATTTTTGGGAGGAGAGCGCGAGTTTGCTTAGTCAACGCTAGCACTTCTGGAGCCTCAAAGCGGCGTCCTTGAGCATAGAAAGAATCAAAATTCCCGATTTCAATTAAATCAGCACCAGCTGCCACAGCTTGCACAAATTTATCTGGCTCTACTGCTGATACGCAAATAGGTAAATTTGTCAAACTTTTAGCTAGCTGGACTAAAGCTGGATCGGCGGCAATATCGACAAAAGTAGCACCGCCAAATTCAGCAGCTTTGACAGTAGCAGCAACGCTAGCAGCGTCGAAATTATTTAAGCCGCTAATCACTTTCAGAACGCGGCGGTTAGTAAATGCACGTTGGAGTGTGGAATGCATCGTCATAGTTTGGCTTTTGAAGCTACGAAAATTATAAATTAGGTATATTCTACCGTCACTCAGTTGCTCGGCGACTAAATCACTATCGTAGTTGCCAAATTTTGATTCTCCCAATTCAGCTAGGTATTAAATGCAGCACAGCACTACCATGAACTATAGGAATCGTATTTGATTTTTGAACGTATCTACGCAGGCGGGGAGTGGGGAGTAGGGAATAGGGAATAGGGAATAGGGAATAGGGAGTAGGGAATAGGGAATTAGGCTTTCCGAGTTGTACTGAGCTTTTTCAGAAATCAAATATTAGTCCTATATAAAGTTCAGCAGATATCTATGTGAAAATAAATAAGTCCTGTTCAGTTATTCTTTTCAGGAGGAAAATATGACTAAAGAAATCATGGCAAAATGTGACGATCAAGAAATACTTGAACTCTGGGATAATAGAGCTAAAGACTGGGATATTCAAGTTGGCGATGATGGTGACAGCAATCGAATTCTGAACTCAGATCCAGTCCTATGGAGTTTCGCTGGTAACGTTGCAGGATTGTCTGTCCTCGATGCTGGTTGTGGCACAGGATATCTAGCACGCCAGCTTTGCCTTAAAGGGGCTAGTGTAACTGGTATAGATTTTTCGCCTCAGATGATAGAAATTGCCCAATTCAGAGCTAGCCAAAATAATCTAGATATAGATTTTCATTTGGATTCATGCACTGAACTAAAGTCGCTTCCAGATGAGCAATTTGATATGATCGTCTCTAATTATGTTCTCATGGATTTGCTCGATCTCGAAAGAGCAATCAGGGCATTCAATCGTGTTCTTAAGCCTAGTGGTGTTGCAATCCTTGTGTTCTCACATCCTTGCTTTCCCCAAGGCAAATCAACGACTGTAAATGAGGATGGGACGGTTTTTTATAGTTGGACTTCTTCTTATTTTGAAAAGATGCAACGCAACGACGAACCTTGGAACCATTTTACAACACCATTTATCTGGTTTCACCGTCCTCTTTCCGATTACTGGAAAGCTTTCAAGGCAGCAGGTTTTTCTGTGGACGAGTTTGAAGAACCAAGAATTACCTCGGAGCGATATCATCTTGCAGAAAACGACAAAAAGCTCTTCAATTCAAAAACACGCCCCTATTCGGTAGTATTTAAACTCCAGAAAGTAATTCGTAATTCGTAACGGCGATTTAGATCCCTATTTTTAAATATGGGGTTCTCTTTCTCCTTCTTTTTCATTACTATCCTAGTCAAACTCTGGAGGCCACAAATCTGCAATTGGTACTTCCCATCCTGGGAGCAGTTCGGGAACTGTTAAAATATCGCCATCACGAAGTATTATTGCCTCTTGTCCAAAATTGTAAACTTCAACAATCCGCTCATCTGGATTGAGCAAAATTCCTACTTTAGTTCCCAAACTCAGAAATTCTTGAATTTTGGCTCTCAAATCCTGTAAATTATCACTAGGGGACTTCACCTCGACAGTCAAATCAGGAGCCAATTGAGCAAAAGACTTCGGACTGCGACGCAAGCGTTCGGCTAAAACAAATGAGGCGTCTGGTGCGCGCAAGTCTGAATTAGGCAACCTGAAACCGGCACTAGAAGCTGCTGTTCGTCCGAGTTTGCGCGGTCTAACCCAGTTACGTAATTGGGCTACCATTTCAGCTGCAACCTCATCTGATTCGTATCCTGATGGACTCATAACAATAATATTACCCTTCACTAGTTCCATGCGAAAGTCGGGATACTGTTGCTGCATTTGTTCCAAGTCTTCAAGGGTTAGGGACATAAAACCTCTAGTTACACGCCTTGTATCTATATTAATTATGGAGACAACAGACCTCTCTAGGAGCGATCGCCCCATTAATTCCCCAGTCATCGCCAAACCTGTCACTCTACATTGCCACTAGCATGTCCATGCTATCTTGCGGAAACTAGAAATATGCGATCGCACCCAAGCCGCAGTTTTAGCTATCCAAAAAGGGTTAGTAGCACTATAAGTGTTAATCAACTAATCTACTCAAATTTCAGTCAATCCATCACGATTTAAGTGGAAATGCAGTTGTCTTGGCATTAGACTTAGCATAAATTGCTATAAAGAAAAGCTAGGACTAAAAAATAGCTAACTTTATTGAAGGTGTGCTTGGTTATATAAAAATTAAAAACATTGCGGCTTTAACCCATTAGTTAAAAGGTTAAATCGCCGATTTAATTTGGGAATGAAAGCGAATGAAAAACCATTCACTTTCTATTTTGTCCTGCACGAAAAACACTACCAAGCTCAAGCTAACAAATATCTTATTCTATCTAAATTTCTATTTAATGATTATGACCAAACAGCCAGAAAATAATCACTATAATACTAGAAAAAACTCTAATAATAAAATATTAGAAGCAAGTACAAATATTGTTTTCATAGATCCAAAAGTTATAGATTACCAAAGCTTAGTAGCTGGTATCATCCTGGGCAGTGAAGTCGTTATTCTTGATCCCAATAGAGATGGTTTAGCACAAATTACCGAGTTTCTAGAAAAACGTAAATCTAATTCAGTTCAATCAATTCACATTGTTTCCCACGGAAGTGCGGGGAGTTTGCAACTGGGGTCAGGCAACCTCAACATCAGTAACCTGGATAGCTATGCAAATCAGTTAAAAAAATGGGCAAGTGTTTTAACTGAGAATGCTGATATTTTGCTGTATGGCTGTGATGTAGCCAGTGGTGAAGGCACAAAATTTGTGCAGCAGATTAGCCGAATAACTGGTGCTGATGTTGCCGCTTCTACTAACAAAACAGGAAGTGAAGCTTTAGGTGGCGATTGGAATTTAGAAGTGAAGACGGGGAAAATAGAGGCTTCCCTGGCATTTAAACCGGAAGTAATACAGGCTTACCAATCGATTTTGCCAGCTAGTTTTACTGGCACATACACTCAAAACTTCAACACATTAAATACTGGCGGAACACCAGCTTGGGTTAATGATTCAACTATTTTAGGTTGGTATTCCACAAGAACAACTTACAGCCTTGGTTCTGGCACTAATAACGCAGGTGGATTGTACAGTTTTGGTACAACCACAGAGCGGGCACTCGGTTCTGTAGCTTCTGGTGCTACAGGAACTATTTATTATGGATTGCGCCTCCAAAACAACACAGGTTCACCAATTACCAAGTTGCAAGTAGGTTACACGGGTGAGCAATGGCGTAATGGTGGTAATACATCGCAGCAACAGCTGAAATTCAGTTATCAAACTGGGTCAACTGTCACAAGTTTAACAACAGGAATATGGACACCTGTCACATCACTAGATTTCACCGGGCCAATTGCAACTACAACCGTAGGTTCCCTGAATGGTAATCAAAGTGCCAATCGAACTGTCAAAACACCTGTAATATTTAATCTAGCTACCCCAATAGCTAACGGTGAAGAGATTATATTGCGTTGGGAAGACACAGATGATACAGGCAACGATCATGGTTTAGCCATTGACGATGTATCTGTGAAAGTAGATGGCACCACCTATATAGTAACTAACACCAATGACAGCGGTGCTGGCTCCTTAAGGCAAGCTATTATCAATGCCAATAACGATCCAGGAATTGAGACAATCCTCTTTGACACGACTGGAATATTCGGTGATGCCACCCCCGACACCATTACCCTCACTTCTGGGGAATTGAATATTACTGAAGGAGTGATCATTCAAGGAACTGGGGCTAATAAACTTACCATCAGTGGTAACAATACTTCCCGTGTTTTTAATGCCACTGCCTCTCTCTCAATTGATGGGTTGAAGATAACTGGGGGAAATGGAGCAAATGGTGGTGGGATCTACAGTACTAGTAGTGTCATAGTCAGTAATAGTACTTTTTCTGGCAACACTGCCAGCACCAGTGGTGGCGGCATTTACAGCAGTAGTAGTGTCACAGTCAGCGATAGCAGTATTTTTGGCAACACTGCCAGCAGCAACGGCGGCGGCATTTACAGCAGTAGTGCCACAGTCAGCGATAGCAGTATTTTTGGCAACATAGCGAACCTTGGGGGAGGTATGTACAGCACCAATGCCACAGTTAGCAATAGTACTCTTTCTAGTAACACTGCGAACAGCAATGGCGGCGGCATTTTCAGTAACGGTAGTAACGGTAGTGTCACTATCAGCAATAGCACTATTTCTAGCAACACAGCAAAAACTAATGGTGGCGGCATCTACAGCACTAACAATACGACAGTCGGCAATAGCACTATATTTGGCAACACTGCTGATAGTGATAACAATGGCCAAGGTGATGGTGGCGGTATTTATAGAGGTGGCGGCACAGTTAGCATTAGTAATAGCATCATCGCCGGCAATATTGACCCAGGTAATCAAGGAGCCGATGTCTTTGGTAACAACTTCAATGGTAATGCTTACAACCTGATTGGCAAAATTGCTGGTAAATCATCCGGGACTCTGGGTACGGGTACAGATATTATTAACCCCAATCCTGGACTCAAACTGCTAGGAGATTACGGTGGCTCTACACAAACTCACGCTCTAGACTTTAACAGTCCTGCCAGGAATGCTGGTGATCCCACTTACAGTGGTGGTTTAACTACCGACCAACGCGGCACGAATTTTAACCGTATTGAAAGCGGCAGAATTGATATTGGAGCATTTGAATATGTGCTTCCAAAAGTCAGCTTTGGTGCTGCTACGTACAATGCAATAGAAGATAGTACCGCCACTACAGTAACTATTTCTGTTACTTTAAATGCCTCTCCTGAAACAGCTGTCACAGTTCCTATTGCCGTCAAAAATAGTAGTACGGCTACTATTAGCAACGATTACACTTTTTCCCCTACTACTATCTCTTTTGCTGCTGGGGCGACAGGCGCAAATTTAACACAGCTAATTACTTTTACTATTAAACCAGACGATTTACCTGAGAATGCAGAAACAGTTGTACTCAACTTCGGTACGCCAACAGGAGCGGATTTGGGGACAATAACTGAAACTACTCTCAATATTGCTGCTAATGATTCGATTCAATATGCAATTTCCACCGCCACCTCAACTTTAACTGAAGGTAATAGCGGTACTCAAGCTGTTACCTTCACGGTTACTCGCAGTGGTGGTATTGGTGTAGCTAGCACCGTAGATTATGCTTTTAACGGTACGGCAACTTTTGGCAGTGACTATAACAATATTCAAGTTACGGCTGGAGGAAGTGCTGCATCTGGGACTTTAAGCTTCGCTGTTGGGGAAACCACAAAGACAATTACAGCCGATGTTTTGGGTGACAATACCTTTGAACTTAATGAAGACATTACTGTTACCCTGAGTAACCCCAACCTCACAACTGCGCCAGAAAGTTCCACAATTACTAACAATTCAGCTACAGCAACAATCATCAACGATGATAACCAACCAACTATCAGCATCTCGGATGTCTCGGTTACTGAAGGAAACACAGGTGCAACAACTAATGCTAACTTTACTATCAGTCTTTCTAATGCCAGTTCTCAGCAAGTTACTGTAAATTACAACACAAGTGACGGCACTGCTAATGCTGCTGACTCAGATTACAATTCTACTCCGGGGACGATTACTTTCAATCCTGGCGAAACCAGTAAAACCCTTAGCATTGGTGTTGTAGGTGATAACAAATTTGAAACCGACGAGACATTTATCGTCAATCTTTTGGCTGCAACAAATGGCACTATTGCTGATAATTTAGGAGTTGCTACCATCATCAACGATGACAATCAACCAACTATCAGTATCTCGGATGTCTCAATTACTGAAGGCAATACAGGTACAACAACTAATGCTAACTTTACTATTAGTCTCTCTAATCCCAGCTATCAGGAAGTTACTGTAAATTACAACACGAGTGATGGTACTGCTCAAGTCGCTGACTCTGATTACAACTCTACTTCAGGAACGATTATTTTCGCTCCTGGGGAAACTAGCAAAACTCTTAGTATTGGCGTCATCGGCGATAATCAAACTGAAACCAACGAGACGTTTGCTGTCAATCTTTCGGGTGCGACTAATGCCGCGATCGCAGATAATTTAGGAGTTGCTACTATTATCAACGATGACAACCAACCAACTATCAGCATTTCGGATGTCTCAGTTAATGAAGACAACACAGGTACAACAACTAATGCTAGCTTTACTATTAGTCTCTCTAATCCCAGCTATCAGCAAGTTACTGTAAATTACAACACAAGTGATGGCACTGCCCAAATTGTTGACTCTGATTACAATTCGGCTTTAGGGACGATTATTTTTGCTCCTGGGGAAACTAGCAAAACTCTTAGTATTGGTGTCATCGGCGATAACAAATTTGAAACTGACGAGACATTTGCTGTCAATCTTTCGGGTGCGACAAATGCTGCGATCGCAGATAATTTAGGAATTGCTACCATCATCAACGATGATAATCAACCAACTATCAGCATTTTGGATGTTGCAATTACTGAAGGCAATACAGGAACAACTAACGCTAACTTTACTATTACTCTTTCCAATGCCAGCTATCAGCAAGTTAATGTAAATTACAACACGAGTGATGGCACTGCCCAAATTGTTGACTCTGATTACAACTCTACTTCAGGAACGATTATTTTCGCTCCTGGGGAAACTAGCAAAACTCTTAGTATTGGCGTCATCGGCGATAATCAAACTGAAACCAACGAGACGTTTGCTGTCAATCTTTCGGGTGCGACTAATGCCGCGATCGCAGATAATTTAGGAGTTGCTACCATCATCAACGATGACAATCAACCAACTATCAGTATCTCGGATGTCTCAGTTGCAGAAGGCAATACAGGTAGAACAACTAACGCTAACTTTACTATCAGTCTTTCTAATCCCAGTTCTCAGCAAGTTACTGTAAGTTACAATACGAGTGATGGTACTGCTCAAGTTGTTAACTCTGATTACAACTCTGCTTTAGGAACAATTATTTTCGCTCCTGGTGAAACTAGCAAAACTCTTAGTATTAGCGTCATCGGCGATAATCAAACTGAAAGCAACGAGACGTTTGCTGTCAATCTTTCGGGTGCGACTAATGCCGCGATCGCAGATAATTTAGGAGTTGCTACCATCATTGATGATGACAACCCAACAACTATCAGTATCTCGGATGTCTCAGTTGCAGAAGGTAACACAGGCACAATCACTAATGCTAACTTTATCGTCACTCTCTCCGCAGCGAGTTTGCAGCAAGTTACTGTAAATTACAACACAAGTGATGGTACTGCTAAAGTTTCTGACTCTGATTACAATTCGGCTTTAGGGACGATTATTTTTGCTCCTGGGGAAACCAGCAAAACTCTTGGTATTGGTGTCATCGGTGATAATAAAGCTGAAACCAACGAGACATTTTCTGTCAATCTCTTCGGTGCTATAAATACCACAATTACTGATAGCTTGGGAGTGGCTACTATCATAAATGATGATGCCCCCCCCACCATCAGCATTGCAGATACATCAATCAAAGAAGGCAGTACAGGGATGACCACTAATGCTAATTTTGTCGTCACTCTCTCTACTGAATTCTATCAACCGGTAGTTGTAAATTACAGCACGAGTGATGGTACTGCCCAAGAATCTGACTCGGATTACAATTTTGGGTTGGGGACAATTGTTTTCAACCCTGGTGATACCAGTAAAATTGTTAGTATTGGCGTTAGAGGTGATAATAAAGTTGAAGCTGACGAAACATTTTTTGTCAATATCTATGGTGCGGCAAATGCTACCTTTGCGAATAACCAAGCAGTCGGTACTATCATCAATGATGACCACCAAATTTTTTAATTTTAATACTATATAAAACAAGAGTCAGAATTCCGAATCCTCTACCCATATTCGCGTAGTGGTCGCTGAGGCTTCTCTAAGTGCTTCCCACTCTTAAGAAATAGAGTTTTAAGGCGAGACTTTTTGAATTTATTTTCGCCCACTAGGGGACATTAGCGTATGGGGAAGAAGTACGGTTTTAACCTATACTCAGACGGTCTCTACGCGTAGGGTTTCGTAGAGACCATCTTAATTCTGACCGGAGCTAAAGGAAACGTCTCCAGCCCCGCTCATGTTAGCGCAGCAGGGCGTAGCCTATTCTGACTTCTGAATTCTTCTTCAATTTTAGTTATGATTGTTCGCTCGTTCTATCAACAAGACAATAAGTACACGTACATCTCTACCCACAGAAAACAAAAATGTTTCTTTGATTGGTGCTGTTGATCCCTTTGAAAGTAGCAAACTGGGAAAATGTATTGTATAAACAAATAATCCTAACTAGTGAGATATAGGACTCATATTTGATTTTTGAACAAAACTCAGTACACCTTTATTCCTTCTTCCCAGTCCCCAGTCCCCAGTCCCTTACCTCTACGAGTGATTCAGAAATCAAAGACGCTTGATAGCGCAGCGTTAGCGACGCAGGAGCGTCTGACTCGCTACCGCTTCGCTATCGGATTGCTATAGATGAATTAAGAGTAAAAATTAAATATTCTTAACAAAGACTTTAACAATTATCTGGAAAATAGTAAATCTCTCGAAATCAAATATTCCTACAGCTAATCTGTTATTTCTAAGAATTGGCTTGTTAACAACTCAAATTTAATTTAGCACAAAATATATGGGACAAGGTTTTTTGCAAATAGGCTTAACGCTGTGTATTGTCATAACAATCACTCCGCTATTTGGAAGATACATAGCACGTGTCTTCTTGGGAGAAAGAACACTGCTGGATTTTTTAATGAACCCCATAGAGCGAAGTATGTTCGTACTAGCGGGTGTTCGGAGAAAAGATGATATGACGGCTTGGCAGTATATCCGGGCTGTACTGTGCAGCAACATCATTATGGGCATTTCAGTATATTTACTTATATATTTTCAGAGACTCTTACCCTGGAATCCCAATGGCTTTGGTGCGCCCACTTGGGATGTATTACTACACACAACCATTTCATTTGTGACAAATACAGACCAGCAACACTATGTTGGTGAGACAACCTTAAGCTATTTTAGTCAGGTAGCAGCTTTAGGCTTTTTGATGTTCACCTCCGCAGCTACTGGTTTATCTGTAGGAATTGCCTTTATTCGTGGGTTAACGGGTAGACGACTGGGTAACTTTTACGTCGATCTAGTTCGTGGAATTACGCGAATATTGCTGCCGATTTCGATTATTGGCGCGATCGCTTTGCTGGTAACAGGTGTGCCACAAACATTAGCGAAGACTCTAGATGTGAGAACCTTAGAAGGCGGGACGCAATATCTTGCCAGAGGCCCAGTAGCATCCTTTGAAATGATCAAACTTTTGGGCGAGAACGGCGGCGGCTTTTTTGGCGTAAACTCAGCACATCCCTTTGAAAATCCCAATGGCGCTTCTAATTTGATAGAAATGATCGCCATGATTTCTATCCCAGCAGCCTTGATTTACACCTACGGTATATTTGCCAACAACATTAAACAAGCTTGGCTACTTTTTTGGATGGTGTTTGTGATTTTTGTAGTTCTGGTGGGAGTGACAGCCGTAGGAGAACTGCAAGGTAATCCCCTGGTTAATAATGCCTTTGGATTAGAACAGCCTAATTTAGAGGGTAAAGAAGTTAGATTTGGCTGGGCACAAACGGCATTTTGGGCAGTGATGACTACTGCTACTATGTCTGGTGCGGTGAATGGGATGCACGATTCTTTGATGCCGCAAGGAATATTTTCGACTCTCTTCAACTTATTTATCCGAGTTATCTGGGGTGGACAGGGAACTGGAACAGCTTACTTATTTATTTACTTAATTCTCACAGTGTTTCTCACTGGACTCCTGGCAGGACGTACCCCAGAGTTTTTAGGACGCAAAATCGAAAAGCGAGAAATCGTTCTTGCCAGCGTCGTGCTGTTGATTCACCCAATTCTAGTTTTGATTCCCAGTGCGATCGCTCTAGCTTATCCCATCTCTCTATCTGGAATTAGCAACCCTGGCTATCATGGTATTTCTCAAGTAGTTTATGAATACGCCTCGGCAGCAGCAAACAATGGCTCCGGCTTAGAGGGGTTGAGGGATAATACCCTGTGGTGGAACTTGAGTACTTTAGTTAGCTTAATAGGAGGACGCTACATTCCGATGATTGCCATCCTGCTGTTGGCTGACGGCATGTCTCGCAAAAAACCAGTCCCCGAAACCCCTGGTACCTTAAGAACTGATTCCCTGGTATTTACTGGTATCACAGCTGGAGTGACACTGGTTTTGGGAGTATTGACTTTCTTTCCCGTTCTGGCTTTAGGCCCCATAGCTGAGGGTTTAAAGCTAGCATCTGGCAGTTAGAAAATTTATGAGTTATGAGTGATGAGTTTGGAATTAAGAGAATACTAAAAAATAAATAAATTATCCAGTTTCGTAGAGTGTCTTACTAACGCCACCCTACAGGTTGGATATTTTATTAGAAGTTCCTAATAACTCCTAACTCCTGTACAGACAAGATTAATCCTCTACTCCTCCTGTACAGACGCGATTAGTCGCGTCTGTACTTCTCACTTCTAACTTTATTTATGAATCAAGTGGCAACTAACTTCAAAGCTAGACGCCCAAATTCTCGTTCTGGCGATCGCCGTCGAGGACGTAAAAAGGCCAGGGCAAGTAATAAATGGCTGTACTTCAGGGCAATTAAAGATGCTTTTGTCAAGCTCAACCCTAAGTATGCAATCAAAAATCCAGTGATATTTGTGGTTTGGGTAGGGACAATCATCATCCTATTGCTAACAATTGATCCCAACCTATTTGGCCCACCCCTCCAAAAGAACCCGCAACTTTTCAACGGCTTGTTATCGGGGATTTTATTCTTGACAGTTTGGTTTGCCAATTTTGCCGAAGCAGTGGCAGAAGGGCGGGGTAAAGCCCAAGCTGATGCCTTACGGTTAACGAAATCAGAGACGATCGCCAAAAAACTTGCTGCCGATGGCACACTGAGTGAAGTTTCATCCACCAGCCTTAAACAAGGCGATACCATCTACGTCGTTGCTGGTGATATCATCCCCGCCGATGGTGAAGTAATTATGGGTGTCGCCTCAGTAGATGAATCGGCAATTACAGGGGAATCCGCACCAGTATTAAAAGAATCAGGTTCCGATGTTGGCAGTTCCATCACTGGTGGGACGCGGATTATCTCAGATGAACTAATTATTCGCATCACATCCGATCCAGGCAAAGGCTTTATTGACCGGATGATTGCCTTGGTAGAAGGGGCAGAACGCAGCAAAACACCCAATGAAATTGCTCTGACAGTATTGCTGGCAGTTCTCAGCTTAATATTTTTGTTAGTCGTGGTAACTCTGCCTGCACTTGCTTACTATGTCAACAGTCCAGTCAGCATACCAATTTTAATTGCCCTATTAGTAGCATTAATTCCTACAACCATTAGCGGCTTACTAAGTGCCATTGGCATTGCTGGTATGGATCGAGTCGCCCGATTTAACGTCATTGCGACTTCAGGACGAGTAGTCGAAGTCTGTGGTGATATCAACACTCTAGTTCTTGATAAGACAGGTACAATTACCCTTGGCAACCGTTTGGCGGAAGAGTTTATTCCCATTAACGGTTATTCAATGTCAGAAATTGCTAATGTTGCTTGGGCGGCTAGTGTCTTTGACGATACACCAGAAGGTAAATCTATTGTCCGACTAGCAGAAAAGTTGGTAGCACGGTTTGATTTTGACCCCAACCAGGCAGAAGGAGTTAGTTTTTCCGCCAAAACACGGATGAGTGGCACTAACTTACCTGGTGGATATGAGGCTAGAAAGGGAGCAGTAGAAGCCATTAAAGGATTTGTGCGTTCCCGCAACGGACGCGATACACCAGAATTAAATGCTGTCTACGAACGAGTTTCTCGCCTGGGAGGCACACCCCTAGCAGTCAGCCTAGATAACGAAATTTACGGGATTATTTATCTCAAAGATATAGTTAAACCTGGTATCCGCGATCGCTTTGAGCAACTGCGACGGATGGGAGTGCGTACCATCATGCTAACTGGAGACAACCAAATTACAGCTTCGGTCATTGCTAAAGAAGCAGGCGTGGATGACTTCATTGCCGAAGCCACGCCAGAGGACAAAATTAACGTCATTAAAAAGGAACAAGCCGCAGGCAAACTAGTTGCCATGACGGGAGATGGAACTAACGATGCTCTAGCATTAGCCCAAGCTAACGTCGGCGTTGCCATGAATACGGGGACGCAAGCTGCCAAAGAAGCCGCCAACATGCTCGATTTGGACTCCGATCCCACAAAGCTGATCGATATCATTAGCATTGGTAAACAATTGTTGATTACTCGTGGGGCATTGATGACATTTGCCATAGCTAATGATATTGCTAAATACTTTGCAATTATCCCAGTGATATTTGTCGCTGCTAACCTGCAAAGCCTAAATATTATGAATTTGACTAGCCCGAAATCTGCTGTACTATCAGCGCTGATTTATAATGCTTTGATTATTCCCGCTTTGATTCCCTTGGCATTGAAGGGTGTGCGATTTAGACCGTTGAAAGCTAATCAGCTACTCGAACGCAATATCTTAATTTACGGCTTAGGTGGGGTGATTGCGCCATTTATTGCGATTAAGTTGATCGATATACTGATTACAGTTATAGGTTTGGCTTAGAGGATGTTTGAAAAGTCTAATTTATTACTCACCGGGCGACTGGAAGTCGCGGCTACACAAACCAAACCCACCTCCGTGGGTTAAAAAGCCTTGATTTTATCTTAGTCCACCTCCGTGGACTAAGTTTTGTGTAGTAGCGTTCGCCCTTGGCGTGCCGGAGGCATCATTCTATTGCCTAATACTTTTCAAACATTCTCTTAGGGAAACAAACGCATCTTGATGAAAATAAACATTTTTACTTTTACCTGTTGAGAAAAGGAGAAAGAAGAATATGAATAAACATCGTTTTAATTCAGCACCGCTTCGTCAATATCCTTTGTTTGCTTGCAATAGCCGAAACAACACCTACCACTCGCTATTTTTATCCTGCTGTGCTTGAATGTGGTAGTTACCCCAGTGTTTTATGCTATTGCTAACAGCATTCTTTAACTTCTTCCTGAGTGGGCAAAAGAATAAAAAATAAAAATAAAAAATAAAATTCTAGGAGCAATTGGAAAACTTATTATGGCTATTATTCGAGAAACCATCAGAGCAATTTTTATAACTCTAATGCTTTGGTTGTTGACTGCAATTATCTATCCGCTGATCATCCTTGTAGTGGGTCAAGTTTTTTTACACTATCAAGCTAATGGCAGCATTATGTTGAATCTAAATAATGAACCAATTGGTTCAGCTTTGATCGGGCAGGTGTTCACATCTGAGCGATATTTCCATCCTCGTCCCAGTACTGTTAGATATAGCCAAGGAAAAAAAGCCAAGCCAACTGGCATATCTGGAGCCAGCAATCTCGCTGCTAGCAATCCAGAACTAATGAAGCGGATTCTAGAAGACGCAAATCAATTGCGAGACGAAAATCTTCAACCGATTGCTGATATAATTTATACATCTGGTTCTGGTTTAGACCCGCATATTTCCTTTAAAGCAGCACGGCAGCAATTAGCTCGGGTTGCTGGTGCACGTAAAGTAAAAGAAGATGAGATCCTACGTTTAATTAACAAGTATACTGATGGCAGATTCTTATGGATTTTTGGCGAACCAGGAGTCAATGTTCTCCGATTGAATTATGCTCTTGACTTGCAAGATATTAATCGTCAGCAAAATCAGTAAGTGGGCATTGGGCATTGGGTAAAGCGCCGTTTTCCGATGAAATAGGATTGCTATAGAAACCAAGAATGAAATGTCAGATAATAATAATACTAGTTCAGGTGGCACTGTACCTTTAAATTCTGCAAGTTACTCGCTTTATCCGCCACGACGACGGGGTAAGCATAAGATATTTATTGGTATGGCTCCAGGAGTAGGCAAAACCTACCGGATGCTGGAAGAGGGACACGCACTCAAACATGAAGGAATTGATGTCGTTGTTGGGCTTTTAGAAACCCACGGACGCAAGGAGACAATTGAGAAGGCAGAGAGACTGGAGATTCTACCACGCAAGGAATATCCGCAAGGTGAGTTGACACTAACGGATATGGATACAGATGCTATTTTAAAGCGATCGCCCCAATTAGTCTTAATCGATGAACTTGCCCATACCAACGTCCCTGGTTCCCCACGCGAAAAACGCTACGAAGATGTAGAAGTAGTTTTGGCAGCAGGTATTGATGTCCACTCCACAATGAATGTACAACATTTGGAAAGTCTCAATGATCTAGTAGCCAGAATTACAGGTGTGGTAGTCCGTGAACGTGTTCCTGATAGGATTCTGGATGAAGCAAGCGAAATACTAGTAATAGATGTTACGCCAGAAACATTGCAAGAACGGTTATTAGAAGGCAAGATTTACGCACCAGAAAAAATCCAACAATCCCTCGATAATTTTTTCCAACGCCGTAACCTGATTGCTTTGCGGGAGTTGGCTTTGCGGGAAGTTGCAGACAATGTGGAAGGAAATGCGATCGCCACTATTCCTAACGGGCAATCTTGTAATATTCACGAGCGGGTTTTGGTGTGTGTATCCACCTATCCCAACTCAGTGCAGCTATTACGCCGGGGCGCGAGGCTGGCTAACTACATGAATGCCCCACTTTACACCTTGTTTGTTGCCAATCCAGAGCGCTTTCTCACCAAAGAGGAAAGCTTACACATCCACACCTGTGAGAAACTCTGTAAAGAATTTGAAGGTACTTTTCTTCGTGTTACCAACAGTAACGTAGCTAATGCGATCGCTGAAGTCGCCGAGAAACATCGGATCACCCAGATTGTGATTGGTGAAAGTCAGCGATCACGCTGGCTTATGTTTCTCAAAGGATCTTTGACGCAAAGATTGGTACGCTTACTCAAAAACATCGATTTGCATATCATTGCTAGCGAAAAAATGGTTTCACCCAAATAGGGCAGGGGGAAAGAAGTGAAACTCTTTATTTTTGATGCATGAGTCCTGCACTTTGTACCTTATCTACTTGAAAACTTCTGTATTACCCTATTCCACTATTTTCGACTCTGGTTCTCTCAATACCAACTCAGACATCAAATCTGGCACAAACGCTTTTTCCCCATCTTTGGGTGTCTCAGTTTGTTCCTCAGCAGCAGGTAGCCAGTTGATAAATGGTAAGGGTAACAGCGTGCTGAGATTAGTAATTAGCACTAATAGCCAAAGTGATTCAAAGTTCGTGGCGGTGATCCCCAGCCAATAGGTGATTAATGCCCCAAATGCATGGGAAACCGTTCCTGCTGAATTAAATACCGACATTAACAAGGCAAATAATGTCGCTTCCACTCCAGGGGGACAAAGCCTTGCTGCTAACACCATCACTTGCATGAAGGTAATTTTCCCCATTACAGTGAGAATAAGACTATCACCCAAACTAAACCAGTGGTCATCTATACCCAACAGTCTGTTTGTGTGAGTCACTAACAAGAGCATCGTCATCCCCAAAATTGACGAAAGGACGGTACTCCAAGCAAAAATTACCCGAAAAGGGATGCTTTTGAGGAAACGTTGAAAAATCCAAACGCCTGCTAAAGAAGCGAAACTTGTTACCAAGTGTACCCGCCCCAAAAATTCTGGTTCAAAATGTAGTTCGTTGGTAGAGAAGTAGAAAAAGGCTGAGTCAGCATTTGGGGTAGCTTGCCAGATGAAGACGAATGCCGTTGGTAGCCAAATTGTTTTTTGGGTAATGGCTTGGCGTAGCTGCCCCAGTTGATGTTTGATGGGTAGGGGGTTTGTCTGATTACTATCTTGAGAATCTTTCCGAATGGGGGACTCAGCAATTAACCAAGCTACCCCTGAAACGATGAGAGGAAAGAAAGCGGTAATCCCAAAGACGGTACGGGTAGTAAAGTATTGAAGTAGCAGACCGCTAAAGTATGCTGTGATTAAACCTCCGATCGCAGAAGCACCCCAGCACAGAGATTGTAGTGAGCCGGCTGTTGCTTGTGATTCGCCTCTGGCACGTTCCACAACCAGCGAGTCAACTATGACATCACTCATCGCAACGGAAAGAGAACTAAGAGCGATCGCTAAGGTAGCTCCCCAACTAGTATGAACTATTGTGGCCAGACTCACCCAAGAAGCAGTTCCCAATATCCCCGATAAAATCAAGTAAGGACGCCGACGATAGCCAAATATAGGCAAGCCATCAGAGATAAAACCAAATACCGGCTTGATCATCCAAGGTAGGAAGACAATTCCCAATAGTGCCGACACCTGGACTGGACTTAGCAGCAGTTCATCTTTGAGGAAAAAGCTCACAGCTAGACGCGATAGCCCTAAAATTCCTTGGACAAAGTAAACGGTGAGAATTGCAATTAACTCTGCATTGGGTTCATTACCCAAGAAGATTTTTTGTCTTAGTGAGTCTTTGACCTTGGACAAGCCAGATGATTGAAGCACCATTCGATAAATATTTTTTAAATTTTATCTACTTTTCTATCATATCGATTCTTAAGACTTGGGTTTTAGGATCAGTTCTATGCCAAGTTAAGCTTTTAGCCAATATCTCCAAGCAGAAGGCAATCTAAGTGTTGTAGAGTTGGCTGCTCATAAAATAAATCGCCAAACAATTAGGGCGAGCTTACTTAAGTAAACTCGCCCTAACTTGTATTTAATGTTGACTTTTCGCTGGAATTTCTGAAATCTTGCCTACGACACGCTACGTGAAGTGGAGCCTGGGAGTGAGGCATAAAGAAAATCAGGCAAATCTTACTGAGCTAGAGTTGGTATCTTTAATAAAATTGCTTGAAAGCAGTGCTATTAAAGTAGCGTAGGCGTAGCCAGCCGCAGGCATCGCTTGAGAGTGACATTCCCTTAACTATCATCAGAAGTGCAGAGGATACTTAATGTGAGCTAGAAATTGCGTTGCTTGCAAGCCACTAGACTTAAGACAATTGCAAAACTGACTTTTTCTTAGCTCGACGAGTCATAACTGAAGCAGCACCCACAAAACCAATCGCAAAAACTCCTAATACAGAAGAAGACTCAGGCACTGCTTGAATAACTATATTACCGGTGATACCGTTGTAGCCAGTAGCGACTGTGTGATTATCTGATTCAAAACCACTTCCGCCAATATTGGTGAATTGAACCTGATCAAAAGTTCCGCCAACATCGTAGAAGTTGATGAACGCAAAGGGTTCTCCAGAATCTTGATTTTGGAATGCCGAATTAGGATTACCATAGTAGCTGGATTTATTTGGTAGATTTGCGATATAACTAACCACATCAGCGGTAGTCAAAGTTTGTACAACCTGACCTTGTGAAAGAAATGTAATTACGTTGCTAGCATCTCCAGCAGACCACCAAAGCCCAAAGTAACTTTGTGGGCTTGTCAAATTGAGGGTGGAAACTGTTTGACCATTACCCGATCTATTCGTGTCTACATCAAAATACTTACCTGTTCCACCAGCAGCACCATATTGGTCTGGATTCAAGACCAGAGTATTCTTATAGCTACCAATATTTGTTTGTCCATCATTCCATTGAAATCCTGTTGCACTGTAACCTTGTGTTTGTGAATCAAAGGTGTCTACATGGGCATTAACAAGATTTGATAATTGTGCATTTTGTACGCCTGCGTTTTCTATTGAGACCGCAAAAGACGCAGCCGTTGCAGGACGGGTAATAGTAGCTAAAGACAAAACTACACCAGAAGCGATCGCAGACTTAATTAGAAGATTTTTCATTTGACAATTCCTTTTGGTTTTTTAATCTTTCGTGTTCATAGCCTCATTGTGCGGTGTACTTCTAGATTCCAACATCAGAGGGATTACTACTTTTTAATTTGACTATACTTAGATTAAAATGCAGGTTATTGGACTTTATTTAGAGGGTAATCACTGATATTTTGTTCTGTGATATCTATAGCTTTATGTAGAAGATGCAAAGTTGTCAGTGCTAAATTGTAAACAAGCTTCATTTATCGAAAGTGTCATTTTATGGTTTGCAGACAGTTTATGTTTTTAAGGTTATAGATCAAGAAGGCATGAGGCATTGTGCGATGCCAAACCATTTAAAATCAGTGCTTATCCCTTGGCTGAATAGTTTTTCAAGCTCAAAGATTAAGATTACCTCAGTTCTTCTTTCAGGTAATTACATAACCTGCATTTTGCTGTGTGGTTAACTTCACAATCTGTTTATGGCAACCGATTGCATCAATTTTTACAATATATCCAGATAGTTTTAATACATTTCATAACTCTGGAATTGCTGTAATTTCAAAATTATTCTTTTTAGTTCAAGGGAACTACAATGTTCTTTGATAGGTAGCTGTAGGCTGCCTCTCACCCTTTCCCTCATCATTCGTCTTTCTCCAGTCAACTATGCCGCCTGAGTTTTTTTGACATGGGTAGTAGTATGAAGTGAACTACCTCTTGCAATCAACAAAAGAATATTGATCCATGCATCCGACTGAAGAAGTTGCTGTTCCTACTCGCGTTATTGGTTTAATTAGTGGCACATCCGTAGATGGCATAGATGCTGTGTTGGTAGAGATTTCCGGCACAGAATCGGATCTCAAAATTGAGTTGCTAGCTGGGGCAACATATCCTTATCCAGCCGAACTCAGAGAAAGAATATTGGCAGTTGGTGTAGGCCTTGCCATCTCAATGGCAGAATTAGCAGAAATAGATGATGCGATCGCCATTGTCTTTGCTCAAGCTGCCCAAAATATTCAAATTGGTCATCAGCCAGCTACTCTCATTGGTTCCCACGGTCAGACAGTTTATCATCGACCACCCAAAGTAGGAGCAGGGGGAGCAGGGGAGCAGGGGAGCAGGAGGAGAGGAATGCCTCACTCAGCACTTAGCACTCCTTTGGGTTACAGTCTGCAACTAGGGCGCGGTGCATTAATTGCCCATCTTACAGCTATTACAACTGTGAGCAACTTCCGTGTTGCTGATATCGCTATTGGTGGTCATGGTGCGCCTCTCGTGCCTAGAGTCGATGCTTATTTACTCAGTCATCCCCAGGAAGGGCGTTGCATTCAAAACATTGGTGGTATTGGCAATGTTGCTTATATTCCGCCTCGGTATGGCGACTGGCTCTCAAAAATTCGCGCTTGGGATACTGGCCCAGGAAATAGTCTGTTGGATCTAGCGGTGGAGCATTTAAGTGCTGGTGCTAAAACTTACGATGAAAATGGTAATTGGGCAGCAAGTGGTACTCCTTGCGATCCATTGGTAGAACAATGGTTAAGCCAAGACTATTTTCATCTACCGCCGCCTAAATCCACTGGTCGAGAGTTATTTGGTGTGACTTATCTGCATCAGTGTTTAAAAGATGCCCAAGCATACCAACTTAATGCTGCTGATGTACTGGCAACTCTGACGGAACTTACAGCAGCTTCAATTGTTCATAGTTACCGCACTTTTTTGCCGGAAATGCCACAACGGGTACTATTATGTGGTGGTGGTAGTCGCAATCTCTATCTCAAACAAAGATTACAGCTGTTAATGACATCAATACCAGTCTGGACTACAGATGAAGTCGGCTTGAGTGCAGATTTTAAAGAAGCGATCGCCTTCGCGGTTTTAGCCTACTGGAGAAATTTGGGCATTCCTGGCAACCTACCTACTGCCACTGGGGCACCTCAAGAAGTGCTTTTGGGAGAAATTCAGCAAGGTCAGTCTTAAGTGCTGTTAGCAGATAGCTAAGGTTTAGCCCGTACTGAATGGGAAAGTAGGGAAAGAATTTCTAACTTTTAACTCCTAACTCCTAACTCTTAACTCTTAACTCCTAACTTAGCACTGCTATAACTGTAGTCTTGGCGGCACTCGATCAAGACAGGAAATATAAAATTTGGCTCATACTTTTTTATTAGAACCAGGACGCTGGGCAATGCAAGGAAATTGGCTGGAACGTAATGGTATACCAATCAGCGTTAAGGGTATGACCTTGGTAGCTTGGCATCGAGATAACTGGTTCACTATGGCCACAAAATTAATATTCCCAGGTAGCGATCGCTCCGAAATCTCTTTACAATACAAGGGGCGGCTGCATGAAGGAGAGCGCCAATATACTTTTTTACTACAACATAATATTTGGGGTCAGGTTGAAGGCGAAGGCTGGATTGGTTTAGATACTATTGTGCAGCGTTACTGGGTACTAGGCGATCGTCAGCGTCGTAGTGGCTTTGAAACCCTACACCGGATTTCGGAAGATACATATTACCTCAGTAGTGGCATTTTGGCTGGTCATTGTTTAACTAACACAATGGAAGCGAGGCTAGAGCGTCAGTCAACCTAACAAATGTCAATGCACAGCTTTACATCTAGTCCGCAAGCTTTCCGCTCAAACAACTCTGGCAACCTACTGGTTTCCCAACCTCCAATAGACCTCTTGCAAAAGTCCTTAACACCCCACCCCGCATTTCCTTTACTCAAATGCGGGGTGGGGTTCTTTATTTTTGATTTATGCAAGAGGTCTAATATCTCATGGCTGACCTTAAGGAGTTATTGTTTATTTTCACTGACCTACTAAGTTGTATATAATAAGTCAAATTACAGCAGATTTTAACTTAGTGAGGTACACAAATACCCCACCAGCGCTATCGCACACCCTGCCATTAGCAAAGGGAGGGTTGGGGATGGGTGTACCTCATGTAGTTGCAAAACGCTGTAAATCGTAAGAAAATACAGATGGAAAAATACCTATTTATCAGTTATCAGTTTTTCAACTTTTTTCTCTCCCTACAAGAATTTAGTATTGCTATTCTAAAAAACAGATTACTAAATTATCGTCAGGATTTTAGCATTTTTTACCGAACCATATAGTCAGGAGTTTAGTTTTGTGAATCCTAAAGTCTCTGTCATTATCCCTGCTTACAATACCGAAGCCTATATTGCTAAAGCAATAGAGTCAGTCTTAGAGCAAACATTTACTGATATTGAAGTCATCATTGTCGATGATGGTTCTAGCGATCAAACTGTAGAAGTAGCTAAAAGTTTTACCGATCAACGACTCAAAGTGATAGTTAACCAACAAAATCTTGGGGTTTCTGCTGCACGTAATCGTGCCCTCAGAGCAGCCCAGGGAGAGTGGGTTGCTGTTCTTGATTCAGATGACTGGTATGCTCCCGAAAGATTAGAAAAGTTGATATTGGTGGCAGAGGAAAAAAATGCAGATATGATTGCTGATGATCTTTATTTTATCAAAGATGGTGCAACATCTCCTTGGAGTACGTTGATTCAAGAAAGTGGAGAACATATAGATAAAATTATCCAAATAGATAGCGTTTATTTTGTAGAAACTGATGTCTATGGACAAGCTGGGTTACATCTTGGTTTAAGCAAGCCTATATTCAAACGAGATTTTCTATTTAAGCACGGCATTATGTACGATGAAACCATCAGTATAGCTGAAGACTTTTGCTTTGCTCTGCAATGCTTAATCAATGGCGCTCGCTTTTTTCTTGTACCAAAACCTTATTATTTCTATCGCTCACGCCCTATTTCTCTTGTAGGTCAAAATATATTGTCACGTCTAAATCAATGCTGCATATCTACTACTTCTTTCATGCAACAAGAGGTTGTGAAAAAAAATTCAGATTTAACATATGCTCTTTCTTATAATCTTGCAGTATTTAAAAAATATCTAGCTTACTTTCAAGTTGTATTGCCTATAAAACAAGGAAAATGGTTAACAGCATTGAGAGAAATGAGGAAAAATCAGTCTTTCTTTAGTGTTTTAATTTACAGATTTAAGAATATTATCGAACGTCGAATTCAATACTATCTAATGGGTAACAAATCAGTTTTTCACATGTCTTATAACCTACGCATAAAACGAAAAAACATCAATTAGTACTATAGGAATCAGGCTTGAATAATAACCAACAAGCTGAAAGAATTTTTTAAAAGTCGTCTTGTCGCTAGCAAAATGTTTTAGAGTTTCATAAATTCATGCTACTTGCTTCTCCTGTTCAAAGACGCTTTTCTACAATAGGTTCCGCCAACGGTTAGGTTGCTTGAGAGTCGGCAGATCCCCTCAAGGCAGTAGCTACCCTTAAGAAGAAGAACTTTGATTCCGGCTCTTCCCTTAAAAAGGCTAAGATCGTCTGAAAAACTTTTTATTAAACAAATCAGAACTATCCTAATAAGCTAGAGCATAGGGCTATGGATTTGATAAAATCTACCCAGTATAGTTTCATATTACCCTATCAGGCTTTATTGATATTCAAAACCCTACACTCATTGCTCAGTTCTCAGAACTCTGTGGTTGAGTATGGTACTCCCTAATTAAGGTTTTTGGTAGATACTAGAGTTATCTATTCAGTCAAAATTGGGCAAACTAAAACTACATCACAATTAAAGTGCAAAATGGTGTAAATAAAGCGTCATTAGAAGTATACCCTTTCTGCTTATTTGATCTGTCATGTTGCACCAAATGTAATAAACATCTCGGTTGCAAACTGCCAGATGGTGAAGCTAAAAGAGCTAGTGCAAGACTGCGGAAATAGATCAACCATTGGAAATTGCATAAAAGCCTATCTTATAAGCTTTTTAACTTCCGATTTCTGCCTTGCAGTACGAGCCTAGAAAGTTATTTATGGGCACAATAATATAATTCAGATATCAGTTTGAATGCACTTTCCCTCCCAAACACTTACAACCTGCTTTTGGAGTCGAATTTTCCTATGTCAGACCCTAACATTGGTCGCTTACTGAGCAAACGCTACCAACTCCAGGAGTTAATCGGTACTGGAGCAATGGGTCGGGTTTATCGTGCTAAAGATACTTTATTGGGAGGTGTACCCGTTGCAGTTAAGTTTCTTGCTCTATCAATCCAAAATGAAAAGATGCGATTGCAAGACCGCTTTGAGCGAGAAGCAAAAACCTGTGCTTTACTAGGGCAAAAAAGCATCCATATTGTCCGAGTTATGGACTATGGCGTAGATGACAATAATACCCCGTTCTACGTCATGGAATACTTACAAGGACAAAGCCTGAACAATATTATTCGCAAGGAACGACTGCCTTTAGCAAGATTCCTGAGTATGGCGCGTCAACTCAGCCTGGGATTACAGTGCGCCCATGATGGTATCCCAGTTGAGGGTACTATTTGCCCAATCATCCATCGCGATGTCAAGCCAAGTAATATGCTGGTGATTCAAGATCCCAGTTTCGGAGAATTGGTCAAGGTTCTAGATTTTGGTATTGCTAAATTATTACAGTCAGATGGCGACCATACAAAATTCTATTTGGGGACATTGGCTTATTCTTCTCCCGAACAAATGGAGGGTAAGGAATTAGACAACCGTGCTGATATTTATAGTTTGGGCGTCATGATGTTTGAGATGCTCACAGGCAAAATGCCACTGGTGGCACCAACTCACTCTTTTGGAGCATGGTATAAAACACATCACTATCAAAAACCACGTTCTTTTGCTGAGGTCGCCCCTGGATTAGAACTACCAAGAGAACTCGAAAATTTGGTGATGAGTTGTCTCGCTAAGGTAGCACGCGATCGCCCCCAAAGTATCAATGAAATCCTCAAAGTTCTAGCGTCTCTAGAAAAGCCTGAGCATACACGCAAAGTTAAACAAGACAGCCATGCCCTAGTTCCTACTACTATAGTTAGTCCTGAGCTTGAACAAAAGACAAAAGCCGATTTGCGGGTATCCTGGTCTAACGATGAAATCGCTCATGCCATTTCCTGGCCCCCCAATAAACCAATTGCCGATATTGTCTTTCCCCAGCCCATTCATATCACTGGGGAGGCTTTACCAGCTTTATGGGTGATGCTACCGCAGGAGGAAATTCAAAAACGCTTACTCTGTACCCGCTATAACCAATTTCTGTTCATCTCTCTTCCCCATCCCATGCTGCTATGGATTACTGTCATCTACAACCGTAAGCATGGCGCTAAATGGTTGCCTTACTACCTCGATCTCAAAAGCAGTCTTGGTCAAGAAATTGTGCGGTTACTACACCATACGGGTTACTACCGCTTGTTATTCTTTGCACGAGAAACACCAAATCGCTGTACCCATATCTTACTTTCCAGCGTTGCTTCTGCCCAGCGCCAACGACTGCAAGAGTGGGTCGCAATGAGTAACACGCTGGTGTCTTCTGCCGACCCGCAAATCAGTAAAAGTTTACTAAAAAGCGAGTACGAAAAAATTAAGCCTCAAATTATCACAAAACTGGAAAGTATTGACACAGATTCCCCATACGATCTTTGCAGCTAGGAATAATTTTTTAATGTTACTAAGGGCTGGTCACTGTCGGAATGTAAACTTTTATAAACAAA
The DNA here is from genome assembly GCF_036917975.1 of Nostoc sp. Classification (GTDB taxonomy): domain Bacteria; phylum Cyanobacteriota; class Cyanobacteriia; order Cyanobacteriales; family Nostocaceae; genus Nostoc. The sequence continues at coordinate 259,731 of NZ_JBALEJ010000034.1, forward strand.
GTATATATAAAGATGTAAGTTCTAGTTATATGTATAAGGAGTGAAATTGGTAGCTGCTAAAGCAGTGCTATCTGAGTTCTCTCTGAATCTTCTTGTGTAGATATTCCAGGAAATTGTAAATTTACGCAGGTGTGGTTCTCAGACTAGACAAAACAAAAAAGAGTTTGGCCTACAATGGTAAAGTTAAGTCTAGACTCCAGCAAATATACCGTAGACAATGTTTACTATTTCCTTAGTTTTGTGAATTGAAATTTTGTGTCCCTCTTGTGGAGTTACTTATCGAAGTTGACGCCCCGACATCCCCAGCTCTTTTCCTCCTTGGAACCAAGCAAGAGAAGGAGGTCGCCCACTGCGACATTAGAACGACTCTATGCCATAGTGGAACCGGAATCTAAGCCCCACTGATGCTTCAGAAGTTCTTGATAGGTTGCCTCACGCACGACCATTTGCTCATAGAGCTTTACTAAAAAGTCTTTAGCTTGCTCGTGGCTCATATTTTGCACCTGAGTGGAAAATGAGCAGATGCTGAATTGCTGTTCCAAGGATAGTTTCATTGGTTGATTCATAATTAACTCCGAAAAAACAACGTGTAAACGTGTAAAGGTGATATCGATCACAGAAATCCAAATGGGATAATAATTGGACTGATACCTGTCCAACATTTGTTCCTCTGTATTAAGAAAGATAACAACTGTTTGACAGATTGCCTATATCCTAAATGTGGAATTTTTCTGATCTGATATCTTGCACCTAATCCTACTGATATACCACCCAAGTTAACCGAACCATATTGCTGAAAATAGGCTCTATTTAGTCTCAGATAGGTATAACTACCTCCCTAACTCATTATTGCTCGATCTAATTCTCCTTTGAGGGGAATATTAGATGCTGCCTTTAAGGTCTTGGTCTTTTTGCTTAAAAAACCTAAGATGCTGTCTGCTCCAGTATAGAGGAAGCTTTAGAGGGCAGGGATTTTAATGAGTTTGGGAAATGAATGGTAATAAGCGTGAATTATAGTCGCTTTACCTTATTACGTGCAAGATGTCAATTCACAAATTTATGCAAATTTAGCCTCATTAGGTGATTTTGGAGGCTAAAAATATTTGTATCAAATTGTAAAAAGGAAAAATGCTCACACTGAACAAATTACTGAGTATATTTACCGGATTAATCATTTTTCAGTTGTTCTTTATCTTGGAAAATGACCAATGACAAATGACTAATGACTATTTTCTTCGAGTGAGAGGATGACAACTGTGATGTTATCGTGCCCTCCGTGGTCTTTGGCAGCCTCAACTAGAGAGATGGCGGCTTTATCAAGCCAAGGAGTGTATTGGAGGCAGCTAGCAATCTTTTCCTCGACAAGTTCTTCTGTAAGACCATCACTACATAAGAGCAAGCGATCGCCAACTTTTACATCTAGTGGTTGCACATCAATCTGATGCAAGTCTTCACGCCCTAAACAGCGAGATAATACATGACGAAAAGGATGCGATCGCGCTTCTTCAAAGGTGATGTCACCGATTTTGATCGCCCGTGCAACCCAAGTGTGGTCTTCTGTTACCTGTTCTAATTGCAACTCCCGGAAGCGATACAGCCGGGAATCGCCAACATGACCGCACCAGGGGGACTCTGGGGCACGAAAAATTACCGCTACAACCGTTGTACCCATGTCGGCGCGTTCGGGATGGCTTTGCTGATCTTGCAAAATGGCTTCGTTAGCACCCCACAAAGCCTGCTCTAGCAGTTCTTGAGAAGATTTAGAAGATTCCCAATTGGCGACTAAATACGCCTGAATTTCTTCAGAGGCAATCCGACTTGCTTCTTCACCTCCGGCATGACCACCCATGCCATCGGCGACAATAAAAAACCGCCCTTCTGGGTCAATATAGTAAGCATCCTGATTATTAGAACGAATAAGTCCCGGATCGCTAAAACCCGTGAAATTAAGTTTCATAAATTTTACTGCAATAATTAATACATACGATCGTAACGGTCGAGGCGTGAAAGTAGTCGGATCATGATCGCTGAAAGCCCTGCTGCAATTAAAGCAGGCAGCAGTGCCAGCCATACATAATCCTTAACCACTAGGATAGTAGCTGAAAGCGTGAAACCACTGATCAACAGAGCATAGCTGATTGAGAGTTGAATACTGCTCTGTCGTCGCAGCAGGCGTTCAGTTTCTATAGACCGAACGCGCAAGCGCATGTCTCCCTGCTCTAGCTTTTCTAGTGTATCCTCTAATCTACGTGGTAGACCAAAGGCGGTACTACTTACCTGAGCTGCTTGGCGACTTAATTCGTTAAGAAAGCTATTCCCCTCAGAACCATTCATATCGGTCATAAGTTGCATTGCATATGGTTTGGCAACTTCCATAAAGTTAAATTCTGGATCTAAGCCTTTGCCTACCCCTTCTAGGGTAGAAAAGGCTCGCATCACAAAAGTGAAAGTTGCTGGAAATCTAAATGGCTGATTATAAGCTATTTCGTAAAGGTCGTCACTGATTGCTGCGACTGATTGGTTCTCAAAGGGCTTATCCATAAAATTGTCCAGCATATATTGGACAGAACGCCGTACTGGTCCCATGTCATCGGTTGGGGCGATCGCGCCTAAATCGATGAGAGACTGGACAACGCGATCGCCATCTTTTTGAGCAATACCAAATAGTGTTTGCATCAGTCCTTCGCGGACGTTGGACTTAATTCGCCCCATCATCCCGAAATCGTAGAATATCAAAGCACCGTTTGCACTAACGGCAATATTGCCTGGGTGAGGATCGGCGTGGAAAAAGCCACTATTAAGTAATTGTAGTAAGTAGGCTTGAGCGCCTTGACGAGCGATCGCCTTTCGATCCAAACCTGCTGCTTCTAAAGCTTCGTATTGGCTAATTTTAATTCCAGGGAGATATTCTAAAGTCAGCACTCTAGAAGTGGCATAACGCCAGTATACTCTTGGGACGTTCACCCAATCGTAGCCGCGAAAGTTCCGGCGGAAAGTATCGGCGTTACGACCTTCGTTAAGATAATCAATTTCTTCCCAAAGAATGCGGCAACATTCTTCGTAAATACCCAACCAATCTCGTCCCCGTCCCCATTTGGGATGGTTTTGAAAGTAGCGGGTAATTCCCTTGAGAATCTGTAAATCTATTTCAAATAACTTCTTTAGTCCAGGACGTTGCACCTTGACAACAACCGATTCCCCAGTATGCAGCACAGCTTTGTGTACTTGCCCCAAGCTAGCAGCAGCTAGGGGAATCGGTTCAAAACTATGGAAGAGTTCAGGAATTTTTTTGCCTAGTTCTTTCTCAATGGTCGCTTCTACTTGCTCATAGCTAAATGCTGGTACTTTGTCTTGTAACTTGGCCAGTTCTTCTACATATTCACCGGGGAATATATCAGCACGGGTAGAAAACAATTGCCCAACTTTGATAAAGGTTGGCCCTAAATCCAGTAGGGTATTGCGAATCCAGACTGCTTGGGTTTTGCGCCTTGTAGCTTGCTTTGCCTCAGTCACACCACCCGGATAACTCCAAGATTTGTTGTATAGCCAAAGTTTGAACAATAAGGTCAAAACAAAAGACCAAATGTCCACAAAACGCCGTCTGCTAGAGTATTTTTCCCGATTCCAACGGTATGCCTTCTCTGAATAACCTTGTTCCATATACTTTGTGTACCGTTGGTTTGCGACCGAATCACTTGGAAGAACAGACACTCTGATTCCTAAACTGTTTTTTTCTTTAAGTGTCCTTTGTCATTTGTCATTTGTCCTTTGTCCTTTGTCATTCGTACATAATTTTTCACCAATGACTAATGACCAATGACTAAAATTTATGCAGAAGTTCGGCGATAATGTTGCAATTCTGTTCGTAAGAGGGCAATTTCTGCTCTTAATTCGTCAATATCTGCTTGCAAGTCACCGGAATCAGAACTGGCTTGCCCAGTACTTGCGGTAGTTTGACCAGCATTAGCTGATTCTGTTGCTCGATTTGCCCGCTCTAGGACTTCTTCTGTAAACTGGCGCAGCTGCTCTCTAGCTTCTGCATCAAATTTGCCCAGATCGCTCAAAGCATCGGTCAAGGCGACCTCTAAACGCTCATTAACTACTTCTGCTACAGCTCTGCCTACGAAAAAGGCTTGCACAAGGGGATTACTCATAAATTTTTGTTACGTTGCACCGCAAGAGAATTATAACTTGCCTGTATGCTTTGCGGCTTCTGTTGTTGAGCTAGAAATTTACATGAGGCTATGCGCGACTTCCGCCTTGGTGAATAGAATGAGACTGTTGATCAATTCACGAGGGGGTAAATCCCCCGCTCCTCAAACCTTGGTTTTGCCTTGCTTTCCCACCCTGCAATAAATTGCGGGCTAATAGCTCAAGTGCGTTGAAACGCACTGAAATTCCTATTGCCAGAAATAGTTTAGTAATTTCTCCACCACTCAAGTTAGTAATTGGTAGTGACAGGTCAAGATTTGTATGAAATTGTGTTTGTAAAATCTCCTCAATATTCCACCATTCATCAGAGATAGAAATCAAAAAACTATGCACTGTGCCTGCTGTAATTTCTTGTCTGATAGTTTTGTGTCAAATAATAGACAATACCATGACGCAAAACTGAGCCTGTATTGGGGGTGAGTTGACTTGCAACTATCTTGAGTAGGGTTGATTTTCCTATTCCGTTGCGACCAACCAAAGCAATGCGATCGCCTTTTTTGGCAAAGCGTTAATGTAGTGCGCTAACCCTGGATCGGTATGCCGTCAAGCTTATCGCTTGAACAAAAAGATTACTATATATAATAAGTAACTATGAATATAGGTCAAACTATATCTACCAAACATATCGCAGAGTATTTCAATTGGTGAAAATATAGAAGAACTCATAATAGTTGCTTTGGCATCAGAAGACGATGAATATCAAGACAGAATAGTTTATTTACCCTTACCCTAAAAATAGGCGATTACCCACGGTATGCTACGCGATCGCTAACTACAAAACTGCTAAAATAAATCCATAACTACTTGATGCCGTATCCATTCTATGACCATAGTTCAAGAATTAGATGATCAAAAAGGCATCTGCCAAGATGTTATATTTCCCCCTGGTGATCTATATAGTGACGAGCCTCCTTTGGAAAGCGAACTTCATTTAGAGCAGATCATGCTCTTACTCAAATGCCTAAAATGGTTGTGGCGAGATAGAAATGATTTCTATGCGGCAGGAAATCTGACTATCTACTACAGTCCACGCCAACGAAAATCAGAACACTTCCGGGGGCCAGACTTTTTTGTAGTGCTGGGAACTGAACGTAAAACCCGTAAAAGTTGGGTAGTTTGGGAAGAAGATGGCAAATATCCGAATGTAATTCTGGAAATTTTGTCTGACTCAACAGCCAATACTGACAAAGACTTAAAGAAAAAAATTTATCAAGATACTTTCCGCACGCCTGATTATTTTTGGTTTGACCCTTACACACAAGAATTTGCAGGATTTCATTTAGTAGATGGAGAATATCAACCTCTAGAAGCAAGTGAAGAAGGATATTTGTGGAGTCATCAGCTAGGGTTATATTTAGGAGTTTATCAGGGCCTATTGCGGTTTTTTACACGAGATGGGCAACTAATACCAACACCTGAAGAAACAGCAGAACAGGCACAACAAAAGGCAGAACAGGAACAACAAAAGGCAGAACAGGCACAACAAAAGGCAGAACAGGCACAACAAAAGGCAGAACAGGCACAACAAAAGGCAGAACAGGCACAACAAAAGGCAGAACGTTTATCAGCAAAACTACGTGAGTTAAACATCGACCCAGATACAATTTAGATGACTGCGATCGCATAGAATCTCATCGGCTATCTCCTGTATTTACAACTTGATTAACATAATAATGTTGTGCTAAAAATTCCTCAGCCTCAGTCCGATCTTTAATCACTCCATCCAAGGTAGCAGCAAGTACATTATCTAATATTTGCCGATACTGGGGTCCTGGTTTGTAACCAAGTTTCTTTAAATCATTGCCATTCAATAGTGGCTGCATATTTGCCCAAACAGTTAAATACTGCCAAATTTGATGTCTAAGGGTAGACGCATGGCAGTTTGTCGTCAGATATTGCGGACTTTGCAAAGCAATTAAAATCAGCATTGGTAAATCATACTGTCGCAACAACTGCACTACCTGACTAGGGCGTTGGAAAGTGGGTAATGCTGTTATCACCTCAGTTTGCACTTGAGCTAAGTTATTCAGCCTAGCAATGCTATCCTCTGGCAATTGCAGGTTTTTTGCTACTTTCGCCCGATATTGTGGTGCTAGATGGGCGATTAACGCCTCTAAGCGCATTTCCCAATGGATGAGGGTTGGTTGCGGGTCAAATCGCCGCAAACAGCGTTCTAGCAAGCGTAATTGTTGTAGGACTTCCACATCCAGTTTCAGGGTAGGATGAATGCATTGCAATGCCCCTAAGTTATCGAGTAACTGCAAAGCCGATTTCCAGTAAGGGGCTTCTAGGATGTGTTTTAGTTCGGTTTTCAGTCGAGTTTGCAGGGCTGGAGTTCTGCTATTCTCTTGAGCAGTGCGATCGTAAACACCGCTGTTTATCGCATAGCGGATAAACTCTTCAGTTTGCGGTTCAATCTCAAATCCGAAGCGCACTGCAAAGCGCACACCACGATAAATCCGGGTGGGGTCTTCGATAAAGCTATTGGCGTGTAAAACCCGAATTTGTTTAGCTTGTAAATCAATTAAACCGCCGAAGAAATCAAGTAACTCACCAGCACGGGGATTCGTGAGCCGTAAGGCGATCGCATTGATGGTAAAATCTCGACGATATAAGTCTTGCCGAATGGAACTCGCCTCAACCTCTGGATTTGCTGCTGGATAAGGATAAAATTCCGTTCTAGCGGTGGCAATATCTACCCATAGAGAATCTAATTTCGGGTCTTTGTGCCATAACAAAGCAGCAGTTTGAAAAGCCCCGTGGATTTCTAAACGAGCCGTAGGGTAAAGTTGTTGCAGTGCTTTTGCTAGTTCCACACCAGCACCAACATCTGCTGATTTATGAAAGCCATCAACTACGAGGTCAATATCTTTAATCATCAAAGTGTCCGATGTTGCTTCCGCTAATAGCAAATCCCGCACCGCACCCCCGACAAGATAAAGATGCCAACCCCGTTTTTCTGCTTCTTGCGATGCGATAGTAAGTAATTGCCATAACTGAGGAGCAAGTTTATTTTGCAATTGCGGGAGATTAATATTACTTTTCTGTCTCTCCTTCTCTCCCCCTTCTCCGTTTTCATCCCTTTCCTGATGTAATTCCCGCAAGACATCAGTACGAGTGACAAGGCCAACTAACTGCTCATTTTCCAATACTGGTAAGCGTCCGATATCATAAGTCACCATTACCGACTCAATTTGTGGCAGTGTTGTATCTGGTGTAATTGTTTTCAGATTTCTTGTCATGTAGCCTTTGACTGGTGCATGACTAAAGCCGTGGTGTAAGACAATATCAAGATCCCGGCGCGAAATAATGCCTACTAGTTGGCCTTGAGTATCAACTACACATAAACCAGAGTGTCCATAGCGTAATAAAATACGCTGGGCTTCAGCAATTGTGGTTTCAGGTAAAATAGTGCGGACAGGAGAAGACATCAAATCCCTCGCGGTGGGGGGATGGGGAATTTGCGCTTTTATCCCGTCAAGGAGTTGTTTTAATATTGCTTGGGAATCCACCCCTCTTAGATTTAGCGATGCGGCTTGTGAATGACCGCCGCCGCCCAAGAGTTGGAATAATCGGTTAAGATTCGTTTTAGGAATTTGCGATCGCCCAATTACAGTTAAACGTGAATCACTTTCACCCAAAGAATACTCATTAGCCAACAGTAGGGCATCAATTTCGGTTAATTCCACAAGTTCCGATACCAGGCTGGATAACCCTGGTATAAAAGCATCGGTTTTTAAAGTTACCCAAGCAAGCGTATATCCGCGTAGACAAATATATTCTAAATTTTCCAGCGCCTCAGTTAATAGCTGCTGCAATTGCAAAGACAATCCAGGGTCACGGTAGGTAGAAATTACCGACAAACTGGCACCTTGTTGCATCAACCAAGCCAAAGCTAAGGCATCCCGTGGCGTAGATTGGTCAAAGGTCAAGGAGCCAGTGTCAACATGGATACCCAAAGCCATCACTGTTGCTTCAGCAGGAGTCAGAGAAATATGCTGTTGTTGCAATTGCTCCACAATTAAAGTTGTGGTGGCTCCGACTGAAGAAATATGCGATCGCGTTGCGGGAATATCTGATTCTTGTCCTAAGTGATGGTCATAAACTATAATCTCTTTTAAATTGGGTAAATCTAACCACTCAGCAGCCTTACCCAAGCGATCGCGCTGTTGTGTATCTACCACAGTCAGAGAACGAATTTTTTCGGAATTCACCGAACGACGTTCAATCAGAGGATATTCATCCCGATGCAATGCTAGAAAATCCCGTACCGGAGGGTGAGAACCGCCAGTCAACACAATCTTACTTCCCGGTAGTAGGCGCGTTAACCCTACCGCCGCTCCTAATGTGTCAAAATCTGCTGTTGTGTGGCAAAGAATTAAATCCATACTTCAATTAGCCATTAGTCATTAGTACTTAGACAAAAGGACAAATGACTAAAATGTTACAATTTCTGCTAGCTTAAAAATAATAAGAAAGTGTCAGTGTCGCCCTTTAGGATATTCTATCCTTAGTATTTCGCTGTATTGGGAGAAGCAAAAATGACCATAATATTCCAATTTGCCTTGATAGGTCTAGTCCTGTTGTCCTTTGTCCTAGTTGTGGGCGTTCCAGTTGCTTACGCCACTCCTCAAAATTGGGGTGAATCTAAAAAACTACTCTGGGTTGGGTCTGGTGTCTGGATTGGTTTGGTGTTTTTAGTTGGTTTGTTAAACTTTTTTGTCGTGTAGGCGACGGCTTCGCTCTGGCGTGGGTACATAATATAAGAACTAGAGGAGCAGAAAAGCCAAGGTCAAAGACCAAAGGAAAAAAGGAGAAATTTTTTCCGATTTCCTTTTTTCTGACTGTGCTTTTTTGCTCCTCTACATTTAAAGAAGAAATGTATAGTGGCCAGAAATATAGTTGATTAAGAGGCAGTCATGGCAGTTTTCGAGGGAACTTTTACCCAAACGGAGCCTTTGCGGTTTGCAGTGGTGATTGGTCGATTTAATGACCTTGTTACCGGAAAGCTGCTAGAGGGATGTCAAGATTGCTTGAAACGCCACGGTGTAGACCCTAACCCCAACGGTAATCAGGTGGACTATGTTTGGGTTCCGGGAAGTTTTGAGGTACCTTTAGTAGCCCGCCAACTAGCACTTTCTCATCGTTATGATGCTGTAATTTGTCTAGGTGCAGTCATTCGAGGGCAAACACCCCATTTTGATTACGTATCCGCCGAAGTTTCTAAAGGCATTGCCGCCGCTAGCTTTCAAACTGGAGTGCCAGTAATTTTTGGCATTTTGACAGTAGATACTATGCAGCAAGCCTTAGAACGGGCAGGCATCAAAGGTAATCATGGTTGGGATTATGCCCTGAACGCCCTAGAAATGGCCAGCCTGATGCGGCAACTGCGTTCTAACCTGGCAGAGCCATATTCTCGTAATAGCCAGTCTTTGCCAGCTTCCTTTCAAAGTGCCAGCGTCGGCAATTTGGTTGAGTCAGAAGAACTGGGCTAGGTTCGTCATTAGTCATTTGTCCTTTGTTGTTCACCAATGACCAATGACCAATGACTAATGACCAATGACTAAATTAAGGGGTTGACAATTAGAAAGAAATCTGAGATATTGATATTTGGCAATAGATTGCGGGTATAGCTCAGTGGTAGAGCGTCACCTTGCCAAGGTGAATGTCGCGCGTTCGAATCGCGTTACCCGCTTCCAACTAAACCTCTTAGAGTCAAAAACTTTAGGAGGTTTAGTGTTTTCAGGGTGCATTGAAGTGTTTCTCAATTCTCGCTTGGATTTTGGATTTCGGTGTGAGCGCTACTTAGTCGCTAAGATGTCACAGTGATCCTTCAAACTGCTCAGTGAAAATCACTTGAGTTTTACTACTAGTAATTACTCTGAGCATTCCATCTGTGGCAATCATTGTTTAAATTGGTATTACCACTTGCTAAGAAATATAAAACCCAGCTTTAGACTAATCTAGATAGGCATTAGGTTGGCTACAATCTTTACAGGTGTTACCAATTCGTTTTGTAGGGTTTGTTGGTGTCTATTATTTATGAGCGTAGCCTTCCCAAAGGATTTGTTTTCGGAGTGGTGGCCATCGTAAGCTTAAAATTGTTCCAGGTGTGTCAGTATACATAAGAAATGCCCAAAAACGCAACCACATTACCTTGAAAGCGACAGATGAACAGAAGGAAGTTTTTAAACAAGATTGCTAGCTACGGAGAAAACTACAAACAGATGACTCCGTAGTTATATGATAATTACGATACTTAGATTTAGAAGCATCTACTGTTTGCGCTCATGGCAATGTTTGCAAGCCGGTCTATGTATATCAAGAGAGAAGCCTTATTAGGCATTTACCAAGTTACTATATTCTCGCAGTTCGTGTAAAACACGCTCAAGTTATTAGAACGCTTGTGCAATCTCAAAAACCCGAAAAAATCGATTTCAATGCTGAATACCCCTGTCCCTGTCGTCGTCGGGGTCAGTTAATTCCGATTACGCTGACAGAAGCATTTGGTTGCGATCGCTGTCAGCAAATCTTTGTTGTAGAAGATAATGGTCATGTCCTAGAACAGCTTTCTACCACCTATCCCTACAAACGGGCTTGGCGGTGGATGGGAAATAGTTGGCATGTTGTCCATCCCCGCTTGGGAGAAAGCTATCTGCCTATAGCGCTCGGCATTATTTTCGTGCTAGTGATTATATGGCTACCATTAGCACTGCGATTGGCAAATGGTTCCAGCATTATTGCTTGGGCAATGGTGGCGGTGCTATTAGCTATCCTACCAGCACTAATGGTCTGGCTTACCTACAGACGTTAACTCAATGACTGTTGAAGTTTTGGACGATCACCCCGAACCGATTACTAGTGCCCAACGAGCCTATCAAGCTTCCCTAAAGTTGGGGATCACAAAGGGGGCAGACCGGAGTCGTGCAGTATTGGCAATGGCACAAGCCCTTGAGCGCTCATTTGACGACATTCTCGAAGCCAATACCTTGGATTTAGAAGCCAGTCGGGAAATGGCAGTGCCAGAGTTGATATTGGACTGGCTAAAGCTGACTCCCACAAGGCTAGAGATGACAGTAGACATTTTACAACGGTTGGGGGAATTATCAGATCCGCTGCGACGCGTCAGAACTGCTGATTATCAACTGGGAGATTCCCAGAGTTACACCCAGTTAATGCCCTTGGGAGTGATTGGATTTATTTATGAAGCTTTTCCCGATTTAGGAGCGATCGCAGCGGGTTTTTGTATTAAAACTGGCAATAGTATAATTCTCAAAGGTAGTACTGAAGCTAGCCATTCTAACGCCGCCATTGCTGAGGCACTGCAAAATGCGATCGCCGAAGTTGGTTTACCATCAGGTTGTGTAGAACTGATCACAGCCGAACATGGTGCTTCAATTCGGGATTTAGTTACCCAAGATGAGTACGTGAATCTGGTGATTCCCTACGGACGTTCTAGTTTGGTGCAACAGGTAGTACGACAGTCAACTTGCCCAGTTTTAAAGTCCGCAATGGGTAACTGTTATCTCTACTGGTCGCCCAATAGCAGCTTAGAAATGGTGCGCTGGATGATTCTTGATAGCCATCAAAGTGAACCCGATCAAGTCAATGCCATTGAAAAGGTACTAGTTCATCGTCAAGCCTTGCCATCATCCTTAGCAGTTTTGTGGAACAGCTTGATAGAAAAAGGTTTTGAAATTAGAGGGGATGCCGAACTAGTACAAGGCTTTCCCCAGTTACAACTGGTGAAAGAGGGGGAATGGGGAAACCCTTATTTAACTAGGACAGTCGCTTTTAAACTGGTGGATAGCTTAGAGACTGCGATCGCCTGGATTAATGAACACAGCAGTGGTCATGCCGACTCCATTATTACTGAATCTTACCAGGAAAGTCGGCAGTTTGCTTTGGGAGTTAACAGTGCCTCCACCTACATCAACACTTCCCCGCGTTTTTCCCGCAATCCCTCGCGGGGAGATTCAGTATTTCTCGGTATGTCTAACCAAAAAGGTCATCGGCGGGGATTTATTAGCCTAGAAACTTTGACCACCATTAAGCACATTGTTCAAGGAAATGGCAGGTTTTAAATAATTCGTAATTTATACAGTATTCTGAATTCTGAATAGGACTTACGCATTAGCAATGTTTATTTTTGTTTGTGGTAGCTATTTTATTTAAATTTACAATGATGATATAGGTATCTTTGCTAGAGCCGACTGACTTAGTAGAACCACATTCGGCAATTTCACAAAGCAAGCGTTTGGAAGTCAGAAAAACTAAACACTTGTTTTTAAAGCTTTCTACACTCTCGCATGAAGTAACGGAGGGCTTATCGTGGCCTACACCTTTGTATTGATCGTGGGACTCGCGGCCGGAGCCCTCAGCGGCATGATCGGCACCGGCTCGTCCATCATGCTCCTTCCCATCTTGGTGTATCAGTTCGGACCTAAGCAGGCCGTGCCGATCATGGCGGTGGCAGCCCTCATGTCGAACATCTCTAAAGTTATGGCATGGTGGCGGGAGGTAGATTGGCGTGCGTTCGCCGCTTACTCGATTCCCGGCGTGCCGGCGGCGGCGCTCGGCGCGCGCACTCTGCTGGTGCTACCGTCGCATGTCGTCGATATCGCGCTCGGCGCTTTTTTCCTTGCCATGATTCCAACCCGGCGCTGGCTCCATGCTCGGAGCTTCCACATTCGGCTTTGGCAGCTCGCGATTGCCGGTGCGGCGATCGGCTACTTGACCGGCATCGTTCTATCGACTGGTCCGCTCAGCGTACCGGCCTTCACGTCCTATGGCTTGCTGAAGGGCGCTTTTCTTTCGACGGAGGCCGCCAGCTCACTTGCATTGATGGTCAGCAAAGTCGCGACCTTCCAGCAACTCGGTGCCCTTCCGCCAGCAGCACTCTTGCAGGGCCTCATTGTTGGGGCATCCGTCATGGCCGGCTCATTTGTCGGAAAAGCGATCGTCCAGCGCATGAGCATTCACACGTTCCAATATCTTCTCGATGCACTGCTCTTCTGCTCCGGTTTTTCCCTCCTTTGGGCAGCTTATAGCTGAATAGTGGAATTACACGGCGGCCGGAGGTCCTACTAGGGGTAAAGACAAGATACGTGCAAAATTTAACACGACATTAAAAAATATAAAGAACCTTAATAAATAACCCTGAATATAGGCTATTCATTAGTTAATTTCTCATTTATCCCCTCTTCTGTAAAAATAACGTTATAGTTAGTGGTGATTAAAGCGATCGTAAAAGTCACAGCCCTTCAAAATAACTTGACCGAAAAGGGAAGTGGGTGTCCCAAGGAAAAAGCTTAAAACTCTAATCATTTTTTTTAAAAGATAGATTTTTTCGCCCATCCCATTGTTTCTTTTCAACGGTTGTAACTTCTCCACTTCTTTAGTCCTAAAACGCGATTGTTGGGTGCGATACTTAACTAACTTCTAATTAAAAAAAATAAACATAGATTAAAAATAATAACTAACATCATAATTTATTAAGTTTATCGGACTAAATTGAGAGTATGCTTAATACTTGAAGTCTAGTTGAAAGTTTAAGTAACTATGTGCAAATAAACTTAAACATTTGTTTAGTTTTTTATACATTACCATTTGTTGGAGTATTAAATACTAAAAGGCAAAGTTTATTTGTGCCAACTTACTAACTAGGTTATCGAGCAAGGCGGTGAAAATCCGACCTAAGCCAAGTACTAACAGCGAAAAAAAGTAAACTTCACAAAAATTACGTAAGATGATCAGAAGAATTTTGCTGGCTGTATCAGGATTGGGACACGCAGAAGAAATGCTCAAAAGCCTGAAAGAAATCCCTTCAATTCAATCTGCAAAAGTCACGATTTTGCATGTTGTTCAGGCACAAAGTACTGCTGCTACCATGACAACTAAATGGGAAAATGGTGGTAAAATTCTGGCGAATGCTATTCAAACTTTGAACTTAGATCCTAGCCAGGTTTCTTCCATTTTGCGGGAAGGCGACCCCAAAGATGTAGTTTGCCAAGTAGCTGATGAAATCGATGCCGACTTGATTATTATGGGTTCACGCGGACTGAAGCGGCTGCAATCGATTTTATCGAACTCAGTCAGTCAGTATGTTTTCCAGCTATCTTCTCGCCCCATGTTGCTGGTAAAAGATGACATTTATGTTAAAAGAATTAAGCGCATCATGGTGGCAATAGACAACTCTGATTCAGCCAAAAATTGCTTGAAATTGGCACTGTTTTTATTGCGAGATATTCCAGGTGGCGAGTTAATTTTGGCAAATATTAGTACAGATTTAGGCGGTAAAAAATCTGAAATAACTAAAGTTAACTCAGATAAAAATCCAGTTTTAGCAGCCGCAGTTGCGGAAGCTGAAAAACAAGGTGTCCAATCTCGTTCTTATATCAGCAGTGGCAAACCTGGTGAAGAAATTTGTCGGTTGGCAGAAGAGTTGAATATAGACTTATTATTGCTCGGTTCTCCAGATCGCCGTCCATCGATCGCTAAGAGTTTTGTTGATATAGACAGACTCATCGGATCTTCTTTGTCTGACTATGTTCGAGTCAATGCTACTTGTCCGGTATTGTTGGCGCGGACAATCGCTTAAAGTAAACAGTCCTAAGTATAAGGGATTTCCAAGAAATAAATTATCCAAAAAAACGTAGACGCAAAGCGGCTTGCCGCAGGCTACCACAGAGGCGCAGAGGGCACGGAGAGATGAAGAAGAGAGAGGATTGATTGTATGAGATTTTTGGATGTTTTTTAATTTGGAAGTCCCTAAGAATTGTTGGACTAGGATAGTAAAGAAATAAGATTTGTCTTGTCTTTACTACTCAGTATGTGCTAAAGGCACTAAGTTGATAAATAAAAACCCCTACACTATTGGTGCAGGGGTTGTTTATTTTATACACAAACTCTTAACTATCTTTTCCACCTTCACGGCTAGCAGTTTGGATGTACAGAATTAGTAAAAACACGGCGGGGACTAGTACGAACAAAATGCTCGCTATGAACCCCAGGTCATTAACTTGCATAGCAAGAAAGCCTCTCTTAAATTTCCAGTCAACAACATTAGGATACCATTATCGATGACCGAGTTATACCAATTCCAAATTCAAAATTCAAAATTTCAATTGAGTAAACTCAATTTTGGTAAGTATTTTGACTACTGACTGGATACAAAATAACTTAAGGCTTCGTGACTACGCTGACTGAGCCATTCACTAAAGCTTGACAGGCAAGGCGATAATTTTCCGGCTTTTTCTTGAATTTCCGGTTTTCTACGTCTGTGCGGGGGGAAAGATTTGCTAGTCCTTCGACTATCTCCACAACGCAAGTACCACATTGACCATTACCACCGCAATTGGTCATCTTGCCAATCAATGTATATATATCAATGCCATTTTGGATCGCCTTGAGCCGGAGATTAGCACCATCTGCCGCTACTACTTCTTTATTTTCTTTAATGAATTTGATATTACCCATAACTGACTCCTCCTTGACTGTAAGCTTGGCTTTCAAGGCTTCATATTGACATGGCTTGATTAAGATCATATTTATTATATTAATTCATGACAACATATTAATAAATGTTAACTTTATAAAATATGGCATCACAAAAAATAGGACAGGTAGAGTACCTGTCCTATTAAATTGAAAAATAGATTAACTTACCTAAATCCTACGGCTGCTTGCCAAACGAAAGCAAGCAACAAGAAGAATACGGGGATGACTGGGAGAACGTCTACCAAAGGATCGAAGATTTGGTAAGCTTCAGGCAGTTTTGCTAATAAAAGTGCTGCTTCCATGTTTGTTTAAATCCAACTATCCAACATAGCTTTCATATTTGAGAAATATCTTAACATGGTTTGAGTATCGATCATTGGTCAATAGTCATTTGTAATTTCTCCCTCATCTGGTGCTGATTCAGATGAGTTGAGCCAGTGTCCAAATTCTGCCAAAAAGCGATCGCTCAATATTGCTTCTCTAATTTTTTGCGTAAAGCGAATTAGCTCAGTAATGTTGTGAATGCTCAACAAGGTATAAGCTAAAATCTCCTGCGATCGCACTAAATGAGATATGTAAGCACGGCTAAAA
Organism: Nostoc sp.; assembly: GCF_036917975.1. Classification (GTDB taxonomy): domain Bacteria; phylum Cyanobacteriota; class Cyanobacteriia; order Cyanobacteriales; family Nostocaceae; genus Nostoc. Next base: position 276,033 of record NZ_JBALEJ010000034.1, read on the forward strand.
TTTTGACAAGTGTAGCAGTGACAAGTTTCATCTAAAGGCGTAAAGTCTTCACGAAACTTAGCATTTTTCAAATTCCAGCGTCCGCCCTGGACTATTGCCGTCCCATGTCTCGCCCAACGAGTGGGAATTACACAATCAAATAAATCTACACCAGATGCGATCGCGATCGCCATTTCCCGATAAGTACCCACACCCATCAAGTAGCGCGGCTTATCGGGAGGTAGAAGCGGTGCTGTGACTTTGACAATCTCAGCCATCATTTCTGGTGGTTCTCCCACACTTACGCCACCAATGGCATATCCGGGCAAATCCAACTTAGCCAAAGCTTCAGCCGCACGGCAACGCAAATCCAAATACACGCCCCCTTGCACAATTCCAAACAAAGCCTGCTCACTGTTTTGATGAGCCGTTATGCAGCGTTCTAACCAGCGATAAGTCCGCTCAGTTGCGGTTTCCACTTCTTCGCGAGTCGCTGGGTAAGGTGGACACTCATCAAAGGCCATAATCACATCTGCCCCTAAAATATTTTGAATCTCAATGGAGCGCTCTGGTGTCAAGTTAATAATTCGTCCATCATGGGGTGAGCGGAAAGTTACACCTTGTTCAGTAATTTTTCGCATCTCGCTTAAGCTGAAGACCTGAAACCCACCCGAATCTGTGAGCATTGGCCCGTTCCACCCCATAAATTTGTGCAACCCACCACCCCCAGCCACGATCGCTTCTCCTGGTTGTAGGTGAAGATGATAAGTATTGGATAAGATCATTTGTGCCCCAGTATCTCGTAGTTGGGCTGGGGTAATAGTTTTGACATTAGCCAGCGTTCCCACTGGCATAAATCTGGGGGTTTCGACAAGACCGTGAGGGGTGAAAAACACTCCGGCTCTAGCTTTGGTTTGGCTACAGCAAGCGAGACATTGAAAAGAAAAATTCGCACTCATGCCATTTTGGATTTTAGATTTTAGATTTTGGATTGTGAAACGCTAATTGATGAAGAGTTTCAGAAATCCATAACTAGCAGCCATAAAACCAAATGGTATTAGGGCAAAATTAATATTATTTGGCTAAATTATGGACAAAAATAAAAACTGGTAATTGAGTTTTTTGTGAATACTTAAGCATTCACTACTAACCTAGTTACCAACTTTACGAGTATATACTGTAATAATTGTCAATTAGAAAGAATCAGAACAGTCATCGTCAATTTCTGCATCCCACCTAGCAGAGAGTACTTGTTCCATCATCGCTTCTATGGCGCTGACATTGAAGCTTCGCTCTCGTCGCTCTTGTAAAGGGGTTGAGCGGGGAATTAACCGCAGACACACTCCTTCTTGCATCAAATCGAAGTAGGTTTCTTGTTGTGGTGACTGCTTAAGTTCCAAATAATCAAAACTACAAACATTCAGATATAGCGCACGGTTAGCCACTAAGGTAGACCTTTGTGGATTGGCAAAAACTTCCATCACATCCCCTTCACCCTCGCTCAGTACCTTATCTTCTTGGGTGTAGATGTAGTGGACTCGACCTAAATCTGCCAGCAATCGCCGGATGTCGAGCTTATTCACAATGATGCCCGTGTTAATAATGCACGGAGCTGGTATCCTGGTGTCGGGTAGATGGTGACTCATAGGAAAATGGCGATTGAGCTAAGGAGAGCGGCAACATAGCTAAACTGTCATAATTGAGTAGCTTGTTTACTCCCTACATTTAAAAAAATATCAATTTTATGGGGCAATCGTCTAATAATTTGGAGGAAGTTTTTAGTTAACGAATACAAAATACAAATTTTGCTCCCTGATGGAATTTTCACTTCCTAAATCATTCATTTCTTGTATAAAAACTACCTAAGATTATTTACTATCCACTTAGACCAGCATAACAAAATTTTCAAGGAGAATGTCTCATAGAAGTAAATCTTATCTAAAGTTTTAAAGTTTGGTCATGTCGGTTGTACCGAAATCAAGATTATTATCCAGCAGTTTACCAAAAATTAATGTTATTCCGATGACGAAACAGCAACAGTGGTGGAAAAAGCTGCTGTTAAAGCTGGCAGCTAGTGTTATATTTTATACAATTATTCCATTGCCGTATTTGAGCGGATTGGACTTTCGGGGAGTGGCACGTCTTGCTGTACTTGTTGGGTTGATAATTGGGGGAATTTTAGGGTTAGTGGATACGGGGATGGATTATATTGGTATGCCCGTGCTAACTCGTAGTGCTTTGGTAGTAAGTGTTTGGATTGGCATCACAGGAGGATTGCACTTAGATGGGGCAATGGATACTGCCGATGGTTTGGCAGTGGGCGACCCAGATCGGCGATTGGAGGTGATGGCAGATAGTGCCACAGGAGCCTTTGGGGCAATGGCTGCGATCGCCTTGGTGATACTAAAAATAACCGCCTTGACAGATATGCCAGAAAACCGTTGGTTGTTGCTAATGGCTGCTTGTGGCTGGGGACGTTGGGGACAGCAACTAGCGATCGCTCGATATCCCTATTTGAAAGCAACTGGTAAAGGTGCATTTCACAAACAAGCCATTCGCTCCTACAAAGATTTGTTACCGGGATTGTTATTGTTGTTGAGTTTGAGTGGTTTACTGGTGCTGATAGATAAACAGCAACTATTTCTCGCACTGACAATGATAATTGCTGGAAGTGCGATCGCCACTTCAACCGGTGCATGGTTCAACCACAAACTAGGCGGACACACTGGAGATACCTACGGCGCAGTCGTCGAGTGGACTGAAGCCTTATTTCTCTGCGTATTGACCACTCTGGGAAGTTAGCAGTGAGGAGTGAAAAATGAGGAGTTAAAACAAGTCGCAAGTCGCAAGTAAGTTTTGTGTTAGCGAAGCGGTAGCGAGTCTGCGATAGCGCAGCGTTAGCGAGTACTCGAGCGTCGCGTCCGGGGATTTAGACCCCGACCCAAAACGGGCTGCCTGTATTGCTGGGGACTTAAACCCCCAAAGTTCGTTAAAAATCCAAACTCCAAACTCCTAACTCCAAACTACTAACTCCAAACTCCTAACTCCAAACTCCTAACTCCAAACTCCTAACTCAGCACTCAGCACTCAGCATTCATTTAATCGGTTGCAACTTTGTCACCTTGAGTTTAAAAGGCCCAACCCCAGTTTCCCCAAAAGACCGGACACGAATCACATAATTCCCTGTCTCTACAATGCGAGTAAATAGTAAGGAATTGCTAGTACCATCAGGGCCATCATCATTTTCTGCGAGAGTCGAACCATCAGGTGCCAACACTGTGATGATGGTGTCAAAGCTTTCTGATGACAAGTCAACTGCTAAATTATCGCCCTTCTGTAACTTCACTGTGTAATCACGGGCAAACCCACCTTGACCAGTGGGAATGTCTTTGTCTGAGAGGGTATCAGTAATTTCAGCGCTGTTAGATAAAGGAATTGGACTATACAACTTATTTTGAGCAAAAGCTACACTTGTACTTATGCCGATTGCCAGCAATGTGGCAGGAATGATGATGAGTTGCTTTAAACCTGCCGCAAAAACTTTATTCATACATTTCAAGCAATTTTTCTACAAAAATAGGGTAATTCGGTCAATTTATCAAGGAAGGCAGTCCTTCATCCGTCTTTGACAGCAGTGGCTACAGCTACTAATCCTAAGACTACAATTCCATACTGACGAAGTGTTTGCACAGCAGACCTGGCAGTAGCACCAGTAGTATAAATGTCATCCACTAACAGCACTGGAACATTTGGGGGACGATGGCGAAATTCTTGCCCAACAGCAAAAGCTTGAGCCAAGTTTTTTTCTCGTTTAGATACCGATAAACCAAATTGCGCTTCCGTTTCTCGCACTCTTACTAGACCGTTTAGTTTCAATTTTAATCCAGTTATTTCGCAGAAGCTTTGTGCTATGAGTGCGGCTTGATTGTATTTACGTTGCTTTTGTTTGCTAGCGTGTAGTGGGATGGGAACTACCACAGGCTGGCTATCTCGCCTCGGTGAATTTAACAACCATGCTTCTCCTAACCATTGACCCAAAGGACGAGCTATTTGGGGTTGATTTTCGTATTTCATCGCCGCGATCGCTCGTTTCACCAGGCCACCATACTCCCCCCAGCCAAACACTGGTATTGGCTCTTGCCATAGAGAAATTGGGTCTTTACGTTGACATTTTTGCAGTTGTCTGGTGCAGTTCTGACAGAATTCTTGAGAAGTTGCGCGTTGACATAGGGGGCAATGGGATTGGAGAAAAAGATTGAGTAAGCCTGTGAGATTTTTAATCCAAATTTGCATTTTCAGAGTTAGGAGTTAGGAGTTAGAAGTTAGGAGTTAAAATTCATAACTCATAACTATTAACTGTTGTGCAGTGACTTCACATACGCGCGATCGCACCTTGTTGTTTCTACTCCCGTTGCTGGGGTGTAGCCGTTGCTTTCATACAGCTTGACTGCTTCCACCAAAACACTGGCGGTTTCAATCCAAATTTCCTGAAAACCACGCTTTGCGATCGCTGCTTCTAGCTGTTGTAACAAATATTTCCCTAATCCCAAACCCCTGATGCTGGGCAAAAGATACATTTTGCGGATTTCTACAGCTTTTTCGCCTCGGTGTATGGGGTAATATGCTCCAGTACCGACTAACTGGCTTTGGTGTTCAATTACCCAAAACTCTCCCCCAGTAGCTAAATAATATTCTTCTACTCGCAGCACATCTCGGTCAGCACTGTTTGGTTCCCAACCCAAACCGTATTCTGATAATACATAACTGATAACTTCGGCGGCTCTTGTGCGATCGCTTTGCACCCAATCACGAATTATAAAATCTTGATAATAGTTTTTCATTACCATTTGCTGGTCAAGTTTACACAGAAAAATTTTCCGCATCTATATCCCAATTTACCCAGCAAATAGCTTTTATGGCAGAGTCTATTTCAGACAATACTCTCAAGGTGTCAATGAGGTTTGCGGTTCGGCAAGTGAGCTTAAGAGACGGTACTTGCGGCTCGTTGCGCCGACGTATTGCAGCCGAGGACGAATCAGAACATTGTTGCTTTTCTGCTCTAAGGACTGGGCGATCCATCCCGCAATCCGTCCGGCGACGTACATGGGTACAGCCAGATCATCAGGCAATCCCAGGAGGCGGTAGGTAAGTCCGGCATAGAGGTCTGCGTTTGGTTCAACCCCATGCAGTGAGTAAGGCTCCATCGCCTTAACAATAGCTTCAATGATCGCGAGTCCGTGGGTGTCTCTGCGCTCCCAACTGAGACTGCGGGCAGCTTCACGAAAGTGACGGACGCGGGGATCTTCGGTTCGGTATACCCGATGCCCAAAGCCCATCACAGGCTGATTCCTTTGCAGGCAGTTACGCACATAGGCTTGGGCGTTCTCTGGTGTGCCGACTGCATCAATCACTTCGAGAGCTCGCTCAGTTGCACCACCATGCAAAGATCCTGAAAATGCTGCAATAGCTGCGGTGATTGCTGCATAAAGGTTTGCCTTGCATCCGATCGCCACACGAGCCGCAAACGCTGAAGCATTTAAGCCATGTTCCGCATGTGCAATGAGATCCTTGTCTACGAAGCGGACTGCACTGGGTGACGGCTCCTCCCCAAACAGCATATAGAGAAAGTTTTGAGCGTGGGACAAGGTTGCATGGGGCGCTATGGGTTCGCGTCCACTACGGATTGCGTGATGGGTGGCAATCAGCGTTGGAATTTGTGCGATCAGACGCAGCCCAGAGCGCATAGCTGCTGCTTGTGACTCGTCTTGACCATTCCACGCCAGCGCACCCAAGGCAGAGATGGCGGTTCGCAAGACTTCCATCGGATGGGCATGAGCGAGCATCCGTACAAGATCAACGATCGCTCCAGGTAGCTCACGGTGTAATCGCAGCTCCTCTTGAAAGGCTGCGAGGGTGGGGGCATCGGGCAGTTCCCCATTCAGTAACAGCCATGCCGTCTCCTCGAACGAAGACTGTTCGACTAAATCGTGAATATTGTAGCCGCGATGTTCAAGTACGCCTCTTTCGCCATCGATGTTTGTAATTGTGCTGCGCTCAATGTAGACACCTTCTAACCCGCGATGCACTGTGACGCTAGGTGCTGACTTTGCACCTTCATCAGCGCGAATCGTGTGCGTCTGGGCGAACTCTCGAATCGCGCCAACTGAATGCAGCTGTAACATAATCTGGTCAGTAATTTTTATTCCCAGCTCGGTTTCGAGGGCAATCATCAGCGTCACATGGCTCAGTGAGTCCCATTCCCGGATTGATTGATACGTTAAGTCATTGCTGAGGCGCTCAACATTGATGCCAAGTACGCGGGCGATAAGCGAGTCTACGGCGACGCCTTCTGGTGCGATCGCCATCTGATCTTTCGATAAGATCAGGTCATGGCGGAGGTGTAAATCTAATTCATTCATCAGTATTCATCCTTGACGATTAGGTTCATGAGTTAACCGAGTACCGTAGGTCTAAATCCCCGTCACAAAACTTAATTACGAATTACGAATTACGAATTATTTAAGTGTTCTTTAAGCCATTGTCGCAACGCTTTGCGGTCAACCTTGCCGTTTCCGTTGAGCGGCATATCGTCAAGGATGAAAATTGAGCGTGGCATGATATAATTCGGCAAATATTGTGCTGCAATAGCGCCCAGTTTTGACGAATCAGCAACACCAGAAACGACGGCAACAATGAAATCCGGCTGGTGTTCGTCGGGCCACGGCAGCGCAACCGCCTCGATGCAGCCCACACGACGGAGAACTGCCTCGATTTCGCCAAGCTCAATCCGATACCCACTGACCTTTACCTGCTGATCGCTGCGACCAAGGTAAACATAATGATCTCCTCGACGGATGACGAGATCCCCTGTCCGATAGTATCTGCGGGTCGTTACCGCCGATGTTTGTTTTTCAAAGAAGCACCTAGCTGTCAATTCTGGATCACGCCAGTACTCAGGTGAGGTCTGCGGTCCCGATACACAGAGTTCGCCAACTTCGCCTGGTGCGACCTCACGGAGTGAGGCATCAACCACCAGGGGCGACAAACCGGGGTATACCTCACCAATGGGAACTAGATCGTGTACGCATTCCGCAGGCGAAGTTACGGAATTCCACCTATAAGCTGCACAGGCGATGGTGAGTTCTGTTGGCCCATAGAGATTCTCAATGATTGATTGCGGAGCCGCCGCCTGCCACGCCTCTGCGATCGCCCGGGGTAGTCCTTCGCCACAGAAGAGGCTCCAACGCAAGGTCGGCATACTGTCGGGAGTCAGTGCGCCACGTTTAATTAGTAGTGCGGCAACGGAGGGAACCGAGAAGTATACCGTGATCTGATGTTCTTCAAGGAAGCGGAAGGGTGCAAGAAGTTCGATCTGTTGCATCGAACATACGCAGGCACCACTCTCCCACGCCATGAACAGATCGAACACCGATAGGTCAAAGGTTTGGTCGAAGGTCTGAGTGAGTCGATCAGCAGGTGTTAGCCTGTAACGCGCCAAGTTCACGTTTAAGAAGGCACGAACATTGGCATGGGTGATGGGTACTCCCTTTGGAGTTCCGGTGCTGCCTGAAGTAAAGAGAAGGTATGCTAAATCGTCGCGTGCGATCGCTGGCAGGGTCGATAAAGGCGAAGTTTTTGCGAGATCCTGGCGATCAAACACCAGTCCATGTAGCGTACTTCGCACTTCCTGTCCATTTGTCGCTGGCAGCAGGATCGCAGGCTGGTGCGGCAATCCCCGCAGTAACTCAGGGAGATGCGGCAACGACTCGTTGTCAACAAACAGAGCATCCAGGTCAGCCTGCTCGATCATAGCGCGTGTGCGCTCTAGAGGAAACTTGGGGTTCAATGGGACAAAGGCCGCACCTGCAAACAGACTGGCTAGAACTCCCAGATATGAGGTTTCACTGCGGTAGGCAAAGATGCCGACGCGGTGAGGGCGACCCTCGGCGACGGCGACGAGGCACGCGGCCCAGCGACGAGCCGTATCAGCGACCTCAGCATAAGTATAAATACGTTTTCCGAGGGTTAAAGCCGCATGGTGCGGGAGGCGATCGGCATGATGAAGGAAGCCGGCACGCAGACTGTGTACATCGGGCAACTGGGTACTACTTGAAGATGAAGAGTTCGCTTGAGTATCAACTAAAATCAGCTTTTTCATATTAATTTAAATAGAAAACTCGCTCATACTCACTTGAGTTCGATGTCAGAAAAAGTCTTTAATTACGAATTACGAATTACGAATTACGAATTATTTAATGATCCCGACCCAAAGGAACACACCAAGGTCTACCCGTTACTGGATCTGGTACAATTCGACAAGCTAATCCAAACACCTCCTGCACCATTTCTTCTGTCATTACATCTGCTGGATTTCCATAACCCATAACAGCGCCATCGCGTAAAGCTACTAAGTGATGAGCATAACGACACGCCTGATTCAGGTCATGCAACACCATGACAATTGTCCGTCCCTCTAGTTGATTCAAATCCCACAGTAATTCCAGCACCTCCACTTGATGCGCTAAATCTAAGAAAGTAGTCGGCTCATCCAATAATAAAATTTGTGTATCTTGTGCTAAAGTCATTGCTATCCAAGCACGTTGCCTCTGTCCACCAGAGAGGGTATCTACGGCTCTATTAGCTAATTCGTTAAGGTCTGTAGTTGTTAATGCTTTGCGGACTTGAAGCTCATCAACAGCCGTCCAAGATTGAAACCAATTATGTTGATATGGATAACGACCTTGGGCTACCAAATCTCGCACAGTCAATCCTTCTGGTGCAGATGGGCCTTGAGGAAGAATACCAAGTTGCTGTGCAACTTTGGTTGTTGACTGTCGAAAGATATCAGCGCCATTGAGATATACAGTACCAATATGGGGTTTGAGTAATCTAGCCAAACCCCGCAGGAGAGTAGATTTACCACAGCCATTGGGTCCGACTAGAGCAGTAATTTGTCCCGTGGGAATCAACAGGTTAAGACCGAATATGACGGGTTTGCCGTCGTAAGCGAGGCTCAGATGTTGGGTTTCAAGGACTGTGTTCTCCATAGAGCTTTCTGATTCTTGGATAATTGGTTTGAATGTAGGCATTAGCACTTTCCCAGAGGATTGCGATCGCGATCGTCGGGCAAGGTAGTATATACTCTTCCCACCCTAGCTATTTAATAGTGATTTTTTAGCAGATTTTAACTGCATCCATTGGTGGTGAATTTGTTTATAAGCTTCTTCTGGAGAAATTTTACCAGCAGTTTGCAGACTAGATATGTAGTTTACCCGTTGTGAAAACTCTTGCAGATGTGCATTAAATGCCAAATACTCTGTCTTGAATTGTCCATAATATGAACTACGTGGATAAAGAAAATCACATATTTCCGAAAGAAAATCTGAGTTTTTATTCATAAGAATATAGCATACATGAGGTTTAAATGTAGCGGAAAAATTCTATGGGTAAAATTCGCTTTCTTCAGCAAAAGATTCTACACTAATATGCTGAATGAAACCAATGCAAATATGCCCAATAATTACATCACAAATTTATCGGGGTATATATACGCCCCAAAATAATACTTGTTAATTTGCCAAATTCCGGGAAACTAATGGAGATGTCAGAATTGGTCTTAGGTAATATGGCTGCCAAAAATTCAACATTTGTTCGCAGACTTTTTGGGGATAAAAGTAGTGAAAAAAATGATAGCCTTGAGGACATTCCCAGAGATTATCTTCAGGTTTAAACCCTTTTAACCAGCCTGTTAATGCAGGTGAATTAACAATGGGATCATTCTTGCTACTACATATCATCATGGGCATAGAAACTCCGCCTTTAGGTAACTCCATTAACTTGAAAAGAGAGTGCGAAAGAGGGGATTGTTCTAAATCTCTACATAACACAGCCATTAACTTTTTAGTAGTATTATGGGGTTGCTCACCAAACAGATGACGAACACTGCTTGCTAAAACTTGCTCACGACTCATAGTAAATACTTGTCTTTGCAGATAATAGTTGACATGCCAAGTATTAGCCGGTTGAGAAGCTACAGCCAATAAGACTAGGGATTGCACTTTTTGGGGATAGCGACGAGCAAAACTCAAGGCGATCACACCACCAGCACCATGACCTGCTAAATGTATAGGATGAGAATACTGTCCTAAAAATTCATCCACCAAATCTACAGCTTCATCTATAGAACTACCTTCATCTTTGTAGTGGCAATATTCCCATTGAGCCACATTCACATACTGCGATATATATCTTAGTAATGGTCGATCAAAACGCTGCAATACGTGACTAGAATTGATCCAAAGAACATCGATATCATCAGACATAAATACTCTCAAACCTCAAAATTTGGGAATAATCAATTTTTCAAGGGTGTCATTCCACTCTTGCGCTGTCAAAACTCCCACGAAATATGCCTTGTAGCGTTAATGGTTTACCATAAAAAATGCGAAGCAAGGTTTTCCAGTGTTTGGCGTTTTTTGTCAGGTATATTAATTTTTTGACAATTCCACTGATTTCTAGCAAGTATATCATGCACCTTGCCAATATTTTTAACATTTAGGAATGCGATTTAGCATAAGCGCAGCCCAAATTAGGCATCGCCTTTTCATCATTTGCTGACTCACTAAGTCATCACCAAGAGAAAATCGTCAAGTCAAAATGGCACACTTGTAAGGTGCAAACCCTTAATATAGAAGGATGAGAGGGTCTAGTGGTTGCACAGTCAAGAATTAAAAACTTAATCAGAATATTGATGCGGCTAGATGATTGAGAACATCAGGTTTTCATGACAAATGAGTATTGGCAGTACGAGGGGTAAGCGATCGCCCTGCTTAGAGAGCAACTAAATTTATTTATGGGGATTATCTTTTTACTTTTTACTTATAAAAGTCAGTCTGGCTCAGGAATAAACTTGAGAGCAATCCCATTCATGCAGTAACGTTGACCAGTGGGGGCCGGGCCGTCGCCAAATACATGACCGAGATGACTACCGCAGCGACGACAATGCACTTCAGTTCTGGTCATATTATATGATTTGTCTATAGATGTACCAATTGCCCCTTCTATGGGAGCGAAAAAACTAGGCCAGCCTGTACCACTGCTAAATTTAGTATTAGATGTAAAAAGTGGTGAACTACAAGCTGCACATATATAAGTACCCTCAGTATCTTGCTTATCAAGTGGGCTAGTACAAGCGCGTTCAGTTCCATGTTGACGCATTACTTCATACTGTTCTGGCGTTAAAATTGCACGCCACTCTTCTTCAGTTTTGGTGATTTCAAACTCACTATTTGAAGTTGTCATAACTGCCTCATAAAACTAACACGTTAGGTTAAATTTAACGCATAGAACTAGATATTTTTGTCTAATTATAAGGATAGGGCACGCGTAGCCCAACCTAACGTAGCTTGCCGCCGTAGGCATCGCCTTTTCATCATCTGCTAACTTACTCGGTCGTCACCGAGAGATAACTCTCAAATCCAAATGGCACGCTTGTAAAGCTCAAACCCTTAATCCCGGATTTTTCACAAAGATTTAAACGATTAGCCCAAAACGTTTATGCCACTTAGGTTTAAGATAAAATACCCCGTTCACATACTGTTGTGATTCGTGCAGTGTCTAAAACGCTCAAAATCTAAGCTTGATAAAGGTTTGGGTATGCTTTTTTGGGGCAAATGCATCTAAAAAATCCCCAATAAAACCGTGATTTTTCAGTAAATGATTCGCCAAGCTTTCACTGTTTCCTTACCAATTTCGCTATCAACTGTTTGGCCACCTTCTAACATTAGTCGTATATTTAAATTCTTATATGGAGCATTTTTCAATGCCACAGCTAACTTATCATTAATTGCAAATGTGTTGTTTGTTCCTTCTAATTGATAAACCTGTTCTCCTACTTTGAGTAAGAGTTTGGCAACTTTCTTTGTTGTTAGAAGTTGAAGATAGTCAGGGCGGGGATAGGTTAGTCTGGCACTGTAAAAATGCCTGTGAAAGTCGAAATGTCCGTTATGCTGAAAACCGATGTTGTCGAAAGATCCTGCTAGTCCAGAATTGACTGTAACAAGCACTCGCACATCTTTATGAGTCCACAAGCTAATAATTTGCTTTGACCCCTGATTGTATAAATAGCCACCTAAATAATTGCGGTCAAAGACTGCAAGAAATCCCCCTTCAAAAGGATCGCTGACCCTTACAGGTTTTGACCAAGGTACGTCCATATCAGGGGATAGTCCTGCTGATTTGACTAATGGAAATAGAGATTAAAATAGAGTTAGTAAAGGTAGGATTTACTTGATTAGGAGGTTCTATGATGACTTTACAAGAAATTATTAATTCTATTGAAAGTTTGCCCACAGAAGATCGAGAGTATTTATTTGAGTTTCTTCGCCAGCAACGAATTGAGAATCGGCGGGTTGAAATTTTGGCTAATGCTCAGGAAGTAATGCAGGCTTTTAAGGATGGGACAGCAAAGAGAGGAAGCGTTGATGATTTGATCGTTGATTTACTCGGAGATGATGATGGAAGTTGTCTGGAGTAGTGGATTTAAGCGCTCTTTTAAAAAGATTACAAAGAAAAACCCGCAATTAAAGAATCAAATTGTTAATGTATTAAGGCTTTTGGCAGATGATCCATTCTGACTTTTCACGGTATGTGGAAAAGGTCATTTTGATGGTTTCCCAAGCCCTGATTTCTCCGTTACCTATTTTCATTAACTTAAATCTATTGAGAATTAGCCTGTGGAAAAAGCCACGCTTTTTGGGAGCTTGAGGACTTCCCGTGAAAAGTCAGATGATCCATTTACACCGTCTTTGAAATCTCATAAGTTAACAGGAAATTTAGCGGGTTTGTGGTCTTGTTCTGTTGCTTATGATTGTAGAATTATCTTTATTTTCTCTGAAGATGAGAAGTTGTTAGAAATGGTTATTTTATTGATTGATATTGGTAGCCATGATGAAGTTTATTAAATTGTAAAATAAAGGCTGAAGCCTGGGATTTAGAAATTAAAATTCTCTATCCCTAACTGCTCGATAGCTAAACTAAGCGATGTGTCATACCATTTCACTTTAATAATAATGATACAAATACGCTGGTAAGGGCATGGCATTGCCATGCCCCTACGATAAATCTATATGTATCAGGATTTTCGTGAATTGGTATCACGACAAGATGTTTTGCATCAACGCAGACAAAAAAATAGCACATCCTCAAGGATGGCTATTTGTAGAAATTGTCTAATGTAATGTTAGTTAGCAAATTGAATACACGCTCAACTACCAACTTTAGAACGGAATGTCATCTGGATCTGGTTCTTGCTCTTTCACTGCTGGATAAGTGGTTCGCTCATAATTTGTGGGTTGGGGTACGGGTTCGTAACTTGGCGCTGGGGTAGGTGCTGGACGTGCTGCTGACTCGTAACTGGGAACCTCTTTCTGTGGAGGACGAGATGCTGAAGGCGTTTGTCGTGGAGCAGTTTCAGTGAATGATGGAGTTACGGTTGCTGAGGGTAATGGATCGGTATCAAAACTACCTCCAACAGATTGAATTTGCTGCACCGTCAATTCAGCGCGTTTTTCTTTAAAACCTTCTTGACGCTCAACAGTATTCATTGTTAAACGTCCTACCAAGATGACGCGATCGCCTTGGTGGTAGTTTTGCTGAATTTCTGTCGCTAAATTCCCCCAGCCGACAACTTTCAGCGTGGCTGGCGGATCTTCTGGTTTCTGGGAATTGGGAAACTGCACGAGCATTTCCGTGACTCCCAGATTATCTGCTGTATAGCGGAGTTGCGGCTCGTTAATAATTTCCGCCATTAAAACGCAACTGTTCATTAAAATTACTCCTGACTACAAAAAGTGCTGATTCAAAAAGAGGGGGTTTTTCTATGTAGTGCCAATTAATATCTAGATAGGTTTAATTGTTTGCATTTTTTAATAATGCCTGAGTTTTTAGTCATTTCTAGCATAAAAGCCAAGCGATCGCTTTGAACAGCATTGAGTATACTGTTCGCCACCCTCGCTTGACTAAATTGAGCATTCAATTCTGCATGAGTAGTATAATTGTACCACCCATTTCAGAAATAGAAAAAATTATTGGCAAAAATTAAGTCTTGACGTGAACCGGAAAAACACCCAAGGCGATAAACCTGGCGGGAAGGTCGCGCAAGATGGGTAAGCGCAAAAATGCAGGTGGTACAAAGGTACGATTTGAGGAGAGAATCGGGATAATTTGCTTTTGATGGTGCAAGCTATTTTTTTAACTTTTCGTATTTACCCTAAACGTGTATTATGATTGGCGCTAAACTGTCATTTGTCATTGGTCATTAGTCATTTGTCCAATGCCCCATGCCCAATCCCCAAATTAGTTGTGTCCCAAGTTATTTTAGAAAACGTTTATAAAAGTTTTTCCTCACGTAAAGGGGAAAGTGTTACCTCACAAACCCAATCTCCCCTCACACCTGGGGATAAAGTTGATGCAGCGCAAGATCGTGCAGGAAGTGTCAACGTCTTGCGGCGGATTAACCTGACGATCGCAGATGGCGAATTTATGGTGCTGGTAGGCCCTTCTGGTTGTGGTAAAAGCACTTTGCTGCGGTTAATCGCCGGCTTAGAGGTGATGACTGGCGGTAATATTTGGGTAGGCGATCGCTTGATCAATGACCTACCACCCAAAGAACGCGACATCGCAATGGTGTTTCAAAATTACGCCCTCTATCCTCACATGACGGTGTATGATAACATCGCCTTTGGGTTACGCCGCAGGGAATTAGGGAATAGGGAATGGGGAATAGGGAATAGGGAAAATCAGCATTCTCCACTCCCCACCTGGGCGGAAAATCTTTTTGTGGGGGCGACCAAAAAGTTACCTAAAGGATTGCGCTACATTTCTGACAAAGAACGGGCGGTGGATGTACAGGTGCGTAGTGTTGCTCAACTGTTGCAAATCGAAACATTGCTGAATCGCTTACCCAAACAGCTATCTGGGGGACAAAGACAACGGGTTGCATTGGGAAGAGCGATCGCCCGTGATCCCCAAGTATTTTTAATGGATGAGCCGCTTTCTAACTTAGATGCGAAACTGCGGGCGGAAACCCGCGCCCAAATTGTCAAATTGCAGCGCCAACTGGGGACAACGACGATTTACGTTACCCATGACCAAACCGAAGCGATGACAATGGGCGATCGCATTGCAATTATGTCTGAGGGTAAAATTCAGCAAGTCGCTTCTCCCTTAGAACTTTACAACCGTCCTGCCAACCTTTTTGTAGCAGAATTCATTGGTTCACCACCGATGAATTTTATTCCTGTAGAATTTCATGCCCCTCTATTGATTACTCATTCCCAGTTGCGTTTCACCCTACCAGAAGTTTGGGGAAAAGCCCTACAAAAATATGATGGCAAAACTCTAATTTTAGGCATTCGCCCAGAACATTTGAACTTGAGTATGCCTGCTACTAAAAATTTACCTGTACAAGTAGATTTGGTAGAAAATCTCGGCAACGATTCCTTTCTTGCTGTTAAGATTGCCGAACCAGGATCTCAACCTGCTACTACAGCCAATTACCTGCAAGTGCGAATCCCACCAGATCGATTTGTCCAACCTGGTGAGCAACTTTGGTTATCGCTAACTCCAGAGAAAATTCACTTTTTCGACCCGGAAACTGAGTTAGCAATATTTCCCTAGAATCAATCTAAAATCTAAAATCCAAAATCCAAAATCCAAAATCCAAAATTGTGTAACTTATTCTCCATAATTTGTGCCTGCCACTTTCCCTCGAAACACAATGTAATTGTAGACGTTGTAGAACAACATAATGGGAATCAGAAATCCAATGAAGATAATCATGAACACTAACGCGCTAGGTGCTGCGGCTGCCTGATAAATAGTAATACCTGGGGGAATAATATAGGGAAAAACAACTAATCCTAAGCCCACAAAGGTAAGTAGGAAAAGTAGTACTGTCCAAACTAGGGGAGTAGTTTCTGCTTTGCGGTTCAGGCTTTGAATCAATAACCCAATCAGCAGCACACCTAGCACGGGAATGATTGAAAATAGATACACTTCTGGCTGGTGAAATAACTTTGCTCTGGCATTTTCATACACAACAGGGGTGGCGATGGTAATTAAAATTGCACCTAAAAGTGTTGTCCAAGCAGCGAGTTTTGCTGTGCGGTAATGGGATGTTTGCAGTTCTCCCTCAGTTTTCAAGATGAGATAGGTGGAGCCAATCAATACATAACCCTGGATTAATGTCAAGGCAACTAGGAGCGATCGCCAATCGAGCCAATCCCACATACTGCCGATAAAGTGACCCGATTCATCAACTGTAATGCCTTCTAAAATGCTGCCCAAGGCAAACCCTTGAAACAGCGCCGCCATGAAACTACCGATTCCAAATGCCACATTCCAAAATACTTTGTTTGTAGAATGCTCTCGAAATTCAAAGGCCACAGCCCGAAAAATCAAGCCGAAGATCATCCCAAAAATGGGAATGTAGAGCGCATTCAAAATGGTGCCATAAGCGAGAGGAAATGCCCCAAACAACGCACCCCCCATCAACACCAACCAGGTTTCATTGGCATCCCAAATATTACCCAAACTCGTCATTAAGATGTCGCGTCGGTCGTCATTGGAACTGGTTAACGATAGGATGCCTACGCCTAGATCAAACCCGTCTAACATGACGTAGAGAAACAAAAACAGAGCCAAAATGACAAACCAAACCTGCGCTAAAAAGTGTTCTAGATTCTCCATACAATTACCTATTGATTTACCATACTCATCACTCAGCACTCAATACTCATAAAGCACCCAAGGTTGCCGCCCAACACAACGCACAATCCAGCCTGATTCGACGGCAATATAGCCCAGTGGAGCCAATACGGTTCGGTTAAGAAAGTTATCAGTGTTAATCAATCGTGCGTACAGATGCATTTGCCATTAACAAGACACTCATCATTAGCATGATGCTACCTGCAACACTAAAAAGAATTGTGATATTTAAAGCGGCTAAGGTGCCAGCTAAAGCGTAGGAAAAAGGAGCAACCCCAAAGGAAGAAAGCATTCCCAAGCTCATAACTCTCCCTAACATTTCAGGTGAAGTTTGCTTTTGAATCCAGGTAATTCCTACAACAGTAAAAAAGCCGCTACAACACCCCAGTATAGCGATTGTCACGCCAGCCCAGACTAGATTTGATATGTACCCAAGTAGGAACATACTAAAACCTTGGATACTAGCAAGACTCAGCATCAGAACTCCAAGCCGTGGAAGACGGCGAAGGAATCCAGGCATTAGTGTCCCTAACAATCCACCACCACCCAAAGCCGAATTCATTATGCCTAAAGCGATGACACCACCAGGAAAGCGACTTTGAGCCAGTGATACGATGCCAACTTGTAATGGGCCGACGAAAATTAAGTTTAATATCGTTATTACTAGCAAAACCACTCTGAGCGGTGGATTATGCCACACATAGTTTAATCCCTCACGAATACCAGCAATTAAACTAAAAATCTTGCTCTTTAACGTGGGCTTTTTCATAGATGAGTCAAAAGCAGCACTTGGTTGATGTCTGCCTTTCATCAGCAGAAGTGTTAACGTTGTGACTAGAAAACTGGCGGTATCTATGGCAAATGCTGTCTGAATACCGGTTGTCGCAATTAGTAAACCGCCGAAAGCAGGCCCAATCAGTACTAGGAGTTGGGTAGTTCCCATACTCAAAGCGTTACTTGCTGCTAACAATTCCTTTGTTACAAGACTGGGTATAATCGACTTAGCGGCGGGGATGAAAAAGCTATCTACGACTCCAAAGCTGATGGCAAATAGGTAAAGATGCCATAGTTGCGTCGCCTGGAACATAACCAGCGCCGTCAGTAATGCCGTCAGCACCGCACGCAAGGCATTGGCAACAAGCATGATTAACCGGGGGGGTAGGCGATCGCTAACTACACCACCAATGAGCAGAAAAACAGCACGAGGAACCGCTGCTGCCATCAGTACTGCACCCAAGCTGACAGGAGAGTGAGTCAACTGGATAGTCAACCAAGGCAATGCCACTAAGTAAAATTGATCACCCAGGAGTGAAACGCTTTCACCAATATACAGAAGGAGGAAGTCTCGTACTAAGAGGGGCTGCCAAAGAGGTAGCTGTTGTGTACCATCAACTTTTAGTTTTCCCATAAGGGTTAATTGACAACCGTGCGGCTGGATGCTTACTGAGTGGTAAGGGCTGAGTCCTGAGTGCTTCTGGTGTCATTAAAGGCTATGGCAATAATTGCGACACCAAGCACAGCGATCGCCACACTAATAGCAAACACTCCCCGATAGCCCAAGGCTTCAGCAATTACACCACTGATCGCCGCCGCCGCAATACCGCTAAAGGAAGCAACAGAACCTTGAATGGAGTAATCTGTGCCGGCTGTCGCTAGTTCGCTTTTGTCCATCATAATAGTTGATATAGTTGTACTTGCCATGCTGGTAGAGAACTGTACAGCGATCGCAGCTAAATAGAGTACGGGTAAACTTTTCACACCAAATGCCGGTAGCAGGTAAATGGCGATCGCTACAGCTTGCAGCAAACCAAATAGAATCAGCGATCGCTTTCGCCCCAAGGGATTAATTAGCAAACCCGCAGTCAGCGCCGCAAATACACCAGTACTATAACTGACTACTCCTAGTAAAAAACCAATTTCTCCTAAAGACAGCCCAATATCCACCAAAAAAGGACGATACATGGTACCGGCGATCGCGCTACCTTTCAGATAAAGCACTAAAATCAGCAACCAACGCCATATTCCAGGACGACGGAAAAATTGGACTAAATTTTTCCAAGCCAGAGTCAAGCGTTGAGACTCAGCCCCTGATTGATGATTTCTCTTGGGTTCTTTGTGCCATAAAATTGGCAGCAGTGCCATTACCACTAGCAGCGCCAAGGTGAACATGGTGGCTTTCCATCCCCAGTAATTGAGCAAGCTCAACATCAAACCACCGCCAATCACCGCCCCTAAATAACTACCTCCTATTTGCACCCCATTACCGAAACCTCGCTCATTCACATCTAGCAACCCCACAGCCAAAGCATCGGTAGCAATGTTTTGCAGACAACAGAAGAAACACATGACAAACAAACAAATCACGAGGGCAGTAAAATTGTGTTGAATGTCAAGTAAACCACCAGCAAAAGTAGTGCAGGCAATGAGCAGTTGAAAGCAGATAATCCAGAATCGATAATGTCCAACAGTGGTAAAGCTATAACGATCTAGTAAAGGGGCCCAGAGAAAATTGAGCATCGAAGGTAGGAGCAATAATGACAGTAAACCAATCGCTTGTCGAGAAACTCCCTGCTGACGCATGAATACGGGTAGGGCTTGAAACAGAAACATCGTGGGGATGAACTGTGACATATACAAGCTGCCCAATAACCCTAGTTTCTGCAAACTTTTGGTACTAATCATGTTTCCTACGTTAATCAGAACTCAAAAGACACTGAACCCCGAACATTAAAAGGTGATGCTGGAGACAAGGCACCAATCTGGGTATAATAATACTGAGTATTAAATACATTATTAAAGTTCAGACCAATGCGTAATTTATTGCGGCGATAAAACAAAGCAGCATCCGCTCTGAGGTATGAAGGCACGGTGAAAGTATTCGGCAATGCTACTTCATAGTCTCCTGAATACACCAGTCCCAAACCAAACCCCAACCCCTTCAAATTGCTACTTTGCAACTCATAAGTTGTCCACAAACTAGCGCTGTTATACGGCACACCAATTAATCGATTACCTACAGGAATAGTATTGTCTTGGCTGACAAAGGCATCTGTGTAAGTGTAAGTACCTATGACCTTCCATCCTGGCAATATTTGTCCGGTGACATCTAGTTCAATCCCCCGGCTTTTTTGTTCTCCCGTTTGAATGCTATAAAGTGGATTAGTTGGGTCTGCTGTGAGTAGATTTTGCCGAGTAATTTCGTAGAATGCTAATGTAGCTGAAAGACGATTTTCCAGAAATTCCTGTTTAATTCCTACCTCAAATTGTTCGGAAGTTTGCGGTTTAAATAATTCTCCTGTCTTGCTCCTACTGGAGTACACAGGATTAAAATAGTCAGACCAATTAAAATAAAGGGAAGTGGTCTTACTCGGCTGATAGACAATCCCCGCTCGCGGCGAAAATTTATTATCTACTTGCTCGTTAAGTAAATTGCCTCCAGGACTATCTTTGGCGAATGAGTTACTTGAATCAAAGCGCACACCTGCCAAAAGTTTGAGGTTAGGCAGAATCTCGACCAAATCCTGTACATAAATTCCCAGGTCGTCTGCACCATATTGGCTAGCAAGTCCAAGTTGAGAACTGAAGGAACCTGGTTGCGCTCCATACACTGGATTAAAAATATTAATCGGCGCGATGAATGCACCGGTAAAATTAGTGCTTAATTGTCTTCGATATAGTTCTACTCCAATTAAAACATTGTGATTGATTGAGCCAGTGCTAAACTTACCAAATAATTCATTTGTCAACGTATAGTTTGCACTTTGTTCAGGCCCTTTTAATATTAGCCGATTGACCGTGCCATTGGCATTTAAGTTTGGTGAGTAGTAATATGTGTAAGAGCCTAAATCCAGGTTAGCTAGGAGTGCGTTAAATCCTTGCTTAAAGCTCCAATTGTCACTAAACTTCCGTTCCAAGGTATAAGTAATCGAAGTTGAATCTAGGTAGCTAGTATTTGCACCCGGCTCTGCCAGAGACCTGCTGATGGGAATTTGTAATGATTGTGGTACAAGGGGGAGTCCACTATCAAAAACAAAATCAGATTTTTGATATTCAATTTGGGTAGAAAGAGTAGTCTTTTTGTCAATTTGCCAGGTTAAAGCAGGTGCTAATAAAAGGTTCTGATTATTAATAAAATCTCGATAGCTACCTGCATTTTCATAGGAAGCATTCAGCCGATAGAGAAGCGCGTTATTTGTGGTGAGTGGCCCTGTAAAATCCAAGGATGAACGGTAATAATCATAACTACCGACAATGAAGCTAGTATTATATAAAGGTGTATCCAGGGGTTTTTTTGTCAATACATTCAGTAACCCTCCTGGCGTATAACCACTGCCATAAAGTACTGCGGCTGGCCCCTTTAACACCTCGATGGACTCGATATTGGCGGTATCACCAGGAGTCAGACCTACCGGACCGCGAAATCCATTCCGGAAATAGCCAAAATCAGCAAAACCTCGAATTGTATAGGCTGATGCAGTTCCATAACCTATAACTTTTTGGACTCCGCTCACATTATCAGTGATATCGTCTTGACGGACAATCTGCCGATCTTCGATTACCTGGGAGGGAATCACCTGCACTGATAGCGGAATATCCCGCAGTGGTACCGAGAACTTAGTTCCTGTGCTAGCGGTTGGTACTTTGTAACTATATGGCTCACCTGTCACCAGCAGTTCAATGGGTTTTTGACCTTGATTTGGTGTTTGTTGTTGTGAAGATGACGTATTTGAGACTAGGGGAGAAATTAAACCTTGGTTGCTCCCCAATAGCTCGACTTTCGGCACACTTGTAGTACCCTTCACTGTCACTAAAATGCTATTAGCATCCTGATTGACTAATACTACTTCTGTGATGCCATCACGGGGATTTTCAGCCCGGAAGGAATTGCCTGATGGTAGATTAAGTTGAGCATTAGGGATAACAGCACTGAATGTGTTTCCCTCGCTTTTGATTGTGCTTTGCAGCTGATTTGTCGGAGTTTCTAAGATGACTTCCAGACCACTAGCAGTTGAGTTCAGGCGCACACCTGTTACTTGTATAACTTGATTTTGTGGAACCTCTTGCGCCAGCCAGTCTTTGACGCTGGTTGGGGGGCGGGGAATGTCACTCAGTTGGGGAATATTTGTGATCGGTACTTCTGAATTTATTACCTCTTTTTTCCATTGCACAGTGTTGACTTTCTCTACATCACCATAAGCAGGAAAAGTCACAAAAACTGATACAACTGCTGTTAATCATATCCAAATAGATAATTTCTGTTGTTCCACCCTATTTCCTTAACACCCTCAACGGCAAATTGCACCCACAACAAGCTTCTAAAAAGCTGCGAACAGGTTTTCAGAGGCGCGACTAAAGTCACGTCATAAAATATTTCAAAAGTCTTGAAAATTGCACAAAAGCTTCAAACATTATGAGGACACCATCTCTCATAAGTCAAATGACAATCTGTCAAACTTAGCTTGATGTTTAAATAAGCCTCAGTAATGCTTAAATTAAGGCTTTTTTGTAAAAATATTTATATTTAGTTGCTAATAATGCGGGGTTTGTAGTATCGTTGCAAATTAGAGTTGCTAAAAAGAATTATCCAAACTGTTTAGGAGAATTTTTATCCCAAAAGATAGATATTCTGAATCATGAATCAAGAATATTGTTAACTACAACGGCAACATTGAATTACTCTTTTCTCATTCTTAATCTGAGGTTGCTGGCGATCGCTAACTCGTTAGTGCAGTAGTTCGCCAAACAAACTTTGTGGAGTTCGTAGTGTTTGCGTAGCGTCTCGTAATGTTGGGTTGCGCTCCGGTTAACCCAACCTACAATTTTTATTAAATGAACCGTATTAAGTCATAGTAATGAATGACCTGTCTTCCAAAAATAATGATAACAAAGGAAGAAAATAATGAAAATTGATAGACCATCTTCAGAACGTATTGGAGCCGAAATTTCAGATATAAATGTTGCTTTGGTTAATGCAGCAGAAGTCAATATAATTAAACAACTTGTATACGAGCATAAATTAGTAGTCTTCAGAGGGCAAAATATTACCGATGACCAATATTTAGAATTGGCTCGAAAAATTGGGACACCACAAATTTATCCTCAAGACAACTATCATCACCCAGATTATCCCGAAATATTTGTATCTTCTAATGTTCCCAAAGATGGGATAAAGTTTGGTGTCGCCGGAACTGGTAGATATTGGCATACTGATTGTGCATTTCTTGATGAACCCTTGCCATTTACAATGTTATACCCACAATTGCTGCCAAATTCTATTAGAGAAACCTATTATATCGATATGCAGCAAGTTTATAAAAAGTTGCCTCCAAACTTAAGAAGCTATATCGATGGAGAATATCTGATCCATGAGGCAAAATGGCGTTATAAAGTGCAAGAGTCGGATATCGATAAGGCGATTATAGATATTTTGGATGATTTTGAAAATAAATTTCCACCTGTTAAACATCCTGCTGTGATTACGCACCCTGTTACTCACGAAAAAATCTTGTATATGAATCAAGGTTTTACTACTGGTATCAAAGGACTTGATTATGAAAAAAACCTTTAACTCGTAAGTGCAGGGGCTTTTTTGAATCAGCCAGGAATTTTTGATGAAATAGTGCAATACTTTCACTCAATCCTGAAAGATTTACCTGATAAACGAACAGGTAAAAACAAGTACTATCAGATGAGCGATGCAGCGTTAAGCGCATTTTCAGTATTTTTTACTCAAAGCCCCTCATTTTTGGCTCATCAAAAATCAATGGCACAGAAAAAAGGGGATAACAATGCTCAAAGCTTATTTGGAATACATCAGATTCCCACAGATAACCATATCAGAAACTTGCTGGATAATGTGGAACCATGTGTGGTATTTCCAGTGTTTTATGAGATTTTTAGAGCATTGGAGCAAGGTAAACACCTGGAAGTATTTCGCTCTTTGAAAAATAAATTATTGATAGCGCTGGATGGGACAGAATATTTCTGCTCCAACCAAATTCATTGCCAACATTGTTCAAGCAGGACTTTTAGAAACGGAACAACTCAGTATTTTCATACAGTGGTAACGCCAGTAATTGTTAGTCCTGGTAATTCCAAAGTAATCCCCTTGATACCAGAATTTGTTGTGCCTCAAGATGGACACCAAAAGCTTTCCTTGTGAAAATGCGGCGGCAAAGCGTTGGATTGAGAAATATGGCTTACAGTATGCATCTCTTGGTATTACCATCTTAGGCGATGATCTTTATTGCCAGCTTTGCCACAAATCATCAAATTACTGATATTAACGTTGAGGCAATTGTATCGGCTGGTCGCACCAGATGGAAAGTTGAAAACGAAAATAACAATACACTTAAGACCAAGGGTTATAACTTATAAGTCCATTTCATTTTTTGACGACCAAGAACTGGAGTCTTTAGGTGTTGACCCTGCCATGTTCAATAACCCAAACTATGTAAAAGCTGGTGCTATTTTAGAAGGTGTAGAACTATTTGACGCGACGTTTATGTCAATATTTCCCTTGCTGAATGGAAAACAAATGGCAGTCCTCGTCGAGCTGGAGTCAGTTCTTTTGGCATTGGCGGCACTAATGCACATATCGTTCTCGAAGAAGTAGAAATCCCAGATATCCCATCTAAACCTCGTCTAACTTGAGAACTGTAGTTTTTTACCAAAATTTTGCGATTGCTTCCTACGTTGCAATGACACAACAAAATAATTCAAAACTCCAGGTTTCAACATGGACGAGGTTTAACTGCATACAAGCGATCGCTCTACAATACAGCACTTACGGCAGCTATGAGGTACATTTTCAAAGCTGAAAGCTATGCTAGGAGAGGGACAAGGAGAAAAACTGTATTGCTTAATAGCGGTAAGCGCTGTATTATTCTTAAAAATTTCATGTCCAGAGGCTAAAGCTGTAACACAGCCTACTTAAAACTTACTTTATAAATTGTATCTTAGAATCGAATCAATCAGTGCGATCGTAGCCTATTTTTTTGCTTATTATCATTATTCGCGTTTCGTGATATCGAGGATAATATTCATGTTGCTTCTATCATTTTACGAATATCATCTAAAGATGATTCAGATTTAGCAGGTTCATCAGGATAAAATTCAAGATATAATCTATATTTATCTGTAGTGAAATTTGATATGTATATTTTAATTTTTAATTTGCCTTTTTGCCAGCCTTTATCGCTAATTTTAAGTATCTGGCAATCTATAACCAAATTTAATTTAACTTCATCTATTTTGATAGTCTCTTGACTAACAGATAGTTGCTTGAAAAACTCAGAAATTTGAGTGTTAGCATTTTGAACTGAGTATAAATAAGAAGCACTATGACGTTCCCACTTGCTGTAAATCTGTTCCTGAACTAATTCCTTTAATCTGCTGACTTTAAAAGTGTCTTTCTCCAAAAGTACAACATCATCACAGTCTAGAGTAATGAATTTATTCTTCATACCAGTGTAGTCAATTTAGAATGGATAATAATGGCTTGATAATTTAAGCTTACTTCTAGCTTATTCTGCAATTTTGTTTATATCAAGTTAGTGAAAATACTCAAATAACTTGGCAATTGAATAATCTGAGCATTTATCAAGCGATCGCTCAACAACATTCCTAAATAAGTTACGAACAAAAAGATCCCCGACTTCTGAAGAAGTCGGGGATCTGAGCCTCTGGGTGGAGAGCAAATCAAATAGGATGGCTATAGTTCAGCTATAACCTTTAACTGGCTTGGCTTCTTCTCAAAAATTAGAGGCAGTTCAGCTTATGAATTTTTATCAGATGTTAACATTAGTCAATTTTTGGGAATTATAATAACGAACCTCTTAAAAAGCTTAAAGAGGTTTGGATATACAACCAGAGTGCAACCATGAATAAATTTAAATACTTATCTATTGCAGCATTGTTACTTATCATTTCTGCCTGTACACCTTCGCAACAAGCCAAGTTAGAGCCTTCGTCATCTCAAGCAAATGCTGTCGATAAATACTAACATTGAACCAGTTTCAAAAGTAGTTAGCGGTAAAGTTAATCAAAAAGGTTGGGAAGTTAGCGCAACAGGTGTTAAATATGCAGGACAGAAAATTAAAGGAGAGTACAAAACATACGAAGCGGCTGAAGTTTGGACAGTGGTTTCTGTAACTGTTAAAAATACAAGTAGCAAAAGACAACGAGAGGATGATGCATGGTTCACTCTTCTATTCTCAGAATTAGTTGACTCCAAAGGCAACAAATACGATTATAAAGACAGGGATATAAAATATGATGCTGATTTGTTAAGTAAACCCTTCTCTCCAGGTGAAGCTCATTCTGTAGATTTACTATTTGACACTCCTAAAGGTATCAAGGTAGATAAATTTCTAATTAAGGATAAAGATTTTAAATCTATTCCTTTAAAAATTTAACTTCCAGTAGCACTATTTAATTTATTCTCTTTAAAATCTCATGCAAAGGTTCAAAGAAAAACTTAGCACTTTTGCATGAGGTTATCATTCTATAAATTTGGCGGAATACAAACATCCGGCGCACATAACCCAAGAAACTCTAGCGTTTTCACCTCAAAGGTATTCAAATCTACGCGGCGGATGGCGTGATTATTGGTATCAGCAATATATAAATGTGAATCCATAACACTCAATCCCGAAGGTTCAAAAAATCGGCTACTCTTACCTTGACCATTTTGTAAACCAGCAGAACCGTCTCCCAAAACTGTTTGACAATTCCCTGTGCTGAGACTAACTAATTTAATTTTATGATTATAGGTATCCGCCACCCACAGAAAATTATCAGCGTATTCCACTCCTAAACAGTGTTGTAAACGGACATCTTCACCTTGTCCATCTACATCGCCGAAACCAAATAAACCCCCACTACCGCAAACAGTTCGCACTTGGTAAGGTTCTACAATTCCCACACCGCGAATTGAACTAACTTCACTGTCAGCAATATATAATTCTTGCCCATTATTAGTAATACCGCTAGGTTGAGCAAAGGCAGATTCAGTAAGTGAACCATCAATACACGCTTCTGCACCAGTACCAGCATAAGTTTTGATGATGCCGGTTTCCAAATCCATTTGCCAAATTTGATGTGGCCCAGCCATTGCAATAAACAGAATATTTCCCACTTTCACTAAATCCCAAGGGGAATTCAGCGCGGTTTCTAAACCAGCACCGCTATGAGGATAGATATTGCGGCTTTGTTCACCAGTTCCCGCGATCGCTTCCACAACTTGGCGCTTTAAATCAACTCGCCGCAGGGTATGATTTTCTGTATCAGCAACGTAAAGAATCTGATTTTCTGCATCATAAGCCATTCCCTGGGGTGCAAAAAATTGCGCTTCGTTAAAAGCACCATCGGTTAAGCCGGATTTTCCAGTACCAATTAAATATAGAATTTCTCCGTAGAAGCTACTCATAACTAGGCGGTGATGTCCAGAATCAGCAATGAATAAACCCATTGGAGTAGCTAGAACTTTCCCAGGAAAAGCTAGGGGTGTGATTAATGGTTGGCGCTGTTTTTCTAAAGTCAAGCTGATTTCTTGGAAATTAATTGTACCTTTGTTTTGGTGTTGTTGAATTAATTTTTGAATCAACTCGTCTAAAGTGTCACGGTTTCCTTCACCAGAAATCTGGCCAATCACGTAACCTTCTGGATCAATAATTATTAATGTTGGCCAAGCACGCACAGCATACTCTTCCCAAATCCGAAAACCTCTGTCAACGACAACTGAATGTTCAATGTCGTAACGGAGAATAGCTTGGCGGATATTTTCTGTTTCTTTTTCATTTTCAAATTTCGCAGAATGAACGCCAATAATGGTAAGACTATCTTTATATTTTTGTTCTAAATATTTTAGGTTTGGCAAAATATGCAGACAATTGATGCAACAGTATGTCCAAAAATCTAAAATTACGACTCTACCCTTTAGTTCTTTAAGAGACAAGGGTTTATCAGTATTGAGCCAAGAGTAATTTTGTGGTAATTCTGGCGCTCTAACACGGGGAATCATAAAATATCCTTTGCTTTTAAAGGATGTTTATCATCATTAAGATAATCACTTTCTACATTTTCTCCCAATAATATTTTGATTACTTTATCATCAAACAACTGACTAAATAAATATGGCTCTTCGGCTATTTTATGGAGTATTAATAGTAAGATGCCAGTTTAATAAACTGCGTAATCTAAAATTGCTAAAGTTACGAAAGCCATATCCAAGCCTTTTGATTAATGGGTAATGAATATTGGTTAAAAGCGAGTGGAATGGTGGGCGAAAAAAATTAAAATATTCTCGCCTTAAAACTCTATCCCTTTATGGGTAGAGTATTCACCAATTCTGAATTCTGAATTCTGACTCCTGTTTTATAATTATGAAATCCGCTTTAATATCTGCGGAATGTGGGATTAAAATTTAGGGACGTACAGCTATACGTCCCTACGAAAGGCTTTTCTATCAGAAGCTAGGCAAAAAATTAAGCTCCTACACTAGCAGAGAAAACAAAATCATTGGCTGTAAGATTAGTTGATGTAATTCCAACTAATAAAACCAAATCAGTATTTCCTATCTTCACTAAAGTGTCATTACTCTGTTGCAATAGTGTTAAACCACTAAATTGACTAACACCAATACCGCCCAGCCCGATTTTATCAATGCCGATCGCAAAGTCAGTGACGATATTCTTGCTAGTTGGCAGACTGGCGTTAGCAATCCAGAATTGGTCAGCACCAGTACCTCCAGCTAGGCTATTACCACCCTGTTGACCGGCAAATAGCACATCATCACCATCGCCACCAAACAGGGAGTCATTGGCATTGGAGAAGAGTTTGTCATCACCCGAACCACCAGACAAACGATTATTGTTGCCGTTACTAGTGAGGGTGTCGTTACCTGAACCACCGAATAATGATTGATGAGAACCTTCAATTACTGTAAGAGTATCATTACCTTCCCCCCCAAACAAATTATTACTACCACTGGCTTCCACCACGGTAATAACATCATTACCATTGCCACCATCAGCATTGGTATTTTTAGCCGGGCCATTTTGACCAATTACAATTTGATCGTCACCGTCTCCGCCGAATACTGAAGAGTTGCTACCTACGAGTACAGTATCATCACCGCTTCCAGCCTGGATTGTGTTGCTTTCAGTACCCTCGACAAAATCGGCGCCGTCACCTGCTAAGAGTGTTTTTCCTGGTTGAACTGTCACATTATCGCTGTTGCTAGAACCAAAATTGCCGGAGAAGGTTGTCAGGTTAGCAGGATTGCGAGGATCGTAACTAGTGGTGTCGATATTTAGAGAATTGGGCAAAGCATTGGCTATATTTTCCCAAGGTACCAGCTTGAAGTTAGAGTTGACATTTTCGCCATCGATGGTTTCGGCTGGTTCATTTGAGCCATCTTGAGTGACAAATAAACCAAATGGGAAGTTAGTCCCCAGTGGCACGTTAATGACATCAGCGCCATCTGACTCTTGCACGCTGTCAATTGACCCATTGTTACCAATGGCAAAGTTACCCACGTATTCGTTATTACCTTCACGTGTGTAGGCAACAAAGGTGCTATCGCCTTGACTGGATGCTAATAAGTAGCCTGTGCCGTTTTTGCCGTAGTAGATAGTCAACCCTTCGGCATCATCGGTGAGGTGAGAACCACCCTCAAAACGAACGCGATCGATTAGCTTGCCTGTTGTGCCACCGTCCGGTTCTGCCTGGAATTTCCAGATGCCCACATCTTCTTGGGCGATGTAAAGAAAGCCGGTTTCTTGGTCAACCACCATACCTTCTGTTTGGGGAGAACGCCCTGCTGCGGTGGGTGAGGGGATGGTGAACTCGCGCACCAGTTCCGCCCCAATTTGACCATTACCTTTGTCAATCAATTTGAATTGAGCGATGTCTCCAGTTTGGCGGCGACTGGTAAAGACATAGTAATCATTCGTTATGGGGCTACGGTATAAGGTAAGTCCGTAAGAACTGCGAGTTGATGCAGAATAAGGAGGTTCAAAAGGCGATCCTTGGAAGATTGTACCAATATTGCTATCGGTGATATTTTCCAGGTATTGACCGGGAGTGGTGGGGTTGGGGTTGATTTTGAAGATTGCTAGTTTATCATTTTGGCGATCGCTAGCAACGGCAATATCAATAGATTGACCGCCTAATTTAAAACCGTATTGCAAATCAATGTTGTTGTAGCGAATACCACCGGGATTAACTGTTTGCAACAAATTACCAGACAAGTCATAAACCCGCAATCCAGCATTTTTGACTGAGGTTAGGACTAGGCTATCGGCAGCATTTGTGGCATTAACATAAATGGCAGGGTCATCAGCATCAGCATTCTGGTCTACAGCAGGTAGTGCTGGATCTTCATCGTCAAATAAATCGGGACGAGTTTCTACTGTGGGTGCAGCAGTGGGAACTAAGTCTGCACCCAAGGTGAGGATTTGGGTATATTGGGTACTACCAAAGTTGTTGTCACTCACCAACACAATGGACTGACGACCATCTGCTAGTTTGGGGCCGAAGGTAATACCCTCAATGTTATCTATTCCAGTAGGGTGATTGGCATCAGTTGGGAGATTCAGGTCAGTTAAATTTAACAGCAGACGTTTTTGAGCAGGTTTAATTGCTGCTAGTTGTTCAGCACTCAAATTATTGAGAGAATCGTAGGAACTGATATCAGTTGCACCTTGCAAAGAAACTTCGTAAATTTTGATGGTGTCACCTGCACCGACTGCAAAGGAACGTTCTAACGCTAGGAAAGTGCCACGATTATCGATCGCGAGTAAATCTGCCAAACCATTGTTACTTGAGCCTGTGCTAGGGTTAGGCGGTTCGGCGATCCCTACGGGGGGCTGCGCCAACGCATCAGTAATATAGAGGTATTCTTTTTCTGGTTGTCCTGTAACCAGATTATATTGCAGAATCCGGGAAGGGCTGCCACTGGTGAGTGAAGCGATTAATCCATCTTGGGTGAGGGCGTTTTCAGTGGCGGTGAATAGGGTTTTTTGGTCGGGTGTAATGGTGAGGCTTTCAAAGGCTAAGTTATTGTAAACGCCTGATGTCTGCGTGTCCCCGGCATCGACAATACCATCACCGTTAGTATCTTGAACTACTGGTAGGAATTTACTGGGGACAAGTAGCGATCGCACCTCTTGCCCTGTAGCTAAGGAAAACTCTTTAATAAAGGGATTGGTAACACGACCTGCACTAGGATTAACTTCACCTTCCGAGGAGATGAAAACAGTCCCATTGTCAGTTAAAGCAATACCTTCGGGGTCAAGGCTGTTAAGAGCAAAAAAGTTGCCGTTGTTATCTTTCAGGGGCGTGACATTGGTAAAAGTCACCCCGGAATCATTGGTAGTGAAGGTATAAAAACGGGCTGGGGCAACTTGGGAGCGATCGTCTGAGATACTGTAATAGCGGTTATTCACAGCATCATAAGTGACACCAGAAAGTCCACCCACTGGAGTTTGTACCCCATTTACTGTTCCCGCCGTACCAGTAGGAATAAAGCCTGTGGGAAAAATACTCTGCTTCACAAACCCAACATTGGGAATGGTTTCCCCGGATTCATCGAACTGAGAAAAGCGAATTGTGTTTGTAGTAACCATAGTTTAATTCCAAGATAGATTTCAAGAAAATTGGGAGTGGGCGTTTCTTGCAAAAGCCTTCATTTCAAACTCTTACTCTCTACGCGTGTGTTATCTCACGCAATGTGCGACTTATTCTTGAAACTCCACTTCCATTCCTCTCCCCGAAAGGTCGATAGGCTTTGATTCTTGCTCCCCTTCCCTTGTAGGGAAGGGGTTGGGGGTTAGGTCTGAGAGAAAGTCGCACACGGCGTTACCTCATGCGTGAGATCAAACGATCGCCCTCAAGTTTCCTCAAAGAGCGATCGCTTAAATCTGCGTTAAACAAAGACAAAACGAGTATCTGTTGCCAAATTGGTATTGCGATTTAACCCGTTTTCTACAACAGCAATCAATTCCGTTCCATTGTTGGTGAAAATGCCTACATCCGATCTAACTGACCCTAGTGAGTAATTGTTAGCAACTCCCTTAAGCTGAATCTGATCGTTTCCTTTGAAGTTGAGAATATCGGCGTAATCACTATTGCGGGAAATGGTATAGAAAACTGAACTAGCATCACCTAAAACGTAAGTATCTGCACCCTGATCGCCGTTGAGGATGTCAATTTCATTTGTACCTCCTCCCCAACCAATGAGGCGGTCATTACCATTGCCTCCAGAAAGTGCGTCACTGCCAAGTCCACCTAAGATTGTGTCATTGCCATCGCCGCCAAGGATTACATCTATACCTCCTTTGCCATCAAGGTAATCATTGCCTGCGCCACCGTCGATTAACTCACTGGTATTAGTGCCGATGACGCGATCGCTCCCAGCAAGAGCATTGACTATGTATCTGTTCAAACCCGTAAGTTCGCTGACAAAGATGATGTCGTTGCCAGATGTGGCTTTATTATTGGCAACAGTCAGATCAAAGGAATCGCTAACATTTGCACCACTCCGATCAGTGGCGGTAACTGTGACTGCAAATATCCCAGTTTGAGAAATATTGCCAGATACTACACCTGTGTTTGCAACGATACTAGAACCAGTGGGTAAGCCCGTAGCAGTGTAGCTGAGGGTATCGCCTCGATCTACGTCAGTAAATTTATTGCTGACATTGAAAGAGAAAGCTTTATTCGTAGAGATAATTTGGTCGTCAATGGGTTGCACTACCGTGGGTGCTTCATTGAGATCGTTAACTTGGATCGTCAATGCCTTTTCCACGAAAAGTCCACCATTATCGGTGCTGCGTACCCGAACGCTGTAGGAAGATTTGCTTTCAAAGTCTGGGGAAGCGTTGATTTTTAAAGTGTTGTTGGCGATCGCAAATGCAGCATTATCTGTATCACCTGTCCCAGCAACTAAGCTATAGCTGAAAGTGTTACCTGTATCCGGGTCAGTAGTAGTAAATGTACTTACCACTGTGTTCGCTGGAACATTTTCATTGACACTGCTAACATTCAATGAAATATCTGTAGGAGCGCTATTTGCGGGCAGATTAAACCGAGCTAGGCTGGGGTCATGATCGCTATCCTGGTCGGCAAACTCTGAGTTGATATGAACTACATCGTACCCATCCAGCTTACTGAGCAAACTACTACTTACTAAAACTTGGTCAAGTGTCTGGGCGTTGCCTTCAAAGTTGTAGGTGTAACGCTCGTTTGCAGGCAGGGTTTCAATTAAAGAAGTCAGTCCAGCGCTTTCTAAAATGCTGACGGGGTTAGAGAACTCAAAATCATTTAAGTCACCCGCTACTATTACATTGGCATTGGGGTCGATCGCTAAAATACTTTGGACAAAGTTTTTCACCACCGTAGCTTGTTGCTGACGCTGCACTTCGCTACTGAGGGTTGGCGGTTGATTTGGCCCGTATAGCGGTTGGTCGCCACCTTTAGAATTAAAGTGGTTGCCAATGATATAAACAGTTTTACCGTTGAAAGTAAATTCACCAACTAACGGCTTACGACTGCTAGTAAAGGCGGGATTGGTGGGGTCAATCAAACCAGGACTATTAGAAACTGTAGGAACCCCAGCAACGTTGGTGACTGTGGTGTTGGAGGTGGAAGTACCACCAAGGCGATCTACAAAGCTGACACGATTGGGATTAAACAAGAAACCCACTCGAATATTGCCACCAGGTTCACCGCCATTAGTATCGTCTACTGGGTTGATTTGGCGATATTGATATGCGGGGCCACCAGCAGCAATAATTGCATCAATTAATGTTTGGTAAGTTGTGCTAGCATCAACCACACCGTTATCTGTCGGCCCGTTATTGTCCTGAATTTCTTCGAGACTAATGATATCTGGTGATTTGAGGTTATTGACAATGCGGCTGGCAAGGTTGTTAAACTTGGTTGCACCATCACCTGGGTCAAGGTTTTCGACGTTGAAGGTAGCAACTGTTAATTGATCTGTGGTGGGAGTTAAATTAGTAACTTCCTTGGTCAGCGTGTTGGAAGTCACTGTTACCGAGGTTGGTAGAACTTCGTAGTTGCTGAAACTATAATCGACCACACCCGTAATCGTGCCGAATGTCGCACCGACGTTAACTTGGGGTGAGCTACCAGAGGTAAACAGAGTATCATCAATTTGGATACGCTCTGGATTAAAATCATTGGGACTAATCACCACACCACCACGGGCTGTGCGTCCGGTGGCATTAGCGCCGTTATCTCCCAATAACCAAATCTCTCCAAAAGAATTAGTCGGACTAACTGCCACAGGATTATTTATCTGTACTCGCATTGCTTCCAAGCTTTCGTAGAAATCAATGCCATCTTGGGCAGGGTCAAAGGTGGTGGTTCCAGTTTCGATATTACCAGTAGTATCGTTGTCGATTATCGATGTTGGGATAGTTCTGCCGCCATTACCCAAAATTATGGCAGTTGGTAAAGCATTGCCACTGGAGAGTTTAGTAATCGTCGGGCTAATAATCTCTGTGGTTGTCAGGTTGGCGCTGGTAGCACCACCAGGACGAAACTCGCTCACCGTACCGCCAACTAGTACAGAATCACCCACTTGCACAGTTGGGGCTGATGAGGTAAAAACAAAAATACCTTCAGAAGTGCGATCGTCGTTATCTGGGTTGGGGTCTTGCAAATAGAAGCCATTAGATTTTAGGGCTGTGACAATTCCTGCCACATCAGCGACTTTTTGCCCATTTAACGGCGAGATGTGAGATGCACCTTGGATGTCGTGAATGCGAGGAGTCAGGACTACAGCGCCGAGTGTAATGCTATCGGTGCGGAACTTTTTGAAGTTGTTCTGTGATAAATCTTTGGCTGCTGTACCGTCGTTGTAGAGAACGCTGTTGCCATCATCACTGACGAATTGAATTTGCGAAGTATCTGTTAAGTTGTCAGGGATGGTAATGATTCCTTCGGGGTTGAAGCTAGGAGGGAATGTTGCCGCCCGCAATTGGGGAGCGCTGTTGGGGTTGCCATCCCAAGTGTAGAGGCGGAAATCGTTCGGGGCTACTCCTGCGTCTCCTGCTGGGGCAGCAATAATCACATACTGGTTATTGGCATTCTTGCGAATTTCTCGAATACCCCGACCACCTAAATTTAATTCGATGGGAGCGCCAAATTGTGCCGAGCCTTGTGTACCACCATTACTAGCTGATATCAAGCTAGCAAAGTTGGTGACGGGAACGATGAGTGCATTGGAGCGTCCAGCAGGGGGAACTTGGGGGGCGCGGAAGGCAATATAGGCTGTGGTGTTGTCTGGGGCAATTTCCAAGCCTTCAATGTTATAGCCGTCCGCTTGCTTTGAACCAACATTAGTAGCAGCGCTGGCAGCCAAGCCGTAGTAATTTGCTCCCTTGCCGTGACCGTTGGTGACATCCCAGTTGATGATGTCTTCCTTTAAAAAGTCGTAGCGACCAACATAACTGAGTGTGGCGGATGCTCCCGTACCACTAATATCTGTGGCAAAAATGCGATCGCGGTTAGGGCGATTTTTCCCATCATCGCTATTGCTTTGTGAACCTAGCCAAAAAATCCGATCGCCTACTCTGGTAGAAGCTTCCAAATCCACTTCTCGATTTTCGGTCAGTCCAAGAGAACTTGTGAAGTCAAAGCCAGTTATCGGGAGTCCCGATTTGCTGGAATCGTAGAGGCGCAAAAGTTGATTTTCGTCATCGGCTTCTAAGAAGAATGTCCCACCTACGGGAATAGCTGTAGAAGCATCACTCGTACCAGTTAAAAATTGAGTTGTAGCAGTACCATCATTCGCTGATGCTGCGTAGGCGATCGCATAATTAGCAGTACTAGTACCATCACTGACGCTTACTGTAATGTTTGCAGTACCAACACCGACAGGATTAATTTTGAGATTGCGACTGCTTCCAGTGCCAGTTAGGGTGAGGTTGCCGTTAGGAACCACTGCGGCATTATTGCTGGTGACTGTGACAGTCAAATTATCCACAGGGGTATCGGAATCAGCAATGGTAAAGTTTACACCCAATGTCTTTGCCGGATCGTTGGCGTTGCCAATTACGCCGCTAATTGCTCCCGTCCCTGTAGCAGACAAAGCCCCGTTAGCATCTAATAAGTCTGTGGTGCTGGCTGTATCCAGTTGAATAGTTGGTGCTTGTCCCACCAAGATATGATTAACTGTGGTGGTAATTGCAGCAGCAGTATTGTTAGTTTCATCGCTCTCTGCGATCGTGTTATTGGGGTCTACTGTTGCTGTGCCACTAGTGAGAGTACCCGTAGAATTAGGGATGACATTAACAGTCAAGGTAGCATTGCTACCAGCATTAATGCTGCCACCAGAAAAGGTCACGACACCAGCAGATACGCTAGCGGTGAAGTCGTTAGCAACAGTTGTACCGTTAAAGGTTACACCACTAGGCAAAGTGTATTGCACTGAAATGCCGCTAGCATTGGCAGTACCAGTGTTACTGACAGTGAGAGTGTAGGTAAGGGGATTGCCAACAATTACCGGGTCAGGCGAATCAGTTTGGCTGATAGTCAGGTCTGATTGGGAAACTGTACCGCTAGAAACCGTGAATGATGATTTCCAATTGGATAAACTTGTTGCTGTTGAACTAGCTGTCCAATTAGCTGAGTTTGATATTGCAGATAGAAGTTGTGCCTTTGTTCCAGAAGTGGTAGAACCACTGTAGTAGCCATTCGTGCCATTGTTAGCGGTTATAGCTATCGTAGTAGTTCCCGTTAGCAATAAGCCGTTATTTGTAGAAGTTGGCTCAGATGATGTAGAGGCGCTAGTAGAATCGGAATTCCAAGCTCCAGAACTGATTGCATAAATTAAAGTCGGGCTTGCCAATGTTCCTGTATAGATGGTCAGTGAATCACCGCTTGAATTTAGGGCAAAATTACTAGGATTATTTGAATTAAAACCTGATGAGTTAGTATTACTTCCATTCACCCAAGTCAGAACTGTTCCCGCA
Source organism: Nostoc sp. (assembly GCF_036917975.1). Taxonomy (GTDB): domain Bacteria; phylum Cyanobacteriota; class Cyanobacteriia; order Cyanobacteriales; family Nostocaceae; genus Nostoc. The sequence goes on from NZ_JBALEJ010000034.1 coordinate 312,782, forward strand.
GTTATATCTGTTGGTGCTGTATAAGTAAGAATGCCTTCTCCAGTTCTGAAGCTACCACTAGATTGCCAACCGTTATCTGTAACGTTAAAAGTTGTACCAGAACCAATATCTGCAAGAACGAGAAACCTAATGCTATCTGGATTTGAGGTGTTAAAACCAATAATCGCAATATCACCTGGGTTTAAAGGAGTAGCTGCCATAGATTACAATTCCTACAAATTCCTACAAGTTGTTGTGCTGTGTATCTAAACTTAAAATTTGGTATCAAGAATAATTTATTCTCGTAGTAAAATACATCACATCAAAATGCAATGTTCATACAGATAAAATCAGTTACACATTTAAGCTCCTGAGAATAAAATAGGTGTCTGAGAATTATTGGTGGGGCGATCGCAAAACAATATCAGCATAAAAAACTTGAGTATGTAGCATAAAATAACTACATGGGTTACTAGTATTAATTCGTATTCGTTAATTTCAAACTATCCCGGTAAGTTTAAGAAACAGCTAGCAAAAGGTTAAAACAACAAATATTTAGTAGGTAGTTGCCCTCAGATATACACTAGTACAAGAAAGCAAAAGCAAAAGTAAAAAGGCAAAAGTAAAAAGAAAGAATGCTTATTTTGTAAGCTTTCTGGCTATTGTAAATGGGTGGTTTATTTCCGCCGTGTTGTACTAGTAGTCTGTCCCATTAAATTTGTTGGGCTGCTAGATCCCCGACTTATTAAAGAAGTCGGGGATCTGAACACCACTAACCTCTCAAAGTATTCCAAGCTCTTGCGCCATTTAAAATGTTCGCGCAGTGTTCGCACGAGAAGACAACTCTTCCCAGTCCCCAATCCCCAGTCCGTAGTGTATGATCGATAAGGTTATTCGGTTCTGGTGGGAGTCAGCTACCAGAGGTAAGGGGGAAAGTTCGGTGTAAATCCGGCGCTGTCCCGCAACTGTGAACCAATTTGAGATTAAGGAACTCAGGAATCGAAAATCTCAAATTAAGTGAGTCAGGATGCCCGCCGAAATAGATTTATCAGTTTCACATATCTGCGAGGTACAGATGACTACTACTGTAAATATTTCCCCAACCAGTCCCTTGGGTGTTGCTGAACATACTTTATTTGTTTGCAAAACTTGTGCCAGTGTTTGGCAAAATGGCAAACCTTTCGGTGAAAGTGGTGGTCAAAAACTTCTAAACCAACTTCAGCAGCTTGCACAAGATTGGGATTTACGAGATCAATTCCCGATTCAGGAAGTTGAATGTATGAGTGCTTGTAATCGTTCTTGTGTAGTCGCCTTTGCTGCCAAAGGCAAATTAACATATTTATTTGGTGACTTAGGCGTTGATGGTAGTGCCTCTGCGGTACTGCAATGTGCTAGTCAATACTATGGCAAAGCAGATGGTTTACTGCCTTGGTCAGAGCGTCCAGAAGGAATGAAGAAGGGCATTTTAGCAAAAATTCCACCTTTATGAAGAAGAACTCAGAATCAAGAGTCAGAATACCCTTTATAGGTAGAGTATTATGAATTCTGATTGCAGGACTGCCCCAAGCAATGCTGACTGAAATTTTGCCTTTCCGCTTTGAGTTAGACACGATCGCGATCGCCGGAGCGAGTTTGTGGTCATTGGCACTATATCTAGGTTTTTCCACAACCAGGGAATGGGTAATTGAGCAACTCAATCACTGGTTTAACTTTGCCGAGCGATCGCTCTACACCAGCCAGTCAGAATTTGAAAAAACTCGTAAAGCCAGAGAATCCCAAAACGCTTTCTACGCATCACTCTTTAGCATTGTGCCTTTTTTGATAGTCGGCACTTTATGTAACTGGGGTGTAGAACTCAGTTTAGGGCCTAGTTGGGGAATCAGCTTAGGTATACTTGCGTGTATTAGTTGTGGCATTTTTGAACTAGGACGACGCAATGGCGAATCTTCGGATTAAGTGTTGGCCGATTAGAAGTTCACCAAGATTGTTCGAGAAGCTTTTTTAAGGGTGGCTTGATATCATAATACCTATTCTTGTCCTCCATAGCTTTTCAGTAGCCTAATCATTTCTTGAAAATTGATTGATTTTGCATAAGCAAGAGGAGTTTTGCCATTATGATCTTTAGCATTTATATTTGCACCCTTAGATATCAAAAATTCAGATGTTTCTAAGATATCTTTTAAATGAATACGTGCCTTACCTTCTTTAGTATTAATTTGTGCTTTATAGTGTAGTGCAGTTAAACCTTTATCGTTTGTTGCATTAATATTTGCACCTTTTGCAATGAGAAGTGCAGCAATATCTTTTCTGTATGCAAAATCAAGTGGTCTTAAGCCCTCAGAACTCACATTGTTAACATCTGCGTTCATGGAAATTAGTAGTTCGACGTATACTTTACAACCAAATCCAACTGCTGTATGCAATAAAGGAAATGGCGAACCCCAAGCACCTGGGGCATATTTAGGTATCGGCTCATTAATCATCTGAGGATCTTTTTCAACATCTTTAAATAAAGACTCTATTATTTCCTTCTCTCGACATGTTTCTCTGCTTACACGAGGAATTAATATTAATACCTTTTCTTGTGTGATAATTTCTGTTTTTGTAGCTTGCTGTTTTGCATAACTTAAATTCTTACTATATTCAGCAATTTTTTTCTGAGCCATCACATAATTTTCGCTATTATCTGGTATAGTTCTCATCAAATTTATTGCTTCTTGCCATTTACTATAAACTAAATTCCAATCATCTTTAGATACAGAGGATTGACTTATAGTAGTAGCGCTAACAGCTGCATCTACTGCATCTTGAAAAGTATTTTTAGGCGATTCTGATGAAATTTTAGAATTATTTAGAGGCGGAGATGATTCAGCGTTTGGCGAGGAGATGGGTGATTGTACTGTTAATTGCACTTTTTCTGGTGATGAACACCCAGCTAAAAGAGTTACCATAAAATACTTGTATAAACGGGTACTAGAAAAAATCGCATCAGGATAATTGTATTTAAAGTATATATAGCAATCCGATTTGATTTCTGAATCACTCGTAGAGGTAAGGGACTGGGGATTGGGGACTGGGGACTGGGAAGAAGGAATAAAGGTGTACTGAGTTTTGTTCAAAAATCAAATATGAGTCCTATATTTATTACTTTCTATCTATAATTCCCAACCTAAAGCGTAAAACAACACGGCTATACCTTTTCGATTTTTTGATTGGTTTACCATCCATCGTGACCGAATTTTAGATTTTAAATTTTGGATAATGGAATTGAAGATTCAAAATTCAAAATTTAAAAAGGTCTCAAGCCCCCGAATTTAAACGCGAGAATAAATCTAAAATCCAAAATCTAAAATTAAATTACAAGCCCCTGACTTCAGGCATGGGGTAAATCTAAAATCTAAAATCTAAAATCCAAAATTGTGTGACGTGTTTGTTGCTTATAAAGCCAGTTTGGGCTACATTTGGGCTTAATTTTTGTCTGAGTCCCACTATTCAAAATTCAAATTAAATTCTGCCGATCTGTTCCTACTTCCTAATCTCCTCACCAACAATCTGTGCTATCTTCTGGGCTGCACCGCTTTCACCGCGAATATTACGGAGTTTAGTGCGGATTTCAGCCAATTTTTCTGGATGGGCTAATAAGTCTACAACCATTTGTGCAACTTCTTGCGGTTGAAGTTTTCCCACAAGTTCAGGCACGATCTCTTGTTGTGCCCAGATATTTGGCCATGCTAATAAACCTTTGCGTTTCACGAATCTCAGAAATAGCCAATTAATGACCTTAGCAAAAGGCGTACCTACCCCTGGCAGATTTGCCAACAACCCAGGTAAACCATCCCAAGAACGCATAGCGTCAAGTTGCTGTGTTGGCAGCAAAACAATCATTGGCACTCCTAAAGCACCGAGTTCGGCAGTGTTTGCCCCTACTGTAGTCAAGCAGATACAGCACTGGGATAATAAGTGATATGCAGGGTTTTCTTGCCACAGTTCTACAGTTAAACCCTTTGTTGTTTTTAGTAATGCTTTGCCTTTAGCCTCCTCTGGGACAATTAAGGAAGCACCACCAAAGCCAAAAAATTTAGCAATAGAGTTCTTTTGGGGATCGGCAAAACTAGCTAAAGTTTGTAAATCTAAAGTTGGGGCTACAGGAATCACAAACTTGGTTTGGGGTCTTTGAGCGTAGATGTATTCGGCAATACCTAAAAATAATGGCACTCCTTGAGCTAATTTTGCTGCTTTTGATCCAGGGAGTATACCAATCAATTCAGTTTTGAGTGATGGAATAATCGGCAGAGAAGAATTTGAATCTAGGCTTTCTCCTGCTTCACCTGCTGCTTCTAGCATCAAATCACCAACAACGGTGAATTTGTCAGCATATTTCTGGGGGGCACGGGCAGCAACTTGGGGTTTCATCACGCCAAAGCGGTCAATCCATTTATACCAACGGGCTTCCCATTCGGCGTAAACTACTGTGCGATATCCGAGCTTTTTGCCTATAACTACGGGGAAAACTTGATCGCCGCCGAGAAAAACAACGACACCGCGATCGCACCAGTCCCAATTATCAAATGTTTTGCCCCAAAGCAAAAATTGCCAAAAATGCTCTGCTCCCTGAACTCTATCTACTTCTGGGTAAGAAAGAGCGATCGCTCTTTCTTTGCCAGTCGCATTTGGGCAAGGTGACAATACCACAGAAATCCTGACGATAGAAGGGTCATCGCCTAGTTCTTGCCGCAACGCCTTGACTACTGGACGTACCCAGGTTGTTACCTCACCTGGGCCGTTTGATAGGATGAGAATATCTACTTGAGTCATTAGTTAATGGTCAGGAGTTAGGGGCTATTAGTCAAGAAAAAAATATTACTAAATTTGTTTCTGTATTATGGGTATGTACTGTAACTTCTCAATAAGATTTTATAACCTTTTTCACATTTAATTTGCGTAAAGTCGGTAGTCAGGATGCAGTAAAATAAATTACTCAACAAACAATGGCTCAATTCTCCGTTACAGGCGCAACAGGAGTCATTCTAATTTCAGGGGAGCGATCGCCGCCATCATGGCACAATTGCGATCGTTGCAGCGCGTTCCAAGTGTAATTCTAGCGATCGGACTCTAATCTGTTATTACAGCTATTTTCAGGTAAATAGCTGTAAGCTAAGTAACTTTCCTTTAAACCATCTGTGAGAGCATACTATGTCTGACTTCAACGGTGAACCGATACCAGAAAAGAGAAATCCCCAACAAACTTTTCATTCAGGTGACTTAAATTTAAGAATCGAAGGAGAAGTAGTACCTGTAGTAGATGTGCATCTAGGACAACAGCAATCAATTTACTTTGAACATCATATTTTGCTGTGGAAACATCCCAATGTTCGCCTTGGTGTCAAAGGTTTAAAAGGGGCAGCCAAGCGTTTCTTTGCCGGATTGCAAATTTTTATCAGTGAAGCACATGGGCCAGGGAATATTGCTTTCTCTCGTGAGGCTCCAGGACAGATTGTGGTGCTGCAATTAAAGCGTGGACAGACAGTGGATGTGCGCGAACATCAGTTTTTGCTAGCTACCAGTAATATTGAGTACAGTTTCTTTTTCCAGCGAGGGCTGGCTAACCTCTTTTTCAGCCGCAGTGGCGGGTTATTCATCGATCGCTTTATTGGTCAACAAGAAGGGGGGCTGCTTCTAATTCACGGTTACGGCAATGTTTTTGAAAAGTACCTCGCTCCTGGAGAGATGTTAGATGTAGAACCGGGGGCATGGTTGTGGAAAGACTCATCAGTGAAGATGGAGACAGTAACGGCGCTGCAATCTAGTGGCGGCATCTTGGGAGCAATTGGGGTGATGCTTGGTGGCATTTCATTCACTCTTAACCGTTTTACTGGCCCTGGTCGGCTAGGATTGCAGTCTATGACTTATCATCCTCCTGTATCTGAGGGTGCAGTTCAAGTCGGTGGTAGTACTAATCTCGGTTAAATCCAGCTTCATCGATGAGAGATTAAGAGAATCTTACTTTTGTAAATTAGAAATTATGCTTAAAATTGGGATGAAACTAAAGTATAAAGTTAACCATTGCACTGAACTTAGTAGGCAAGATTTATATAGCTAAGTTAACCAAACTCTCTAACTATCGTTGCTATCGGCAAAAATAGTGAGAGTTCATTGTCTTGAAAACGAATAAACTCATACTTGAGATAAAATTGTTTTGCTTGCAAATCGATAGCATCAACTCTCACAGCATACATACCAATTTCTTGAGAAACACGAACAGCACGATAGAGAGCATCAACTAACAATTCGCCTCCCAAACCTTGTCCTTTAACCGAATTATCTACAGCTAATCTCCCAATCAGCATTACTGGAATCGGATAGGCTGGCATTCCACTCTGATAAGATTCTGGTAAGGATTCATACTCAATAACGCTGGCACTGACAGTATAATAGCCATCAATCTTCAAACTTCCTAATGTCGGAATTGCTACAAATGTTTTAGCAATTCCTTTAACATGATTTTGCCATGCATATTTCTTGAGATAATCATTCAAAATTGCATAACCACAATCAAAAGTATCTCTTCGATGCTTTTTATCAATTGGTACAAAATTCCATTTTGCCTTACTATCACAAGTCATACTTCTGTCTATATTTGTGAATAGCAGATTTGAGTTTTCCCTTCAGTTCTGGGGGGTTTTCCATTACTGACAAAAACAAATCTCTATCAAGATTAGAAAGCACCAGCTTTTCATTCGCATCTATATCTTGCTTGGCGACTGGCAAAACATGAAAAAGTGTATAAGCACTCAAAGAAATTCCTTTGAGACTCGCAGCACGTTCTAATAGTTCTTTTTGTTCTTGGGTAACTCGTAAATCAATACGGCAATCTTTTGCAGATGATTTTTCTGACATGGCTAATTCCCACCTTTAGCTGAGTCTATATTTACAGCATAGCTAATATAGACAATGTACACACAATCCTTTTAACCAGGATAATTTTTTCATCAGATCCAGGTGAATTAAAATACTAGTGTGGAGACTGCGATCGCCTTCCTTCCCTCAGTATCCCCACCACGAAAAGGGAAAGTGCTGATGTTGAGGGATTGGGGTAAAAAGACTTATTACCCCTAAGACTAAAAATCAGTTTTACGCCACAAGAAGTTTAGGGGAAGTATCTAGCTTAAACTCTGTTTGTATAAGATGTGAAATCTTATTAACTCTTTCAGGTAGAGCAAAAGTCATAAGAGTATTGAGTGTAGTTTTTCTAATTCCCCCAGTCTGAGGTTCTGGATGACCTATATTTCGCAGAATATCAGAAAGTTTTATTGAGGGATGAGAGTGAACGTTGAAAGTTAATCTATCTTGATTTGCAAAACGTATGTACCAATCGTAATCTGCCATAGTATTTAGCTTAATATCTTGGTGTCCACCCAAAAAATCAGTATATTCAATCCCACATTCCGCACTTCATGATGTAGTATATAAAGTTACGTAATTCCGTTCTGATACGAGTAGATAAAAATACTCATAAGCTTTAAGTA
>NZ_JBALEJ010000035.1:0-93181 GCF_036917975.1 Nostoc sp.
ATGCAAGCGGTGCGACTGGAAACCGATCGCCCCAATGTATTGCGTCAAGCGATCGTTGCCTGTCGTAAAGGCGGCACAGTGTCGGTTCCCGGTGTATACACAGGCTTTGTAGACAAGATACCAATGGGTGCTTTTATGAACAAAGGCTTAACCATGAAAACAGGACAGACGCACGTACATCGATATTTAGAAAGGCTACTCGATCGCGTTCAAAACGGCGATATTGATCCCTCATTTGTAATTACCCACAGTCTACCGCTAGAGCAAGCTCCCCACGGCTACGAAATCTTCAAGCACAAGAAAGACAATTGCATCAAGATTGTCCTCAAGCCAGGTCAGGCTGCATGAAACCGGTAGCAAGGCTCTGAGGCTATCTTTGAGTTTTGATGCGATCGCTCAACATCGTTTCTGGATGCGGCAAGAAAAAGATCAAGTTCCAGCATAAAAGGCTTCCAAAGAATAAAGTACTCATCCTACTAGTGGTCTGTCCCATTAATTTTGCTTTCTCTGCGAGATCCCCGACAACTTCCGCGAAGTCGGGGATCTGAACACCACGAACCTCTGAAAGAGAATTTTACTTTCTACAGTTGTCCTACGCTAAAAAATAATTTATGCATACAATAATCTCCCTTTTGTGGAGTATATAATCAGACAAAAGATAGAGATGCTAACCGATTTAATTTAATTATTATTAACAACATATAAAGAAATATTACAGAAAGGAGTCGGCTCAGTATCTCCAAAAGTTGGAATATACAAACGATGCATATCAACAGGAACGGCTTGGCAGAATGGCGATCGCCATTGAAAGTGGTAATCTATGGCTGCGGGGGGGTGCGGATCGAGTAGCAGCCTATGCGCCAGTGTTTGGTGGCGATCCCACTGTTCTCCACCCGCAAGCAAACCAACTCGTCGCCTATGCAAACATGGTCAGGACAGCAATTGAACAAATTTGCATTGATGTGATGCATTTGTGTCAACGTTCTGTTGGAACTCGCGGCTTACTACCACCAAATCCGATAGAACGAATTATCCGAGATTTGACTCTATATCTGCGTCAACCGGCTTTTGATGCGGCCTTGGCAAATGTCGGGCAATATGTCTTGCATGAAAGTAATCCGGCTTCAATGCTTTGGAATGATGAATGAATTCGGCTTGATTGCATTACCACTAGACAATCCTAATGTTTTGCCCTGGCGTTCAGTTAACGAGATCGCTTGTAGTCCGGCACTGATTGTCGCCCCCCATCCTGATGACGAGACATTAGGTTGTGGGGGTGCGATCGCTCTGTTACGGTCTTTAAATTGTCATGTGCAAGTGTTAGTCATCAGTGATGGTACTTTTTCACACCCTCATTCCCAGAAATATCCCGCAGATAGACTCCTAGCTCTGCGGGAGGCGGAAACGCTATCAGCATTAAAATTACTGGGTGTAGAGGTTAATGATGTCACCTTCTGTAGAATGCAGGATGGATCAATTTCAACACAGTATGAAACTGCAATAGCTAGTTGTCGTGCTTACATTACAGAAATCGCCCCACAAATGATCTTTTTACCGTGGCGATATGACCCTCACGCAGATCACCGAGCGACGTGGAAGTTAATTCACACAGTGCTGGATGACTTGCCCTTATCCCCCAGATTGATTGAGTATCCGATTTGGGATTGGGACTCAGACCAACGCGGGAGTCTGCCTGTATCTCTGGAAGTGACAACCTGGCGGTTGAATATTAGCGCAGTGGTGGAGTTAAAACAGCAAGCGATCGCTGCTTATCGTTCCCAAACTACAGACTTAATTGATGACGATCCAGAAGGCTTTCGCCTAACTCCCGAAATGTTAGCAAACTTTACTCATCCTTGGGAAGTTTATATAGAGGAAAACCGATGAACCCGTTACAATCTAATTCCCTACCACCCAGCTACTTTGATAGACTCTACAGCGAAAATCCTGACCCGTGGAAATTTGAGACAAGTGTTTACGAAGCTAATAAATACGCTGCCACAATTGCAGCTTTACCCAAAGAGCGCTATCGGTCTGCCTTTGAAATCGGTGGTTCCATTGGCGTTTTAACTGAAAAACTGCAAGAACGTTGTGACTCACTGCTCTCAGTTGATGTCTCAAAACTGGCGCAGGATAGAGCAAAAGAGCGCTGTCAGCATCTCTCCAATATCAAGTTCCAGATTATGCGTGTCCCAGAGCAATATCCTGATGAAATGTTTGATTTAACCCTAGTCTCAGAAGTTGGCTATTACTGGAGTTGGGAAGACCTGAAAAAATCCCAACAGTGCATTCTGGAACACCTGGAACCTGGAGGACATCTACTTTTAGTTCATTGGACACTCTATGCCCGTGATTATCCATTGAGTGGGGATGAAGTTCATGACTCATTTTTTGAGTTGACCCCAAATAAACTGCGGCATTTAAAAGGTCAACGGGATGAAGAATATCGACTTGATTTATTCGAGCGAGTGTAAACTACCCGACGCTGACGCTATCGCGTACAGCGTGGGCTTTCAGTAGCCCTCCAGTTATCTGGCAAGATAACCAGGAACGAATGGCACTAAGAAAAACCCAAATGCTTGTGTTTGTGTAGCCTCGTTCCCAGCCTGGAGGCTGGGAATGTATTTAAAAGAGGCTCTGCCTCTTGTCAATAATTTCTAGCCCTAAAAGCTCTACATCTGCGTGAGAAACTCCTCGTCCATCAGGAATAATTTGTTCAATCAGATGTTGTTGTGAAACACCTAAAACTACAAGAGCTTTTTGTTTTTCTAATTCCAATGTAAAATCGACGATAAATATCCAATCGCTTCGATATTCTTTTTCACGATTCAGCTCGTATAATCCAATCCGCCCTAGCGATTTCCTTATACAAGTAAAGCTGGGAGTTTTCTTTTCTAAGTTATTAAATAACTCTAAGGTTTTTTCTATCCCTCTAAAGCTTATGCCACATTTAATTAAAAGTTGTATACTTATCACTACTATATCAACTGTATAGTGATGATTTTTAGCATTCAAATCTTCTATCTCTCTAGTTGTTTCTAATTTAGACGAACTTGCGTCTAATTCATCTTTTTTCCCTCTGTGAACACCTCCCCATTCTCTTGAGGTACTCCTTGTTCAGCAGCGATAGCACGGTTTTTCCAATACTCTCGTGATGCTGATAAATCTCTTACTTTTATTTCTAAAGCTCTAAGTTTTTTCTGTTTTTCTAAAGCTCTTTGTTTCCAATTATCTCGACCTGCACGAAATAAACGGGCTAATCTACTAGTTGGGCTTTTGAATTCCATTAACTTTTACCCCCTCTCTGAAGGGGTGACATCATTATTGTATGAAAAATATCACTCAAAAACCCACAAAGTCAACAGCCTAGCTGCTGCCTCCCTTACTGGCGGCAGAGCTGCTTTTGAGTTGCATTTCCCAACTCTGGCTGGAAACGAGGTTTTAAAGGAGTTTCAGCTTAAGTTGACACCAATGAGCATTGCCATGCCCCTACGATAAATCTATATATATCAGGATTTTCGTAAATTGGTATAAGTTGGAGTGTCAAAGCCTCCCACATCACACGCAACAATAGTAATACTACTCTTGAGACTCCTCAGAGACGGATTCTGATTCGGTTTCGAGTTCTTCTGTTTGGACTTTCGGGGCTGGAGGTTTAACGGGTTTTGGACCACGCGCTAGGGCAGGATTTCCCTGCTGCCTGTTTTCATCCCCTAATGATTTTTTTCCTTTATCAGCCGAGCGATTACGGCTCGGTTTTGAGTTTTTGGGGTTGGATTCAATCGGAGTTACAGAATCCGTGTTCTCGGAATTTTTGTCAGTGCTTTCTTGAGACTGACGTTCCGATTTTTTGATTGGGCGTTCTACCATTGTTGATTTTTGTAAATTTATCTGTATGGTACATCGGTTTGGTAGCTATCAAACTGTTGAGTAGCATTTTTTAAAGATTTTATGAGAAAAGAATTCAGGAGTCAGAATTCAGGAGTCAGAATTCAGAATTCAGAATTCAGGAGTCAGAATTCAGGAGTCAGAATTCAGAATCAAGACGCGACTCGAAAATACTTGCTAAGGGACTGACAAATAAAAAAATACTCAATTAACTCTTTCTTGTGTGGGCGACACGAGAGCCATATAGACTGGGCGCTCATGTTGCCCACCCCACAACATTGGATAATTTATCTCACCAAATATAAAAATGAGTGCGTTCAGCTATCGTTAACGCACCCAACAACTATTTAACAAAATCAGGTCGTGCCTGTTGCCTTGATTTAAACTTTTCTTCTAAAACTGCCCAATTTTCTTGCTCGATTAAGTTAGTCAACTCATCGAGATGATGACGATATTGTTGGAGCGATCGCAGCAATGCTTGACGATTATACCGCGCCATCATCACGCCCAACTCTGGATTTCCGCCTCCTACACGACTGGTGTCTCGAAAACCGGAACTAGCTAACTTTTGGGCTAATTGCAAAACATCGGGGTCACTTTCACTCAAACAAGCAGCAATCAACGAAGAACTGACCATTACAGGTAAATGGGAAATCCAACTCACAGCGCGATCGTGTTGCTCAGGTTGACAATAGTAGATATTTGCTCCTAGCGATCGCACAATTTCTTCCACAACCGTAATTGCACTAATTGGTGTTGTGGTTGTTGGTGTTAAGACATAAGGTTTATCGACAAATAAATGCCGTTGTGCAGCTTCGATGCCATTGTCTGTTCTTCCCGCCATTGGATGACCGCCGATAAAATTATCCCAAAGGGGAGAAATTTCTTTAACTATCTGTGCTTTCGCCGAACCGACATCAGTTATGACTGTAGCAACAGACAAATGAGCGATTAACTGTTCAAATTGGGGCACAATAAGGGCTAGAGGTGTACAAATAAATACAACTTCTGTGGCTGCTAACAGACTCAAATCAACAGATGCTTCATCAACACTGCCGAGACTAACTGCCTTTTGACAGGTGGCTTCACGGCGACTGACTCCTAAGATATGATGTCCTTGCGATCGCAAATCAAAACCCAAAGATCCACCAATCAGTCCCAATCCTAAAATTCCAATATTCATTTTTGATTCTGACATTCCGTTTTTATTGTAAATTAAAGGGTTTAAGACCCCTACATCTACATGTAGCACCCATTTCAGTCGGGGTTTAAATCCCCATCTGAAATTTCTTTAATTTTGAATTTTGTTAGCGCCGGCGGCAAGCGAGTCTGCGTTCGCGCAGCGTCTCGTAGAGAGCGTCATTTTGAATTTTGAATTGTTAAGACTTTACCAACTATTAAAGTTGGCATCCAAGGGGTAGCATCAATGACTGTAGAGGAATTACTAGAAAAATACGCAGCAGGAGTCTTAAACTTTAGTGGTGTTGACCTCCCAGAAGCTAATTTGAGTGGGGTCAAACTCAGTGGTGTGAATCTTAGTGATGCTAATTTGAGTATAGTTAACCTGAGTGGCGCGAATCTGAGTGAAGCTAACTTGAGCAATGCCAAGCTAAATGTAGCTAGACTAAGTGGCGCGAATCTATGCAGCGCTATTTTGAACAATGCCAGTCTCAACGTCGCTAATTTGATTCGAGCGGATCTCAGTCGCGCTCAACTAAGAAGAGCCTCATTAATCCGTGCCGAGTTAATTCGCGCTGATCTCAGTCGCGCTGACCTGTTGGAAGCCGATCTCACCAGTGCCGATTTGCGAGAGGCGACACTCCGCCAAGCGAATTTCCGTCACGCTAACTTGAATGAGACTGTCTTGAAAGGTGCTTCCTTGACGGGAGCTAACTTAGAGATGGCTAATTTAAATGCCAGTGACTTGAGTCGTTCCGATCTAAGCGGTGCAAATTTGCGAGAAGCCGAACTCAGACAAGCCAATCTTAGCCATACTAACTTGAGCGGGGCAGACTTGAGCGGCGCAAATCTCCGGTGGGCAGACTTGAGCGGTGCAAATCTCCGGTGGGCAGATTTGAGCGGGGCAAAATTGAGCGGGGCTGATTTAATTGGCGCAGATTTAAGCAATGCCAACTTAACGAATACGAGTTTAGTCCACGCCAACTTAACCCAGGCAAAATTAATTAGGGCGGAATGGGTCGGTGCTGATTTAACAGGAGCAACTTTAACTGGAGCCAAGCTTTATGCCACCTCCAGATTTGGTTTAAAAACTGAAGGGATGATTTGTGAATGGGTTGATCTGAGTCCAAATGGCGATCGCTCCATTATCCAAAACTTTCATTCTGAAGAGTCACGAGATTTTTTTAACGAAACACCGCCAACAATAAGGATTATAGTTGATGCAGCCTTAGAACACGAAGCCAATTTTGCGATCGCAGGCGCTTACTACCAAATTGCTCAAGAATATCGAGGGCTAAAACAACCCCCAAGCATCGAAAGTGGTCGTCGTCGAACTATTTTTACCTTTCATGTAGATAGCGACGAAGCATTATTTTCCACTGCTTACATTGTGATTCTTCCCTTTTTAGATGCCGCATCTACTCAAAAAAATATTTCCAGCATGGTAGAAATGATTAATAGTCAAGTTGTTGAGAACCAAGATTTAAAATCACCCGATATGGTGAAACAATTAAATATTCTTTTAGAACAAGCTAAAAGTCAGGCTAAAACAATTAAACAGGTGAAAAAAAATATTGAAGTAGCCGCAAAGTTAAATTTTTGTAAAGCCCCAACCCAAATAATTTTAACAAATTCCAGCGCCCACATTTTAATTGTCCATGACCATCCCAACTTTGGGAAAAGATTTATTAATCGTTCTGCTCTCAAGGCTTCAGCTTATGATGATATATCTAGTGAACCAACAAAATATATATTGCCTTCTTTAGATATGGTTATAGATTTTATCAAAGGATTTCACTATATTAGTCATTAGTTATCGGGTATTGGGCTAATGACCAATGACTAATAGACTTCCAAATAAAAAAATATTCAATTAACTCTTGTGGGGTGGGCATCTTGCCCGCCCTATAGACTGGGCGGGCAAGATGCCCACCCCACAATATTGAATAATTTATTTCTTGGAGTTCCCTAATGACTAATGAAAAAAAACATGGAGGAAGAAAATGAGCAATATTTTTAATAAAATGATCGGTCGAACCCGCTATGTAGTTTTTCGCCTATTTCTGCACTTAGGGGGAGGCGAAGTAGCGCCAATTTTGGGAGTATTAAATAGTGCTGGGCGAGATGCGATCGATGCCGATGGTGACTTAGAAGTTTTGGGAGAAGGATTAGCAGAAATTAGCCAAACCCTGCTGCAATATGATGAATATTGGCTTTCTGCTGCTAACGAAGGTGATGTATTTTGGAGTGAAGGCGAGGCGGGAGATTACGTGAATGAATTATTTACTGACTCTGCCCAAAGATATCTCAGTGAACCAGATTACAATTCTGACTCTGGATTGAATGAACCTTTATCAATACCTGTAACCCGTAATGTCATTGTGATGCTTACAGTAGCTTATGAAGGGGAAGTACCAGAGTTAGAAACAGACCTTTCTAACATTCAGGCACTCAAGGAAGCTTTGAAAGCCTTAATCAACCTACACTATAAACATAAGCTCCAGGCAATCCAGGTACATTTCTCGCCAGCACAGTTAGGCGATGAACTTACTAGCGATCAACTGTTGCAATATTACCCCGAATTGATTCCTTTGTAATTCTGTTGGGTAGTCCGTACTTACTACTCACATCGAGAAATTGTTAAGCTCAGAGGTAGGACAATAATCCAATGATCATGACCATAGTACGTAAATTTACAGCCATTTTTTTAGCTCTGAGTTTGTGTATCACAACTGTCGCCTGTGGTGGCGAAAATCAAAGCAACTCTTCAGCTAAGAACGTTAACCAAACCTCTAATACCACTAAGCTGAGTGACGGACAGTATCAAATACAACAAGCTACTTATGATGACGCAAGCGGTGAGTACAGCTTGTTTTTACTTAACAATAAGCCACCGACATTTTCAACCGAAAATTTGCAAATGGCACGGTTAACTGACGATGAAATCAAGCAGGGTAAGAAAACCTATCTCAAGGTGGAAAAAGGACAGCCAATTTTATATCTAACAGAAGACTTTAAAATTGAGTACGTCCACAACGTTACCGAAAATAAAACCAATCCCCAAACAGGACAACAAGAGGCGGTTGTAGTCCGTCGAGAAAATAGCTTCTGGGCACCCTTTGCTGGGTCTGTAGCTGGTAGCTTGGCGGGTCAGGCACTTGGTAGTCTGTTGTTTAGACCTCAGTATTATGTACCTCCTGCCTATCAACCAGGACAAGGATTAAGTGGCTTCGGTGGATATGGCGGAAGCTATGGCCAAGCAGTTCAAAGTTATCAAACTCGCTACAACACGCCACCCGCAGCCGTGACAAACCGTACTGCATTCCGCAATACAGGGACAATCAGAAGGTCATATCCTGGAAATTCAAATGTACGCAATACACCACGTAGCACTACAGGTAATAACCGTCCTTCTGGTTCTGGTTTTGGCGGTAGTAACTTAAGACCCTCTGGTAACTCCAGCACTACTAGACGTAATTCTGGTAGTGGTTTTGGTAGTGGGCGTAGTACAGCACCCCGTCGTTCAACTGGTTTTGGCAGCAGACGCCGTTAGAAATTCCAAGCGACTAGAAGTCGCGGCTACACAAGCAAAGTCCACCTCCGTGGACTAATGCAAAATCAAGGATTTTTTAACCTGCTTAGGGAACTCCAAGAAATAAATTATCCAATATTAGTTAATTGAATATTTTTTTATTTGGAAGTCCCTTAGATGGGTTTTACCTGTGTAGCTGTGATTTCTAATCGTCAAAATATATGAAAATAAATGTTTAAAATATCTTCTTGGGTCGATGCAGTTGGTGACGAGTAATTATGAATTATTCGGTTAAATAATATGAAATACTAAATACAAATATTGCTAAGATAATAGGAATTATTTTACTAAATTCTATTCGCTTTTTTTGAGCCATTTCTAAACAAGATATAGGAATCATCAGAGGCCAGAAGATAGTTGTTACCAGAAACATCACAAAGGATAAAAATTTATCTTCGGAAGTGGAAGTAGGATGACGTAGGGAAAATATTAACCAATTGCTTAAAAAATAACATGACATTAACAAATAACTAATAGTTAAAGTCAGTTGTATCTGATTCACCGTAAGTACTCCTGAAGTTATGTGAGCTTCACCAAACATCAACCGTACAAAGTTATAACATATTTAATTTTCTCCATTGTCAAATTCATTTTGACGGTTAGAGAGACGCGATAAATCGCCGTCTATACAGGTAATTTATGATACAGCAATCCTAAGTAATTTGTGACGAACAATATCCCCGACTGATTGAAGAAGTCGGGGATAGACAATAATTTCATTGTAATAATTAAGCAGTCTTAAAAAATCGAATGATTTCGCGGACATGATCGAGAAATTGCCCATCAGTGGAAAGTTGCGCGATCGCATTTCTGGCTTCTCTTGCCAAACGTTCATGTTCGGTTTGATTTGTCGCCCGCAATTCCTCCAAGTTAGCCGCAATTCGGGCTAAGTCTCTGCGAGTCTCTTCAGCAAAGCGTTGTTGAGTTGCAGAGAAGGAATAGGGTTGTTCTGGGTTGAGTTGATCTTCCAACGACTGAATTTTTTGTTCCAATGTAGAGAAGCGATCGCGCAGTTCAAAAATATCTTCGCGGGGATACTTCCATTCTTGGCGAATCATCGCTAACCGCGCATATAAATATTCATAAGCGCGAATCGCGGGACGCAGAATTGTTAATAACAAAGCTGCACCAGAACTTATATATCCCACCGTACTAATACCTGTAGCAGCCAGAGTATAAAGACCAACGGCTGAGAATAAGTGTAAAGCAATGGCAACCCAGAGCGATCGCTTGGCCAAAAGTGTGACATACTTCACCTGTTTCTCATCGACTGCAATTCCTTTTTCAGTTGATTGTGCTGCTTCTGCTAAGACTTCTTTGGCTTGAAAATGCACATTCCACGGTACGGTAACAATTACCAACAGCCACCAAAAACTTGCACCACCAATCACCCAGTCAAGAAAGTTACCCGCAGGGATGTGTAACCATTGCAGTAGTCCAAAAGCCGCCAGTACCACAACCACAATTCCAGCTATAGAACTGATGAAAAAGTTAATATACATTTTGCCCCGTCCTCAGTGAAACTATCACCTTAATTATGGCTAGGGGTTCTCAGTTATACAGATATATTTGTGATGGTTTTTCTAGTTGCACATAATAAAAGAAGGGAGAAATAATGGAATACTTCTTTTTAGAGTTTCAAGTAGATGATTCCAAAAGATTCAATGCTCTTTGTCAAGTTTTCAACGAAATTAAAAAAGATAAAGACAACAATTCTTGGCGTAATGAAGAAGATTGGCTAATTTTTTTTGATCGCAAAGCGCTATCACATTTTTGGTGGCCTAGTGAAAAGGAAAGGACTGAATATTTCCGTCGCTGGCTTGCAACACCTGTGAAACAGAGGCGGACAGATCATAGCCTCAAAACTCCTTGGGACTTTTATTCTATGTTTGATGCTTTTAAAAATGGTGAATATCAATTAATTGCTTGTAGAATGGTTTCTGCCGACAGAGCTAGACTGGAGTTTGAACCCTTTAGCTATCCTTATGGCGGAACTGGGGCAATACAAGCATTAGTTGAATCTTTCGATTTTATAATTCTTGCAAAAGATGATGGTACCGCATACACGAAATTTAACCTGTAGTTTGGCAAAAGAGTGAGGCAATTCAAACCTTTCCCTGTCACTATTGAATGAGATAGCTACGCCAAGTTGATTGAGTATTTTTACTACCTTTTTCTGGAAGCAGCAATCGCCAGGTTTTACCTTCTTGCTGAATTTGCAGGTAAACATCAAAGGGTTTTTGTGGTTGCGTCAAGCGCCGTTTTGGTAACTTAACAATCAAGTCGTAGGTTCCCCGAACGTGGAAAGCTGGTAAATTTTCAATGGTTAAGGGTTGTTCCTGGGTAATTGATAGCCGCTTGATTTCAAATCCTTGAAAATCTAAATCCAACTGTTGGCTAAGTTTTTGTTGAGTTTGTTCTAGCCCAAGTGCGATCGCTTTTTGCACTAACTCGCTAGTCGGTAGCAGTCCAATACTGCCACAAGCTGTTACTAACACTAGCAATATTGCTGTCAAAACTAACCGCACCATGTTATTCCTGAGATTCCACTTATCAGCGATAGTATAACTGTAGATTCTCTTAATTTTCTCATCTACCATGCCAAAACAGTCTATAGGTCTTGATAACCAACTCTACAATTATCTTTTATCCGTTTCGCTGCGGGAACCAGAGATTCTTAGGAAGTTGCGCCAAGAAACTGCCAGTCATCCCCGGAGTGGAATGCAGATTTCACCAGAACAAGGGCAGTTTATGAGACTTCTGGTACAGTTAATTGGAGCCAAAAAAACCCTAGAAGTGGGAGTGTTTACAGGTTATAGCTCACTTTCTGTCGCTTTGACACTACCAGCTGATGGGAAAATCATTGCTGCGGATGTGAGTGAAGAATTTACTGCGATCGCCCGCCGATATTGGCAAGAAGCTGGGGTTGCCGATAAAATCGATTTGCGATTAGCACCAGGTTTGGAAACTTTAGATCAGTTATTGGCAACTGGGCAAGCCGAGACATTTGATTTTGCTTTTATTGATGCCGATAAAGAAAATTATGATGGATATTATGAGCGATCGCTGCAATTAGTCCGTCCAGGTGGATTGATTGCCATTGACAATGTTTTATGGTCAGGAAAAGTTGCTGACGAACAAATTCAAGATGAAAGCACCCAAGCACTCCGGGCGCTCAACAAAAAGTTACATCATGACGAACGGATAACACTCTCCCTTGTCCCCATCGCCGATGGACTTACTTTAGCCATCAAGCGACCTTAGAGTGCTGAGTTTCCAGTGCTGAGTGCTGAGTTGTAGAGACGGCGATTTATCGCGTCTCTCTAACCGTCAAATTCATTTTTTTGGGCTGCTAGATCCCCGACAACTTCTGCGAAGTCGGGGATCTGAACACCACTAATCTCTCAAAGGTCACGTCGCTTCTCTACGAGACGCTACACGAACGCTCCGAATTCAAAATTCAAAATGACGCTCTCTACGAGACGCTGCGCGAACGCAGACTCGCTAACGCTGCGCTAACAAAATTCAAAATTAATGATCCCCATAAATAAATTTAGGGGCTTGTATCCTTTTCGTTTTCGGTCAACAAAAAAGTCCGCGTACTCCCACCAATAACTAAGAGTGTCTTGATTCTGAATTCTGAATTCTGAATTCTGTATTCTTCTTCAATTGCTTCTCCCCGTGGTGGATAGCCCTTCTACAATCAGAGATGGAGTATAACAAGAACCATTCCAATCACCATCGTTGCCCAATGTCACCAATTGCTTCAGGGCTGTGTAGACATTACCTGCAACCATCGTATCTTTCACGCGCCCAATTACGTGACCATTTTGGACGCGGTAGCCTAAATCAACGTTGATCGAAAAATCTCCAGAAATACTGCCACCACCACCCAGCATTTGATCCACAATTAAGCCATCATCTAATTGTTTAATCAAATCTGGTAGTGATGCCGAACCTGGCTGAATCAAAAAATTAAATAAACCAGGGGTAGGATAGCTGCCTAAACCGGGGCGAAAACCATTGCCGGTGGTGTCAGTACCGAGTTGGCGTCCGGTGGTGCGATCGCCATAGAAATGCTGTAAAATTCCGTTTTGGATAAATACTAAAGATTGAGTCGGAGTACCTTCATCATCGAAAGGACAACTGTAAGGGCCAGCTTCCGGGTCTTGGTAGAGGGTGAGGCTAGGTGCAACTACTGCCTTACCCCGGTGTTCTGCCCAAGGGGAAGCTACTTCTAAGACTCGCTTGCCATTTAACGCTGCTTGCACAGTACCCCAAAGCATATCAGCAGCTTTAGAAGTGAACAAAACCGGGATGCGACCAGTCGGAGGTGAGATATTTTCTCTAGCCCAAATTAACCTCTGTAAAATTTGGTTAGCTAATCTCTCCGGGTCGAGTCCACCCCGTTGAGTTTGTCCATCGGCAACATTCAAAAAATCATCGCCACGTACCCATTCGGCGGATACATAGCAACTGAGGGTAGTGTCAGTATAGTGACAATCTAAACCTTTGGTATTGACTAATCTCGTGGTTTCAATATCACATTCCCAGTCACCATTGCAGACAATATCGGGATAGGAATCACGGATGAGTGCGATCGCTTCTTTGCCCCAATCTACCAAAACCTCTATGGGCACACTTTCCCCCAAATCTGGGTAGGAGGGCTGAAAGTTAGAGCCTAATTCTACTGGTTCCGGTTGATTAAGTTGACTTAGTGCTAGAGCTTTTTCCACCATAACTTCGGCCGTGACAAAACCGTAAGCTACCGTGAGTCCCGGACGCCCGTTTCGCCAAAGCCGTAGTGCTGTACCTTCAGATTGGTTGGTTTCTAGCTGTTTGAGTCGGTTTGCCTCAAAAAACACTGGACGAGAAAGCGATCGCGACTGATACACCTCAGCTGCTTCTGCTCCAGATTTTATAGCTAGTTCCAGCAGCTGTTCTGCTAGTGTATCTTGTGACAAATTTTCAGAACCCATGACCCTTAGTGAATTGTGGATTTTGAACCGCATATCAACGCTGTCCAAGAAAGTCCGAATCGCCAAAAGCCGACGATTAGACTTTCCACTGATAAACGCAGATAACCATCCAAAAATCATCAGCATGTTTCAGCAGTTGCGTTGAAACCACAGATCAACACTGATGGACGCAGTTAATTATCCCAAATCATTGTCATGTCTCAACGTTTCTAGTCATTAGTCATTGGGCATTGGGGGTTGGGCATGGGGCATGGGGCATTGGTCATTGGTCATTAATTCATTGGGCATGGTTATTCTCTTTGTCTCCCCAGCCCCCAATCCCCATATTCAAAGATTAACCTCTTGCAACAGCCAAAAACCAGCAAAAGATTGGGCTTTGGGATCAGACTGTACACCGATAAAATGCACACCGTTAGCTTTTTGCTTGGCTTCTTCAAAACCTTTGGCTTCTGCTAAGATTTGAGGCTTTTTGATATTTGCTACAATCCAGCTTTCAGTGACACCGGTTTCTAAAAGTAATCTCGCCTCTTCGCTGTTATCAAATCTTAAGAAAGCCAATTCCAAACCAGACATCCAACCTGCCAAGGGCAAGGCTCTTGGTGAGAAAATTAAAATACCAGGAATACGGGCTTCGGGTGACACTTGCACCAAATCTAAAGGAAAAGCTTCACCAAAGCCAATTTCCCACTCTGGCATTTCTGCCAAATCCGCAGCATCTAAGGTGACAAATACCCACTGCTGCCCTTCCAAAGCATCTGGTAAACGTTGCGGTAAAGGTTTTTCTAAGCGGACTGAGGGATTAGTCCCCCCTTGATATCCTGGTTCTTGGGGATAGACTTCCTTCAGCCGGTGTTCTAACCATTGGTTGAGAACTAAAGTCCGGCGGCTAGGCTGGGCGGGAATGCCCAAATCTTGGCAGGCTTTAGTAAT
The DNA here is from genome assembly GCF_036917975.1 of Nostoc sp. Lineage (GTDB taxonomy): Bacteria > Cyanobacteriota > Cyanobacteriia > Cyanobacteriales > Nostocaceae > Nostoc. The sequence goes on from NZ_JBALEJ010000035.1 coordinate 14,569, forward strand.
CATATTGTTCATTTGGCGCCGGAAAAAGCGGATTTTAATTGGTGCTTTTCCAGCTTGATTAATAGCCTCCTGCAACGCTGTCCGCAACCAGCCCGAATTTACCTGGGTACTGGGACAATATTGAGCATAACGAAACAAAGAATCTGCTTTTGCGCCGATATCCAAGGGGCTTTCGCAGACTAAGACTTCCCAAACTTTTTTTTGGTTAGCGTCCAAAATCGGACGAGAGTAAAAATCGATTTCCCAAATACTGCCCATGTTTTGCGGTAAAAATCTGGCTGTTATGTTTTCCTGATATGTTGATCATACGAGTCTTGGGGCAGCATTTGGCATTGGGAATTGGGAATAGGGATTGGGGATTGGGCGATGAACGTTTGAATTCCGCCTTGCTGTACTAGTAGTAATTGACACTTCAGATAGCTGTTGAGCAAATATTTGCAGCGCAAATTCAAAAGCTATGCTTCCGTTTAGATAAGTTGATTTCTAAGTTAACTAAAGCTAAACCTCGTCTAACTTGAGAACTGTAGTTTTTTACCAAAATTTTGCGATTGCTTCCTACGTTGCAATGACACAACAAAATAATTCAAAACTCCAGGTTTCAACATGGACGAGGTTTAATACTCTAGTCAAAGCATTATCCAAAGATTTTAAGGGGGATTGGAAATTAATTTCGGTTTGGGAAGAATCAAAAATTCAAGTCTGCCAAGGACATCCATTAATGGCTGAAATGGCAAACGAATTAGTAATTAGGAAACGAGGAGAGTACACACTTAGCGATCGCTTAAAAAACTACCCATTACCTCATAACTTAGTAATCTTGGATTGTCCGGCCACATTGGGAATGCTGAATGTTAATGCTTTAGCCGCTTCAACTCACATATTAGTTCCAGTGCAATTAGAAATGAAAGCGATTTCTGGTTCAGCAGAATTGGTTAGAAAAATTAGGATCAAGTATTTAATACCAATTTAATATGAAGCTGCATAGAAAAGAGCTTCTAAAATAAAGTTATAAGAAGAGACAGATATTACCTGCTCAAGTGTAAGTTGGTCAAATATTTCTTGGATGCGATGCCTACGGCGGGCTACGCCTACGCGTAAAGTCTGTAAAGAAGAGAAAAGTTGATTTTTGAGTGGTTTCTTGAGGAGCTGCCAAAGCCTTTCAATGGGATTGAGTCCAGGGGCTGAAGGTGGTTGAAACAGAGGAATAATAAATTCTTGCCAACGAATCGCTGAACTTGTATGAGCAGGTGCTTGGTCAACCTGTAAAATAGCGTAATCTCCACCTAATTGTTGAGATAGCCAGTCCAAAAACTGTTGAAAACACTCGCCATTCAATTTCGGATACTCGTAATGTTATGGTCTCCAGTCAATGGTTCAATTGCACCATAAATCCAAAAGTTTTCCCGTGGCCATTTCACCTCAACCGTGGGCTTGACTCCTGAAGCTGTAATCACTTTTCCTGTAAGAGTTTTCAGTCCAACCCTAGTTTCATCCTGGCACAGGTAGCGAACACACTTGCCGGGTGCTAGATGTTTTTCTAGACAATTAAGAATGATTCCGAGTTTTTTTTAAATTCAGATACCAATTTCTCGTCTTGGTTATGGCTTTGAGGGCGAGGCACTTTTAGTTTTGCCCAAGCATCGATATCGAACCCAGGCATAAACCGTTGCATACTCTATATCTTGTCCATATTCTTCTTTTAACCACTCAACTATTGCACTGAAATAGTTTATAATCCTTACAGGATAAAGGTTTCAGTTATTTAGATGCAGTTGCGACATATCTGCGAATTGCGACATTTAATTAGCGAATGTACAACAGCCAACTATCTGGGTTTACTCCTTAGTTGAAGGAGAATACCAAATTAGGCAGTTTCGAGGTGGCGATTGCATTGTCTCGTCTACTTTCCCAGAGTTAAATTTAACCGCCGAACAGATTTTTCAAGCTGGTGGATACACTACTCCCATCGCAACTGCAATCGATCCGCAGTAATCAGCATCCATCTAACCGAGAATTTGCAGTTATTACTTTGCCCTCATGCTCCATCTGCGTGCATTTTAACTGTGATTCTAAAGCATCAATCTTTCGTAAAAGTGACACTCCCCACAATATAGAAATCACCAACTTAATTGTCATACCCGCCAGCAAAAGTGTCACGATTGTAGCAGCTCTCTTTTGTTGAGCCAGTCTTTTTTGTTGTTCTGCAAGTCGTGCTTCGACTTCTTGGGCACGTTCTGCTTCTAATGCCTGCTGCACTTCTCGCCGATCTAATTCTTCGCTAGCAGCTAGAAATCGATAATCTAAATTGCTCAAGCTTTTACCATTTGCCCAAGTTTGGCCATCAATCAAGGCTTGTCCGCGCAATAGGCGAGATTTATCCTTTTCCTTTGAGGCTACCCAGGCATTGAAGGCTTCATAGTAGGGACGCAAATAAGCTAATTTTTTTCCAACCCATTCTAAATTGAAAACTTCTTGATAAATGCGGTTTTTGATTTGGAGAAAACCTTGCTTTTTAACCACCAAACCAGAGAGCAATAATTCTACCTGTTCTCGACTATCGTCGGCTGCTACTTTTGCTCCTTGGAGAATTTGCTGATAAATTCCTAGCAATCTGGCGGCAATTTGTTCGTTTCTAAGGATGCGATCGCGAATTGTCCGCAAATGCTCCGGTTCATCTTGTGATTCCCATTTCTCGATCATGTACGATCGCACCACATTTTCGATCCAAAATTCTTCTGTGCCAGGGGGGATTTTCAGCTTTCTACCTATATCATCTTGAGATAAATTTACCAGTAGCCGACATAGCTTTTGGGTAAGAAACGGTTGCCCTTCTGTCCACGCTAATACTTCTTTCAAAACTTTCTGGGGATGATTGTCTTTAATATCCAGCCCCAAAGATAGTGGTTGAGCTTCTTCAAAGGTGAAACCATTTACTTGGATAGTTTTACCAAGATTAAATGGAGTAGTATGATTTCTATTTAGAATTAAGTCTGAAGGTGTCGCAACCCCGAAAATGGCAAATGTAATCCGATGATACTCTGGATCAATTGCTCTTTGATTATAACAGAACCGAATCAAGTTAAAAAAGTCATCGACAGAAAAATCAAGGTTGAGAATACTATCAATTTCATCAATAAAAATAAATAATCTTTCATTAGGAAACTGAGCTAAGAGATTTTCTGCAATAAACCGACTAAGTTTCTGAACCAAAGAAATATCATTTTGTTCTTGCCACCAGGTTTTTAAATTGACTTTTCCTAATAGTTTAAAACTTAACCAAATATCACCAACAACTCCCTTATACCACTGTTCTGGAGTTATATTTTCACAACCAATATTAGTCATGTCAACGATGGCACATCTAAAGCCCTCTTGTTGCAAGCGGTGCTTTGTTTTTACCATGAGTGAAGATTTACCCATTTGCCTACAGCTGAGAATGTAGCAAAATTCACCCTGTTTCAATGCTTCATAAAGCTCTATATCTGCTCTCCGCTCGACATAGCTAGGAGCATCACTGGTAAGCGTACCACCAACTTGATACCGATAATTATTCATTTAATTGATTTTAAATTCGTTTTATATCTAAATCAAGGAATTTGTATTGGGACATCTGAGAAAATTTATATAATTATTGATAGTAATCAAGTCCTTATTAAAAGCCTCAAAACTAGCTTAAAAACTTCCTAGTGGTCTGTCCCATTAAATATAATGGGTGAACTCATTCTTAACTTTTCTTCCTTTGCGCTCTTTGCGTCCTTTGCGGTTCGTTCTCTTAACCCTCAAAATTAATGGGATAGACCACTATAAGCATTAGCAGCATTTTGCTTTCTCAACTGTTGGGTAAAATAAAGACGGTATAACTCACACATGGCGCTAGCTTGATTGCCGTTTAATTGAACCAAACCCATACTTTCTAGTTTATAAGCTGCGATCGCGTCTAACTCCACTTTTTCATCTGTTGCAATTACTTGTTGCATCGCTGACATTAATTCTGGTTCTTTTTGCAGTAGTGTCAACAGTTCTCGTAAATGCTGACCGTAAATTCCTACTTGTGTAGATGCATTTTCTAATAACACCTCCAGCGTCATTTCTCCCTGACAGAGATGATAAAATGCAAGACTCACCAGATAGGGATGTCCTCCTACCATTGCTTGTAGGGATGCAAGACTTTTTGCCCCTTCCGAGTCTCCTGCATAATCTAGTCCGTAACGTAATGCTAAATTCTGTACCTGCTTGAGGGTAAATGGTGGCAGTGTAATTGTTAGCCCTACATTGAAAGGCGACTGGTTGAGCTTCAGCGGAATATAAATTTCTGTAGTGTGAACCACTACCATCCGCAGTTTTTGCCAAGTATCATCTTGCTTTGCTTGTTCATGCCAAAATCGCAGCATTGGCAGAAAGTCTTGGGCAATATTGGGATGTTCAAAAACCCGATGGACTTCATTTAAAGCCAAAACTACAGGATTATCGTGAATGTATTGCAACAGATATGCTTCAAAATAGATTTTGCAGCTTACCTTGCTACCCATTTCTATATCCCAAAAATCATCAAGAGAGGGAAGAAGATTTAATTGCCTGCTGACATTTACACAAAACCAACGCAAAAATTTATCTAGGGAAGCAAAAACGTCTTGGTCAGCTTCTTGAAAGTCTAAATAGACAATTTGATAATCTCGCTCTCTAGCGTAAGCAATCATCCGATTCAGTAGAGAACTTTTTCCCATCTTTCTAGGTGCTTTGATGCGGATTAAGCAACCAGGATGTAAAATCTCATTACAGACAAGTTCTTCCAGGGAAGGGCGATTAATGTAAAGAGGAGAACCCAGGGCAACAGGGCCGCTAGGAAATTCTATCTTGCTTGCTGAAAAAAAGTCTGGAGAAACCATTTCTAAGCTAGATTCTTCTCCGAACTTTGGTTGGATCTGATTTTCTTGATTACCGATATCGTCTTGCAGGTGATTATTCAAGGCTAAATGCAGATTTTTTTTCGTTACTCTTTTTCCAAGTGCGATGGAAAGGTCTTGCCATAACTCAGAGCCAACTTCCTTGATGTAATTGTTGCCGTAGCCTGATGCCTCTGCCATTTCACCGTAAGTTTTGCCCAACCATGATTGATATAGCACAAACCACTGAATTGAACCGAGAGGCTTGTCTTGCAGAATTTTGTTTACAGATTGTAGAAGCTTATCCACAGCGTATAAATTGTTAAACAGCTAGGAAATTTACTTATACTTTTTAGAGGATGTTTGAAAAGTATTAGGCAATAGAATTCGCTACTACACAAAACTTAGTCCACCTTTGTGGACTAAGAGAAAATCAAGAGTTTTTAAGCCACGGAGGTGGGTTTGGTTTGTGTAGCCGCGACTTCCAGTCGCCCGATGAATAATAAATTAAACTTTTCAAACAACCTCTTAGACTATTTAATAATATACATCTAAATACATCTGAAAAAATACTTAAACACGTAAAAATCCCAGATTGCATTGATACAGTTTTCAACTCTATCAGTACATCAAAATGATTATTATGATTATTATATTTATATATTTTTGAATATTCTTTGTATAATTATATATTTTTATCTTAAAGATTAGTCTTTGCTACTTGGAGTAAGAGGTTAGTTCAGCCGAATACAACTTTGAAAAGCTGGTGATAACGATGGTTCACTGGTATGAGATCCTAGAAAGAGTCAATGGAGTGCGAATAAAATGGAACAACATCAGAAGCCAACGGTTGTAATTACGGGTGCCTCTTCGGGGGTAGGTTTATATGCTGCAAAAGCTCTTGCTGACAAGGGATGGTATGTGGTACTCGCATGTCGGGATTTAGCGAAGGCACAAAAAGCAGCCCAAGCTGTGGATATCCCCTACAACAGTTATACCAGCATACATATTGACCTTGGCTCCTTGGAAAGTGTTCGACAGTTTGTGAAGAACTTCCGAGCAACTGGAAAGTCTCTAGACGCTTTGGTGTGCAACGCCGCAATTTATATGCCCTTAATCAAGGAGCCGTTACGCAGTCCAGAAGGTTACGAGTTAACTGTCACCACCAATCATCTGGGTCATTTCCTATTGTGCAACCTGATGCTAGAGGATTTGAAGAAGTCATCTTTAGAGCCAAGGCTCGTAATTTTAGGAACCGTCACCCATAATCCAGACGAACTGGGTGGGAAAATTCCGCCACGTCCTGACTTGGGCGATTTGCAGGGCTTTGCAGAAGGGTTTAAAGAGCCGATCGCAATGATTGATGGCAAGAAATTTGAGCCAGTCAAAGCTTACAAAGATAGCAAGGTTTGTAACGTACTGACTATGCGCGAACTGCACGATCGCTATCACGAGTCAACTGGTATCGTCTTCAATTCTCTCTATCCGGGATGTGTTGCCGAAACACCACTATTTAGAAACCACTATCCCCTGTTTCAGAAAATCTTCCCATTATTCCAGAAGTATATCACTGGGGGATATGTATCTCAGGAGTTGGCGGGGGAAAGGGTTGCAGCCGTGGTTGCCGATCCTGAGTATAGTCAATCCGGTGTCTATTGGAGTTGGGGAAATCGCCAGAAGAAAGATGGCAAGTCTTTTGTGCAAAAAGTCTCTCCTCAAGCCCGTGATGACGACAAAGGCGATCGCGTATGGGAACTCAGCGCCAAGTTAGTTGGACTTGCTTGAAGCAAGAAGATTTGATATTGAGGTGATTATTAAGTCACCTCTGAATTTATTGATAGCTTTACTTGTGATAAAAAACCAACTTCTACTTTTTCATAATTCCATACAGCAAAAACTTAATTTATCGGTAAGCAAAAGCGGAAAAAATGCATGGCAAATTCTGATTTAGAAATCATCAATAGCATGGAAGAATACATGCAGAACTTTCTAGAAAAGCCGCATCATGTTTTTGGCAATATGCCCGTTTGCCCCTTTGTCGAAAAAGCACGTCTCCAAAATAATATCATTTACCAAGTTTATCGATTTTCAACTCATTATAACCTTCATTCAAATTCGGATCTCCTCAAGCTAATCGATGATTTCCGAGCCTCATTAAGCTACGAAGTTATGTTGATCATTCACCCAGATAAACAATCAATGACACTGGATGAAAGTAAGCAATTTGCAGAACGTTTAAATCAAATTATTTCTCCTACAGGTTTGATTGCTTTTGCTGGAAATGCCAATGATAGCTTTAACATTCAGGGAGTTTATACAAGACAAGCGCCTTACATACACCTGACTATCCAAACTGAGAAAAGTATTAAAATAGCTTCAGAACTATTGCTTAAAACTCGTTATTATCAAAATTGGTCAGCAGAAAATCTCAAATATGTTGGTTTTCCTAGAAACTAGGTAATATTCATTATTCCAGAGTCAGTAGGGTGTGTTAAACTCTATTAAATCACTGATGTCAATTGTAAAGATATGCGAGAGATTCTCTAAGCATTCTTTATACAAACTATACTAAAGACGGGTTGCAGCTTTAGTTTTAAAATCGCCAAGAGTATTGATATACAAAGATTTTTGCCTGGGCAAAAGTCTAGCAATCATCCGTTTTTAGTATACCATGTCTTCCCTAAAAAACCATTCCCAAATGCTATATGAAACTGATTATTTGCAATGGATAGAAACGACCGTGGAAAAATTGCAAAATCAGGATTACGCAAACGTGGACTGGAAGAACCTCATCGAAGAAATTGCCGATATGGGAAGGAGTGAGCGCCGGAGTCTCAAGAGTAATCTGATTGTAATTCTGGTGCATTTGCTCAAATGGCAGTTTCAGCCGGACAAAAGAAGCGGAAGTTGGGAAGGAAGCATAATTGAACATCGTAGATGTATCAAAGAAGCTCTAGATGATTCACCAAGTCTCAAATCCTATCTTGAGATAGTTTTTGCTGAGTGTTATGCACAAGCGGTTAAGCAAGCAAAAGCTGAAACTGGCTTGTCAATAGAATCCTTTCCTCTAAACTGTCCATACCAGCTAGTAGAAGTCATAGATGATGAGTTTTTACCTCAGTAAGCCCTGAATCAGTCTGTATAGCAAAAGTTGCTGCCCAGATCCCCGACTTCTTCGAGAAGTCGGGGATCTAAATCTAGGTTAAGTAAGTGCTATTCGTCCCTAAACTTGACTTATACATGGAAAATATGTACAATGTGAGTCGCATAGAAGGGGAGTAGCTGCTGGCTAAAAAGAGCCAGTACATCTGAATCAACATACTGGCGATGAGCCTGGTTCAGGTGGCAGATAATAAATATTTGATAGCGAGACCTTCACTAAGTTCACACCGAAAAGTGTAAACTTGGTGAGGTCTTTTGGCTCTCATCAAGCTTCACATCGGTAAACGATTCTTCAGGAGCTTGAGAGAGTGTTAACAGCTTTTACCGCAGCTTTATTACTAATTACAGTTTCAGAATTAGGCGATAAAACATTTTTTATTGCTGTAATTTTGGCAATGCACCACCCACGGCGGCTGGTATATATCGGTGTGACAGCTGCTTTGGCGGCGATGACAATCCTTTCGGTGCTATTTGGACAAGCGGTATCTTTATTACCAAAAGTTTATATTCATTACGCGGAAATAGCTTTATTTATTGCCTTTGGTATCAAGTTGCTGTATGACGCTAGTAAGATGTCCACTACTGCCTCTGATACAGAAGTTGTAGAAGAAGCCGAAGCTGCCGTGAAACAAGCAGATTCGCAGTTACCAAAGCAAAAGACTTCCTTGGCAATTATCATAGAAGCCTTTGTGTTGACATTTATGGGAGAGTTGGGCGATCGCACCCAAATTGCCACCATTGCCCTAGCCGCAGGTAATAATCCTGTTGGAGTGACAATAGGTGCAATTTTAGGACATGCAATTTGTGCTGCGATCGCAGTTATCGGTGGCAAAATGATTGCCGGACGCATTTCTGAGCGTCAAATTACCTTTATTGGCGGATGCTTGTTTTTAGTCTTTGGTGTCGTTGCTGCCATTGAGGGAGCGTAAGGGTAATAAGGGGGAGAAATCAATTCAAAATTCAAAATGACGCTCTCTACGAGACGCTAAAAGCGAACGCAGACTCGCTAACGCTGCGCTAACAAAATTCAAAATTAAAGAACTTCTGCCTCCTCTTTCCCAATCCCCAATGCACAGTCCCCAGTCCCCAGTCCCCATCATTTAGGCTTACTTTCCAATGAAGGCGCGGAAGATGGAGCAGATTTAGGAATAGGAGGAAGCGTTGCTGCCTTTTTAATTTCGTCTCTGTACTGAGCGGGTGCTAAAGCTGCGGCACTATCAAACAAAGGTTTTGCCTCTGCGTCTTTGCCCTGTTGTTTCAAAAGCATAGCTTTTGCCACAACGGGGCGAAAATCCTTGGGATCTTTCTTGATTGCCTGGTCATAAGCAGAGCTAGCTTGAGCATAGCGTTTTTGGGAAGCATGAACAGAACCTAATAGCACCTGCACGGCTACCGTATCTACACTTCCAGGCTGAATTGTATTTGCTTGGGCTGCATTAGAAAGGGTTTCTTGCAACAAACCAATAGCTGCTTCGGGGCGTTGTTGACTCATCAACAGAGCCACCATTCCTTGCAAAGCCTTCAAATCGCCTGGTTTCACAGACAAAACCGAGCGATAAGCTTGAGCGGCTCCTTCGCGATCGCCAATTTGCTGTTTGGCTTGAGCTAGTAGCACTGAATACTCAGACTGTTCGGGATTTAGCTTGGCCAGCTTTTCTAAGGGTTCAATGACTACTTGGATGTCAGCAGGTTTTACCTCACTTTTTTCTTTTTGACTTAATAGTTGCAGCCGCGCCTGTAATAGGCCTTTAAGCGCAGTCTGATTTTCTGGTTCCCTTTGCAAAACCTGTTCATAACCCCGTGCTTCGTCTTCCAGTTTTGATTTTTGGTCAACGGAGGACAAACTGCCTTTGGTGCTAGCAGTATTTTGACTTGAGGGTGGCGTATTATTAAATGCTCCAATTATGGGAATCACCGAAACACCCACAAAAGCAAGAATTGCTAGCGCCAAGATGACTTGAACTATCCAGCGATTGCGTGTTTGAGACACAGTTTTGTCTTTCTCCTAAATTTTAATGACATGAGCATTTACACAAATCGTAAAGTTAAAAATTTCCAAAACTTTGCGGAATACTGCCAATTGCCTGTGAATTTTATAACAATTAACTATCTACACTGCTAAAGTAAGTGATGACTTTAGGAGGAGCCGTCAAAATTGTAGCTATGATATGCTTCCCAAACTAGTGTAAAGGCGTTAGATTACACATTTAGTGTTTATACACTAAATTTAGCGCCTTTAGGATTGTCTAGAGTACCCTGGTGTGACTTTGTGAAAAGCCAATATACTTTCAATCAGTTGCACAAATGCTCTTTCCATCTGCCTTTGTAAAATCCCACAATGGGATGTGTCTGTGCCGCAAGGAGTTTTTATGAATTCCGACCTGATGCCGTTGCCTGAATCTTCCAATTCTTCTGCCTCTAACCAGGGCCCAACTAAAATAGAGGCAGCCGCTAATGTTCACATAGCAGCCCACTCCTCTAAACCTGAAAATTCGCCTGTCAAACCCAGCGAGACTGACTCAAATGGGAACTTGATCAATCGACAGCAACCGATTCCGCCTCCCAGTGAACCGATGCAGTATCGAGCGATCGGACTAGTCCGGGGTCGCTATCATGCTAGCAGCGAACAATTTACTCAAGGTACTCTGCTGACCACAGATGGTGTAGAACTCAATGCCGTCCTCCTAGGCCGGATTATGAGCTTAGTCAAGAATCACCTAGACTTAGAAAAAGAACACTTGTGGGTAGTATATCCACGTACAAGACAAGAAAATGATACCTTGCACATCCAAATCGTCGGAGTTTGGGAGCCAGAAAATCTGGCCAAAAACTCAACAGATGAGGACGAGTTAGATTTGGAATTGCAAGAATTACCGACACCCGATGATGGCTTATCCGAAAATTCTGAAGTAAACACAGCCGTAATACCCTCATCAGAAGTTGCAGATGGTGGTTTTTCTGTTCGTGGTGAAGTAGTCTACCAGTCTTTTGATGCTAAAAGTTTGGTAGTCAAAATTAGGCAGGCTCCACGCAAATCAACTGATAAACCGAAATATTTTAAGTTGAAATTGAGGGGTGTGCTGACTACTAAAGCAGTAGGAAAATTCTGGGACTTCCAAGCCAAGCGAGAAGCTGACGTTTTGATCGTAGAAAAAGCTGAGGCGATCGCTGATTTGCCCAAAAAACGCAAACCACCATTCAAAGGTGCGCCTCGTGCTGGCGGTGGTGGTGCTGGTGGAAGAAAACCATTCCCCCCCAGACGCAGTGGCGAAACCCCTCGTCCCATCAAGAAAACAGGCGTAAGCAGCGACCCCTCTGTGGTGTCAAAGCCTATACCAAAAACACCCACTCCTAAACCGATTAAGCGACCGAAACCGACTCAAGAGTAGGGAATGGGGCAATTCAATTTTAGATTTTGGATTGATAATTTTGGATTAAATTTCAATCTAAAATCCAAAATCTAAAATCTAAAATTCTTACTCCCCAGCCTCAAAAATCCGTCCGCCGGTCTTGGGGTAGAAAAGATCGCTCCATTGGAATTGGAGAAACTGGTTCTGTAAGGGTAAACGTACCTGCTTCGATCCACTTTTTCAACTCTAGGGCGACTTGCCTAGAAAAAAACAAACTCGCTAAGGGGGCAGAGCGTATAGCTTTGCCCTCTATGGTGATCCGCCCAGATTTGAGTTGGGCGTAACTCACCAAACCAAAGGTGGGACGGACGCGCCGGGGAATGGAAAAATCCACTATTGGCGCGACTAAATCTTGATCTTGCACAGCACAGTGTTCAACTACTTGTTCATTTAATACAGGCAGTGGTACACCAACACCTAACATCAATGAGGGGCCGTAACTTTTGAAGTAACACCCCCGCACCCAATGAGCATCCATTTGCTTGGCATCACCAATTAAAGCTAAAGTCGCAGAAGGCCCAATCGGTGTACGATTAGGCAAACGCTTTTGTAAGGGGAAATGCTGAGTGCCTTCCCAGGCGACATAGCCAATACCACCGCCTAAAAAAATTCGAGTCCCGATACCAACGAGCTGCAAGTCGGGGTCGTTGAGTAAAGGAGAAATAGCACCAGGGTTAGAGTAAACAGCATTCCCTAGACGTGGTTGTAATGGGCCGAGATAGGTGAAGAGGGGGCGATCGCCACCATTTACACCAACAATAAAATTTTGATAGAGATTGCGCGGATTGAATAAATAAAACTGATTAATCGTTTCACTGGTAATTGTAGTTTCAAAATTTGCTCTGGGGTAACAATCTGTTACTTGTCCTTGGGCTTTTACGTGTATGGGTTTACCAGCGATCAAATCTTCGATTACATGACCGCCGCCACGTTCCCGGACTTCTTCACCGTCCATTGCTTCCATAGCACAACTCGCACCCAAATATAAATCTACTGCCCCAAAACCAGAGTATGCTGGCACGCCATCCAACCAGCAGCGACGAATTTTGATTGGGGGATCAGTGTGTCCCAGATTAATAATTGCACCACTTGATTCCATCGGCTCAAAAGTGCCAGTGGTAATTACATCAACTTCTTTAGCAGCTTTAGTAACACCGATTTCTACAACTCGTGCTTTTAACTCTTCAGTTGTCAACACTACTGCACGTTGGCGGCTGATTTTCTCGTTAATTTCTGCAATTGTTCGCATCTTATCAGTGCTAGCGCTTCCTGGTGAATGGGGAAAAGAAATTTTCATTGCTCATTGTGAGCGCAGATTATGGAGACTCTTGTATTGTTTCATCTTGAAATAGTTGTCGCCAATCTCTACGCGAAAGATTAACACTCTAGATGAGGTTAAAATCCATAAAACAGGAGTCAGAATTCAGAATTCAGAATACTCTACCCATAAAGGGATAGAGTTTTAAGGCGAGAATATTTTAATTTTTTTCGCCCACCAGGGGCGTTAGCAAAGCGGGACGAAGTCCGGTTTTAACCAATATTCATCCCAAACTAGGTAGAAACCCCACCCCTTGTGGGTGGCTTGATTCAATTGCGAATTGCGAATTGCGAATTGGTTTCATTTCCGGGCGGGCATGGAAGCCAACAGATAAGCTATTTCCAGCTTAAGTTGACACCAATGGGCAGTACCCATTGGTGTCAACTTAAGCTAAAACTCCTTTAAAACCTCGTTTCCAGCCAGAGTCGGGAAATGCAGCTCAAAAGCGGCTCTGCCGCGAGTTCGAGAGGCGGAGCCTCAACGACGAGCATTCCCAGTCGGAGACTGGGAACGAGGCAATCTAAAAACTAGTTCTAGACTTGCTTTCACGTTAAGTTGACACCAATGAGCAATGCTGTGCCCCTACCGTGTGGTCTGTAATTACTGAATAGCGAATCCTTCTGGTCTGATTGCATCGTCCAAATCAACGCCCATCAGGTTAGCTCCCTGGATGTTTGCATTTGTGAGATTTGTATTTTCCAAGTCTGCGTTTTGTAAGTTAGCGGTTTGCAGATTTGCTCCCAGGAGGTTGGCTTTCTCTAGGTCTGCATCAAATAGGTTTGCTCCCACCAGGTTTGCTCCTAAAAGGTTTACTTTGCCTAAATCTGCTCCTTGAAAGTTAGCCCCTTGTAAGTTTGTTTGCTGTAGGTTAGCCCTTTCTAAATCTGCATTTTGCAAGTTAGCACCCTCTAAGTTTGCTGCTTGCAGGTTTGTATCCTTTAACATTGCGCCAGTCAGGTTACAGCCTACACATTCATTGGTTTGCAATAAATGTCTAACGTTTGCTGCTACAGAGACTATTGGAGGTAGAACGGGAGATATTGCTGGTGTTGTTACAGGCTCTATTGGGGGTACAACCGGAGATATTACTGGGGCGGTTACAGACTCCATTGGCGATTCAACTGGAGCTAGTTCAGATTCCGCAGATATTGATGGTGTTAGTGTTTGCGCTCTAGCGCTGGGCTGGATAAGTAGAGTAAATCCGGCTACAACTACCAGAAATACTGCTTTTACGAGCCACTGAGGTAATTTTTTAGAGTTTGATTGATTCATTAGTTCCTTCATCATCTGATTCCTATTGATTGGTAGGCTTGCTTTTATAAGAGCCATTGATAATGTGCTTTATTCTCACTTTAGATAACTTGATTGATAAGAGCAAATATTATTTATATTCATATTGATAAATTAAAGTGATTAATAAATCTTTGTGGATGGGACAAACGATCGCGGATTTTTTGTTTACATCAGGAATTGCGATCGCTTCATACTTAGTTTCCAAGCATTGCCAGACTAGGTAAAAGTCGATATGTTTCACTTTTAATCAAGATGGAGAGTCCCAAGTAAATTAAGACAAAGGGGAAGATTTTTCGACCATAGCGAGTTAAAACTGGAGCCATGAGAGGATTACGAGTCAGGTTGTAAGAGAGAAAACACCATACCCCAACAGTGAAATAGCAAACACACAGAATTACGCCCAAACTTGGAAGATTGCTACTGGCAAACAACGGTACATAAATTCCAATGTTGTTTCCTCCATTGGCTATGGTGACACTGGAAACTCGGTAGGTTTGCGGATCGCGGATGGTTGCTAATAGTGATTTCTTCTGGCGTCCAGATTTTGCAGGAGAGGTTAAATCAACTGATACCGCTTGTACTGTCTCTCCCTCTTCTTCTCGATTGATGAGATTACTGATACCAATAGCTACGGGAAGCAAACCTAGCAAACCAATCCAGGTAGTGGGAATAATCAGACCGCCGAAGAAACCAGGAAGACTAGCAAACACTAAGGCTGTAAATCCCAGAAATTCACCGATAATTATATGCTTAGGACGAAAGCTGCGATTGATTTTCCCGAAGAAAGCAGTCAAGTATAAATTGTCGTCAAAGGTGGTTGCAAAAGCAGCAGAGATTCCAATAATTAACGTACTAATGAGCCAACTCATAATTCTTACTCACAGTAATTCAATGCTGTTTGTCTTAGTCCTTCTCTGCTTCTCCATATGAGGGCAGGTTAGGAGATTTTGTGACTGTTTTCCTAACGACAACTGATCGATATTCGTTATTAATCAGCCATTGCCAATTTTTAGAATTCTTGGTGGCGATTGCCTCCAATCAAATTGGTGATTTTTTTCTCAGCAAGGTACCTTGGGAGTTCATGGAGTCAATATTATGACTTTCAAGGAAATAAGGTCAAATACTCTTGTTTTTTAAAAGGATAAATAAAAGTGATTGACAAACGTACTGTAATTGACAAGAATATTTCCTGCTAAACCGCATAGGGAAAAGTAGCAGTTCGTCATACCGAATACTGAGTTAATATCTGAGAAGTTTAGGTGCGTAGTTTACCGCCGTAGGCATCGCGCCTATAGAAGAGAAATCCGATCAAATGCTAAAGGCTGAGATATTGTTGGCGACTAGCATTTAACATCGGTTAAGATGACTAATTGCCCTCAACTTCAGTTTTGAGATGTTCAGTAATGTTGGATTTTAACTTGTAATTATGCTAACTAGTGTTGACCGTTTATTATTTGTCCGGCGAGTCCCCATTTTTAAGGAATTGCGGGATGATTTTATTGTGCGGCTCACTTCAGTGATGAACGAATTGTCATTTCCAGCTAATTACACCATCTTTCGACAGGGAGAAGAAGGGCGATCGCTCTATATTGTGGTGTCAGGTCGAGTTAAAGTTCACATTGGAAACAAACAACTTGCAGAAGTGGAACAGGGAAAATACTTTGGTGAGATGGCAGTATTTGATACTCAACCTCGATCTGCCACTGCCACGACTTTAGAACCTTGTGAATTTTTAGAACTGACACAAGAGCAACTTTATGATGCGATCGAAGAAACTCCCGAAATCGCGGTGAATATCATTCGTGAGTTATCCCGTCTGATTCGCAGATTGAATGACGACATGAGTGTAACAAATCCCCCGCGAACAAATCCGGGGGTTTTTAGCAGAGAGTAAGACCGGCACTCATTTGCGAACCCTTGAAGAAGAATTCAGGAGTCAGAATTCAGGAGTCAGAATTTAGGAGTCAGAATTCAGGAGTCAGAATTCTGACGCGACTCGAAAATACTCGCTACTGCTGCCGCTATCCACCAGTTGCACAGAATTCATTTTGAATTCGGGCTCCTGACTCCTGAATTCTGTTTCAATAATTTCAGCTTTCAAAGATGCTACTTTCAGACATTCTTTAAGAAACTGCTGGGGAATCTCTACACTTTCTCCCCAATGCAGATGCACATAAGAGGCAAGAACATTTGTAGGCAAACCCCATCCCTCGTATCCCATATTTTCGTCACAGTCGTAGCGAGAGGTTGCAAATAGGGGCTGAGTAGGAGTTACGGTTAAATGGGAACGATGAAACTCATGTCCATAAATAGTTGTATTTGCCTTCACTAACAGATTATCTTGCAAAGCTACTGCCCGACGATACCCCAAAGTTAAACGCCCACCCATCACAGCAGATGTCGGTAAAACTCCCGCCATTGGCCAAGATTTACCCTCAAAATCGGTAATTTGCTCACACAAATACATCAATCCGCCACATTCGGCAATTGTGGGCATTCCTTTAAGTATTGCCGTTTTCACTGCATTACGAACGCTGGTATTTTCTGCTAATTGCTGGGCAAAAACTTCCGGGAAACCACCCCCAAAATACATTCCCTGGATATCTTTTGGGATGTCAGCATCTTCTAAGGGACTCCAGGAAACCAGTTCTGCACCAAGCTGTTGCAGCAAATCGAGATTGTCTTGGTAGTAAAAATTAAAAGCGCGATCGCGGGCTACTGCAATTTTAACTGGGGATGAGGGAGATGAGGGAGATGAGGGAGATGAGGGGAGAGGTTTTGATTTTAATAAAGGTAATAAGTGTTGCCAGTCGAAGCAAGTATCTCCTAAATCGGCGAGGCGATCGATTAAAGCATTGAGTTGGGGGAGTTCGGCGGTGGGTACTAAACCCAAGTGGCGATCGGGAATTGTGATGTTATCTTGACGCCACAGTACGCCGAGAATGGGTAATTGTAAGGGTTCTAGGGAATATTTGAGGAGAGAAAGATGGCGATCGCTCCCGACGCGATTTAACACTACCCCAGCTATTTTAATTCGGGGATCAAAAGATCGATAGCCGTGAGCGATCGCAGCCACAGAACCAGATAAACGACTACAATCAATCACTAACACCACAGGCAAATCTAAAAGTCGCGCAATGTGTGCCGTACTCGCAAAGTCTGTAATTTGTCCTTTGTCATTTGTCATTTGTCCTTTGTTTTTTACAAATGACATAGACGCTTCGCCTTCCCGTAGGGTATGACTAGTGACCAATAACGAAACTCCATCAAATAATCCCATCACCCCTTCCACGAGGGCATATTCACTCAGTTGACTATGACGGGCAAAACATTGCTGAATGTAGGCTTCGGAAGTCAACACGGGGTCTAAATTACGACAAGCCCGACCGGTTACGTGTTGATGAAACATCGGATCGATGTAGTCTGGTCCTACCTTGAAAGATTGTACCAAGCGATCGCGACGGCGTAAAGATGCTAAAAGGGTGAGCGTGACTGTTGTCTTACCCACCCCACTACGTTCCCCAGCAATGACTAAAGCCATAAATGAAACAAATTAGGTTTTGATGCAGCAACTATTTTGAGTATTAACTGTGTGTCTATCGTCGCTTTTTGCAAAAGCAGATGCACCAGTTTCTCAAACCGACTTACTCAAACTTATACCAATAAGAAACAAGAAAACCAGCCAATTAGGGGAGTTAGGTTGAAAACAGTCTGTCTTATAGTTGGAGATTAGCCGAGACTCACTTAGGAACTTGTGTTTAGCAAAAACTGCTGCAAGCAAACGGCTGTCTCTAGCTTCCCTCTCCTTTATAAGGAGAGGGATTGAGGGTGAGGTAAACCAGGGACATAAATTGTATGTTATTTAACTCTTGTTCCTTAGTTAACTCCCAAAATCGTCCCGGTTTCTTTCAAATAAACCCGCGTAAATGGTTCATCTTCACCCAAGCTATAATCTTCAATCAACCCTTTGCGACGAATAGAAATACCGTTGCCTTTTCTAATTACCACAGTCGAACTATCAAAAACATCCCGCACCAAAATCGTCTCAGTTTCGGTGGGATTATCCAAAACTACAAGATTACTACTCTGGTAAAATATACCCTGTTCTTCGAGGATGTCTTCAGGATACTCGGCAATCAGCAAATCAAGTTTGGGATGACGCAGCAAAGTTTGGACGTTACTGTTGTAATCTTTGCTTAATACTTTTTTCGAGCGATTCACAAAAACGGCATCACGACAAACAGCGCCTATTGTCCAGTTGGGATGTTGCAACAGGATATGGTCAATCGTCGCTTGCAGTTCTTCAACTGAGATTTTGTTAAAGGTAATAATTGGTATCCTGGCATCTGCACCCGACTCAAAAAAGGTTTCTAAAATATGAGAAGGGACATCAACACTTTCCCCAACAGAAGGTTTAAGATGCATTAAAACCCCTGGTGCAGCATTGATTTCCAGGATGGCAAAGTTACTAGACTTCCAAGATTCTGCGAGACTTTTGGTAATGACATCAATCCCTAGACAAGTCAACTGGAAATGTTGGGCAATATCTTGGGCCAAGATAATATTGTCAGCATGAACTGTCGAGGTTGCATCAATGCTTATACCTCCGGCTGAAAGATTGGCGACTTTACGCAGGTAAACAGTACGTCCTTTCTCAATCACGCTTTCTAATGATAAGCGTTGTTCCTCTAGATAGAGTTCCATCGCTTCATCAATCTGAATTTTACTCATCGGCGAAGTTGGTGTGTCTAAACGTGCAGGTTTGCGATTCTCTTGGCGAATTAACTCTGCAAGCGTTAAATATCCATCACCAACAACCGATGCCGGACGGCGTTCTGTGGCGGCGACGAATCGACCATTGACACACAACAAACGAAAATCTGATCCTGTGATGCTTTTTTCAACAATTATTCGGGTTTGCTGATTTTCGGGAATGGCTGCCAGTGCGCGATTATAAGCAGATACCAGTTCTTTTGAGTCTTGCACATCAGCCGTAACGCCAATTCCTTTGTGACCTACCACTGGCTTAACTGCCACTGGGTAGCCAATTTCTCTTGCTGTTGCTAAGGCTTCTTTCTCGAAAAAGACAATATTACCTTCAGGAACGGGAAAACCCAAGGTTTTTAGAAATGCCTTACAGTCATCTTTACGGGTGGTAAATTCCGAATCCAGATGGCTATCACAGTTAAATGTTGTTGCTACCCCCCGGACGTGTTTTTTTCCCAAACCGTATTGCATCAATCCTTCTTCCCACAAATAAAAGGCGGGAATACCTTTCTCGTAGGCGGTTCGCAATAGGGCGTAAACCGTGGGGCCACCGTAGACAGATGCGCGGAATCTATCTTGCAACCTCACCAACTGCTCATCAAAGGTGAAGTCTTCGTCTTGGGTAATGGCTTCAAACCAATCCCAAACAAAGTAAACTACTTCTCTAGTTGTGCGTTCATGTAATGATTGGACACTAATTCGGGTGAGATGTGGATATGGCTTAACACTCCAGTGGTTAAGGTGTAAATCCATATCTAACTTGCCGACTTCGGAGACGACTTGAGCAAAGAGATGGGGATATGATTCGTAGGTTTGATCGCGAAGATTTGGATAGCGATCGCCAATGCTCGCAATATAATCTTCAATGGGCAAAGGCTCTCTAGAGTCAATTAGAGCAAAATCAAATACTAGCGCCCCGATATCTAAATAGGGGTTGGGCCCAATGTAATGCTTGAAGTTGAAAATATCGAATACATCTGTTCTTCTAGCATTAACGCGGACTAATTCACTGCTTTTTTGTAGAACCATTGATTACGAACCTTTGGCTAAACACCCTTAAATTTAAATGCTGAGTTATGGTTACTCAGAGTTGTTGATTGTCAATTAGTTGACATTTATTTTGGAGAGTAATGGCTTGGCCATTCAACTAATCAGAACCTAAGCTAACTCTATTAGTAAGCATTTTCAACTATCTCAAGGCATAATTAAATCCCCATCCCTTAGCCAGTAATCAAGAATAGTCAATTCATCCTCATGAATCATCAGAGATATAACTTTTGAAAGGTGTAACACTCACTTAAGAAAGTGTATAAATAAATGTGGGGTATCAAAAAGACAGCAAAGTATGAATAGCACACAAGCTGCTCTAAGAGATGAAATTCGAGAACTTGCTGAAGAAGCTTTTCACCAAAAGCTGATTTCTGGGCATGGAGATGGGGCAGACATGGATGAGTATCAAATTGTTTACCAAGGTAAACCCAGGCATCTCCCACTAGAACAAGCACGTTTTTTCTTAACTAACTTGCTTTACAGAAGCCGGATTCATTAGCATCTGCCATTAAATATCATCTAGTTGCACTCAGCTAGAGTTATATACCAATTACTCTTAGTCACATAGCCAACAATGCCTCTAGAAGTATTTTCTAGAGGCAGTTGACGTTGTGGATTTTACTGAGTAGATGAAAATTTAGGTACTTTTTAGGATAAATCTTTTGGTCTAATTGCGATCGCAAAATGTTAATCCTATTTGTATCAAGTAATCTATCAAAGGGATGATTTGATAGTTTTAATTGTCATGGTTTAGTGAAATTTATTAACTCAAATTCAGAGGGAATCATGGTGGAAAGTAATATCAAACGGCAGTTGGTAATTATTGGGGGAGCCGAAGATAAAGAGGGAGATTCCGTAATTTTGCGGGACTTTGTACGACGCGCTGGCGGTACAAAAGCGTACATTGTAATTCTGACAGCAGCGACAGAACTACCAAGAGAAGTGGGAGAAAATTATATCAGAGTGTTTGAGCGACTGGGAGCCGAAACTACTCGCATCATTGATACAGAAACCCGTGAAGATGCCTCTTCATCTACCGCATTGGAAGCTATTAGGAAAGCAACTGGTATATTTTTTACAGGGGGAGACCAAGCTCGGATTACCAGTATTCTTAAGGATACCGAAATCGATGCGGCAATTCACAAGCGCTTCTCTGAAGGTGTAGTTGTCGCAGGTACAAGCGCGGGCGCTGCTGTAATGCCAGATAAAATGATTGTAGAAGGTGACTCCCAGACACATCCTCGGATTGAAACTGTTGAAATGGGCCCAGGTATGGGATTTTTACCAGGGGTAGTAATTGACCAGCATTTTTCTCAGCGTGGACGTTTGGGACGCTTAATTTCAGCTTTAATACTAGAACCTGCTGTCTTGGGATTTGGTATTGACGAAAATACCGCGATGGTAGTTACAGATAATCAAGTTGAAGTGATTGGTGAAGGCGCGGTGACGATTGTTGATGAATCAGAGGCTACATATAACAATATGGGCGAAATTTTGAAGGATGAATCTTTGGCAATTTGTGGAGCAAAGCTTCATATTTTGCCACATGGCTTCAAATTTGACCTGAATACCCGCCAACCTATCTTAAATAACGGCTCTGTTTCAAATGGTTCTGTGCCAGTTGCTTCAATCAGCACCTAACTTTTAACAGATGTATTTTAACTGCAAGTTTTATGCTTCGTGGCGGCAGCTGCCGCTACGCTATCGAGCGTCTTGATTCTGACCAAGAGGCAGGGGAGCAGGGAGCAGGGGCAGGGGAGAAAGATTCTGGAATTCCCCTACCATTAGGGTTTCAAGCCCCTAAATTTATTTATGCCCGAATGGCACTAAGAAAAGCCCAAAAGCCTGTGTAGCCTCGTTCCCAGCCTGGAGGCTTGTGAATGTATTCCGAGAGGCTCCGCCTCTGGTCAAGAAAGAGGAGGCGGAGCCTCCCAGAATGGGTTCCCAGCCTGGAGGCTAGGAACCAGTCAGCGCAAGGGCTGTATCTTAACTTAGTGCCATTCATTTATGCCCTTTGATTTAAACATTTATTTCGAGATGCATAGCACGAGAAATAATACGTCCTTGTTACAAGCCCCTACATTTATGTATGGGGTTCTCCCCCTGCTCCCCTCCCCCTGCCTCTTAGTGACTTCTGAATTCTTCTTCAAGGCGACTTTGTTAAAGTATAAAAACTGTC
Organism: Nostoc sp.; assembly: GCF_036917975.1. Classification (GTDB taxonomy): domain Bacteria; phylum Cyanobacteriota; class Cyanobacteriia; order Cyanobacteriales; family Nostocaceae; genus Nostoc. The sequence continues at coordinate 36,631 of NZ_JBALEJ010000035.1, forward strand.
AGAACGAATCTGACTGCCATTTCGCCAAACTTCCACTTTTTGAGGAGTGATTAAATAAGAAAAACTACCATTATTTGCTTGATATTTGCTTTTACCAATATGCAAAGCTTGTATCTTTATGGGCTGACTTGAATCTTGCTTTAACTGCCCAATATAAAATAACTGACCATTTTCTTCACAGACTTTTACACGAGTGCTTGCAGTCTCACCATCAATGATGGTAGTTCCGTTGCATTTTGTATCAGTACTTACAGGTACAAAATCTCTTGGAATTAGCTGTGAAGGTGAAATTTGCTTTGCTACTGGGGGTTTCGAGACTGGACGGTTTGGGTTATCCACTTGCTGAACTCTAGAACCAGAGCCAACACTTGCAGTTACAGATGTCAACAGACGAAGGGGGTCAACTGCTATTTGGCCATTTGGATGAACTTCAAAGTGCAAATGAGGTGCTGTGCTATTGCCTGTAGATCCCATCTCGGCAATAATTTGACCTTGAATGACCTGTTGACCCTTGCTCACCAACAAACGGCGATTGTGACCATAAACAGTAGTGCTACCGTCGAGATGTTTGATGGTTATGGCATTTCCCAATCCCCAATTATCCCAACCGGCTTTGACAACTATACCGGATGCAGCAGCAACAATAGGAGTTCCAGATGACCCGGCGATATCAATTCCTTCATGTTGATATTTGCGGAAGCCTTGAGAAATAAACCCTTGAGTCGGCCAGATTAAGTTAGAAGCAGGGATAGGAGTTTGCCCAACTGGGGAATCGCCTGCTAACTGTGTTAGGGCAGATGTAGCTGTACTTAATATAGTGGTTAAGGATATTAACCCAATTAGTCCATAAGTACGATATCGATAACCGGTAGCTTTTTTCATAAGTCGCAAGTCTATTAAAACAATAAGGGGCTTCCAAATAGACAAATATTCAATTAACTCTTGTGGGGTGGGCGACACGAGAGCCATATAAACTGGGCGCTCATGTTGCCCACCCCACAATATTGGATAATTTATTTCTTGGAGTTCCCTAATTCAGACACTTTCTGATTATTTATTGTTTCAAGCTGACTCAGAAAATATCAGGAAATAATAGAGAAATTAGCTATTAAAAACACGACTGCGCCACTTATTCAACCGGGCTTCTCCAATTGTGGCAGACCGTCGAGAATCAGCAATTTGCTCTTGCAAAGCTGCAATCTGTTTCGCTTGGGCGTCAGCTTGCTGTTGCAAAGATGTATATTCGCCTGTGTTTGTAACAGAACTGGAAGACTGCCAACTACTACTAAATTTTGTTGTCCCGATGCTAGCAAAGGGTCTTAAGTCTGCTAGTTGTTGTTGCAAAACTGTAATCTCGCTTTCTTGGTCTTGAATCTTTTGCCGCAAGCTTTGTTCGTCTGCTGTGGGAGTTGCAATAAAGGCTGGAGCATTAGCTTCTGGCCTTGGCTTGAATATTTCAGCAAGTATTGCACTCACATCTGTGGGTTTAAGTTTACCGTAAGGAGTATTAGTAATTAGCGATCGCACCAATTGGGGTTCATTATTCGTTACTAGGTTCTTATCACTGCTAGAATTGCTCCGCACCAGTTGCAGCATATTGGTAAATTCCAATATCTTTTTGCCCGTTTGGGTTTTGTAACCCCGGTAATATGGCACTATGTTATCCCCAAAGGCATCTAGATACTCGTCGCTATCAAGATAAGAATCAATATCCGCCTCAAAACCTGACTCATCTAAAATATTGCTGTGATAAATTGTCTCGGAGTAGTCATCGGGAGCGCGGCCTAGTAGGTGTTTAAAGTTCAGTTCAATTGCACGGTAGCGGTAAACGTTATTAAAAAATCTGGAGCGATACAACTCTGATTTGGCTATTTGACGCACAAACTCACGGACATCGATTATGCCTTGCTTGAGTTGGGATTCTGGAACGATAAGCCGCTCACTTTCCATAATGTAGGCATTACCCAATACTTGCCGATAAACTGCCCGAATTACAATTTCGATGTCATCAGCTGAAGCAATAGTCCATAGTTCGATGGGTTCTGTTTGGGAAAATGCTTGATATTGGCGTTGGCCGGTTTTGTCGTCGATGAAGGTCTGCATATTTGGGTTAGTGTGGGTAGGAGTAACTAATGACTTTTAAAGGTAATGGGAACTAGCACCGTTTCTCTTACGAGACATGCAGAAGTCAAAAGTGCCGATGCGTTAGGTTAAGAGACTTTGGAGAACCTGCAAAATAGCAATTGGCTCTCAAAAATCAAAAGTCTAAAAACTTCTTTGCCTAAGCTTTCAACCTGTTATCATCTGGCTGCTTACTTTTGCCCAACAATGCTAAATGGTTGTTAGTTTTTAGTTTTCAGCACTTAGTTTTAGCAATAACTACTAAAGCTTAACTACTAAGCTTTGCTAATTCCCTTTACAGTCTGACTTTTCACGGCATCTGGAAAACCTCTCTCTAAATCTCTCTCCTAAAAGGAGAGAGACTTTGAATTTTCCCCCTTCCCGCGACGAGTTGGGGGTTAGGGGGTTAGCTTTTTGGTGGACTTTTCCACATAACGTGAAAAGTCAGCTTTACAGTCACGATTAATTTATCAAGTTTTGTGGAGCTTTTTAGTTACATTTTCTAACAAACTTAGACGGCTAACTGTTAATAACTAACAGCTAATCACGAGCAGAAATTAGCAATTAGACATTAACAATTAGCCGTCAACCCCCTTGGGGAGTATTTAAAATTCAAAATTAAATTTTGAAGTTGTCAGAAAAATTTCCACAGGATAGGCACTCTCAAGGACGCTCATCAAATCTAGTGTAGAAAGCACCGTATTTTATCCAGTATTGTTTCAAGGTATGATGAGGCGTATGTAAACTAGCTTTTGCCTGATATAAGATAACTTGACGATGATCGCCCATCCAAATTTTATTAATGGGGTCAACGGATATTGTTGTTCCTCCTAAAGAAGCAACACATTCAGAGAATCTCTCAATCGTTGTATATTCTAATGTCTCGAATATAAAAAAATGACCCGAACAAATCAAGTGGCGGCTGCGAATCCAGCAGCGCATCTTTTTTTCAGCCTGTGGAGGTAACATTTTGGTTTTTATAGATTCCAGCTGAATTAACATAATGCGCTTACCGCAAGTAATTCATCAGCAAAACTTTCTCGTTTTTCAAATTGCAATGGGCCAGCAGTTGATCCCCATATTTGCTGATGGGTTTCAATATCCATACCTTTATCTAGACTTAGCCAAGTATTCTCGGTTACTTCTACTTCGCTGATTAGATATGTCTGGCATCCATTACGCTTAATCAGACATTGATTGCCTGGTTCTACACTACCTCGAAACATTTCACCTTCTCGTTGGAAAACCATTGAACAGTGATAACGCCGTTCGATGCTTTCTGGGGTGATGGTTTTGAGGATATCTAATTCACGAGCAGCACCCGCATAGAGTATAGGGTCTTTTAAGCTGTAATTTTCGATATAAATGCGATCGCCCCAATCAACTAGTTTATGTACTCCCTGGCGATAGGGTGTCCATAAATCGTGATCATAAGCTTGTTCCGAATAAAAACCGATGGCAGAAAAAAATTCAACCGGTAAAGGACGAAAATAAATGTGAATGTGGGCGTAAAGTTGCGGATTTGCAAAAGATTGCTTGTAGTTGCTAAAATCTCCTGCCATCCAACAGGCTAAGGTGAGCAAATCGCTGGCGTTGGTGCTAGATTCTCTGGGCGCTATCGTCACGTCGCTTCGCTCCAAATTCAAAATTCACGTATTACAATCTCCATAAATAAATTTAGGAGCTTGTATCCTTTTATGTTTTAACCTGAGATTTGCTAACTGGTTGAACTTGACAAAGAGCGAATCTCTGAAGAAAAGGAAGCTGTTGTCACACCTTTACCATCACTGGTTTTAATCATCGCTACCCGAAATCGGAGATTTGGGTTAGCAAACCAAATTCGCTCCTCAGCAGCAGCAAGTTCATATTCTGTTAGCAGGGTAAAAACACCATCGTCACTCAGATGATACTTAGCCACTGCGGGAATCGTTTCGGCGTATCCCTTGTCTCGTAAAAGTTTGCCTCTAGAAGGATTTTCGATATCGGGAATTGGCACTAGCACAGTAGTACCAGAGATTGGTTTATCGTCCCAGTCTGACTCACCTTCCCAAGTCATCCGAAAGGGGTGGGTGATACTGGCGGGGTCAGTGCCATACAATTGACAGATTGCTATTACTGCCGGATCATCGGTGGATAGAGACTCAATGTCAATGTTAGACAGCACTTCTTCAAAATGGGCGAATGCTAAATGATGACCGCTACGCTGCGATCGCCATCGTCCAATTGAAAGTTCAAAGAATTCAGTAATTTCCATTAGAAAATTTATCTTAAAAAGTAGCTTAAAATCCAAGAGATATCTTGACTAAAAAGTTTTTCTCCTAGTCTATATAATACTAGCTTCCTAGATCACAACTGCATTTAGGAGTGCTGAGTACTGAGTGCTGAGTTCTGAGTGCTGAGTGCTAAGTTATTATTCTCCCCCCAGTCCCCAATCCCCAGTCCCTTACAAGAAAGGCAGAGGGCAGAAGGCAGAAGGCAGAAGGAAAGAAGTACCTTAATAAAAACTTTAGTTCTGGGTTATTGCCCAGTTAAAAAAAAGAATTGTATCGATAGCGCAGCGTTAGCGAGTCTACGAGCGTCGCGGAAAGTGCCACGAGATACAAAGCGTCCAAGATCAATCCCACGTTTTTAAACGTGGGTTCCAACTGAGCCTCCTGCCTTCGTACTTCTGCCTTCTGAATTAAGCAACTTCAGTGATACTGATGATTTTGCCGCCTGTTCGATGAATGTTTTGCACTTGCCCAGATAGCTGATTGTAGTTAACTACATATTCCTGCTTGCCCAGACGGGTAGGGAGATTCGCTGAACCTTTGACTGCCTTAATCAAGAAACGTTTGCTGGTGCTGTTTACACTAGAACCAGCAGCGGGAGCCTTGATGGCTGTGGGGAGATTTGAACCAACATCGCTGATCAGTTTAGCTTTGCGATCGCTATCGCTGCTAGCTACTCCTCTCAGTAAAGTAAAGGTGCGGTTAAAGGTAACATTCTTAATTCCGATTTGGGAGCTAGTGCTACGAACATAAGGAACAATATTCTCACCAAAATTCTTCTGATACTCTTCGCTATCGATATAGGATTCGATCTCAGCATCATAGCCCTGTTCGTTGTAGATGCGGACGTGTTCGGAAATTTCTGTCTGATCGGCAGGAGGACGGCCTAACAGATGTTTGAAGTTCAGTTCAATGAACCGATTCTGAGAAGAAGAACTGAAAAATAGGGATTGATAAAGCTCTGATTTGGCAACGGTGTTAACGAATTCCCGGACGCTGATTTTGCGATCGCGCAATTGCGATTCAGCTGTGGCTAGTCGCTCACTTTCCAACAAGTGAACATTGCCCAAAACCTGTTTATAAACTGCCCGAATCAGTGTTTGTAATTCACTTTCGCTGGTGTTCGGACGCAGTTCAACATTAGGTGAATCAATTGCCCAAAGTGACATTGAATTATCTCCTGAAAAACGCTAATTAAATTTATTTTTTGAGCATCCTACCCCTTAGAGAGGTGGAATTTCCCTTCAGTTGTCAGTTATTTTTGCTACTGACTAGCTTTTGTAAAACTTTAGTTTGTAAAAATGCGTTAAATCTCTTCGTATATGACAACTGACGGCGGAATTCATCAAACCTCAAATAGTCTTACCAATCCCCATTTTCCTAGAGCGATTCGACCACAGATCAATAGAATCGCTATCTTCAAACAGAGTGATTTCTAACCGTGATGCTGGTCTGAAAGCCATTTAAACGATCTCCCAGTTAACAACTAAATTTTATGAGAAGGATATTCATAAAATGTAAAAAAACTTTATATCATTCTGACAAAGGGGAAGCCATAAGGACTTTAAACCCTTATTAGTCTTGATGATTTTTAGTTTTTGCATTGTTTGACTTTAATATATTCTGATACGATGATGAAGCTATATCTATTAAAATTTGTTAAGTTTAAAAATAATACTTTAGAAAAATTTCAGCTTTTTTTTAGTATTTGATTGGGGATTGGGGAGACAAGGGAGACAAGGGAGACAAGGAAGACAAGAAAGAATTATTGAGAAAGTCTCTCCTTTGTCTCCTCCCAATGCCCAATAGACATCTCCAGAAATTAAATATGCGTTATCCAGAATCCTTGTAGAGACGTAGCAGTGCTACGTCTCTACATTCATTTTCGGAGATGTCTAATGCCCAATGCCCAATGCCCTTAATTCAATCTTCTTAGAATGCGATCGCCATTTAGTGGCATCTGTAAAATAAAGTAAAGAATAGCTGTAGTAAATGCACCTATGGAAATCCATCAAATCCAAGCTGAACTGAAGAACCCAGATTTTCAATATCGTCTGAAGGCGATCGCTGCCCTCGATAATTATGAATCAGAAGTTGCAGTTCCTCTGCTCACGAGTAAACTTCATGACTCAGAATTTTTGGTGCGTTCTTTTGTGGCCAGGGGTTTGGGTAATCAACAATCAGCGGAATCTTTTGCGGCTTTGATGCAAATTATGAAATTTGACGATACTCCCAACGTGCGAGCAGAGGCGGCAAATTCTTTATCACTATTTGGCAGAGTCGCAGTTTCTCATCTAGTTCTAGCATTTTATCAGGATGACCACTGGCTAGTGCGGCGGAGCATTTTGGCTGCGATCGCTGAAATGGATTGCCCTGAAGAACTATTTGATATCTGCATTCAGGGTTTAAAAGATGAAGATTTTACCGCTCAAGAATCTTCTGTGGATGCACTCGGCTTACTAGCTAATTCTAGCCAACATACTGCGGCATTATCCCAAATACTAAGTTTAGTGAATGCTGAATCTTGGCGGATGCGCGTGCGAGTTAGCTATGCCCTCAAACGATTTCACGAGCCGGAAGCAAAAGCAGCCCTGAGCCAACTCCGACAGGATGAGGATCACCGAGTTGTCGGCGCTGCTTTAGAAAACTTATTGCCAAATTGAAGGAGGCAGGGGGCAGGATTCTCTCTGGTAGCAGACTACAGTATATACACAAGTCAAAAAAGCTTGATTTCCCATTGTTCTTTCGTTTATCTCGTTTGATCTCGTTCCCAGTCTCCGACTGGGAATGCCTGATTAGAGGCTCTGCCTCCAGTCAGATATTGAGTCAGAGACTCAATAGACATCTCCGAAAAAGAATGTAGAGACGTAGCACTGCTACGTCTCTACAAGGGTTCTGGGTAACGCATCTTTAATTTCTGGAGATGTCTAATGAATGCATTCCCAGTCAGAGACTGGGAACGAGGAACGAACGAGGAACGAGGAAAGTTTTATAAAAAGTGCTGAGTGCCTAAAAGTTGCTGTATGTGTCCGTTAACAGCACTCCTGAATTCGACTCAGGACGGGAGCATCCCAATTTTGCAAATTGACTAAGATAACAGATTGTCATTGCGAATGAAGCAAAGCGGAATGAAGCAATCGCAAGGTCTAGGTGTTGCGATTGCTTCTCTTCGAGACGCTACGCGAACGCTCCATTTCATTATGCTCGCAATGACAAAATATGTTTTCACACATTTGGGATGCTCCCCTCAGGACTCGGAACCCAGCACTCTCTAGATACTCAGTTTGCTCAAGTACTCAAACTCTCACGAGTTGTTTTGCGGGTGTAGGCGTTCCAAACGTCGAGTTCTGAATATGGACGGCTGGACAGCATGGCTCTAGTTGCTTCTGTCAGTCCTTGGGCAAGAGTGAAATCTGCCCCAGCGATACTTTGAAGATGCTCCATCTCTGCATCACTGAGGTCAGTTGCTCGCAGGTCTGTATCCCGCAAATCGGCTCCAGTTAATCGAGCATTTCGCAAGCAAGCCCCTGTCAAATAAGCTTTCGTCAGGTCAGCCCCGCTCAGAGAGGCATCTTGTAAATTAGCTCCTGTCAAGTCAGCACCACTCAGATAGGCTCCACGCAGATTAGCACCTTGTAAATCTGCATTTCTTAAAGAAGCTGTATTCAGAAAAGCACCATTGAGATTAGCACCCGGCCCTACCGCTCCAGAAGCTTTGTAGTTATATTCTGGGGGCCATTTCGTTTGTGAATCATAACGCGCTACTTGGAGTTTGGCTCCCTCCAAGTTTGCGCCACTGAGATTTGCTTGTTGAAGATCGGCACGGTTTAAATAGGCTCCCTGCAAATCAGCCCCACTTAAATCGGCTCCTTGCAGATTCGCACCTCGCAAATCAGCCCGACTCAAATCGGCATGACTCAAAACCAACCCACTGAGATCGGCTCCTAATAGCTTGGCTTTTCTCAAGTTAGCTTTTTGTAAATCGACTTCTCTTAGGTTGAATTGGTACAAATCGACCCAATCCACAGCAATTCCGGCTTTGAGGGCTGTTAAGATTTCTGGAGTTGGACTGGGGCGAACGCTAGTAATAAGTTGAATTTCACTATTTGTCATCAGCTGATTAAAATATAACTTTTGGAGTTATTCTACACTTTAGCTAAATCGGGACTTCATCTCATCACTCAGTATTTAACAACGCCAAAATTTGATAAAACGAGGTTTCAAAACAGATGCATATAATACCGCCCTTGGCAATGATCGAATTCTTCCGTAAAAGTGAGGGTACATGGTTTACGGAACGTTCCGTTCATCATTTTGACTCGGCGGCAGATGAGTCGGGAGAGTCGAATTTGATCATTAAAGTCCTAGAAAAGGATGATCCAAAAGTCCAAGAAGTTTGCATAGCCCAAGGGATAGACCCTACGAAAGCAACAGGCGGTGCTAGCTTTTCATGGCAGGCTAATCTGGATACTAGGCTCCAAAATACTGATAATGCTGCCATTTTGGTTGATGTTCCCGACGAAACGAGACGTTTTGGAAAACTGATCCGCAACCAGGGCTATGTTGAGAGCATCCCGGTTGTGAGTCGGTATCGGTTTGCCGATGATGGAGTGCTGACCATTGATACTGACTATGACAATAATCAAGGTCAGGAACGTTGTTGGTTTGTTACAGATGATTTTCGTGTCAGGGTCAGTACAGTACGAATGATGAACGGAGTCAACTTGATGACTTATTGTTCTGAACGTCGTTGTATTTCCCAAGAAGCCTTGGAGCAAATGATCAGTCAGAATTATGCTAGGCGTTAAGGGGGATTAGGGATTGGGGACTGGGGACTGGGGACTGGGGGACTGGGGACTGGGGGACTGGGAAAATGAGCGGACAAGGAAGCAGGAGGAGATGAGGAAGAATAACTAATCCCAATTCCCAATGCCCAATGCCCAATGCCCAATTCCCAATCCCCAATCCCCAATCCCCAGTCCCCAGTCCCCAATCCCCAATCCCCATTAAGGAATGTTGCTTTGTTTCTCATAAATGAGACGTGCATGATTGCCATAATTTATTTTCATGCAAGGGTTAACAAATCATGCTCCATGTATAAGCCTTTCCTGGAATTTTTAGAAAAAGAGCTATTTCAGCGGTTTGATTTACAAAGTAGGGTTATTCCCCCTGGTTTGGAATTCAAAGTTAGCGATCGCGGCAGAAACCCAGCAACTATCCGCAGTTGGTGTTACCAATCTCAAGAGTTGCGGAAAATTCGCTATACCTATATTGATGCCGGGGAGAGTGCCCAAATTTTTAACAGCGTAGTTTATCCCAGTCATAACTACGATTTACCTCTGTTAGGGATTGATTTTTTATCCTTTGGGAAAGTCAAAAACCTGATTGTGCTTGATTTTCAGCCTTTGTTTCAGGATGAAGATTATCAAAACAAATATATCGTTCCGCTAAAATCTCTCCACCATAAATACCCGGATTTGGCGCAAAACTTAGAAATGAAGTTTTACGATGCCAACCAGTATTTTTCTAAGTACCTATTGTTTGCCAAAACAGACCCGGAAACAGTTGCAACGCGAGTCTTTGAAGCTTTTCAAGATTATTTAAACTTGTATTGGCAAATGCTAGCAGATACCCAACCGCTTGAAGATCCAGAAGATATCCAGCGAATTGTCAAAGCCCAAAAAGACTATGACCAATATAGTGCAGACCGCGATCCTGCATCTGGTTTGTTTAGCAGCTACTTTGGCCATGAATGGGCAGAGCGCTTTCTCCATGAATTCTTATTTGAAGATTCTGTTCCTTTAGCGGTTGCTGCCGGCAAAAGATGACTATTGTTGGGGATTGGGCATTGGGAAAGAGGAGACAGGAGGCAGAAGTTCTTTAATTTTGAATTTTGAATTTTGAATTTTGAATTGGAGCGAAGCGACCGTGACACTGTATCAGCCATTTCTCGATTATGCGATCGCCTATATGCGATCGCGCTTGGATTTACAACCTTATCCGATCCCGGCTGGGTTTGAATCCAAGAGTGCTGTTGTGGGCAAGGGAAAGAACGAAGAAGAGGTTGTCACCACCAGTTATGCTTTTCAAACCACAAAATTACGGCAGATTCGTGCAGCTCATGTACAAGGTGGTAATTCGCTGCAAGTATTGAATTTTGTAATTTTCCCCCACCTCAACTACGATTTACCCTTTTTTGGGGCGGATCTGGTAACATTACCAGGCGGGCATCTCATTGCTTTGGATATGCAGCCCTTATTTCGTGATGATTTAGCATATCAGACAAAATATACTGAACCGATTCTGCCCATTTTCCATGCTCATCAACAGCATCTATCTTGGGGAGGGGATTTTCCTGAAGAAGCACAGCCCTTCTTCTCTCCCGCTTTTTTATGGACTCGTCCCCAAGAAACGGCTGTAGTCGAAACTCAGGTGTTTGCCGCTTTCAAAGACTATTTGAAAGCTTATCTAGATTTCGTGGAGCAAGCAGAACCCATAACAGATTCCCAAAATTTAGAAGCCATTGAGCAAGCCCAACTGCGATATTTAAGATATCGGGCTGAAAAAGACCCAGCACGAGGGATGTTTAAACGCTTCTACGGTGCTGAATGGACTGAAGAATATATCCACGGCTTTTTATTTGACCTAGAGAGAAAATTAACAGCTATCAATTAGAGGCTCTTGTACAGGAAGTCAGGAGCAATGGCGATCGCATGGGAAGAATAATTTAAAGCGATCGCTTTTGTATTTAATAAATTTTGACCTCTCTCCAAACGTATTTATTAAAAGGAGAGAGGCTTTGAGTCTTGGAGGTTAGGTCTATATTACAATACGGTTCAGTTAAGGCTAAAATCCTTTTTTTAACGAACCGCAAAGGACGCAAAGGACGCAAAGGAAGAGAAGCTTAACTGAACTGTATTGGTCTATATTAAATTCAACTACAAACCCCGTTCACGGAGTTCAAAGCCTCATTCACGGAGTTGAAAGCCTCATTCACCGAGTTCAAAGACTCGTTCACGAGGCTTAAGGCGACAGGGGAAACTAGAGGAAGCATTAGCGGCGCACCAGAAAGCGTTACAACTAAACCCTAATGATGCTGAAGCTTACGTGGGTATAGGAAACGTGCTAAATGCTCAAGGTAAACAAGAAGAGGCGATCGCATCTCACAATAAAGCCTTGCAACTCAACCCCAACTTGGCTATTGCTTACAACGGCCTGGGCATTGCGTTGAATAAGCAGAATAAATTAGATGCAGCAGTTGCCGCCTTCCAAAAAGCAATTCAACTTAACCCCAACTTTGCTTATGCTTATTACAATCTCGGCAGTGACCTGAGTGACCAGAATAAATTAGATGCAGCAGTTGCCGCCTTCCAAAAAGCAATTCAACTCAACCCCAACTTTGCTAAAGCTTACAGTAATCTCGGTCATGTGCTGAGTGACCAGAATAAATTAGATGCAGCAGTTGCCGCCTTTCAAAAAGCGATTCAACTCAACCCCAACGATGCTGATACTTACCACAATCTCGGCATTGCCCTGAGTCAGCAGAAGAAATTAGATGCAGGAGTTGCTGCCTTTCAAAAAGCAATTCAACTCAACCCCAACTGGGCTTATGCTTACAACAATTTCGGCAATGCCCTGAGGGAGCAGAAGAAATTAGATACAGCAGTTGCCGCCTTTCAAAAAGCAATTCAACTCAACCCTAATGATGCTCATACTTACTACAATCTCGGCATTGCCCTGAGTCAGCAGAAGAAATTAGATGCGGCAGTTGCCGCCTTTCAAAAAGCAATTCAACTCAACCCCAAGGATGCTGATGCTTACATCTATCTCGGCTATAACCTGTATGAACAGAATAAATTAAATGCAGCAGTTGCCGCCTTCCAAAAAGCAATTCAACTCAACCCCAAGGATGCTGATGCTTACAACAATCTCGGCAATGCCCTGAGGGAGCAGAAGAAATTAGATGCAGCAGTTGCCGCCTTCCAAAAAGCAATTCAACTCAACCCCAAGGATGCTGGTGCTTACTACAATCTGGGCAATGCCCTGAGTGACCAGAAGAAATTAGATACAGCAGTTGCCGCCTTCCAAAAAGCCATAATATTGCCTGAAGACAATTCTGGAACTCCAACCAGCGCTCATACTCTTGCTCACAATGGCTTGGGTTTATGGTTCCAACAGCAAGGAAAACTAAAAGAAGCCATTGAACAGTTTGACAAAGCAGAAGAGATTGACCCCAATTTTATCTATGCCAGTAACAATAATATAGAAGCAAGGCAGTTATGGAAAACAAAAGACGATACCCAAGCTAAGGGGGTAGAAGACGATCGCCAATGGTTGCCTAAAAATGATCCCACTGTAGCAGTGAAGCGTTCTGTGGTACTTATCGCTGCAAATTTTCCTCTGAGTATTGAACGCCAGGCAACAGAGATCGGCACTGGTATAGTAATTAAACGAGAAGGCGATCGGACATTGATCCTCACCAATCGTCATGTCATTTTTGATGGCTATGACCAGGGTAAAAATATTCAAGTTGAATTTTTCAGTTCACCACCATCAAACCGAGTGCGAATGCGGCGAGATGCCAAGCTGTTCAAAATGACTTCCACAGACGAACAACTCGATTTAGCCGTTTTAGAAGTTATTGGTAAGCTGCCAGAAGATATCCAGCCTTTATCTATCTCTTCAACTGCCATTACCCCGAAAATGCCCATTCGGATTATTGGTCATTCTGCCCAAAGACGTGAAGATAAATCTTGGTCAATGGAATCAGGACAAATCAGCTATCAAAACGAGCAATTAGAAATATCTCAAGCAGCACTCAAACCTGGTTATTCTGGCAGTCCTGTAATTGATTCGCAAAATCAACTTTTAGGCATCGTCTTTGCCCGAAAAACAGTTGAAGACCGAGATTTAGCTTATCCCATGTCTGAGATTCAAAAACAACTGCTTACCTGGAACATTCGTTAAACAAACTATGAATTATAAAATTATTCTTGCCAGCCTATTAATTCTTAGCATCAGCCATCTTCCTGCTACTGCTTCTTGCCCAGAAGGAAACCCCCAATCTACCGATTATATCCACCGCAAACCACCCAATCGCTGCGAAGGCATCAAAGAAGAACAATTAAGCGGCAATAGCTTGAGCCTGATTTCCATTGCTACCCGCAATCTAACCAATTTTGGCAAAACCCTCACGGTGCAAATTCCCCAGATCAGTGGTGGTGAAAATCCTCAAGTAATAGTGGAGTCTTTGGGAGATAATTATCACTATCAAATGGATGACTTGTTATTGTCTAACAAGGGTTCGCGTTTCAGCTTTAGCTGGGATACTTACGTTCTCAGGCAAGCAAAAATACCAGCTAACAGTCTTCGCGCTGTGGCATCCTACAACCTTGGTTCCCAGCCTGTGTATGTTCCAGTTATTTTGGGGCAAACTTCGGGTAAGTATGAATTTGTCTTTTATTCCCAAGACCGAGTAAGATTTACCACCTTTGAAATCCTCTCCAAAGGTCAACCAGCAATCTATAGCACTTCTCGCCCTAACCCGAAAAAGGGTGAAACTATTTTTACCTGGGATGGAAATGCCCCATCTGGGCGCTATGAACTGCACTATGTTGCTTTTATTGACCGAAGAGATGAACCTAGCGATCGCATCGAAAGGCGAATTGTATTTGAACATAACCCAAATTGGTTGAAATAAATCATGGCATCTCGGCAAAAAGCCAAACAAAAGTTTCCCAACTTCATCAAAATTCGCCAATGGGTGAATTCTCTGAAGACATATCTAGTTACTTTGTTTGTAGTAAGCACATCAGTGCTAAAACGCTTACTACGAACCATTTCAAATTATAAAAATTTATTGTTGGTGTTGCTGTTACTTTTATTACAGCACTTCCGGCAGCTATGAGGTACATCCTAAAAGCTGAAAGCAATGATAGGAGAGGGGCAAGCAGAAAACTGTATTGCATAATAGCCGGAAGCGCTGTATTGACTATTATCACTTTTGCCGCTATTGTACCTGGCACACATACATTTGAAGGGAATATCATTGCTCAAGAAATGAGTTTTATTTATAACGGAGAACAATCAAAACTCTTTCTTCAAGATATTCGCGGCATCAAGTAACTAGAAAATGAAGGCAAACAAACCGTAACTTTTACAGGCAGTTTTCAAAGCCAAACTTGGCCACAACTTAATCAGTTAGATTCCTTAAAAATTCAGCTTAAAGACAACGAGAGTCGATGGATTATTGCCCCAGCTAATCTGCAAGCAACAAGTGATATCAACCTAGATGAACTCCGGCTGCAACCAAATACAAAAGTAGCTGGATTAAGTTATGATTTTTATCGCAATCAGCTTGGGTTTTCTCTGCAATCTAACTCTAAGTTAGACTTAAAAAACAACCAAAATACATTGGAACTATATTTAGGTGAACAACCAATCAAAGTTATAGTAGAAGGCTATGAACTAGATTCAAAATTACCAAATCAACCAGATAAACAAACACCGTTAGAATTTACTGTCAATCCCAATAATAAAAAATTTAATTTAGAAATAGCGCAAAATACCAATATTTATATTACCTTAGCCAAAGCTCCCAAATATGAAACAGAACAATGGTTTAGAGAAAAGATAGAAACCAAAGATGTGAAATTTCTAGATTTAGACAGAAATGGTAAAGATGCCAGAGACGATTTAAAAATTTCTACTATTGTGGAAGGTAAAATCCGCATGGTAGGACAAGAACAGGACATTAAGCAAAATCAGTTTCTCATGGGAGAAAACCCTGATACTCCTCTAAATATTGAACTGATACGCCATCTTCAAATTGTCCCTAAAAAGGGAATAGAAGCCCGCTTCTCTGGGAAAACTAAAGAAATTCAAATTGGTCTAGATCAGAATTTTCCCGTTTCTCAAATACAGGGTAGCTGGTTAGATGGCGTTTTACCTCGTGATGCAATTATTGCGCTGTTCTCTTTTGGGGCTGCTACGGTTGCCAATCTGCTATCTTGGTTATTTAGTAATGCTTCTAAATCAGGGTCAAAACCATAGCCATCAATCGTAATTAAAATACAGCAACGTTTTTGAGGATGGTCATCGGCCCTTCAGCTTTGAGAATTTCCATTTCTGCTGCATTTCGCACTAGCAAAGCACCAGCGAATCCTAATGAATTTACAGAGATAGAGTGAAAATGCTCCTGCGATCGCGGTACAATCAACATCCATTCTCGTGTCGCTAACAAGTTGTAAGCAGCAGATTGCTTGGCATCTAAACCCACAGCCTGACGCAAAGTGCGATAAACTTCCAGTGTTTTTTGTGCCCCTGTAAAGGGCGACTGTACCCAATTGGAATTTAGTGGTGCGAAAGCGTGTACAAAAGGAAGTTTTAGTGAAGTTGCATTCGAGTTCTGAAATTGTGCAGACTTCACCAGAGGTTCAATAGGCATCTGTGGCCCTGAAGATGCAAGTGGTAGAGGAACTAATTGTAAGTGCTTGTGTCGCTGACTAGCACCTGCGGTTTTGCCACTGTTGTAAAATACTAGACCATCGAAATCAGCCAAACACGCCCACATCGCCGCAAAATCTTCCAGGGTGAGTAAGCTTTCCTGTTCCTCAAAGACACGGGTGATGATTAGCTGGTGATAATCAACAACATTGAATTTATTTAAAATACATAAATGAGTATCAGAAATATCCGCTACAAATAAATCTTCTTCGTAGGGCAAAAAAGGATTAAAATCTTGACCAGACGTAACAGATTGTTTTTTCTGTTTTTCGTCGGCTGCTTTTTTGCGATTCAGGTTAGACAAAATCCGCACTAAAAAGCGCACGTTATCCTGTTCGACAAATTCAAATTCCGTCGGTATTGATAGCAACGCCCCGCATTGCAAAGCATGTTCTGTCTGTTTTTTGACACTTTTCCATAAAGTACCAGGTTGAAGTAAGATTTTACCCTGTGCCATTTTATTCCTTCAGACATAGATATAACACGCGATCGGGGCGTACATCTGTGCATTGGTGTCAACTTAACGTGAAAGCAAGTCTAGAACTAGCTTTTAGATTCCCTCGTTCCCTCGTTCCCAGTCTCCGACTGGGAATGCTTGTCTTTGGGGCTGCCGCCTCTCTTTACTGGCGGCAGAGCCACCAGGAGCAATCTCGGTAAGTAAAATACCAAACCTTTCACAATAACGCAATACCCTCGCAACAAAACTGTCATAAATAATATCTACATTAGTAATACATCTAAATATCCTTCCAGACAGCAATGCAAAACCAATCTCACGATGGAGAAAACCCATCAAATAGCATTTTATCCAACACTGCTGACACCAAATACCATAATCGAGCGCCCTGGAAAAAGGCTGCCGCCTCTCTATCGCTGGTGCTACTGGGATCAGGTATGACATTAGCAGGTGGCTATATGGCTGGACATTCTCAGCAGGTGTCTGAGACTGCATCTAATTTGGCGGTGAGTCGAGTCAGCGCTGCTCCTCCATTAGCAGCAGGTACAGATCCTAACTTTGTTACACAGGTGGTACAAAAGGTTGGGTCAGCCGTGGTGCGAATTGACTCTTCACGAACGGTAAAAACCCAGTTACCAGAGGAATTTAACGATCCAATTTTCCAACGCTTCTTTGGTTCTCAACTACCAGAACAACAAAATCGGGTAGAACGGGGTACTGGTTCAGGTTTTATTATTAGTGCTGATGGTCGTATTCTCACCAATGCCCACGTAGTCGATGGTGCTGATACGGTGACAGTTACACTCAAGGATGGGCGTAGCTTTAAAGGAAAGGTGTTAGGAAAAGACGACTTGACTGATGTTGCTGTTGTCAAGATTCAGGCAGATAATCTACCGTTAGTAGCTTTGGGTAACTCAGATCAGCTACAACCCGGAGAATGGGCGATCGCGATCGGCAACCCTCTTGGACTAGATAATACAGTAACTACCGGAATTATCAGCGCTACCGGACGCAGTAGCAATCTAATTGGCGCTCCCGATAAGCGAGTCGAGTATATTCAAACCGACGCAGCGATTAATCCTGGTAACTCTGGTGGGCCCCTACTAAATGCCCGTGGCGAGGTAATTGCCATGAATACAGCCATTATTCAAGGGGCGCAAGGATTAGGCTTTGCAATTCCCATAAATACAGTACAACACATTTCTAGTCAACTAATAGCTACAGGTAAAGTACAACATCCTTATCTGGGAATTCAGATGGTGGGGTTAACGCCTCAACTCAAACAAAATATCAACTCAGATCCCAATAGCGGTTTGAGTGTGAGTGAAGATAAAGGTGTATTAGTTGTGAAAGTTATGCCAAATTCCCCAGCAGCGAAAGCCGGGATACGTGCTGGTGATGTGATCCAAAAGCTTGGCGGTCAAGCAGTTACAGATGCCAGCAGTGTCCAAAAGGCAGTAGAAAATAGCCAAGTTGGGGGCGATTTACGTCTGGAATTAAGTCGCAATGGGCAGAATATTAACATAGCTGTGCAACCTGGCGCTTTCCCCACACAAGTCCAATAATCACTGTGATTTATCAGGGCTGAAATCTTGATTAGACATCTCCGAAAAAGAATGTAGAGACGTAGCAGTGCTACGTCTCTACAAGGGTTCTGGGTAACGCATATTTAATTTCTGGAGATGTCCGTTACAAACTTTCGTTTATTTATGCCTATAGCAATCCTATTTGATTTGTAAGAATTACAACCCGACATATCCCCGACTTCTTGAAGAAGTCGGGGATCTTTTTTCTTACAGATGATTCAAAATTGCTAAATCAAGAGGTTGCAACTAAATTTTAAGCTAGAGCTACTGCTGGTTGCTGCCAACGTCCCACCGCCTTGCCAATGACTGCTAATTCTTGCATCAAGTTATCGAAACGGTCTGGTGTAAGAGATTGGGGGCCGTCAGATAAAGCTTTGGCAGGATTGGGGTGAACCTCTATCATCAGGGAATCTGTACCAGCTGCGATCGCAGCCATTGCCATTGAAGGCACAAACTCAGACCAACCTACGCCGTGGCTGGGGTCAATCATGATTGGCAGGTGAGTCAGCTTTCGCAACACTGGCACTACTGATAAATCTAGCGTATTTCGCGTATACTGGCGGTCAAAGGTGCGTATTCCCCGTTCACACAAAATTACATTGGGATTACCAGATGCCAAAACATACTCAGCCGCCATCAACCAATCTTCAATAGTAGCCGCCATTCCCCGTTTCAACAGAACTGGTTTCGGCTGCGCTCCCACTTTTTTGAGCAAGGAGAAATTCTGCATATTCCTTGCCCCCACCTGAATCACGTCAGCAACTTCTGCTATTTTATCCAGGTCAGCAGCATCCATCACTTCTGTAATAATACCTAGTCCGCTGACTTCCCGCGCCTTTGCCAACAAATCCAAAGCACTCTCGCCGTGTCCTTGGAAGGCGTAAGGTGAAGTCCGGGGTTTGTATGCCCCTCCACGTAAAAATGCGGCTCCAGCAGCCTTGACGCGCCGCGCTGTCTCCACGATCATTTCTTCATTTTCTACTGAGCAGGGGCCAGCCACAACTACCAAAGGCTGATGTTCGCCAAATACTACCGCTCCGTTGGGAGTATTAACCACTACTTCCGAAGCTTCACCGTGGCGGTACTGGCGGCTGGCTCGTTTGTAAGGTTGCTCAACCCGCAACACCTGCTCAATCCAGGGGCTAACTTCTTGAACTTGTAATGGATCTAAGTTGGCGGTTTCGCCTACTAGACCAATAACTACTTTGTGTTGACCAACAATTTTTTCTGGAGTTAGCCCCCAGCTAGTTAGTTCCTCGTTAATGCGGTTGATTTCCGCCTCTGGGGAACCACTTTTCATTACTATAATCATCTGAAAGTTCCTAATTATTAATTGAGTAAAATTTTCTGTAAATGGGCTAACTTTATTGTTGCCTATCGACTTAATTACGAGTAGTTCAAAATCAAATTTGTTTACAAAATAAATAGACAAAATATGGCGCTCAGTCAGCAGTTTTACGAATAAATAACTGGATACAGGGTATAAAAAATTGCGTTATTTTAATTAGTAATATTGAAGTTATCAAATTTCAACTTCAACATTCACTTCTTCATTGACCCAATACCGAATGGCACTAAGAAAAGGCGAAAGGCTTGTGTCACCTCGTTCCCAGTCTTCAGACTGGGAATGTATTCCAAGGGGCTGCTGCCTCTGGTCAAGCCACTGGAGGCGGCAGCCCTCCGAGAATGGGTTCCCAGCCTCCAGACTCTTAACCAGTTAGGGCAAAGCTTATAGCTTTTCTTAGTGCCATTCGACCCAATACCGCAGTTAGGGACTGACAAATAAAAAAATATCCAATTAACTCTTGTGGGGTGGGCGTCTCGCCCGCCCAGTGCATAGGGCGGGCGAGACGCCCACCCCACAATATTGGATAATTTATTTCTTGGAGTTCCCTTATCTATAGCGTTTCCTAATCATATAAGTTACATCATAGTCCCCTCCTCGCTTGCGGGGAGGGGTTGGGGGTGGGGTTCTTGTACCTCACAAGGGCCGAGAACCGCTATAATACCTGAGCGTCGGTCGTTATAAGTTTTTTTGCCGAGTTTCGCGCCAAGCTGCCACCATTCGTCCCCAATTGGTGTTGAATTCACCAAAACCCAGCAAACTTCCAACTTTTTCTTCATCCCAAGAGGCAGAGAGAACGCCATAAGTTATCCCTAAGACCCCCAAACCAAATAATCCCATATTCACCAATAACACGGCGATGGGAGGTAGTTTGATGTCGGAGTAGATAGCAAGCAAATAGCTGACTACCAGAGCGCTAATGCCCAAAGCTGTTGGTACACCACAGAACCCAGCAACCCGTCGAATCATGCGCTGGCTGACTACTTGGGGAATTGCCATCTCTTGTTTGGTGTAAGGCGCTTTTCTACCAGCCTGTTTGGCAGATTCCTTTGGCTGTGCTGCTGGTTTACTTTGAGTTTTTGCGGGTTTTTGGCGCTTTTTGTTTGGTTCAAAGGGCAAGCGACTGCGTTCAGATTCTTCAGCAGACATAAGCGGTAGTCCTATCCACGAATACCGAGGCGAGCAATCAAAGCTTGATACTTTTCCCGGCTTTCCTGCGATATATAAGCTAGAAGACGCTTGCGCTGACCAATTAGCTTCAACAATCCTCGGCGGGAAGAATGGTCTTTTTTATTTGCCTGGAGATGTTCGCTGAGGCGGTTAATGCGCTCAGTTAGCATGGCAACTTGGACATCGGCCGAGCCAGTGTCGGTTTCGTGAACTTGGTAGGTCGAAATTATTTCTTGTTTCCGCAGTTGCGTGAGGGCCATGATCGATTCAGTTTCTAGTTTTTCTAAATGTATCTAGCAGTCTCCCATAATATCACAGCCCTCAATCTGGATGTGAAATTACCTGTGTTACGATAATTTGTATTTTTTTATACTAAATAATCAATAGATCAAATCCCTATGATACTTCGTTTCCATCTCTACTGTTGATTGCAATTTGTATCTTTGCAAGCATCAGCCGATAAAGTGGGTAGAAAATATTAATGCTTCATTGGATCATCTTGTCCAATACCGAGCGATCGCAGTTTGGCTTTCACATCTTCCCATTTTTGTCCACAGTAGAAGTATTTTTTTTCCTGAATATTAGCCAAGTAAAAACCAGACTTGCCGCCATTGACGCGAAATAGTTCAACTACAACTTTTATTCTCGTTAACCCATTCCTTTGCAGGATCGAATTTAGATCAGTCGTTACTCCACGAGGGTTATAAAAAATATTGCCGCCGTGAAAAAACCAGCGCGTTCCTTCGCGTTCGTAAATTTGAAGATAGATAGGTGCTTAAGAAGTAAAAAGTAAAAAGTAAAAAGATAATCCCCATAAATAAATTTAGGGGATTTAATAATGACGTATTATTTCTCGCGCTACGCCACTCTAAATAAATGTTTTTATTTTATTTCATAAATAAATTTAGGGGCTTCAAACCATTTTTTTTCTTTATGAGTGCCTTTTTATTTTTTACTTTTGCCTTGTTCAGTGAATACTAGCCATAATTAAAATGTTTCCTTCGCAGCTAGCATTTGTAAAATCTTTTCTACATGATCCAATTCTCCAACGATTCGCCGAATTGGGTGAGGCCAAACCTTGACAAGGGTAGGAGTTGCAGAAACTTGATTGAGTTCCGCTTGTTCTGGATGACTTAAAACATCAATCACCTTTAGAGTATAAGGATGTCCGAGCGATCGCTCTAATAATTCATGTAAATTCTGAAGGATGCGTTCAGTAGTACTGCTATGTCCGGCGACAAACAAGCGGAGAACATAGCCTTGTGCGATCGCTTCTTTTTTTTGGACTATAACTGGTTGGTGGTATTTTGGCACAGGTTCAGAAAGGTCTAGGCGAACAATTAAATCGTGATCCTCCCAAAGCTGCGGGAATGAGGAATGATAAGTTGTTAACACCATGCGATCGCACAAACCCTCTTGCCAGGGAGCTGCTTGCCATACTAACTCCCCTGTGCCAAAAATGGCATTAAGCAAAGCTTGATGTCTAATTACAGCCGGATAAGCTTCAGCAAAAGTTCGCACTTGTTGAGTGCGCGGATCTAACCAGTTGTCAATAGTTGCAGTATAACAAGGCACTAAAAAATGCGGCGGCTCTGGCAAATCTAGAATTTCTTGCAAAGCCGAACACAAATGCAAATGCCATCGACCCTGCTTGCTAGGGTCGATGCAGTAAATTAAATCTCCTCCAGGTGTAAATAGGGCAATGCCTTTAAACAACTGGGGTGTAGATAGTTTATTTGTCGTCAAGTTATTCACAGAGGTTAGAAAGCTAAAAGTAAAAAATTCTCTCTTTTACTTTTACCTTAGCTATAACCGCAACCAGGATCGCAAAGATATTTGGGATTGGGGAGTAATAATTTTAGATTTTAGATTTTGGATTTTGGATTAAATTTCAATCTAAAATCATCAATCCAAAATCTAAAATTGAATTGCCCAATTCCCCAATCCTAAACCCGACCTCGGAGAAACTGCGCCATTTCGTTAGGAGTTGGCGACATTTCTAAAGCAGTTTCTTCAGTGATGCGACCGTCTTGATAGAGATTGAGTAACGACTGATTCATCGTAATCATGCCGTCAAAGCTGGCTTGTTTCATCAACTCGCCAATTTCATCATACTTACCATCTTTGATCCATTCCTTAATAGCCTCAGTATTAATCAGCACATCATGGAAAGCAGCCCGCTTACCGTCAGTTGTGCGACACAAACCTTGAGCAATTACAGCCACTAAAGACTCAGAAATTGCCACCCGCATTGCATCCTGTTCATCACCAGAGTAGAGATTGAGAATCCGCTCAATGGTTTTGACAGCGCTATTGGTGTGCAGGGTTCCCATGACCAAGTGACCTGTTTGAGCGGCTTTTAGGGCGGTGTTAACTGTTTCCTTATCCCGCATTTCCCCTACCAGAATCAAATCTGGGTCTTCCCGCAAAGCTGCTTTCAAAGCGTTGTCAAATTTCCGGGTATGCATTCCCACTTCCCTCTGTTTGACTAAAGACTTGCGGCTTTGATGGATAAATTCTATCGGGTCTTCAATGGTGATGATATGCTTGGCCATCTCCTTATTGATGTAGTCAACCATCGCTGCCATTGTGGTAGATTTACCAGAACCAGTGGGTCCAGTTACTAAAATTAAACCTTTATGGTGATGACAAATATCCCGAAAAACTGGAGGTAATCTCAACTGTTCCATAGTTAAGATTTTCAGAGGAATTAACCGCAATACCATTGCAGGCCCTCTAAGAGTTCCAAAAACATTAATCCGCACGCGAGCAAAATCATATTGAGTTGCTCCGTCAAATTCTAAGTGTTCTTCAAAGCGCTGAATTTCCGCCTCACTCATCACCTCCCGCAACCAATTCATAAAAGCTTCTTTATCTGTTTCGGGATAATCCATTGATTGAATTTCTCCTCGGCTGCGGAAGCGTGGTACTTCACCTACTCCCAAGTGAAGGTCAGAATATCCCTGGTCGTAAGCTTCCCTAATTAACTTCTCTAAAGTTGGCCCCTTACTGTTTTGAGGGCGAACTGAAGTTGGTATTGGTGGTGGACTACCCGGACGATGACCTGCAACAGGCGGGTTACTTGACATATCTAGTGTTTGTGTCATCTGCCGCGGCGTACTAACGGTTGGGATTGGCGGTGGTGGCGGCGGCATTGGTGGTAGGTTACGTGCGGGAGCAGAGTTAGTAGTTAATGGAGACTGTGATTCTGTCATATATCTTCACATTTGGCAGTTAAAAAGTTGAATTAACGAGAAGTCAAGTAACTTGCTTTGATGACTTTTGAAAAATGCTTGTCTGCAAGCTTTAG
Organism: Nostoc sp.; assembly: GCF_036917975.1. Lineage (GTDB taxonomy): Bacteria > Cyanobacteriota > Cyanobacteriia > Cyanobacteriales > Nostocaceae > Nostoc. Next base: position 60,395 of record NZ_JBALEJ010000035.1, read on the forward strand.
CAGTGATGTAAGACGATTGAAACTCTAGAACCACGGTCAATCCATTTAATCCACCTCAATTGGTATCTTTTTTTCCTGAGATTCCACTAATTAGAAAATTTAGATAAATTATTTAACTTATCTAACCTGGTTTAACACACGCAAGGACTCAAAACACCTCAGCAAATATACACTGATTTAAAAGTGATTTTTAATACTTTATTTTCAAGGTAAATTTTATTAGGATTTAGATGAGAAATTTATTTCAGGTATGGACACGAATTGCCAGCAATTAACAGCACAAATACTGGCAGATCATTTATTCAGCCCATCTAGGAATTATGAGAACCACTACTAATTTTTATAAGAAATGTTAAGTTGAATCGAAGCGATATCGTGGGGATCAAGGTTAAAAGCTCACATCTTTTAGGTTATATATCTCAAGATAGATGCAGCAAACAAGTTTTTTTAATAGATAGAAACTTGAGTTTATATCCATAATTACAAAAAATTAACTGTAAACTTTAGTAAACAAATGCTCATTTTTCCTATTAGTTTTTATATACTGAATTTCACTGAAAGAATTCAGTTTTACTCGCAAAAAGCGAGATATGACTGAAATTAAAATATGCTCTGTATTTTGGGAGGAAAAGTCATGGTTTCTGCTCAAAGCTCTAATCTAGGAAAGACCGACTCCTTGTTGATGATTAAAAGCTTTTTAATATGGACTTTTACATTAGCAGTATGTTTGTTAGTTGTGGGTTTTCCACTAGTTGTCTTGATGGCTACGGTCGGGTGTCTGTTGTCGATTATCTTGCAATCGGTGATGCCTGTTAGTGCGGTTTTGCTGGTAGCTGGTGCTTTAATCATGTTTAATGTCATGGCAGTTATATTGGCTGCGGGTGTGCTAACTGTTAAAGGAGTTCATCCTAGTGAAGTTAAATGGTTAAGCTGGCTGCATGGAGAGGCAGACCAAACGCAGACTACTGTCTACGCTGCTTGCCCTCTAACTTGTGAGATTAAATAGTCATTACAAGTGAATTGACAAACAGTGCGTCTGCCCGGTTAAGCCGGGTTTTTTCATTTTTGAGATCAAGATATAGTCATATCTGACTTTTCACGTTATGTGGAAAAGCCACGAAAAACCTAACCCCCTAACCCCCTTCCCTACGAGGGAAGGGGGAATATTCAAAGTCTCTCTCCTTTTAGGAGAGAGATTTAGAGAGAGGTTTTCCAGATACCGTGAAAAGTCAGATAGTCATATAGTCATTACAGTTAAATTTGATAAACAGTGCATTTGCCCGGTGAAGCCGGGTTTTTTTATATCTTGTGTGATTTATGATTTTATCGTAAATTAAAGGGTTTAAGAACCTGCAATCTATATGTAGCAACCATTTCAGTCGGGGTTTGTCTTGAGAAATCGCTCCACTTGGGCAAAGCCCAAGACCTCGTTTCTCGCTAAATCCCCGTCTGAAATGTCTTTAATTTTGAATTTTGTTAGCGCAGCGTTAGCGAGTCCGCGAGCGTCATTTTGAATTTTGAATTGTTAAATTTATGGTTTGTGTGATGATTGACCGCCCACTCTTGACTATTGAGCAAAGAACATTGACTATAACCATTGGCAAATTACAGATGACCAATAACTAATGACTAATCAAAAACGCGTTTGCATTATCTTAGGTACTCGCCCAGAAGCGATTAAACTAGCTCCGGTGATTCAGGTTTTCCAGAAGTATTCAGGTTTTGAGTTGCAAGTAATTCTAACTGGACAGCATCGGGAGATGGTTGAGCAAGTTATGCAACTGTTTAATATCAAGTCAGATTATAACTTGGAAATTATGCAGGTTCAGCAATCTCTGAATGATATTACCTGCCGGAGTTTACAAGGCTTAGAAGCCTTATTCAAGGTGGAAAAACCAGATTTAGTAATCGTGCAGGGAGATACTACCACGGCTTTTGCGGCAGCTTTGGCAGCTTTTTATCAAAAAATCCCTATTGGTCACGTAGAAGCAGGGTTAAGAACTGATGATATATTCAATCCTTACCCAGAAGAAGCTAATCGGCGGTTGATTTCTCAAATTACTCAGTTGCACTTTGCGCCGACTCCTTGGGCTGTGGAAAATTTGCATCGTTCTGGTGTTTTGGGTGAAATTCACATGACAGGTAACACGGTAATTGATGCCTTGTTGAATGTCGCGGCAACCCAAGTAGTTTGTAATGTACCAGGTTTAGACTGGGAATCATATCGGGTTCTGTTAGCAACAGTGCATCGTCGGGAGAATTGGGGAGAACCTCTCGAAGCGATCGCAGAGGGCTTTTTACAAATTTTAGACAAGTTTCCTGATACAGCTTTGCTCTTACCATTGCACCGCAATCCCACAGTGCGAGTCCCGTTGCAGGAACTTTTAGGGAAACATCCCCGAATTTTCTTGACAGAACCTCTAGATTATGGTGAATTGGTGGCAGCAATTGGGCGATCGCATCTTTTGCTGACTGACTCTGGTGGCTTGCAAGAAGAAGCCCCCAGTTTGGGAAAACCAGTACTGGTTTTGAGAGACACTACCGAAAGGCCGGAGGCTGTTACAGCTGGTACAGCCAAACTTGTAGGCACTACAAGTGAGAATATTTTTGCAGCTGCGGCTGAGTTACTCAGTGACTCAGATGCCTATGAAACGATGGCAAATGCAATCAATCCCTTTGGGGATGGTCATGCAGCAGAGCGCATTTTGCAGATTGTGCAAAATTACTTGGGTATTTCATCAGAAACATCAACTTAGGAACGTGGATTAAACTAAGTGCAAAATTTCTGTTTTTCAGGTTGCATAAAATCGGTTTTGATCCCGGTTTTTCATTTTTACCAGTTCTTGTGTGGTGAGGTCATCTTGCCCGCCTGATGACGGGCGAGACAGTGCGAAGTTTTAATTTAAGTTCCTGATTTATGATTTCTCTCGATCGCGCCAGAAAACAACTAAAACTCGGAAAGAGGATTTTCCAAGGATGGCTTCTAGCTAAATACCCAAAGCAGATCGAGTTTCTGGCCCCACAACACCATCTACAAGTAGACCTTTACTTTGCTGAAAGCTTCGGACTCGGCTAACAGTTTCTTGACCATAAATTCCATCAACTGTGAGATTGCCTAAAGCTGTTTGAACATCTCTGACTAGCTGACCTTTAGAACCAGGGGTAAGAATCACCGAACCACCAACACCACCAGGTTTAGTCACAGGAGGGTTGTTAGGTTTATCACCAATCCATCGGGCAAAAACGTATCTACCCGTAGAAAGCCTAGCAAAACCGTTTTCATACCTTTCAATCTCTGGAAGTGTTGCCCCATTTGATACACAGTCCACATAAGAGTAGTTGGTACTTGGGCCTGTACGGATACGTAAACAACTGCCGTTAGTTTTTACATAAGCAGCCGAACTCATTTGAATTTGGCTGACAGCACCAAGTAATACACCAACACCAGCTAAAGCTAACCAAGCCGAAGATTTAAGTAGTTTTTTCCAATTGAATTGAGGTTTAGGGAGATTATACTTAGGATACTTAGGGTTTCCAGATGCCTCTTCTTGAGCAATAAACATTTGGGAATAAGCAAGATATTCCATAATTCGCCCCTTTATATGAAAAAATGAGTACTCACAGAGAACTACTTGGTCGTTCTCTGTATTTATTCTTAGTATATTTTATATCACGGTTCTTTTAAAAGGTTTTTTTGGTAGCAAAATTAAGAAAAAATAAAATTAGTCATTGGTCATATCCTGTATCAATATTTATTAAGTTTTAATTTTAGAAGAATCTGAAGACTTTTTGGTATACTACGGTAAATCAGTCCATTTATCGTAGTATATGCTTAGACTGAAAAAGTCGAATTCACAAAAACTCAATAAAAGCAAGTATTTTTTACTACAATTTCAGATTTTTTATTACTCCAAGCTAGCTTACTTATCTGGCGGTTCACTGCGTCCATTAAATACTTGCCGTGTATCAATTTAACGTCGTATTAGCAAATAAAGATTTTGCTGATAGTTTTGTATTGGTTTATTGCCAGACGACTGTAGTTTTGAGACAAAAGAGTTGTATGACAAAAGCTATATGATGAATATCGACTGAAAATGAGTGTAATGCAAACTTTACAGTCTTTCAATTCCAGGAATTATCGTCTATTTTTTAGCGGGCAAATGTTATCTATGGTTGGTAGTTTTATGACAGAAACTACCATTGCATGGCTAGTTTATTATTTAACACATTCAGTAGCTTTGCTAGGATTACTTGGCTTTATCAGCCAATTTCCTCATTTGATAATTAGTCCTTTAGCGGGTGTTTGGATAGAGCAGTCTAATCGACGTAATATTTTAATTGCTGTGCAAATTACGATGATGATTGTTTCACTAATTTTAGCAATGTTTGCCTTAACAGGGGCAATTAATATCTGGCACATTATTGTTTCAAGTATATTGCAAGGTTTTCTTAGTAGTGTTGAGACACCTGCTCGCTATGCTTTCATCATGGACATAATTGAAAACAAAAATGATAATATTACTAATGCAACGGCTCTCTATTCTTCTTTACTTAGTGGTTCGCGGATAATAGCTCCAGCGATCGCAGGTATTATAATTGCTAATCTTTTCCCTGGGCACTGTTTTTTAATTGATGGTATTAGTTATATTGCTGTAATTTTAGCTTTATTAGCAATTCAGCTTGAAAAGCCAGTAATCAGACAAATAAATCATCAGAATAATATCTTAAAAAATTTCAAAGAAGGCTTTACTTATGCATACGAACTTTTGCCTATTCGCTCAATTTTGCTATTGATAGCATTATTCAGTTTTATGGGAATGCCGTATCTCAGAATTATGCCTGTTTTTGCTGTGGAAATTCTGCATGGAGATTCTAGCACTCTCGGTTATTTGACAGGAGCATCAGGACTTGGAGCATTATGTGGTGGTATTTATTTGAGTTATCGAAGAACTGCAAGAGGACTTGAAAAAATTATTGCGATTGCACCAGCTATATTTGGCATAGCACTAATTACTTTTTCACTATCAAAGAGTTTTTGGTTTTCTTTAATTACCATCCCAGTAATTGGCTGTAGCTATATCTTAGAATACTCATCAAGTAATGCTGTTCTACAAACAATATCAGACGATGAAAAAAGAGGTCGAATTATGAGTCTCTATAATATGTCTGTAATGGGAATCATACCTTTCGGCAATTTATTTATAGGTGGATTAGCAAGTATAACAGATGCAAAAACTGCTTTAATTTTTGGCGCATTGTGTTGTGTTACTGGCTCAATTATGTTTTACAAACAATTGCCAAAAATAGAAAGCTTGCTACGTCAAATTTATATTAAACAGGAAATTATTTTAGAATAAACTTTGTGTGGTAGATTATCTAAAAACCACGTTTTTTACCTAAGACTAATACAAGAATATGAAGTATAACCAACTTGGCAAGAGTGACTTAAAGGTTTCAGAAATTTGTCTGGGCACAATGACTTATGGACAACAAAATACTATCGAAGAAGCCCACGAGCAGCTAGATTATTCTATTGCCCAAGGAGTCAATTTTATTGATGCGGCAGAGATGTACCCTGTGCCAACGAGTGCCGAAACCTATGGCTTAACTGAAACTTATATCGGGGAATGGTTAAAACGTCAACAAAGAGAGCAACTTATTATAGCTACTAAAATTGCTGGCCCTGGTCGAGGCTTTAAATGGGTACGTGGTGGAGCCAAAGCAATTGATCGTGATAATATCAAACAAGCTGTAGATGATAGTCTAAAAAGATTACAGACAGACTATATCGATCTGTACCAAATCCATTGGCCCGATCGCTATGTGCCAAGGTTTGGGCAAACGGTGTTCGATCCAACTCAGGTAGGAGAAACGGTTCCCATAACTGAACAGCTAGCAGTTTTTGATGACGTAATTAAGGCAGGGAAAATTCGCTATCTTGGTTTGAGTAATGAAACCCCTTGGGGAGTCGCCCAATTTAGTAACGCTGCTAAACAATTAGGATTGCCCAAAGTTGTTTCGATTCAAAATGCTTACAACTTGCTAAATCGAGTATTTGATGGAGCCTTAGCAGAAGCAGTTTATCACGAAGAAATTGGGTTACTAGCTTATAGTCCTTTAGGATTTGGCTACTTGACTGGCAAATACCTAAATGGCAAACCAGAGAAAGCAAGAGTCACATTGTTTGAAAATTTTGGTCAGCGCTATTTGAAACCAAAAGTCAGTCAAGCAGTAGAAGCTTATGTGGAAATTGCCAAGCGCCATCAACTAAGTCCAGCACATCTAGCTTTGGCATTCGTGCGGAGTCGTTGGTTTGTGCCTAGCACAATTATTGGTGCTACCACACTGGAACAACTCAAAGAGAATCTGGAAAGTGTGGATGTAGTTCTCAACAAAGACATTTTGGAAGAGTTGGATATAGTTCATGCTCAGTCACCAAATCCAGCACCATAGGAGTGATGAGTAATGAGTGCTGAGTAATGAGTAATGAGTGGTGAATTACCGAACTAACTTATAAACGGCGCAAGCCTGAGTTTTTCCCTCGTTACCAGGCTCCAGCCTGGTAACGCCTTCCTAGAGCCTCTGGCTCTCATTAATCAATTTCCAGTTTGTCTGGAATTATCTTAGTTTTATGGAGCAGTAAATCATTGACGAGTAAATTTCAAAATTCTTATTTGTTGTGTAACTTAAAAAGTTTGCTTCGAGTTGGTCAACAGGGTTCAACCAAAGCACTCATCTGGCTATTGGTAGCGCAATCTGGCTTGAGTTTGATGGTTTCTGGATGTAGCCCGACGAACTCTGCCAATTCTACAGTAAAACCTGTGAGTGACCAGAGTCAAAGTTCCTCAACAGCACAAGATTCTGCACCTGAAAAACAGACAGTAGTTCGCATTGGTTATATTAAAGGAAGTTTGTCTGCGATCGCAAAAGAACGCGGCACTTTAGAGCGTGAACTAACTCCCAAGAATATAAAGATTGAATGGGTTGGTACATTTCCATCATTTGCACCTGTATTAGAAACAATCAATGCTAAAAGTTCTGATTTAGGAGCAGGTGGCGATATTGCTGGTTTATCTGCTTTATCTGGTGGGATTAATGCTTGCATCATTGCCTACCGACCGGCTAATCGTAACTCAGAAGGGATTGTAGTTCATGCCGATTCCCCCATTCGGAAATTCGATGATTTGATTGGTAAAAAAGTCATTGTAAATCGAGGTGGAATCAGCGAACATTTGCTATTGAAACTATTAGAAAAAGAAAATATTCCCAAAGAGAAAGTAAGTCGCGTTTACATGAAACCCGATGAAGCCCTACCCGCTTGGGCAGTTTGGGACCCTTGGGTTGCTACTGCTGAACTTAAATACAATGCCCGCCAAATTCCTTTACCTGCACAAGTTCCGCATTACTCCCTTTATATGGTGGATAGAGATGCACTAAAACAAAAATCTGAGGCGATTAGGGAAGTTATTGCAATTCTTGCTAAAGAAGCTGAATGGCTAAATAAAAATCCCCAGGAGAATCAAAAAGTATACCAAAAAGTATCAGGATTACCGCCTGAAGTTGTAAAGCGTACATTTGAACGCCGACCTGTTGATGGAGTGCTTCCCTTAGAACCAAAAGTAATTGCTGATTTACAGAGTGCTGCTGATTGGATATACAAACAGGGAATTGTTCAGAAACGAGTAGAAGTGCGTGATGCACTCTGTCCGAGTTCTTAGATTCAAAACTAGATATTAGGTAAAATATGACTTTTCCAGCAACATCAGTTGATCAAAATACTATTCGTCGTCGGGGTACTGGTTTAAGAGCTTATAATCCCGAAAAAGTATTCAAAGGATACACACTTTTCACACCTCTAACAGGGCAAGGTGAAGTCTACCTCCTGAACCTAGAAGGAGAAGTAGTACACCAGTGGAATCTGCCTTATCCACCAGGGTTATATGGTTATCTTTTGCCCAATGGCAACCTCTTTTATAACGGTAAGACTCCACCAGAAGAACCACTACGTTTTGCTTTGTGGGCTGCATTCAAAAGTGGCGTTGTTTTAGAAGCAGATCCCAAAGGAAATATTATCTGGGAATATAAGCATCCAGATCATCATCATGATGGACGCAGACTAGCCAATGGCAACACAATAATACTCGCCATTGAAAAAATACCTCAGTCGTTAGTTCCCCGCATCAAAGGCGGTGTACCAGGTACAGAACCAAATGGTGAGATATATGCTGATGTGCTTTATGAGGTGACTCCAGAAGGCGAAATTGTTTGGACTTGGCACGCTCACGAACACCTCGATCCAGATATATTTACCATTACACCCCAGGATCATCGACATGAATGGACTCATGGGAATACTGTGGGTGAACTCGCTGATGGCAACATTATAGTCAGCTTTCGCAATATCTCTACAGTTGTCATTATCGATCGCAAAACCGGAGAAATCATCTGGACGTTAGGTGATGACGTGCTAGCACAGCAGCACTTCCCGAACGAACTCGCTAACGGTAATATCTTGATTTTCGACAATGGCGCACATCGTCGTAACATCGCTCTCAATTTCTCCCGTGTGATTGAGGTGAACCGCCAAACCAAAGAGATAGTTTGGGAATACAAGGACAACCCGCCCCAAAATTTCTTTAGTTCTTACATATCAGGAGCGCAACGTTTAGCGAATGGCAATACCTTGATTACAGAAGGTGCTTATGGTCGAATATTCGAGGTGACAGTTACAGGTGAAATTGTTTGGGAATACATCAATCCCCACTTTGCAGTTAGAAATATTCCCGGTGAGAAGTCGCCCGTAACTAGTGGAGAACAAAATACAGTCTTTCGCGCCTTCCGTTATGCACCTGAAGAAATTCCCTGGCTTTAGGGGAAGGCAGAAGGCAGGGGAGACAACCTTTGCGCTCTTTGCGTCCTTCTCTAACGAGACGCTGCGCGAATGCGGTTCGTTCTCTTAACCCTCAAATTTAATGGACAGACCACTAGTAATCAAATTTCAAAATTTGGTTAGTGTCAAGAATTTTTCACGCTACACCCGCCTCAAAAAGGATTTTGTGACACTAACAATTTAAGATTTGGGATTTTGGATGAAAATTCAATTCCCAATGGCGATTAACAAGTCCTATTTACCAAGGTACTTAAACATGGCTGAAATTAAAGTATACAGTGCAGTTGTTTGTCCTTATGCTCACCGTACCCGCTTGGTACTCCAAGAGAAAGGCATCGACTTTGATTTGATTGAGATTGATTTGCAGAATAAGCCGGAAGGGTTTACCAAAGTTTCCCCCTATGGTAAAGTACCTGCGATCGCTCATGGCGATAACCGAGTTTGGGAGTCTGCGGTAATTAACGAATATCTTGATGAGGTATTTCCCAATCCACCACTATTACCCAACAGCCCCATTGCTAAGGCACAGGCTCGCATCTGGATCGATTTTGCCAACACCAGGTTCGTTCCCGCTTTTTCTACCCTGTTGCGGAGTTCAGATCCCCAAAAACAAGAAGAAGCTAAACAGGAACTATACAAACACCTGGAATTCATTGAAAACGAAGGTTTAGCAAAGCTATCAAAAGAAGGCCCTTACTGGTTTGGTGAATCCATTAGTTTGGTCGATTTCACCTACTTCCCCTGGTTTGAGCGCTGGGCTGCACTCAAGCAGTATCGTGGCTTTGGAATACCAGAGCAATTTACCCGTGTACGTCAGTGGAAACATGCTTTGAAACAGCGTGAGTCTGTGAAAGCGATCGCTCATTCTAAGGAATTCTACATCGAGCGGTATGCTAAATTCGCTGCGCCTACTCTCGCTGCTGTTTAGGGACTTCCAAATAAAAAATATCCAATTACTTCTTGTGGGGTGGGCGTCTCGCCCGCCTTATGGACTGGGCGGGCAAGATGCCCACCCCACAATATTGGATAATTTATTTCTTGGAGTTCCCTTAAATAAATTTATCCTCTCGTTTCTTGGCTCTGCCAAGGAATGGGTTCTGGAGGCTCCGCCTCTTTAGACTTGAGGCAGAGCCTCAATAAATGCATTCCCACGCGGAGCATGGGAACGAGTTAATTACGAATTACGAATTACGTTAGCGCAGCGTTAGCGACGTAGGAGCGTCATTACGAATTACGAATTACGAATTACGAATTACGACTTTTCCAAAGTGAGCCGCGCTTTTGAGGTAATGATAAGCCTCTCGTGCTTCAGTGAAAGGGAAAACTCGATCAATAATCGGTTTAATTTGATGTTGTTGCATCGCCTGATTCATCGCCTCAAACATTTCGCGACTGCCAACATAAATTCCCTGAACTGTTAAACTCTTAAAAAGTATTGGCATGGGGTCAATCTCATTTCCTCTACCTGACAATACGCCAATCAAACTAATACGTCCTCCAATGCGGACTGCTTGTAGCGATTTTGGTAGAGTACCTGCACCGCCTACCTCAACTACATGATCTACACCGATGCGATTGGTTAATTGATAAACTTGCTTTTCCCAATCTGGTGTTGTTTTATAGTTGATTGTCTCGTCAGCACCAAGTTGTTTCGCCCGTGCCAACTTTTCATCACTGCTGGAAGTAATAATTGCTCTCGCACCATGTATCTTAGCAAACTGGAGAGCAAAAATTGAAACTCCTCCAGTACCGAGTAATAAAATACTATCACCTGCGCCAATATTGCCTTTTGTCACTAGTGCGTGCCAAGCTGTAACTGCTGCACAAGGTAAAGTTGCACCTTCAATATAGGATAAGTATTCAGGTAATATCACTAAACCATCTTGGTGTAATACAACATACTCAGCCAGCATTCCATCGATACCGCCTCCGAGATCGGATTTCATTTTCTCTTTAGTTAAAGAGCCATAAATCCAGTCTTGGAAGAAAATACCAGCCACGCGATCGCCTATTTTTACCCGTGTCACACCTTCCCCCACCGCCACCACTTCCCCTGCACCGTCAGATACCGGAATTAACGGATATTTCTGTCGAGTACTGTAAGCTCCTTCAATAACAAGCAGATCGCGGTAATTTAAGGATATTGCTTTGATTTGAATCAGAACTTGTCCAGCTGCGGGTTTTGCTTGGGGGCGATCGACTAACGCTAGGGCATCAATCCCGGCGTTGCTTTGAATTTCGTAAACTTTCATAAAATTTCTGTCCTATTCCCGCTTTAACTTATCTTCTCGCTCTAAAAAATGGTTCCTTCCAAACGAGTTTATTTATTATTGGTTTTGGGTATAGCGATCGCTCCGATCCTATCCTTATTTCTGATCGTTAGAGCAGCCATCGCCATCACTGTGCTATTTGATGCCATCGTTCTCGGACTGATGGTTGTAGATGGTTTACAGGTGCGGCGTTCTCGTGTGCAAATTACCCGCGAGTTGCCATCACGGTTATCCATTGGGCGGGATAATCCCGTGGTGCTGAAGGTGACATCGCCAAAGACCAACGCCCAAATTGAAATCCGCGACTATTACCCAACGGGATTTGGCGTTTCTGCACCTGCACTAAATGCGATTATTCCCAGTAACAGCACGGAGGAATTGACGTATACCGTCCACCCGACACAGCGCGGAGAGTTTCCTTGGGGAAATATCCAAGTTCGACAATTGGGGATTTGGGGATTAGCTTGGGATGATTGGCAAATCCCTCAAAGTCTGCCAGTGAAAGTTTATCCTGATTTAGTCGGATTGCGATCGCTCACAATTCGTCTGACACTGCAATCATCGGGTTCAATGCGCCAATCTCGCAAAACTGGTATTGGTACAGAGTTTGCCGAACTGCGAAACTATCGCACCGGTGACGATTTGCGGTTTATTGATTGGAAAGCTACTGCCCGTCGGGTTGGCGCTTATGGTAATGCTATGCCACTGGTGAGAGTTCTAGAACCAGAACAGGAACAAACATTACTGATATTACTCGATCGCGGACGTTTGATGACAGCAAAAGTGCAGAGTTTGCAGCGATTTGACTGGGGTTTAAATGCAACTTTATCCTTAGCTTTGGCAGGTTTACATCGAGGCGATCGCGTGGGTGTTGGTGTATTTGACCGCCAGATGCATACGTGGATTCCCCCAGAACGCGGTCAACATCATCTGAATCAGCTAATTGATCGCCTGACTCCCATTCAACCAGTGTTATTGGAATCTGATTATTTGGGGGCAGTGACAAATGTTTTGCAGCGACAAACTCGAAGGGCGCTGGTAGTAGTGATTACCGATTTAGTTGATGTCACTGCCTCTACAGAACTCCTAGCCGCACTCTCCAAACTAGCGCCCCGCTATCTCCCCTTTTGCGTTACTCTGCGAGATCCGCAAGTTGATCGTCTAGCAAACACCTTCACCGATGATGTTACAAGTGCTTATGCCCGTGCAGTGTCACTAGATTTATTAATGCAACGACAAGTGGCTTATGCCCAACTAAAACAAAAAGGTGTATTAGTACTAGATGCACCAGCAAATCAAATTGCCGATCAGTTAGTTGAGCGATATCTGCAACTCAAAGCGCGAAATCAACTTTGACCAAGGTTGAGGGTAAGTAATGGGCGCTCCCAGACTCTTTACCACACTCAGTCCTGAGTACCTTGGCTTAGAGTTCTGAGTAACAAGAAGATTAGACATAGGAGTGAAAATTAAATATGCATTATCTGAAACCCTTTGTAGGGAGAATCTACGCCAATTCTTTAAATGTCTATTGCTAAATGCGATCGCAATCTATTCAGTCAAGGTGAAGTATAAAGTATAAAATTACTCCACCGAGTACCGATGTGAAAGCGTCATTACGAATTATTCAATTTACCTTGCCAAACAATTTCCTTAACTTTGATTTCTTTTGGAATCAATTTAATTTTGTAGAAGGTATCTGCAACCTCTTGTTGTTTAGTAATCACTTCATCAGTGAGCGGAAGTACATCATACTCACGCCGCTTTTCTGCTGTTTCCAACACAGGAGCATTTATACCCAAAGCTGGGGAAAGAAACTTAGCAACTTCAGTAGGATTATTTTTTGCCCAGTCACTAACTTTCTTGACTCCATCCAGAACTATTTTCAAAGCATCCGGCTTGGTATCAACAAAAGATTTTGCAGCTAGATAATAACCACGATTGGGGGCTAATCCCGTCGCGTCTACTAAAGTACGTGCGCCTGTTGCTGCTTCTGCTGCGGCTAAGTAAGGGTCCCAAATTGCCCAAGCATCAATGTTATTTCCCTCAAAGGCAGCACGAGCATCGGCTGGGGGCAGAGTTGCTGGCTTGATGTCACTGTATTGTATCCCTGCTTTTTCCAGTGCTTTCACTAATAGGTAGTTAGCATTAGAACCTTTGGCAAAGGCAACTTTTTTGCCCTTGAGTTCAGCTACACTTTTAATAGGTGAATTCTTAGGTACTAGAATGGCTTCAGCCTTGGGACTCCAAGGATCGTAGGCAACATAAACCAAAGGAATACCCCCAGCTTGAGCAAATATAGGTGGTGATTCTCCGGTATAGCCAAAATCAATACTGCCTGCATTCAATGCTTCTAGCATTGGGGGGCCAGCCGGAAATTCCGACCAAGTTACGGAAGATCCTGAAGCCGCGAAAGCTTTCTCTAATTCCCCTCTTGCCTTCAGCGCATAGAGAACAGTTGAGGCTTTCTGATAGCCGATGCGAACTGTAATACCGCTAGCTGCTGGACTGGGGGTGGTGGTTTGGGTTGTCTGCGGTGTGCCAGAGTTAGAGTTGTCGCTTGTGCTTGGAGAACAAGCAGAGAGAGCCAAAGTTAAGCCAAGTCCTACTGCAAACAGTATGGAAAAAGTGCGGATTCTTCGTTGTTGGAACCTCTGGAGGAAGGCAAAAGCCATACCTAACAGTTGGGTTGGAGAGAACTTAGTCAACATTATCACTCTGCTTTCAGGGGTCAAAAAATATTAGATTTCAGTAAACCTACGGCAATCCCCGACAAGTTTATTGATTTACCGTATTATATTGGACTTTGGACACAAAACATTGGCTAGTAGCTTATTTACGCAAAATCCTGAAAAAAACCTGCTCCTAACCATCTTTTACACCCTTTTCAAGGGACAGAACTGTTTTATTCCCTAAAAGATGTAGAATTACAAGCGTCAAGGGGATAAAAACAATAAGTGCAAATCTGATTGAACAACTACGGCAAGTAAAAGATTTTCGATTCAAAGATGGGCTTATTAATTAATAGTGGCAATGACTATGCGGTAAGCGTTCGCGGAGCGTCTCGTAGAGAAGCCATGCCGTTAGGCTTATCGCCAAAGCCAGCAAATCAAAAAAATCTGCATCACTAAATTCGACATCAGGGAACTCCAAGAAATAAATTATCCAAATAAATTATCCAATATTGTGGGGTGGGCAACATGAGCGCCCCGCCCAGTTACAAAAAAATTGTAGGTTGGGTGGAGGCTTTGCCAAAGCCAACATCCTGATATGTGTTGGGTTGCGCTCCGCTCCACCCAACCTACGTCTAATGCCAGGACAAGTAAAATTACCATCAAATTGCCTACTACATTAGTAGTCTAGTAAAGTTAGCAGTTGATAAATTTTGCAACTTAATTCAAAGACTGTATAAATCATGAACAACAGAATTGAGAAAGGTGACATAGTACTGATAAATAAAAGCGGAAAATATTATAATCAAGTGGGTGAAGTAATTGGGGTAGATTACAATATTTTCTTCGTCAAAATAATGACGGTAAAGTTAGATAATCAAGAAGAAATATTTGAAGAAAAAGATTTACAATTACAAACGAAAAAGCCGAGCCTACAAGAAGTCATTGTATCAGTAGACAAAATTCTAGAACAAGTTGATCGGATTCCTCACTTGCCGACAAAAGAGAAAGTAGAGTTACCCAATCGTCTGAAGTATCTTAAATTAGATATTCCTAAACTAGATAAGCAGTTGATTGAAAAAAACTTTAACAGTATAGATAAAATACTGACAGCAACAAGAAAAGCAGACTCTTCAGCAAGCTTTTGGCAGGAAATAGATCCTAATTTGGAAAAGATAAGTTGGTGGATTAGAACAAGTCTGTAAACCAAGAAGTAAGTTGGCAAGTAGTCAGACAGAATTAATTACACAATGTCATTGCGAACGCAATGACTGTAAATATTGTTGTCCGACTACTTAAGAGGTTGTTTGAAAAGTCCAAATTAATACTAGCCCCAGCGATTATAGCGGTTCTCGCTTGGATACAACAATAGGGCACAGCATTGCTCATTGGTGTCAATTTAACGCGAAACCGCTTGTCCGCCGGGAATTGAAATTCCCGTCTCATGGCTAAATGTCGCTTTTATGATTAACAGCTAATGCTATTGGAATTTCGATCGCAAATTCAGTTCCATAGCCAAATTCAGACTTTAGCTGAATATTTCCCTGATGTTTCTGAATAATTTGATGGCTAATTGCTAAACCTAATCCCGTTCCTTTGTTGATAGGTTTAGTTGTAAAGAAAGGATCAAATATCTTGCTTTGAATCTCCGCATCTATTCCATCACCATTATCTCTGAATGTAATTATCACTGTTTCTAATTCAGTTACTTCAGTTTGAATCACAATTTGCTTTTGGATCTGATTATCTAGCTCTAATAAAGCATCAATGCCATTACTAAGAATATTCATGAATACTTGGTTTAGTTGTGCTGGATAACATTGAACTGGTGGCAGATTTCCATATTTTTTAATAATTTCAATTTTTGGGTGTAGCCGATGATTTAAAAGTAATAAAGTACTTTCAATACCGTCATGAATATTAACAGCTTTTTTCTCTGACTGATCGAGTCGAGAAAAATTTCTTAGGGACAGTACAATGTCACGAATCCGATCAGTTCCTATCCTCATGGATGAAAGAATTTTTGGCAAATCATCTACGATAAAATCAAGGTTGAAGTCACCAAACTCATCTTGTAATGTAAAATATGATTCAGGATGTTTTTTTTGATATAGTTCGATTAAATTTAAAAGACAGTTAACATGGTTATTTAAGTGGTTAAAATTGCCGTGAATAAAATTAACAGGATTATTGATTTCATGGGCTAAACCTGCGACCATCCGACCCAAACTAGACATTTTCTCAGTCTGGATCAATTGAACTTGGGTGGTTTGCAATTCCTGTAAAGTATTTTTTAACTGTTGTGCTTGAAGTTGGGCAGTAGCAGTTGCAGTAGTGAGTGCTTTGAGGTTATTGTATGCCTTGGAATGATAACGGATACGGGCAATTAACTCAACGGCATCGGGTAACTTAATTAGGTAGTCATTTGCACCCTCGGTAAAGGCATCGGCTTTGAGCTTTGCTTCTTCTTTACTGGATAGCATAACGATCGGAATATCACGAGTTACTGGATGAGAGCGAAACCAACGCAGTAGCATTAATCCATCGATGTCTGGCATAATCATATCCAAAAAGATCACCGTTGGTTCTATGGCGATCGCATCTTGAATAGCTTTAGCTGGATTACTTGTGTAGTGAAGGGAAATATCTGTTTCTGTCGCAACGATTCGACGGAAGGCTTCGCTGATAATTACCTGATCGTCAATTAGCAAAAGTCTCACTGTGGATATTTTGGCATCCAGAATAAATGGCACAGCTTGCGGGGTTTCTGGTTCACTCCACTTTTGAGATATTTGTAAGAGTGCTGTTTCTTGCGGGTTCATTTAGCACCTCTAAATAGGTCTTTGTTTTCACAACTACAAACTAATAAGTTAAATGTACTAATTTGCAATTGTCGCAATTATATCTCAGTGATTCAGGATTTTGAAATACTTCGTAAAGGTGTTTTAAGTATTTGCTTTCAGGCATATACCTTAAGTAAAGTACGATAAATCACTACTTAATTAAGTATTTTTCCGTAAATTTGATGCCTGCTGATGCGATCGCCTCAACTGGCAAAACCTCCACCGCCGCTTTTAATTCCACCGCTACTTTTGGCATACCATAGACAACGCAAGTTTTAGAGTCTTGGGCAATAGTGTGCCAACCTGATTCGCGCAATCGTTTTAAGCCTTGAGCGCCATCTGGACCCATACCCGTCAGCAACACCCCAACCCCCTTTCCAGTCCAATTTTTAGCTACACTCCTGAAGAAAACGTCAATCGATGGATGGTAGAAATAATTTAGTGGTTCTTTGTCATAGCCAAGGGTGAGGTCGGGACGCATTACCAAATGAAGATTTGTGCCGGCAATCAGAACTTTACCAGGCTGTGGTGTATTGCCTGCGATCGCAAGTTGCACAGGCATAGGAATTTGCTCATTCAACCAAGCAGCAAAACCTTGGACAAATTGGGCATCTATATGTTGAACAATAACCACAGCCGCCGGAAAGTCTTGGGGAAATTGGGAGAGAATAGTTGTCAATGCTTGAGGGCCACCAGTGGAAGCCCCGATCACAATTAGGGGTGGGAGTGATTCTTGATGATGGATAGGAAGCGATCGCCGATGTGAAGATTTGCCAATTAAGCGGGCGATCGCGGCAATTTTATTTAGTAGCCCATCATCACCGAAAACTGGCGTATTGATGGCATCCAAGGCTCCATAACCCATTGCTTCAAAAACCTTGGCTGTATAGCGATTAACGCTAGCTGTCACCATCACAATGGCGCAGGGAGATTGACTCATGATGCGCCGTGTAGCTTCTACTCCATCCATGCTTGGCATCAGCACATCCATCAAAATCAAGTCGGGAGTATCAGCCGCACATTTGCTCACCGCTTCCGCACCATCGTAAGCAACCCACGCCAAGTTGTAGCCTGGTACTTTTTCCACAACCCGCCGCAGTACCTCTACAGCCATGAACATATCGTTAGCGATCGCAATTCTCACAGGCTATACCATTTTGGATTTGGGATTTTGGATTTTGGATTGTCACAGGTTTATTTCTAAATTTAAACAATAAATAGTTCGGTTAAGGCGAGAGACGCGATAAATCGCCGTCTCTACAAAAGATTTATATTGTATGTTTTTGATCTATAATTTTCATCAAACAAACCTTTAAAGCTTACCATTTAATCTTTTCCTCAAACCTGATTCGGAATTAAAAATGCTTAACCGAGAACTATTGAAAAGATTTTTAATCCAAAATCCAAAATCTAAAATCTAAAATTGATTCATGCTTCTCCAATTAAATCAATCACCGCCTTTAACAGAGTGTCATCATGAAAGCTACTCTTAGTTAGGTAGTAGTCTGCACCTGCTTCTAACCCTTGCAATCGGTCTTCTTCCCGGTCTTTGTAAGAAACAATAATCACGGGTGTTTGTTTCAAGTTGGCATGAGTTTTGATCTGGCTGGTGAGTTCAAAGCCATTCATCCGGGGCATATCAATATCTGTCACCACTAAATCATAATCGCCGCTACGGATTGCATTCCAACCATCAATGCCATTAACTGCTACTTCAGCTTTGTAACCGTTGTTTTCCAAAAGTTTGCGCTCCATTTCGCGCACAGTGATCGAATCATCTACTACTAAAACTCGCTTGTAAGTTTTGGTAACTGCCTGATGAGTAGACTGATTTACCTGAGAAAGTTGTCCACTAGAAAAGACCTTGGCAATGGAACGTACTAAATCTTCGACATCGACAATTAACACTGGCGAACCATCATCCATGAGGGCGGCGGCGCTAATGTTTGGGACTTTACCAAGACGGGGATCTAAGGGTCGGACAACCAAATTGCACTCACCGAGAAACCGATCTACAACTAATCCATAACGATTGAGGCGATCGCTAATTACAATCACTGATAACGATTCTATATTCACCGCAGGCGAGGCTAACTCTAAAACTTGACTTGCTAAAATCAACTCCACAGGTTGATTATTCATCACGAAAAATGGGCGATTTTCCGATACAGCAATCTTAGATTTGGATAATATCAACACCTGTTCAATGCGCGTCAGCCCAAAGGCATAGGGTTCGCCAGCAATTTCTACCAACAGGGTGCGAATCACAGATAGCGTCAATGGTAACTGCAAGTGAAAGGTCATACCCCTTCCCAAGACAGAAACCGCCCGCAGCGTCCCGCCAACTTCCCGCACTGCGCTATGGGCTATATCCAAACCCACACCTCTACCCGAAATTTCAGTTACAGTCTGGGTTGTGGAAAAACCAGGCAAAAATAGGAACTCCATCAACTCAACTTCGGTAAGTTGAGTAGCCATTTCCGGGTTTGTCAGTTGTTTGTTGATGACTACTTGGCGCAAAAACTCGATATCGATTCCCCGTCCATCATCTGCAACGGTGATAAACAGCATTCCGGCACGATGGGCAACTTCAATGCGAATAATTCCTTCTTCTGGCTTTCTTGCTGCTAAACGATCCTGGGGCAGTTCAATGCCATGATCGATCGCATTCCGCAAAATATGAGTCAATGGAGCTTCTAGGCGTTCTAGAATATCTCGATCTACCAAAGTAGATTTACCGACGATTTCCAGTTTCACCCGTTTACTCAACTGTCTTGCTAAGTCGCGCACCATTCGCGGAAATCCCTGTCCCCCATCAGCAAAAGAACACATTCGGGTAGCAATAACTTCTTGATATAAGCGATGGGCAAGGTTCGCAGAACGCTGAGAAAATTTTTCTAGTTGGTTTTGGCGATCGCTCATCATCTGGTAACATTCATTAGCTTTCTGATGAGTTGCACTCAAGGTTTCCTTAATTTGCCGATCCAGATGATAGTTGCTCAATAACTCCTGTAACTTCTCCAACAGGTTGGACAATTCCCCCTGATTCTTTCTCAGCTTTAGCAAAGAGTTAGCAAATGGTTCTAATAAATTCGCTTCAACTAAAGACTCTCCCGCTAAACCCATCAAGCGATTGAGATTTTCAGTACTCATTCGCACCGCCCGATTTTGGGTGATGCCCAGTTCTTCTAGTGGGGATGGGGAAATAAGGGTTGTCTGTTGGTTGTCTTCTAACTGCGCTGTTGTTATTAGAGGATGAATTTCTGTAGAGGTTGTTTCTGGAGTTAGGATATTAGCGAGCGCACTCACTAACAATTGAATGCCGATATTTTCTAACATCTGCAAATTTGGGTTAGCTGTAAACGTTTCAGCTATATGCATGAGCATATCTACCCCTTGCAACAATACATCAATGCGATCGGCAGTTAAGGTGATTTTCCCCTCTTGAGCCGCCACAAAGCAGTCTTCCATGACGTGAGCAAGGTTGACAACCGGATCGATTTGAACGATTCGGGCAGCGCCTTTGATGGAATGGGCTGCCCGCATTAAGGCTGCTAATTCTAGTTGGGGATCGGGCTTCGTCTCCAGTGCCAACAGACAATCATTCAATACCACAACTTGGGCTTTTACTTCCATGTTGAATAAATCAAGCAAGGAAAAATTGCTGACATCAAATTCTTCTAACATTACTGCACCTTCCTAGCCAAAGTGGTGAATAACAATTCATCATCTAAATAGCTGACACTGTGCAATCGCGCCATTGCTAATCCCGCAGGTTGCCATTGGAATAATCCTTTAGTATAGGTTTGAGTCAGACTCTTGGGCGGCTCTTGTAACTCATCCTGGTGAAATCGGTGTATTCCATAAAGTTCATCTACACCAAAAACCCAAATATTACCTGCCTTTTCCAGAACTACCATCCGCGAATACACCACAGGAGTTAGCGTTTGTACTGGTATATCGGCAACTTCCAGATTCAACAGATGACTCAAAGAGATGCACAATCGCAATTCACCTCGGATACTTACCAATCCCCGCAAGATTTGGTTGCTGCGATGTGGCAGAGTATGAACCACACTGGGAAGTGCCATTTCCTTGAAGATTTGGGCAGAAAGTGCTAGCCATTCCCGTTGCAGACGAAAAATTACAACCGTCAGAGTTTGAGTTGTGGGTAAAGTATGGGATATCTGGGAATTTTCATCGACTCTAGATTTAGCGAGTAACTGAGTCCACTCATACCGATAATTTTCAGGGATGGAGCGCTCTAGCAAATTGCGTCCAGCAGTAGAGTAAACGGGGCAATTGCGGCAATGGGTGTAGGTGGCTAATTGGGGACAGGAGCGATCGCCCTCAATGCCGATAAAATTCCAACAACGTTCAATAAATGGCGTAGCGATCGAGTTCATAAAGGTTGCTCAAGAGAATTGGTGAATCAGGGGTGTAACGTCTTCTGTTTTCACCTGAAAGCGGGCAATCTCTTGACGCAATCCTTGGGAAACTTGGTTGAGTTGGGCTATGGCATGATTGATCTCTCGAAGGGAATCTGTAGTTTGCACAGAGGTACTGCTCAACTGCGCCATCGTCTCACTAATTTGTTGCGCTCCCACAGATTGGGTTTCCATGCCCTGGTTAACAAACTCAAATCGCGGATTCAGGTCTTGCACTTGCTGGATAATTTGCCCAACCTGTATGCTGATGCTGGCAACATCTTCTATACTCCGTCCTACTTCTGCGGCAAACTTGTCCATCTCCATCACACCTGTAGAGACTGACGATTGCATCTGCTTCACCATCTGCTCAATATCAAGGGTAGCAACGGCGGTTTGATCTGCTAATCGGCGAATTTCTCTCGCAACGACAGCAAAGCCCAAGCCATACTCTCCAGCTTTTTCGGCTTCGATCGCCGCATTTAACGATAGCAGATTCGTTTGGTCTGCCACCTTGGTAATTGTGACAACGATACTATTAATGCTATTTGCCTTTTCGCTAATTACTCCCAATCGAGATGCGATCGCATTAGTGGCTTCTGCTAACTGGCGCATAGTGGTTTCCATCCGCACTATGTCTTTTTGACTATCATTCGCTGCTGTCGTTGTAATTTGGGAAATAGTCGCAACTTGTTCCATTGCGCTGACTAATTCTCTAGAGGTAGCGGAAATTTCTTTGGTAGCAGCAGTTACCTCATTAGTAGAAGCTACCTGCTCGGTGAGCGTTGCTTCTAATTGTTTACCTGAAGCTGCTATTTGAGTCGCTGAAGAAGTAACCTGTATGCCTGAATGTTGTACCTTACGAATCAGAATGTTGAGATTCTCAGTCATGGTTTGGAAAGCAGTTAAGAGTCTATTCATTTCATCTTTACTGTTGAAGTCAGCCTTGACCTGAGTTGTTAAGTTACCCTGAGAAATTTGCTCTGCAACCCTAACGACATCAAAAACCTGAACTGTAATTTGTCGAGCGATTACAGACCCCAAAATAATTGCAGTTATAGGCCCAATAGCAATTCCTACAGAAATCCATAAAATGCTACGAGCCACATTCTGTTCGACTTCTTTTTGGGTATCTGATACGTAAATTTCGTGAAGGGTTAAAAGTTTGTCTGCCTGAACGCTAGCTATTTTAAATAAAGGTTCCTCGTTATTTGCTCCTTGATAATCCATGCGATCGCGTAATTCAATTGCCTTTTGAATAATGGCAAAATCTTCCGGCTTATTTTTACCTTGATGCATTAACTCAATTTCTTTTTTCCAAGGATTCTGAATGCCAATTTGATTTAGCTCTTGCTCAATATCTAATAATTTATTATGAGCTTGCTTCCAGACATCCAGTTGGTCTTTAAGTAAGTCATACTCTTTTTTTTCTTGTTCGGTTAATGGCGTTGCTTCGTACTGTTTAATCCCTTCCTTAATCTGTTTCCAAGCATCCTGAATTTGAGTTATTGCACCCTGTCTTTCAGTCACAGTGACTTCAGGATCAAATAGTAACCGTTCTGCCGATTGGATTTGTGTCTGACCTTCGTTAATCTTCCATATCCCGGACACACTGGGGATGTTATCCTTCACTAGTATGTTAATGTACTGATTTAACTCGTTGGTGGTGAACCATCCCAGCAAGGCCATTATGAGTACGATCAGTCCCATGAATAAAAATGAACTGATCAACCGTGTTTGCAAGGTCATATTCTTGAACATTGGATATCCTACTGTTCCTCTGCTGCTGTAAAACGCGTTCAGTTCTTAAAATTCCCAAATCACAAACAAGATGAACAGCCTGTATTTTAATTTTTTTCAAAATTAAAATACATTCCCAGCCTCCAGCCTGGGAACGAGGCTACACAAGCTTTTGGGCTTTTCTTAGTGCGTAAGACTCAAAGCCTCTCTCCTTTTAGGAGAGAGGTCAAAGTCTATTGCATACAAACGAGAAGGGACTTCCAAATAAAAAAAATATCCAATTAACTCTTGTGGGGTGGGCGTCTCGCCCGCCCTATATGGACTGGGTGAGCAAGATGCCATTGGTGTCAACTTAAACTGAAACTCCTTTAAAACCTCGTTTCCAGCCTCCGGCTGGAAATGCAACTCAAAAGTGGCTCTGCCGCTAGCAAACGAGGCGGAGCCTCTAGGATGGCATTCCCAGTCGGAGACTGGGAACGAGACAATATCTAAAAGCTTTTACTACGCTAGTTTTCACGTTAAGTTGACACCAATGGCAAGATGCTCACCCCTACTATTTCTAAGATACAAGGTTGGGTGGAGCGGAGCGCAACCCAACATATATAAGGATGTTGGCTTTGGCAAAGCCTCCAATGCCACTTGCTACAACGCTCTTAACCCGCGCAACGCAGTGGCTCCCCAACAAAGCAATTTTTTTGCAACATTTTAGCCTTGACACGCCACTACAAGAGTTATTTTTATAAAATTTTGGTTTTAAGGTGCTAAGGGAAATACTAATAGCGTGCGATTTCTAACCGTCCTTTGGGCTGATTAGTTCTAAATTCGACTGTTATTAGGTAAACTTTGCTGGTTGCTTGGCTCTTTACGAGATTGCGATTGAGTATATATATAGGTTACTAATGCTAAAGTCAGTCCAATGGCCAAGATCACTCCCAGGATTCGCAAGAAATTGGGAGTAATTCTCGTAGCTAGTTGCTCATTTAGCCTTGGTTGGTAAATAGTGTCATCCGTTCGCACTTGTGGTCTGCCTTGATGAGATGCAGGTCGAGGTTGATACAATGTCACATCTGGTGGCACTTGTGGTCTGCCTTGATTAGACGTTGGTCGTGGTTGAAACAACGTTTTATCTGGTGGCACTTGTTGCCCACCTTGATTAGATGGCTGTCGTGGCTGAAACAATGTTTTATCTGGCGGCAATTGTTGCCCACCTTGATTAGATGCCTGCCGTGGCTGAAACAATGTTTTATCTGGCGGCAATTGTTGCCCAGCTTGACTAGATGCCTGCCGTGGTTGAAACAGTGTTTTATCGGGTGGCACGTGTTGCCCAGCTTGACTAGATGCCTGTCGTGGTTGATATAACGTTACATCTGGTTTGCTAGTGTTCGGATTATTCACAGGACTCTGTTGATTTTGCTCAACTGGGTTAAATGGTCTGGGAACAGTTTCGTGATTTGAACCTTGATTGTATGCAGATGGAGGACGGAGAATCGTGTCGTCGTTCGATTGTCTGGGAACAGTTTCGTGATTTGAACCTTGATTGTATGCAGATGGAGGACGGAGAATCGTGTCGTCGTTCGATGCTCTGGGAACAGTTTCGTGATTTGAACCCTGATTGTATGCAGATGGAGGACGGAGAATGGTGTCGTCGTTCGATTGTCTGGGAACAGTTTCGTGATTTGAACCCTGATTATCGAAAGATTGCGATCGCCCAGTAATCTGTCCGGGTACACTAGTATTGCCCGTAACAAATTTGCCAGCAGATTGCAAAGCCTGACTGAGTTCTTCTACAGTTGCAAATCGGTTAGCTGGGTTTTTGTGGAGGCATTTCATCACCACAGCTTCCAATTGTACGGGTAAATGCTCACATCCGGGTTGCGATCGCAGTGGTTTTGGTGGCTCATAAGCATGAGCTAATACCCAAGAAGCCTCACTAATATGACTACCCTTAATGCTGATTCCAAATGGATCAGCTGCACTCAGCATTTCATAAAGGATAATCCCTAAGCTGTAAATATCACCCCTAGCATCCAAGTTTTGATCGCTTTGGATTTGTTCAGGAGGTGCGTAACGAAATGTACCGATAAATGTACTGGTTATATTTGTAATATTGGAATTTTCTGAAGATTCACTACGAATTTTGGCAACACCAAAATCCAAAACCTTGACCCACTCTCCCAAATCTGTAGGCGTCAGAAATATATTATCTGGCTTTAAGTCGCGGTGAACTACCTGAATATGCTCAGTAGTTTTGCCACCTTCCCGTTGCAGAGTAACTCCTTGATGGGCAAGTTGTAGACCCTTACAAACTTGCGCCATAATCTTCACCGTCCGCTCAACAGATAGCCGCTTTTCGCGCAGCAGTAATTGTCTGAGCGTTTGCCCCCGCAAATATTCCATTACATAAAATGGAAAACCTTCTGGAGTTACACCACAATCACTAATTTTGACGATATGATCGCTTTGCAAAGCAGCACAAACTGCCACTTCACGCTCAAAACGCTTTCTCATTTCTTGTGATGCCACCAGCGTATCTTTGAGCAACTTCAAAGCTACCTGTTGACCGACACGGGTATCCGTTGCTAGGAAGACTTCTCCCATGCCACCCCCGCCTAACCGTCTGTCTAAACGGTATCGCTGGTTATCACCTACTAAGCGACCATTCCAAGAATTTGAAGAAGGTGGGGATTTCATCTGGGGCAACCCATCTTAGTTAACGTTAAAGTTTTAACTTTAGTCAGAGATAATACTATTATTACAAATATTACAAATCTTTTACTTGCTTCGTAGGTTAAATGAATGCTTGTAATATATGCTACTAGTTATTTATCTAATTATACTCAGCTTAACATAAAACTAATGCTGACAATTTGATAAAATGTTTAAAATTAAGGCCTTTGGTAGTTGAAATTGGTTCCTGATGTGAAGTTAACGTAAATTAGGCTGGGGACTGGGGACTGGGGATTGGGGACTAGGGACTGGGGACTGGGGACTAGTAGTCTGTCCTATTAATTCTGATAGATAAATCAAATTTCAATTTCTCTTCTTTCCTTCCTTCTTACTTTGCGCTCTTTGCGTCCTTTGCGGTTCCTTCTTTTATCTCTCAAAATTAATGGGACAGACCACTAATTGGGATTAGGGATTGGGGCTGGGAAAATTTGGTGGGAGATTTACATACAGTACTTACGCAAAAACTCCAGAAAGCTTAATTTATCGAACCCCATTTTCTAAGAAATACTACGTATAGCTTGCTTCTTTGCAGGGTTACACGCAGCCTCTTGTAGAGAAAAGAATAATTCATAGAATGTGTGTAAATACTAATACATTGTATTATCGCAGAACTTATAGATATTTAGTCCCCAATCCCCAATCCCCAATCCCCAGTCCCCAATCCCCAATCTACAGAATATTTAAAGTTTTGCAAAATATATTCTGTCAATGTACTCTGGCGTACATGATTAGTATGTGCTATTGCCATGAGGAACGAAGATGAGTAATATGCTCTCTATAGCCGCCGTGACAGCAGTACTAAAAGTCTTGCTGGAAAATGGTTTAGTCAGCGATCCGATCGCTGCTAGTGTTGGTGATGTGATTGTAACTGCTCTACCACCCGATCGAATTTCAGTTGAAGCTGATGAGCGCGCTCAACTCAACCTCTTTCTCTATCAAGTGACACAGAATCGCAATGTCGATTGGGTATCTCAGGAATTTCGGAGCAAGCATTCACGTATTAATGGAAACCTGTGTTCTCCGATTCCACCACTAGCGCTTGACCTCCATTACTTGCTAACAGCCTACGGAGCCAAGGATTTTCAGGCGGAGCTTTTACTGGGCTATGCGATGCATTTATTACACAAAACCCCGGCGATCACATCTGATATTATTGAAAATACTTTGATCAATGCATCCACAACCAATACTTCAAGTGCTTTTTCGCAAGCTGTAGCAAATGTGTCTGTATCTGATTTAGCTGAACAAATTGGACAGATCAAACTGACTCCAGAGTTTTTTAACATGGAAGAAACTTCTAAGTTATGGTCTGCTTTACAAACGCACTATCGACCTTCAGCTACCTATCTGGCATCAATGGTATTGATTGAGAGTAGCAAATCTGACAACCCCGAAGGTTCCTACATGATGCCCTTGTCTCAGCCGATTATAGAGCAAGTGATGTCTCCGGCAAAGACTGAGCAAATGATTGTTGCAGGCACAACATTAGTAATTCGTGGTAAACGGTTACGCGGTGAAATCACACGAGTTCGTTTGGGTAATACGGAGACATTACTAGTACCTCAAGAAGTTAAAGAAACCCAAATCAGCTTGTTAGTTCCGCTAGATTTGTACCCAAGTGTGCAGGGTGTTCAAATCGTACACCTGACAATGGACAATGGGAGGCAAATGGATCATCTCGTTGAATCAAACGTTGCGGCTTTTGTCCTACATCCAACAATTACAGCATTCGTCACCCAAGTGGAAAATAGTGGCGACAATTTACGCACAGCAGAAATTAACGTTAAATTCCAGCCCAAAGTTGGTAAGGCACAGCGAGTAGTTTTGCTACTCAATGAAGTGTCAGATAATACTCCATCTGCTTACTCTTTCTTTGTGCCATCACGCCCTGAAGATACTGATGCAATCACTATTCCAATCAAAAATGTCAAGCCAGGAACTTATATTGTCCAGGTGCGGGTAGATGGCGCCCAAAGTCCACTGCACAAAAATCGGTCTGGGGCTTATGATTCGCCACAGCTAACTATTTTATGAATGTTATAACAATTAATCGCAATTGGGATGAGGCAAACTACCGCTACCTATCAGCAGCTCTCGCCGTGGTGCGTGGTATTTTAGAAAATCACACGGCAAAAGAGCAAAATCAAGCTCCAGAGAAAAACCAAGCGCTTTTACAGCAAGCTTTACAGGAAGCTGCTGCTGCTATGCCTGCACCATCGGCATTGGAGAGAGTAGGCAAAATGTTTAACCTCTCATCCTTTGAATGTGATTTGTTGCTGTTGTGTGCAGGTATGGAATTGAATGGGGATTTTACCAAAATATGTGCTATAATCCACGGGGATTCGCAACGAGCTTACCCAACTTTGGGTTTAGCTCTGGCAGCTTTACCCGATGTCCACTGGGATGCGATCGCACCAAATGCTCCCTTACGTCATTGGCGATTAATTCAAATTGGTGATGGTCATTCCCTGACTCTCAGTCCCATAAGAATTGATGAGCGGATTTTACATTATCTCACTGGCATTCAATATCTTGATGAACGCTTGGCTGGCATCATTGAACCATTACAAGAGGTTAGTGATTTAGTACCTTCGCACCAAGATTTAGCAGAGCGAGTCGCAACAATTTGGTCACAAGCTTCCCAGGTTAATAGCTTGCCAATTGTCCAGTTATGTAGTAAAGAAACTACTAGTAAACGTGCTATTGCCGCCAAAATTTCTCAACTTCATGGTTTAAATCTCTGGGTAATGGCTGCACAAGCCATTCCCTTAGCACCTGGCGAGTTGGATAATCTTATCCGCCTGTGGACTCGCGAGACAATTTTAAGTAAATGTGCCTTACTCATAGACTGCAACGAACTGGATATTAATGATATAGCGCGACTAAATGCGATCGCTCATTTCATCGAACGCACCAAGGGCTTTTTAATAGTCACAAGTCGAGAACGCATAGGTTTATCACAACGCCTAGTAGTTAATTTTGACGTACATCAACCAACTAGCAAAGAACAAGGTGCAGTTTGGCAAGATGCACTAAATGGGATTGCACCACCAATGAACGGGCAAGTTAAAACCCTCGTGGAGCAATTTAACCTAAGTGCTGCAACCATTCGCGCTGCTTGTGCAGAAGCCGTAGGACAGTTAGCACAAACGCCAGAAACCGATATCGGTGATATTTTATGGGATGCCTGCCGTGTGCAAGCACGTCCACGGTTGGATGAACTCGCCCAACGAATTGAGCCATCTGGTGATTGGGAAGACTTAGTATTACCAGAGGCACAGAAACAAGTTCTTCGGGAAATTGCGGCTCATGTGCGCCAACGTAGTACTGTATATAATAATTGGGGTTTTGGGGCCAAGAGTGCTAGAGGATTGGGAATCAGCGCTCTATTTGCAGGCGGTAGCGGTACTGGTAAAACTTTGGGGGCAGAAGTGCTGGCTCATAAATTACGCCTCGATCTCTATCGTATTGACCTATCATCGGTAGTTAGCAAATATATTGGCGAGACAGAGAAGAATTTGCGTCGGGTATTTGATGCCGCAGAACAAGGCGGGGTGATTTTGTTATTTGATGAAGCTGACGCTTTGTTTGGTAAACGGAGTGAAGTTAAAGATGCCCGCGATCGCTATGCCAATATAGAAGTTAGCTACCTATTGCAACGGATGGAAAGTTACCCAGGTTTAGCAGTCCTGACTACTAACTTGAAAAGTGCAATTGATACAGCATTTTTGCGGCGGATTCGCTTCGTAGTCCAGTTTCCCTTCCCCGATACAACGCAACGAGCCGAGATTTGGCGACGCGTCTTTCCAGATGATACACCAACCACAGGTTTAGATGCTCTACAACTAGCACGGCTCAATGTCGCTGGGGGAAATATCCGTAACATCGCCTTAAATGCAGCTTTCCTCGCTGCCGATGCTGGGGAAGCAGTGCAGATGAAACATGTATTGCGGGCTGCTCAAACAGAATATAGTAAGTTAGAGAAGCCTTTAACTGAGGCGGAAATTGGAGGATGGACGTGAGGATTCTAAGTAATCCAGACAGAATTAATTACACAATATCATTGCGAATGGAGCAAAGCGGATGTGTAGCGTATATTTACATTTATATACACTTGATATCCTGAAGCATAGCTAAATGCTTATTAACAGATGTAAGGGTATTAGCAGCAATCATCCCACTAGCGGCGACTGCTGGTAAACCAATACCGGGAAATGTCGAGTCTCCACAGCATATCAATCCTGCTAGAGGTGTGCCAGGGCCAGGAAACATACTAGAATGGCAGAGGGGCTTTTGAGAGATAGTTTAAGGTCAGGGGTTTAATCCCAAAAGCTGACTATATAAGGCTTTTTTGCTTATCACCTACGGGGATATACCAAAAAGACCTCGTTAAGAATGATAGCCGTTTACACTCTGTTAACTATCTTTTTTTTACGAGGTTTTTACTGTGTCTGGAGTATCTAAAAATACTGTCGGCATCGAGAATTTTAGAGGACGATTCCGGTTACGATTACCTGCTTCGGTAGCGAAAGGCTCATCTAGATATTTCAGCACTGGCTTAGATTCAACAACTGAGAACCGGAAAAAGGCGCAGATTATTGCCTGGGAAATCGAAGCCGATATAACCAAAGGTAGTTTTGACTGGACGCTAAATAAGTACAAGCCTCAAAGTGTAATTTCGATTCAAGCCCAAGATTGGGTTTGGAATTTAGAGAAACTTTGGGAAAAGTATTCTGAATTCATGCGATCTCAGTTAGCCGAGACGACTTACGAAAAGAGTTACAAGCGAAAAATCCCTAACCGTATTAAAGAATTCCCAACTAAAGATGCACGAAAAGCAATTCAAATACGAGATTGGCTTTTAGCCAACTTATCGCCAGGGGTAGCAAAACTCATCCTTAGATATTTGTCAGCCTGTTGTAGGTGGGGAGTGCGATCGCACTTATTACCCATTAACCCATTCGACGGTTTTGCGTCCGAGGTTAAGAACTCGAAAGGTAAGACTAATACTATCGATCCGTTTTCAATTCAAGAAAGGGATGCAATAATTGCGGCGTTTGAAGCTCACAAGCTGCATAAGTACTATGTTCCATTCGTAAAATTCCTTTTTTATACTGGTGCGCGACCTGGTGAGGCAGTGGCACTGACCTGGGGTGGTGTAAAAGCAGACTGCACAGAAATCCTATTCGCAGAAAGCATTAGTGCAGACTTTAAAATTCGCAAGAGTACCAAAACAGGTAAGAGTAGGCGATTCCCGTGTAATACGCGTTTGAGACAGTTGTTACTAGATATTAAGCCAGTTGATGTAAACCCGACTGCTACTGTATTCCCAGCACCGCGAGGTGGATTGATAGACGTTAATAAGTTTACAAATCAATTTTGGCGCGGGTGTAAACACAAGGAAAGAGTCTATCCAGGCATCGTTACTAAACTAGTGGCCGACGGTGTAGTTTCTCGCTACCGTCCTCCCTACAATTGTCGTCACACGTTTATTACAGAAATGCTACAACGCAATGTGCCAGTTCAACAAGTGGCACAGTGGTGCGGCAATTCTGCGCCTATTATCTTCAAACACTACGCCGGAATCGTTGGTAATACTGAAGTTCCAGAGTTTTAGCGCGAAAATATTTTTGAATATTTTCAAAAGCGTAGGCAAATACTTAGAAATAAGCTACACCCAGTGTATAAACAAATACTCAGTTATGACAACCAACAAAGAATCTACCTTTATCGCCATACGAGTGACACCAGAAGAACGCGAACACATCCGCGAAGTGTCCGCCCAATCTCAGACCACAATCTCAGATGTTGTACGCGCAGGTTTTGGACTGCCAACGAGAGATAGATATAACGAAGCAGCCGCTAGAGCAGCTAAGAAAATCGAAAGAGAGATTGCACGGTCTACACAGTTTATAGAGTTTATAGAGTTTATAGAGTCTACAGAGTCTACACAAGCTTGACAAATTAAAAAGCCCTCGCGGTCGTTCACTCCGAGAGAGCTTTTAATTTTTTTCACTTATTCACCCTTGCCCTAAGTTTCGCGACAGCAAGCAAGGATCTAAACAAATCGGCTCAGGGAGAGCCAATCAGTATGAACAATTTATCGAATCACCAAGAAATCATTCATCTAATGGAAAATAATACGATACCTTCTTCCTTCCTTCCAACCGAAATCTTACCTGATTATAGCACAATTGACGACGTAATTGCAACTCAGTACAGCGCTGGGGATGTAGGCGGGGTAATCGCTCCAACCCCTATTACTGGAAGATATATCACTGGTAGAGAAGCAGCCAGAATCCAACTTGAAAAGCTGAGTTTTGAGCCAGGACAAACCTTTCACGTCAAACTCAATAACAATATAATTTTTGAGGGAACCGTAACCAAACCTGGGTTCTTCTCTATCCGCGAACAGGAAAAACTACTTGATGCAGAAGGTAATCCAGTTTGCAAACAGGGTTCTACAGCGCCGTTTTGGATAAACAAAGGCAACTCAATCTATAGCGACGGCTGGAAATATTTAGAAGAACGAGCAGAGGTAGGTACGGGCTTATTCATTATTCCCAACCATACACAAGGCGGGATTGGTGCTGACTATGCTACAGATTTTAGTAATCTGTTTGTGGAAATTGACGATCGCCCAATCCCCGAACAGTGGGAAAAAATTAATGAAATTCAATCACAGTACGGGCTAACACCTTCTCTAATAGTCGGTAGTGGCGGCAAAAGCCTCCACGTTTACTACAAATTAGCCACAAGCCCAGACGCAGAAACTTGGAAGGTTTTACAGAAAAAACTAATTCTTCTATTTCAGAGCGACCCAGCAATCATTAACCTAAACCGCGAGATGCGTTTTGCTGGGTTCACGAGAAAGGCTAAGGGAACCCAGCAAAGCGTAGGGTTCGATTCTGAAGCAACTTACACGGTAGAAGACTTTGAAGCGCGTTTAAGTAGTGCTTACCCACACGGTCTATCAGAGGGTCGCTGGGATGAAGCACGGAAAGCGCTAAAGTTTGAAGGCGATCGCAATGCTGAAATTAAGAGAATCCTTAGCTTACCCGAAGAATCCTTAGCTAAGAACATTAAAAAAGCGCGTAAGGCTCAAACAACAACGGGCTTAAATTACGTTGGTGAAGGCTCTTTAGTTGATGCCGTCAAGTACAACGGTGGGAAAGTTGAAGGCTCTTTATCTCATGCCGTCAATACCTGGAAGGTTCAGGG
>NZ_JBALEJ010000036.1:0-53999 GCF_036917975.1 Nostoc sp.
CCCAGTCCCCAGTCCCCAGTCCCCAGTCCCCAGTCCCCAGTCCCCAGTCCCCAGTCCCCAGTCCCCAGTCCCCAGTCCCCAGTCCCCAGTCCCCAATCCCCAGTCCCATCTTGTTGCCAAAATAACTTTCCACTATAGGTCATAAATGAGATGATGGAAAAATTAGAGAAAAAGGTAAACAATTGTTATTTTTCTCCTTCCGCTTCTGGTTGCAGAATAGCATCACAGTATTGAATGAGGGTTGTCAAGCGATCGCTAATCGTTTGAAGTCTCGTTTGTGCAGTCGATGCTTGCCGCGCTCCTTGCAAAAACATCACATCTATTGCCAACAGGCGCAATTGCTTGCTCATCTCCGTTTGATAAGACTGCACTCGCCAGTTTTCATCAGCCAAAGGCACAATCTGCTGTCCAAAAAATTGCTGCAACGAGGCTATACGCTGTCGCAGTTCGGGCGCAGCGATTTGGGTAGTTGTGGCATCAGAGCGTAATTGCTCTAGCAAGGTTACGAGTGCCAGATATTTCTCACGGTTTAAAGACATCCAGTGCTAGTTAAGATAGTATTAATGTCAAGTAATTTTTCTTCTACAATAAACTTCTCTTTTAGACTTATCACCATTAAAAGCCTCAAATCATGGTTTGAGGCTTTGTTTGCCATCAATGGATTTTCTTTTTTATGATCCTTGAAACCCAAACTGGAGACTACCATAAGCAATTGGAGAATCATCCTGACACTGCTTTTTCTACCCTTCTCTGGGTGACAGCATCTTCTTAAGGCAATGCTGCCAGTTTTATTTATTTTTCACTTATCTACCGATCCACTCTAAACCCTATTTTATGAGCAGTCTAGCTATTAATTCATCAGTTGATCTAGCCATTCCGGAATGGTTGAAAAAATGTTTGAAGGAGTCATCGACAAGTAGCGGCGCAGCTGAAGATGACCGAAGGCATAGTGATGCAGTATTAATTGGTCGCGCTTTTGAATTTGCTTACCAACTGCATCAAGGTCAATACCGCAAATCTGGAGAACCATATATTGCTCATCCCATCGCTGTAGCTGACTTACTGCGTGACTTGGGGGGTAGTGCTGCTATGATAGCAGCTGGATTTCTCCATGATGTCGTCGAAGATACAGAAGTCACAAGTCAAGAAATAGAAGAACGCTTTGGCCCAGAAGTACGGCAATTGGTGGAAGGTGTCACCAAGCTTTCTAAGATTAATTTCACCAGCAAAACCGAAAGCCAAGCCGAAAACTTCCGGCGGATGTTTTTGGCAATGGCGCAAGATATTCGGGTAATTGTGGTCAAATTGGCAGATCGTTTGCATAATATGCGAACTTTACAATATATGTCAGAAGCCAGCCGCCGCCGCAGTGCCCAAGAAACGCGAGATATTTTCGCGCCTTTAGCCAATCGCCTGGGGATCTGGCGGATAAAATGGGAACTGGAAGATTTGGCTTTTAAGTATTTGGAACCGGAAGCCTTTCGCCAAATGCAAGAGCATGTTTCCGAAAAACGGACGGCGCGAGAAGAGAAACTGGCCAAAGCTACAGACATTTTGCGAGAACGTTTGCAGCAAACCGGAATCGTCTTTCAGGATATCAGTGGTCGTCCCAAACACCTTTATAGCATTTATCAAAAAATGCATCGGCAGCAAAAGGAATTTCATGAAATTTACGATTTGGCGGCGCTGCGAATTATTGTCCAAACCAATCAAGATTGCTATCGGGCGTTGGCGGTGGTTCATGATGCTTTTCGCCCAATTCCTGGAAGATTTAAGGACTACATTGGACTACCAAAGCCTAACCGTTATCAGTCGTTGCACACTGGGGTGATTGGATTAACTGGCCGTCCTTTAGAGGTGCAAATTCGGACAATCGAAATGCATCACATCGCCGAGTACGGGATTGCCGCCCATTGGAAGTATAAAGAAACAGGTGGTTCTAGTATTAGCCATTTGACAGGGACAGATGACAAGTTTA
Source organism: Nostoc sp. (assembly GCF_036917975.1). Classification (GTDB taxonomy): domain Bacteria; phylum Cyanobacteriota; class Cyanobacteriia; order Cyanobacteriales; family Nostocaceae; genus Nostoc. Next base: position 1,979 of record NZ_JBALEJ010000036.1, read on the forward strand.
CTTGGCTGCGGCAACTGCTGGAATGGCAAACCGATCTCAAGGATGCACAAGAATATCTTGATAGCGTCAAAGATAATTTATTTGAAGATGATGTCTATGTCTTCACCCCTAAGGGGGATGTTGTTCCTTTAAGTCCTGGTGCTACAACTGTAGATTTTGCTTATCGCATTCATACAGAAGTCGGAAACCACTGTTCAGGGGCGCGGGTGAATGGGCGAATGGTGCCACTATCAACGCGGCTGCAAAATGGCGATATTGTCGAGGTTCTAACCCAAAAGAACTGCCATCCGAGTTTAGATTGGTTGAACTTTGTCAGGACTTCGGCGGCGAAATATCGGATTAAACAATGGTACAAGCGATCGCGCCGAGAAGAAAATATCGCCCGTGGACGGGAGTTGTTAGAAAAGGAACTTGGTAAAACTGGTTTTGATAGTTTGCTGAAATCGGATGCGATGCAAATTGTCGCCGAAAAGTGTAACTACCACAGTGTTGACGATTTACTCGCTGGTTTAGGTTACGGAGAAATTACCTTGAACCTAGTGCTAAATCGTTGGCGAGAAGTTGCGAAGGGACAACAACCAGTTGCCACTGTGTCGCCATTTATCCCTAAAGAACCAAGTTCAAAAGCTTTGCGAGATGCGCCTCCAAGTACTTCTCGCTCCACTGATTCGCCAATTGTTGGGGTGGAAGGGTTGATGTATTATTTAGCTGGGTGTTGTACCCCGATTCCTGGCGAACCGATTATTGGTGTGGTGACGCGAGGTAGGGGGATTTCAATTCATCGCCAAGGCTGCAATAATCTGGAGTGTGTGGAGTATGAACGCCTAGTACCAGTTAGATGGAACCCAGCCGCCGAAAATAGTGGTCGTCCGCACACGTACCCAGTGGATGTACAAATTGAAGCTCTAGATCGTGTTGGGGTGCTAAAGGATATTTTGTCACGGTTAAGTGACCAAGGGATTAACGTCCGCCATGCCCAGGTGAAAACCTCTATTGGTCAACCTGCATTGATGGACTTAGGAATAGATATACGCGATCGCTCCCAACTAGAGCAAGTGTTCGTCCAAATTAAGAAAATGAGCGACATTTTGAATATCCGCCGCGTTGGTCAAATTGACGAGTAGGTGTGCCAATTGGTAGGGTGCGTTAACGCAGTGTAACGCACCAATTTAGGAGTCGAACCGCAGAGGCGCAGAGGGCACAGAGGAAGAGAGGAGGGAATAACAATTCAAAATTCAAAATGACGCTCTCTACGAGACGCTAAAAGCGTAGCTTGCTTCCCTGTAAGGGTACGCGGACTCGCTCTAAGCGAAGCCATGCCGAAGGCTTTACGCTGCGCTAACAAAATTCAAAATTAAAGACAGCCACGCCACTTGCAGGCGTTAGCGCGTAGCGGGACGTACCCCTACGGGGAAGCAAGCTACGCGGTAGCGTCTCTAAGAGTTGTACGGTTTTAAACCAATATTCATTACCCAGTCGTACAGAATTCATGTGGACAGACTTCCATAGCTTGAATCAAGCCGTGTTCAAGGGTGAATCGATGACCCACGTGCTCATCGGCAAGAACTGCTCCAGCCTTGTCACGCACGACCTGATGCACATCGACCAAAATGCGCCCGGCTTCCTCCGAGTAAAAGGAAACCGGCTCGACATGCGGATTGATCTCGCTCCATTGCTCCGTCCAGTAAGCGCGAACTTCTTCAGACCCACGGACAAAACCGCCTTTGAACGCTTTCGGCCAAGCCACGTCCGGAGTCATGAGGGCAAGGGCAGCGTTAATGTCTCGCGCGTTGAAGGCTGCGTACGCCGCACGGAGCAGTTCGATTAGGAGTGCAGGTTGATCTGACATAAAAGGTATGGTGAAGGAGATGTAGTATGGATTTTAGATCAATACAAAAAAAAGAAACCTAAAGACCCGACAATTACTGAGAAATTCAATACATATTGCTTTGCAGATTACAAAGAACAGGTAATAGATTTACTACAAAGAGTCTGCACCGTCAGCGTGGAAACAATGCAGATTATTCAACAGATTCAGGTCAAAATCTCCCCCTGCTGTTCGCGCGATCGCAAATACTCTACTAAAACTTCCCGACTCTCTTTTCGCACTGGAACTAAGCGTGGTTCATTGGTTTTGGTGTCTGGTTTCTATTATTTATAGCTAACTCACAGCAAAATCTGTAATTTTTTTTGAGTTCGAGAAATTGCAGAAAAATAGAAAATCTAAGTGTAGTAATGGTTTTAGCCATTCCCCTAAATTTACCTTGAACTACTACCCTGCTCTAAAAACTCTATTTTTATGCGATGCCTACGGCGGTAAACTACGCGCAAAGCCAGTACAATAGTACTTTTGTATTACAGACTAGAACCCCTATTAAATCGTTCAGCTTTTTTCTAACTCATAAAAAAATGGGCGAACCGGGAGTAATAAAAAATGACTAAGAAACAAAAATTTCCTTACCTAGTTGGTTCTAAGTGGACAGCACAGCAAAAAGTTGATGGCTGGCGGCACTTCCAAGTAGTCAATCGTAAAAATCAGGCTAAGTGGGTTTATGCCGAAATGGTTGCTGCTTGCGATCCGAAAGTCCGTTTTTGGATAAATGCCAAATTATTACAAGATAACTCCCAGTGGCAAGCTGGCTGGCAAACATTACAGGAAATCCACGGACTTGAAACTGAGGTGTCCTGATTACCTTAAAATAACGTGAGTTCGACGAATCATATAGTGTCCATATAATTAGTAATTAGCCGTAAAAAAGACCTCTCCCTGGCTTTACTACGCAAAACCGTCCCTCTCCGACTCGGAGAGGGAGAGACTTGAACTTTAGTTCAAGGCTAGGGAGAGGTTTATCGAACTCACGTTAAAATAGCCCGACTGAAAGAAATTTTAGGACTTACGCACACTCTAAAATTGTTCTATTAGCCCACGGAGGTGGGCTTTGCTTTGTGTCGCCGCGTTCGCGTAGCGTGCCGGAGGCTCTATTCTATTCGCCTTGGCTCTTGGAGAACATTTGGCAAATTAATAATTTTTTACAAAATCACCCTAACTTACTCTCAAGCAGCAATTAAACAGTCTCAGCTATTGCCTGAAAACTTGTGATTTATCTGCGATACCTTCGGTGAGCTACGCTAAGAGACTTCCAACAAATAAATTACCCAATCTTGTAGGGTGGGCATCTTGCCCGCCCATATCCAAAGGCGGACAAGATGCCCACCCCACAAGAAGTAGTTGAGTATTTTTTTATTTGGAAGTCCCTAACGCAAATTCCAGTAGTATTTCCAGCATCAGGCTACATATACCTCTCTTTAGCCTTGACCCTGCGCCCCAACGCCTTGAAAACACGTTGTCATAACATCAGCTAATTCTATGAAAAGCATTCAAAAAAGCCAGTTTTAACTTTTTGTTTTTTGTAACTATTTTTATAAAAATAATTAATAAAAAGTTTTTATTATCTATTTTAAGAGTTTTTAAGGTCTTTAGGGTTGATAAAAACCTAAATAAACCTAATTAAGCTCTAATTCATCGGATAAGACCGTTTTACAGATTATGACCCACTTTCCTTTCTATGTAATTTGCCCAATAATGACATCAAGAATGAAATCAAGAAACCTCACGCATCGCCATCTCAGGAAAGGTGAAGGCAAATGTTTGAGCCACAAGTTTGACAAGAAGCTATAAGAGGGAAACAACAGTGAAACTAGCAGTCTACGGAAAAGGTGGTATCGGTAAATCCACAACTAGCTGTAATATATCCGTCGCCCTAGCTAAACGTGGCAAAAAAGTGCTGCAAATTGGTTGCGACCCCAAACATGACAGTACCTTTACCCTGACTGGGTTTTTGATTCCGACAATTATCGACACCCTCCAAGAAAAGGATTATCACTACGAAGATGTCTGGCCAGAAGATGTGATTTATAAAGGCTACGGCGGTGTGGATTGCGTAGAAGCTGGTGGACCACCTGCGGGTGCTGGATGTGGCGGTTACGTAGTTGGTGAAACCGTAAAATTACTTAAAGAACTCAACGCCTTTGACGAGTACGATGTAATTCTTTTTGACGTTCTGGGTGACGTAGTTTGTGGTGGTTTTGCAGCACCACTCAACTATGCAGATTACTGCCTGATTGTTACAGACAACGGCTTTGATGCTTTATTTGCTGCCAATCGAATCGCTGCTTCCGTCCGCGAAAAAGCCCGAACTCACCCACTGCGTTTAGCTGGGTTAATTGGCAATCGCACCTCCAAGCGCGACTTGATTGAAAAATATATAGAAGCAGTGCCCATGCCAGTTCTAGAGGTTTTACCTTTAATTGAAGATATCCGTGTTTCCCGTGTGAAAGGTAAAACTTTGTTCGAGATGGCAGAGCAAGATCCTTCCCTAGACTACGTTTGCGACTACTACCTTAACATCGCCGACCAAATTCTGGCGCGTCCCGAAGGTGTTGTACCTAACGATACACCAGATCGGGAGTTGTTCTCTTTGTTGTCCGATTTTTATCTAAATCCGGGTAAACCCCAGGTTCCTAATTCAGAAGAGGAACTAGACTTGATGATTGTATAAATCACCAAGTTCTCAGGATGGGGGACAATAATATGGCTTTCTTTCACAGTTTTACAGATTCAATAAAGCAAAAATGGTTGCAATTTTTCCAGAATAATCGAGACTGGATTACCCTGCACATGGAAGTGGAATCAGTGTACACCCCTGATGGCGGGAAGCGACCACCTTCTTACCTCATCCTGGGAGTTCTTAACGCCCTAGAGCCAAAGCTAGCGCAGTTAATGTTGCCATTTTCCAAACTCAATCCTGACGCCGATACCCTGATTGAAGTGCTGGATTTGCATTTTGACCCAGATTTAGCTCTCGGTAATCGCTTTGTTGGCAACCCAGATGTTGAGAGATACGTAGAAGAAGCAGCAGCTATCGTTGACGAAAAGCCTGAAGATGAAACATTGACACATTCTCATACAAATGGCTTTGCGGCGGCGGTAGTTCCAGAATTCGCAATCCTGGATTCCGATAATGAAAGTCTGGGGATTGGCGAGTTGGAGGAAACTGAAAATGCCTTTGGCGATACTTCCTTAACCAACGGACACGACTCAAAAGATGAGTCTCTCCAAACCTCTAGCTTAGAAGCAAATGAGTTTGGGGAAATTGCCTTCGATTCAACAGTTGCAATCGAAGTAAAGCTGGATGAAGACGAAGCGCTTGAAGATAGTCCACTAGATGAGAATGCGTTTAAAGACGTGTTATCAGATGTCTGGGGTGATGAAACAGCTTTGCAAAAGGCTGAAGAAAATAACGATTTTTTGGGGGAAGAACTGCCAGCAGGCGTTTTTGATGAATCAGAAATTGCCCGCCTCTTCCCCAATGCTTAATTATTGCCGTTCTTCGCAATTTTAAGTTTTAGATTTGGGGTTTTGGATGAGGAATTAGGGAAATTGTCGTTAGACAGAGGATACTTTTGTTGTCCCAGCCTTCAATCCAAAATTATCAATCTAAAATCTGAAATTGGTTGAACTGCCATTAAATATCAAGGGGAGAAAAAACCAAAATGACTGTCGCTCAACAACCAGAAGCTTTAAGCTTTGAATGTGAAACTGGAAATTACCATACCTTTTGTCCAATTAGCTGCGTGGCGTGGTTATATCAAAAAATTGAAGATAGCTTCTTTTTGGTAATTGGGACAAAAACTTGTGGCTACTTCCTGCAAAATGCGATGGGGGTGATGATTTTTGCTGAACCCCGCTATGCAATGGCAGAGTTAGAAGAGGGCGATATTTCCGCACAGCTGAGTGATTATGAAGAGTTAAAGCGGTTGTGTTTGCAGATTAAACGCGATCGCAATCCTAGTGTAATTGTCTGGATTGGCACTTGCACCACCGAAATTATCAAAACAGATTTAGAAGGTTTGGCACCGAAGCTAGAATCCGAAATCGGTATTCCCATCGTTGTAGCGCGCGCAAATGGTCTAGATTACGCCTTCACCCAAGGAGAAGACACCGTATTAGCAGCAATGGCTAACCGTTGTCCTGATAAGTCTCCGGTGGCGGAAACAGAGAAAAGTGAACGGAATGCGATCGCTAAATTACTCAACTTTGGTAAAAAGAAAGAAGATGTCGCCCAAGATGAGTCTGAGTACGTAGATCATCCACCCTTAGTTCTCTTTGGCTCCCTTCCCGACCCCGTAGTGACTCAGTTAACCTTGGAACTGAAGAAACAAGGCATCAAAGTTTCCGGCTGGCTACCCGCGAAGCGCTTCACTGAATTGCCAGTATTGGAAGAAGGGTATTATGTCGCTGGTGTCAACCCCTTTCTCAGTCGCACAGCTACTACCTTAATGCGCCGCCGCAAGTGTAAACTCATTGGCGCACCCTTCCCCATTGGCCCCGATGGCACCCGCGCTTGGATTGAGAAAATCTGCTCGGTGTTCGGTATTACTCCCAAGGGTTTGGATGAACGGGAAGCACAAATTTGGGCAGGTTTGGAAGATTACGTGAAACTGATTCGCGGTAAGTCTGTATTCTTCATGGGTGATAATTTGCTGGAAGTTTCCCAAGCCAGATTCTTAATCCGTTGTGGGATGACTGTTCATGAAATCGGCATTCCTTACATGGATAAGCGCTATCAAGCTGCTGAGTTGGCATTGTTGGAGAAAACTTGCCAGGAAATGAATTCACCCCTGCCAAGGATTGTAGAGAAGCCGGATAATTACAATCAACTTCAGCGGATTTATGCGTTGAAACCAGATTTGGTAATTACTGGTATGGCTCACGCTAATCCGTTGGAAGCACGCGGTATTAATACTAAGTGGTCGGTGGAGTTCACTTTTGCTCAAATTCACGGCTTTACGAATGCGCGTGACATGTTGGAGTTGGTGACTCGTCCGTTGCGTCGGAATAATAATTTGAAAGATTTGGGTTGGGATAAGTTGGTGAGAGAAGAAGCGAAGATTTAAATTTGGGTTTGGATTGAGCAACAGCATAATACTATGTTACGGGCGAACTTTTTGGGTTCGTCCTTTTTTTTTACGAACCGCAGAGGCGCAGAGAACACGAGGAAGAGGAGAAATTGGAATAATCAAAATTGAAGAAGATTCTAAAAGATTGCTCAATATTATGAACAGTTTGAAAAAATATAATAAATTTTTCAGATTACCTAGTATTGCATACGTAGAATTTGAAAGAGAAGAAGATAATCCTATACGACACAGTTACATCATAGGAGGAAGGCATAGGTACCTCATAGCAGCCGGAAGTGCTGTATGGGTAGAGTATTCTGAATTCTGAATTCTGTATTCTGACTCCTGTTTTATTATGATGAGAACAAAAAATCATGCAAGACCGAACTTGGCAGCCACCTGAATTTCTCCAACTTCAAGGTCAATTTGTCACACTCAGACCCTTCGTTCCTCTAAGAGATATAGATGCTTTGTATGCAGCTTCACACGGCACACCAGAAAAGGAACTTATATGGAAATACCTATTCTATGGACCATTTGATAGCCCTTATACAATGAAAGACTGGATGGAGAGAAATACATTAAATAAATCTGACACTCTGACTTGGACAGTCTTTGAAAACTCAGCAAATATCCAAGTAGGCACGGTGGCATTATTGGGAATTGTGCCAGAGCATGGTCGGGCGGAAATCGGCCATGTGTGGTTTGCAAGTACAGTCCACAAGAGTAAAGTCAATACAGAATCACAGTTTTTGCTACTACAACATCTTTTTGACCACCATCTTTATCGCCGAGTTGAGTGGAAATGTGATTCTCTCAACCATGCAAGCCGAACTACAGCAACGAGAATGGGATTCATTTATGAAGGTCGTTTTCGACAACATATGTTTGTGAGGGGAAGAAACAGAGATACTGATTGGTTTGCAATGACAGATAAAGAATGGCCGCGATGTAAAGGCAATTTTGAGAAATGGCTTTATTCCACCGCCAAAATTTCATTAATGGAACTAAATAACGGTTAGCTAAGTGTGTAAGCATCGCTCTGGTTCAGATATAATCGCCGGGGAGAGAAAGCGCCGTGTGTTGAATGGCGTTTTTGTTTCCTTTAGATTTCCTCTAAGAAACGTCACTAGCCATAGTTTAGATTGGGCTTGACCCGCGATCGCCTGTCTGCTAGGTTTCCTCTAAGAATTTAAATTCAACATCACTTAAAACAGACGTGTTTTGATTTGTGATGAATCTGACGACAATATCATCACCTTCTGAGTAGAATAAGCGATCGCTTAGTTGGTAGCTGGGGCAGCGATCGCACTGACCAATCAGGACTGAGTGTTGTAAAATACAGCATAAAGCCAAAAATTATGACAAACAATATCATTGACAGAATTCATCACTTTAACCTTGGACGCAACCCAAAATTACTTGAATTAAAATACAAGGCAATGCGTTCTGATGTTTTTACTTTTTATCGTGGCACATGTCATTTATTTTACGAAGACTTCCCTAAAGATTCCCCACTGAATGCAGCCCCGCCAGTATGGATTTGTGGTGACTTGCACCTGGAAAACTTTGGTAGTTATAAAGGTGATAACCGATTAGTTTACTTTGATCTTAATGATTTTGACGAAGCATGTCTTGCTCCTTGCACTTGGGATGTGGTGAGGTTTATTACCAGTGTGATAGTTGGCTCTCACGCGCTGAAGGTGAATGAATCAGAAGCATTGCATTTAAGCAATTCCTTTCTTGATGCTTACAGCAATGCTTTAGCTAAAGGTACTCCTAGAAGTGTGGAAAAGGAAACCGCTTCGGGCTTAGTTAAAGATTTATTAAGAAGTTTAAAAAACCGCCTTCGCCCAGAATTTTTAGATCAGCATACCAAGGAAAAGAAAGGTAAGCGGCACTTAATTATTGACAATAAACGCGTTATGGAAGCCACAGAAGCAGAACAGCAAAAAATCACAAAACTCATCTCCAATTGGCACAAATCTACACAAAAAGATGCTAATTTTTATCAAGTTTTAGATGTACAACAGCGAATAGCTGGTACAGGTAGTTTAGGGTTAGAACGTTATGCAGTTTTGGTAGAAGGTAAAGGTTCTCCTGATGGCAATTATCTCTTAGATTTGAAGCAAACAAAAACTTCCTCATTACAACCCTATTTAACACTACCTCAGCCGGATTGGTCGAGTGAATCTGCACGGGTAGTAGCTATCCAACAACGGGTGCAAGGAACCCCACCTGCTCTTTTAGGGGTAATAGTTGAGGGGAATAAATCTTATGTTTTGCGAGAGTTGCAGCCAGTACAAGATCGGGTGAGTTTACAGGCGTGGGATGGAAAGCTGGAACGTTTAGAGAAGTTGATGCAGACAATGGGTGAAGTGACAGCGTGGGATCAATTACGCAGTGGTGGTAGACAAGGTTCTGCGATCGCAGATGATTTAATCAAGTTTGCTCACTCATCTGATTGGCGTAATCAAATCCTAGAGTATGCAACCAGCTACTCTTTACAAGTAGAACTAGATTACCAAGAATTCTGCAAAAAATAATCAATTTGATTTGACTTTTTACTTCTTAAAAGTTAGGCTATCAGTTAAAATCTAAGGACTTTACGAGTTTACTGATAACTGTTTACTGTTCACTCTTAAAAGCATCGCCCATCCAAAACAAATCTCTCAATAGAAACCTTGTACTATTATTTCTTAGCTGCTTGCACACGCCCTTTTGTACCTTGTGTCACCTTCGCTTCTTTTTGCTTACTAGAGTTGACCATTTTCACCAAGTGCTGATTTAGATAACTTTGCGCTGAGATATACAAACTTTCCCAAATCTCTTGATTGCGGCTGATTTTTGTGCCGACTGTATTTCCTGCTGTTTTCTCCGACACCAAGTATTTGCGGAAGTAGTTAGTCCACAGGTGTTGCAGAAAATCTTCGGCGAATTCGTTAAATGGCAGAATCCATTTATACTCTTTATCTAGAAATACCCGATAGGACGCAATTATCGGTAGTGCCAGGTCGGTTGGCGCACCAAACCCAAATGAATACTTGCTGTCCGGCAATAACGTCGTTTTACGTATATCTATTGATGCTAAGTCGTTGACTCCCTTTCTTCTGGGGTTGCTGATATGTTCTTGGATTATTTCGTACAGTCTTTGCTCTATCCACAAAGCCTGAGATAGCAGAGGCAAAAGTGCAGTTAATCTTTCCCGTAAGGATTCAGGTCTGGGGGTATTGACAAGTGTGACATCCTTGGCACAGTATCAAAATTATGGAAAAAGACCTGCCTCTACAACTAGACCGTGAAATCCTTGGACAGTTGGCTACCGAACAACTGGTGGATATGATTATCGAGCAGGCGATCGCTATAGTTCAGCTAAAATCCAGAGTAATAGAACTAGAATTGTTCATGCTGAAAATAGGGTTGCTTAAATCCAATTTCACAACCGGACTATGTGATTTGGAACTATACTGAGCATCGACCTTTGAACGCGAATGGCTATGCAACCAGTTGACTTCACTACTCTTACAGCTACCTGTAGCGAAATCCGCGCTAACTGGCTGCCCTCGCGGACAGAACAGGTTTATCAACGCGATCGCTACACTATTGCTATAGCATTACGCACCCTGAAACAACGGGATTGGCTACAAATTTCTTGGCATCCCCAAGCGGCACATATTTGTATTGGCGATCCACCACCGCGATCGCCAGATACCTTTACCTTTAGCCAACAATTGATACACCAATTGGGTGGTTTGGCACTGATAGGAATTGAAGCGATCGCCCCTTGGGAGCGGGTTATTGATTTGCAATTTGCCCGTCGTCCTGGAGAAAGCGCCCTATATCATGTCTATGCAGAAATCATGGGCAAGTATAGTAATGTGATTCTCACCGACGCTAACAATATAATTATCACCGCCGCCCATCAAGTCAGTCAGCAACAATCTAGTGTCCGTCCCATCCAAACCGGACAACCTTATGAAACACCGCCAAAACTGACTGGAACTGTGCCCAGTTTGAACGAATCTCAAGAACGTTGGCAAGAACGGGTAAGTTTAGTGCCAGGAGCAATTAAGCGGCAATTGCTCAAAAGTTATAGTGGTTTGAGTGCAGCGCTACTGGAATTAATGCTGCTAGAAGCAAATATCACACCAGAAACATCCACCGATACTCTTAACCCCGACGACTGGCGACGGCTGTTTGAACGTTGGCAAGAATGGCTGCAAGCCTTGGATTCCAAGAAATTTCAACCCGCTTGGACAAAAGATGGTTACACCGTAATCGGTTGGGGTGCAGTTGAAAAGGTCAAAAATATTCAGGAGTTACTCAACCACTACTACAGTAACCAGATTGATCAACAGTTATTTTCCCAATTGCGCCATCAATTGAGTCAGAAATTGAATAATATTCTGGCGAAATTACGCAATAAAGCTCAAACCTTTAAAACGCGCTTGCAGCAATCAGATCAAGCCGATGAGTATCGGCAAAAAGCAGATTTATTGATGGCTCACCTGCAAAACTGGGAACCGGGGATGAAAGAAATTATCCTTGCAGATTTTGAGACAAATTTACCAATTGCGATCGCACTTCAGCCAGATAAAAATGCCGTCCAAAATGCCCAGAGTCTTTACAAACAGCACCAAAAGCTGAAACGCGCTCGTGCTGCCGTGGAACCGCTACTATTGGAAGTACAGACAGAAATTGAGTATTTAGAGCAAGTAGAAGCTGCGATATCTTCGATGGGCTACGCCAACGGGCAAATAGACACCTACCAAACAGCAGAAGATTTGCGAGTTTTAGAAGAAATCCGCGAAGAATTGATTGGACAAAAGTATCTAGAAGATCCAGAATACCGCAGCCGCAGTGCAAACGAACCCCCTAGTACCAACTTTCATCGTTACCTTACTCCCAATGGCTTTGAAGTATTAATCGGTCGTAACAATCGCCAAAATGACCAATTAACCTTTCGTGTAGCAGGGGATTATGACATCTGGTTCCACACTCAAGAAATTCCAGGAAGTCATGTCTTACTACGTCTAGAACCGGGTGCTGTGGCAGAAGAAGCTGATTTACAATTTGTAGCTAATCTTACTGCCTACTACAGTCGCGCCCGTCAAAGTGAGCAAGTGCCAGTAGTTTATACTCAGCTAAAACACGTCTACAAACCCAAAGGAGCAAAGCCGGGAATTGCCATTTACAAGCAAGAAACCATACTTTGGGGAAAACCGCAATTAACAATTCAAAATTCAAAATGACCGAAAATGAAAAGGATACAAGCCCCTAAATTTATTTATGGAGAAGCAAAAAAAATGTATGTATAACGATAGCGCAGCGTTAGCGAGTCCGCGTACCCTTACAGGGAAGCAAGCTACGCTTTTAGCGTCTCGTAGAGAGCGTCATTTTGAATTTTGAATTCGGAGCGTTCGCCCTTGGCGTCTCGTAGAGAAGCGACGTGACACTCTCTACTTCACCAAAACCTAATAAGTGCTTAGTACTGAAACTAAAAACTTTTAGTGATAAAAATTGACATGACAATCGATGGGTTAAATAAAATGAAGAGTGCTGAGTTAAAAGACCGCCCACAAGGGGCGGGGTATCAACCTTCTCCTTGATAAAAAGATTCCGCCCACAAGGGGCGGGGCTTTTACCCAGTGCGAAAGTACTGAGTACTCAATCTTCTTTACTCAGCACTCAGCACTCAGCACTGAGTCTTGTAAAGCTAATACTGCTGCTTGGGTGCGATCGCTTGCACAAAGCTTGTTCAAAACCCCACGCACATATACTTTTACACTTCCCAAGCTGAGATAGAGTTTCTGGGCAATCTCGTTATTGCTATAACCTTGGACAATTAACTCCAAGACTTCCAGTTCCCGATTTATCAATGGATCTGCTTGCAGAATGCTTGCTTGCTCTGGATCAATTGCAGAGATCGTTACCGTCTGAGTAGCATTCGGTTTCACCATAGCCGCCGCTCCTTGACGAGTATGCTTGAGAACAATACGAGCGATCGCTGGATCAATCCACGACTGACCTTCATGGGTGATATGCAGCGCTTCCAGCAACAACTCGAACTTAATTGTTTTCACACAGTAAGAGTCTGCCCCAGCTGCAAACGCTGCCAGTACCATCTGCTCTTTGGCAAACGAAGTAAGCATCATTACTTTAGTTTGTGCAGCAGTTTCTGATACTAAAGATTCCCGAAACTGCTGCACCAGCCATATTCCGTCTCTATCCGGCAAACCAATATCGATCGGTATACTGCGAACGGGTAACAACGAGACTTTTTAAAAAATGGCTATAAGCTTGGCACAAACAAGCTTTTGGCGATTATTCAAAAGTCAAGTTCTCAGCCGTTTTTAGTATAGATAAGAAGGAATTACTGGCCAGGGTGCGGGCTTTGTTGAGACTGAAACACAGTATGGACGAACAACTGTTCCTCATTCAGCGACGGGAAGATTTTGTGACCCGCCTCACTCACGATCTGCGAACTCCGTTGATAGCTGCTGACCAATTCCTAAAGTTGCTGCAAAGAGGTGTTTTTGGCAATACCTTATCAGCAATGCGTGAATCTTTAGAACAAATGGCTCAGAGTAACCAAACTTTGTTGTCAATGGTCGATACCTTGTTAGAAGTTTACCAGTATGAAGCTGGAGGCAAAACTTTGGATTTTTTTGTAGTTAACCTGTGGGAATTATGTCAGCAAGTAGTGCAAGAACTAATGCCTTTGGCTGATGTTAAACATTTAACTCTCAAAGCTGTCTTGACAAAGGATACTGAAGCTTCTTTAGTTAGAGTTAAAGGCGATCGCCTGGAACTACGCCGACTCCTCACTAACTTAGTTGCTAACGCCATTCGCTTCAGCGATGCTGGGTCAGTAGAAGTTCGCCTCAATTCCACTGTTCAAGGGGTAACGATTGAAGTAGAGGATACAGGTATTGGCATGAATCCAGAAGAACAATTACTTTTATTTGATCGCTTTCGACAGGGCAAGCATCAACGTCAGGGGAACGGTTTAGGATTATATTTGTCCCGTCAAATTGTTGAAGCCCATCAAGGGAATATCTCTGTTTCATCGACTGTAGGGAAAGGCAGTATCTTCACAGTTTATTTACCTGTGCAAACACCTTATTCAAAAATGTTATCAGCATAAAAAATTTGGGAAATCGAGCTTAAGAATTTGTACTAAAATAACTTTCGCTTTAATATAGGATTTCTATATAGCCTTCCGTTCCATTAACCCGAATTCTCTGTCCGTTATCGATGGTGGAGTAGGAGCTTATATTGATATAAAGTATAATCCCAAGAAAACAGACCCAGAACCAGGACAAGGAAAAATCCATTGGATTCAACATATAGTTAACAACCATGCTTCATTTGATGAACACCAAAGCACTTCCAGTGAAGGTTTACACGGTGTTCCTTACGACGGAATAGATATTCGCCCATTTCAGAACGTTAACCCATATTATCCCGGTGGAACCGAATTTTCCTTCTATGACAGACCTTATAGACCTGATGCCAAAAACCCTCACACCTGGTTTGCTGAACTTTACTTAGTTGAGGAAATAGCAGAAAGAGAAGTAACAATTTACAACGGAATCAGATGGGGTTGGATAAACAGAGTATATCGTCGTAAAAATCCTGTACCTGCACCTATACCTATACCTGTAATACCTATTCCTATACCTGAGCTAATACCTATTCCTATTCCTAAAATTCCTGTACCTATAGTTTGTAACCCCGGTAGTGGTGGTGGTGGGTGTAATAGAACACAAACTGACGGAATATTTGATAACGACAGTATCGAAAATATAAATCAGGAAATTTCTTATTCCAACATTGATGAAACCAACTGGACTGAAGACTTTGATTTTGATATCAATGACCCAGACTGGATTGAAGAACAAGACCCATCAGTGCTTGAATTTGAGAATTGGGATTGGGCTTCTGACGAAGAACCGATTCTTGACGAAAACCAGGAAGAAGATAATTCTGAATCTCCTGTCTCCGTACCCGAATCCACATCTGCACTAGGACTATTAGCACTTGGCGTATGGGGCATAATGAAGGCGATGAAAATTCGCCTTGAAAAATAACCGTGAACCGTCTCTACACCCTGCTATTTTCCCTCAGCATCATTCTCATTAACCCAATTGGTGCAATGCGCGGGGAAATCTGGACTCAACCAAAAGTATTTGCCATTAGCCTTATCTGCATACTCAACTTTTTAATGCTCTGGGAAGACAGAGAAAGCTTGAAACTGACCCAAAGCTGGAAAATTAACAGGTTGCTGTGGGAAATATTTTTGGGAATTGGGTTGATTTCAACTCTCGCTAATCCCTTCCCCTGGCGTTCCCTACTCGGTCAAGAACAGATGGGAGACGGCTTACTCTACTGGCTGCTCATCGCCATCTTCACCCTCAGCAATAACCTACTACTAAGACTGCACCCAGAACTAGCCCGTTCTCAACTGCAAGGTTTAGTCATTGGCGGTGTCATCCTAGCAGCAGTGGCAGTTATGACACTTGTCGGTTGGCAATGGCAATGGATAAACACACGTCTGGCTGCAACTGCTGCCATGTTAATTATCCCAGCTTTGCTGCTCACTCAAACCAGAGCGGGAATATTAGCCTTACTGGTAGCCACTATCTACTTATTAGGACGCCAGCATTATAAGCTTTTAGTCCCCGCAATATTGGTATGTCTGCTCATAATTGGCATCGCTACCAGCACTAGGCAGATGAATAATTTACCCCTGATTAAACAAATCACATCAAACCGCGTTGATCTGTGGCAGATGGCCAACTATAGAATTAGTCAGCGTCCCTTACTCGGATGGGGAATGGATGGTTTCGGCACCGCTTATTCCTATGTGCGCCCCCGAAAAAAAATAACTAAAGTAATTCGCTTGGGTGATTTTAGTTTCGACTACCAAGACGAAAATGGGCAAATAAAAACCGCACAACTACCCACAACCAAAGCACATAATCTAATTTTAGATACAACTTTATCAGTAGGCTTACTGGGGATGGTATCGTACCTAGCCCTGTTAGGATGGTGTCTGTGGCAGGTGATCAAATCACCTTACCGTGGAATTGAAGCAGTCTTCATTGCCTACCTCGCTTTTACCTTCACTTGGTTTGAGTGCGCCCAATTTACCCATCTAGCTTGGTGGTCGCTCAGTATATCTGGAATATCCCGTGTCCCGAAAATCATACCTTAAAACCGCCACCATCATCTGTCTGCTGTGTCTATTACTAGGCAATACCCAGTCTCAGCCAGAGTCACAATGGACGCCACAGATGGAAGCAGAATTTCAGCAGCGTTCCCAAGCCGCAATTACTCAACTCGCAGGTAAGTACTATGGGAATACAGCCTTCGAGAACGAGAAGAGATCCTATCCCAGGGCGATGATTGACTTTCTCGCAGGTAATCGAGAAAAAGCGATCGCATTTCTGCAATCAGAAGACGCTGATGCAGATAGAAATGCTCACACCTTGGGAATTGACTTTTACTCTGGTTTTACCCTCAAAGAGCAAGTCCGCAAATACTTCTATTTTGGCAAATATCTTGACCCAAAATATCGCCAGCGCATGAAAGAAGCAATGGGGATTTTGACTCAAAAAGACCCGCTCACACGTACCTTTCCCGAACCTCGCAAATTTTGGGAACAGTCAACCGATAACTGCAATACTTGGGTAGACTGCCGCAATACTGATAATTTAAAAGCAATGCGAGAAGTTGCCGTCTATTTGTTTGCTGAAGAAACTGGGAACGAAGAGACACGCAAAATATATAAAGAACGCATCCGCCGCAATGTTCGCACTCTCTACCAAATTGGACAAGGAGAATGGGATTCAGAAAACTACTTGGGACACGCTGTCACGACTTATGTAAATCTTTATGACTTTGCTCAAGACCGAGAAGTCAAGTCACTTGCTAAATCTGCACTCGATTGGTTTTTTACTTCCGGTGCGCTGAAGTATTGGCGGGGTGGATTTGGTGGGCCCAGTAAGCGCGATTATAATCAGGGGAATTGTGTTTGGTGTTCCCTCGCTACCCATGAATTAGGGTTGTATTTTGATGATTCACCCTTACCAGATCCCAAGCCGGACTCCGATGAAGTCCACCTATTGACTAGCAGCTACCGTCCTCCGATAGCTGTTGTGGCTTTAGCGCGTAAGCAATTCAAAAAACCTGTGGAACTGCTAAATTCTAAACCAACTTACGAAAACTGGAAACCCGGTGGAGATAAAGCACCTCAGTTTCACGAAACCCTCTATTTTGGTAATTCCTTCCAGCTTGGCACATTAGCTCAAGGTTCCGGTGGAGACTGGAATGGCTTTAAGTTGATGGCATTTAATCAAAAACGCGGTGTTGATTACTTTATTGTATCAACAGGAATAGACCCCACTAAGATGTCTACTTCTTCTATTGGTGGTGATAACATTGCCCAGTATCGCAATTTGCTTATCTGGCTCAACGATAAACCTAAAGCGCCATTTCAATTTTTCTTGCCCAAGTCTGCCAAGTTGGAAACTCACAATGGTGTAACTTTTATTAGGTACGAAAAAACATGGCTGGCGTTGACACCAATTAATTTGCTCCTAGAGGGAATTAACACAACAGCAACCCAGAAAATTCACTCAAGATATCCCGATGACCAAATTCTCACTGCGGTGGGTACTGGGAAAATAGTAGCCGGATTTGCTCTAGAAGTCGGTGAACAAGAAACCTATGGTAGTTGGGAACAGTTCCAGCAGTCGATAGTAAATAAGTCGCTCTTAAACCTCAAGCAGGTTAATCGGGGAGTGGTTGAGTATCAAGGAGTTTTTGGTCAGGTAAAACTCCAATATCAGAGTTCTGGTTTACCAAAAGTTTGGCGCAATGGACAGTACCACGACTGGCAAAAGCATTTTGCTGTTTACCAAAGTACTGATGGTAATAAAATCCCCATTGATCAGGGATGGAAGGAAGGTAAGCTTAGAGTTGAGGCGGGTGGGTATCAGTTCCAAAGTCAAAGCAAATAATATAAGAGTAGCCTTTTCAAGGTGACTCGTAAAATCTCTTTTTTCCTATTTATGTATTGAGAGAAATACAATATTCGCTTAAGATGGTAAATCTGACAGGCTTAATGGTAGTAAGACTGTGAATATTGTCCAATCTTCAATATTGCTAATTTCTATCGTACCTTGGAGGCATTCTACAAGCTTCTTAACTAATGTCAAGCCCAATCCTGCGCCGCCAATTTTCCAGAAATTGTTGTAAGGAATTCGATAAAATGGCTCGAATATTTGAGATTGCTCTTTTTTAGGAATTATTACGCCAGAGTTGCTAATTGTAATTTCAAATAAGGGCACTTGAGAATTAATTTTCATACCAGATTGTTCATCTTTATTGATTACACTTTTTGTAATATAGATCATCTGGACAGTTAATCTAATCACTTCATCAGGAGGAGAATATTTGCAGGCATTGTTGAGTAATTCGGAGATAATTTTGGTAACAGCCTCTATGTCTGAAACCATAGGTGGTAGATTGTGGGGGATACTAACCTGGAAAATCTGTTGCTGAGATTGAGCAAGTTCTCGAAAATATAAAGTTAGATGAGGAAGCCAGTCTTGAAGTTGAAATGAAGTTAATTCTAATTGATATGCATCTGTGTCAATCATTTGCAGAGACAGCAAAGTGTTCACCGAATTTAGCCCTTCTTCACACTGTTGATGCAGAATAGTTACGTAGCCAGCTACAGATTCAAATGGAGAAAGTAGCTCTGAATTTAAAATGCCCTCTCGCTCCAGAAGATTTTCTAACACCGAAATTGTCATTTTCATGTTCAATAAAGGCATTCGCATTTCATTAGAGGCGGTTGCTAGAAAATTATTTTTAAATCGGTTTATCCGTTGAGATTGTGATAATTGCTCACGTCGATAGCGATTGAGTGCTGTTTGAATAGCAACATAAAGTTGTTGTTCTTTGAAAGGTTTGAGGATGTAACCAAAAGCAAATGTCATGTTAGCCCGTTCCACAGTGCTTTTGTCAGAATGTCCGGTAATATAGATAACAGGGATTTGAAAACGATTCCAAATTAGTTCCGCCGCCTGAATACCGTCCATTTCACCCCGCAATTGGATATCCATCAAAACCAAGTTTGGCAGTAGTTCTCCAGTTTTCTCAATTGCCTTTTCTGCCGAATCGATAATATCTAAAACAGTGTATCCCAGCAATTCTAAAATTCCTTGTAAATTTATAGACAAGATATACTCATCTTCAACAATTAGAATCCGAACTTTCTCTGTTGTCTGTGTGTTTGATAAAATGCCGGTCACGTTCATAAGCTACTTTTTATAAAAGAAATTTTGAGATATCTACAAATAATAAGAGACTATTTATAAAGTAAATCTTAAGTAGTGGCGTAGCAAGGCTAAAATGTTGTAAAAAAATTGTAGGTTGGGGAGCCACTGCGTTGCGCGGGCTCCCCGCGTTGTAGCAAGTGGCGTTGGAGGTTTTGCGTAACCCAACATCTTGATATATAGGAGTGCGATTTGATCTCTGAAAAAATCTAAGTATCTGTAGGGTGTGTTATGGCGTAGCCTAACGCACCTAAATTGTTAACTGGTGCGTTAGCCTTTGGCGTAACCCACCCTACGTATATTTCAGTAATCAAATCGGATTCCCATATATAGGATTTGTATTTGATTTTTGAAATAAAAAAATATTCAATTAACTCTTGTGGGGTGGGCGACACGAGAGCCGTATCAACTGGGCGCTCATGTTGTCCACCCCACAATATTGGATAATTTATTTCTTGGAGTTCCCTTAATTTAGATGAAAAGTATATTAGAGAAGAGAATCCACACCGCTATCTGGTAAAATAACTTGCAAGATTCCTTACCTCAGCTTGGTAAAGAAAAGTTCAATAAAAATAATCTTAAAATAATCTTAATAAAAGAATCTTATAAAATAACACGAGAAAATAATAACTGAGGTTTTTCTTGGCTCAACCTAGCGTATACAAGATTTTGAAAGTAATCTCAGGTAATATTAGGCGCTGATGGCTTGTTGTTCAGATTCAACTAACTGATTATTAGGTACATCAAATCTAATAGTGCTGGCTGCCCAGTCTTTGAAATCGGGTGCTAGCCAGACTAGCTTAGACAAAATTTCATCATTGACCCACAATACCAAGGGGAAGCGAAACTGTTTCCGAAACTCATCTCGCATGATATTGGTACTGATGATTAGTTGGTTTATTGCCACTACAGATTCTAAACCCCTGACCATCAAAGCATCGGGTTGAGTAGCACCAATTTCAGTTGTAATCGCTGTGTACAGTTTGTCAGCCGTAGGTGAGAGCAAAATTTCGTGGATATCTGCTGATGAAAATTCTGTTAACAAATTCAGCACTTGCTCCTGTCTTTGAACGCAGTTACAACATGCTAATAACAGTGAAAACTCTCCACCAGAAACCATCATTGCCCTTGCCAGCCTCTTAGTGGCTGCTATGCTGCTAACTGTGCTGTTTTCCGAATTACTTAAGCTAATCATTGCAAAATCCTGCTTTTGATTTTAAAACTAGTTGAGCTATATTCAGTGATTCTACCCTATTAATTTTTATGCAAAAGTGTTAAATGGGTAAGTTTGATGACCTTTTCTCTGTAATACTAAGTATTATATAACGAACAATGATTTGGTGTATTATCTCATTTTTATAATTAAGGGAGAATGTAAAGGTAGTATCAACACAATATCTGTCAAAGGGGGCAGGCGAAAAATTAGCAATTGAATTATCACTGTATTCTCATAGATTTTCGCATCTGCCAGCGATTAAGTAATTTTTTCTTAATATATAGTTAAAAAAATACTCAGTAAAAGTTTAACAGTAAAGATTAGGAAGTGGGAAAAAACCTATAGAAATTTTCAATTGCGTTCCTACTTTGACATGGGGTTTCTCCGATTCTCCCTTCTCCTGTAGGATTTCTAATCCCCCTGCTCCCAGTAAGAACTGCCTAAACGAAGCAAGGCATCTCACAAAATCGCATCGCTGACAGGTATTGAGAGTGGAGTAATGAAATGGTATCAGCCCAAGATGCAAAATTTTAGCTCATTACAGCTAATTCATCCCTTTGATAGAACTTTAGATTGAAGATGTCGCTCTATCAGTCATTAGTTATTGGTGCTAAGGAGGCGGAGCCTCAATGACGGGCATTCCCAGTCTCCGACTGGGAACGAGGCAATCTAAAAAAAAGCTGGTTCTATTCTAGGCTTGCTTTCACGTTAAGTTGACACTCATGGACATACCGTGCCCCTACGGGTGTACCTCACGTAAACGAGAACCGCTATATGTTTATTTTAGTGCGATGCCTACGACGGGCTATGCCTACGCACGATTGAACTAACAGTCTTAGTAATTAGCGATCGCCAGTACTATAAATACTAGCGATCGCTGTGTTAATAATTGTTATGGTTTTATACTGCCTGTACCTACCTCCACCTTCTGCGATCCTTCAACGATTTGGTAAAGTTTGTGTTCAAATTTCTGCATACATGCCGACCAATCAAAGTCAAGTATAGAGGGGCGAGCGTGTCTAGTCATGTCTGCTTTCAAATCAGGATTTTCCAGAATCGTAATTACCTTTTGGGCGAAATCTGTGGGGTTGTTAGGTTGGGCAAGAAAGCCGTTATGACCGGGAAATACCTGTTCTGAGGTTGACGGTGCAACAACCGCAACTAGAGGGGTTCCAGATGCTAATGCCTCGTTATTTGTAGTGCAGAAGTTCTCAGTGACAGAGGGGTTGACAAAAATATCTGCTCTGGCAAACCAACCTAAAAGTTCTGTACCATGAGACTCACCCCATATAGTAATACTCGATCCAAACTTTTTCGCACGCTCGCGGATCTCTTCATCTAGTGGGCCACTACCAACAATCACCAGATGGACATCAGGAATTTTGGCAGCGATAACTGGAAAGATATCAAGCAATTGGTTGACATTCTTTTCGGGTGTGATGCGTCCGACAAACAAAAGAGTTGGTCGGTGATCATTAGGAATTGGGTCGTAACAGATATTTCGCGGGTGAAATTTTTCGCAATCGATGCCTTGATAAGCGACATATTCGGCGCGTTGGCATTTCAGTTCTTCGTATTTAGTCAGTTGTTCTTTAGAAGAGAAGTAATTGAAGTCATAAGACTCACTAAATTGCTTGACTAAAACGGGAATGATCGGACGAACCAAATTGAAGAAGCGATCTCCAAAGTAATATTTGATATATGCAACGATATCTGTATGGAAGAGTGATATTATGGGCGTGCCTGTTCGTTTTGCGTATTTAGTGCCAATTGGACGACCGTAGCCTTGCAAGAAAAATGAATATAAACCTCTCATTTGTGCGGCTTCTTCAACCACAATAATGTCGGGTTTGAATTTCTCCAGCAACTTGGTATCACTCCAATGCCGATAGCTCAATGGTTGAGGAAGAGACTTGTAGAATACTAGTGGTTGTGTGGGGAATGCGTAAGCAGAGAAATTGGGGAAAGACTGAATTTCCTCTAAACCTGGCATGGGGCGATCGCCAACATTTTTGGGGTAGCGATCGTTGATTTGTGGATGGATTAGAAAAACCTCATGTCCCTGCTCTAGCAACCAACGAACCCGTTGATGTACGGCGACGGAAACTCCAGTCAAAAAAGGGGCATACAACCCTGTAAATAGTGCAATGCGAAGTTTTTGCTTAGTCATAAAAAAGGGGAATATTTTACGAAATTGCTGGTTTTGAACTTAGAATTTACGCAGCAAATGTTCCATGAACATCCTGATTTTTGGCTCATAAATTCCCACTAATATACTTAGACTAAGGATTTACACATTTTCAACTTGCCTAAATTATCAATAGTGAAAAGGATGTTTTTAATCAAGTTTGCAAACTATTAAATCATCCAGAAGGCTAGGTCAAAATCCCCCTTGATATATTTTTCTAAATTCTTGTAATCAATGCAAATACATTTTGCTAACCAACAAGTAAAAGCGTGTACTTTGACAAGTGTTATAGCTAATATATTTTTACTAAATATAAGATAATATAATTTGAAGACTAGGGAATGTTTAGTGTAATAACTTTCATACCCTAGTTCATATCTAGCGATGAAATTCAAAGAGAAACTTTGTTATCAATAGGTTGATCTAACCATTGATAAGGGCGATATTCCACTAGCCGAATATTCCAGGGCCCTTGAACGCGATAGCTGACACCGCGCCAGGTGACTGTTGAAACCCACAGGGATGATAGCATTGCTAACCCATAAACCCACTGTGTTAAGGGAATCCCAATTAACATTCTGATAATTGTAGCAGCTGATAATTTTGCGTAGACGTGCAACGGCTTGGCCATTGGCATCGCTTGGTCATTAGAACGAACCACTCGCTGTATTTCTAATTCCAACACCAGCATTATCAAGAGTAATCCGACAGTATAAACTCCATAGCAAACTAACAACAAAGCCGCAGCTTGCCACTTTGCCTCTAACAACGACTCTAAAACTAAAATGATTAGTAAAGTTGGAAACAAAATGCCAGAAACAGCTTCACTAACAAGAGCTAACCAACGTGGGTGATAGAGTCGAGAATAAAGGATAAGGCGTTTGAGATAGTCTACTAAGTTGAATAAATCAGTCTCTTCACGATTTACAATCAGCAGCGAAGGTACAAACTTTACCTGAAAACCATGTTTTTTCAGGATATCGTGCATCATAAAATCTTCGCCTAAAGCTTGTCCCCACTTATCTAGGAGTCCTGTTTGGCGAAGTACTTCAGTTTTCACAGCCAAAGTTCCACCCCAAGGAATCTGGAAGATAAACATTTGCACTACTGTAGATACATTGCCGACGTAGCGCACTAAAGAACCCCAATATCGACCTGTCGGTACGTACCAACGATTACCTGTTGTCGCCCCGACTTTAGGATCGCCCAGAGGACTGACTAATTCTCGCAGCCAATTCAGATGAACGATAGTATCAGCATCGACTAAGGCAACCACCTTGTAGGAGTCGTCTAACTCACGGATAGCTTGGATTAAAGAACTGCATTTGAGACTACAACTGTTGCGGACTATTCTCAAAGGGCTGATTTGAACGTTGGTTGCTTCTTGTTCTGTGATCGTTTCACTAGCAATTTTCCAGGCGGGATCTTCGTGACTATCAACGATTAACTTTAAATCATACTGTGGATAGTTTTGATTTAGGAGCGATCGCAAACATCTAGGCAAAAACGGATCGGCACCGCGTAGACAAAGAATCACTGCGGTTTTGGGTAACTGATCATCTGGTAATAAGTTTTTTTTAGATGACCGCAGATACCATATAAAGACAAGCGTAAAACACACCTGAATAACCAGCCAACCCATCAAAGACTTAGACAGAAATATTGCCAAATCTTCCATTAAATTTTTAATCTCCGACAGAATGAGGGATTGGGGATTGGGGATTGGGGATTGGGGATTAGGGATTAGGGATTAGGGATTAGGGATTAGGGATTAGGGATTAGAAATATCTTTTAGAAAGCCAGTCCCCAGTCCCCAGTCCCCAGCCCCCAATCCCTTTACGAATCAAGCGAATATTTCATGATGATGTTGACTGTTGTATTTTTGTTTACAACAAAACTGGCATCACGAAACTTTGGTGTACCTGTTTGTATGGACACAGTTGGATTTTTGGAAATTCCAAAACCTTCTGTAGGAATACCAAAAAAGTCTTTATTGAGTTTGCGATCGCCATTTTGATCATCAAGCACGCTGACAGCATAAGTTCCAGGCTTCAAACCGGAAAATTCTTTTTTTACAGAAGTGCCAGTAATCTTAACGCAGCCACTTTGAGAGCCACTAGAGTTATTCGTCGGAAATCCTTTTTCATTTGCGTAAACTCTGAAGCAAATCTCGCCTTTTTGGTGATGTATTCCATTTACTACAACAGTTAGTGTCGCAGTTGGTTCTGCATTGACTGTTTTTGCAAAGCTGATGCTCACTAAAGCAGCAAGCAAAACATGAGATAATTGAGATAGTTTCAGCATAGTTTTGTAGTTGCAATAAATTATTTTGATTCGTTTAAAATGTGACTTGCTGTTGTTTGATTGATGTTGGTTGCCAACCTTTTCCAAGTCCTTGCAGCACCTTGAGAATATCTTTCAGCAAAAGATATTCTGTTCTTTTTAATTGCTGATGTAGACTTTTATGACTCAGGGAACTACGCCAGATGGAGAGTATATACTCCCAGATTATTCTCCAATGTGGCAATAAAGTTTTCCCTTTCTTTGCTGAATCAAACCACACTGCATACCCATAAAAATCAGGCAGAATATTCAATGAGGATTTTTGATTTTTCTTTCCTAACAATAAATAATTAGGAAAAAACATACTCATTGATTGTTGTGGATGACTTCTGGCAAAAAACAGGTATTCAGGGATTTCATAGAATCTACCAAGAATACCAAGTCTTAACAAGAGAATTCCATCTGCATTACCATAACCACCCATCGGTGGTATCTTTCTCAAGGCACTAGCGCGAATTACTCCATAACATTGATAACATAAATGCTTCGTCAGCAATTCGTGAAAACGCTCGTGCGGTTTTAGTGCATCTGCCTTGAGTTTGATATCGTAGTTTTGGAGAAAATCCCCCTGTTCATCAATGAAGTATACCTGGGAATGACACAAGATTATCGTAGGATCTTGGTCAAGCACCTCAATACACTTCTTGATAAAATCTGGAGAATGTAGGTCATCATAAGCTGCCCATTTAAAGTACTCACCCGAAGACAATTCAAAAACGCGATTGAAGTTACGCGCGCAACCAATATTTGTATCATTGCGGTAGTAACAAATACGTTGGTCTTGCTCGGCATAAGCTCTACAAATTTCTTCAGTTTTATCTGTAGAAGCATTATCTGAAATAATTAGCTCAAAATCTTCAAAAGTCTGAGCCAAGAGTGAATCTATGGCTTCTTTGATAAATTTTTCACCATTATATACAGGTAATCCGATGCTCAATCGTGGCTGATTGCTACTCATAGAAAACAAGTATTTGGAAAATGGTGGATTATTTTATGCTTAATTACAGCGAATTTTTAGGTAGATGCAATGTAATAGTTTAGAATTCAGAATAATTTGTGGTGTCCAGATCCCCGACTTCTTTAAGAATTCGGGGATCTAATTTTTCAGTTACAATCCAACAATGATTTAAAAAATCTGTGAACTATTTCACCAAGCTTTGAATATCTGTTTTTTGCAGCCATTCATGTGTTAGCTGCATTCCTGATTCTAAGTCAATTTTTGGTTTATAATTTAACAGACTTTGGGCTTTGACAATAGAACAAGCGTAAGGACGAGTCATAAAATCTATAGACTCTGGTAAGATATCAACTTTTTTCCGAAAAAGTTTTTGCCCTTGAACACGTAGTTTGAGAAACAACTTAATTTCATCCTTCGGTAATGAAAGGGGTGCTTGTAACCCTTCCATTGCTGCTAAACGCATAAAATACTCTTTCCACGAAGTTTCTTGTCCGTCGGTGATATTAAATATTTCACCGTAGGTTTCTTTTTCCATCGCCAGAAAGATGCCATCAATCAGGTTATCTATATATACATGATTGATTACTCCTTTACCATCATTGGCACAGGCAAATAACTTTTGACGCATCATCAGAATTGGTCTGACTATCCAAGGGATACTTCCAGGGCCATAAACATCTCCAGCCCTAATAACAATGATGCCAAAATCTGAGGGATTATTTAGTTCTAAGACTGCTGTTTCAGCTTCTATTTTCGTTTGACAATAAGGATTATTCTCGCCAGATAGTGGCCCGGCTTCTGTAACACCATTAGGATAGTTGAAACCGTAAACCATCACACTGGATAGATGCACAAATGTTTTGACACCAGCCTGTTTAGCAGCTTTAGCCATGTTGACAGCACCGCCAACATTAACATCACGAAAATGGCTAATTGCACCCGCTTCTTCAGCAATTTGATCTGTATGTAAAACGATATCTACACCTTGACAAGCTTTTTGAGCAATAGCAGAATCGGTGATGCTACCAATAATTACCTCAACACCTAAATCCTGTAATTGTTTGTTCTTTGCTGTAGAACTTTGTAATCCACGAACTTTCATTCCCTGCGCTATTGCTAACTCTGCTGTACGCAAACCGACAAATTCATCAATTGCAGTAATTAGAAGAGTTTTGTTGTTGAGGTTCATATATTAGTGGGGATGCCAATTTTGGATTTTGGATTTTGGATTTTGGATTAAAATAAAAGCCTAGTAAGCTGTGGAGAAAGTTTACTTGTCTTTTTTAGAAAATATCTCCCGGATCTGCGGAGCGGAGTTTGTTGATAGCAAGTGCCCCAGATGTGATGCACATCAAAACTGTTGAGGTTAAAACAAGCAGTGCATTATTATTAGTCATTACTATGGGTAGCTTAGTTGCATCTGCCGCAAAACTATACAACAACACAGAAGTAATAAATCCTGGAATATAACCTAATATTGCCAAAATTAAAGCTTGTTGAAATACCACATTCAACAAATATCTATTGGCATAACCTATGGCTTTTAAAGTTGCATAAGCAACGAATTGGGTAGCAATATTGCTGTAAAGAATTTGATAAACAATTACTACACCAACAACCGCAGCCATTGTCAACATCAAGTTAAGTATAAAACCAATGGGTGTTCTAACAGCCCAATATTTTTTCTCAAAATCAATGAAGCCCTGACGTGTAAAAATTTGGACATCATTAGGTAAACTTGCTTGCAAATTTTTTAGTACTGTTTCTGCATTAGTGCCAGGTTTGAGGGAAATCAAACCGATATCGATCATATCTGCCGGACGAGTATTGGGATTTATTCTTAAGAAAGTTGAGTCACTGACAAGTAAATTGCCATCTACCCCAAAGGAAGGCCCTAAGGTGAATAAGCCACCAATTCTAACTTTATAGCCAATTAATGAATTGAAGGGAAATATTTCAACTGTTTGTGTAGTATCTCCCGCATTAAATTTTTCAGCTATTGGGCCAAACTCTGGACGAGAACCCCGATCAAAAAGCATGACATCGGGAATTTTGAGTTTATCTAAATTTTTCTCAACTTCCGGGAGATTTATCACAGGTTTACCTGGATCGAAACCAATAACGTATATTGAATATTTCTCACCAGTTGCCGGATTTTTTAGTTTGGCAAATTGCAAATACATCGGGCTAACTGACTCTACGCCATCAAACCCTAAAGATTGGTACAAACGAGTCCGCGAAAAGCTTTGATTTGAGGTCAAAGATTTATATTGCGAACTAACTAAAAATAAATCTCCCTTGAGATTTTGATGTACTGCGGTTGCGCTGGAATAGAGAGCATCTTGAAAACCAAGTTGCACAAACATGAGCAGCACAATAAAACCAATCCCGGCTACAGCTACTAGTAAACGAACTTTTTGCTGGGCTAGCTGTAGCCATCCTAAAGGAATTTTGAAAATCATGGATTTATTTGTTATTTGTCATACCCTGCGGGAAGGCAAAGCGCCTATGTCATTTGTCATTTGTCATTGGTCATTTGTGAATGACTAATAACTAATGCCTAATAGACTAAATATGAATGGCAACATCCACTTGTAAATTGGTTAAACGAGCGACCTTTTCACTATCTGCGGCATTATCGATGGAGATTTTGACCTCAATTATTCTGCGGTCTGTATCTGAACCAGGGTTAAGGCTGAAGATGCTTTGCTTATCAACTTGCCAACCAATCACTTTGACAGTTCCTTTTAATGTTCCAGTAAATGCAGTGCTGGTAATGGTGGCTTTTTGTCCTACACGCACTTTTTGAATATCGGTTTGATACACCTCTGCAATCACATACATTTGAGATGTCTTACCTATCTCAGCAAATCCTCTGCTGGTGCTGATGACTTCTCCAGTTTTGGCGTGAATTTTCAAAATTTTCCCATTGATGGGAGATTTGATATAACTTAAATCCAAGTCGGCTTTTGCTTGTTGCACAGAAGTTGTTGCACTGTTGACTTCGGTTTGTGCAACTTGAACATCTACGCCACGCACTTCGCTTATACTCTTGAGTTGCGCTTTTGCTTGCTTGAGTTGTTCTTGGAATGTGTCTTGAGTCCGCTTGAGGGTGGCTTGCGCTTCTGTTAGCTGCTGTTGTGTAGTCTTTAGTTGCAAAGCTTTGGTATCTGCTATGGAAGCCGCGATCGCACCTTGTTTATATAATTGCTGATAGCGATTATTCTCGGCTTGAGCGTTGTCTACTTCCGCCTGGATGCGGTCGATTGTCGCCTGTTGGGTAGCAACGTCCCCTTTATATTGTGGCTCTAAACGGGCAATTACAGCCTTTTGAGCATCGACATCTCCGGTTTTACCTCCAGATTTCACCTGCGCTAATTTCGCTTTGGCAACTTGCAGTTGGTCTAAAGCCTGTTGTAATGCGGTTCTAGAACGACCATAATTTTCTAAATAGGCTAATATTTGCCCTGCTTTAACCGCATCTCCTTCTTTCACCAACAGTCTGTCTACTCGTACCCCATTATTAGAAGTAGGAGCAGTCAAAGTAGTAACTTCGCCTTCTGGCTCTAAACGTCCCAAGGCTGTCACCGCAACTTTTGCAGGCGTGGCAGCTTTTGGAGGATTTGTTGGCTGTGTCACAACTTTCGGTTTAGACCAATAGGGTGTCAAACTATAGAAAGCGATTAATCCAGCCGCTAAAGTCAGAGAAGCTGCTAAAATTAGTTGCGATCGGCCTACAGGTTTTGTGAATAATCGACTTTCTTTATTTACTGCCATATTTTCATTCCAATTCTGCTTTTGTAGGGGATAACCTGGTTATATTTAGTCGATTACAATAGACTCATCCGCAAATTACCAAGAGGCTTTTCCTCTAGATTTTCTACCTTAATCAAGTGGATGAATCTAAATTGGTTTTATATGATTTTTGTACGCTTTTACCGCCCAAACTTACTATTGTGGCGTGAAAATTAATGGCGTGTTACTTCAAAGCTTCCTAAGTTATATCCTAATTTGTTATCTCTTCCAGTAGCGTAAAATACAATCGCGCTAGCCAGAAAACCTAATTCTCAAAAACAACGAAGCGCTAATAAAAATGAACTCAAAGGTTGGATAAACTTGTTATTAAGTATGGCGTTAAAATTGAGCTTTGTCAACCAATTAAATTCGCATAAGTCCTGATTCTCTCACTAAAATTTTCATCATGGTTGGATTAGAGACTAAAGTATTTACTCATTACTAATTTATTGTCTAGCAATTGAATACCAACCAATAGTTAGTTATTAAGCAGATTTGATATTCCTAACAGATTATTATTAACAAGGTTGTGTACTATAAGACATTCTTGTAGCGATTCGTAGTAGGGGTAATACCCTGCGGTAAGCCGCTTTGCGTCTACATGAATTACCCCTAGAACACTACAATTGATTGATTGCAGAGCCGGTAGATGGAAACCCTGAGCTTTGTTTTCGGTTAACTTTTTACTGGAGACTCATCTTACCCATATTATGTTTAGCAAGGAACATACTAAAAATTAACATTTGCTTTATAAATAACCGCTTTACTTCTTGACTTGACTTATATTGAAAAATGACCAACAACTTTAGTTCAATTATGAGCCGGGAATTGAAATTCCCGTCTCATAGCTAAAATCATCTGAAGATGACTAAATATCGCCAAAAATCTCCAGTCTACTTCAGTAGACTTTAGCCTACTAGCCCGGAAATTTATTTTTGAAGTAATAAGTAATACCCATTACTTATTACTTATTACTCATTTATTTATTACTCATTTATTTATTTCCGGGCGGGCATGGAAGCCAACAGTTAAGCTATTTCCAGCTTAAGTTGACACCAATGAACAATGTTGCGCCCCTACCTGTGTACTAGATATCTCCGAAAATGAATGTAGAGACGTAGCAGTGCTACGTCTCTACAAGGATTCGGGATAACGCATATTTAATTTCTGGAGATGTCTACTTCATCTACCTGAAAAATGCCGTATCACACATTTCTAGAGTCATAAATTATACTTTTCTGCTGATTTTTATTCAAAATTCAAATCAGTAAGAGTATCGGGTTATTTATAAAATAACTTTAAAGGAATGATTTAGTTTCTGTAAAGTGTGTTATTGTTTTTATTAATTCAATGCCTTAAAGTAGTTATACAAACTAGTTATTTAATTGATATTTTGACATTAAAAATAACTAAAGATAACTGCTTTGTCGTCATCTTACGATCGTTTAATTACTTTTTCAACTTGCATAAACTCGGATTAAAGGTGGTGTCTTTTCTGTAACAAACTTGTCAACTTTACTGGGTCAAATACCATAAAATATGTTATCCCGGACGTTGAAACTAGCTATGACATTCATCAAGATACAGAACGTTGTCATTAACACCAGCTATATTGTTGTGGTTGGGCTAGATAATCAAACGGTTTCGGGTGAAAAAACGCTTCTGTTCTCTTAGCTACTCCTCAGTTTTCATCGCTCCAGTAGGATACCATTGCTCAAAACATTTTAGATTTTGGATTTTGGATTTTTTTGGTTCGTCCTGCACTCATTGTAGGTGAAACAAATCTAAAAGACACTTTAAGACTCGCTAACACAAATCTAAAATCCAAAATTGATTGACCTATTGCCACAATATTAAGAGTCTAGCGTTGTATAACATTTTTTCGCGATTGCTGCGTACCAAAATCGCCTTCTAAGGCTTTATGAGGGCAGTATGTATCGTGTGGTGTCGATTTGGAGGCAGATAGGATAGCTAGCTGCTGACAAGACGAGAGATTTTGATTATTTAGTAGGCAACAGAAATTACTGTAGCTACACAATCCACAGTACTAACTATGCCCTATGTCTGCTTATTCAATTGATACTGCCTTAGCGGAGTTAGAAAGCCTTGTCAATAATTGTGAACAGGCTGTGATGAGGTCTATTGAGGAAAAAAAGATGAAGTCAGATAAGCCAAATAAATCAGTGTCAATCAACAAAATTAACAGACAATTACAACACAATCCTATCGCCATCGTTGGGATGGCTTCTCTATTACCTAAAGCTAGAAATTTACGGGAATATTGGCAAAATATTGTAAACAAAATTGACTGTATTACTGATGTTCCTTCCACTCATTGGAGCGTCGAAGATTATTACGATTCCAATCCCAGAACTACTGAAGATAAAACTTACTGTAAAAGAGGCGGGTTTCTTCCAGAGGTTGATTTTAACCCGATGGAATTCGGTATACCACCTAGTATTTTAGAAGTCACAGATGTATCGCAACTATTAAGTTTAGTGGTTGCGAAAGAGGCGATGGAAGATGCAGGTTATGGCGAAAAACGTGAGTTTAGCCGCGAAACTGTTGGCGTAATCTTAGGCGTGGCTATGGCCAAGCAATTAGGAATGCCACTTTCTGCGAGATTGGAATATCCAATTTGGGAAAAAGCACTCAAAAGCAGTGGTTTATCTGACGAAGATACCCAAAAAATCGTTGAGAAAATCAAAAGCGCTTACGTTAAATGGGATGAGAACGCTTTCCCTGGAATGTTAGCTAACGTAGTCGCAGGTAGAATTGCCAATCGCCTAAATTTTGGCGGGATGAATTGTGTAGTTGATGCTGCTTGCGCTAGTTCCTTTGGTGCTTTAAAAATGGCAATTAGTGAGCTAGTTGAGCATCGTTCTGACATGATGCTGACTGGTGGTGTTGATACCGATAACACCATCATGGCTTACATCTCATTTAGCAAAACACCGGCGGTTTCTCCTAGCGAAAATGTCAAACCTTTCGATGCTAAATCTGATGGGATGATGCTGGGTGAAGGTATTGGAATGATTGTCCTCAAACGCTTAGAAGATGCGGAACGGGACAACGATAAAATATATGCCGTAATTAAAGGTATTGGTACTTCCAGCGATGGGCGTTACAAGAGCATTTATGCTCCCCGCAAAGAAGGCCAAGTTAAAGCCTTAGAACGTGCTTATGAAGATGCCGGCTTCTCTCCCGCTACTGTTGGTTTGATGGAAGCACATGGCACCGGTACAATGGCTGGAGATCCGACAGAATTCGGTTCTTTAAAAGACTTTTTTGATGTGCATGATGAGAAAAAACAGCACATCGCTTTGGGTAGTGTGAAATCACAAATCGGACACACAAAAGCGGCTGCGGGTGCGGCAAGTTTGATTAAAACTGCTTTGGCTTTACATCACAAAGTATTACCGCCCACAATTAACATTACTGAGCCAAACCCCAAACTCAACATTAAAAATTCATCCTTTTATTTGAATACCGAAACCAGACCTTGGATTCGGGCTGAAGGTGAAGCACCAAGACGTGCGGGTGTAAGTTCCTTTGGCTTTGGTGGTACTAACTATCACGTCGTTTTGGAAGAATATGAAGCCGAGCAAAATGAGGCTTACCGCTTACACAGTGGTGCTAGTGAAGTGCTGTTGTTTGCTCCCACGGTAGAGCAATTGTTGAGCAAGTCGGAAGAGATTTTAGGTAAGTTGCGTTCACGAAGTGACTCCGCAGGAGTATCGCCAGATGCACGTACACATTACGCGCAATTAGTAAATGAGTGCAAATCGCCACAGATTCCCCTCTCTGCTCCCCGATTTGGGTTTGTAGCTGAGAATCTCGAAGAAGCTTGCAAGTTGCTGCAAACTAGCATTGACTGGCTAAAACTCAAAGGGTCAGCAGCATCTTGGGAGCATCCCCAAGGGATTTATTACCGCGCCTCTGGTATGGAGTTAGGCGGAAAGGTTGTCTCATTATTTTCTGGACAAGGTTCGCAATACTTGGAGATGGGACGCGAACTGGCGATGAATTTTCCTTTGATGCGCCGTCTTCATGGTTATATGGATAGCCTGTTGCTCAAAGATAATTTGCAGCCGCTTTCAGAAATCGTTTTCCCTCATCCTGTGTTTGGAGAGGCAGAAAAGAATGTCCAAATTGCTGCCTTGCAACGCACAGAATATGCTCAACCAGCCATCGGGGTGTTGAGTGCAGGGATGTACAGCATATTGCAACAAGCTGGATTCAAGTCAGATTTTGTGGCGGGTCACAGCTTTGGTGAACTGACAGCGCTATGGGCTGCGGGGGTTTTGAGTACAGAAGATTACTTGTTCTTAGTGAAAGCTAGGGGTCAAGCAATGGCTGCACCCGAAGACCCAGATCATGATGCGGGTAGTATGCTGGCTGTCAAAGAAGACATCAGCAAAGTGGAAGCAGTGTTGAAGCAGTTTCCGCAAGTTGCGATCGCTAATCAAAATTCTCCCACTCAATTTGTTTTGGCTGGCCCTACCGCAGAAATAGCGAGAGTTAAAGAGGCTTTACACGAGAAAGGATATACAGCTGTATTGCTACCTGTATCAGCAGCTTTCCATACACCGCTAATCGCCTTTGCTCAGAAATCCTTTGCGATCGCTACCAAGTCTGTCAAGTTCCAAACTCCCAAAATCCCTGTTTACAGCAACGTTACCAGTAAGCAGTATCCCAAGGAAGCCCAAAATATTCAAAAAATCCTGGAAACGCACCTTTCCAACTCAGTGCTGTTTAAGCAGGAAATTGAAAATATCTATGCGGAGGGTGGTACTTGCTTTGTGGAATTTGGGCCGAGGAGAATTCTTAGCAACTTAGTGAAAGAGATTCTTGGCGATCGCCCACATATTACCGTATCTTTGAACCCCAGCACGCAAAAGAATAGCGATCGCTCTTTACGAGAAGCAGTTGTGCAATTGCGCGTGATTGGTTTGGCTTTGAATGACCTCGATCCTTACCAACTTCCCCAAACTATCCCCCCAATTGAGACGAAGAAGACATTAAATGTGCGTTTAAACGGCATCAACTACAGATCCGAAAAAACGAAAAATGCCTTTGCTCTTGCTTTGCAGGATGGGCATAAAGTCACATTACCCGCCCCCGAATATTCTGAAGCGGCTCCTTTATTTAGCAGCCCCGGTGTAACTCCACCTGTAGCAGTGATAGAGACTAACGGACATAAAAAACTTACCCCAGTAATGAACGGTGTGACTGCTAGTATCATCACCCAGCCAGAGCAACAGATGAATCCTGTTACCCTGTCACAACCAGCCCAGGAATCTAAGATGCAACCAACACCAGAAAAACTCACAAATTACGAACAACTTTTAGCAAGTTTAGAATATCTCCTGACACAGTTCCAGGAAAATCAAGCCGAGAATTTACAAGTTCACGGTACTTATCTCAACCATCAAATGGAATACGCTAAAGCGTTTTTCCAACTGATGCAGCAGCAGAATTCCTTGTTGAGTGAAAGTAAATCAACAGCCGAAACTGCCAAAATGAAGCTAGTTGTCATGGAAAGCTTAGAGCGTAGCATGATGCAGTTTCACTCCCAACAAGGTGAAACTCTACGCATTCATGAGCAATACCTCCAAGAGCAACTGGAATATACCAAAAGCTTTTTCCAACTCATCCAGCAAGAGTATTCTCAAATCATCTCTGGTGAGGGAGCAACTCAACTTACAGAGAAACTCAGCAATTTTACTCCATTCACCACAGAAGCACCAGTACCCGCTACTACAAAGATAGTAGAAAGCCAGTCTTTGCCTGTAACTGAGCCTGTAGCTAAAAATGGCTTAAATGTTACCCAAGCACCTCTGGCGGCTGCTGTAGAGCCTGTAGTTGAAACTCCTGTATCCACAGAGACACGAGCGATCGCGTCTCTACTACCCACACCGCATTTCGCAACTGTCGAGACGGTAGAGCCTGTAGTCGCGCCACCTGTCCCAGTAGTAGAACCCCAAGCTGAGGTTGTAGTCAAAATTAGCTCACCTCCAGTCAACGACGTTGTTGCATTCAAAGCAGAACCAGCACCCACAACTGCTGCACCTGTATCTGGCGCAACCATCGATATTGTTGACTTGGATAAAAACCTGTTAGCCATCACCAGCGACAAGACCGGCTACCCAGTCGAAATGCTGGAAATGGACATGGATATGGAGGCTGATTTAGGAATTGACTCCATCAAACGGGTGGAAATTCTAGGGGCGCTACAAGAGATGTACCCCAACCTACCCAAGCCCAATTTAGAAGAACTTTCAGAAAAACGCACCATCGGTCAAGTTGTCGAGTATCTGCAATCCCACGCTTCCAAAAGTGTTTCGGTAGAAATTGCAGTTCACGAAGTACAACAAGTAACCGAGATTCCAGTAGAAACTGCACCAGTAGTTGAGGTAGTTACTACACCGGAAGTAAGCGTAGTTGTCGCCTTCACCCCTGAACCAGAACCCGCTATAAGTGATGAATTTGCAAACTTAGGTGAAACCCTGTTAGCCATCACCAGCGATAAAACTGGCTATCCAGTGGAGATGCTGGAACTGGAAATGGACATGGAAGCGGACTTAGGGATTGACTCGATTAAACGGGTAGAAATCTTAGGGGCGATGCAAGAAACCTACCCCAACTTACCCAAACCGAATATCGAAGAACTCGGCGACCTCCGCACCATCGGTCAAATAGTCGATTACCTACAGCAGTTGGCTGGAGGTGAAAAAAAAAAGTCTGAACCTGAGTTTGTCCAACAGCGGCCACCCCAATTAGAACATGAACTAGAGCATAATATCCAGCGCCATCTCGTCAAACTCAGAAGTTTACCACAGCCTGATTACTTGGATTTCACGTTACCAGAGGGACACATCGGTTTAATTACCGATGATGGTTCCCTCACCACTTATAAATTAACTGAATCCTTTATCGAGAAAGGCTGGAAAGTAGTAGTTATCAGCTTCCCCCAATCGCTTATCGCCCAACAAGCGCCCTTACCCACAGGAGTAACCCGCGTCACCTTAGCAAACTTGAGTGAAGAACATCTTCAACAACAATTACAAGCGATCGCATCTCATTGTGGAGCGATCGGGGCTTTCATCCATCTACATCCGATGTTTGTAGCAAATCACACCGGGAGTATTTCTTATAACGAAGTAGAAAAGGCGATCGTCAAGCACGTATTTTTGATGGCGAAACACCTTAAACCTTCCCTCAACGAAGCTGCAAAGCATGGACGTAGTTGTTTCTGCACAGTTGCTCACCTTGATGGAGCCTTCGGTTTAGAGTACAAAGTCAACTTCGGTGCGATCGGCGCTGGTTTATTTGGATTAACCAAAACTCTGAGATGGGAATGGCCAAAGGTATTTACTCGTGCGATCGACTTAAGTCCCAGACTTGACGCTAAACAGTCAGTACAAAACATCATCGCCGAACTTCACGACCCCAACCTTTATATTAGTGAAGTTGGCTACGGTTCACAAGGAAGAGTCACCATTATCGCCGATTAATCTCTCTCTCTGCGCTCTCTGCGTCTCTGTGGTTCGTTTAAAAAAAACCGCAGAGGCGCAGAGGACACAGAGGAAGAAAAAACCCAATTTATGCAGGTATTCACGAGGATTTATGACACAAATAGCCCAGCTTAGTCCATCATCTGTCTTTGTCGTGAGCGGCGGTGCAAAAGGGATTACGGCTGAGTGTACTATCAGATTAGCCCAACAGCAACCCTGCAAATTTATCCTCCTCGGTCGCTCCGAATTATTAGAAACCGAGCCAGATTATGCTCAAAATTCTGATGACTCCGCATTGAAAAAATGCATCATGGAAAATCTTCTTTCTCAAGGAGAGAAGCCCATACCCATGAATGTGCAAAAAATATATAACAAAATAACCTCCAGTCGCGAAATTAAAAAGACACTAGCAGCAATTGAAAAAACCGGAGCTAAAGCCGAATATATCAGCGTCGATGTCACAGATACGCCAGCTTTACAAGAAAAACTTGCCACTGCTGTGCAACATCTCGGCCCAATTACCGGAATCATCCACGGCGCGGGAAACTTAGCCGATAAGTTAATTGAAAAGAAAACAGAAGAGGATTTTGAAAAAGTTTACACCGCCAAAGTTCAAGGCTTAGAAAACCTGCTAACTTGCGTCAACCCTAATCAGCTTCAGCATTTAGTTTTGTTTTCTTCCGTCACAGGCTTTTACGGAAATCCTGGACAATCTGATTATGCGATCGCTAATGAAATTCTGAACAAATCAGCCCATATATTTAAGCAAAGTTATCCTTCATGTCATGTAGTCGCTATCAACTGGGGCGCTTGGGACAGTGGGATGGTGACAGCAGAATTAAAGAAGATTTTTCAAGAGCGAAAAATTGATATAATTCCTATTGCAGTTGGGGCGCAAATGCTCGTTAAAGAAATGGATAATACCAATCACGCAACCTCACAAGTTGTTATTGGTAGTCCACTCGTTCCACTGGCGACGGAGTTAGATTCAGAATTACGAACCTATCGTATCCGTCGCCAAATGACATTAGAGGCTAACCCATTTTTACACGATCATACTATTGCTGGTTCTCCCGTTTTACCAGCAACTTGTGCAATGACCTGGATTATTAATGCTTCTGAACAATTATATCCTGGTTATCGGTTGTTCAATTACCAAGATTTTAAAGTTTTGAAAGGAATTACTTTCAATGAAACATTAGCGAAAGAACATATTTTAGAAATTGAAGAAATTTCCAAGGTTAATTTTGAAAGTATCGAACTTAAAGCCAAAATTTCGAGTAAAAACCCTGAAGGGAGAATCCATTTTCACTTTAGCGCTCAACTCAATCTCCAGCGAGAAATCCCAACTGCACCCATTTATGAATCTCTCAATCTCGAACCAGATAATATCATCACCGCTACAGGAAAAGCATTTTACCAAAATGGTGGGGCTACATTATTTCACGGCCCCGGTTTTCAGGAAGTTAAGAGAGTTTTAAACATCAGTCCTGAAAAAATCACAACAGAATGTCTGTGGCCAGAACTCACCCCACAGCAACAAGGACAATTCCCTGTCCAATGGGTAAATCCTTACACAACAGACTTAAGTATGCACGCCTTATGGATTTGGACACAACACTTTCATGAAGAAGGTTGTTTACCTGGAAAAGTCGAAAAATTTGAACAGTTTGAAGCCATACCACATAACGAAACATTTTACGTTTCTTGTGAAGTACTAGCTAAGACACCAAGTAGTGCGATCGCAAACTTTATCATACACGATCGCCAAGGTAAAATATACTCACGAATGCTCGGCGCTCATGCTATTATTTGGTCAATGAAAATGCTCAGAAGCTAATAATCCTCCTTTACCACTCAACATCCATATAGCAATCCTAAATTAGTTGTAAAAATCTCTCTTCATTTTTCTCTCCGCGCTCTCTGCGCCTCTGTGGTTCGATTAAAAAAAGTAAATTTCACAACTCAAATAGGATTGCTATAACTTGCCACTTCAAAGTTTGGGGAACAGCGTAAATCCTGCCTGTTAAATATCTCTTGCTAAATACCCAAACTCGGAGCATATAAATCGTGGAAAAAATAGCCATCATCGCATTATCATGCCTATTCCCCGATGCCAAAAACCCTGAAGAATACTGGCAAAACATCGTTAATCAAAAAGATTCCACATCCTCTGCAACCCTCGAAGAAATCGGAGTAGATCCGACAATATTTCACAATCCAGTTAAAGGTACACCAGACAAAACCTATTCCCTCAAAGGCGGATACATCCGCAACTTCCAGTTTAATCCATCTGAA
The DNA here is from genome assembly GCF_036917975.1 of Nostoc sp. Taxonomy (GTDB): domain Bacteria; phylum Cyanobacteriota; class Cyanobacteriia; order Cyanobacteriales; family Nostocaceae; genus Nostoc. Next base: position 41,604 of record NZ_JBALEJ010000036.1, read on the forward strand.
TACAATCTACCATCAGAATTTGTTGCTGGTTTAGATAACACCTTCAAATGGTCATTGTATGCAGCTAAACAAGCAATTGAACAAAGTGGTTATTGGGGTAATCAAAATGTTCTGGCAAAATGCGGCGTAATTTTAGGTAATTTGTCATTCCCGACAAAATTATCTAATCAATTATTCTCTCCAATTTACCAGCAAGCTATTACCCCTGCCGTCAGAGAACTTTTGCAGGATGAAGATTTTGATTTAGCTGCTTTACCAAGTGCAACTAAAGCGTCTTTATACAATGCGATGATATCTGGTTTACCAGCATCTATCGTTGCTCAAGCTCTCTCTCTATCCCAGATTAATTTATGTCTGGATGCTGCTTGTTCGTCATCATTTTATGCGATTAAACTAGCATCCCATTACTTATGGTCACATAAAGCTGATGTCATGTTAGCTGGAGCCATCAGTTGTGCAGATTCCCTATTCGTGCGGATGTTATTTTCTGGTGTTCAAGGGTATGCAGAAAACGGCATCAGCCGCCCCTTAGATAAGTCATCTAGAGGATTAATCCCCGCCGATGGTGTTGGCATGGTGATGCTGAAGAGATATTCTGATGCTGTTAGAGATGGTGATAATATTCTCGCCACTATCTGCGGTAATGGACTCTCAAATGATGGCAAAGGTAAGCATTTATTGAGTCCGAATCCTAAAGGGCAAGTTTTAGCATTTGAACGAGCCTATAACGAGGCGAAATTTAGCCCCAAAACCATCGATTATTTAGAGTGTCACGCCACAGGCACATTACTAGGAGATACAACCGAATTCAACTCCATAGAAACATTCTTTGGTCAAAATCAAGCTGCGCCTCTAGTGGGTTCTGCTAAGGCAAATACAGGTCACTTGCTAACTGCTGCTGGCATGGTTGGCTTGACTAAAGTAATTTTGAGTATGTCTCATGGTGTAATTCCAGCAACCATGAATGTTTCGGAACCTTTAACGTCAGAAAAAGGTACAATTTCCGCCGATAAAATTGTTAGAGCAGCTACGACATGGCCGAATAATAACACACCAATTAAACGAGCGGCTATCAGTGCTTTTGGTTTTGGCGGCACTAATTCTCATCTGATTTTAGAACATGGAAATACAATAGAATCAGTTGAATCAACTCCACCTGTTCCACCTACCAAAATTGCCATTGTCGGCATGGATGCCTTTTTTGGTAACTGCAATGGCTTAGATGCTTTTGAACGGAGTATTTATGATGGAACCCAGCATTTTACTTCCTTACCGCCTCAAAGATGGCATGGGATAGAAAATCAAGAAAATGTTCTGAAAGAGTACGGTTTAGCAGATGGAAAAGCGCCAGTTGGGGCATATATCAAAGATTTTGAAATCGATACTTTATCGTGCAAAATCCCACCGAATGAAATAGAGAAGTTAAACCCACAACAGTTATTGCTCCTGAAAGTTAGCGATCGCGCCGTTAAAGATGCGAAACTACAGGAGGGCGGTAATGTAGCAGTTATAGTCGCCGCCGAAACAGAATTTTCCGTGCATCAGCTACAGCAAAGATGGAATTTATCTTGGCAAGTTAAAGACGGCTTACTCAACCAAGGAATTTCTCTACCTACTGAACAACTGGCGCAACTGGAAACCATTGTCAAAGATAGCATTCACCAACCAGTAGAAATCGGCGAATATGTAAGTCACATCGCCAACATCATGGCAAGTCGGATTTCGGCTTTATGGAATTTCACTGGCCCTGCATTCACCGTCAGCGCTGGCGAAAATTCTGCCCTCAAAGCCTTGGAAATTGCCCAAATGCTACTCGCTACTGGCGAAGTAGACGCGGTGGTTGTAGGTGCGGTAGATTTGGCAGGTGGTGTAGAAAACGTCTTGTTCCGCAGCCAATTTGCCCCAATTAATACGGGTGTCAACACGTTGGGTTACGACCAACAAGCTAATGGCTGGACAGTTGGCGAAGGTGCGGGTGCTGTCGTCCTTAAGCGTTACGAAGCTGCTAAGGAAGACAATGAACGCATCTATGCAGTAATTGATGCCATGAGTTTCGCACAAAGTAATTCTACTTTGAGTGACGCTTTGGTAAAACCTGATGCCTCAGCTATCAGTGATGTCTGCAAACAAGCTTTCGAGATGGCAGATATTCAACCCACAGAGGTTAACTATGTAGAAGTCTTTGGTAGTGGCGTTCCTCAAGAGGATGAAGCGGAAATCACAGGTTTACTGCAAGCTTATCCGAAAGTCGGCAATGGTTTGCATTGTGCATTGGGCAGCGTCAAAGCCAATATCGGACACACCTATACAGCATCGGGAATTGCTAGCTTAATCAAAACCGCTCTCTGTCTTTATTACAGGTATATTCCTGCCACACCCAAATGGTCTGGTGTCAAAACACCGCAAGTATGGGAAGGTAGCCCCTTCTATGTGGCAATGGAATCAAGACCTTGGTTTGTCGATAAAGGCGGCACACGCAGAATAGCAGCAATTAATAGCATGGGTATAGATGGCAGTTACGCCCATTTAATCTTATCGGAGGAACCCAGCCAAGAGGAGCGTGACAACAGATATTTGCAACAAATGTCTTTTCATCTGTTCCCTATTGCAGTTAGCGATCGCACCACTATACCCGATCTTCTCAATAATCTCCAAAATACCATAGAAGCGAGTTCTTCTTTATCAGCTACCGCCAGCCAAACATTCGCTACTTTTCAACAGCATTCTAATCCAAAATACGTCTTATCAATCACAGGACGTAACACAAAAGATTTACTCAAAGAAATTGAATCTGCCCGCAAAGGTATAAACAATGCCTTTGAAAACGGTACAGATTGGCAAACACCTTTAGGAAGTTATTTCACAGCGAAACCATTGGGTAAAACTGGAGCAGTTGCTTATGTTTATCCCGCAGCAGTCAATTCTTATATTGGCATTGGTCGCAGCGTCTTCCGCTTATTTCCGAAAGTTTTCGAGGACTTAAAAAGTAACAATCTCTACAACCGGGCTGCCGATGTTGAAAAGTTAGTTTATCCCAGAAGTTTACCTAAATTGACAACCAGGCAACTGGAAACTCTGGAAAAGCAATTGTTAGATGATTCACTGGCAATGTTTGAAAGTGAAATTGCCTTTGCTAGATACATGACAGCAATTTTTAGAGATGATTTTCAAGTCAAACCGCAATCGGTATTTGGGTATAGCTTGGGTGAAACTAGTATGATGGTTGCCCAAGGGGTTTGGAGTAATTTTGAGGGCGGAAGCAACACCTTAAATTCATCACCTCTATTTGGCGATAAGTTATCTGGGCCAAAAAATGCTGTGCGGGAATATTGGGGATTAACCGATTCACCAAACAACAATCTTTGGAATACCTATGTTCTCATGGCTACTCCATCGCAAGTTAGAGAATGCCTGAAACATGAGAATCGCGTCTACTTAACTCAAATTAACACACCAGAAGAAGTATTAATTGCTGGTGACGATGCCGCCTGTAAGCGAGTGATTGAAACTCTAGGCTGTAACGCCTTCCCCGCTCCCTTCGACCATGTGATACATTGTGAAGCGATGCGATCGCAGTACGAGGAAATCAAGAAGGTAAACACCTTACCATCCCAAAATCTCCCTGGTATTGTCTTTTATTCAGCCGCCGATTATCAACCAATTACACTTGATAGCAATACCATTGCCCACAACATCGCCAAAGGATTGTGCCAAGAACTTGATTTTCCGCAATTAGTTAATCGTGTCTACGGTGATGGAGTCAAAATATTTTTAGAAGCAGGCGCAGGTAATGTCTGTTCGCGATGGATTGACAAAATTCTCGGCAACCAAGAACATATCACAGTTTCTCTGAATCGTAGAGGAATGGATGACCATGCTGCAATGGTCAAAGCATTAGCAAAACTACTCAGTCATCAAGTGAACGTGGATTTATCACCACTGTATAGCAAAGCCCAAGAAACCGCTAATTCTAATAAAGCAACATTGAGAACAGTTACCTTGGGTGGAAAAGCGATCGCTGCTATAATTTTGAGTGATAAAAATCGTAAACTTGTTGAAAATTTCGCTGGGGATCTTAGGAGCGATCGCTTCAAAATACAGCCTCTAAATATACCTGATGCCCAACAAGCTGAAATCACAGATTCTCTTAATACTTCCAACCAAATAACCCAACAAGAAACTTACTCCCCTAACATCTTGCCTCAGCCAGAAGAAGTAAAACCGAAAAATATCATTGATAACGTTTTTGAACCGAGAGAACAATTACAATCTTCTGAGTCAAGCGCAATTGGGCAGCAAATTTCTCTTTCTTCGCCACCTGTCATCACTAAAAAAATTAGTAGCATCATCAGCATGTTCGATTTAAATAAGACACAGTATCAAAAGCTCAATGCGAATAATTCAAAGATAACTAAAGCACACACTGCCTTCTTACAAGCTAGACAAGATTACAGTCAGCAAATGAGCGAAATCATTCAATTGCAACTAGCTTGCGCCCAAAACTTGCTTAACGAAGAATCTTAATATCTCATACCAATTCTCTCTCAACTTCCTCTTCTTTTGCGCCCTTTGCGTCCTTTGCGGTTCATTTAATAATTATTACGTGCATCTCCTAAAGAATTGGTATTACTCTCTTACTCTGTGCCCTCTGCGCCTCTGCGGTTCGTTAACAGAGTCCACACCCTTCATATCATCCATTGCTTGTAATCCGAGGGATAACTGCCGTGACAACCGTAGATACGGTACTAAGTAAACACGATAATGGCCTTAACTTCTCCGCTTGGTCATATAACAAAAACCAAGTTTGGAAAGGTTCTTTAGAAACTGTATCTTTCGAGAAACAAACCATCAAAGATAAATTGATGGTGTTAAATAAACCCTGCTACATCGTGAAAGTTGCCGGAAAAATCGGTGTCACGAATGAAGGGTATTTATCCCCTGGTGATAATGGCACAACAGCACAAGTAGAACTGCTAACATTTGCAGCCCCAATCCGTATTCAACAGTTTGGAGATCCGAATTTTCTCTCCTCTCATGGAGTGAAATATGCCTACGTTACCGGCGCAATGGCTGGCGGAATTGCTTCCGAAGAAATGGTTATTGCACTCGGAAAAGAACAAATTTTGAGTTCATTTGGTGCAGGTGGTTTAACTCCAGAACGTTTGGAAGCAGCCATAAATCGCATTCAACAAGCTTTACCTCAAGGGCCCTATGCATTTAATCTAATCCACAGCCCGAATGAACCAGCGAATGAACGCCGGGCTGTGGATTTATACCTCAAATATCAAGTGAGAACAGTAGAAGCATCAGCATTTCTCGACTTGACCCCCAACATTGTTTATTACCGTGTTGCTGGATTGGGTTTGAATAGTGCCAATCAAATTGAAATCAAAAATAAAATCATTGCCAAAATTTCTCGTCGAGAAGTTGCTACTAAATTTTTGCAACCAGCACCAGCGAGAATAATCAAAGAACTTCTGGAACAAGGATTAATTACTGAGTTACAAGCAACCCTTGCAGCTAAAGTTCCGATGGCTGATGATATTACCGTCGAGGCTGATTCTGGAGGACATACAGATAACCGTCCTTTGGTTTGTGTGTTGCCTTCTATTATTGCCTTGCGGGATGAAATTCAAGCCCAATATCATTACCAAACACCCATTAGAATCGGCGTTGCAGGGGGAATCGGGACACCACAATCAGCATTAGCAGCTTTCATGATGGGTGCTGCTTATGTAATGACCGGTTCCATTAATCAATCATGTGTTGAATCTGGGGCTTGTGAACATACCAAAAAGTTACTAGCCCAAGCAGAAATGGCTGATATGATTATGGCCCCAGCAGCAGATATGTTTGAAATGGGAGTCAAATTGCAAGTTCTCAAACGGGGTACGATGTTCCCCATGCGAGCGCAGAAATTATTTGAACTCTATCGCGCTTATGATTCCATTGAAGAGATTCCTTTAGCAGAAAGAGAGAAATTAGAAAAACAAGTTTTTCGTAAAACTATTGCTGAAGTATGGGAAGGAACTGCGGCTTATTTGTCCCAAAAAAATCCTGAGAAACTTGGGAAAGCAGTCAATAATCCTAAACTGAAAATGGCGTTGATTTTCCGTTGGTATTTAGGATTATCTTCTCGCTGGTCTAGTTCTGGTGAAAAAGGTAGAGAAGTCGATTATCAAATTTGGTGTGGCCCGGCAATGGGCGGTTTCAATGACTGGGTACGCGGTTCCTACCTGTCTGAACCAAATAATCGTGGTGTAGTTGATGTTGCTAATCAAATTATGACTGGTGCAGCCTTTTTGTACCGTGTCCAAAATTTGAAAATTCAAGGGCTGCAAGCTGACGATTATTACAGTCAATATCACCCTGTTCGTTCTACATCCTTGTTGGAGATTTAAAAATGACTATAAAACAGTCTTTCACCGCAGACGATATTCAAATATTTTTGGTATCTAACTTAGCTAAGTTGCTAGGAGTTGCAACTGATGAAATCGATGTCAAAGAACATTTAGAAAACTATGGGTTGGATTCAGCCCAAGCAATGATTCTAGTCAGTAACTTAGAAAAGTTGCTAGGATTTCAACCATCTCCATTGCTTCTGTGGCATTATCCAAATATTGAAGCTCTTTCACAGCGTTTAGCTGAAGAAGTGCAAGAAGGTTCACCAGTTCAAGATACAAAGGTAGTAGCCTCTAATGCTAACACTGCACCCTCTGTTCTAGATTTAGGTGCTGAGGCTGTTCTTGACCCCACCATCCATCCTGGTGCTGCATCTAATGTGCTGGTGGGTGAACCTAAGAACATCTTTTTAACTGGAGGAACAGGCTTTTTAGGAGCTTTTCTCATCCGGGAATTGCTACAGGAAACCAATGCGGATATCTATTGTTTAGTGCGTGCTGCTAATGCTGAAGAAGGCAAAAGCAAACTTCAAAAAAATCTGGAGCAGTATGCAATTTGGCAGGAAGAATTTAACTCCAGAATTATTCCGATTGTCGGTGATTTATCTCAGCCTTTATTAGGTATTGCTTCAGAACAATTTCAAATCTTAGCTGCCAATATTGATACTATATATCATAGTGCTGCTTTATTGAATTATGTTTTTCCATACTCAGCATTGAAGGCAGCCAATGTTTTAGGTACTCAAGAAGTTTTGAGATTGGCTTGTCAAGTTAAAGTCAAGCCTGTACATTACGTTTCTAGTGTTGCTGTTTTTGAATCTACTGCTTATGCTGGTAAGGTTGTTAAAGAGCAGGATGATTTCAATCATTGGGAAGGTATTTATCTTGGTTACTCACAAACAAAATGGGTAGCTGAAAAATTAGTTAAAATTGCTCGTGACCGTGGACTGCCTGTAACTATCCATAGACCACCACTGATTTCAGGTGATAGCAAAACAGGCATTTGTAACACTCATGACTTTATCAATTTGATGACCAAGGGCTGTCTACAAATGGGATATTTTCCCGATGTAGATTATATGTTGGATATGTCACCTGTAGACTATGTAAGTAAAGCGATCGTTTATCTATCACGGCAAAAAGAATCTATAGGTAAGGCTTTCAATTTACAACATCCCCAACCCGCCGCTTTAAAAATGCTAGTTGAGTGGATACGCTCTTTTGGTTATTCAGTTGAAATGATTCCTTACGAAAAATGGCAATCAGAGTTAATCAATAATGTGACTTCTGCTGACAACCCTTTGTATACTCTGCGACCATTTTTACTTGAGCGCTGGTCTGATGAACAACTGACTATTCCCGATTTGTATTTACAAGCTAGAAGACCTCATATTAGCTGCCAAGACACTCTTCATGCACTCGCAGGTAGTTCTATTGCTTGTCCTCCCATTGACTCTCAATTGTTTATGACTTATACCGCCTACTTGATTCAAAGTGGCTTCTTGAATCTCGCTTAGTAATTCACAACTTTCGTAGTAGTCTGGCAAGCTTAAAACAAATCGCAAGTCGCAAGTCGCAAGTCGCAAGTAAGTTTTGTGACGGGGATTTAGACCCCGACCCAAAACTTACTGGTTATTGAACCGGGAGACTTAAACCCACCGTACTCTGTTAAAATGAGGCATTAGAATTTTCTTGTGGGATGGGCGTCTCGCCCGTCCGTTGCGGGCAGGATGCCCACACCACAAGAGACAGAATTTTATGCACTATTTAGCCTTGCCACGCCAGTAGGATGTGTTAGGAACGTAACGTCCCGAATACTTTTGGTGCTACGGAAGCTGTAACACAGCCTACAAAATAATTTTATTTAGTCCATGTTTTTTAAAACTCAGTACTACTGAATAGCCAATATTTCCGATGCCAGCAACAACTCATGCATTAACAGCGGTAATATAATTGCCCTGTTTTTTTATGCTCAATCATGTAAATTTTTAGTATTCACCCCTTGACAGAAGCAATTGAGGATAGAATGGTTAATGTCGGGCATAAAAGTTTGATTTTACCCCCTGGCTTTTGTGAGCGAGCAAAAGCCAAATGCTAGCAGTCTGAAATAACCGAACTTATTTAATGCCTAACTTCTTCGATGCATAAGTCCTAAATTTGCGTTTGGACTGCTACATCTATTCAATGCACCAAACAAGCATTTGAAAGGCTAATAACTCAAGATATTTCTTGTAGGTTGAGATATTACGCGTACTTAATTGTAGAGCGAGAATCACTGTAAATGCAACGCAGCCTCATCAAGTTGAATTCACCAACATTCTTACATGAACACAAAACATCAAAATCAGAACAGAAAAACTGCTTTTATTACTGGAGCAGCTGGTGGAATTGGCTACGAATTAGCATGTATTTTTGCTGTTCATAATTATAATCTTGTCTTAGTAGACAGAAACGGGCCAAAGCTTGTAGAAATTGCAGTTAAATTTCAAAAAGAATTTGGTATTTTTGTCAAAACTATTGTTAAGGATTTATCTATATCAACGGCTCCTGAAGAAATTTTTACAGAGTTACAACTCGCCGATATTAATGTTGATGTGCTGGTAAATAATGCCGGATTTGGTATCTATGGATTATTTCACGAAACAGACTTAGCTGCTGAATTGGAAATGCTACAGGTAAATTTGGTCTGTCTCACCCATTTAACTAAGCTATTCGTGAAGGGCATGGTCAAGCAAGGTGAAGGAAAAATCTTAAATGTTGCGTCGGCTGCTGCCTTTCAACCTGGGCCTTTGATGGCGGTTTATTTTGCGACTAAAGCCTATATCTTATCTTTTTCAGAAGCGATCGCTAATGAGTTAGAAGGTACAGGTGTCACTGTGACAGTTCTTTGCCCAGGCTCAACCGCATCCGCTTTTCATGAAAGAACCGGAATGGCTGACTCTAAGTTGCTCAAGGGCAAGAGGATGATGGATGCACGAACAGTGGCTGAAGTTGGTTTTCGTGCCTTAATGAAGGGTCAAACCATTGTCATTCCTGGTTTACTCAATGCAATACTGGCAAAAAGCGTCAGATTTGTACCTAGAAACCTGGTGACAAAAATTGTGCGAAATATGCAGGAGGATAAGTAATTTGTCATTTGTCATTTGTCATTTGTCATTTGCCATTTGCCATTTGCCATTGGTCATTGGTCATTTGTCAACAATATCTGTCTTGTTTCATCTAGGAGATGAGCTTAGTCAACATCAGTATTGCCAACACTTCAAATTCCAGCCAAGATTCTCTACAGCAACAGCAGCAACATAATTGTTAGCGGGTACTAGTTCAAAAAGACTCCAGTCTTCAGATATCTCTAACTTGGCTGGTTCTGTGGGAGTTAGCGACACTTCAATTTGCTCTAACTGGGATAGTCCGTCTCCAGTTGCTTTTAAATAAGCTTCCTTACAAGTCCAGTAACGGAAAAATACTTCTTGCTGTTGGTTTGGAGATAGCGATCGCAACTTCTCATATTCTCTCGGTAAAAAGAACCGTTTGGCAAGAGCTTCAATATCAGACATCAGGCGAATATATTCTAGGTCTACACCAATTGGGCGAGTACAATTCACCGCACACAAACCCAACCCTTGGGAGTGAGACAAGTTAAACTCCAGTCCACTATCGGCAAATGTATCTGCTAATACTGGTTTGCCACGCTGTTGATAATTAAACTCTACTTGTGATGGCTTGATACCCAAATAGCGCCCTAATATAGTTCTGAGAATACCGCGACCTGCGATGAAACGCTGCCGATGTTCCTGAAAATAGAACCGTTCAGCACGAGCCATTTCATCACTGGAAAGAGTTGCAGCTAAATTTTGTAGCTGTGATTCTGGTTGGTTAAGGTCTATGCGCCAGACATGAATCTCATCCGGTAGCAAAGTGAAATCCGTGGGTGCAGGTAGCCAAATATGATTAGAGGCGGTCATTGAGTCAAAAAGTCAAGGGAGTTGTAATTTAATAGTTTGTTTAATTACGACGATTACGGTGGATCTGGTTTGATTCTTTAGCGCTACTATACTATGCGCCAGACCAATGCGGGGGAGATTGTCTGGCGCGATGCCTACGGCGGTAAACTACGCACCCACGTTAGCCCTAAACTAGCAAATATCATCGATAAAATGGTGCTATATGACTACCGCCAGCGTTATGGTTCAGCAAATGAAGTATTGCAAGCTATCAAAACACTATCACCTAAACCGCGATCGCGGAAACTGTGGCTAAGTGTGGGTACAGTCGCAATAATCACCCCTATACTTTTATGGATTTTATACCAATTTATTAATCCCCAACCTCAACTTCAAACTTACAGAGATCCTAATTCTCCCATCACAATCAAATATCCATTAGACTGGCAGCCAATAAAAGAAGCTTTTCCTGATGAAGTAATTCGATTCACACCTAAAAATCAAAAAACAGTTTATTCTTGTATCTTAGAAATAACAACTAATATCAATGAATTATCACCACAATTGTTATCTCTAGAGGAATATAAAAATTCGGCGATTCAAAAAATAAAAAATAATAATCCAAATCAACAAGTTAAAGATGATTCTCAACCATCAACAACGTTATCAAACTTTAATGCTTATAAATTAACCTATACCCGCCAAGACGGACAATGTAAGCTGAAAGTGATGGAAATTGGCACAGTCAGAAATGGTAAAGCATATTTTATTAGTTATACTGCTGAAGAGAAAGAATATAATAAGTATTTAGAACTAGCGGAAACAATGATTAATTCATTTGAAATTAAGGTTGAATAAAACTAATAATTTTAAGGCAGAGGTTATGGCAACAGTATCAATTAAAGATGAATACATTGAAGTTTTAGCCGCTCTAGGAGATTTACAAGAATCAATGGATTTGGCTCTTAAACAATATACTCTCGACAAAATCGCCGCCAAAATCACCGAACTTCGTCAACGAGATACCAAGTATCAGGAAAAATATCAACTAGATTATTCTAGCTTTTCTAAGAAAGTGTCTGAGGATGAAGCATTTATCAAACAGATAGAAAATTCTGTAAATAAAGTATGGGAGATTGACTTAGCCGATTGGGAATTCTGCCATAAAGGAGTTGAAGATTGGATACAAAAATTACAGACTATTTTACTAACATAGTAACAATTGCTCAGGCTGATTTTGAGCAGATTAATTATACAACAGATATAACTCCAAAACGTTCCATTCTGCGTCTAGAAGCTCAATATGGACAATATCGGGTGCTGATTACAGAATTATTTAGCGATGAGCTACGAAAATATAGATACTATATTTTGCGAGGTGACTGGGTTGAAGCAGGTTTTGATAATAGTCCAGACCCTCGTGCTATTCGCTTAAAGTATGGTCGTATTGGCAAGGAATATACAAATCAATATATTCCTCACTTGCATCGAGATGATAAAAATCAGTTATTCTTAACTGAAGAAATTACAGTCTCAGATTTTATTAATTGGATAAAAATTAATATAGATAAGTAATAGACCTCTTGCGTAAGTCGAATAGACCCCCCTTAATCCCCCCTTATAAAGGGGGGAAACTGGAAATCTTGCTCCCTCCCCTTTACAAGGGGAGGGTTGGGGAGGGGTGATTCAAGGATTTTTGCAAGAGGTCTAATGGATTAGAACTCTTGCAAAAGTGTTTTGTGGTATAATAAGAAACTTGGCAATTTGTGATTAGGACTTTGAGTAGCAGTGAAAATAGAGAAAGCCAAACAGCTTACTGCAAAAAAATTTAAGCGAATGACTGGAGTGAGCCGTAAAACCTTTGAATTAATGGTTGATATAGTTAAAGCTGATGCTCAAAAGAAGAGGAAGCCAGGTCGCCCTCCTAAACTAATTATTGAAGACCAAGTTTTAATGGTTTAGGACTTACGCATTGACAGAAAACATCATCTATGAGTTCTAGATAATGATACCATGACCAAGATTTGTAAAAATATGCTCACGGATAACAGAAG
>NZ_JBALEJ010000037.1:0-11005 GCF_036917975.1 Nostoc sp.
ACATTCATTCCGCGTTTGCGGAGGAACTCGCTGATTCTTTCAAGTATCTCTGTCGCATCATCTTCGGGTCGGAGTATAATAACCATGTCATCCGCATATCGGATTGATGGCTCGGCAATTCGTTCTGCCGATGTTTTGGGTGTAATCCTTTTACCATCTCTGTATTGAGAGTGGTATCTGTGTATACTCTCAATTCCGTTGAGTGCAATATTTGCTAGTAATGGGCTGACTACCCCTCCTACAATCTTGCAAAAACTTCTATAGAGTTCTCGGTCGCTATTCCTCGAAAACAACTGCGTCCAGGCTATGGTAAAGGTTTTGCAGGGGCACCAATAAATACTCATATAGTCTCCGATGATGGCATTACAGGGCTATCTATTGGAGGAAAGAAACCATGAGTAGTCAAAAGCCGAAAAAAAGTCGGATTCTCAAGGTGCAAGTTAGTTTTGAAGCCAGCCGGATATCGGATGAGTGCATGGCTTGTGCCTATGAACAAGTAATTCCTGAACTTCGCCTTTCAACACGAAAATCCAGTCAAAATCCCGGATTACAAAATGAGCTAATAAAAGAAAAGATAGAAGAAATCGATTATTTCAACTCCTTAAATTTTGATAGTGGGTGATTTTGTGACAGAATCAGGAAGGAGCTGAAACTAATGAAAAAAAAGAAGCGACCTGACAACTCTAGTTCACCTAGAGGCGGATATCGGGAGAATGCAGGTAGAAAATCAGGCTGGAACCACAAAGATACTTGTACAATCAGAATCCCGAAAGAATTTGCCTCTCAACTTGTAGAAATAGCTCGTCGCCTCGATAAGGGTGAGAAGATTGATAATGACACAGAATCTATTCCCCGAGAAAAGGATTTAGTTACAAAATCAAAACTAGTTAGTAGTTTAGGCGATCGCAAATTTGTCCACCAGTCAGGGTTGCAATTTGATATTGACACAAATTCTAAATCTTTGGTTGATGATACTGTCACAGAATCAACATCTAGTTCAGGAGAATCCTTATCCCAGCTACAGAAACAGCAAGATTTATCGGCTGAATTTGAAAATGATACAGAATCAAGATTGCCGAATTTCGATATTGTCACAGAATCAAGTTTTCTAGAGATTAATCAGACTACTCACGACTTTTTTCCTGATCTAGCCCTTGCACTCAAAAACGCAAAAACTATCCTGACAGCAAAAAAGTCAGCACGAGAATCAATTGCCCGATTACTGTCAAAACTCTACTCATCTCAGGTAAAAGCAGATGATCTTTAACTCTCGTTCAGTCGCTAGGGTAGAACACAAAAATTTACTTAATTTGAGGTCTAATTTATGACCACTAACCAAATACAGGCTGCTATCTACGCTCGGGTTTCTACAGAGCAGCAAACAGAAACTCAGACAGTCGCTAGTCAATTAGCTGCCCTTCGCTTGAGGGTAGCAGCAGATGGGTTAAAACTATGTGAAGAACTGACCTTTATCGATGCAGGGTATAGTGGAGCAACGCTGGTACGTCCGGCATTAGAACGTTTGAGGGACTTGGCTTTTGCTAATGGAGTAGATCGGCTTTACGTCCACTCTCCCGACCGATTAGCTCGCAAATATGCCTACCAAGTGCTATTAATTGACGAAATGTACCGTTGTGGCGTGGAAGTAATCTTCCTCAATCGAGAATTGGGACAATCGCCAGAAGATGATTTGCTGTTACAGGTACAGGGAATGGTAGCCGAGTACGAACGAGCCAAAATCATGGAACGCAGTCGGCGAGGTAAGCGACATGCAGCCAAATCTGGTTCAGTCAACGTCTTGTCTTGTGCCCCCTATGGTTATAAATATGTCAACAAAGCCGATGGTGGCGGTCAGGCTCACTTTGAATTGGTTGTCGAACAAGCTCAAGTAGTTCGACAAATATTTGACTGGGTAGGCAGAGAAAGGGTCACAATTGGGGAAGTATGCCGCCGACTAAATGCAGATGGACAACTGACCCAAACCGGAAAGGCAGTATGGGATAGATCCACAGTATGGGGAATGTTGAAAAACCCAGCGTATATTGGATTTGCTGCTTTTGGTAAAACCCAAGTTTGCTCCCGTCGGCAGAGATTAAAACCCATTCGGGGAGCTTCTCCACAACCGAGACGTGACTATTCAAGCAACTCAGTTGATGTCTCAGAATGGATTTCCGTACCAGTGCCAAAGATTGTGGATGAAAATCTGTTTGCTGCTGTACAAGAGCAATTGCAGGAAAATCAGCGTCGTTCTCGAATTGGTCAACGAGGTGCAAGATACTTGTTGCAAGGTTTAGTTACTTGCAAGCTCTGTGGCTATACTTACTACGGTAAAGCTATCAGTAATAAATCTGCCAAGAGCAAGCCGAGGGACTATGCTTATTATCGCTGTATTGGTACTGATGCTTATCGCTTTGGTGGGAATCGGGTATGTAGCAATACTCAAGTACGAACTGATACATTGGAGACGGCTGTTTGGCAAGAAGTATGTTCTTTGCTCAAAAATCCCCAACGTCTTTATATGGAATATCAACGCCGAGGGCAGGAACCGACTTCAGCTGTTCAGGAAAATATTAAGACAAAAGAATCTCAAATTGCCAAGCTACGCCGGGGTATTGCACGGCTGATTGATAGCTATGCTGAGGGTCTTATTGAAAAAAACGAATTTGAGCCAAGGATTCATAAAATCAAAGAACGAGTTGCAATTTTAGAAGCTCAGGTGAAAAATCTTAATGATGAGGCAACCCTAAACCGGGAACTAAGACTGATTATTGGTCGGTTGGAGGAGTTTTCCTCTAAAGTCATCAACAACCTTGACTCAATAGAATGGAATAGCCAACGAGAAATTATTCGCTTGTTAGTAAAGCGAGTTGAGGTGGATACTGAACAGGTAAATGTGGTTTTTCGGGTCGGGGATGTTTCTGATGTCCCAAAGTCTGAATCAGAAAGTTTGCAAGATTGTAGGAGGGGTAACTACTCCCCCTTGGGGTGTTCCTTGTTGGGGAAATCCTGGATTGACTCCTGCTTTGAGGCATCGGAAGATACCGAGTTTTAAGCCTTTGGGGGCGATGAGTTCGTCCATTATTGCTGAGTGATTAATCCTGTCGAAGCACTTTTCGATATCGAGTTCGATTACTCGTTTCTCTATTCCGTTGGCTTTGGAGCTAAGGTTTAAAAAGATGTACTTTTGTGCATCGTGGGCAGAGCGCCCAGTTCTAAACCCATAACTCCTGGCGTGGAAAGTGGCAACGCGCAAGCTGGTTCGAGTGCGTATTTTGCGAGGCATTGCCAGCACCTATCCGCGATGGTAGGTATCTTAAGCATTCTAGTAGTCCCGTCCTTTTTGGGGATGGGGATTTCCCGTAAGCCTTGATGTTTCCAATTTCCACTATTCATTTTCAGTAATTCTTCAAGGTTGAAGCGTTCTTCAAATGAGAGGGATTTTTTGCCATCAATACCAGCCGTCTTTTTACCAGCATTTAGCTGAGATACTTGTCTAATTGCAAGAAATCGAGCCGAGGTTGATTTTAGAATAAGCTTTTGGAGTGACCGAGCTTTCCGCTTGTCTCCAACAAGAACCGCTTTAAATACGCGCTTTTGAAGGCGGAAAAGGTTACGGCGGAATTTCTTCCACGGTAAGGCTCTCCAAGATTCACTAGTATGTTTACTGTGTCTAATCATTTTCTCTTCTGGAGTTTGTATTTTCTGAACACCTCAGACCAATTACGGTCTGTCCTACCCGACTTGTGAGAGTTCCGCTTCTCGTCTAGCCTACTTGGGGAACGAAAGCCCCAGGACTCACAACTCGTTTTTATTCGTTCCCTCGGAGAGATTGATTGTTCCGTTAGATGTAGCCACTTCGACTGCTGGATTCCCTAGACTCATGCCGTTACTATGGCGTTGTTCGGCGGGAATGAACTCCAGTGAGGTCAGGGAATTTTGCGTTGCGCCCTGCCTGCGGGTAAGTCGCTTTTCTAGGCTCTGTTTCACCGTAGGAACTCCCTATTAGCGCCAGTGTCAACCCGCAACGGTCGTCTGATTGCGCCCAGTTAAGAGCTTCACTCTACAAGAACCGAGCTTGTTCGGTGTGGGCAGGTAAGGAGTCAATTCTGAGTCTGAATGGCAGGGCTTTCACCTACATCTGACCGAGAGTTCAGCCTTTAGTGACAGTAATCTGCTGTCGGACTGGATTAGTTATTTACGGACTGATTACCGTGATTCACTAATCAACGAATCGCACCACCATCCCGGCTTCAATGCCGCCGCCACCACCGAATAGTACTACGGCGATCGCTGCATCATTTGGAAGAACTGGTTTTAATTTTGTGTCATCAAAATTTTTGCAGATATCTAATTTTGGCGATGTCTTTTTGGTTTTCGCTTTTTTGATAAAGGCGATGATATTCTCTCGTGTTGCCAAGAGTTGTTGCAGTGTCCGAATCATTGGGACAGCGCCAGGGGGAATTGAACCGATACTTCGCCCAATACACAATCCATCAACTCGTTCTTCCCAGTTAAAACCCCATCGCCACTGAGTCGGGTTGTTTGGGTCACGTTGGCCTATAACTCGTGGGTAAAAAACTATTGAGCCATCAAGTAGCTTTTTTTTTTCGAGATACGGATAGAGGCATCCTTGGCTATGCAGTTGTGAAGCTCTAAGGTCGTCCTCTAAGAATTTTTCGGGTATTGCAAATAACTCAGCTATTACTGATTTAATCATGCAGCCACCTCCATGACCAAATCATCGGGTACTTCAAAAATCCCCAACCGCCCAATGTAAGGAATCGGTGTAATCTCGCGTGGGTTCTCCAGCTTCCAGTGATATTGCCCAGGCATCCCCCAGCCAAAACAATTCGCAATTCGCAATTCGCAATTCGCAATTAATTTCATTGCTTGATTTTCTCTTTAACTTTTCGAGTAGATGCAACTAAGATTTTTCCAATTTGCGTTGATAAGTATTTTTAGGAGACTGTAATGAAGCAACAAAGCCGTCCTTGTATCACATAGGTCACGCTCCCGGAGGTGAGGCTCAAATGAACGAATTCGAGTTTGAAGATTGGTGTAGGCAACAGCAACTAGCAACCCACACCATTGATTTGATTGCACAAATAAGGAAATCCCCACCCTCACGTCGGGTACAAGGACGAACCAAGAACGTTTGTGGCGTGTACCCTAGTTCAAAAATGGGGGTCACAATTCAATTCGAGAGCCATACAGTGGAATTGTGGGCGATTTACTTGATGGAACACGACCCCAAAGTTTTAGAGTTCTACGACCAGCCCCCACCATTCAAAATCCAGTATAAAAATCAAGCAGGGCGTAATATCGGTCACTATCATACCCCTGACTTTTTTGTATTACGTCACGATGGTGCTTGCTGGGAAGAGTGGAAAACAGTTAAGGAACTAGAGAAATTAGCACAAAAATATCCTGGGCGTTATCAAAAAACAGCATCCGGTCATTGGCGTTGCCCACCAGGAGAAGCACACGCATCACAATTTGGTCTAAAATACTGCGTCCGTACTGATGCCGAATTGAATCCCGTCTTTACCCAGAACTTGATGTTTTTGTCAGATTACCTGGGATTTAAATCAAATTTGACAACAGATGTTACACACTCAGTTCTGGCTTACCTAGAAGCAAATCCAGGAATAACGATTGCGGCATTGCTACAAGAATTAAATGATGTATGTGCCAATGACATATACATCATGATTGCAACTGAGCTTCTGTACGTGGATTTGTCTGCTGTCCCCTTAGTTGAACATTGGCGGACGAGATTATGGGTAAGTCAACAAACTCATGACGCTTATACACAAGCATCTGTTGTATCTGTGACTACAAAGAACGCTCCCAATAGTCCCACAACACTGCTACCTAACACATTCCTAATGTGGGATTCGGCGCTATGGACTTTAGTTAACTATGGTGAGACAACAACCACGCTATTACCAGAGTCAGGCTTCCCAATACAGTTGCCCACAGCATTTTTTCTCCAGTTATTCGACAGTGGCACCATTAAAATTCACGACTCCGTTACAAAGGATGTAACAATAAATGAAACAGTACGTACTTTAATGGAGGCCGCTTCTCCTATTCACTTAAAAGAAGCGAACCGAAAATTTAATATAGTACAAGCATATTTCCAGCGCCATACAGATATCTATCAAGACATCAAAGAGCGTACTTTGCGTAGATGGGTACAACAGTTCCGTGAAGCAGAAGCAAGTTTAGGTTGCGGTTATGTCGGGTTATTACCACGCACACATCAGCAAGGGAATCGTCAACCAAAATCGCCGACAGATTCAAGTGAATTATTAGATAAATTTATTAAAGAGCATTTTGAAACACCAAGACAAGCAACAGGTGCTTCAGTATATCGGGCGTATGTCAGAGCCTGTACAGCATTAAATATACAACCCCTTAGTAACCGGACTTTCTACCAGCGTTTAAAAAAACGCCCAACCCATGAGCAGACATTAAAGCGTCAGGGAGCAAAAGCCGCATACGCAACAGAGCCTTTTGTCTGGGAACTAGCTTTAAATACACGCCCTCACGGAAACCGCCCCCTGGAGATAGTCCATATCGACCATACCGAACTTGATATTGAATTACGATCACTTACTACAGGTCGGCTACTGGGGCGACCTTGGCTAACATTACTGACTGATGCCTATTCCCGGCGAATATTAGCAGTTTATCTGACTTTCGATGCACCTTCTTACAGGTCTTGCATGATGGGGCTACGTATTTTAGTCCAGCGCCAAGGTCGTTTTCCCTCAACATTGGTTGTAGATGGTGGCAAAGAATTTCACAGTATATACTTTGACACCTTGCTGGCACGTTACCACTGCACCAAGAAAACAAGACCAGGTGGCAAACCCCGTTTTGGGTCGGTAATTGAACGATTATTTGGGACGACAAATACTGAGTTTATCTATAACCTACTAGGTAATACCCAAGCAAGTAAACAGCCCCGCCAACTCACCAAAACTGTTGACCCAAAACAGTTAGCTGTTTGGAATTTGGGAGATTTATATACTTACCTGACCCAGTGGGCTTACTCCATTTACGACTCAAATCATCACGACTCATTAGGTGCGTCTCCAGGCGTTGTTTATAACGAAGGGTTGTCAATTGCAGGAGAACGGTTGCACCGAAGTATTGCTTATAACGAAGAGTTCCTCATGGCAACACGTCCTTCCACCCCCAAAGGTCAAGCGAAAGTTCAGCCGGGATATGGGATTAAAGTCAATTATCTCTACTATTGGAGTGATGCTTTCCGCAATCCAAATGTAGAAAAAACATTAGTACCAGTACGCTACGACCCTTTTGATATGGGAGTTGCTTACGCCTATGTTGATGGGCGTTGGGTGAGATGTATCTCTCAGTATTACAGTACTTTCGTTGGACGCACTGAAAAAGAAGTGTTGTTAGCGGCACAAGAAATTAGGCAATTGAACAAACGTAGCGCCACGGCGACAAATTTGAACGCTAAACATTTAGCTGACTTCATTGCCAATGTCCAAGAACATGAAGCCTTGTTGTTGCAAAGATTGCGTGATTTGGAAAGTAAACGCTTACTAGACAATTTAACGTCTAGTAATTCTTCTGTTCCATCAGTAAACCAAGTTCAATCAACGTTTGCTGTATTGGCACAACAAAGTTCAGATGTTGCATCGCAGCACGTACCATCTCGAAACGTTGAACCGTTGGATCTAAGTTCACTGCCAATATTAGCGGAATACAAATAGATGGATTTAAACAGGAACAGGAGCGATGACATCAACTTACTTACTCAATTTAAGGAGTATGCAGTTTTACATCCACAGTTAGCACGGGTAGATATGCTGCTCATGCGTGCGATTCGAGAACCTGCTGGATTTGCTCATGTGTTGGTGTATGGGCCAAGCGGTGTGGGCAAGACGACGATGATACGGCAAATTGCCCGACGTTTAAATGCTCCTCACAGTGAGAATTCTGTATCAAATGACTCAAGCTACCGCAACGGTTATGTACCTCAATTACCTCTTTTACTGATAGAGACACGTCCACCTGACAGTGGGGTGTTTAATCGAACTGACTATTACCGGACTGCGCTGAAGCTTTTGAATGAGCCATTCTACGAGCGTCGTAGCATTGTAGACATTGATACGTCGGAGGCATGGGAGAAAAAAGGACGTGGACGTAGTAGCAAAGCTTCCCAGTTTAATGATTCTCCAGAACTGCGCCACGCATTAGAAGAAGCGATGACCAAACGTGGTGTACGTGCGGTTATCCTTGATGAAGCGCAACATTTAATGAAGATTGGGACTGGAAGTAATGCTGGCAAGCTTTTAGACCAGTTGGACTGGATTAAATCCATGACGAATATTACGGGTGTTTTACACATCCTGATTGGTACTTACGAACTGTTAAATTTTCGGAATTTAAGTGGTCAAGCATCCCGGCGCGGTCTAGATATCCACTTTCCGCGTTATTTGTACCAAAATGAACAAGACCGTTTGGATTTTCAGGCAGCGTTATTGGCACTCCTCAAGCAAGTACCTCTTGATACTAATATTCCTGAATTAATGCAGCATTGGCTTTACTTCTATGAGCATTCTATTGGCTGTCTTGGAGTCCTAAAAGACTGGCTCATCCGAACTGTGGCGGCGGCATTAGATGATGGGAACGAAGCTCTAACTTTAAAACAATTACACGAGCATACCCTAACGCTAGCGCAGTGCGAACGCATGGCAATAGAAGCAACTGAGGGCGAGCAAAAACTTAGCTATATGGAGAGCCGCCGCGAACACTTATGGCATTTGCTACAAATAGGGATGGTTTCAACCGATGTACCGACTAATGCAGTCCCTCCTGAAACTCCGTTGGTCGGTAGTGAAATCACTTCATCGAAAACAGAGTCACCACCTAAAACAAAGCGGACTCGGAAAAAGCCAAACGTACCTGCACCACAAGAATTCACGACCACAACAGCAAACGAGATCCCCGTAGAGCCAGCCCCAAAGAAAAAGCAGACTCGCAAGAAAACTACATCTACTCAAACGCTTGAAATTACTGAAACGCCACTTAGTAATTCTAGTACTGACCTTCAGGCGATAACCCAGGACACGCAACAGCAAACAGATAAGAGCCGTGAGAAAAAGTCAGGCACACGGGTTGGACAACGCAAACCCAAGCGAGACACTGTTGGGCATGAATCACAGTCAACGATATAAGAATGATAATCATACGGGTGGGGGGAAGAAGCTGCCGACGGCAGCTTCTTCCCATTCTATTTATTAATGAGACAGGGGTGAGCAAAGCTCACCCCTGTCTCCCCCCAACTATACGATTATCATTCTTACAACTCACAACTCAAGTATGAAGTATATCTTGTCCTAATGAGTTTTGAAGCATTTCGTGACCGTTTGGCAAAAATATCGTTCAAATCACAATGAGCAAAAGCGCAAGCTGAGAACATCGGAAGCTGGGTGCGGTGAAAGTCGCACGCCCAGATTTAACAGAGAGGTGCCCCGGATAATACCGGGCATCGACTCTACCCAAGCTGGTATTCGCCCAGTCATTGCAGTGGAATTTGACCCAAGTAAACCAGACTTGAGCAGGGCGATATCTTCGGCACACTTCGTGAACGCCAAAACCCATCACCGCAACTTTCATGAATATGGCTGCAAAGTCATCCAGCTAACAGTCCAAGAAGTAGCGCAGTTAGGATTCATAGGTTTTCCCCTGAGCCCCGATTACCTCCACGCCTCTCCGGTGTGTGCCAACGCAAGCCTTGCCCACACAGCCAAAGCGGGTAAGGGTGAGGAAACGGCTGATGATCTGAGTGCAGCGAACCGACAGGTCGGCGCTTCGCGATCGCAGTAGCTGAAGCCATCCAACAGTTGCAGCCACGGGTGTTCACTCTCGAAAATGTCCCACGCTATCAGAACAGTCAGAGTTTTGCCATCATCCTGTCAGCTTTGGAACTTGAGGGGTACTCGGTCAATTACAGCGTGGTCAACATGGCTGGCTTTGGGCTACCCCAGGCGCGGCGGCGGTTAGTTCTGGTTGCCACTAGGGGTTGTCGCGTTGCCTTACCTTCGGGAGCTACATCTTGTGGTTGGTACGAGGCGTTCACGAAGTGTGCCGAAGGTATCGCGCATCTAATCCCCACAATGCCTGATTCACATCTGCTACCTAAACAACGGCAAGCGGTAGAACAATTTCTGGCAACTAATGAACCAGCACCACTGCTAATACCTAGCGTGGCAAAACTAGCTAGAGCAAAAACTTAAACGTAGTAAATTCGTTATTATTGAAAATTTTGGTTTACCTATTTACGCTTATTTCAATCATGAAAAATCTACTCTAGCAAGTTTTACCACTCTAGGCTAATACAGAGAGTTGGGGGGCGCAACGGAATGAAGTATAAGCCTGGGCATTTACCTTGTAACACCATTCTGCGATCCCATTTCACAGATCACAAAGGCTGCAACCGTAGTAAGTTCGCTGATATCTGGTTGCCTGATGGTACAGTCAAGTCTTTGTCTATTAAGGGGGCTGCAATCTTGCAAGGGTTTCCCGGTTGGTATGAGTTGCCGAAAGAAACTGCTACGGCGGGGTCAATTATCGGCTATTCTGTGCCTCCCAGTTTTGCAATTCAACTATTCATGTCGGCACAAAGTATTTTGAAAGGAGCAAAAGTGTGACTAATCTTGTCCAAAACTTAGAACAGTGCTGGTACATTTCTCAACCTTGGGAAGGGAAAAGGGTAAGGGATTTAAACCCTTTACCCCTTCCCCCTTCCCCTTTACCCCGCCAAGTCACGAAAGCGAACTACTAGTGTCCGCAGTTGATTACAGCTACTTCGCTAAAAGTTTTCAATGACTACAGGCTCAACTGGTTGGGCAATTTCAAAATTGAAAATTCGTGAATAAAAGTAAAGTTCTGCTGACAAAGAACGCTTGATGTTTGCGGCTTTGCGGAAACCATGTTCTTCACCCTCAAAAGCAACATAAGC